>NZ_JAQTWL010000064.1 GCF_028689295.1 Rhodoferax sp.
CCAACAACGATTTGAGGCTGACTACAAGCAAGAACCAAGTGGCGTGGCAGACAAGCTCAACAGTTTTTCAAAGCGTTTGCAATACGCTGCGGATCGCAGGAAGCCGCATTGGGTGAGTGATGGTCACCTGGGTCACGCGCCAGGCTTGCGCATGGGGCTCGATTCTTGAAGAATCACTATGGATTCATTGCAAAAGATTGAGAACTACCTCGTTGCCAGAGGCTGCGACATCCACAAAGTCAAAGACCATTTGGTCGAATTTCGTCTGCCCGGTGAAACCAGTCGAACGCCCGGTGGCCGACTGTCCCTGGCACGGGACGGTACTTTGAAAATATGGCATCGTTACGCAGAAAAAGGACTCGCAGCGGGTGAGCCTTGGCTTGCCGCAGGCGACATCCCTCTTGGAGACAAATCGACCCCGGCGCTCCGGGCGCATGTCGACCAGCTGACCGTGCACCAAGAACTGACGGCACTGAACAAAGTACCCAAATTTTCGTCTATACCAGGGCAACTGCGCTCGTATGACCCCGAAAAGGTATGGCGAGCGGCTGATGCATCCTTGCAGGCGGCTGGTCTGATTCCGTCGCGCTTGCACGGACGTTACTGCGATGGCCCGGATCAAAAACCAGTCTACAAGCTGCTGGTGTCGAACGACGGCCTGGCAACCGCTTTTTCGTTTCGTGGCGACATCGATCTCCCTGCACCATGGCGGGAAGGCAGGCCAACCAGTGATGGCAAGAAAACCATGTTTGTCACGGGACGCGATTTGGGGCTGGATGGCGATCTTGCACCACCCCGGTCTTCACCTGCTTTACCGCGCCCGGTGAAAGCGTCTGAATTTAATCCGGTCGATCTGGACTTGAATCGAGACACCATCAATTCATGGATGGCTGCTGAAATCCCGCCCGCTGATCATAGGCACCTTGTCAAAGGTAATGCCACTTTGGATGGCTCGGATTTGCGGGTGTATCCCAGGCATCATAGATATGCCGGTACGATGATGGTTCCCATGTTTCGCCCTGATCCGATGGGCAGGCGAGACACGGTGGAGCTGTGCGGGGTGCAACACCTGATGCCCAAGGTTACGTTCGGCACCGACAAGTTCATGGCCAAAGGTTCTCGGACAGTTGGCGCCTTTGTGCCTTTCCCTGCGCCTGATTCGTTAATGAGAGCAATGACTGGCGATTCGCTGGCTTCGCTACAGGCATGGCTGGCAGTCGCTGACAAAACGAAGTCGCTGGTGATCTGTGAAGGAGTGGCAACAGGACTTGCGATTCAACAAAGCGGTGCAGGCAACACGCTTTGCGCCTTGTCGTCAAACAATGTGATGGCAGTCGCCAAATGGGTCAAGAATGCCGGCCTTTTCGATTCATTTCCGGGTGTCGTGATCGCGACTGACCACGACATCGGCCGTGACGCGGCTGGAAGACTGAAGTCAAACGCCATCCCGAGGGCGTTGGAAGCGGCCAAGGTGACGGGGTTCGCTTTGGCCGTGCCTCCTGCGGCAAGTCAAGTTGGCACTGATGCGCGAGACCTGCTCGGCCAAGGTGGCTCCCAGGCCGTTCGCGACTACATTGCCAGCGCTGCACCGGCTGCTGATGTTGAAAAAGCGCGACCCGACATCTTTTTGTCGACGAACGTAAATCAGCTTGCCAAAGAACCAGAATTCGAGCGGTGAGCCTGGCTGAAGCAGGTTCGGAAGATTCCTTGATTAGCCATAAATCCGACAAGACAGGCTGTAATCCTGCAGGTTTCAGACATATCTACCCTCTGCGCCCGACGAATCAGCACAAAATCCGACAAGTCTTATTTTGCAGAATAAAACACTTTTCCGACAAAAAGTGTCACAATAATACAAATATCAGACAAATATTAAGTGATCGACATGGCAATCAAACAAAAATCCGACGTTTCTCAGCCTGAGCTTCTGTTCACGGGTAAAGGCGACCCCGCTGCAGACCGCAAGGTCATTCGGCTAGCCAGTGACGGGTTACTGTTGAAGCTGTACCAGGGTATCTATACGAGCAACCTGGCCAGCCCCCCTGAATCGGTCGTACTCCGTCATTGGGCGAGTATTGTGAGCCATCTGTTGCCTGACGGAGTTCTCAGCTACCGCAGCGGGTATGACGCAAAGCCTGTCGAGGGCCGTATTTATGTGACGCGCGGTGATCGGCCGCGAACCCTGGAGTTGCCGGGCCTCGCCATCAAGCTTATCCCAGGACCAGGCGCAGTTGAGGGTGACACGCCCTACAAGGGCTTTTTCCTGGCCAGTCAATCTCGCTGGTTGTTGGAAAACCTGGCAATTGGCCGCGGTGTAGGTGAGCGAACTCTTTCTCAGGAAGTGCTTGAGTCGGAGCTCGACAAGGTTCTTTCAATTCGTGGGGAGTACCGATTCAATCAACTCCGGGATACCTGCCGCACGCTGGCGGAAAAATTGGGCCGGGAAAAAGAGTTCAAGCGCCTGGATGGCATCATGGGCGCCATGTTGGGGACCCACGAGAGCAAAAAGCTGCACAGCAAACAAGCGATTGCCCGCGCCGCCGGACGCCCCTATGATCCAAACCGTCTTGCCCTTTTCGACACACTGTTCAGCCGCCTGCGAATGGAGGCTTTGCCGGAGGTGGCCTCCACCGCGGAAGCGGGGGTATCACGCGAGAACTTCGCGTTCTTCGAGTCGTACTTCTCGAACTACATTGAGGGCACCACCTTCCTGGTCAGCGAGGCCGAGGAAATTGTGTTTGAAGGCAAGCTCATCCCGAACCGAACAGAAGACTCCCACGACATTCTGGGAACCTTCCAGTCTGCAATGCGAGCCCCCTGGCGCGACCAGCCGGCCAGCACGGCTGACGACTTCCTGGGCTGGCTAAAAAACGTCAACGCGCTGGTCATGCAGTCCCGACTGGACAAAAACCCTGGGGAGTGGAAAAACCAAAACAACCAGGCAGGGTCGACGCTATTTGTGTCACACGAGTTCGTTCAGGGCACGCTTCGTGAGGGCTTCGAGCGGATTCGCGCGCTGGAGGACCCCCTCGCTCGCGCACTGATGACCATGTTCGTGATCTCCGAGGTTCACCCCTTCAAAGACGGTAACGGAAGAACGGCGCGACTTGCTATGAACTGCGTGCTGAGCGCGGCAGGCCGGTCACGCATCATCGTGCCGACGGTCTATCGCGAAGATTACCTGTTGCCGCTGAAAAGCCTGTCGAACCATGCCGACGCAACGCCCTACATCCGAGCCATGACCCGTATCCAGG
>NZ_JAQTWL010000065.1 GCF_028689295.1 Rhodoferax sp.
GCACCGAGTTTGTCGGCCAGCGGGGTCATGACTTCCATGAATTTTTCATTGGAACCGAGAGCCCGGCCACCGGAGACGATGATCTTGGCGGCGGTCAGTTCGGGGCGGTCGTTCCTGGCGATTTCGCTGCCGACAAAGGTAGTGTTCACACTGGCGGCGACAGCAGCAACCCTTTCCACGGTGGCGGCGCCTCCAGATGCGACGGCCGGGTCAAAGCCGGTGGTACGAACCGTAATGACCTTGATTGCATCCAAGCTTTGTACAGTGGCAATCGCGTTGCCGGCATAGATCGGGCGCTCAAAGGTGTCAATATCTTCAATCTTGGTGACATCCGAAATCTGACCAACGTTGAGCTTGGCGGCCACGCGCGGGGCCACGTTTTTGCCGCTGGCGGTCGAGGCAAACAAGATATGAGAGTATTGACCAGCGATGGTCAGCACCTGGGTAGCCACATTCTCGGCCAAGCCATGGGCAAACTGGGCGTCGTCGGCATAGATGACTTTGGCGACGCCGGTGATCTGTGCGGCGGCCAACACGACCGGCTCGGCGTTGTGGCCCATGACCAGGACGTGCACCAGCCCGTCGGTGAACATGCTGGTTTGTGCCGCCGCCATGACGACGTTTAATGTGGCGCCTTTAAGGCTGGTGTTGTCGTGCTCAGCAATTACTAATATTGTCATTTAGATCACCTTGGCTTCGTTCTTGAGTTTGGCCACCAGGGTGGCAACGTCGGGCACCATGATGCCGGCGCTGCGTTTGGGTGGCTCGGTGACTTTGAGGGTCTTGATGCGTGGGCTCACGTCCACCCCGAGGTCTTCGGGTTTGAGGATGTCCATGGGCTTTTTCTTGGCCTTCATGATGTTGGGCAGGGTCACGTAGCGTGGCTCGTTGAGGCGCAGGTCAGTGGTGATGACGGCTGGCAGGGTGAGTGCGAGTGTTTCCGATCCGCCATCGACTTCGCGGGTGACCGTGGCTTTGCCGTCTGCGATGTCGACTTTGCTGGCAAAGGTGGCTTGCGGCAGGTTGGCCAGGGCGGCGAGCATCTGGCCGGTCTGGTTGCAGTCGTCGTCGATGGCTTGCTTGCCCAGGATGATGAGACCGGGTTGTTCCTTGTCGATCAGGGCTTTGAGGAGTTTTGCGACAGCAAGGGGTTGCAACTCTTCAGCCGTTTCAACCAGGATGGCACGGTCAGCACCGATGGCCATGGCGGTCCGCAGGGTTTCCTGGCATTGGGTGACACCGCAGGAGACAGCGATGATCTCGGTGGCGACGCCTTTTTCTTTCAGGCGCACGGCTTCTTCGATGGCGATTTCGTCAAACGGGTTCATGCTCATTTTGACGTTGGCAAGATCTACACCGGTGTGGTCCGACTTGACGCGGATCTTCACGTTGTAGTCCACCACGCGTTTGACTGCGACCAGGACTTTCATAGCATTTCTTTCAGCAGCTTGGCCATCTCTGACGGGTTGCGTGTGACCTTGAAGCCACACTCTTCCATCACGGCCAGCTTGGCTTCGGCCGTGTCAGCACCACCAGAAATCAAGGCACCGGCGTGGCCCATGCGTTTGCCGGCCGGGGCGGTCACACCGGCGATGAAACCCACGATGGGTTTCTTCATGTTGAGCTTGCACCAGCGGGCGGCTTCGGCCTCGTCCGGGCCACCAATTTCGCCGATCATGATGACAGCGTCGGTGTCTGGATCGTCATTGAAAGCCTGCATCACGTCGATGTGTTTCAAGCCATTGATCGGATCACCACCAATACCGACGGCACTGGACTGGCCCAGGCCGATTTCGGTCAACTGTGCCACCGCTTCGTAGGTCAACGTGCCTGAGCGGCTGACCACACCAATGCGGCCCTTGCGGTGAATGTGACCCGGCATGATGCCGATCTTGATCTCGTCAGGCGTGATCAGACCAGGGCAGTTGGGGCCCAGCAACAAGGTTTTCTTGCCGCCAGCAGCTTCCTTGGCGCGCATTTTGTTGCGCAGTTCCAGCATGTCACGGACCGGAATGCCTTCAGTGATACAGATCGCGAGATCCAGATCGGCCTCAACCGCTTCCCAGATCGCAGCTGCTGCACCTGGAGGTGGCACATAAATCACCGACACGGTGGAGCCGGTTTCCTTCGCGGCTTCCTTGACCGAGGCAAAAATGGGGATGCCAAAAATGGATTCGCCAGCCTTCTTGGGGTTCACGCCGGCAGCAAAACATGCTTTGCCGTTGGCGTATTCCTGGCATTTTTCAGTGTGGAACTGGCCAGTTTTGCCGGTAATACCTTGGGTGATGACCCTGGTGTCTTTATTGATGTAGATCGACATGTTTTTTCCTAATCAGTAGGGGACAGAACGACGCGCGGCGCTGTTCTGTCCGGCAAATTACTTGGCTACTGCCTTGACAGCGGCTTGTGCAGCCTCTGCCATGGTGTCCACGGAAATGATCGGCAGACCGCTGTCTTTCAGCATCTTCTTGCCCAGCTCTTCGTTGGTGCCCTTCATGCGCACGACCAATGGCACGTTCAGGTTGGTGGCCTTGCAAGCGGTGATCACGCCGGTGGCAATGGTGTCGCACTTCATGATGCCACCAAAGATGTTGACCAGAATGGCCTCAACCTTGGTGTTTTTCAGCATGATCTTGAAGGCTTCGGTGACCTTCTCAGGGGTGGCACCGCCGCCCACGTCCAGGAAATTGGCTGGCTCTGCGCCAAACAGCTTGATGGTGTCCATGGTGGCCATGGCCAGGCCGGCGCCGTTCACCAGGCAGCCAATGTTGCCGTCCAGGCTGATGTAGGCCAGGTCAAACTTGCTGGCTTCGACTTCGGCCGGATCTTCTTCATCCAGATCGCGGTAAGCCACGATTTCCGGATGACGGTACAGCGCATTGGCGTCAAAGTTGAACTTGGCGTCCAGCGCCATCACATTGCCCTTGCCGTCGCGGTTCAGCGGGTTGATTTCAACCAGGGACGCGTCGGTGTCCATGTAGCACTTGTAGAGCTTCTGGAAGATGTCCACGGCCTGTGCCGTCGAGCCAGCAGGCATGCCAATGGCGTCTGCAATCTTCTTGGCTTGTTCCGCGCCCAGACCGGTCAGCGGATCGATGAACTCGGTGATGATCTTTTCGGGGGTGGAGTGCGCCACTTCCTCGATGTCCATGCCGCCTTCGCTGGAGGCAATGAAGGCCAGCTTTTGTGTGGCACGGTCCGTCACGATGGAAACGTAGTATTCCTTCCGGATGTCGGCACCGTCT
>NZ_JAQTWL010000066.1 GCF_028689295.1 Rhodoferax sp.
TACCAGCGCCCAAACTATTCAATGCGAAAAATCAGGGCAGAACAGTTTGTTCAACTGGGGTGCCAAATGATCTTCAGACTGGGCAAGAAATCTCCGACTGACGATCCGATGGACGCTCAGGCGGACCTTGATGTTGCGGCCATTGATGGCCCTGGTCAGCCGCTGGAAATTCATACGCCGCCACCGGGTACAAAGCGACTCTCCAAAAAAGGGCAATTTTTACTTTTGGGTGGCGCCTCGACGGTGGCATCGGCTATTTTGATCGGTGTGATGATCAGCGGCAAAAGTGGTGATCATGCTGACTCAAAAAAGCAGTTGACGGCCAGTGATGCACCGGGTCAAGCGGCTCCGTACAAGGAAAACGCTGATGACCTCAAGCGGCGAGCCGTTGCCGTCAGGAGTCAACCAACTTTTCAAACGCCTGATGGTCAACAAACAGGGCCGCTAACAACCCGCTCGTCAGCTCAAAATGGCATTTCTGGTGGAACTCAAACGGCCAGTGGCGGTGCATCACCGCCGACACCCGCTGAGGCACACCGGTTGTGGCTGCAAAAACGAAAGTACGAGCGACTCCAGGGTCTCATCATGGCTTCTGATTCGGCCGAAACATCCGACATCGGCAAGGGTGGCTCCGCGCTGGCTGCCAAATCGACTGCAGGGGGCATCTTGGGCGTGGGTGCTGAGGATGAGCGCCCGGTGGGTGGTCTGGATCAAAGGCTGTCAGCAGCCAATGGGCGCGCTGTGAATGCGCGCGCATCTGCCACTGGCGAGACCATGCGCATGGTGAATTCACCCTCGGGAGTGGCGGGTACAAGTAACAATTCAGGCTATTTGCCTGCCACTCCGGCCGCGGGCAGCCCTGTTGGTCAGGACCCTGCGGTGGTGGCCCAAGCGCGCAACCGGGCGTTCATGAAGGAAGCGGCTGACAATGGCTACCTGCCGGAATTACTCAAAGCTCAAATGGGAGAGTTTGAATTGACGGCGGGCTCGGTCATTCCTGCGGTCATGCTGTCTGGCATCAATTCGGATCTGCCAGGCACCATCGTTGCACAGACCCGCCAAACTGTTTATGCCACCAGCGAACCTGACGCTGTGGTGATTCCGCAAGGCTCGCGCCTGATTGGCAGGTACTCGGCTGATGTTGCTTATGGTCAATCGCGGGTGCTGGCGGCTTGGGATGAACTGATTTTGCCGAACGGTTCGCGAATTTCCTTGCGCGGCATGTCAGCAGCTGATGGTCAGGGTCAATCCGGCATTAAAGATCAGGTGGATAACCACTTCTGGAAAACCTGGTCATCGGCTTTGTTGGTGTCGTTTTTGGGGGTTGCTGCCCAACAGTCGCAACCACAAAACCAGGGTGCGTTCAACACGCCGTCCGGCTCGGCTCAAGCCTCTGCCGCTGCCATGAATTCCTTGAGTGATGTCAGCTCAAAGATTTTGCAAAAGAATCTGAACATTTCACCAACCCTGCAAATTCGTCCTGGCATGGCGTTCAACGTCATGGTCAACCGCTCGATCATCTTGCCGACCTACCGCTGATTTTGAGCACATTAAAGCGAAGCAGAAACTCGTCTTCTGGATGGCGCATCATGTGGTCAAAACGCTTGTTCGACATCCGATAGATGACACCACCATCATTGGGAATCAGAAATCTTCTGCTGGACAGTCCAATTTCAGGACTCAATGTAGAACTGAAGCTGCACCACAGCAAACCTTGTACTTTTTGCCACTGCCACACGGGCAAGGCTCGTTGCGTCCCACTTTGCCCTGCATAGACTTGGCAACCTGTCGCTCATAGACAGCGCGCCTGTATGGCAGCCAATATTCATACATGGCCACAACCGCCTCGGGAATTTGCAGTGCCAGCTTGCCGCGCTGGGCTGGTGTTTTTGTCAGCTTATCCTGCTCAGGCGAGAAGTCGTCTTCACCCAGCAATCCGATTGGCCGGTACCAGGCTTGCCCTTGAGGGGTTTTCAAAAGGGGTTCCCAATCTTTCCGGCACAGTTTCATACCTTCCGTGAAACCGTAGGCCCATCCTTCAGCGTCATCGTATTCTTTCCCGCGATACTCACTGGTGCACCAGATG
Organism: Rhodoferax sp.; assembly: GCF_028689295.1. Classification (GTDB taxonomy): domain Bacteria; phylum Pseudomonadota; class Gammaproteobacteria; order Burkholderiales; family Burkholderiaceae_C; genus Rhodoferax. The sequence continues at coordinate 2,087 of NZ_JAQTWL010000066.1, forward strand.
GGGTATATCTCGCGTGGTAGTTGCTCCACTGCAGCAATGATGCTGTTGAAGTGACGCATGATCAGGCTCAGGACGCGGTTAAGTTGCTCAATGCTTTTGACCGGTGGCATCATGCTGTCCCCTTCGCCCCAAATGCCTGGCATCCATTGTTGAGGCATCAGTGACGTAGGGCCAATAGCGATGGCATGCAAATACCCATCAAGGGTATCCGAGGTCATGGATTCATCAGACTGCACCTCAAAGAGCAGGAATTGATCGAGTTCCTGCAACTCAATTTCTGTCAAAGGTTCGAATGGGGTGATCATTGGTTGGGTGGCATCAATTCGTTGCCCTATTATCCGACCGAGAAGCGTCTTTGTGAACCGGTCGCAGGATGCAGGTCAGACCACTGAATTTGTTGCTGTGCAACACCGGAGAAGTCGAATGGCTGCTTTGTGACCATCATTTCATAGATGCGGATTTAGGTACCCGACCTTCAGCGGTCGATCACAGAACGTCGCCATCGAACATCACCCAACCCGGTGCTGCCGGTTACGAAAGTCAGCTTAGTGTCTTTATGCACATCTCTGCATAAGCAGCGAGTCCGGGCACTGAAATCGTCGGCACATTGCCAACTTTTCGGCGCACGCCCGATTGACTGCGTTGGAGCAACCCGACCGATAAGTCATGTAACCGAACCTCGCTCTCGTCTTGGACCGGCAGTTCGAAATCTTTCGGACAGCAACGCAGGACCTGGCAGGTATGAGTGACCTGGTTAACCGGCCATTGAAAGTCTTCGAATTGAGGGACGTTTTCGATGGGATCGGAAGATCGTCCAAGCATTGCATTTGCGCCTTCGCGGTATGGGTAAAGCCAGTCCAGCGGGGGTTCACCACCTTTACCCCAAAGTTTTGATGCTGGACTGGCCTTCCTGAAAGGAATGCCGTCCCATGCTGAAAAATTCCACTTTCTTTTTGCTGCTGACCCACGGCATCGCCGCAATGGCGCAAACCGTCGGCGGCAACGTCTTTTGCGCTGGCACGGCGTATGACCCCGCCCCTGCATCAGTGTCGATCCGTGGCACCGTTGCCGCATCCGATGTGGGCCTGCCCGGCGCCATTTGGGTGGGTATTGAAGACCCAGGGGTGCCC
>NZ_JAQTWL010000067.1 GCF_028689295.1 Rhodoferax sp.
TTTACCTACCCCTTACTTCTTGCGACGCGACACGATCATGACCTGCGTGCGCTTGTTGTTACGGGTACGGTAACCCTTGGTCAGATTACCCCAAGGATCGACTGGGTGACGGCCTTCGCCGGTCTTACCCTCGCCACCACCATGTGGGTGATCCACAGGATTCATGACCACACCGCGAACGGTCGGACGAATACCCATCCAGCGCTTCACACCGGCTTTGCCCAAACGGCGCAAGCTGTGCTCTTCGTTGGCAACCTGGCCCAAAGTGGCACGGCAGTCAATGTGGATCTTGCGCACTTCACCCGAGCGCATACGCACTTGGGCATAGGTGCCTTCGCGCGCCAGCAGCGTGGCAGAGGCGCCAGCAGAGCGAACCACTTGAGCACCCTTGCCAACCTGCAATTCGATGCAGTGAATGATCGAGCCCACCGGAATATTGCGGATCGGCAAGGAGTTGCCGACACGAATCGGCGCCTCGGATCCACTCATGATGGAACTACCTACCTCAAGACCGCGTGGCGCAATGATGTAGTGACGCTCTCCGTCGGCATAACACACCAGGGCGATGTGCGCAGAACGGTTGGGGTCGTATTCAATACGCTCGACCTTGGCAGCAATGCCGTCCTTGTTACGAAGAAAATCGACAACACGGTAGTGATGCTTGTGACCACCACCCTTGTGCCGGGTCGTGATGTGGCCGTTGTTGTTGCGGCCCGCCTGTTGAAACTGAGGTTCCAGCAACGGCGCGTAGGGCTCACCCTTGTGCAGGTGATCACGCGAAATCTTCACCATGCCGCGACGGCCTGGTGAAGTTGGTTTCATTTTGATAACAGCCATGATTAAGCAGCCTCCCCACCAAGGTTCAACTCTTGACCCGGTTTGAGCATGACGTAAGCCTTGCGCACGTTGTCACGGCGCCCGACCGACTTGCCAAAACGCTTGGTCTTGCCTTTGGTATTGACCACAGAAACGCCCTTGACTTCAACTTTGAACATCAATTCAACAGCCGCCTTGATTTCGGGCTTGGTTGCGTCCTGCAGCACCTTGAAGGTCACGGCATTGCTTTTTTCGGCTGCCATCGTTGCCTTTTCAGACACGATCGGAGCAACCAGCACCTGCATCAGACGACCTTCGTCGAATTTGAGATTTTGGGAACCGTGGCTCATGCGAACATCTCCTGGAGTTTGCCCATGGCAGCCTTTGTGACCAACACCTTGCGGTAGTGGACCAGCGACACGGGGTCAGCATAGCGGGGCTCAACCACCAAGATATTCACCAGGTTGCGGGATGCAAGGTACAGATTTTCATCAACCTCGTCTGCAATCACCAGCACCGAGTCAAGATTCATGGCCTTGAACTTGGAAGCCAATGCCTTGGTCTTGGGGGAGTCGACTGTGAGTGAATCCACCACAGCCAGACGGCCTTCGCGAGCCAACTGAGAGAAGATGGAGGCCATGCCGGCGCGGTACATCTTCTTGTTGATTTTTTGCGCGAAATTTTCATCAGGCATGTTCGGGAAAATCCGACCACCCCCACGCCACAGAGGCGACGACGTCATACCTGCACGCGCGCGACCCGTGCCCTTTTGCTTAAAGGGCTTCTTGGTCGAGTGGCGCACTTGTTCGCGGTCTTTTTGAGCGCGCGTGCCTTGACGGGCGTTAGCCTGAAAGGCGACGACAACCTGGTGAACCAGATCTTCGTTATAGGCGCGCCCAAAAACGGTTTCAGGCACATCGAGCTTGGAAGCTACCTGGCCTTGATCATTCAGGAGTTCGAGCTGCATCAGTTCGCTCCTTTCGCTTGGGCGGGTTGGGATTTGACGGCGGGACGCACAGTGACAAAGCCACCAGCCGAACCGGGGATCGCTCCCTTGATCATCAGCAGTTGACGCGCTTCGTCGATGCGAATCACATCGAGGTTTTGCGTGGTGACCAGATCGTCACCGAGGTGACCGGTCATGCGCTTGCCCGGAAACACACGTCCCGGATCTTGCGCCATACCAATGGAGCCCGGCACATTGTGCGAACGGCTGTTGCCGTGCGACGCACGCTGAGATTTCATATGGTGACGCTTGATGGTGCCAGCGAAACCCTTACCAATGGTCGTGCCTTGCACGTCCACTTTTTGACCGGCTGCAAAGACCGCCGCCACAGGCACCGTAGTACCCGCCTGGTATTGGGAAGCAATGTCCGCGGGGACGCGGAATTCACGCATAATTTCACCGGCTTCAACCCCCGCCTTGGCGAGGTGGCCAGCGGCCGGCTTGTTGACGCGCGAAGCTTTACGCGCACCAAATGTCACTTGCAAAGCGACATAGCCGTCATTCTCTTGGGTTTTGACCTGGGTCACGCGGTTGTTTGATACATCGACCACGGTCACCGGGATTGAAGCCCCATCGTCCGTGAACAAACGCATCATGCCAACTTTGCGCCCCAGCAACCCTAAGTGATTGCTAAGACTCATTGTTTTCTCCGTAACTTTCACCGGTGCAACTTCAATTGGCTGCACACGTTTTTGTGTGAAAGACTGTTAATAAAACTCTGCCGCCATGACTGACATAACAGCAGAGCCTGCGAGTATAGCGCAACTTGCCAAGCTGGCAAGTCACAACCGGACTCAAAAGAAGCAACCAACATCCTGTGAAGGTATTGACTGCCACATTTTTTTACTGCAACTTGATTTCGACGTCAACGCCAGCAGGCAAATCGAGCTTCATCAAGGCATCTACCGTTTTATCGGTCGGGTCGACGATGTCCATCAGACGTTGGTGCGTGCGAATTTCAAACTGGTCGCGGCTGGTTTTGTTGACGTGCGGTGAACGCAGAATGTCAAAACGCTTCATGCGAGTTGGCAAAGGCACGGGGCCCTTGACAATCGCACCGGTGCGCTTGGCGGTATCGACGATTTCTGCGGCAGATTGGTCGATCAATTTATAGTCGAACGCCTTCAGGCGAATGCGGATTTTTTGTTTGGTTGCCATAGTAGTTCCTTACGCAATCACCTTGGCCACGACACCGGCGCCGACAGTACGACCGCCTTCACGGATGGCAAAGCGCAGGCCTTCTTCCATGGCGATCGGGGCAATCAGCTTGACCGTGATCGACACGTTGTCACC
>NZ_JAQTWL010000034.1 GCF_028689295.1 Rhodoferax sp.
CTGTGCCGGCGATGACAAGGGAACTGGCAAGGATGGCAGTCTCGGCGAGATGTCGCGCTATCGAAGGAAGAAATTTCATGGGAGTTTCTTTCAAGGTTAGGTTTAAGGAAGAATGGATTGCGATCAGATGGACAAAACTGGTTTTGAGCAAAGAATCTCAATGACACCGAGGTAATTCGTACTTCACCGATGAATAGTTACATTGTTGAAAAAAATAGTTTCGACCTGGCGACAGGGTCTTAGGGAAAATCAGTTCAACAATTGAGTCCGCTCTGTAACCAATCGCACCCATGCCACGAATTAGCAAAGATAAAGAGGGCGACCTACAAGGCCGGGAGGATCGGCTACGCAACAATTTTCTAAAAGGTCTGACGGGTGACGCGCAGGCGTACCACGAACTTTTGATGGCACTCGCTACACATTTGCGAGCATTTTTTCGACGCCGCCTGATGGGCGCTCCAGATGAAGTCGAGGACCTAGTGCAAGAAACCCTTTTAGCCGTCCATACCAGACGACACACCTACTGTGAAGATCAACCATTCACCCCTTGGGTGTACGCCATCGCGCGCTACAAATTGGTGGATTTTTTTCGCGCACAGGGTAGTCGGGCTCACGTGAATGTGCCGATGGAAGATGACATGGACATTTTCACGACCGCCGATAGAGATGCAAACGATGCACAGCGTGATTTGGATGGTTTACTGCAAGATTTGCCTGACAAACAGCGCTTGCCCATCATGCACATGAAGATCGATGGTTTATCCGTCGCCGAGACTGCCCGCAAGACGGGATTGTCTGAATCGGCTGTCAAGGTCGGGGTACATCGTGGTTTGAAAGCGTTGTCGCAATTAGTTAGGAGAAAGACGTGAATACAAACGAATTGGTGACCTTGCTGTCAATGGACGCTAAAGGCCCAGCTTACGGCAAAGGTCAAGGTCAATTGCTTGCTTCTCTGGGGCTTGGTGCCCTGCTGGGTTTAACGGCGATGCTTATGTTCTATGGCATCAGATCGGATATTGGGCATGCCGTGCAATTGCCAGCGTTTTGGTTAAAACAGGCATTCCCGTCAATGTTGCTGATGCTTTCAGCTGGCATGCTCTTTCGCGTTGCCTATCCAGGCCGTTCCCCAGGCCTTTGGGGCAAGGCTCTCTGGATTCCGTTTGCCATGGCGTGGGTCGTGGCCGGGCTGTCCCTTGCGATGTCGGCTCCACAAGCCAGATGGGGACTTGTCCTTGGTGCAACTTGGACACGCTGTTCATTGGACATTGCGTTTGTCGCCGTGCCTGCGCTAATCACCACTCTATGGGCGATCCGGCAACTGGCACCTGTGCGGCTTGATGTGGCCGGTGCTGTATCTGGACTTTTTGCTGGTTCGGTTGGTGCAGCAGCTTATGCCCTGCATTGTCAGGAAATGGAAGCGCCGTTTGTGGCGATTTGGTACATGGTTGGGATATCCATCCCAGTTCTTGCCGGCTGGTTACTTGGCCCCAGGCTTTTGCGTTGGTAGGGGTGGTAAATTTTCAACATCAAGTGTTCAAAATATAGTCAGACCGACCCTCGGCAGACTTGCTGAGACCAGTTTTCCGCCATGAAGTATGGGTGACACTTGCGCGAAGCCATCATAGGCCTGCGCTTATTTCTTGACTTCTTCGTCGTCCCAACTGGCGTTGGGCTTTCATGGCCTTGCTGAGAAACGGCACCTGCAAACTGAAGTTCTTGCAGCCAGAGCACATCATCACGTGTACCTTCAAACTCATTTTTTCCGGCAACGACAGGGATCGTTCCTGCGATTCGGATATCAGTTTGGTAGCTTGCTGACAGTTCATCATGCGTGTTCTCCCTTCAGGAACCATGTGTTTTCCAGGCACTCGCGCAGGCGCAGTCGAGAGCGGTGCATCATCACATTCAGGTTGGTAGTGGTAATTCCGACTGCCGTGCAAATCTCAGCAGCGTCGAGCTCGACAAATTCCTTCATCATGAATACCCTGGCCTGGTTGCCAGGCAAGCCTTCCAGGCACGCCTCAAATACTTTCCAGAACTGGTTCTGGTGCAGCGCACTTTGTGGGTTGCCCCAGGTGGCGGGTTTTTCATCTGCTTGCCAAAAGCCTTTTTGATCAAACAACTCAGAAAAGTCTTCGCCTTCCTCATCTTCCCGCATCAAGCTACTGGCATCCACCATGCGTTGCTTTTGCCGCAAGGTATCCGCAATCTTGTTACGCAGGATGGCGAAAACCCAGGTTTTCAACGCCGCTCTACCGGCAAAAGACTTGGCATTTTTGAGCGCACCGATGAGCGCCTCTTGCACAGCATCTTCTGCCGCGTGGCTATTGGAGAGTTGCAGCGTCGCAAACTTCACCATCTGACGGCGCAAGTCATTCAAAAATGCCGTGTCAGACAGAATCGATGCGTCAGACACATCCAAGCCCATACCTTCAATTGCCGATGTGTCCATCATTGATTTCCTCGCGGTGTCAATTCGTTTTTGGCTGCGCTGTAACTTGCGACGCAGTAGGGCACAAAATAATTCAACGCCACATGAATCCACGAAATGCCCGTGCCCGCCATGATGGCACCACCTTGGTTAACCAGGTTCAAAATACTGCCCACTACCAAAGCGATGCGCAGTGAATTTTTGACAATCTTGCCAGAGCAGGCGGCTTGAAAGAGTGTTCGCATCAATGGCTCGACTGGTAAGAGGATGAAGTTGCCAATAGCGCCATAGCGGGCATGGCATCCACACTGGCAATGACGGTTCTTTGAATCAATTCGTCATCCAATTCCGGTTCAAGATCGGCGGGGCGACCTTGATGCCCCGTCGGGGTGGCGACCAGACATTGATCACCTTCTTTGATCTCGAACTCGCCAGTACAGTTGCGGCAATATATTTTTTCTCCCGCTTTGCTGTTTTTACGCAGCACCAAAGTCGGGCCGCACATGGGGCAATTCTGCAGCGGGATGCCATCGTCACTGTGCCCCAGGAGATGGTCAAGCTGACCGGCTTGCCCCATGGTGACAAAGATGTCGGCAAAGTGGGCATCGAATTGCGTGCCTTTCTCGGCGCTAAGAATGCCAAGCGCTTTGTCGCGATGCATGCCCTGGCGGTAGGGGCGGTGGCTGGTCATGGCATCAAAGGCATCGCATACGCCCACAATTCTGGCCACTTCTGGAATCGATTCACCGCTCAGGCGCACCGGGTAGCCCTTTCCATCGGGACGCTCATGGTGCAGCCCGATCGCGTCCTTCACCAATACTGCCAGCGGATGTCCGGCCAGCATGCGTGTGCCCATATTCGGGTGAGTTTTGATGACCTCGTATTCCAAATCCGTCAGGCGATCGGTCTTACGCAAAATTGCATCGGGTATGCCAATCTTGCCCAAGTCGTGCAGAAAACCACCCAGGCCCACGCGAGCGGCCTCGGCCTCACTGAACTTGGCCTGCTCTGCCAGTAACCTCGCATAGCGTGACACGCGCCAGAGATGGCCGCCGGTATAGGGGTCTCGGGCCTCAACAAACCAAGCCATGGTGAGTAGGCTTGCCAGCAGATGTCGGGTTGTTGTCTCAACTGAAACTTTTTCTTCAGCTTGCGCATTTCCAAGCCAAAGCCCTGCTTGTTTGAACCAACTCATAGCGTATCCTCCATCAATTGAGACGCCAACTTGGGAGGGTTTTCAGAAAACCGGCGGATGAAACCGCGATCAATCCAGTCCTTCCAGCGCCACACCCATTGTCCTTCAGCCGACCACCGCCCCCAGGACGCTACCGCGTATCGAGGACCACAAGACAAGAGATACAAGGAGCGTCGCTTAGGGCTGTACGGCCGCAGGGATCCTCCATTGACGATTGCCATCAGGTTTTCAGCCAATACGGGGCCTGCATGCACGGCGTGCACCCCGGAGCGTGACATGACTGCGTCAAGGCGGGCGCAGACATCGCCTGCAGCAAAAACATTCGGGTGTGACACACTGCGGTGATACTTGTCCACCAGGATGTAGCCACGCTCATCCAGCCCCAGCTTGGACAGTCCCAGCCAAACGGCGGGGCGTGCGCCCGTCGCGGCAATTACCTGATTGGCTGGCACAAGGTGGCCATCAGCCAATAAAACGCCGTCTTCTGAGCCCACGCCGCGTGCAAAATGCAAGCCCAATCCGGCGTGTTCGGCAAACCGTTGCACCCGAGCTTGAACCGCCTTAGCGTGTCCGGGCAGCAATCCGGACTCGGAAGCGACCAGGTCAACATGCCCATCAACGCCAGCACGTGTAAAGGCCTGTTGTGCGGCAAGCGCCATCTCGACCCCTGCCGCGCCACCGCCGACCACCACCAATTTGTAGTTCTTCTTCGCCTTGGCTGCCGCCAAAATACGCGGCCAACTGGCAAAGAAGTAGTCCAATGGTTTCACTGGCAACAGCTTGTCCCCAAGGGTTTCCAGCCAGGAGGTATCGGTTTCGCTGCCAACATCGAGCGACAGCAAGTCATATTCAACGTGCGGACCATGGGCAAATCCAACACAGCGCCTCGCAGCGTCCATGCCGACGATTTGGTCGAGTATCAGACGGGCACCGGCTGCCTGAACCAATGGATCGAGGTCAACACGACACTGGGCCTGTGTGTAATGTCCCGCAACCCAGCCAGGCAACATGCCTGAATAGTTCTGGTATTTTGAAGGCGTGATCAGGACAACATCCAGCCCTGCAGGCCGTTTGTCCGCCAGTGCACGAAGGACCGACAGGTGGGCGTGACCGCCACCAACCAAAACAAGTCTCTTGGTCACTGTGTGGCCTACCGGAAATGTCGTTGAATCAGACGCGCAGCAGCGCTTCGGCGCTCAGGTGAAGTCAGGTCATCTTTGCTGAGATACAAAAAAGTCTCTTGCCGTCCCAATTGGGCCGCAGCCGCAGGTGTTGGGTCAACGCCCGTGATAGTGGCCTGGATACCGGCCTGCTTCGCGATGCGTTCCAGCGCAGGACGGGCTTGCTCAAACGACAGCATGGCCGCAAACAGGACCGGAACACGAGGTGCCACGCTCTTGAGTTTCAGAAACACTTCTTCTGCTGACTCTGTGATCGATGACGACAAGGCCAGTGAAATGACTGCTCCTGCAATACCAGAAGTCTGGCTTGACAGGCCGCTGATGTGTTCCAGCTTGTCAGTGCCAAATCCACCTTCCTCCAGGAACGGTTTCATGACCGAGACGATGAAGGTGTGCGGGCGGGCGATAAGAACAGTTTTAGACATTGGGTTCCCTCTGAAGTGGTGACATGAGGTTTAGTCGCGGCATCACCCAGATTTGTTACACGTCACTGACTCAATTGGCGTGGGGGCATGCCTGGTGGTCTTTGCGGGTGCTCGGAAAAGATTTCGATGCCTGTGTAAGCATTTTTGAATATCAAACGACTATGTCCGTGAAAGTCTTGTTTTTACTTGACCTTCTGAGTTTTTCCATAAATGTTGCCCGTTTCACTTTCCAAGGATTTCTTCATGAACCAACTTTCTTCCAAAATCGTAAAAACCCTCGCCTCCGCAGTCGTCACTGCCGCAGCCCTTTCGGGCGGTGCTTTTGCGGCTGGTTGCGCTGGCACCAAGTGTGGCACCAAATCGAGCATGGCTAAATGCGGAGCCTGCAAAGCCAAGTGTGGTGCAGCCATGCCGCAATGTGCTGCAAGCAAAGCCCATAAAGCCAAGAAGGTGAAGGCAAAGTGCGGTGCCTGCAAAGCCAAGTGCGGTGCCAAAAGTGGTGGCTGTGCAGCCGTCAAACAGTAAGCCATCCGTCATTTCATAAACTTCAGGAGCATCACCATGAATTCAATGTCTTCAACTCTCGCTAAAGCTCTGGCAATGGCTGTGGTCACCACGGCAGCTCTGGGCGGTTGTTCCATGATGTGCAGGGCTTGCGGCGGCAACAAGTGTGGTGCCAAAAGCTCCATGCAGAAATGTGGCGCATGCAAGGCCAAATGCGGCGCTTGTGCTGCAAAACAATAGTCCTCATCACTTTTGATTCGCGGTGACTGCTTGGTCATCGGTTTTGATTTTTCGATCCATGACAGCTTCATCCCATCTCCGACGGCATTGGCGCGCTGCTTCGGACACACAGATCGATCTGGCGCTGCGCAGCGCGCGCGCCAGTGTTTCAGCTTTTTCTACAGCAACAGCGGAGCATGGGTCTTTGATTCAGAACTGGATCGCAGGCCGCGAGGTATTGGAGTTTGAACACTACCCACCGGATGACCTGGTAGACGTGCGCAAAGGTTCCCAGTTCTATTACCACTCTCACCGCAATGGTGACCAAGAACACGGACATTTGCACTTGTTTTGGCATGCCACGGCGACAGGACGTAGACGGTATTTGAAACTAGGAAAACCCAGGTGGAATCGCACCGAGCCGACGCATCTTTTTGCGATTTCTCTCGATGCGAGAGGTCTTCCAGTGGGCCTGTTCACAGTGAACCAATGGGTCACCGATGGCCATTGGTTTGATGCTGCCACCACCATGGCTTGTGTCGATCGGTTCGCGATGGGCGGGATTGAAGGCTATGAGCACTCTTGCCGCTGGTTGACGGGCTTTGTTCGCTTGTATCGGCCTTTGATCAATGAGTTGCTCGTGCGGCGTGACAGGCGCATGGCGCGCCGGTCTGATTTGACGAAAGCCCTGCAGGATCGGGATTTGGAGGTGCTTAGCCTGACACCGATTAACTGGATTGCCGACATGGATGCCCTAGAGGCAGAGGCTGCTCGGCGTGGCAGATAACGTGGCACCGTTGTCGATACAACAAAATTGCTGCAATTTCCCTGTGAAATACGTTTTGGAAAGGTTCTTATGAAAATTGGCAAACTCGTTCTCTCGACGCTCCTTGTCTTCGGTGCGTTGGTGTCACATGCGTTAGAGATCAAACCGTACTCTGCGAGTGTGCTGGAGCAGACGCAAAAGGCCGACAAACCAGTAGCGCTGCACTTTCACGCCGACTGGTGCCCGACTTGTCGCGCTCAAACGAAAGTCTTGCAAGACCTGAAGTCCGAAGCTGGACTGGACATCACAGTGCTGGTGGCCAACTACGACACGGAAAAAGACCTGAAGCGCCGCTTTAATGTGCGCGCCCAGTCCACATTGGTGGTTTTGCATGGAGAGAAAGAGACTTACCGTGTGGTCGGCGACACCTCACCAGGGGGTCTTCGCGGCGCCTTGAAATCGGCACTTTGACGCGGTGCGACCATGTCCCTTGCATTGACTGTTCCGCAAGTTGGGTTAAGCCTGTTTGCCGGTAGTTTGACCACTTTGTCGCCTTGCGTATTCCCACTGTTGCCTCTGGTATTGGGAGGCGCTTTGCAGGGCAACCGCTTCGCACCCGTCGCCATGGGCGTGGGCATGACAACCTCATTTGCGTTGATTGGCATGGTGCTCGGAGCGCTAGGCCCGGCTCTTGGCATTGACGGTGACACCGTGCGCACAGGCGGCGCTGCAATGCTGATCGCCTTCGCTGCTGTGATGCTGGTTCCGGCCATGGGTGAACGATTCACGCAATGGATGTTGCCGATTGCCAGTTCAGCCAACGCGGCATCAGCCAAACTCGACAGCGGCTCCTTGTTGGGCGCACTGATGCTTGGAAGTGTTCTCGGCCTGGTGTGGAGCCCCTGTTCCGGACCATTGTTGGGGTCGGCCCTGACGCTGGTAGCCAGTGAAGGTGGTGTTGCGCGCGGTGGTATGGTGCTTGGCATTTTTGGCCTGGGTGCAGCCATCCCACTGGTGGCGGTGGCTTACGCATCGCGCAGTGGGTTTATGCGCGTGCGAGACTGGGTGCTAGCCCGCATCGAGAGCGTACGTTACGGTTTTGCGTTGTTACTCGGTGCCATGGGGGTCGCGATTTTGACCGGCGGCGATAAATGGCTTGAAGCGCAGGTTCTGCAGTGGTTGCCGGATGCCTGGGTTAATTTCACTGTGGGAATATAGCGACGACACGTTTGCTCGGGCATGTTGGAGTCAGCCAAGATTGACGACTAGATGGCTTTCAAATTCATGAAATTGATTTGCCAGTAAGCTGACACTGGCATCCGTCTGTTTGACGCGGTGTGTTGTGAGCGGATCGGTATCTGCCGAACGACGCGGTGTTAGAGTCGCCGTGCATTGCCATGATCATCGGTAGTTCGGCAAGATGATCGACCGGTTGACCATGACGTTGAACGCCATGCCAGGGCGAACTTGCAGCGTGGGTGAAATGTTCAAGCTTTTCTGCAAAATCTTCGAGCTCACATCACTCAAGGAATTCATGGCGGCAGCAGAGGCTTGAGCCGAGCCGGACGGGGTGTTGAATGCCCCCTGGTTTTGTGGCTGCGACTGTTGGGCGGCAACACCCAAAAATGACACCAACAGAGCTGACGACCAGGTTTTCCAGAAGTGGTTATTCACCTGATCTTCCATGCCGGATTGACCTTGACCGTCGGCTGCCGACATGCCGCGCAAGGCAATCCGCGAACCATTGGGCAAGATCAGTTCATCCCACGCCGCCAGCACCCGTGATTGACCATAGGCGACATCAGCAGAGTACCTGCCGACCAGGCGCGAACCCTGTGGGATCACCACAGCGTCAGGGTCGTTGGTGGCATAAACAGTTTGGCGGGTTTGGGCCACGATGGTGCCAGGCAGATCGGAATTGATGCCAGACAGCATGACCGCGGGGATGACGGAGCCCGCCGTCAATTCAAATTCGCCTAATTTGGGTTTGAGCAATTCCGGCAAGTAGCCGTTGTCAACTGCTTCCTTCATGAAAGCCTTGTTGCGCGCTTGGGCCGCCACTGCAGGGTCAAGGCCAGCGGAACCGCCAGCAGCCAAAGTGGGAGGTAAATTTCCTGAATTACTGCTGGTACCTGCCACCCCGGCTGGCGAATTCGCCATGCGCATGGCCTCAGCCGTGGCAGACGCACGCGCATTCGCAGCACGCCCATTGGCGGCTGAGAGCTTTTGATTCACACCGCCAACCACGCCCTCACCATCAGCAGTCACGCCCATGATTCCCCCCGTAGCCGATTTGGCAGCCAGCGCGGCACCACCCTTGCTGATGTCAGAGGTTTCTGCGGAATCAGAAGCCATGATCTGCCCCTGAAGGCGCTCATACTTGCGCTTTTGCAGCCACAACCGATGGGCCTCAGCGGGTGAGGGCGGTGAGGCACCACCACTGGCAGGTTGAGTTCCCGCCGAACTGCCTTTTGGATTTGACGAGCGGCTTGTCAGTGGCCCTGTTTGCTGACCATCAGCCATTTGAAGAGTGGCTTGATTGCCAACCGCAGCAGCGGCAACAGTTGCTCTGCGCTGGATGTCTTCAGCGTTTTCCTTGTAAGGAGCCGTTTGGCCTGGTGCATCGCTGGCGGTCAATTGTTTTTTAGACTCAGCATTGCCACCACTTTTGCCACTGATCATCACGCCGATCAAAATTGCCGATGCCACCGTTGACGCGCCGCCCAAGAGTAAAAACTGGCCTTTTTTGGACAGTCGCTTGGTGCCAGGCGGCGGCGTATGAATTTCCAGCGGTTGCCCCGGTCCATCAATGGCCGCCACCTCAACGTCCGCAGGATCGTCAGCTTGGGACTTTTTGCCGAATCTGAACATCATTTGCCGCCCCAGCTGAACAAACTGTTTGGCACTGATTTTTGGCATTTGACGGTTTGGGCGCTGGCACCCACACCCAGAACCAGACTGAGTTTGGCAGGTTTGCCATCGATGATGTAATAGCCATTCACCAGCCGGGAATTCAGCAGCTCGGTTTCATTGTTCGAGACATTGAACACCGCTGGTGCATCACTGGCTGATGCGCTAGGTGGTAATTGAATGAACGTGTGTGTGTCATTGGCAAAGACCCGTGCAGGCTTGAACGCCGCCTCACCGGTGCAGGTGTAGCCAAAATCAAGCGTCGTTGGATCAAGCTTGCCAACCGATTTGTCCGCCACGACCCTTTGGGCTTTGGCTTGTTCAGTGGCAAGCTTGGTGGCCGCAATCGTTGCCTCAAATTCTGCTTTTTGCCGTGCTGACGCTTGCGCCTCAACACTCAAGTCGCGCGTCATGGCAGCCGGGTCATACCAAGTCACCATGGGCACATACTCGGTTTTACTCGACACCAGGTGCATGTAATAGATGCGGCCCTTGTCGGTCGTCACCACCAGATTCGTTGACAGGCCTGCCTGTGTGGGTTTGATCATCATCACCGGCTTTGCCCCGGCTGTTGCGGTCTGTAACAACCATCGCACCGTATCGCCAATTGACACACTGGTCGCGGCCTCGCCATCTTGCAGTGCAACTGAGCAGACGTGTAAAGGTGCGCAAGTGATTGTCGGGCGTGAATACCCATAGGGATATTCGACAGCGCCACCGGCACCGACCAGCGCATCAGCCGTGCCTGTTTGTTCCCAGCGTTGCGCGGCGGCAAGCCTTGCGGCATCGGCGGCAGGAAGTTTTCTGACCTGGACCTTGGTTGTTGGCAGCATGGGTGACGGAGCCAAGACTTCAGGGGATGCCGTGATTTGTTGCTTTGCAGGGGTGGGATGCAAAGCCAGGGCTTCAACTGCTGGAGCTGATCGCGGGGGTGATGGTTGAGTGGACATCTGGCCATGATCGTCCGCTTCAATGGTTTCGACGGTGGCAGGCTTGGTTGACGAAGCAGCAGCATTTGACTGTGCAAATGCGCTGGCAGCCAAGGAAAGAACAATGAGGGTGAGGAAGGATTTTTTCATGATGACTGCCTTTACAGAACTTCTTTTGTCCAGGAGATGGACTTGACGTAAATGCCAAATGGGTTCCAGAGCGCGACTTTGGAGTTTTCTGCCAGCTTGGCGTCAACCCCGACCGTGACGACCGCTTTCCAGTGTTCCGCCACAGCCGTCGCCCCAGGCTTGGCTTTGGTCTCCACCCATGACACTTGATAGGCTTCACCGCCTTGGGGAATGACGGATGAGATGTCAACGCGGGTGACCGAGCCATCGACCGAAAAAGGTGAGTTGTCTTTGAAGAAATCATTCAGAAAGCCGGCCACGTCACGGCCTGCCATGGCATACACCCGGTTGAGCGTGACTTGTTGGGCAACCGCATCCGGCAACATGGAGCGGACGTCTTTGATGAAGGCGGCCAGTTGTGCCACCATTAACCGCTTGTCAAAATCACTTTTTGCAACCGGCGCAGGACGGGCCACAGCAACCGGAGAGCCGAGTTGATCGGTGACAACCACAAACGGTTGAATCTTTGATTGGGACCCGATGAACGCAATGCCCACCACAGCCACAACCGCGACAGCCAAGGAGCCAGCCGCAATCAGTTGCCAATTGCGCGCGCGTGAGATCAATCCACCGTATCGCTCATCCCACTCCCGGCGAGCGTTGAGGTATGGATTTTGTTTTGACATGCATGCGTCCTTTTTGAGTGCTGTTGCCAAATACCGTTTTGGCGCAAGCAGCACAAAAAAAGGAAACAAACCCCCCAGCCGTTCGCTCTACCCGCTGTCTCTAGCAATTTCTGCTTTGGTTTCCGGGAACACCAACCGGTAGTTTCGTAGGTCTTCTTCGAAGGCATTGCACTGCTTTAGCGCTTGGTGGAGCTCGTGGCGTGGTCGGGTGTAGTCGAAGGCAGCCGTCCAGGCCTGGATACGGGTCATGGCTCGGATGTAGGGCGTTGCGTCGGCATGGTTCGACAGGCTTTTCAGCGGCAACAGGTAATCTTCGCGATAGACCGTCGGCACGATGATGCGTGACCGGCCTGCCGCGCTAAGCACGCAGTTCATAGCAAGTCGCGCCGTTCTTCCGTTACCGTCTTTGAAGGGGTGAACTTCGGAGATGACGAACATGGTCATCAGTGCGCGAGCGAGGGGGTCCTCCAGCGCGCGAATCCGCTCGAAGCCCTCACGAAGCGTGCCCTGCACGAACTCGTGTGACACAAATAGCGTCGACCCCGCCTGGTTGTTTTGGTTTTTCCACTCCCCAGGATTTTTCTCCAGTCGGGACTGCATGACCAGCGCGTTGACGTTTTTTAGCCAGCCCAGGAAGTCGTCAGCAGTGCCGGCCGGCTGGTCGCGCCAGGGGGCTCGCATGGCAGCCTGGAAGGTTCCCAGGATGTCGTGTGAGTCCTCGGTTCGGTTCGCGATGAGCTTACCTTCAAACACAATTTCCTCGGCCTCGCTGACCAGGAAGGTGGTGCCCTCGATATAGTTCGAGAAGTACGACTCGAAGAACGCGAAGTTCTCGCGCGATACCCCCACGTCCGCGGTGGAGGCCACCTCCGGCAGAGCCTCCATTCGCAGGCGGCTGAACAGTGTGTCGAAAAGGGCCAGACGGTCTGGGTCATAGGGGCGCCCGGCGGCGCGGGCAAAGGCTTGTTTGCTGTGCAGCTTTTTGCTCTCGTGGGTCCCCAGCATGGCGCCCATGATGCCATCCAGGCGCTTGAACTCTTTTTCCCGGCCCAATTTTTCTGCCAGCGTGCGGCAGGTATCCCGGAGTTGATTGAATCGGTACTCCCCACGAATTGAAAGAACCTTGTCGAGCTCCGACTCAAGCACGTCCTGAGAAAGCGTTCGCTCACCGACACCGCGGCCAGTTGCCAGGTTCTCCAACAACCAGCGCGACTGGCTCGCCAGGAAAAAGCCCTTGTAGGGCGTGTCACCCTCAACTGCGCCTGGTCCTGGGA
>NZ_JAQTWL010000068.1 GCF_028689295.1 Rhodoferax sp.
CTTCCAGTGCAACGTTGATGCCGACGGTCTGCCGATACCGAAACAAGTCTGCAATGGTTTTAGCCACGCCGAAGATTGGCACGGATACCCCGTCAATGACGTGTCTCTCGACACCAAGTAGCAGGCGTGGCCCTGAAAAACGAGCGAAACGAACCGGCGGATATTTAAATGTGGGGTGCCAGTCTTTCGAACCAATGGCCATCCAGACTTTGGGTGGAATCTGGTCAGTCAAACTGTGGAACGCCAGGGACGACGTCAGGCAGATGACCCCCTTGGGAACAAGTTTGGATGCCTCGGCAAGGGTGTGATTCACATCGAGAGATGCGTCTGCAAGCTGATACAGCCCTCGGGCAAGGCGAACGAGAACGCCCTCTCGCTCAAGGCGCGACACCGTCGCTGCAGTAATGCCCTTTGCAGTCAATTCACTCAGGCGCGACATGCCCGTGGCCTGCAGATGGGCCACAGCACTATTTCGCTGGGATGGTTGATTCTTGGGATTCACTGATACAAAACATTGGATATCGCCGAATAGTACCCTATGATTCATATCATTTTCAACTCACCATCATCCGATGAATGCGTTGCAAGCCACGCGGCTAGTTAACTGAACACCCATCTGGTCACTGCACAGTCTGTTGGTGTTTGGTTTCACCGTTCGACTTCAGGCTCAGCAGCCAGTTGACTTTCTTTGACAGGAACAAAAATGTCAACCCTCGCTTTCTCCACATCAGCAGCCGAAACAGCGCTGGCAATGAAGTCACGCACGGACTGGGGGCCGCCCTGACCGAGCAAGTCCCGTGCATCAGCGCCAACTTGACTGTTCGCTGGAGGCACAGCCAAAGCGAACCCCGTCAGCTTTGCAGCCTCCAAAGCCCGTGGGATGGCGTTTGATTTGAGTCTTCCAGCCTCAGTCCGGCCGATGTCGTGATCTGTTGCAATGACGACACCCGAAAACAAATCCGACATGCCCGTTTGCTTGACCCATTTTGCGACCGCCATCACATTGTTCGACGACAACGCGCAAAGTGTGTTGCCCGCACCGCTTTGCTGAATCGCAAGTCCGGTTGCCACCCCTTCACAGATCACCAGTGGCTTCTTTCTATCAGCAACCGCCAGCCACGCTTGTATTGGTGCCCGGGCCTCGCTGCCCATTGCTTTCATCAATGAATCAGGCCATGGAAAAGGCACAAAGGCGCCGACGGTGTGAGAGCCTTTTGCCATGATTTTGTCGGTGTTGAAAGCGACTTTGGGCATCAGGTGTTGGGCACCACACAGTTCCACCGTGTCTGGTCGGCCCATCAAATCAGGACGAAAAATGGGGACCAGGATCGTGCCGGCAAATCTGTGCCCTGGGGGGTACACCCGCAACTCCGCGCCATCCAGAACGGCATTGCTTTTGACAAGGTGAAGATGGTCAACTGGTGGGGTAACACCTGCCATCCAAGACTTGCAAGTGTCTCGATTCATATCTTGGTCAGTTGTACGCAACTCAGCAGGCGCTGAGCGCGGTGAAGCACGTGAAGAACTGGGTGGCGCAAGATCACCATCCAGTCCCAAGTCGCGCCCCGTGACATACATGGTTTTCTTTCCATCGCTCGTTTGTCGGCCTTCCCGCCATGGTGCAGGTAGAGCAATGTCGCCCCGGAATGAAAATGCGGTTGCAACACCATCTTTTGAGACCAGCAACTTGTAGACGGGTTTTGAATCAGAGCCATCGCGGTAGCGCCCGTGCAGCCGTGACGGAACCAGACCAGACGTTTGCAACAGATCATCAGCCGCCCGCCACACTTGCTCCGGGTCATACCAGCGGCGTTGTTGGGGCTTTGAAGAAAATTTCGGCACTTTAGTCAGTGCTGACAGTTCTTTAGCCGCGCTCAACTGGTCGATATGGGTTGCCAGCGCTGGAGTCGATTTATCTCCAAGACGGATACCACCGGCGGCATGCCACGGCTCACCCGCTGCCAGACCTTTTTCTGCATAGCGATGCCACATTTTGAGATAACCATCGCGCGCCACGGACAGCCGCCCGCCAGACGTTCGGCTGGTCTCGCCGGGCAAGCGAAATTCAACCAAATGGTCTTTGACCTTTTGAATCTCGCAGCCGCGTGCAACGAGGTAATTCTCAATGATTTGTAGTGAGCGCACCGTGATTCCTCAGGTATCTAGCCCCATGCGCAAGCCTGGTGCGTGACCCACATGACCATCACTCACCCAATGCGGTTTTCTCCGATCTGCAGCATGTTGCAAGCGCTTTGAAAAGCTGTTGAGTTTGTCTGCCATGCCGCCCGGATGTTGCTTGTAGTCCGCCTCAAATCGCTGTTGGAAAGACCGCGCATCGAATGAATTGGCAGACGAGCCGCCAGTTTCGTTGGTGCTTTGCTTTGCGCCACCACCCGGCGTGGCAGACGGGCCAAAACGCGGGTCAACAAAACCGGGCGCTTGGGTCTTGCCCAAACTTTGGCCGCTCGCGTTCATGCCACGTCCAGCCATCGGACTCTCAGACGGACCAGGCGCTGCGTTGTCAGGGCCAGAGCCTTCACTTGGTGTGCGAGCCCTAGCAGACTGGCTAGCCGAGCTGGATGCAGTGGGTGAAACGGATGGACCCGGCAAAGCCAGGAAAGGCGCTATACCGGTGCCGCCACTGTTTGCGCTGCTGGATTTTCTGGTGTTGCTGGTATTGCTGGTATTGCTTGGACTAGCAGCAGACTGAAATGGGTTATTGGCATGGACCGCGCCGCTAATGCCACCGCCAAAGCCGACACCAGCAGAAGCGCCACCAATGGCACCCGCCGCCTTTTGCACAGGCATCAAGGCGCCCATGGCACCGCCAGCAAGCCCCAGCGCGCGCGCACCAGCGGCACTTGCAGCCAGACCCGCCGCCACCGGCGCACCGCCCACCATCCCAGCCGCAGTACCTGCGCTTTGCAGCGACATGGCCACCGTGCCGTTCAGCATCGACCCAGCCAGGCCGGGCGCCATGTAGCCAGTCACACCATAGAACAGCGATGCGCCACCCACACCCAAGTAGTCACCAAAACTGGGGCCCTCCGGATGCGCCGCGTAGGCAGCCGCAATGGTGTCTTTCA
>NZ_JAQTWL010000035.1 GCF_028689295.1 Rhodoferax sp.
AGCCTGTTTCCGACGCTCAAGATTTCGGCAGTTCTGAGCGGAAAGCGCCGGGCGTGGAGGCCTCCATAGGAGAAGTGCGTGTGCTGTCCCGCGGTCTGACGCTGCTCAAAGCTTTTTGCCCACGCAAACAACCGTTGAACAAACAGTAAGTTGGCAGCTGATAGTTCGGATTTTGACGGTGCGCATTAATACTATTTCGCGTTCAACGATATAGATCGTTATCCAGTTGAACCCGGCAAGGTGGTTCTGGTTCTGTCGCAGTAAGCGTAAACGACCATCCGAACCATGCTTGATTTCCGCAAGAGTTTGATCAACGCCACCTTACGCAAGGTCCTCAAGCGGTTCCATACCCGCTGGAAGTCATGCTCACGTGCGTGCGCTGGTACGTGGCCTACCCGCTAAGCCTGCGGCATGTGGAAGAAATGATGCAGAAGCGCGGCGTTTTCGTTGACCACTCGACCGTGCATCGCTGGGCAATCAAAATGTTGCCAGTGTTGGCCGCCGTTTTTCAGCGGCGCAAACGAGCAGTTGGTCTGAGCTGGCGGATGGACGAAACCTACATCAAAGTGGCGGGTCAGTGGAAGCACCTCTACCGGGCCGTTGATCGCGCTGGCGATACGGTTGACTTTCTTCTCACTGCCAAGCGAGATCTGGCTGCAGCTCGACGATTCCTGGAGCGCGCCATCAACCTGCACAACGTGCCAGAGAAGATCACGATCGACAAGAGCGGCGCCAATACGGCGGCTATTGAAAGTGTCAAGGCTGACGCTTGCGTGGATATCCTGATGCGTCAAAACAAATACCTCAACAACATCGTAGAGCAGGACCACCGGGCCATCAAACGAATCACCCGACCGATGCTCGGGTTCAAGTCGTTTTGGAGCGCGCGAATTATCATCGCCGGGATCGAAACCATGCACATGATTCGCAAGGGGCAGATGAACTGCCCCGAAGGCTCAGCCATGTCCGTAGCACAGAAGTGCTACAGCCTCGCAGTTTGATCACCAGGTCAGCGACGCAACTCTTTTCGGCCAGAGTCCGTTATCGCGACAGAACCACCCCCGCTGCATTCGCGCTCTGCCACGCGGCGGAAACGCTGGGCGGCACCGCTTTCCATCCCGGGGCGGTAGGCCAGGGCGATGCCTATAGACGCGACCTCGGGCAACCGCAGCAACTTGCGATAGCCAATCTTCTGGCTTGAAAAACGCCACATGACCGATGGCACAAGGGCTACACCGAGCCCGCTTTCGACCATCGCAAGCACCGTCTGCACTTGTGTGGCCTCTTGTGTCACGCGTGGCACGAATCCGGCATGCTGGCAAGCCAGCATGGCCGCGCTGTGCAAGCCTGCGGCATACCCGCGCGTATACATGACGAACGCCTCGTTGGACATCTCCGACAGCGACAGTTCAGGCTTGGCGGCCAGCGGGTTACCACGCGGGATGGCCGCCATGAATTCGTCGCGTTCCAGCGGAACCAGTAGCGCTCCGGTGCTTTTGATCAGCGGCGTGCGCACCAGACCTATGTCGAGCTCGTCGCTCTCGATTTGTTGCAGGATGCCCATTGAGGTGGCTTCCTGCAGTGTCAGCTCCACGCCCGGGTATTCGGCACGAAAGAGCGGCACCAGCTTCTGCAGCATGCCAAAGGAGCACGAGCCGACGAAGCCCACGCGCAGATTGCCGCCCGTGCCTTGTGCGGCAGTTCTTGCCAGGTCGACAAACTGGTCATTGTGGAACAGCAGTCGGCGCGCCTCGGCCAGGGCTGCACACCCGCTGGGCGTTAGGGCCACGCCGCTGCTACTTCGCGTAAAGAGCTTCGTGCCGAGCTCGGCTTCCAGCTTCTGGATCGACACCGATAGCGGGGGCTGCGCCATGTGCAGGCGTTCGGCCGCCTTGCGAAAATTAAGGATTTCAGCAAGGACGACAAAATTGCGGACGCGCCGAAGGTCCATGGTGATCACGTTTGACAGGAACATAGCAGCTCAACTCGCGCGGATCGGCGGCCTTCAGCCACCGAACTTCGGTGCCCGTTTCTCGATGAAAGCATTAACCGCCTCACGGTGATCGGCAGTCTGGTGCGACACCGCCTGGTACATGGAGGCCATCTCCAGCAACGTGTCGAGGCGGGTGGTCATGCCTTCCCGAATCAGGCGCTTGGTCAGACGCACGGCATGGGGTGGATTCGCGGCGATCTCTTCGGCGAGCTTCATCGCGCAGGGCATCAGTTCGGCGGCCGGAACAACCTGCGACACAAGGTTCCATGCGAGCGCCAGATGTGCGTCGATGCTCCGGCCGGTATACGACAGCTCGGCCGCGCGCGACAGCCCAATGATGCGCGGTAGAAGCCAGGCGCCGCCATCTCCCGCAACGATGCCGAGTTTCACGAAGCTTTCGGCGAATTTGGCGGTTTCAGCGGCGATGCGAATGTCGCACATGCAGGTCAGATCCAGTCCTGCGCCGATGGCGTGGCCATTAACTGCTGCGATCACCGGCACCTCGAGATTGAAGAGCGCCAGTGGCAGTCGCTGAATGCCGGCGCGGTATTCGTGCCGCACTTGCATCGCGTCGACCTCTCCGGTGGCCTGGCGCAGCATCGCCTTGACGTTGCCACCGGCCGAGAACGACGGTCCGTTGCCAGTGAGGATCACGGCGCGCACCGAGCGGTCGGCGTCGATACGTTTTACCGCATCGAGGATCTCGTCCACGATGGAGTTTCCGGTCAGCGGATTGTGGCGTTCCGGATCATTCAGCGTGAGTGTGACGATGTGGTTTTTCTGTTCATACAGGAGGAATTCAGCCATGGATGGAGTCTCGGGTGGAGTTCCGGCACCATGCCGGCGTACCTGTCGATATTAGTGCCTTTATTTGAATAGAACAATATCGCTCAAACATAACGTGATACTGACTTCTGATACCAAGATATGGAGACGCATGGGCAAACCCGTATCGCAATACAAACTTCGTATCACTCACATGATAATTAATATTGGACTCAAGATATGCTGCACTCGTATGCTTACGCCTGTGAATGACGTGACCGGCGCATCCGTCGCCGGCTGGTTACAGAGGTTATTGGACGCATGAAATCCGCACTGGGCCATATCAAGGTTCTCGAACTGACCCGCATCCTGGCCGGCCCCTGGGCCACCCAGAACCTCGCCGACATAGGTGCCGAGGTCATCAAGATCGAACGCCCCATCCATGGCTACGACACCCGAGCCTGGGGCCCGCCGTTCCTCAAGGATGCCGAGGACAACGAGACCCGTGATTCGTCGTATTTCCTGAGTGCCACCCGGGCATGTACGGCCTGTTCATCGTGATCGAAGCCGCGCAGCAGTTGCAGGGCACGGCCGGCGCGCGGCAGGTGAAGGAAGCCAGGCTGGCCGTGGCCCACGGAAACGGTGGCGAACTCTCCAGCCAGGTCACCATGGTGCTCGGCACCGAAGAAACTTTGTAGACACACCGGTCTTCGCGCAAATACAGTGTTGCGAAGCACCCCCTTTCATTTTCCGCTGAGGACATCACCGTGCAAACACCAGATTTTTCTCTTGACAACAAACAAGTGATCGTGACCGGCGCCGGCCAGGGCATCGGCAAGGCGCTCGCCTTGACCGTGGTCGCCATGGGCGGCAAGGTAGTGGCGGTCGACCTCAATGCCGATGCACTCGGCGCGCTGCGCGCCGAGCTCGGCGAAGCCAACTGCGTCACCATCACCGGCAGCGTGGCCGACCCGGCCGTGGCGCAGGCCGCAGTGGACTCGGGCGTGGCCGCCTTCGGTGGCGTCAACGGTCTGGTCAATAACGCAGGCGTGACCCGCACCGCGATGATCGACAAGATGACGCTTGAATCGTGGCAGACTGTCATGGACGTTCACCTGTCGGGTTCGTTCTACTTCCTGCAGGCCTTGGGCCGCCATCTGCTGGCGCGCTCCAAGGCGGGTGAGAAGATCGCTGGTTCGATCGTCAACATCTCGTCGGATGCCGGCCGTCGCGGCACCATCGGCCAGATCAACTACGGCACGGCCAAGGCCGGCGTGCTCGGCATGACGATGTGCGCCGCCCGGGAATGGGGCAAGTTCAACATTCGCTGCAACACGGTGGGCTTCGGCGTGGTCGAGACGCCGATGACCGAGACTATCCGCAGCGAGAAGTTCGCCGACATGTACCTCGCGCAGATCCCGCTGGGCCGCTGGGGTGCGGCTGAGGAGGTTGCGCGTCCGGTGTGTTTCCTGCTGTCAGACGCTGCTTCCTACATTACCGGCCAGCACCTCTCTGTCAATGGCGGCTACACCATCGGACTATGAGCAGCCTACTCGACAACTTTCGCTTCGCCAAGCTCCCGGCGCATGCCGAGACCTTCCGCGAAGAAGTGCGCACCTTTCTGGCGGCCGAGCAGCCAACGTTGCCGGCCGACGTGCGGGCGCGGTCCTGGATAGGCTTCGACGGCGCCTTCAGCCGCAAGCTTGCGGTGCGAGGTTGGGTCGGCGTGACCTTACCCCGGCAATACGGTGGTGCCGAGCTCGACGCCTTCTCGCGCTTTGCGCTGCTCGAAGAACTGCTGTCGTCCGGAGCGCCGGTGGGCGGCCACTGGATAGCCGACCGCCAGAGCGGCCCGTTGATCCTGAAGTTCGGCACGGAGAGGCAGCGTCGTTTCTACTTGCCAAAAATCTGCACCGGTGAGGCTTTTTTCTGCATCGGCATGAGCGAGCCCAACAGCGGTTCCGACCTGGCCAGCGTGGGCACCCGCGCGACCCGCGCGCAAGGGGGATGGAAGCTCAACGGCCGCAAGATATGGACGACAAACGCCCATAACTGTCAGTACATGATCGCGCTCGTACGCAGTTCGGGTGCGCCTGAAGACCGACAAAAGGGCTTGTCTCAGTTCGTCATCGACCTGTCGCTGCCCGGCATCACGATACGTCCGATCAAGGACTTGGCCGGCGATGCGCACTTCTCCGAAGTATTCTTCGACGACGTGGTCCTGGATGACGATGCGCTGATCGGCAGCGAAGGCACCGGTTGGGAGCAGGTGACAGCCGAACTCGCTTTCGAACGCAGCGGCCCAGAGCGCATCTATTCGAGCATCGTGCTACTTGATCGCTGGATCCAGGTGCTGCGCGAAACCGGCAACCATGCGGCGCACGTCAATGCGGTCGGGCGTTTCGCCACTCACCTGTCGGTGCTGCGCAACCTCTCGGTGTCCGTCACCTCGCGCCTGGTGACGGGCGAAAGCCCGGTGGTCGAGGCAGCGCTGGTGAAGGAACTGGGAACGACCTTCGAGCAAGACATCCCGTCTGTCATTGAAGCCGCATTGGGCGCTGATCCGTCGTCCGAAGTCGATGCCGAACTGCTGCGGGCCTCGGCCTATGTGAGCCAGGTTGCGCCCACCTATTCGCTGCGCGGCGGCACCCGTGAAATCTTGCGCGGCATGATCGCGCGCGGCCTCGGCCTGCGTTGAACGAAAGTAGAAAAGCATGTTCACCGAAGCATTCGAAGACATCCTGCGCGACCAGTGCACGCCAGGTGTGGTGCGCTCCATCGAAGGCGGCGCCAGCCCTGCGATGCTGTGGGGCGCCATCGCCGACGCCGGTTTCCTGGAACTGCTGGCGTCGGAAGATGCAGGCGGCGCCGGCCTGCCGCTGGCCGATCTGTTCCCCATCCTGCATCTCCTGGGCCGCTACGCAGTGCCGCTGCCAATCGGCGAAAGCCTGGCGGCACGTGCGCTGCTGCCGGCGGGCGAAGTACCCGCGGGCATGGTCACGCTGGCGCCTGCCGTACGGCCTGCGCAAGGCGGTGGCTGGATCTGCCCCAACGTGCCTTTCGGCGCCATCGCCGATCACGTGATCGCTGACGATGGTGAGAGCCTATTGCTGTTTTCCTGTGCGCAGTCCACGCGGCAGAGCACCGGCATCGTGCACAGCCTGGCGGCATCGCTGAAGTTCGGCGCCGACGCCGTGCCGAAGAAGATGCCACGCCACGGCGACGATGCACGCGCCTTCGGCGCGGCGCTCTATGCGTCGATGCTGTCGGGTGCGCTGGCCCGGGCCTTCGAGATTACGCTGCAGTACGGCAATGACCGGGTGCAGTTCGGCAAGGCGATCGGGAAATTCCAGGCCATTCAGCACCAACTGGCCGTCATGTCGGAACTGGTTGCGGCATCGCGCATGGCTGCCGAAGCCGCCTTTCAGGCTGAGGGCAACGCGCCCACGCTGATGGTCGCAGCCATTGCCAAAGGCCGCACCAGCGAGGCCGTGTCCGAATGCGCCACCGTGTCGCATGCGGTCCATGGCGCGATCGGCGTGACCGAGGAATACGACCTGCAACTCTATACCCGCCGCATGCACGAATGGCGCGTGGCCCATGGCTCGGAACAATACTGGAACAACGTGGTGGGCGAGGCTGTCATAGCCTCAGGCCAGCCAGTAGCGGACTTCGTGCGCGCCGTGGCCCAACAATGATACCCTCCAAGCATGCACCCGGGCCGGTTCTGTCGCAGTAAGCGTAAATGACCATCCGAACCATGCTTGATTTCCGCGAGAGTTTGATCAACGCCACCTTACGCAAGGTCCTCAAGCGGTTCCATACCAGGGCATTGAGAAGCGCCCTGACGCCAATGCAGAAGTCACCTGGAATATCGCCATGAGACCTGGCAAACGCAAGGCGCTGAACAAGGAAGACGCAGCTGATGCACTGATCGACAAAGCGGAGAAGATCAAGGCCGGCATCCGCGCCAAGGTGGAGCATCCGTTTCGGGTGATCAAGCGCCAGTTTGGATTTGTGAAAGTGCGCTATCGCGGTTTGAAGAAGAACACCGCCCAACTTGTCACATTGTTTGCGTTGTCAAATTTGTGGATGGTGCGCGGCAAACTGATGGGAGCGCAGGGATGAGTGCGCCCGAAAGTCGCGGAAATTCCCCGCGAGGGCTAAAAAGCGGTCCAATGGGTGCAAGAAACGGCGCCACTTTGAAAAGTCGCACGTGAAATCCCGCCATTTGAAAACTAACGACTCGCTACCCCATTTGGTTACGAGTTATTCAGACCATCCCTAAATGAATACTCATGAATAAAAATTTATGGCTTCTAGCCATTGCGCAAGGCCTGTTTCTCACCAACAACGTCGTCTTTATCGCCATCAACGGCTTGGTCGGCTTGAGCCTTGCTCCTCTGGGCTGGATGGCCACTTTGCCGGTGACGGGTTATGTGGTGGGCAGTGCTCTGTCCACCGGATTGGTCGCCCACACGCAAGCGCGCTGGGGACGAAAGATGTCGTTCCAACTCGGATTATTGGTGGCCTTGCTCTCCGCGCTGCTGGGGGCATGGGCTGTCAATTCAGGTAATTTTTGGTTGCTGGTAACTGCAACCATGATAGCTGGCTATTACAGCGCCAATGGTCAACTTTACCGCTTTGCCGCAGCCGAACTGGTTGGGTCTGCTTTACGCGAAAAGGCCATTTCTCTGGTTTTAGCCGGCGGGCTGCTTGGCGCCATATTTGGCCCCAACATCGCCAAATACACCAGAAACATCTACGGTGCCCCGTTCACGGGCGCCTACCTGGCTTTGGCGCTGGTGGCCCTACTCTCCATGGTCGTGATGGGGATGGTTCAATTTCCACCAGAACCGTCAAAAAAGGCTCGTCACAACAGCAGTCGCTCTGTGCGTGAACTGCTTGGCCAACCGGTTTTTCTTGTCGCCACCATGGGCATCGCACTGGGTTACGGGGTGATGAACCTGCTGATGGCCGCAACGCCATTGGCCATGCAGGTGTGCAGTTTGCAATTTTCTGACGCTGCGCTGGTCCTGGAGTGGCATGTAATCGGCATGTTTGCGCCAGGCTTTTTCACCGGGCATCTGATTAAACGCTTTGGCGTACTGCCCATCATGGGCATAGGCGTGCTGTTCAATGCCCTGTGCATTGCAATTGCCCTGTCGGGACAAGACTTGCATCAATTCATTGCCGCACTGTTTTTACTGGGCGTGGGATGGAACTTCCTGTTCACAGGCGGCACCACCCTGGCCATGCAGTCTTACCGGCCAGAAGAAAAAGATAAAGCGCAAGCCGTCATCAATTTCGCTGTCTTTGCCACCATGGCGGTCACGTCTTTCGCCGCGGGAGCGCTGGTAACCACACAAGGCTGGACCTTGCTGAACCTGGGGTCACTCATACCCGTTGGCTTCACGGGTTTGATGCTGTTGTGGCTTGCAAGCTTGCGTCGATTGAAGTCACGCGAGTCACACTAAAAAATCCAACGGCAGATACCCCAAAAACAACGGTTCTGAATATCATCTAGTGTAGTGTTGCATTCTGTTTGGAACTTAAGTTCTCGTTAGCCCGTATGACCTTCTGCAGGATGTCACGGGCGCTTTTTGTCCAGATGAACGGCTTTGGATTGATGTTGTGGTGAGCGACATATTCATCGATAGCGGTAGTGAGTTCTTGCACGCTGGTGAACACGCCACGACGTAGCCGGTTTTCGCTGATGTCCCGAAAGAACCTCTCCACCATGTTGAGCCATGACGCGCTGGTTGGGGTGAAGTGCATTGTGATGCGCTTATGCTTGGCCAGCCACTCCTGAACTTTTGGATGTTTGTGCGTTGCGTAGTTGTCTGCAATCAAATGCAATGCTTTGTCCTTGGGCGTGTCGCGGTCTATCTGCTTGAGAAACTTCAACCACTCGATATGACGATGACGCTGCTGGCACTGTGATATCACCTGACCATCAAGCACGTTGAGTGCAGCAAACAGGGTGGTCGTGCCATTGCGTTTGTAGTCGTGTGTCATGGTGGCAGCACGCCCTTTTTTCATGGGCAGTCCTGGCTGTGTGCGGTCCAGCGCTTGCACCTGGCTCTTCTCGTCACAGCACAGCACCAGGGCGTGCTCAGGAGGCGACATGTACAGGCCCACGATGTCTTCGAGCTTCTCGACAAACTTCGGATCTCGCGAAACCTTGAATCCCCGCACCAGATGTGGCTTCAAGCCGTGGGCGCGCCAATGACGTGAGACGCTGGCAGCGCTCACACCGAGCTTTTCAGCCATGGTGCGGGTGCTCCAATGGGTGGCCGCTTCAGGCTTGCTTTGGGTGGTCAGCGCCACCAGGCGGGCAACATCAACTGTCAACGGTGGCGCGCCGCGCGGCAGGTCACGCTCGATGCCTGCCATTCTGGTCTGCGCATAACGTTGGCGCCAGCGGGCCACTTGCATCCGCCCAATGCCCAGCATCTCGGCGATGTCCTTGTTCTGGAATTCATCGGCGGCCAGCAGCACGAGACCGGCGCGTTGCTCCAGCCGCACACTGGTAAGCCTGGATCGAGTCAGCTTTATCAACTCGCCTCGTTCTTCGTTGGCCAGGACAATTTCAGGGGCAATCCGCATTCGTCTTCTCCGGTCTGGCTGGCAAAAAAACCTTTGGAGATCATTTTAACAAATAAGCTGGTCCAAGAATGCAACACTACACTAGCCGGCATCCTGCCCTCGAGGTAGGCGGTGAAATTAAAGTGAGCATGCAAACTTGCTTTAGCCAAACTGAAGGCTGAGATGAAATACTGCGGAATTGACCTTCATTCGAACAACAGCGTGGTGTCGGTGGTCGACGAGGAAGATCACGTTGTGGCCGAGAAGCGTTTAACCGACATCAACAACTCAGCACTGAGCAGTTGCATGCCCTGGTGCTGGGTCTGCCTTGGGCGCGACTCGGCAATGACGGCATCATCACGGTAGTTTGAGTTGGCGTATTCGCCAACGGGTCCTTAATCATCGAGGGATGGCGTATGGCATCACCATTGGTGCATGCACCAATGGTGATGCCGGGCAATATTTGCCACACTACGTGCCATGGTTGTCATCGCGGACTCACTGGACCAATTGAGCGCGCAGGAATTGCGCGAATTGCTCACGGGCCTGATGACCAAAGTTGCACAGCAAGACCAGCAAATCGCCAAGCTGGACCAGACGATCAGCAGCGACGCCAAGGAACTGGTGTACCGCCAGACCAAGATTGATCAACTCACGCACGAGATGGCTGTGCTCAAGCGCCATCAGTTTGGCCGCAGCCGTGAGCAGCTCGAGAGCACACAAGTCGCTTCGCGCTTTGAACCATTCTTGCTTCCAAAATGGCGAGACAGCCCGGAGTTTCGGGCCTTCGTTGCCAGCTTCGGGTGAAGCGGACCCGGAATTTGGGACAGGTGTTTAAGTGGGACACTGTCTAAAGAAACGGGTAACCAATGACTGAATCGAAGAGGCGCAAAGTGCATCTGCCAGAGTTCAAGGCCAAGGTGGGTCTGGAGGCGCTCGCAGGGATGAAGACCATCAATCAGATAGCGCAGGATTATGGGGTTCATCCGGTGCAGGTTGGACTATGGAAGCGGGAGATTCAATCCCAGGCCAAGAGCCTTTTTGAAGGCAAGCGAGGCCCACAGCCGGTATCGGCCGAGAGTGCGCCCGACAGGCTTTACGGAGAGATCGGACGATTGAAGATGGAGCTCGATTGGCTCAAAAAAAAGTCAGGGATCAGCCTGCCATGATCCGGCACGGCTGGATTGGCATTCATACCCACCTGACGCAGAAGCGCCAGTGCGTGCTGGCCGGCGTGTCGCGCACGACGATCTACGCCAAGCGCAAGCCAGTGGTGTTCATCGAGGTCGACGAAGTGCTCAAGCGCCTGATCGATGAGGAATACACGCGCCATCCGTTCTACGGCAGCCGCAAGATGGTGGTGCACCTGGGTCGCTGTGGCCACCGGGTCAACCGCAAGCGGGTACAGCGCCTTATGCGCTGCATGTTCCTGGCCGGGATGGCCCCAGGGCCGAACACGAACGCGGCGCACCCACAGCACAAGGTGTACCCCTATTTGCTACGTGGGGTGCCTGTAGTGAGGGCTAATCAGGTCTGGAGCACGGACATCACCTACGTGAGGCTGGCGCGAGGCTTTGCCTACCTTGTGGCTGTTATCGACTGGTATTCCCGGCGGGTACTGAGTTGGCGCATCAGCAACAGCATGGAGGCAGCGTTCTGCGTGGACTGCCTGGAAGACGCCTTGCGCGAGCATGGCAAGCCCGAGGTGTTCAACAGCGACCAGGGCAGCCAATTCACCAGCGATGTATTCACGGCCGTTCTGAAACGCGAGGACATCGCCATCAGCATGGACGGTCGGGGCCGGGCATATGACAACATCTTTGTCGAGCGGCTTTGGCGCAGCGTCAAACACGAAGACGTGTACCTCAACGGCTACGCCACGATGGGCGAACTGCTGATTGGTTTGACAAAATACTTTGCCTTCTACAACGCCGAGCGCCCGCACCAGTCCTTGGAAAATCAAACTCCGCAGGAGGTTCACAAGAGTTCAAGCGGCGGCGGTGCGATGATCGTGGATAAATACCGGGTCAAAGAAAGACTCCCATTTGCGCTTCGCTCCAGCGGGACTGCGTTCGAGGAAGTCCGGATTGAGAATGAGCCAGCAATACCAAATGCAAAAACCGGGGCAGCGCCGTCCAGCTGCGAGAAGTCGAGTGCAACTTAAACTGGGTCTTACGCACTTTGTGTGACGCCAATGGAGACCTTCGCTACCATGTTGCAAGACGAGTTAGACCGGCGTCAGTCGCGCCTGATAGAGCGCCGCTTCAAGCGCTGCGGACTCGACGAGCGGCTCACGCTGATGGACTTCGATTGGCGTTTCAACCCCAAGCTGCCGCGCAATACCTGCTTCGAATTGCACGCGCTCAAATTCATCACCGAGGGCGCCAATGCACTGATCATCGGTAAACCAGGAACCGGCAAAAGTCACGTTGCCGAGGCCGTGGCCTACCAGGCTACGTTGCAGGGATATGACGTGCGATACGTCGAAGCGGATGCCGAGTTTGCTCGCTATGGGCTGGCCAGCACCGAGGAGCAGGCCCAGTTGCTCAAGGGATGGATCGATCCTGATTTATTGGTGCTGGACGATCTGTTTCTCGCCCGGCGCATTGCGGACGTGAGCGCCGAACTGTTGCAGGCAATCGTGCATCGGCGCTACAAGCTGCGCCGCTCTATCGTG
This sequence comes from Rhodoferax sp., assembly GCF_028689295.1. Taxonomy (GTDB): domain Bacteria; phylum Pseudomonadota; class Gammaproteobacteria; order Burkholderiales; family Burkholderiaceae_C; genus Rhodoferax. The sequence continues at coordinate 12,024 of NZ_JAQTWL010000035.1, forward strand.
ATCACTTCCAACCGGGTGGTGCAGGACTGGGGCAAGTACCTCGCCAACGCCACCATGGCCACCACCATTCTGGACCGGCTCATGCATCGCTGCGCGATGCTGGAGTTCGAGGGCAAGAGTTACCGACTCAAGGAAGCCGCGGCCCGCCTCGTCATTACCTGCGAATCGTCATAATCTGAACCTCCTGCCATGGAGGAGTTTGACTGGCCAAAGGTGGGGGAATTTGAAGTGGCCATCGGGGATATTGAAGGGTCGAAAGCCAAAGACATTCCTCGCATCAATGATTGGTTGCAAAGGGTGCTGGATCGCCCGGCAGTAAGGCGCGTATTCGAGCGTGAGGGCTTGCAGCAACCGTGGGTATAAGTCCCGCCACCGACATGTTGCTGGTAGATTTCAGGAATCGATGG
>NZ_JAQTWL010000036.1 GCF_028689295.1 Rhodoferax sp.
TTTTTTGGCAAGTGTGCAGCTGTGCAGGTAAATGTGGGCGTCGGTGAGGTCCGGTTGTGCCTGAAGTTCATACGCAGCGTCCAGCAGCAGGGTGCGCAGGTCTCGCGTGTTTTTGAGGTCGTGCGATTGCAGCTGGAAGTGGCGGCCCAGTGCATCTGACACTTCGCTGTGGTCGTCAGGGTTGCGACGCACGGTCCGGTAGGGGTTCTGTTCTTGCATGGGTTTTATGTGCGCATTAAATTTGTGGCGCGTATTTATTTTAATACGCGCAAATAAATGATGCAAGTTCAACACATTGCAGGCGGCTGGCTCGGGAGGCCATTTTCTGTTTGTGGATGGTGGAGTTGGTAAATGTGCCCTTACCCGCCGGCTGGGCTCCATGCCTTCCCTTCTTTGTGCTGCTTGCGCCAAAACGGTATTCGGCAACAGCACTCAAAAGGACGCATGCATGTCAAAACAAAATCCATACCTCAACGCCCGCCGGGAGTGGGATGAGCGATACGGAGGGTTGATCTCACGCGCTCGCAATTGGCAACTGATTGCGGTTGGCTCCTTGGCTGTCGCGGTTGTGGCTGTGGTGGGCATTGCTTTCATCGGGTCCCAATCAAAGATTCAACCGTTTGTGGTTGTCACCGATCAGCTCGGCTCTCCGGTTGCTGTGGCCCGTCCTGCGCCGGTTGCAAAAAGTGATTTCGACAAGCGGTTAATGGTGGCCCAACTGGCAGCCTTCATCAAAGATGTGCGCTCCATGCTGCCAGATGCGGTTGCCCAACAGGTCACGCTCAACCGGGTGTATGCCATGGCGGGCCGTGACGTGGCTGCATTTCTGAATGATTTCTTCAAAGACAACTCGCCCTTTTCGGTCGATGGCTCGGTCACCCGCGTTGACATTTCATCTGTCATTCCCCAAGGGGGCGAAAGCTACCAAGTGTCCTGGGTGGAAACCAAAGCCAGGCCCGGCGCGACGGCTGTGGCGGAACACTGGAAAGCGGTCGTCACGGTCGGGATTGACGCCAAGCTGGCAGAAAGCCCCAAAGTCGCGCTCTGGAACCCATTTGGCATTTACGTCAAGTCCATTTCCTGGACAAAAGAAGTTCTGTAAAGGCAGTCATCATGAAAAAATCCCTCCTCACCCTCACCCTCACCGCTCTTGCATTGGCTGCCAGCGCATTTGCACAGTCAAATACTGCTGCTTCGCCCACAAAGCCTGCCGCCGTCGAAACCATCGAAGCGGACGATCACAGCCTGATATCCACTCAACCATCAATCCCACGATCACCTCCGGCTGTTGAAGCCCTGGCTTTGCACCCTGCCCCTGCATCACAAAAAATCACAGCATCTCCAGACGTTTTGGCTCCGTCACCTGTGCTGCCAACAGCCAAGGTCCAGGTCAGAAAACTTCCTGTCGCCGATGCCGCAAGGCTTGCAGCAGCGCAACGCTGGGAACAAACGGGCGTGGCTGATGCGCTGGTCGGTGCCGGTGGCGTTGTCGAATATCCCTATGGATATTCACGCCCGACAATCACTTGCGCCCCCTTACACGTCTGCTCTGTAGCACTGCAGGACGGCGAGGCCGCGACCAGTGTGTCAATTGGCGATACGGTGCGATGGTTATTACAGACCGCAACAGCCGGGGCAAAGCCGGTGATGATGATCAAACCGACACAGGCGGGCCTCTCAACGAACCTGGTGGTGACGACCGACAAGGGACGCATTTATTACATGCACCTGGTCTCAAACAAAACCGAGTACGTGCCTATGGTGAGCTGGTATGACCCGGCTGCCATGACACGCGATTTGAGTGCTGAGGCGCTAGCGTATGCACGGCAAAAGGCGGAACTTGAGGCAACGATTGCGGCCACCAAGCTTGCCGCTGAACAAGCCAAAGCCCAAAGGGTCGTGGCGGACAAGTCGGTAGGCAAGCTTGATCCGACAACGCTTGATTTTGGCTACAGCTGCACCGGTGAGGCTGCATTCAAGCCTGCACGGGTCTTTGCCAATGACACACACACGTTCATTCAGTTGCCACCAGGCACATCAGCCAGTGATGCACCAGCGGTGTTCAATGTCTCCAACAATGAAACCGAGCTGCTGAATTCACGGCTGGTGAATGGCTACTACATCATCGATGGCAAACCCGCCAAGCTCAGTCTGGTTCTGGGTGTGGGCAACAGCGCCCAAACCGTCCAGTGCCAAAAATCATCGCCCAATAGTCTGTTCAGTTGGGGCGGCAAATGATGTTCAGATTTGGCAAGAAATCCCACGCTGACGATGCAGCGGACGTTGAGGTGGCGGCCATTGATGGCCCAGGTCAGCCTCTGAAAATTCATACGCCACCGCCTGGCACCAAGCGACTGTCCAAAAAAGGCCAGTTTTTACTCTTGGGTGGCGCGTCAACGGTGGCATCGGCGATTTTGATCGGCGTGATGATCAGTGGCAAAAGTGGTGGTCAAGCTGAGTCTAAAAAACAATTGACCGCAAGTGACGCACCAGGCCAAACGGCTCCTTACAAGGAAAACACTGAAGACCTCCAGCGCAGAGCCACTGTTGCCGCTGCAGCGGTAGGCAATCAAGCCACTCTTCAAATGACTGATGGCCAGCAAACAGGGCCATTAACAAGCCGCTCGTCAAATCCAAAAGGCAGTTCTGGGGGAACCCAAACTGCCAGTGGTGGTGCCTCACCGCCCTCACCCGCTGAGGCACACCGGTTGTGGCTGCAAAAGCGCAAGTATGAGCGCATTCAGGGGCACATCATGGCCTCTGACTCAGCCGAAACCTCTGACATCAACAAGGGTGGTGCAGCGCTAGCTACCAAATCGGCTGCGGGAGGAATCGTGGGCATGAATGCTGATGGTGAGGCCGTGGGTGGTGGTGTGACTCAACAGCTGTCAGCCGCCAATGGGCGTGCTGCGAATGCGCGTGCGTCTGCCACGGCTGAGGCCATGCGCATGGCGAATTTGCCAGCTGGGGTGACAAGTACCAGCAGTATTTCAGGAAATTTTCCTGCCACTCTGGCTGGTGGCGCATCCGCTGGCCTTGACCCTGCGGTGGCGGCCCAGGCCCGCAACAAGGCATTCATGAAAGAAGCGGCTGACCAAGGCTACTTGCCAGAATTGCTCAAACCCAAATTGGGCGAATTTGAACTGACGGCTGGCTCCGTCATCCCCGCCGTCATGCTGTCCGGCATCAATTCTGATCTACCTGGCACCATCGTGGCCCAGACTCGCCAAACTGTGTATGCCACCAATGAACCTGACGCTGTGTTGATTCCGCAGGGCTCACGCCTGATCGGCAGGTATTCGGCTGATGTTGCTTATGGTCAATCTCGGGTGCTGGCTGCCTGGGATGAACTGATTTTTCCCAATGGTTCACGGATTTCCCTGCGCGGCATGTCGGCAGCCGATGGTCAGGGTCAATCCGGCATGGAAGATCAGGTCAACAACCATTTCTGGAAAACCTGGTCATCGGCGCTGTTGGTGTCGTTTCTGGGAGTTGCCGCACAACAGTCGCAGCCACAAAACCAAGGGGCATTCAACACGCCGTCCGGCTCAGCTCAAGCCTCTGCTGCGGCCATGACTTCCTTGAGTGATGTCAGCTCGAAGATTTTGCAAAAAAGTTTGAACATTTCACCCACGCTGCAAGTTCGTCCTGGCATGGCGTTCAACGTCATGGTCAACCGCTCGATCATCTTGCCGACATACCACTGATTTTGAGCATGTCAAAGCCAGGCCGGTCCACCAAGGCTTTTCATTTGCGCCTTCCCGGTATGGCTTAAGCCAGTCCAGCGGGGGTTCACCACCCTTCCCCCAAGTCTTGTGCTGGGCTGGCCTCCTCCAAAGGAATACCGCCCCATGTTGAAAAAATCCGGCTTATTTTTGCTACTTGTCCACAGCATGGGCGCCCTGGCTCAAACCGTCAGTGGCACTGTCTTTTGCGCTGGAACGACATTTGACCCGTCACCTGCATCAATTTCCATCAGTGGCACGGTTGCCGCAGCCGATGCTGGCCTGCCTGGCGCCATCTGGGTTGGCATTGAAGACCCTTTGAGGCCTGGTTACCCAGCGGCGTTTTTGACGCCCACCGGCTGGATGGCCTGGACGACCGGCGGCTTTCCAATTTACGTTGAAACACCGGCAATAGGTACAACTTTTTCGTACTCAGCGTGTATCCCAAGCTCCCCAACTGGCGGTGGCTGTGCTTCAACAAGTGCCGATTTTGTTGGGTGGAAAGTTTATGCGGGCTATGGAGTCTTAACGCCTGAACACCAAACCTTGATTGGAAAGCGGCGCGCATCGCTCGACCTGGCCAAACCCTGGCTGCAACAACAGGGAAAGTGGCGCGTTGACTATGACGACGACCTTGCCTTTCGCAATGCACTTGTTCAAAAGTCAGCAAACGATGGCCGCTGGGGTCCGGCTCTGACGATTCCATTTATCAATTGCACGCCGCCTGACTCCGGTGGCCAATGAACTTGTACCTGAAAGGCATCGATGGAAAATTTGACGGGTGAGCAACAAAAGCGAATTGCCCTGCTGGATGCGTATGAAGCCAAAACTGCACCGGAGCGCCAAATTCGCAATGGCGGGATTGATCAGCACGAACAGGAATTCCGCGAAAAGTGGCTGCAATTGCAGTCCAGCATGGAAGCAACCCGTGGCGATCTGCAGACCAGGCTGAAAGGGCTGAATGCCTCTGAACAGTCCATTTCTGCGTCAGTGGCCATTGAGCTTGCCAAATTGACGGAAGGTTATTACGCCGAAAAAGACAAGGCCGCTCGCGTACTGGATGGCACATTAGCCAAACCGCAGAGCTGGCTCGATTTCTTGAGGGAATCGAAGCTGGAACAACCCGACGATCCAACATTTGACGGTTTGATCGAAGAAGCCGAAAAAGCGCCGGACTCTGGCCTGGAAGGCTTCACCAAGCAAACCGCACCCAACATGGTCCTGACCGATTTGCATGCGCGCGAGGGCAAGGATGGGGTCATGGAATACACCCGCGGCCTGACTGTGGCGGTGCGGGATGTGGGTGACCGCCTGGATGTGCGCAAAACCGATGATCGTGACGTTGAAGCGGCACTCAAGATTGCCGCCAAAAAGTTTGACGTGGACAAAGGCCTGCTGTTAACCGGCGACACCGCATTCAAAGTGCGTGCGGCGGAAATTTCCGGAAAATTAGGCTACCCGTTGCAAAACACAGAGCCTGAGGTATTGCGGGCCTGGATGAGAGGCAAACAGGTCTCCCAAGGGCTTGAACGCGCCCGCATTCCAAGTATCGACGCAGGTATCACGGGTGATCCGGCCAAGAACCTGACGCTGGCACCTGTCGGCAAGTCCATCCTTCGTGCCGATCAACGGACGATTGATGTGTTGATGAAAAAACCTGTGGCCGGTGTTGACCTGGTGGGTGCCGACAGGATTTCCATGCCTGATGAACGCATGCTTGCGGCCAATGCCAGCATCAAGGATCTGGGTTATCAAGCGATTCACCAAATCGCCAGGGCCGACCTTGAAAAGCCAGACGGTGGCGTTGAGCCCGATTCTGTCAATCTGCTGCAAGAGAAAGGCATTTTGGACACCGACGGGAAGCTCACACAGCTTGGAACAGATGTCGTGATGGTGCGTGATGACCGCGTCATCAGGGAGCGCGAAGCGCTGGAACCTTCGCAGAAGGCAAAGATTGCACAGTATTTCAAAACCTCCGGCGACTACGTGCGTGAGGCGTATTTGGAGGCCCGGGAAACAGCCGCACCGGAAGTGGTCGAGGAGAAGAAAGAACAAGCACTTGAAAAGGAAAACGCCTTTCAAGTAGGCGAAAAAATACCCAAAGCTCGTCAACACGACTTTGAAGAAGGCATTGAACTTTGATCAACCAAGCCCGACCTGTTCGGGCGTTTTTATGAAACGAACCATGCAAGCTCAAATGATTCTCTCCCCGGACACCATGGCAGCAATGGGCATCGCGGCCGACGCTGATGTGCATTTGATTCGTGATGCAGACAAGCTCGGCATCGATCTCATCGGCCCCGAGCATGATGAGGTGGACCCCTCGGATTTTGTCGAGGTGAATCATGACTGAGGCCAAAAAAGACCTGCGTGAACAGATCACGGAACGGATTGTCGCCTCATTGGAATCAGGTGTCATGCCCTGGCGAAAGGGTTGGACCAATGTAGGTGGTGTTGCCGCCGGACTGCCCCGCAATGCGGTTTCCGGCCGCATTTACAGCGGTGGTAACCGGCTTATGCTGATGATGCAGGGGATGGACAAGGGTTATGCTGATCCACGTTGGCTGACCTTCAAACAGGCGCAAGGCTTGGGCGGTGGCGTCGCCAAAGGTGAAAAGTCAACCCCGATTGAATACTGGGACGAACTGCCCTTTCATCGCCGCCGCGATGTTGACATCACGCTCAATGGCGCTCGCGTCAAGCTTGGTGAAACGCCAGAAAAGAATGCGCAATCTGTCAAGCTGGCCAGCGGGCTTGAGGTGGACACCCGCCAACTGGTTCTTGAAGCTGGCGGAATCAAATACAGCTGGAAACAGGCAGAAAAGACACTGAATTTGCTGTTTGAAAAAACCAGCCATGCCTTCAACGTCGAGCAGTGCACCGGATTGTCCATTGAACCGATGGCAACCAAAAGAGACCGTCCTGCCATTGAGAAGATCGCTGCTGTTGAAAAAATTGCCGAAGGTATGAAACTGGATGGACTGAGGCTTGGCCATGGGGGTGATCGGGCTTATTACTCCCCTGCACGCGATGCCGTTCAAATGCCAAACCCTGATCAATTTGAAAGTCCTGAAGCCTATGCTGGCACCTTATTGCATGAACTCGGTCACGCAACTGGCGGTGAAAACAGGCTAGGTCGTCCACTTTCAAATGGTTTTGGCACGGAAGGATATGCCCGTGAAGAACTGGTTGCAGAGTTGTGCAGCGCGTTCGCCAGTGCCGAGACCGGTGTGCCGTTTGACGATAAAAATCACGCGGCCTACATCGGGTCGTGGCTTGAAGCACTTAAAGGCGACAAACATGCGGTTTTTGCAGCGGCAAAAGCTGCGTCAAAGGCCGTTGACTATCTGATTGAAAAAAGCCTGGCCGTTGAGGTCAAGCAGAACGTTGAGCATACAGCGGATGAGTTGCAAGTGGATCCGGCTGGAGCTGAAGTTCTTGAACCCTTGAAAGTCACGTCGGCAAAAGTAGCTGAAACCGAACCTGCGCTGGAAATATAGCCTTGGGTGCGCTGCCCCTGCGAGTTGAAGTTCAAATTTTCGTCATAAACAACGCGATTTATCCGCCGCAACAGTTGCATCTATTGATGTAGTGAGTGGCGAATTTGATGGACTGAATTTCACGATCGGTGATGGACGCCCTGGGCAATGTAGAACTACGCCCTATCGCATTTTCACCTCAGTCCGAACCGGCTAAATCAATGGCTTCGAAGCCGAAGCCACTTCAGCAGTTCACAATAACCAGTCATGGGATTTTGGACCGCGGCTGAGGTAGATCACCAGATACCATGTCGTCAAGGGAAGTTTCGTCGATTGAACCTAAATCCGGCAGTTACCCTGCCATCGTGAGTTGATCCGTTCGGTGCCACGGCGGCAAAGGGCGGGTTATTTTCGCCACCACGTAGTCCAGGAACGTCTTCCAACGGTCTGTCAGAGGCAACTGCTCCGCAACATCCCTTACATGACTCAAGGCCGCGCGGATATTGGCGATGAGCCAGATCAGCTTGTCTTTTGCGGCGTGCATGGGCGTGAGATACAGCGTGGTTTGTCCCGCATGCTTGACGGCTCGGCCCACACTGGCGAGCAATAGCGCTCGGCTGGTGATGGCCTCCATCCTGACGCCCGGCTTGGCGGCCCGGCAATACCATGACCACCAGTTGTACACGAGCGCCACGGCGCGGGCACTGGTCTGACAACGCTCAATGTCCTGGGTCGTGAACCCGCCCCAACCCCACTGATTCTTCAACTCATCAAAGCCGTTTTCGCAGTCCGCTCGGTCCCGATAGAGCTGACCGAAAGCGTCCAAGGCGTAGGCGCTGTTGGTCACCAACACCGCGTACTCCCAAGCCTGCACGTCTTTGTCGGGCATTAGCAGTTCAATTTGCTCGCCCGGTTCATTCTTGATCTTGCGACTCAGCGCCAAATCGGCTTTAACGGCACGACGCAGTATGACCACCCGACGCGATCTGTCCCAGCCCGAGAGTTTGAGGGTGTCTTCGACGGCGCTCCAACCCTGGTCGCTGGTGCCGGGTGTAGTCCAGTCATCACGCGCGAATTGACGTGCCAATAATTTTTTGACGCCTACCGTCTGGCGCAACTTGAACAGGTAGGGCTGGGCACGATCCTCCAGTTCGGCAATGAAGGGCTCGTTGCCAAAGCCGCAGTCCCCCCGAACCAAGGCCGGGCGCTGCTGGTCGCCCAGCTTTTCCAGCACGCCGATCAGGCCAGGTCGTGCTTTGGCAGCGCTGTGCTCTTTGCCGGGTGAGACAACCACGTCCAGCACCAATCGCAGGTTGGCGACCCAGTAGGTGTGCAGAGCGTGGCTGGGGCGACCAGGCTTGTGCGGGTTGTAGCTGACCTCAGCCCCGCTTTGCTTGCCGTACAAGGGTTTGATGGTGGTGTCGATATCCAGAATCCACGGGGTGTTCAATGCAGCTTGCACGCTACTCAGGAGTTGGGGCACAAGCCAAGTTTGGCTTTGTTGGGCGTTCATGCGTGACAACGAGCGACGCAACGCGTCTTCGATGATGATCTTCTGCATTGCTAGAATCTGCGGGCTCACCGCGTCGCCTCGCAGCCCAGTGATGTGAGCGTAGCTGTTGTGACCGGCCAGTATCGCCAGCAACCATGTTCCCAGCACATCACGTTTGCTGTGCGCGTTGGGGCTGGTGTAGCTCAAGGGACAGCTGTTGGCCCAGGATTCGTAGATGCCAGTGGTGGCCAAGAACTCAGCGAAGAAGGTCAGCTTTGCATTCGGTGTGGCGCTGGCGCTATGGTCCCACTGCACGTGAACTCGACCGCCCGGGATGTCCACCACCATGGACTCCAGTGCCTGTGTTTGGACAGCAACTTGACTTCTTTTTGCTTCACCCATTTGGTGACCTCGATAAATCCGTTGAAACTGGCTCCCAGTCTAGCTTGCAGCCGGTTTATGAGGCGTCAACTGCCGGAAATAGGTTTATTGGCACGGGCAGACGAGTGCATCAACACGCAAGTTTCGCAAGCTAATGTCGAATGGCGGGTTAGTTGCACCACCGCACTGGCCAGCACGAATAGACCGGATGTAAGGCTGCAAACCCTTTGAGCTCCCTCACACCGCCGAATCTTGCTTTCCTAGCGACGTCCATGCGAGGGACTAATCAGTACTTATTCTTCGTTAAAAACGGTTTGCTTACGGCTATTTCAGAAGCTGTAGGTATAGGCCAGACCGATACTGTCCTGGGCATGCTCTGCCCTTATCGGCGCGGATGTATTGGGCAAACTGGCGTTATCCATCTTCTTCTTGAAGGAATGGTTCCAGGCAAAATCCACCTTGCTTATTGGCGAGAGCTGATAAGAAAACCCCGCCGAGCCGAACGTCGTCGGAATGCCAGGCATGACCGCCAGCAGGGTCTCGGAGCGCAGCGCCTGGGTCGTGAAACGGGCGCCACCTCGCAGCGTCCACTTGCCGGTTTGGTAAGCGGCTCCGAGCGACAGGGCGGTCTGATCCTTGAAGTTTAGCGGCAACAAAATGTCGATATTGGCACCGCTATCCGCCACAAACCCGACATTGACGTTCTTCATGGCGTGCTTCCAGAATATCCGGGAGATGTCGGCAGCAATCATCCATTTGTCATTGAACTGGTGGCTTATGCCAAGATTCAATTGCGCCGGCGTTTGAAAGTCACGCACGCTGATCCTGCCTTGGAGCGGAACCTGGCCGACCACGGCGTCGACCGCAGTCAGGGTGGCATCACCTTCCATGTCAGCTATGTGGCTCTCCATGGAATACGCGGCACCCAGAACCGTCTCTTTCGAGGCCTTGTAGGTCAGCCCGATGCGTCCGCCAACACCCCACGCATCAGCACCACTGGCCACTGGCTGGTTCCTGGTAAAGCTTAAATGTGCACCGCGCAAGTCAGGCAAGCCCCCGAGCACGGGCACGAGGCTACCGCTCGCCCGGCCCGATCCGATCAGCGAACCAACCTGATCGGCGCCAAGCAGCATCTCGAGGTTCATGCCCTGCCATATCGCATCGAGACTTGCGCCCACTGTCAGCTTGTCATTGACTTCGTAGCTTGCCGCAAAGGGAATGTTCAAGGTCAGCAGGCGACTCGAGTTTTCGAGCCCGGTAGCCAGGCCGCCGGGGGCGCGGGAAAGAAAACTGCTGTTTCCATATTCTGTTCCAAGCCCGCCTTGTGGAAAGACACCGACGCCAAGCGCCAAGGAGCCGCTGTGATGGGTATATGCCAATTGGGGTGCGGCATAGGGGCCGCGGTTGTTGGAGTGATCCAAAGATCGGGCAAGCTCCCCTGTCGCGGGGTTCCTGATTGAAAGGTCAGCAAATACCATATCCATGCCGAGATGGAATTCCGACCCCTGGGGCATCAGCGACAGTGTCGCCGGATTGGTCATCATGCCGGCAGCACCCACATCGAACGCCGTGGCCGCACCGCCCATCGCCGCCGACACCGGGCCATGCCCAACGAACCGAAATACGTCGCTGACCGCCAGTGCCGACTGAGATGTGATTGCCAATACCCCGGCGGTGATCGGGCCAATTAATCCTTGTTTCATTTTGTCTCCTCAGAAATAAATAATTCTTTAACGAACGAGCATCTCCATTTGCCCGCCCGTCTTCTTTTATAGGAAAGCCTTGGCTTTCTCGTTAGGCCTGCCGCAGGAAATCAATCACCAGGCGGTTGAATTCATCGGCATGCTCCCATTGCGCCCAGTGGCCGCACTTGGAGAACACATGCAAACGCGCGTCGTCAATGTTCCAGACCAGCTTCAAGCCGTGGTCAAGGGGAACGAAGCGGTCATCACGCCCCCAGGTAACGAATGTCTTGGCCTTGATTTCTCCAAGCCTGGCAGACACATCCCAGCTTGAAAGCGGCGCCTTTTGCGCGCTGATGAGGAAGTTCTTCAGGTGCTCCGGGTGGCGCTGAATGGCTTCCCAGCGGCCCTGCAGCAACTCCTCGGTAATGAGGGACTGGTCGTACAAAAACACCTGAATCATCTGTTTCAGGGTTTCATAGGACGGCTCCGCGTACAGTTTGAACAGCAGCTTGATGCCTTCCATCGGCATCGGCGCGAACATGCTGGGGCCAAGGCCGCCGGGTCCCATCAGAATGAGTTTGCCGATGCGCTCAGGGTATTCGATAGCAAAGTTCAGCGCCGTGGCGCCCCCCATCGAGTTGCCGACCAGGTGCGCCCGGTCGATGCCCAGCGCATCCATCAGCCCTTTGACGGCACGGGCGTTGACCAGGCCGCGCTGCTCGTCCATCACCACCGCGTCCGACTTGTTGAAGCCGGGCGAGTCTTTCAGGATCACCCGGTAGCCGGCGTCGACAAAGGCGCCGATGTTGCGGTAATAGTTGCTCCAACCGCCAGCGCCGGGGCCCCCGCCATGCAGCATGATGACGGTTTCGCCGTTACCCGCTTCGTTGTAGTGAATCTTGAAATCTGAAAAACCTTTTTCATTGATTTTCACGAACTTGCTGGTGGAACTTTCGGTGAGTGCTGTCATTTTTTATCCTTTAAGTGAGTGGAGTGGAAACTAGTCAGGCGGCGCGCTTCATGCCGCGCCGGGTTTGAATTCATGCGGCGGTCAAGGTCAACCCACGTTCCCGCGCCATGGTCATGGCGGTGTCTTCAATCATGTCTTCCTGGCCGCCGACCATACCGCGGCGGCCCATCTCGACCAAAATGTCGCGGGCGCTCACGCCGTATTTCTTCTCGGCGCGTTTGGCAAACAGCAGGAACGAGCCATATACACCCGCGT
>NZ_JAQTWL010000069.1 GCF_028689295.1 Rhodoferax sp.
AAAAGGCAAAGAGCAGGTTTTGCTTCATGTTCCTGACGGTGGCATGTGACATCAGAATCGCCGCGCTGATGCCACGCAAGTCACCCTTGATCAAGGTCACCTGAGCGCTGTTCATTGCCACATCGGTGCCGGTCCCCATGGCAATGCCGACATTGGCTTTGGCCAGCGCGGGGGCGTCGTTGATACCATCTCCGGCCATGGCGACGACGCGGCCCTCGTTTTGCAGCCGCGTGACCAGCGCCAATTTGTCGGCGGGCTTGACTTCACCGCGCACTTCATGAATGCCCAATTGCTGCGCCACGGCTTTGGCAGTGGTCAGGCCATCGCCAGTTGCCATGATGATGCGCAAACCCGTTTTTTGCAGGGCCGCCAAAGCCTCGGGTGTGCTAGCCTTGATGGGATCAGAAACGGCCAGCAAGCCGAGCAATTGTGCGCCGCTGGCCAGGTACATCACGCTGGCACCCTCGGCGCGCAAGGCTTCAGCTTGGCTCACCAAGGGCGCCAACACCACACCCATTTGCTGCATCAGCGTGGTGTTGCCCAATGCCAAAGACTGTGCCCCAATTTGACCGCGCACACCGATGCCGGAGCCAGATTCAAATGCCTCAGGTTTCTCCAGGGTCAGCCCGCGTTCCCGAGCGGCGTTTACCAAGGCTTGGGCCAGCGGATGTTCACTGCCCTGGTCCAGACTGGCAGCCAGGCGCAGCACCTCGTCGGCATCGCCGCCGGGCGCCGGAACAGCGCTGTTAAAGGCCGGTCTGCCTTCGGTCAACGTGCCGGTTTTATCGACAATCAGCGTGTCCACCTGGCGCAGGTTCTCGATGGCGGCGGCATCGCGAAACAACACCCCTTGCGCTGCGCCCTTGCCGGTGGCCACCATGATCGACATCGGGGTGGCCAGCCCCAGGGCGCAGGGGCAGGCAATGATCAGCACCGCCACGGCATTGATCAGGCCAAAAACCCAACTGGGTTCAGGACCAAACCAGCCCCACACCAGAAAGGTCGCCACCGCGATCGCCACCACGGCGACGACAAAGTAGCCCGCCACCACGTCGGCCATGCGCTGCATGGGGGCACGGGAGCGCTGCGCCTGCGCCACCATTTGCACGATTTGCGACAACATGGTGGCGGCGCCCACGCGCTCCGAGCGCATCACCAGGGCGCCGCTGGTGTTCATGGTGGCCCCAATCAGCTTGTCGCCCACACGCTTGGTCACAGGCATCGGCTCACCCGTGAGCATGGACTCGTCCACGGCACTGTTGCCTTCAATGACCTCACCGTCCACCGGCACCTTTTCACCCGGGCGCACGCGCAAACTGTCACCCACATGCACACTGGACAAGGGCACATCTTCTTCGCCACCGTCAGCGCGGATGCGCCGGGCGGTCTTGGGTGCCAGACCGAGCAAGGATTTGATCGCCGCCGAGGTTTGCGAGCGCGCCTTGAGTTCGAGCAGCTGGCCCATCAAGGTGAGTGAAATGATGACAGCCGCCGCCTCAAAGTACACCGCGACGCGCCCCATCGAGACAAAAGAGTCCGGAAAGACCTGGGGTGCCACCGCCGCCACCACGCTGTAGCCATAAGCGGCACCGGTACCCAACCCAATCAGCGTCCACATGTTGGGGCTGCGGTTCAACACCGACTGCCAGCCGCGCACAAAAAACGGCCAAGCCGCCCACAACACAATGGGGGTTGCCAACACCAGTTCCAGCCAACTCTGTTGCGTCATGCTCAGCCATTGCTGGCGATGGCCGAACATGGCCAGGACAAAAACCACGGCAGTCAGCGGCAGTGACCACCAGAAACGCCGCTGGAAATCGCGTAACTCGGTGTTGTCGTCCTCCTCCAGAGTCGGCAACACAGGCTCCAGCGCCATGCCACATTTCGGACAGTTCCCCGGGTGATCCTGCCGCACCTCGGGGTGCATCGGGCAGGTGTACATGGTGCCGGTCGTGCTGGCCAGCTCTTCGGGCGCTGCCGCGGGCGCAGCAGGGGCCAGGTATTGCCCCGGATTGGCGGCAAATTTGTCCTGGCACCTGGCGCTGCAAAAATAGTATGCCCGGCCCTCATGTTGCAGCGTGTGCCCGGAAGATTCGGTGACGGTCATGCCGCACACCGGATCGGTCAATGGCATTGGCTTGATGTTGCTCATGGCGTTCCTTGGTTCAATCCGGTGCAGCCATTCGGCGCGACAACTTCGGAAAAAAGCGCGGTGTAACGCTGGCATAACGCTCATACGCCTGGCCAAACAGGGTGCGCATGTCGGTTTCTTCCGTCAATGCCAATCGACCGTACATGACCAGCAGGACCGGGAACATGAGCAGCGTCAGCAGCGTCGGCCATTGCAGCAGAAAACCCAGCAGAATCATCACAAAAGCCACGTACTGCGGGTGACGAATGCGCGCATACGGCCCTGCCGTGGCCAGCGTTTTGCTGCGTTGAGCGTGGTACAAAACCTGCCACGCGTTCGACAACAAAATGAACCCGAGGGCCAGAAAGATGTAGCTGGCGATGTGCAGCACGCCAAAGTGCGGGTCGCCTTGCTCACCGAACAGGGTGGACCACAAGTGCCCCGAGTCATGGCTCAGGATATCGAGTCCGGGATAGTTGCTTTGCAGCCACCCCGACAACAGGTAAATGGTGAGGGGAAAACCATACATCTCCACAAACAGGGCCACGATGAACGCAGAAAACGCCCCGAACGTTCGCCAGTCCCGCGCCGTTGCAGGTTTGAAAAAACTGTAGGCGAACATGATGAAAATGGCCGAGTTCAACACCACCAACACCCACAAACCATAAGCGGACGGGTCGTGGTTCATGACGGCTCTCCCGGCTTGGCTGGCGGTGTTGGCGCTGCGCTCTTGCCCGGCGGGTGGTCATGTCCACCGTGGCCGTGGTGCATGAACACATGCATCAGGGGGCAAGCGGCCAACAGCAGATAAGGCAGCGCTCCCA
>NZ_JAQTWL010000070.1 GCF_028689295.1 Rhodoferax sp.
GGAAAGTTCCCCCTTGAATGAGGTCGACGCTTTTCAACGTGAATCCGTGCTTGAACAGTTCACCCGGCTCAAATCCTTGCGTCATGATCGCGTCCTTCGACGTTTCTTCCATCATCCGTTTCCCCTGAATATATAAGTTTGACTAAGGTTAACTCTGGCGCCTCAATTGAGAATGGGCGAAATGCTGCGTCTGCGGGAATCGGGCGGCCCTGACAGCGATTATGCGAAGGCCTAGCAGGCTGCTGAAATATTGGCCAGTAAAACTGCCCGCGCCACCCGTGTGAGCGAGATTGCCGCAGATTGATTTCGCAATTTGGAAACCAGGCTCTTTTGAGGCCGATTTTGGGTTGTTTTCCGGTCGTTTCGCATCGTTTTCCTACCCTTGCGTGGCCTGCAGACGGATTTGTTCCAGGGTGCGCATGCGCGTGAGGTTGTAGGCCGTCATCGTCAGCACGAATAGCTGGTCCACCTTCTTCAAACCACGCACCATCACCTGACGAATCGGGCCAATCAACTTGGCCCAGCCAAATCCTTGCTCGATGAGCTTGCGCTTTTGCTGCGAGATGGCGTAACCGTCGCTGGCCGCAATTTGGTCCGGCACCGCTGAGCTGCGGTTGCTGGTGTTCTGCGCCACATGGGGCGCCACCTTCATTTGCGTCAGCGCCTCCATGAACTCTGCTGCGTCGTAACCCTTGTCGGCACCCAGTGTGATTTGCACCCCTTCACTGGCGACCTGTTTAGCATCGGCAACCATCACCTTGGCGGCTTCACGTTCGGCATAGCCGTCTGCTGTGGTGACCATGGCGCTGGCAATCAGCCCATGGCGGTTGTCGCTCAGGGTGTGACCCATGAAACGCAACTCACTGGCAGTGTTCCCCTTGCGGTACAGACGCGCATCGGCATCGGTGGTGGATTCATGGGTGTCGTTGCTGCGGCTCTTACCTTTGAAGTTTCCCGTGTCATCGTCGCTGCCGTCCTTGCGGGCGAAACTCTTGTGTCCAGCCCAGGCCTGAATCAGCGTGCCGTCCACGCTGAAGTGCTCACCTGAGAGCCATTCGTTCTGGTTGGCAATGGCCAGCACTTCGTTGAAGAGTTCGATGACCGCGTCATGCGCAATCAGGCGCTCACGGTTCTTGGTGAAGACCGTGGGCACCCAGACCGTGTCGTCCATGGACAGGCCGATGAACCAGCGAAACAACAGGTTGTATTGGGTTTGCTCCATGAGCATGCGTTCCGAGCGGATGCTGTAGAAGATTTGCAGCAGCATGGCACGCAGCAGTTTCTCTGGCGCGATGCTGGGGCGACCGCCTTTGATGTCTGCGGCGTACATGCCTGAGAGCAAGGGCTCAATGTTCTTCAATGCCTGGTTGACCATCACGCGCACCGGGCGAAGGGGATGGTTCTGCGGCACGAAGTCATCCAGATGCCGCATGGTGAACAAGCTCTCGGTAAAGGTATCGGCTCCGCGCATGGTCAGGTGGTTTGGGCTTGCAATATCGCTTTGTCTATAACGTTTGGGCAGGTTTAGCGGGTGACCTCAGGGTGGGTATTTCAGCAGCCTGTTAAGACGCATTTGCTGA
Source organism: Rhodoferax sp. (assembly GCF_028689295.1). Classification (GTDB taxonomy): domain Bacteria; phylum Pseudomonadota; class Gammaproteobacteria; order Burkholderiales; family Burkholderiaceae_C; genus Rhodoferax. The sequence goes on from NZ_JAQTWL010000070.1 coordinate 1,581, forward strand.
CAAGTAGCGTCTAATCTGAGAATTCACTTGAGGATAAGACGAATGAAAGCAATATTTCTTTTGACGCTACTGGCGCTGCACCTCTCCACAGCTTCTGCTGCCGATTTCGAAATTAAAGGATTGCGCATTGGGATGTCAGAATCAGATTTCAAAAAAATCAATCCAAAGGCTAAATGCGAGATATCCCCGCGTGATCCTGAACTTCGAAAAACACTGCCTATACGTCGCATGTGCATTGTCCAAAAGTACACATTAGCAGCTAAAGAAAGTTACGATGCACAGTTTTTATTCTACGAAGATAGGCTGGGCGCAATAAACTTGGCATTCCGCGACATAAATGCTGATGACCTTGAATCCGCATTCAAAGAAAAATACGGAAGTTCTTCAGGAGGCGGCAGCACATTAAAGTCTGGAGATACACAAGAATGGCGCTTTGGAAATTCTGAGCTGAGACTGGCACAAGACAATCGACTCACTTTTGTCTTTGTTAATTCTGAAATTTCTGAATTATGGGCTGCCAAAATGAAGCAATTAAAAGTGAAGCAGTTACGTGCAGACATGTAGCCGGTCGTGTCCTGCCGATTGCAACCGCCATCCCAATGGCTTCTTTCAGCCTCTATGCTCAGGTGACAACTATGCGCAGATGATTTTTCTGTGATGGCTCTCAGGCCCGCAGGATGAGGGTCACGGCTGGGTGGCCAACTGAATATCTGGACATAAAAAAGGGGCCAGGCTCCCTCTGGCTGCTAACCTGTTGCGTCAACACCATCAATTCCACAATATGACTACTTTGCGCTCAATCTCGACTCTCTTTGCTGCCGTCAGCTTATTTTTACTCGCGGGGTGCGGCGGGGGTAGTAGCGGCGGCGGTGATCTCGGCGGTACAACAGCGCTATGTGCAGATGGCTGGATTACTCACTCTGCTGGCAAACCGGGAGCATGTTCGTCACACGGCGGCTTGGCATCGACAACTCCATCGGTGGGGACTATTCCTGCAGTCCCATCACCGTCCGTGCCAAAAATTGCCTATCGATCATTCAAAAAACCAGTAATTTCCGGTCTTGCCTATTTAAACAACAGCCTTGTTTCACCCGTTGGTCTCACTGACGCAACAGGCCAGTTTCCTGTAATGGACAGTGCAAACCAAGCCAACGTGATCACTTTTACTGTTGGCGGAATCGTTGTTTACAAGATGTCGGAGCTAAATGCCATGTCCTTCACGCTCGCAGACATTTATCAGTTGAGGTTCTTCTTGAACTCCGGAATACCAAACGATGT
>NZ_JAQTWL010000018.1 GCF_028689295.1 Rhodoferax sp.
CAATGGACCTGGTCCTACAATCACGACCGCCCTCACATGGCCCTGGGCGGGATCACCCCAAAGCAGCGGCTACTAAAGGCTGCATAACCCTCTACTTCTGACGCCAGTGGAAAAAGGGGGGATTACCCGACGGCTTCACTCACTATGGCGGAATGAAGTCCGCCCTGCTCACCAAACCTCACATATTGCGCCGGTATTGCCCGCCGACCTCGAACAGGGCGTTGGTGATCTGGCCCAGGCTGCAAACCCGCACCGCGTCCATCAGCACCTCGAACACATTCCGGTTGTCGATCACGGCCTGCTTCAGGCGCGCCAGCATGGCCGGGGCTTCCTTGGCGTGGCGCGCGTGGAAGTCGGCCAGGCGCTGCAACTGACTCTGCTTTTCTTCTTCGGTTGAGCGCGCCAGTTCCAGCTTGTCGTTGACCGGATCGCCATGCGGGTTGCGGAAGGTGTTGACCCCGATGATGGGCAACTCGCCGGTGTGCTTGAGCATCTCGTAGTGCATCGATTCATCCTGAATCTTGCCGCGCTGGTAGCCGGTTTCCATGGCGCCGAGCACACCGCCGCGCTCGGTGATGCGCTCAAACTCCAGCAGCACGGCTTCTTCAACCAATTCGGTCAGTTCCTCAATGACGAAGGCGCCCTGTGACGGGTTTTCGTTCTTGGCCAGACCCCATTCGCGGTTGATGATGAGCTGGATCGCCATGGCGCGGCGTACAGAATCCTCAGTCGGCGTGGTGATAGCCTCGTCGAACGCGTTGGTGTGCAGGCTGTTGCAGTTGTCATAGATGGCAATCAGCGCCTGCAAGGTGGTGCGGATGTCGTTGAACTGGATTTCCTGCGCGTGCAGGCTGCGGCCGCTGGTCTGGATGTGGTACTTGAGTTTCTGGCTGCGCTCGTTGGCGCCGTACTTCTCTTTCATGGCCACGGCCCAGATGCGCCGAGCCACCCGGCCCATCACGGTGTATTCGGGGTCCATGCCGTTGCTGAAGAAGAAGCTTAAATTTGGCGCAAAGTCGTCGATGTGCATGCCGCGCGCCAGGTAGGCTTCCACAAAAGTGAAGCCGTTGCTGAGCGTGAACGCCAGCTGGCTGATCGGATTGGCACCGGCTTCGGCGATGTGGTAGCCGGAAATGGACACGCTATAGAAATTACGCACGTTGTGGTGCACAAAGTAACTGGCAATGTCGCCCATGACTTTCAGGCTGAATTCGGTGCTGAAGATGCAGGTGTTCTGGCCCTGGTCTTCTTTCAGGATGTCTGCCTGCACCGTGCCGCGCACATTGGCCAGCACCCATTCGCGGATTTTTTGCGCCTCGGTGTCGGTCGGCTCACGGCCGTTGTCTGCCGCAAATTTTTCCAGGTTCTGGTCAATCGCGGCATTCATGAACATGGCCAGAATGCTCGGCGCCGGGCCGTTGATGGTCATGGACACGCTGGTGTTGGGCGAGCACAAATCGAAGCCGCCGTAAAGCACTTTCAGGTCGTCGATGGTGGCAATGGAAACGCCACTGTTGCCGACCTTGCCGTAGATGTCCGGGCGCGGGTCGGGGTCGTTGCCATAGAGCGTGACCGAATCAAAAGCGGTGGACAGGCGCTTGGCCGCCATGCCGGAACTGAGCAGCTTAAAGCGCTTGTTGGTGCGAAACGGGTCGCCTTCACCGGCGAACATGCGCGTAGGGTCTTCGCCCTCGCGCTTGAAGGCAAAGGTGCCGGCGGTGTAGGGGTAGCTGCCGGGCACGTTGTCGAGCATCAGCCACTTGAGGATTTCGCCGTGGTCCTCGTACTGCGGCAGGCAGACCTTGCGGATGGTGGTGCCGCTCAAGCTTTTGGTGGTGAGCGCGGTGCGGATTTCCTTGTCGCGGATCCTGACCACGTATTCGTCACCGGCGTAAGCCAATTGCATGGCGGGCCACTGCCCCAGCAATTTGGCGGCGGCCGGGTCTTGGCGCTCACTACGGGCCTGGGCCAATTCAAGTACCGTGCCGTAGGCACCGGGTTTGGCTGTGCCGTCCTTGCACGGGTCAGCGGCCAGCAGCATCTGCGCGCTGGCCTTGAGCTGCTGGATTTCACGCGCCAATCTGGCCTGCGCGCGGGCTTTGGACTTGTAGCCGCGTACGGTGTCGCTGATTTCGGCCAGGTAGCGGGTGCGCGCGGCAGGCAGCACCGGGGTCTGGTTGGTGCTGTGGCGCACATTGACCCTGGGCAGCTTGCCCTCGGAAACGGGCAGGCCGAGCTCGGCCAGGCGCACTTTGAGTGCCTGGTACAGCGCGGTCACTCCGTCGTCGTTGAAGCGCGCGGCCATGGTGCCGAACACCGGCATCTGCTCCGTCGGAACAGCCCAGGCCTCCTTGTTGCGCTGCACCTGCTTGGCCACGTCACGCAGCGCGTCACTGGCGCCCTTGCGGTCGAACTTGTTGATGACGACAAACTCGGCAAAGTCGAGCATGTCGATTTTTTCCAACTGGCTGGCGGCACCGAATTCGGGCGTCATGACGTACATGGGCACATCGACCAGCGGCACGATGGCCGCGTCGCCCTGGCCAATGCCCGAGGTCTCGACAATGACCAGATCGAACCCTGCCACCTTGCAGGCCGCAATCACATCGGGCAGGGCGGCGCTGATCTCGCTGCCGAAGTCGCGCGTGGCCAGGCTGCGCATGAAGACGCGCTGGTTGTTGCCCGTTCGGGCTGGGCTTGTCGAAGCCCAGGGGTTGATGGCATTCATGCGGATTCGGTCGCCCAGCAACGCACCACCGCTCTTGCGCCGCGACGGGTCGATGCTGATCACCGCCACGCGCAAACTGTCCTCTTGGTCCAGCCGCAGGCGGCGAATCAACTCGTCGGTGAGGCTGGACTTGCCGGCGCCGCCAGTGCCGGTGATGCCGAGCACCGGAATCTTCCTGGTCGCGGCGAGCGCCTGGATGTCTTTGGCGAGTGCCTTGAACGGCTTGGATAGCGCCGCCTTGGCCTGGCCGGCGGCGGCTTCGTTCTCAAGTCCGGTGATGAGTTGCGCCAGCGCGCGCCAGCTCAGTTCGGTGTGGCCCTGGATGGCTTCGATGCGGGTGGGTGCGTATTGCGTCAGATCTTTATCGCAGCGCATCACCATCTCGCCGATCATGCCGGCCAGACCCATGCGCTGGCCGTCTTCGGGGCTGTAGATGCGGGTCACGCCGTAGTCCATCAACTCCTTGATCTCGCTGGGCACGATCACGCCTCCGCCGCCGCCAAAGACCTGGATGTGCGCGCCGCCGCGGCTCTTGAGCAGATCGACCATGTACTTGAAATACTCCACATGGCCGCCCTGGTAGGAGCTCATGGCAATGCCCTGCGCGTCTTCCTGCAGGGCGGCGGTGACCACCTCATCGACACTCCGGTTGTGGCCCAAGTGGATCACCTCGGCACCCATGCTTTGCAAAATGCGGCGCATGATGTTGATGGCGGCGTCGTGGCCGTCGAACAGGCTGGCGGCGGTGACAAAGCGCACCTTGTTCACAGGGCGGTAATTGGCCAGGGCCTTGAAGTCGGCGGACAGGTCGGTCATGGTGGGTGTCTCCAGTGGCAGTTTGCAAATGTCAAAACCAGCGATCAGACTAGCAAACGCTGACTTGACGTTGACGTAAACGTCAATCTTAGCGGATTTGAAAATGAAAGGGGCGCCAGTGCGCCCCTTTCAGCCTTCACATGAATACCAACGGCCTACTTGTAGAGCAGCTGCGGCAACCACAAGCCGATCGCCGGAAACTGGTATAGCAGGATGATGGCGATCACCTGGATGCCCATGAAGGGCAACATACCGGCAAAAATCTGATTGAGCGTGACATGCGGCGGGCTCACGCCTTTCAGGTAGAAGGCCGCCATGGCCACGGGTGGGCTTAAAAATGCCGTTTGCAGATTCAACGCCACCAGCAGCCCGAAGAACAGGGGGTCGATGTTGAAGTGGGGCAGCAGCGGGATGAAGATCGGCATGAAAATGACGATGATCTCGGTCCACTCCAGCGGCCAGCCCAGCAAAAAAATGACGATCTGCGCCAGAATCATGAACTGCACCGGTGTCAGCTCCATCCCCAGCACCCAGGTGTTGATCAGCTCCTGACCGCCCAGCAAGGCAAACGCGGCCGAGAAAATGCTGGAGCCGACGAACAGCCAGCACACCATGGCGCTGGTCTTGGCCGTGAGGTAAACCGACTCCCGCATCACCGTCATGTTGAGCCGCCGGTAGGCGCCTGCCAGCAACAGACCGCCCATGGAGCCCATGGCCGCTGCCTCGGTGGGTGTTGCCAAGCCAAACACAATGGTGCCCAGCACCGCGAGAATCATGATGGCCAGCGGGAAAAACGAGCCCAGCAGCATCTTGAAGATTTCCAGCCGGGTGAAGCTGAAGATGGCATAGAAAATGATCAGCGCCACTGCGCAACTGGCCAGGCCAATCCAGAACGTCATCGGCGCAGGCACGCGCTCCTGCTCTGCCACAGGCTCAGCTGCCACCGCCGCGGCAGCCACCTGCTCCGCGGCAACCGGCGCGGCAGGCGCGGCGGGCGCCTCGGCCACAGCACCCAGCGGGGCGGGGGCTTCGTCAGCGGCCGGGGGCGACTGCAGGCCATCTTCTGCCTCGGGTTCGGCCAGGCCACCTTCTTCGGCAGGCGCGTCAAATGAGGAACCGCCCATGGCCACAACCTCCCCGGCCACCTCCGGCGGCAGCGGCGCCGTCACCTTCAGGTAAATGCCGCCCATGATGAGCATCACGGTGATCGCTGGCAGCAGGGCGATGAACAAGTGATTGACCAGCGTCTTCATCGGCACGGCCGCATTGCGCTTGCCCTTGATGGCGCCAATCAGGCCCGGCAGCACTTTGTTGCTGACGTTGGTGGACACAATTTCCGCAAACTCGGGCAGCGGCACGTGCCGGTCCTCGGCCGACATGGGTGGTGCCATGTGGGGCTTGAGCTTGGCCAGAATGATGACATAGACAACGTACAGGCCGGCCAGCATCAGGCCGGGAAAAAACGCACCCGCATACAGCTTGACCACCGACACGCCGGCCGTGGCGCCGTACACGATCAACATCACGGACGGCGGAATCAGAATGCCCAGGCAACCGCCGGCGGTGATGGCGCCCGCCGAGAGCTGCACGCTGTATCCGGCGCGCAACATGGCAGGCAAAGCCAGCAGGCCCATCAAGGTCACCACGGCGCCCACGATGCCGGTGGCCGTGGCAAAAATGGCGCAGGTGATGATGGTCGCCACCGCCAATGAGCCCGGTATCCGCGCCGTGGCCAGGTGCATGCTCTTGAACAGTTTCTCGATCAGGTTGGCGCGCTCGATCAGGTAACCCATGAACACAAACAGCGGGATCGAGATCAGCACGTCGTTGGACATCACCGAATAGGTGCGCTGCACCATCAGGTCGAGCGTCTGCTGCACCGCCAGGCCCGGGTTCTGACTTCGGTAGGCAATCCAGGCAAACACCATGCCCATGCCCATCAGGGTAAAGGCGGTGGGAAACCCCAGCATGATGGCTACCACCACCAGCGCCAGCATCAGCAGCCCCAAATGACCGTTCGTCATTTGCGCGGGCGACGGCAACAAAATAAACGCGGCCAGCACGACCATGGCCATGATCGTCAGCCCAAACCAGACTTCTTTTCTCACTTCTCACTCCCGTTGGGCTTGCTCACAAACGCGTCCAGCTTGGCAATATCTTCGTCTTTCACGTGCACCATTTCTTTCAATTTTGCGACGTCGACTTCGGCCACATCGTCCCCGCGTGAGGGCCAATCTCCCTGTTTCAGACACACGATGCAACGCACGATTTCAACCAGCCCCTGCGCCAGCAAAAAAGCACCGGCGATCGGAATGATGGTCTTGAACGGGTACACCGGCGGACCATTGGCCGTGACGTTGGAGTGCTCGTTGATGACCCAGGATTCGGCAGCGAAGTTGTAGCCAGCCCAGGCCAGCGCCACCACGCCGGGGATAAAAAACAGAAGGTAGAGCACCAGGTCAAGACCGGCTTGCAGGCGTGGCGGGAAAAATCCGTAAAGAACGTCGCCGCGCACATGACCGTTTTTGGACAAGGTGTATGCGCCCGACATCATGAACAGGGTGCCATACATCATGCTCATGACGTCAAAAGCCCAGGGATGCGGGTTGTCCATCACATAGCGCGAGAAGACCTCCCAGGAAATCATCAAGGTGAGCGCCAGAATCAGCCAGGAAAAAAACTGGCCAATGACGGTACTGAGCTTGTCGATCGTAAGAAGCAATTTCTGCATGAGGGATACCTAATTGAAAAAATCAGCCCTGCGGGCAAGACCCGCAGGGCTGATCCAGGAAGCAAAAAAAGCAAACTTTTTCGGGTCAGGCCTTTTTGCCGCCGAAGAAATGCCCCACCGCCATTTTGCGGCTGACATAGGTGTCCTGGTCCCACTTCACGGCGCGCTGGGCAAAGGCTTTTTGCGAGGCCACAATTTCCTTGAACAAGGGGTTTTCTGCAGATTTCTTGGCCACGATCTCGTCCCACAACTTGAGTTGATCCTGCAGCACGGAATCGGGAGTTTTGTAAAACTTGACCTTGTCCTTGGTCTGAAGCTCGATGTAATCCTTGGAATAACGGTCAATGGCCTTCCAGGACATGTCGGCAGACGCGGCTTCGGTGGCACCGGCAATGATGGCTTTCATCTTGGCGGGCAGAGCGTCGTACTTGGTCTTGTTGAACATGATCTCGAACGTTTCCGCGCTCTGGTGATAGCTTTGCAGCATGCAGACCTTGGACACATCGGCGAAGCCAAGCAGGCGGTCCGAACTGGCGTTGTTGAACTCGGCGCCGTCCAGCAAACCGCGGTCCATGGCGGGCACGATCTCGCCACCTGGCAGCGCGTTCACAGCGGCACCCATGGCGGTGAACAAGTCGATGGCCAGACCGTTGGTGCGGAACTTGAGGCCCTTGAAATCGCTCGATTTTGTGATCGGCTTCTTGAACCAGCCCAGCGGCTGCGTGGCCATGGGGCCATACAGGAACGATTGCACATTGCCGCCAATGGACGCGTAGAGCTTGGCCAGAAGCTCGGCACCGCCGCCGTACTTGTGCCAGGCCAGCACCATGTTGGCGTCCATGCCGAAAGCCGGGCCGGAGTTCCACAATGCCAGTGCGTTTTGCTTGCCGTAGTGGTAACCCAGCACGCCATGGCCGCCATCGAGCGTGCCCTTGGACACCGCTTCGAGCAAACCAAAAGCCGGCACCACGGAACCTGCGGGCAGCACCTCGATTTTGAGGTCGCCGCCGGTCATGTCATTCACCTTTTTGGCGTAATCGAGGGCGTATTCATGAAAAATGTCCTTGGCCGGCCAAGTGCTCTGCCAGCGCATTTGGATCGGACCAGTCTGTGCTTTCGCAATCATGGGGGCAGACATGGCACCTGCGGCAATGGCAGCACCTTTGAGCAGGCTGCGACGACGGGGGGTTTTGCTATCGGTCAAGGAAGTCTCCTGTTGTAAATAATGGGCTTCTTATTTTCAACACAGATGCTTCCGCAAAAGATTAGGGTTTTCACTCACATGAGCCCGTTACCTTCACAAAAGACTTTTTACTTTTCCGCTTGTACTCCGGGCATAAAGCTCACTTTATGTGTCTCCCACGCGACAAATAGGTCATAAGACCTTTTGCCGACCGCAACATCCACGGGAGTTACAGTTCAGATTGAGTACACCGTTCCCTAGACCTTAGCCCATACCCCATTGCCCGCCCACCCCGCCATGAACCCGATTCAACTCTTCGACACCGCATCGAGCACTTACACCTATGTGCTGTTTGACACCAGCACGCGCGATGCCATCATCATCGACCCGGTGGACACGCAGCTTGAGCGCGACCTGCAGGTGCTGCGCGACTACGGCCTGAAACTGGCCTTGACGCTTGAAACACACGCCCATGCCGACCACATCACCAGCGCCGGGATGCTGGCTGAGCTGGCCGGCGCCAAAACCGCTGCGCCAGTGGACTGTGGCATCAGCACGGCGGCGGTGCAACTCAAGGATGGCGCCATCCTGAGCTTTGGCACTGAGAAGCTGCGCGCCATGCACACCCCCGGCCACACCGCAGGCAGCATGAGTTTTGTATGGCGCGACCACGTCTTCACCGGCGACACGCTGCTGATCAACGGCTGCGGTCGCACCGATTTTCAAAGTGGCAGTTCCGAGGCCATGTACCACAGTCTGACCCAGGTGCTGTTCAAGCTGCCTGATGGCACCACCGTGTGGCCAGGCCATGATTACCAGGGCAAGACCAGCTCGACCATCGGCGCCGAGAAAGCCGGCAATGCCCGGATGGCAGGAAAGACCGAGGCAGAGTTTGTCGCCATCATGGACGCGCTGCACTTGCCACCGCCCAAACGCATCGCTGAAGCGGTGCCCGCCAACCTGCACGGCGGCCTGCGCCACGATGCGCACCCCGCCAACAGCTTGCAGGTGCAACCGGCCGCTGGCTACGCGGGCGACGTCAGCTGCGCGCTGGCCTGGGCGTGGGTGCAGCATGGCGAGGCCGTGCTGGTCGATGTGCGCACCGATGCCGAGCGCGCCTGGGTCGGCTTTGTGCCCGATGCCGAGACGGTGGCCTGGAAGCAGTGGCCAGGCATGGTGACCAACCCCAGCTTCGATGCAGAACTGCTGGCCGCGGTACCCCCTGGAAAAAAAGTGGTGCTGCTGTGCCGCAGCGGCCTGCGCTCCATCGCAGCCGCCAAACGCGCCACCGAACTTGGTCTGCAGGCGTACAACATTCTGGATGGTTTTGAAGGCGACCCCGACGGCAACGCGCACCGCGGTCACAAAGGCGGATGGCGCCTGAGCGGATTGCCGTGGCGACAGAGCTGATAATGCCGCCATGACTTTTTTGGCCATTGATGTCGGCAACACCCGTTTGAAATGGGCGTTGCACACCGCTCCCCATCGCAATGCACCGCTGCTGGCGCAAGGTGTCGAGTTTCTTGAAAATATCGACCGACTGGCCAATGGCGACTGGGGCGGCCTGCCTCATCCGACCCGCATGCTGGGCTGCACCGTGGCAGGCGACGTCGTCAAACGCCGGGTCGAAGAGCAAATGGAGTTGTGGGATGTGTCCGCCAACTGGGTGGTGGCCAACAGCGTTGAGGCCGGCCTGACCAATGGCTACGACTACCCGGCGCGCCTGGGCGCCGACCGCTGGGTGGCCATGATCGGCGCCTGGCACCGCAGCCTGGCGCAGGGCCCGGCGCGCCCGCTGGTGGTGGTTATGGTGGGTACCGCCGTGACGGTGGATGCCATCGACACGCAGGGCAAATTTTTGGGCGGCCTGATCCTGCCCGGCCACGGCATCATGCTGCGCGCGCTGGAATCCGGCACCGCTGGCTTGCACGTGCCCACCGGCAACGTCTGCGAATTTCCCACCAACACCAGTGATGCCCTCACCAGCGGCGGCACCTACGCCATCGCCGGCGCCATGGAGCGCATGGTGCAGCACCTGCGCCAGCATTGCGCACAAGAGCCGCGCTGCATCATGACCGGCGGTGCCGCCTGGAAGATGGCCCCCAGCATGTCGGTGCCGTTTGAGCTGGTGGACAACCTGCTGTTCGAGGGACTGCTGGAAATGGCGGCGCGGCGCTTTGGCTGAGCGACCGCAGGCGGTCCCCCTGTAGGAGCGGCGAGGGCGCCGCTCCTACAGGGGTTTTAGCCAGACCTCAGCCAGACGCACCCAGTAAGTCGCCCCCAGCGGCAGCAGTCCGTCATTGAAGTCATAACTCGGGTTGTGCAGCATGCACGGCCCGCCGCCGTGCCCCAGGGCGCGGTGGTCACCGTCACCATTGCCAATAAAAACGTAGCAACCGGGCTTGGCTTGCAGCATGAAGGAAAAGTCTTCGGCGCCCATGGTCGGCTCCTGCGCCAGCACCTGGTCAGCACCCACGATATCGGTCATCACTTGGCGCGCAAAGTCGGCTTCGGCCGCGCTGTTGATGGTGGGCGGGTAGTTGCGCCTGAATTCAATGTCGGCGCGCAGGCAAGATGCGGCACAGAGATGCTCGGTCATCACCCGCATGCGCTGCTCGATCTGATCGAGCACCGCCAGCGAAAAAGTGCGCACCGTGCCTTGCAGCTCACAGGAATTTGGAATGACGTTGGTGGCCTCCCCAGCATGAATCATGGTGACCGAAATTACGCCCGCATCAATGGGTTTCAGGTTCCGGCTGATGATGGTCTGGAACGATTGCACCAGTTGGCAGGCCACCGGCACCGGGTCCAGCGCGTTGTGCGGCATGGCGGCGTGACCGCCTTTGCCGTGCAGGGTGATCTTGAATTCATTGCTGGAAGCCATCACCGGGCCGCTGCTCACCGCAAACTGTCCCAGCACCATGCCGGGCCAGTTGTGCATGCCAAACACCGCGTCCATCGGAAACTTCTCGAACAAGCCGTCCTGGATCATCTCGCGCGCACCGCCACCACCTTCTTCGGCGGGCTGAAAAATCAGATAGACCGTGCCATCAAAATTGCGCTGCGTGGCAAGGTACTGCGCGGCGGCCAGCAGCATGGCCGTGTGACCGTCGTGGCCGCAGGCGTGCATCTTGCCGCGCTCGGTGCTGGCGTGGGCAAAGGTGTTGGCCTCCTGCATCGGCAGCGCGTCCATGTCGGCGCGCAGTCCAATGGCTCGGTTCGAGGTGCCCGCCTTGACAATACCGACCACTCCGGTGGTACCCAGGCCACGATGGATTGGAATACCCCACTCGGTGAGCTTGGCGGCCACCACATCGGCGGTGCGGAACTCGTTGAAGCACAGCTCGGGGTGGGCATGCAGGTCGCGGCGCAACTCAGCCACCGCGGCGGCCTGGGACACGATGGAATCGATCAGGTTCATGTTGGCTCCTTCGCTTCCAGTCTAAATCTTTCGCCAAGGCAGCGCTCTTTTGGGGACGCTCATCGCCTGCCATTGCCATTCATCGCACCGAGCCGCAGTTCATCGCAAAGCGGGTGCACCACACCGTTGAGATGCCTAAAGTTCACCCATCGCAGTCAACCGGCTGCCTCGATCAACCCGAAACCACTTTTGCAACAAGGAGCTCACCATGAATCGCGCCACCATCCAGCCACTGAAACTGAGCGCAGCCATTTTGAGCATCGCCATCAACCTGGTTCTGTTGCTGGCCATCGATACCGGCTTTGCTTCTCAAGCGGCGCCCAGCCTGCGCGTGGTGCAGTTGCCCACCGTCACCGTCCATGGCAAACGCCTGCCCCGCGCGGGCGCTGCGGTGACCGCAGCCTGCACACCCTGCACAAGCAGCGCCCATTCACATTAAACTTTGAAGCCATGAACACTCCCCACGACGCGCCCAAGACTGTTGCCATGGCCTGGCTCAAACGCCTGAATGCCACACTCAGCGCCTGGGCGGCATCGCTGAGCTGGTGGCGCCTGATCCTTCTGGCCTTGATCGCTGTGATGGCCGGGTCCATCATTGCGGAAAACCTGAAGCTCTCGCACGAGAGAAGACACGAGGTCGTCAGGAAAACCAGCACGCAGCCTGCGGAGCCAGCCGGCAGCACCTCCAAGACCTGCAAGACGCAAGAAATCATTATTGGCGGCAAGCAAACTGTCGTCATCACCGAGAAGGGCTGCACGCCGGCGACGCCGGCCTCCGCCGCCAGTGAAAGTGGTACCGGCGAAGCGCCGATCCGCATTGAAGTTCCGGTCTTGCCAGGCGGCGAGGACGTGGCTGGTGACAATGAAACCGAACTGGTCATTGAACGGACCCTGGGTGGCTGGATCAGCGACGTGTTCTCCGCGCTGTTGGTGGCCTTCTTTGCCTACCTGGCAGCGGCCAAGATCATCATGCGCAAGACGGCCGAATCGGATGCCAAACTGCAGGTGGCCAACGCCAGCGCCGAGCGCGAGGCGATGCAACGCCAATTGGTGCAGGCGCGGTTGAAATTGCTGCAAGCCCAGGTGGAACCGCACTTTTTGTTCAACACGCTGGCGGCCGTGGACTACCTGATCGAAACCGACCCCAGGCGCGCCTCCGAAATGCAGAAGCTGCTGATCGCTTACTTGCGCGCCGCGTTGCCACAGATGCGCCAGGAGTCTTCGACCCTGGGACGGGAGCTGGCGCTGATCAAGCCTTATCTGGAACTGCTCAAGTTGCGCATTGAAGACCGGCTGAGCTATGACATCCAGGTGCCCGTCGGGCTGGAGTCCACGGTGTTCCCGCCGATGGTGCTGCAAACGCTGGTGGAAAACGCCATCAAACACGGCATTGAACCCAAGCCCGAGGGCGGTCGCGTCACGGTCTCCGCGCAGGTGGTGGACGGCCATTTGCAGGTGGAGGTGGCCGATACCGGCGTTGGCTTGGGCGTGGGCAACATCTACGCATCCAGCACACAGGGCACGGGCCTGGGGCTGGACAACATCCGCAACCGACTGACCCTGCTGTACCCGGGTGCCAGCAGCCTGGAATTGCGTGCCGGCGTGCCTTGCGGTACCGTGGCGCGCCTGACCATTCCCTACCGCGCCGAAGTGACCAAATCATGATAACTGGCCAGGTTGACCTGCCCCCGGTGCGCGCCCTGATTGCCGACGACGAGCGTTTGCTGCGTGAGCAATTGCAGGCCCGACTGGTCGAATGCTGGCCGGAACTGCAGGTCTGTGGCATCGCCCGCGACGGACTCGAAGCCGTGCGCCTGACGTCTGAGCTCAACCCCGACGTGGTGTTTCTGGACATCCGCATGCCCGGTCTCACCGGCATCGAGGCGGCGCGCGAGATTGCCGCACAAGTTCACTGGCGCGGCGAAATTGTGTTTGTCACTGCCTACGATGAATATGCGGTCACGGCGTTTGAGGAAGGAGCCGTGGACTATCTGCTCAAGCCGGTCGAGCGCGCACGGCTCGACGTGACCGTAGCCCGGTTGCGCGCCCGCCTGGCGCAGGTCAACCCCCCGGACCATCAGGGCGCACTGCTGCAAACCCTGACGCAGTTGCAGGCGCGCCTGAACGGCAATGCCACGCCCAGGTTGCGCTGGCTGCAATGCGGCGTCGGTAGCAGCACCCGGCTGGTGAATGTGGAAGACGTGCTGTTTTTCCGCTCAGACGAAAAATACACGCGGGTTCAATTGCAGCATCAGGAGGCTTTTGTCCGCACCCCGATCCGCGAACTGATCGTCCAGCTCGACCCGCAGCAGTTCTGGCAGATTCACCGCTCGACCGTCGTCAACCTGGGCGCCGTGGCTGCGGTGCAGCGCGACGACAGCGGGCGCCAGCGGGTCACACTGAAGCAGCATCCTGAAGTGCTGGAAGTCAGCAGGGGGTTCAACCATTTGTTTCGAGGTACATAATTATTCCCGCCATGCCCCACTACGCATCGACCTCCGGTTCTGACACCCTCCAGATTCTGGGTGCCTGCCCGCACGACTGCCCCGACACCTGCTCACTGCTGACCACGGTGCAGGGCGGCGTGGCCGTCAAGGTGCAGGGCAATCCGGCGCACCAGCACACGGCAGGCAGCCTGTGCACCAAAGTGTCGCGCTACCCCGAGCGCACTTACCACCCCGAGCGCATCCTGCATCCCCTGAAACGCACCGGCACCAAAGGCAGCGGACAGTTTGAACGCGTGAGCTGGGACACCGCCCTGAGCGACATTGCCGCGCGCCTGAGCACCATCGCCGCGCGCGACCCGCAGGCCATCCTGCCCTACAGCTACGCCGGCACCATGGGGCTGGTCCAGGGCGAAAGCATGGCGGCGCGATTTTTCAACAAGCTGGGCGCATCCCAGCTGGAACGCACCATTTGTGCGACCGCCGGCGGTGAAGGGCTGGTGCACACACTGGGCGGCAAGGTCGGCATGCGGGTTGAGTTTTTTGCTGAGTCAAAACTCATCTTGATCTGGGGCAGCAACTCGATCACCAGCAACCTGCACTTCTGGCGCTACGCAGCCCAGGCCAAACACAACGGTGCCAAACTCATTTGCATCGACCCGCGCAAGACTGAGACCGCCGACAAATGCCATGAGCACATCGCCCTGCTGCCCGGCACCGACGGCGCGCTGGCGCTGAGCCTGATGCATGAGCTGATTCAAAACGACTGGCTCGACCATGATTATTTGGCGCGTTACACGCTGGGCTGGGACCTGCTGCGCGAACGCGCCCTGCAGTGGCCGCCAGAGCGCGCCGCGGCCATCTGCGGCATCACGCCCGAGCAGATTCGCGCCCTGGCCCACGACTACGGCGCCTGCGCCGCCAGCCGCGCGCCAGCCGCCATCCGCATGAACTACGGCGTGCAACGCGTGCATGGCGGCGCCAACGCGGTGCGCCTGATTGCCAGTCTGCCGGCGCTCATTGGTGCCTGGCGCCACCGCGCTGGTGGCGTGCTGCTGTCGAGCTCGGGGGCTTTTCCGGTGCAAAGAGCTGCCCTGCAGCGCCCTGATTTGTTGGCTGGCCGCACGCCGCGCACCCTCAACATGGTCACCATTGGCGACGACCTGATGCGTCGGAGTGGCCCGACATTTGGCCCGGCCATCGAGGCGCTGATCGTCTATGACGGCAACCCGGTGGCGGTGGCGCCCGAGTCGGCCAGGGTCGTGCAGGGCTTTGCCCGTGACGATTTATTCACCGTGGTGCTGGAACATTTTCAGACGGACACCGCCGACTACGCAGATTACATCCTGCCCGCCACCACTCAACTGGAGCACTGGGACGTGCACAGCGCTTATGGCCACACCGACGCGCTGCTCAACCGGCCGGCGATTGCGCCGCTGGGCGAGGCCAGGCCCAATGCGCAGATTTTTCGGGAACTGGCTGCACGCATGGGCTTTGACGAACCGTGCTTTTCTGACAGCGACGAGGCGCTGTGCCGCCAGGCCTATGGCAACACCGTCAACTTTGACACACTGCTGGCCAACGGCTTTGCCACACTCGACACGCCAGAGGCACCCTTTGCCCAGGGAAACTTCCCGACACCCTCCGGCAAATGCGAGTTCTTCAGCGCGCGACTGGCGGCACAGGGGCTTGACGGCCTGCCCGACCATGTGCCCAACCATGAAGCGGCGCACACCTCCGCCGCCTACCCACTGGCCATGATTTCGCCCCCGGCGCGCAATTTTTTGAATTCGAGCTTTGTCAACGTCAAGAGCTTGCGCGAGAGCGAAGGCGAGCCGCTGCTGGAAATGCATCCGGCTGACGCCGCTGAGCGCGGCATTGCCGACGGCGCTGTGGTGATCGTTTATAACGACCGCGGCAATTACCAGTGCCGTGCCCGCCTCAGCGCACGGGCCCGTCCGGGCGTGGTCAACGGTCTGGGCGTGTGGTGGCGCAAACTGGGACTCAACGGCACCAACGTCAACCAACTCACCAGCCAGAAACTCACCGACTTGGGCCACGGGCCAACCTTTTACGACTGCCTGGTGCAGGTTGCCTTGCTTGACGCCAAAGGCTCGTAAAGTTAAAAATCGGCCTTTTTGACTGTGGTGATCTCGCCCCGGTATTCCGCACTCCTTAAGCCACCCATTCTGCGGACTTCCTGTCTTGCTGCTGGGCCGCTGGGACTGTCATACGCACAAAATAGATGCCGCTTACGCGGCGCTGCAAATTCTCCATCGAGACACCCTTTGTATGAGGGTGCTGTAGAGGGCGCTGAAACGCTGATTTTTATTAATTAAATCAACAGATTATCGAGACGTGGTGCGGCTGGCGGGGATCGAACCCACGACCCTCGGCTTCGGAGGCCGATACTCTATCCACTGAGCTACAGCCGCAATGCTGTTCAAGACCGATACTCACATTCTCGCTTCGGAGGCCAATACTCTATCCATTGAGCGACGGCCGCGACGAAGAGTGGCGATTGTAGGTGTTTAAAAACGACCCAACCCTATAATCGCCTCCAGTTTTGGCACCCAACATCGAATCGAGACCATCATGAGCGACCACCATCACCCCGCAGAACACGACGCGCATGCAGCACCAGCTCCCAGCGCCCTCAAAAAAATCGCCTCAATTACAGTTTTGCTGGGCTTGCCCTTGTTGGTGATTGGCTCCCTGGTGAGCTATTACAAAGCTGAAAGTGGCGGCCAGGTGGCCTCCAGCATGTCCGAAGAAGCGGTTGCCGCGCGCATCCAGAAGGTGGGTACCTTGCAGCTGGGCGAATCCAAGCGCGAGCCGAAAACCGGTGAAGAAGTGTTCAAGGCGCAATGCACCACATGTCACACCGCTGGCCTGGTGGGCGCGCCCAAGTTTGGCGATGCCGCTGCCTGGGCGCCACGCATCGCCACGGGGTATGCCGCACTGCTGAACTCGGCTCTTAAAGGCAAAAACAGCATGACCGCACAAGGTGGCGGTGCTTTTGCCGACTTTGAAGTGGGCCGTGCCGTGGCTTACATGGCCAATGCCGCTGGCGCCAAGTTTGAAGAGCCCAAGGCACCGGAGTCGGCTGAAGCGGCAGCAGCACCTGCCTCGGCGGCATCCGAGGCCAAATAAGTTCAACCTCATGCGGCTACTTTTTTTGAAGTGATTGCGGGCTTTTGACAAAGCCGAAGCGCGTGGGCAGGTCGCGCTGCAAAACCTCTTGCGGCTGCCACAGGCCCAGTTCCACGGCGTCTGCGGCCAGGCCCATGTCCTGGGTGTGCACCCGCCCCAGCCCGGCCGTTGACGCCAGATACAAGCAACCTGCTTCATCGAGCCAAGTCTGCTGTATTTCGGCGTCCCGGCCCAGGTGGTCCTTGACCGTGTGGTCGGGTTGCACGCGCCAGATCAGCGGCGTGGCTTGCAGTTCCACATACACGCGTTGCGGCCCGTTCTGAAAAAACCATTGGCCCTGCGCATCGGGCTGGTAGTTGCGGGCGATGAAGTCGATCAGTTTCTCATGCGTCAGCAAGGCGCCCTTGCTGTCCGCCAGTCCGCTCTGGAAAGCCCCCGCGGCTTGCGCCCGGTCGTCGCGCAGGTACCAGTTGCCGCGCGCATCCAACCCGAGCCAGCCGAAACAGTCGGGCACGTTGGGCCATTTGGTCATGGCTTGTTTGACGATGTCGTCCATTTTTCGGTTCCTTTCAACTGTGCGCCATCAACCAGCCACCCACCAGCTCCGGCAGGGTGTGCAGGTGGCCCGGCGGCGACCCGGCCGCAAAACCGACATGCCCGCCCTGTCCGGGCTGCCAGAGGGTTACATGCGCGCCGACATCGCGCTGCTGCGGCAGGCTGGCCGCCGGTACAAACGGGTCGTTCAGGGCGTTGACTACCAGGGTCGGCAGTGGAATGTCGGCCAGGCGCGGCTTGGCCGATGCGCGCTGCCAGTAGTCGCGCGTGTTTTTGAAGCCATGCAGGGGTGCGGTAAACACATTGTCAAAGTCGTAGAGATCGCGCGCGGCGTGCAGCGCCCGGACGTCGAACAAGCCGGGGAACTGGGACAGCTTGAGCAGCGCCTTGGGTTTCATGGTTTTCAGGAACATGCGGGTATAAACCTGCCGGTTCATGCCCCGACCCATGGCCAGGCCGCTGGCCGTCAGGTCCACCGGGGCCGAAATGCTGGCGAGCGCCTGCACCACGCTTGCCGCCGTGCTGTCCGCCTCCTGCGCCCAGCGCAGCAAGGCGTTGCCACCCAGCGACACACCTACTGCGTAGAGCGGCCCGGCGTGCCATGCGCGCAGGCGCGCCAGGATCCAGCCGATTTCTTCAAAATCACCCGAATGGTAGGCGCGCGGGGCAAGGTTGATCTCACCACTGCAGCCCCGAAAATGCGGCACGGCAAAGCCCCATCCTTGTGCCTGTGCCCATTGGGCCAGCGCCAGCGCGTAGTGACTGTGCGAGGAACCCTCCAGCCCGTGAAACAGCACCAGCAAAGGCGCCGCAGGTTGGTCAGCAGGCGCATCGCGCCAGTCCACATCGACAAAGTCGTCATCGGGCGTGGCCCAGCGCTCGCGCCGGTACGGCATTGCAGGCAAGCGGTCGGTACGGCTTTGCAACGCCGGCCAGATGGTTTGGGCATGGCCACCGGGCAACCACCAGGGCGCGCTGTAGTGCATGGCCAAGAGCCCTAATGCAAAACCGGTGGTGTGTCGGTGACGTCCTGCGGCTCGCGGGCGTTGCCGGGGCTGGCGTGGTGCGCCACCAGGCGCCAGCCTTGCGCGGTCTTGTGATAGACGTTGGTGGCAATCACCACCGCCTCCATCGGGCCCTCGGGCGTGAGCAGTTCCACGCGTTCGCGCACGCTGTGCACGGCGCTGCCCAGCGCTTCAATCTTGCGCACACCTTCGGCGCGCACACGCACACTGCCGTTGTTGAACATGGCCTCGAACGCCGAGCGAATGGCGCCCAGGCCGATCATGCGCGGGCCGCCCGGATGCACACAGGCCACCTCGTCGTCATCGGCCCAGCAGGCCATCAGCCGTTCCAGGTCGGCGTTTTGCAGCGCCTCGTAAAAGGCGGCCTCCACCTCGTCGGATGACCCCCCCACGATGGCAGCAATATTTTTTTTGGCTTTGGACATGGCGCGACCTCTTTCAGTGTGAGCCCGATTTTGCCGTGCTTTCAAAAAACTGCGGCGCCCACACCAGCCGTCCGCCTGATGGACAATGCCGCTCTCATGCGCTTGCTTGCCTTTGCCATCCTCATCTGCCTGCCCTGGCTCAACCCATTTTCGCCCGGGCCGACGGCTGCCGTGGTGCCACTGCTGTTTGCCTGGAGCTGCGCGGCCGGCTTGCTGTTGCTGTGGGCTAGCGCCTACCCGCAGCAGCAGCGCACCGACCGGGTGAGCGCCATGGCCGGAGCTTGGGCTGTGGCCGCAGCCATGAGCGCCGTGATTGGCTTGTTGCAGTATTTCGGCGCCACCGAATGGCTCGGAGTGTGGGTCAACCACACGGAAGTCGGTCTGGCTTTTGGCAACCTGCGCCAGCGCAACCAGTTTGCCAGCTTGATGGCCATCGGACTGGTGTCCTTGTTGTGGTGGGCAACGCAGCCGTCGCGCCCCGGATTCGGGCGACACGCTGGCCTGATCGGTCCGGCCGCGCTATTGGGCGCGGGCAACGCGGCCTCCTCGTCTCGCACCGGTTTGTTGCAGTTGCTTTTGGTGGTGGTCTTGAGCCTTTACTGGCAACACCGCAAGCGCCATCACGACATCGGCAGTCAAAACCGGCAGGCGCTGCAGCGGGTCTTATTGGCTGCCGTACTGGCTTATGCGGTGGCCACCTGGGCGTTGCCGTGGCTGGCGGGGCTGGACCCGATGCACAGCGGCGCCTGGGCACGGCTGCGCGAAGGCGATGCTGTGTGCACCAGCCGACTCACCCTGTGGCGCAATGTGCTGTTCCTGATTGCCCAGAAGCCCTGGCTGGGCTGGGGCTGGGGTGAGCTGGACTACGCCCACTTCATCACGCTCTACCCGGGCGCGCGCTTTTGCGACATTCTGGACAACGCCCACAACCTGCCCCTGCACCTGGCTGTGGAGTTGGGTGTGCCGCTGGCGCTGTTGGTGAGCGGCGGCGCGCTGTGGCTCATCTGGCGCGCCCAGCCATGGCGCGAGCAGGACCCCACACGACGCATGGCCTGGGGCGTTTTGGCAGTGATCCTGCTGCACAGCCTGCTGGAATACCCGCTTTGGTACGGCCCGTTCCAGATGGCCGCCGGCTTGTGCGTCTGGCTGTTGACACCACAAAACAGGCGGCCAAAAAAGTCGCTGGCGCCCTACCTGCAAGCCGCATGCGCCGGCGTGTTGATCACCTTTTGTGCGCTGGCAGCATGGCAATACCACCTGGCCAGCCAAATCTACCTGGATCCCGAGCAGCGCGCCACGGCCTACCGCGTCAACACGCTGGAAAAAACGCGCCACGTGCATCTATTTCAGGACCAGGTGCGCTTTGCCGAACTCACCATCACCGAACTGACGCCAGGCAACGCGGTGCAGATGAACCGGCTGGCCAAGGAAACATTGCACTTTTCGCCCGAGGCGCGCGTGGCTGAGAGCGTGATCGACAGTGCGCTGATATTGGGCCGTGATGCTGAAGCCGCCTATTACCTGGCACGTTTGCAAGCTGCGTTTCCGCAGGCGTATGCCGAGTGGCGCAAAGCGCACCTCTCGCCATAGTGCCTAAACTACCACCCACCTGTTCACCTCACCCCTCAGGAGCCTTCCATGTCCCAGTCCTGGAAATTCGAAACCAAATCCGTCCACTCGGGTTACAGCCCCGACCCCACCACCAAATCGGTGGCGGTGCCGATCTACCAAACCGTGGCCTATGCCTTTGACAGCGCCCAACATGGCGCCGACCTGTTCGACCTGAAGGTGGCGGGCAACATCTACACCCGCATCATGAACCCGACCAATGACGTGCTGGAGCAGCGCGTGGCGGCACTTGAAGGAGGTATCGCCGGGTTGGCATTGGCATCGGGTTCTGCAGCGGTCACCTATTCGATCCAGACCATCGCCGAAGTGGGCGACAACATCGTGGCCAGCAACGCGCTTTATGGCGGCACCTACAACCTGTTTGCCCACACCTTTCCGCTCTCGGGCATTGAGGTGCGCTTTGCCGACCCCGGCGATTTGGCGGCACTTGAAGCCCTGATTGATGACAAGACCAAAGCGGTGTACATCGAATCCATCAGCAACCCGCAGGGCCGGGTGACTGACATTGCCGCCATCGCAGAAGTGGCCCACCGCAATGGTGTGCCGCTGATCGTGGACAACACGGTGGCCACACCTTACCTGCTGCGCCCGATCGAGCACGGTGCCGACATCGTGGTGCAGTCGCTCACCAAATATCTGGGTGGCCACGGCAACAGCATTGGCGGCGCCATCATCGACTCCGGCAAGTTCCCCTGGGCGGAGCACAAGGCCAAATTCAAGCGCTTGAACGAACCCGACCAAAGTTACCACGGCGTGGTCTATACCGAAGCCCTCGGCCCGGCCGCCTACATTGGCCGCGCCCGCGTGGTGCCGCTGCGCAATACCGGCGCGGCGCTGTCGCCGTTCAACGCGTTTCTGATTTTGCAGGGCATCGAGACACTGGCGCTGCGCATGGACCGTATCAACGACAACACGCTCAAGGTGGTGCAGTATTTGGAATCCCACCCGAAGGTGGCCTGGGTCAGCTACGCGGGTTTGCCCAGCCACCCGGACTACGCCCTGGCGCAGAAATACCTGGGCGGCAAGGCTTCTGGCCTGTTTACCTTTGGCGTCAAGTGCCAGCCAGGCCAAGGCCGGGTGGCCGGCGCCGCCTTTCTGGATGCCCTCCAGCTGTTCACCCGCCTGGTCAACATTGGCGACGCCAAGTCGCTGGCCACGCACCCGGCTTCCACCACGCACCGCCAGTTGTCACCGGCCGAGCTGGCCAAATCTGGTATCTCAGAGGACGCGGTGCGCCTGTCGATTGGCATCGAGCACATTGACGACCTGCTGTCCGACCTGGCCCAAGCCCTGGCCGCCGTTTAAACCGCCGCGACCAGGTAAGCACCATGAACGATCGAATCAACGAGTTGCTGGCGCAGATGGCTGCACTGGAGGCCGACCTGAAAGAGGCCGTTCATGCGCAGGAAAGCCGGATGCTTTTTCAGATCAATGGGAAGCGTGTCGAGTTCGAGGACTCGATCAAGGCGGCGCACCGCAAGCTGAAGACCAACTTCTTTCGCTGGCTGGTCACCAACCGGCCACAGAACCTGATCACCGGCCCGATCATTTACAGCATGATCGTGCCGCTTATGCTGCTGGACCTATGCGTGAGCTTTTACCAGTGGAGCTGTTTTCCGATCTACGGCATCACCAAGGTGCGCCGCAGCGACTACCTGGTGTTTGACCGCGCACAGCTGGAGTACCTCAATTTCATCGAGAAATTCCACTGCTTCTACTGCGACTACGGCAACGGGCTGATGGGCTACATGCGCGAGATTTTGGCCCGCACCGAAGCCTATTTTTGCCCGATCAAGCATGCCCACAAGATCCTCGGCACGCATGAACGTTACAACCGGTTTCTGGACTACGGCGACGCCGCCGACTACGAGGCCCGGCTGGAGGAGTTTCGCCAGGCCCTGGGCAAAGTGAAATAGGGTTCACCCAAGCCGGACGAACCGGAACCTGACAGACATTCGCGGCGGGGCGCCGCTCCTACAAAGACAAAGTCCCGTGGCCTCTGTTGGAGCGGCGCCCTCGCCGCGAATGTCTGCTGTTTTCCCGAGTCAGTTCGAGGCCACGCGACGGTTCAGCAGCGCGTACAACACGATAGCACCAAAGGTGGCGGTACCGATGCCACCCAGCGCGAAATCGCCGAACTTGAGGGTGAAGTCGCCGGTGCCCAAAATGAGGGTGATGGCGGCCACGATCAGGTTTTTGTTGTCAGAAAAATCCACCTTGTTCTCGACCCAGATGCGCGCGCCGGCCACCGCAATCAGGCCGAACACCACGATGCTGACACCCCCCATCACCGGAAGCGGAATAGCCTGGATCACGGCGCCGAACTTCGGCGAGAAGCCCAGCACCACAGCCAGCAGCGCCGCCACCAAAAACATGGCGGTCGAATACACCTTGGTTGCCGCCATGACGCCGATGTTCTCGGCATAGGTGGTCACACCGGTGCCGCCGGCGCTGCCGCTGACCATGGTGGCCACACCGTCGCCAATGAAAGCGCGGCCCATATAGACGTCGAGGTTTCTGCCGGTCATGGCGGTCACGGCCTTGATGTGGCCGAGGTTTTCAGCCACCAGGATGATGGCTACCGGCGCGATCATCAGCATGGCTTTGGAATCGAACACCGGGGCGGCAAAGCCGGGCATGCCGAACCAGGCCGCGTTGAACAGCCCGCTCAGGTCCATCGGCTTGCCCAGTCCGAGGCCATTGGTGAGCAGGGCGTAGAAGACACTGGCGACCAGCAGGCCGACCAGAATCAGCAGGCGCTGTACCATGCCGCGGGTGAACACGGCCACCAGCGCCACGCAGATGAAGGTGGCAGCCTGCATCCAGCTGTCGAAGTTGCTGGCCGCCATGTTCTTGATCGGCACGCCCGCCAGGTTCAGGCCGATCACGGCCACCACCGAGCCGGTCACGACCGGGGGCATCAGCTTTTCGATCCAGCCGGTGCCCGACACCTGCACCAGCAAGCCAATCGCGGTGTAGAGCGCACCGCAGGCGATGATGCCGCCCAATGCCACCCCCATGTTGGCGTTCAGGCCCTGGCCCGCGTAGCCCGTGGCCGCGATCACCACGCCAATGAAGGCAAAGCTGGAACCGAGGTAGCTGGGTACCTTGCCACCGGTAATGAAAAAGAAGATCAGCGTGCCGATGCCGCTCATCAGAATGGCCAGATTGGGGTCGAAGCCCATCAGAATGGGCGCCAGCACGGTCGCGCCAAACATGGCAATCACGTGCTGCATGCCCATCACCGCGGTTTGCGGCCAGGGCAGGCGTTCGTCGGGGGCAATCACGCCGCCTTGGCGCAGAATGTCAGGGCTCTTTTCGGTCCAGTCAAATAGGCTCATGGGGTTCCTTGGTTGTTGTGGTCAAGCCGGTTTGAATTGTGGCACGCCGCATCCCCACCCAGGCCTCATGACTGCAGCACAATTTATCTGAATCCCACCCGGTCGAGCATTTGCTGCACCTTGATCTGGTTCATGCCGACGGCGCTGATCGGCACCAGTTCACGCTTGAAACTGCCACCCGACATGGCCTGCAGGGCCGGGTTGGCAAACTGCACGCCCTTGGCGACCGGCCACTCGTTGTTGCCATCGGCAAAGTGCCTTTGCGCCGAGGGACTGACCAGGTATTCCAGGAATTTGATGGCGTTTTCAGGGTTTTTGGCATAACGCGCCACGGCACCGCCGGCAATGTTGACGTGGGTGCCCCAGCTGGACTGGTTCGGGAACATCACCTTGACCTTGCTGGCCACCGCCTGGTCTTCGGGCTTGCTTGATCGCATCAAACGCGCCAGATAGTACGAGTTGGTGACGGCGACCGCGCATTCACCGGAGGCTACGCCCTTGATCTGGTCGGTGTCGCCGCCCTTGGGCGAGCGCGCCATGTTGGCCACCAGGCCCTTGAGCCAGACTTCGGTTTTGGCAGGGCCGAGGTGCTCGGTCATGGCGCCGAACAGGCTCAGGTTGTAGGGGTGCGAGCCCGAGCGCATGCACAGCTTGCCCTTGAGTTTGGGATCGGCCAGTTTCTCGTAACTGTCGATATCGGCTGCGCTGACCTTGCGTTCGTCATAAACCAGAATGCGCGCGCGGGTGGACAAGCCGAACCAGGGCGTGCCGCCGTTGTTAGCCGGTTTGGCGCGCAGATTGGCGGGAATGGCGTCTTCGAGCACCTTGGACTTGACGGGCTGGAACAGGCCATCGATCTCGGCGCGCCACAGCCGCGCTGCATCCACCAGCAAAATCACATCCGCCGGCGACGCACTGCCCTCGGCCTTGAGGCGCGCCAGAATGCCGGCGTCATCAGCATCGACCCGGTTGATCCTGATGCCGGTGGCCTGCGTGAACTGGCTGTACAGCGCCTCGTCGGTGGGGTAATGGCGTGCCGAGTAAAGATTCAATTCGGGTTGCGCGGCCTGCGCCATGCACCAACTCAAGCCCAGCAGCGCCAGGGGAAATTTGCCGAAAAACCGAACCATGAAAAACTCCGCGAGTGGAAACAGGCGTCAGTATATCTCAAATGCGAATCATTCTCATTAGTATTTAGTCGTGCGGTTTATTTCTTATATGGGCAGGCGGCTTTGCTGCAATGGGCATACAGACTCAGCGAATGGTCCTCGATGTCGAAGCCCTTGGCTTTGGCGATGTGTTGCTGTCTCGCCTCGATCTCGGCGTCATAGAACTCTTCGACCCGGCCGCAGTCCATGCAAACAATGTGGTCGTGGTGTTTGCCTTCGTTGAGCTCAAACACCGCTTTGCCGTTTTCAAAATTACTGCGGCTCAGGATGCCCGCCTGCTCGAACTGCGTCAGCACGCGGTACACCGTGGCCAGGCCAATGGCGGTGTTGTCGCTCACCAGCAGTTTGTAAACGTCTTCCGCGCTCATGTGCCGCTGCACGGCACTCTGGAACAGCGCCAGAATGGTCTGGCGCGGTCCGGTCACCTTGAGGCCCGTGTCTTTGAGTTTGTGCGGTGTATCGGTCATGCTGAGGCCCGGGTTCAGGTTGGTGGTGCAGCGCAACTTATACCAAACTCTGGCAGCCCTTGCGCGCAACCCGTCAATGGTATGGTTCGGCCATGCAAACTCAAATAGATCACCTGGTCGTCGTCGCCCAAACCCTGGCCCAAGGCGTGCAATGGTGCGAAGCCACGCTGGGCGTGACGCCAGCGTCTGGCGGAGAGCACGCGCAGTACGGCACCCACAACCGCCTGTTCAAGATTGCCACGCCGACGCACCCATTGGCGTATTTTGAAATCATCGCCATCGACCCGTCCGCCAAACGTCCCGTCAACGCAACCGGCAAACGCTGGTTCGACATGGACGACGCGGCGCTGCAAGCGGCGGTTGCCGTTGAGCCGCGTCTGGTGCACTTTGTCGCCAACACCCACGACATCCAGGCCGCCCGCATCGCCCTGAAAGCACATGGCATCGAGCGCGGCCCCGCGGTGCACGCCAGCCGCCATTCGCGTCGCGGCCTGCTGCAATGGCAGATCACCGTGCGCGAGGACGGCCAGCGCCTGTTCAACGGCGCGCTGCCAAGCCTGATCCAATGGGGCAAGCCCGAGGACGCCGAGCCGCTGCGCCTGCACCCGCGCAACAGCCTGCCGCGTTCGGGCGTGTCGCTGCAAAGCCTGGCCATCACACACCCCAGCGCCGACAAGCTGCAAGCCGCGTATGAAGCCATCGGGCTCACCGGGGTCGTCATTGAAACCGGCCCGGCCGACCTGGTCGCCACCCTGAAAACGCCCAAGGGTACAGTGGTGCTGCACACGCCGAATCCAGGCTCCGTTACGATGTAGCCATGAAAAAATCCAAAAATGGCAAGCCCGGCACACTGGGCAAAAACGATTACTTCGAAAAGCTGGCGCCGCTGCAGCTTGAGCTCAATGACTTGGCCCGCTGGCTGGTGCACACAGGCAAGCGTCTGATGGTGGTGATCGAGGGGCGCGACACGGCTGGCAAGGGTGGCGTGATTTCTGCCATCGCCGACACCTTGAACCCGCGCCAGTGCCGCACCGTGGCGCTGGCCAAGCCCAGCGAGCGCGAGCAGTCGCAGTGGTATTTTCAGCGCTACGTGCCTTACCTTCCCGCGGCTGGCGAAATGGTGCTGTTCGACCGCAGCTGGTACAACCGTGCGGGTGTGGAACGTGTCATGGGATTTTGCACGGAACAGCAGACCAAAGACTTTTTGAAGCAGGCACCGGCGTTTGAGAAGATGCTGGTGGACGACGGTATTCTGTTGTTCAAGTACTGGCTGACGGTGGACCAGATGCAGCAGGAAGAACGTTTTGCCGAGCGCCTGGCCGACCCGCTCAAGCGCTGGAAACTCAGCCCGATCGATGTGAAAGCGCGGGAAAAATACGCTGAATACGGGCAGACGCGTGACGCGATGCTGAAAGCCACCCACTCCAAATTTGCGCCCTGGACGCTGGTGGACTTCAATGACCAGCGCGCCGGCCGCCTCACGCTCATTCGCCACCTGCTCGACCAGATTCCCGACCGCAAGGTCACTGAGACCCTGGTTGATTTCCCCCCGCTGGGCCACGAGCCCTTGCGCGAGAAGTTTGGCACCGCTCTGGAGCCGCTCGAAACCAGGGTTTAAAGGGATGACTTGATCACCCGGAATCGATCACACATTCCCGAACCAGACGCTAAAAACAAGCCAGCCCCATGAAACTGAAAATGTCCGACAACTCGCTGTTCGCGATTTTGCTGCGCTCGCGGTGGTGGATCAGCATGGCCATCATGGCGGTGATCGCGCTGCTGTCGGTTGCCCTGCTGCCCGAGCCCTACGTGGGCTTTGGCGTGATGGGCGGCTTTCCGTTCCTGGTCATCGGCATCCTGGCCGCGCGCAAACAATGGCACGCCCCGAGCGCGGCCCATGTGGCAAACATGCTGACGCAGGCGGGCGCGATGTCGTGGCGCGATTTTTCGGCGTTGATTGCGCAAACATTTACCCGGCAGGGCTACACGGTGACACGGCTCGACAGCCCGGCGGCAGACTTCCTGCTGGTCAAGGGTGGCCGCGTCATGCTGGTGAGCTGCAAGCGCTGGAAAGCCGCCAACCATGGCGTCGATGCACTGCGCGATCTGCTGGCTGCCAAAGCAGCGCGGGAGGCGCAGCAATGCAGCTACATCAGCCTGAGCCCCGTGAGCGAGACCGCCAGCCGTTTTGCCGCTGCGCAGGGCGTGGCCTTGGTGTCCGGTGATACGCTCGGGCGCTTTTTGCTTGAAAAACCCCAGGCCTGACGGTTATCCAAGGTCAAGATCGCGCGGGTAAGTCTGCCAGCCGCTGCGCCCGGATGCGCGCCACTGCCGCGATCAAGACCGGGTCAGCCAGCGCCTTGGCCGAGGTCTCGCTTGCGGCGCTGCGCACCAATCGCTCCAGGGTTTGCGGTTGGGGCATGAGCGGTCCGAAAAAACGCGGCGCATCGCCCACGGCAAT
Source organism: Rhodoferax sp. (assembly GCF_028689295.1). Classification (GTDB taxonomy): domain Bacteria; phylum Pseudomonadota; class Gammaproteobacteria; order Burkholderiales; family Burkholderiaceae_C; genus Rhodoferax. The sequence goes on from NZ_JAQTWL010000018.1 coordinate 27,549, forward strand.
CAACAGCGTGGGAAAGTCATCCACATCCAGCGGGTGCAGCAGGTCGGCCTCGTCTTCGATGTCGAGCCAGATGAACTGCGCCTGCGGGTGATCTGCCTGAATGGCAAGCTTCACTTGCGCAAAGCTGTGCCGATAGTCGCAACACACATGGCACCATTCGGCGCACAGGCACGCCACCAGCAGGGGCGCGCCCTCAATCGCCAAAGCAAATCCCCAGGTCGCGCCCGGTTTGCAGGGTGTCGCAGTCCAGCGGCACGGCTTTCATACGGCCGGCCACCTCTTCGAGCGCGACGTAATCGACCCCGTGAAAGCCCAGCGCCACCATGATGCCGCTCTGGCCTTCGTCGAGCGCGCGCACCGCCGCGGCGCCAAAGCGCAGCGCCGACAGCCGGTCGAACGAGGTCGGGCTGCCGCCGCGCAACAGGTGGCCAAGCACCACCACGCGCGCGTCCTTGCCAGTGCGCTCGGCCAGCGCGCTGGCGATGCGCTCACCCATGCCGCCTAGACGCTCGGCATGACCCTGTTCGGCAGGCGCGAGCAACTCGCGGTGGCCGTCCTTGGCTTGCGCGCCCTCAGCCACCACCACGATCGAATACAGGCGCCCCTCGCTGTCGCGGGCGCGCAGCTTGGCGGCGATTTTGTCCAGGTCAAAAGGAATTTCGGGGATCAGGATGGCGTGCGCGTTGCCGGCAATACCTGTGTGCAGCGCAATCCAGCCTGCGTAGCGGCCCATCACCTCGACCACCATCACGCGCTGGTGGCTCTCGGCGGTGCTATGCAGGCGGTCCAGGCATTCGGTGGCAAAGCCGACCGCAGTGTCAAAGCCAAAGGTAGTAAAGGTTTTGTCGAGGTCGTTGTCGATGGTCTTGGGCACGCCCACCACGCGCAGGCCTTTCTGGTGCAGCGCGTTGGCAATGGTCAGCGAGCCGTCGCCGCCAATTGACACCAGCGCATCGATCTCGTGGGTGGCAAAGTAGGCCAGGATCTCGTCGGAGCGGTCGATCTCGCGCACGCTGCCATCGGGCATGTTGACCGGAAAGTGCAGCGGATTTCCTTTGTTGGTGGTGCCCAAAATGGTGCCGCCCAAGTGGCCGATGCCGCGCACCCGGTCACGCGTGAGCCGGCTCACGCCACCTTCCGAGTAGCGCTCGGGAAACAAAATTCCGTTGAAGCCGTCGCGAATGCCAAAGCAGTCCCAGCCACGGTTGGCGGCGGCAATCACCACCGACTGGATCACCGCGTTGAGCCCGGGTGCGTCGCCGCCGCCGGTGTTGATGGCAATGCGTTTGATGGGTTTGATAGGTTTGGTCATGTCTTTTTTCCTCCGAAATTCACAAGGCACTGCGGCCGTTTTCAGGCACAGTCTGCATTGTGCCGTGAACGCACCCTTACCCGATGGGCTGAAGACGACCGATTTTGTGCGCCAGTTCGACCGCCGAATCGACCCCCATCTTTTCAAAAATATTGGCCCGGTGAAACTCCACCGTGCGCGCCGTGATGCCCAGATGGTCGGCAATGTTCTTGTTGTAATGGCCGCGGATCAGTTCATCAAGCACTTCGCGCTCACGCGGGCTTAAAGATACCAGCGCCTGGCGCAGGCGGCGCGCCTCCTCGTCGTCCTGCTGCGCGGCCGTGGCGGCGGCCAGCGCCTGCTGCACGCGGTCCACCAGCTCGTTGTCCTGGAACGGCTTTTCCAGAAAATCCCAGGCACCCTGCTTGACCGCCGCCACAGCGCTGCCAACATCGCCGTGGCCGGTCAGGAAAAGCACCGGCCAGGGACAGCCTAGCGCCTTGAGCAGTTGGAAGGTAACGGTGCCCGACAGCGGCGCCATGCGCATGTCCATCAGCACCACCGCCTCGCCCCAGTCGCCCTGCAGGGCGCGCGCCGCCGCCAGAAAAGCCGGGCCGCCGTCCCAGCTGGCGCTTTGAAATCCGCGCGAATCGAACAGCCAAGCCAGGCCGTCCCGAATGTCGGGGTCGTCATCGACAATATGCACGCGCGCCTGGCTCATGGTGTCTCCTTCTTTGGCGCCTATTCTGCCAGCGGCAACAGCACGGTGAAACGGGCACCGCCCAGCAGCGGGTCACGGCCCACTTCGATCCGGCCGTGGTGCGCTTCGACGATCGAACGGCAAATGGCCAGCCCCATACCCATGCCGCCCTCCTTGCGGCTGACAAAAGCGTTGAAGATAGTGGCCTGCGCCTCTTCGCTCACGCCCGGGCCGGTGTCGGCCACCGTCAGCACAGCCAGTTGTTGCGCCGCCTCCTGTTGCAGGCCGACCCACACCTGCGGCCTTTGGCCGGCCTGCGCGGCCCAGTCCTGCGCGTTGCCCACCAGGTTATTGACCAGATGCTCCAGCAGCAGTTCGTCAGCGTCAACCCAGATCGCGTGCCTTGGCAAGGCACAGGCCGGCGTCACGCTGTGCTCGTCGCCCAGTTGCGCCAGCACACGCTGCAAAAATGCCACCAGGTCGAGCCGCTGACGCGACAGCTCGCGCCGGCGCGCAAAGGCGTTGACGCGCTTGATGATGCCGCCGGCGCGCTCGGCCAGGCGAGCCATGCGCTCCACCACCGGCAACAGTTCAGGCAGGCTGATGCTGCCATCATGCAGACGGTTGAGCAGGCCGTTGGCAAAACTGCTCAAGGCTCCCAGCGGCTGGTTCAGCTCGTGCGCCAACGTCGATGCCACCTCTCCCACAGCCACCAGGCGCCCGGATGCCTCCAGCTTTTCCTGCTGCTGAGCCGCCATGCGCTGGGCGCGCTTGCGCTCGCTGATGTCGAGCACCGAGCTCATCCAGCCGATCTGCTCACCGGCTGCGGTGTTCAACGGGGCTTCGTGAATCAGCACGTCGATCAGGTGACCGTCGCGGTGCTGAAACTGCACCTCGACGCCTTCGCCGCTGGTGCCCTGCACCATGATGCCGTCATGAACCCGCTCAAGGGCCTCGATTTGCTCAACCGGCCAATACGGAAATGGCGGCGAACGACCAATCAACTCGGCTGCGCCATAACCCACGATGCGACAAAACGCGTGGTTGACATACAAAATCTTGCCGCCAAAGTCCCACGCCCGCAGGCCAATCGTCACCGAGTTTTCCATGGCGGTGCGCAGCGCCACCTGCGCCTGCAACAAGGCCTGCACCTGCTGACGCTTCACAATATCGCGCCGCAAGGCATACAGACTCACCAACATGCCAGACAAAAACAGCACGGCCACCAGGAAGAATATTCGCGGCACCGTGGTCGGCTGCGCTAGCGTCTGGTCCACTTGCGCAAACAGGTCGGTACCCGGCAAATTCAATCCCACCCGGTAAGCCGCAGGTGTGTCACCCGGGGCATCGTCACGCAACAGTTGCACACGATGATCCTGCATGAACCAGCCGGGCACCATGGCCGTCAAAGCCTGGTCCATCGACACTGCCGCCAGATAGTTTCCAGCGAACTGGCCCCGGTCAAAAAATGGCACGGCCAGCCAAATCACATCGGTGGTCTTGCCGTCGCGGTGACGCATCAAACCAGCATAGACTGAGCGCCGCAACCCCTGGCTGAGGTCTTGCATCAGCGCCAGACCTTGTGCATTTTCAGGATGCGCATTCCAGTCCGCTCGCCAACGCGCTGGCCCGACAGGCGTGTCATTCAACTGGCCAGCAGGAACCCAACCGCTCGACAGGATCACCCCCTGCTCGCGCCACAATAACCCCGCTTTCAGTTCAGGCGACTCATTTGCCGAGGAAGGGTCAGCATGCGGGGTCTGCATCGCCTGACGCGCCAACACCAGCAAATCATCTTCCAGCCGCCGGAAGTGAAACTGCACGCTTTGCTCCAGCCATTGGGCGTCGGCGGCACGGCGGCGGGTGGCATCCTCGGCTTCGTAATTATTCAGGTACAGCAGCAGTGTCACCACCGAGCCCAATAACAAGGCCAGCAAACCCAGCAGCCACCACAGGGCGCGGCGGTTGCGCCCGCCATGGCGCGCCGCCGACTGTTGCAGCAAGGCAAAGTCAAGCGTGTGGTCAGCAGCAGGTAAAGGGGGTTGGGTCATGGTCAACCAGGCAGGTTACGTGTGCGCATGATAGTCTTTGGTGTACCCTAACAAGCCTGCCACCCATCTCTGTTCAGGAGCTACCCATGCGCATTCGCAGTTTGCTTTTACTTTTGGTCCTCACGCTCATTGGCGCTTTTACGGCGCTCAACTGGAACGTGTTTTTGGCCAATACAACGCTGTCCTTCGGCATCACCACCCTGGAAGCTCCGCTGGGATTGATCATGCTGGCGCTACTGGTTTTTATGGTGGCCTATTGCCTGGTGTACGTGCTCTACCTGCAGTCCAACGTGCTGATGGACACGCGGCGCAACGCCAAAGAGCTGCAAGCCAACCGCGCGTTGGCCGACAAGGCCGAGGCCTCCCGGTTTACCGAACTGCGCGCTTTTCTGGAGGCCGGCATGAAGCAAAACGCCGAGCAGGACAAGGCGACACAGCAGGCGCTGGTGGCGCGACTCGACGCGCTGGAGAGCAGCTTGCGCACCAGCGTGGAGCAATCAGGCAACTCGCTGAGTGCCTACATCGGCGAACTCGAAGACCGCTTGGCAGCAGACAGCGCCAAGTCCGGGGGACAGGGCTGAAGTCACCATGGCCAGGCAGCCCCGGTTTTCACTTTCACGTCGAGCCTGGCTGGCTACTCTGGCCGGCGCGACGGCGCTGACCAAACCTGTTTTTGGTGCCATCAAACCCGACATCACGCTGCGCTTCTCGCACGTGGTGGCCGAAGAAACCCCCAAGGGCCTGGCGGCCAGGCGCTTCAAGGAACTGGTCGAGCAGCGTAGCGGCGGACGCATCGGCGTGCAGGTGTTTCCCAACGCCCAGCTTTATGGGGATCAGGACGAGATTCAAGCGCTGCAATTGGGCGCAGTCGATCTGGTGGCCCCATCACTGTCCAAGTTTGGCCGCATCGGCCTGCCGGAATTTGAGCTGTTTGACCTGCCGTTTTTGTTTGATGACTTGAGCGCCGTGCGACGCATCACCTTGGGGCCGCTGGGCCTGCGCCTGCTGAGCGGCTTGCCACGCCAGGGACTGGTGGGCCTGGGTTTTTTTGACAACGGCTTCAAGCAGATGAGCGCAAACAGGCCGCTGCTGGAACCGAAAGACTTTGCCGGCTTGCGCATGCGGGTGCAGGCATCCCGCGTGATTGCCGCACAAATGCGCGCTTTGGGCGCGCGCCCGATCACGCTGGCCTTTAGCGACACCCGCCGTGCATTGGAGACGGGCGTGGTCGATGGTACCGAAAACCCGATCTCGAACTTCTGGACCCAGGCCATGCACGAGGTTCAAAGCGATTTGAGCCTGACCGACCATGGCTACCTGGGCTACGCGGTGGTGACCAACCAGCGCCTATGGCAGCATCTCAAGGCCGGCGACCGCGAGCTGATTCAGCAGGCGCTGCAACAAGCGCTGACGTTTGCCAACCAAATTGCCGACACCCAGAACAACCAGGCGCTGCAAGCCTTGCGTCAGGCGGGCACCACCCGCATCCACATCCTGAACACGGGCCAGCGCACACGCCTGCGCGAGGCAGTGAAACCCGTACAGCAACAATTAGCCAGCCGCATTGGCGCAAGCTGGATCAATGCACTGCAACAGGCCTTGCACTAGAAATAGGGTAAACCCTAGCTGTTGAACGCCACAGTTGTTCTGCGTTCTGTTCAAAGTTAACCTTCGCTCGCTTCGTATTTATTGATTCAACAACTGGAGACATTCATGAAATTGAAAACCATCCTGGCCGCTGCTTTGCTGGCCGTCGGTTTAAGCGCCAGCGCCCAGACCATCATCAAGTTCAGCCACGTGGTGGCGGCTGACACCCCAAAGGGCAAGGCAGCTGTGTACTTTGCAGAAAAAGCTGCCGAGCTGACCAAGGGCAAGGTCAAAGTCGAGGTGTATGCCAACAGCGCCTTGTACAAAGACAAGGAAGAAATGGAAGCCCTGCAAATCGGCTCGGTGCAAATGCTGGCGCCTTCACTGGCCAAATTCGGCCCCTTGGGCGTGAAGGAATTTGAAGCCTTTGACTTCCCCTTCATGTTTGATGACACAGCCGACCTGCACAAGGTCACTCAAGGCCCGGTCGGCGCCGCCATGCTGACCAAGCTGGAGCCCCGTGGCATCAAGGGTCTGGCCTACTGGGACAACGGTTTCAAGGCTTTTTCTGCCAACACGGCGCTAAAGACTCCAGCGGACTACAAGGGCAAGAAGTTCCGCATCCAGTCGTCCAAGGTTCTCGAAGAGCAAATCCGTTCGGTCGGTGGAATTCCGCAAGTGATGGCTTTCTCGGAGGTTTACCAAGCGCTGCAAACCGGTGTGGTCGATGGCACCGAGAATCCGATTTCGAACTTCTACACCCAAAAAATGCATGAGGTGCAGAAGCACCTTACGCTGACCAACCACGGCTATCTGGGTTATGCGGTCATTGTCAACAAGAAATTCTGGGACGGCCTGCCCGCTGACGTACGTGGCCAACTGGAAGATGCCATGAAAAAGGCCACGATCTATGCCAATCAAATTGCGCAGGACGAAAACGACAAATCGCTTGATGGTGTCAAAAAGAGTGGCAAAACCACCGTGTATGCGCCAACCAAAGAGGAACGCATGGTGCTGAAAAAAGCCATGGCAACGGTTCACATCAAGATGGCTGACCGCGTGGGCAAAGAAACATTGAAAGATTTTTACAAAGCCACTGGTTTTGACCCCACTGCACTTTAAGCAGGGTTAACGGCCTACACCGCATTGAAGACGCTACGTCGGAGTTCAAATCATGAAATTTCTTGATCACCTGGAAGAGTGGCTGGTCACCTTTCTGATGGGCGGCGCGACGCTGATCATCTTTGTGGCGGTGGTACACCGCTATGCCGCCGGGTGGGCCATACCCGGCGTGCAGGACTGGCTGCTGTCGCTCAGCATGAGCTGGGCCCAGGAGCTCACCATCATCATGTTTGTCTGGATGTGCAAGTTCGGCGCGGCCTACGGCGTGCGCACCGGTATTCACGTCGGCGTTGATGTTCTGATCAACCGGCTGGATGACAAGATGCGCGCCAAGTTCGTTATTTTCGGTCTGGCCGCGGGTGCCTTGTTCACGGGTATCGTGGCGGTGCTGGCTTCGACCTTTGTCTGGGACAACGGGGCGCACCATTACTGGCTCAATCTCCTGGGCATGTCGGTTGAAGGCATTCCCGAAGGACCCACCACGCCAGACCTGGAGTGGCCCACCTGGATGGTCTACAGCGCCGTGCCGCTGGGCACCAGCCTGATGTGTTTCCGGTTCTTGCAGGTGATGGTGACCTTCATCAAAACCGGCGAGCTGCCGCACCATGACCATGGTCATGTGGATGGTCTTGAAGAAGAGGTGGCCAAATGAATGCCGCCATCATCTTCATTTTGCTGCTGGTGCTCATGCTCACCGGCATGCCGATCTCGATTTCGCTGGGCCTGACGGTTCTGGCATTTTTGTTTGGTTTCACCGAGGTGCCTCTTGAGTCTGTGGCCCTCAAGCTATTTACCGGGATTGAAAAGTTCGAAATAATGGCGATTCCGTTCTTCATTCTGGCAGGCAACTTCCTGACTCATGGCGGTGTGGCAAGACGCATGATCAACTTTGCCGCCAGCATGGTCGGCCACTGGTATGGTGGCCTCGGCCTGGCGGGGGTCGTGGCCTGCGCCCTGTTTGCCGCGGTGTCAGGCTCATCACCCGCGACGGTCGTGGCCATTGGCTCGATCTTGCTGCCTGCCATGGTCAAGGCTGGTTTTCCGAAGAGCTTTGGTGCCGGCGTGATCACCACCTCGGGCGCCCTGGGCATCTTGATTCCGCCATCCATCGTGATGGTGATGTACTCGGTGGCCACCAACACCTCGGTCGGCGCCCTGTTCATGGCCGGCGTGGTGCCCGGTATTGCACTGGCCTGCGTGCTGGGTGGCGTCACCTGGTATCGCGCCCACAAGTACAACTACCCGCGCCTGCCCAAGGCGAGCTGGACTGAGCGTCTCAGAACCTTCAAGGCCTCGGCCTGGGGCCTGCTGCTGATCGTGATTGTGATGGGCGGCATCTACAGCGGCATGTTCACGCCAACCGAGGCTGCGGCCATGAGTGCGGTCTATGCCTTCTTTGTCGCTGTATTTGTCTACAAGGACATGGGTCTCAAAGACGTGCCCAAGGTGCTGCTCAACTCGGCCAACATGGCGGCCATGCTGCTGTACATCATTACCAACGCCGTGCTTTTCTCGTTCATCATGACCAACGAAAACATTCCGCAGGCACTGGCCGACTGGATGCTGGGCAATGGCCTGGGCATGATCAGCTTCCTGCTGGCAGTCAACGTGATGCTGCTGCTGGCGGGCAACTTCATGGAGCCGTCGAGCATCGTGCTGATCTTTGCGCCCATCCTGTTCCCGGTGGCAATGAAACTGGGCATCGACCCGGTGCACTTCGGCATCATCATGGTGGTCAACATGGAAGTCGGCATGTGCCACCCACCGGTGGGCCTGAACCTGTATGTGGCCTCGGGTATCACCAAGATGGGGATCACCGAACTCACGGTGGCGGTGTGGCCGTGGTTGCTGGCCATGCTGTGCTTCCTGATGGTGGTGACCTACTACCCGCCCTTGTCCACCTGGTTCCCGCGCATGCTGGGCATGATGTAGCGTTTGCAAATTAGCCCCCCACAAAAAGCCCGACTCTGACCGGGCTTTTTTTCGCACTTCATTTACCTGGGATCCGCCACATAGGGGTTGCTGCGCCGCTCCCGCCCGAACGTGCTCTCGGGGCCATGGCCGGGAATAAACACCGTGTCGTCACCCATCGGCCACAGGCGCTGTTTGATGCTGGCGATCAGCGTGTCCTGGTCGCCTTGCGGAAAATCGGTTCGTCCGATCGAGCCGGCAAACAGCACATCGCCGACAAAGGCACGCTTGGCTTCACGTGAGTAAAACACCACATGACCCGGCGTGTGACCCGGGCAATGCCGCACCACCAGCTTGCAGTCGCCAACCGTGACGGTATCGCCGTCCTTGAGCCAGCGTGTTGGTGTGAACGCTTTGGCCGGTGGAAACCCAAACATTTTGCTTTGCCCGGGCAGGTCGTCGATCCAGAACTGGTCGGCCGGATGCGGGCCGATGATGGGCAAAGCCAGCCGCTCGGCCAGCTCACCGGCAGCCCCGGCGTGGTCGATGTGTGCATGGGTCAGCCAGATCTGCGTCAACGACAGTCCGAGCCGCTCCACTTCTTCGAGTAACAGGTCCAGGTCGCCACCGGGGTCGATGACTGCCGCTTGAAGCGTCTGGTCGCACCAGACCAGGGAACAGTTCTGCGCAAAATCGGTAACGGGGAGCGTGAGGTAGCGAAACATGGAATTTGAACGGTTGACAGAAATTGCGATTGTGCAGGATCGGTTCAGGCGCTGGCTATAGTGCAGGCCTGTTTGGTATTTTTTGGAGTTGTGTATGCGCGTGTGGCAACAGCCTATTTCTGTGGCCGAACTGACCCGTACCAGCCTGGACACGGCGGTCAGTCATTTGGGCATCGAGTTTCTGGCAGTGGGCGACGACTTCATCCGCGCCCGGGTGCCGGTGGATGCGCGCACCCGGCAACCCTTCGGCCTGCTACACGGTGGTGTCAGCGTGGTGCTGGCCGAAACGTTGGGCTCGGTGGCCGCCAACTATGCCTGCGCACCGGGTCACAAGGCCGTGGGCCTCGACATCAACGCCAACCACTTGCGCGGTGTCACCAGCGGCTGGGTCACAGGCACCACCCGCGCTGTGCACATTGGCCGAACGACACAGGTTTGGCAGATCGACATGGTCAATGACGCCGGCGAACCCACCTGCGTGTCACGCATCACCATGGCGGTGCTGGCGCCGCGCTGAGGCGTTACGCCAGCGCAGCCGCCGCAATCACCTGCGCCACGGCAGCGGTGAGCTTCTTGGCATAGGGCACATGCAGGAATTCATTCGGACCGTGGGCGTTGCTCTTGGGGCCGAGCACGCCGCAGACCATCATCTGCGCCTTGGGAAAGCCGGTGGACAGCATGTTCATGAGCGGAATGGTGCCGCCCTGGCCGATGTAGCCGCAGGGCGCGCCGAAGTAGTCTTGTGAGGCGCGCTGCAGCGCCTGCTCGAACCAGGGCGCGGTGCTGGGCGCGTTCCAGCCGGTGGCGCCGGCGCCGCCCTCGAACGTCACCTTGGCCTGGTAGGGCGCGTTGTCTTCCAGCAGGGTCTTGAGCTCGGCCACGGCGCTGGCCGCGTCGATCAGCGGCGGCAGGCGCAGACTGAGTTTGAAGGCGGTGTAAGGGCGCAGCACATTGCCGGCGTTCTTGAGTTCGGGCAGGCCGTCGGCACCGGTCACGCTCAAGGTGGGTGTCCAGGTGCGCGCCAGCAAGGCCTGCAGCGGGTCGCTGGTGGTGGGCAACATGGTCTGGCTGCTGCCACCGCAGTCGGCATGCGCCCAGGGAAAGCGCTTGTACAGCGCCTCGCCCAGAATGGCCGCCGTGGCTTTGGCCTGGTTCAGGCGGTCAGCGGGCACTTCACAATGAAAGCTGGCGGGCAGCAGACGGCCGCTGCCGCTGTCTTCAAGGCGGTCCAGCAGGTGGCGCAGGATGCGAAAGCTCGACGGCACCAGGCCGCTGGCGTCGCCCGAGTGCACGCCCTCGGTCAGCACTTCGACCTTGAGCGTGCCGCTGGCCATGCCGCGCAGGCTGTTGGTCATCCACAGCTGGTCGTAGTTGCCGGCGCCCGAGTCCAGGCAGATCACCAGACCGACATCACCCAGGCGTTTGCGCAGCGTGTCGATGTAGGGCAGCAGGTCGTAGGAACCGCTTTCTTCGCAGGTTTCCACCAAGCCCACAATGCGCGGGTGCGCGATCTGCTGGGTTTTGAGCGCCTGGATGGCCGTGATGGCCGCGTAAATGGCGTAACCATCATCAGCACCGCCACGGCCATACAGCTTGCCGTCTTCGTATTTAGGTGACCATGGCCCCAGGTCAGAGCGCCAGCCGGTGAATTCGGGCTGTTTGTCAAGGTGGCCGTACATCAGCACGGTCTGATCAGACACCACCTGGTTGGTGTTGCCGGTGGAGGCCGCCACTTCAAAAAACAGCACTGGCGTGCGCCCGGGCAGGCGGACGATCTCCAGCGTCAGGCCCGCCACCTTTTGCGCCTGCACCCACTCAAAGGCGTTTTGCACCACGGTGTCGATCAGGCCATGCTGCGCCCAGTCGGCGTCGAACATGGGTGACTTGGCGGGAATGGCGATGTAATTGGTGAGTTGCTTGACCAGGTCGGTGTCCCAGGCCTGGCTGACCTGGGTCAGGGCCTGAGCAGTGTTCAACAGCGATGGGGCGATGCGTGCGTTCATTGAAGAGTCCTTGCGTGATGCGTCAAACGGATGCTCAGATCATGCCACGACTGAACCAGCCCAGACCCACCGACGTGCCACCCGGTTGTGTGCCGAGCTTGGGCCGGTATTCGCAGCCGACCCAGCCGGCGTAGCCCAACTCATCGATCAGTTTGAGCAGGTACGGGTAATTGAGCTCGCCATGGTCAGGCTCCTGGCGCTCGGGCACGCTGGCGATCTGGATATGGCCGACGCGCCCAAATGGCAGGTAGTGGCGCAGCTTGGTGGCCACATCGCCCTCCACAATCTGGCAGTGGTACAGGTCCATTTGCACCTGCAAATTCGGCGCGCCCACAGCCGCCAAAATCTGGTGCGCATGGTCTTGCCGGTTCAGGAAGTAGCCCGGCATGTCGCGCAGGTTGATCGGCTCAATCAGCAGCGTCACGCCCTGCTGTTCGGCCTGGGCGCAGGCCCGGCGTAACTTGCCGACCACTTCATCCAGCAAGCGCTCGCGCTCGACACCGGGCGGCACCAGGCCGGACATCACATGAATCCTGGGGCAGTGCAGGGCGGCCGCATAGTCCAGCGCCAGTGCGATGCCATGGCGAAATTCGTCATCTCGCCCTTCCAAACACAATAATCCACGTTCGCCCGCGTCCCAGGCGCCCACCACCGAAGCCACATCGGTGCCGCCCGGCGGCGCGTTGAACAGCACCTGCTGCAAACCGCTGCCCTTGAGCCGCGCCGCCAGTTCCTGCGCCGACCAAGCATAGGGAAACAAAAATTCCGCCGCCGTAAAACCGTCGCACGCAGCGGCCTCAAAGCGGTCCAGAAAAGGCAGCTCGGGGTATAGAAAGCTCAGGTTAGCGGCAAAGCGGGGCATGGCGTGTCACATACCGTCTTGCCAATTTTGTGTTGGCAAGTACGCGGTTCAGGCGTTTTTGAGCGCAGGGTAGTCGGTATAGCCCCTGGCGCCACCGCCGTACCAGGTGGTTTTGTCGCTCTCGACCAAAGGCTTGCCCTTGCGCAGACGCTCCACCAGATCGGGGTTGGCAATGAACGGGCGGCCAAATGCCACCAGATCGGCGCCTTCCGTAATGACTTTTTGCGCCAGCTCCTTGTCCAGCCCGTTGTTGACCATCCAGGCACCCTTGCCAGCAGCGGCGCGGTAGGCGCGGCGCAGGCCGGTGTAGTCGAATGGGCGATCGGGCAACTCGCGTGGGCCGCCGGTGGCACCTTCGATGACGTGCACATAGGCCAGCCCAAACGCGGCCAGCTGGCGAACCACGTAGTCGAACAGCGGCTGCGGGTCGGGGTCGAAGGCATCGTTGGCCGGGGTCACCGGCGACAGGCGAATGCCCACCTTGCCGGCGCCCACCGCACTGGTCACGGCCTGCACCACTTCCATCAAAAAACGGGCGCGGTTTTCGATGCTGCCACCAAAGTCATCGCGGCGCTGGTTGGAGCCGCTTTTGAGGAACTGGTCGAGCAGATAACCGTTGGCGGCGTGGATTTCGACGCCGTCAAAACCGGCGGTCTGCACCGCATTGCGCGCCGCCGCCACATAGGTGTGCACGATGTCGGGCAGTTCGTAGGCTTGCAGCGCGCGCGGCGCCGAGGTATCGACAAAAACCGGCGCTCCGTCCTTGAGCAGCACGGTCTTGGTCTTGGCGGTGATGGCCGACGGCGCCACCGGCTGGTCGCCGTGGGGCTGCAGGCTGGTGTGCGAGACACGGCCCACATGCCAGAGCTGGCACACAATCTTGCCGCCGGCGGCATGTACGCTGCGCGTCACGTCCTTCCAGGCTTCGACCTGCTCCTCGGCATACAAACCGGGCACGTCGGCGTAGCCCTGGCCCTGCTGGCTGATGGCGGTGGCCTCGGTGATGATGAGCCCGGCGCTGGCGCGCTGGGTGTAATACTGGGCCATGAGGGCGGTGGGCGTGGCATCGGGCGCGCGGTTGCGCGTCAGCGGGGCCATCACGATGCGATTGGCCAGCGCCAGGTCCCCGGCGTGTACGGGGTCGAACAGGGTGGCGGTACGGTGTAGCATAAAAGCTCCAGGTTAACTTTGGCTAAGGCCTGCAGTTTAAGGGCAGCGCGCATGCCAAAGCGTCACCGTCAGCGCAACAAGCTTGCGCCGAATGTGGCCAAGCACCGTTACTTTTGCAGTTTGGCTTCTTCGATCAGCACCTGGTAGGTGTAGCCGGAACCCAGGTTGACATTGGTGCGCAGAACCCCTTTAAGCTGCACCACATCGCCCACCTTGAAAAGCTCCTGGGACGTGGCCAGCACGTCGTTGGAATTGTTGGCGGCAGCGCCCGAGCCGTCACGCAGATGGACCCAGTTCTTGCCCATGATGGCCGGGGTGAACTTGACCACCTGGGCGCGCACCAGCACCGGCTTGTCTTTAAGCGAAGCGCTCTTGGTGATCAGTTCAGCCACCGTTTGCGCGCTGGCGCCAGTCGCCTTGGCCACCTTGATGTCAGCCGCAACGGCGGTCTTGGGCGCTGCTGCATGGGCCGAGGCGACCTGGGCGGCTTCTTCGGAAGCACTTAATTTAGGCTTGGCCAGGCTGCCGAAGAAGATTTTCGGGAAAGTTTTCTTGAGCGCCTTGCTCTCGAAATTGTCCATTTGTTCGGCGTCTTCCACCGTTACCGTGGCCCCTTTCTTGACCGGCGCCTTGCCAACGGCTGTCCAGACTTCGCCATTGGCGGTTTTAAGAAGCAGGTAGGTATAGCTGTCCACATCTTTCGCTTCGAGAACCTCGCCTTTGATCACCACTGGAGTTGCCAGCGCATTGACGCTGTAGCCAAGGCTGGCACTCACTACCAACAGGGTCGCAAGAAACCGTTTCATATCAAAACCATCCATTCTGAAAAATAGGCTGCACGGGGCAGGCGGGCTAGCGACCCAAAAAATTCTTTCGAACTGCTGCCTTGAATTTTAGCTTTGCCTTGCAAGATAATTGCAGCCTGTGGTCAAGCCACCCTTTCAAACCCCATTTCCTGGAAAGCAACATGCCGAAAAATCCGGACCCGTCCTTTTACGACCGTGCCAACGCACATATCAACCTGTCCAACGACCAGCTCGAGCAGGACGTGCATGGCCAGGTGAGCGCCTCCATGATGTACGCCAGCGCCCGCTTCAGTACCTCCTTGACCGCCAGCGGTTACAAGAGCGGCACCGAAATGGCCGCGCAGCGCAACGCCAATATCGACTACTTTGTGCGTGAGTACCGGCTGGCGCTGGAAGAGCACATGGACGACTACATTAAAAATTTCGACCGCTACACGGCCATGTCCAAAAATATCGGCTGATTCTGATATAAATAACTTTGATTCAGGAAACCGCCTGCCAAAGATCGTGCCAATGAAGATGTCGTTTCGCCGCATAACGTGCCGCCTCCGGCGGCTACTGTGGCTGTGCGCGGCCGTCCTGTTCTTTTATACCCCCGCCGGGGCGGCGCCGGTCAATGAGTCGATCCGCATTGGCTTGCCAGACACCCTGCTGCACCAGCAGTACACGCTCATTGCAGAGTTGCGCCAGTACCTGACCAACAGGCTCAAACGCCAGGTCGATATTGTGATCCACCGAAAACCCGATGAAACCACGGTGCAGCTGGACACCGAAAAAGTGGATTTTGCCTGGGTCACCGACTACCCCAACGCGCATGTCAAGAACCGCATCCGCCTGCTGGCCTCCCCGCTGTACAAAGGGCAACCGTTCTTTACCTCTTACCTGATTGTTCCCAAATACAACCACGCCACCAGCTCCCTGTTGCAGCTCAAGGGCGCGGTGTTTGCTTTTACCGATGCCAGCCAAAACGGCAGCTATCTGGACGTGCGCTACCAATTGTTGATGGCCGGCGAAGATCCTGACCGATTTTTCAACAAAGTTTTATTCGCACGCTCACACCGCGAAGTTGTGAAAGCCGTGGCCTTGGGGCTGGCCCACGCCGGTGAAGTGGACAGCATGGTCTGGGATGCCCTGTCCGTGGCAACCCCTGGCCTGACCGCCCAAACCCGCATCGTCGCCAGATCACATGTCTATGCCGCTCCGCCGTGGGTCGCCAGTGCGCATGTCAGCCAGAACGACTTCAACGAGTTGCAGCGCGCACTGATCGGCATGGCGACCGATCCCAAGGGCAATGAGCTGCTCAAGCGCATCGGCATAGATGGCTTTGTTCCCGGCGATGAGAACGCCTTCGAGCGCATCAACAAAATGCGGCATGCCCTGGGCGGAGAATGATGCGCCTATTCGACCTGAGCCACCGCTGGAAATTTCCCATTTGGGGTAGTCTGCTGATCGTCATGAGCACGCTGGCGGTCACGGGTGCGTTCATGTTCAAGGTCTATGACGACTTGCGGCACGACCTGATCAACAACTCGTCGAGCCTGGGCAACACGCTAGTCACCAACATTTTTCAGCCGCTGATCGATGACGACATCTGGCAGGTTTTTGAAATCATCAGCGCACCGTTGGCCGTGACGCCCATCCCCGACCTGATGCTGCCCAAGAATATTCTGATCCTTGACAACGACCTCAAGGTTGTCGTCTCCACCACGCCCATGCTCATTCCCATGGGCACCCGGATCGACCAGCTCACACCCGAATACGGTATCTTGATCCAGCGCATTCTGAGCTCGTCAGTCAGCATGCAAAAGACCTATGACATGGAGGATGCGCAGAATATTTATATCGCCGCGCCCATTCTCAGCGAGGGATTCAGCCTGGGCACCCTGATCCTGGTCCATTCCAAAGACGTTTTGACGCCGCGCTTGTACCGCACTGCCGTTTACGGTGGCATGGTGGGCTTGCTGGTGCTGCTCATCCTGCTGCCGGTCAACTGGAGCTGGGGAAAACGCATGGCGCGCCCGCTGGTGCTGCTGACCGAACGCATGAAAAGGCTCAGGACTGGCGATGTCGATAATCTGGAAACCACCGTCTATCCGTACCATGACGAGGTGGGCCAACTGCTGGAGGCCTATCACAAAATTGTCGAGGAGCACAGCTCCAATGAGGCTCTTGAGCAGCAAATCATTCACTCGGAGCGGCTTGCCGCTGTCGGGCGACTGGCCGCCGGCGTGGCTCACGAAATCAACAACCCGCTGGGCGGAATGCTCACTGCCATCGACACCCTGAAGAACTACGGCGAAATGGATGCACGCACCGCCAAGACCATCGACCTGATCGCGCGTGGCCTGACCCAGATCAAGGAAACGGTGGGCGCCCTGCTGGTCGAGGCCCGCGTCAGGAGCCGCCATCTCGAACCCCAGGACTTCGAGGACATCCGCAACCTGGTGCTGCCCCAGGCGCGCAACAAAGAGCTGCTGCTCGACTGGCGTTCCAGCCTGGCCCGGCCGCTGCCGCTGCAGGCCAACCAGGTACGCCAGGTGCTGATCAATCTGCTGCTCAATGCCATCCATGCCGCCGAGCAAAAAGGCCTGGTGATTTGCGCCATCGAGGAAAAAGACCAGGTCTTGCGCATGCGCATCGAAAACGACGGCGCGCAACTCTCACCTGAGCAGTTGCTGCATCTGTTCGAACCCTTCTCGCCCATCAGCCAAACGGGGCACGGCCTCGGCCTGTGGATCACTTACCAGATCGTGCAACAGCTGGGCGGCAAAATTGCGGTGGAGCAAATCGACCATCGCGTCATATTTACCGTCACCCTGCCCTTTGAAGAAGCCAGCGCCGCATGACTGTCAATCGCATTTGCCTGATTGAAGACGACGAGATCATGGGCGAGGCGGTCTCCGACCGTTTTGGCCTGGAGGGCTTTGACTGCACCTGGTTCAAAACCGGCGAAGCCGCGCGCCAGTCGCTCCAGCAAGACCAGTACAGCGTCGTCATCAGCGACATCAAGCTGCCCGACATCGACGGTGAACAACTGTTCGAAGAACTCCGGGCCGCCGGCACCGAGCTACCGCCCTACATCTTCATGACCGGCTACGGCGCCATCGACCGCGCCGTGCGCCTGCTCAAGCTCGGCGCCCAGGACTACCTGACCAAGCCGGTCGATATCCGGGCGCTGATCGACATGGTGCACAACATCTTTGCCAAGGCTGGGCGCGGCAGCGAGCACGCCTCCGGCGAGCCCGGGCTGGGGTTGTCAAGTGCCATGCGCCACATCGAGTCGGTGTTGCCCAAGCTGGCATTCGACAACATCACCGTGCTCATCACGGGCGAATCCGGCGTTGGCAAGGAAGTGGTGGCGCGTGCCCTGCACAGGCTGCGCGACCCCGACTGGCGGTTGCCCTTTGTCACCGTCAATTGCGCCGCCATCACAGACACCCTGCTCGAAGCCGAAATGTTCGGCTACGTCAAGGGCGCCTACACCGGCGCCGTGCGCGACAAAAAAGGCTACTTCGAGCAGGCCAATGGCGGCACGCTGTTTCTCGACGAAATTGGCGAAATGCCCCTGTCCATGCAGGTCAAACTGCTGCGCGTCATTCAGGAGCGCAAGGTGATGCGGGTGGGCTCCGAGGCGCTCATCCCCATCGAAATCAACCTGGTCTGCGCCACCAACAAGGTGCTCAAGAAAATGGTCGAAGCGGGCGAGTTCCGCGAAGACCTGTACTACCGCATCAATGTGCTGGAGCTGCAGATTCCGCCACTGCGCGAGCGCAAGGAAGACATTCTTTGGCTGGCCAGCCAGATGCTCGATGCCGAAGCCAAGCAGCACGGCAGTCACCGCCGCGAGCTCAGCCCCGAAGCCGAGCAGTCCTTGCTGGACAACCCCTGGAAAGGCAACATCCGCGAGCTCAAAAGCTGCCTTGAGCGCGCTTGCATCCTGTCAAGCCAGGCGGTGTTGACGCCAGACATTCTGTTCGGCCACGGCGCGCAGGCCAAGCCAGAGGCCGCCACCTCGCTCACCGACTATCTGGGCAGCTACGAGCGCCACTACATCGAGCAAACACTCAAAGGCAAAGAGGGCCGCATCGCCGACTCTGCCGCCGCGCTGGGCATCAGCCGCAAGACACTCTGGGAAAAAATGAAGAAGCTGGGGATCAGCGAGGAAAAATAGCCCTTCCTCCTCGTTTGCGCAAACAGAAGTCAGCGCGCCAAAGCCCATGGCAACTGCGCGGGGTTGATCACGTCCACGCTGAACGCCTGGTCTGACTTGAGGGGCCAGCCCTGAGGCACCGGTGCCACCACGTAAGCATGGTCAACGCCAACGTCCTGGCAGGCCTGCCAAAAGCCACGGCTCACCTTCGGGGCGCTGGAGAACTTGATCTCAAAACCCAGCTTTTTACTGCCCAGCTCCACCACCACATCCAGCTCGGCGCCTGCTGCCGTGCGGTAAAAGCCCACGTCAGCCCCTTTGGGCAGCAGGGCGCAAATTTGCTCCACCATGAAACCCTCCCATGACGGGCCCGCCATGGGGTGCCCGATCAGGGCGTTGACATCGGGCACATTCAGCAGTGCGTGCAGCAAGCCGCTGTCGCGCACGTACACCTTGGGCGACTTCACCAGGCGCTTGCCAATGTTCACAAAATGCGGCTCCAGTCGGCGCAGCATCATGGTGTCCACCAAAGAATCGAGGTAGCGCGCCACCGTGGTGTGCGAGATGCCACCCAGCGACGCGGCCAAGTTGGAGGCATTGAACAGCGAGCCATGCAAATGCGCCGTCATGCGCCAAAACCGGTGCAGCGTTTGTGCGGGCACATTGACACCCAGCTCGCGGATGTCGCGGTTCAAGAACGTGGCAATGAAATCGGTGCGCCATGAAAAAGACAGCGCATCGGTGGGCGCCGTGTAGCTCACCGGAAAGCCACCGCGCAACCAGAGTTTTTGGAGTGTGGGCGCATCAAAGACAGCATCGGCACCCATTGCCACTACCTCGTCGACCTGCAAGGGCGTGAGTTCCAGGTAGCTGGCGCGCCCGGCCAGCGACTCCGAGCTTTGCTGTAGCAAGCGACCGGAGGCCGAGCCCAACAGCAAAAAACGCCCCGGTGTGCGTTGTGCATCAATTTCGGGGCGCAGTTGCGCAAAAACTTCTTGCACGTACTGCACTTCGTCGAGCACCAGCAATTTGTCGCGATGGGCCTGCAAAAAACCGCTGCCTTCGGTGAGTTTTTCGCGGTCGCCTGGCAATTGCAGATCAAGGCTGATGGTGTTGGGGTGCATGGCCGCAATTTGCCGTGCCAAGGTGGTCTTGCCAACCTGCCGGGGCCCAAGCAGCACGACGGCTGGTGAAAAGGCCAATTGCTCGGTTGCTGATTTGAGCAGTGCCCGAGGAAACTCCTGCGTTTCAATCGGATTGATGTCTTTTACTTTCATCCTAGCATTTTGTCTATTAAGCGATCAATATGCAAGGTACATTTATTTATGCCTGCATTAGGCTGTAGAAATCTTCTATCAGCAGCCGCGACCCGCCCGCACCAAGCCACAGCCCGATGCGAATCAACCGGCGCGCTGCACTCTTTCGCGCAACTCGCCCCCTTTGTAGCGCCGCACATGGCAGGCATGGGTATCAGCCTGGTACACCCGAAGGTCCAGATATCGGTAGTCATGGGACTGCCGCGTCGCTGCGCTCCTTGCAATGACGGTACGGTTTTCAGTGCGAGCGCAGCGTGGCAGACCAGGACTACATTGGCGCGCGTTTGCGGACTGAGCGCTTTGCATGGCCGGCAACCGTCCCCTGCGCTGCAACGTATGAGTCCAGCAAGCGGCGGATCATGCGCTGATACTGGGTTTGATGCTTGGATGCCTCTGACTTGAAAAACTCGA
>NZ_JAQTWL010000071.1 GCF_028689295.1 Rhodoferax sp.
GCAAGTCTTTGGGCGGCATTTGCATCATCAGCACGTAACGAAGCTTTCAACATCGTTGGCGAGCCGTTTCGCTGGGAGCGTATCTGGCACCATGTAGGTGACGCGTTGAACATGGAAGTGGCCCCACCACAACCCCTGTCACTTGCACGTCAAATGCCTTACATGCTGCAGCCTGGGAAGCTTTGGCGGCACAACACGACTTGCAGCCCTTGCCATTCGAGAGAATCGTCAGTTGGGGCTTTGGTGATTTCATCTTCAACTGTGAATTCAACGTCCTGTCCGATATGGGTAAGATTCGGCGGGCTGGGTTTACCGAGCCGTCTGACAATGAGCTTTGGTTCAGGACGGCACTTGCTAATCTGCAAGGGCAGCAGTTTTTTCCATGACCGCTGTGTCACTTTTGTGAGTAGTTCGGGCTGGAAGTGATTGACTGCTGGCGATGGCTTAGCCACTGAGGACGACAGGCATCAATTGGTAGCTGCACTGAAAAACGTGTGCCATCTCCTTCGAGTTTTTAAGTGTCGATGCCTTGGGAATTAGAATCATGGCACGATTTTATTCATTCCCTGCTGGGATAGATCTCGTTTGGTGGGGCATGCGCCACTGCCAGGGGCGCATGATGTCCTGCCTTGAAGGCGGTTATGTCTTAAGCCCACTTGCACGCAGCGCGACGGCGCACGTCAAGGTGGTGATAGGCGCTGATTGAACGTATGGACAAACACTACCTCGCTCCTCTTTTCGCACCCCAATCGATTCTGGTTTTTGCCGGCCCCACCGAATCCGTCGAGGGCCACACACCCCAAGCCCGGCAACTGGCCGAAAATTTGAAGGCGCAGACTTACAAGGGCACGCTGCATTTTCTGGATATCCACAACAGTGGCACGCTGGCTGATCTGGCGCAAACCCGCGCCGATCTGGCCATCATTGCGCTGCCTGCGGACGAAGTGCTGGCCGCCTTGGCGGTGGCAGGTCGCATGAACTGCCGCTCGGCCCTGATAATCTCCACCGGTATCAGCGCCGAGTTGGCCCAGGACATGAAAATGGTGGCCAAGCGCGAAGACGTGCAACTGCTGGGGCCTAACTGCCTTGGCTTTCAGAACCCGCCGCTGCAACTCAATGCCAGCGTGGCGGGCGACCTAGCCAGCAGCGGTTCGCTGGCACTGGTGTCGCAATCGGGCGCGCTGACAGCGTCCATGCTGGACTGGGCGAGCAAGAATGGCGTCGGGTTTTCATCGGTGGTTTCGCTGGGCTCCAATACCGCTGTGGACATCGCGCAGGTGCTGGACTACCTGGCCAACGACGAACGCACCCAAAGCATCATCGTGTACTTGGAAGGCATTTCCAATGCACGCCGCTTCATGAGCGCGCTGCGCTCGGCAGCCAATACCAAGCCGGTGATCGTGCTTAAGGCCGGACGCAAGCCCGCAGGCAAGCAGGCAGCACAGACCCACAGCGGCGCCATCGTCGGCAGCGACAATGTGTTTGACGCGGCCCTGCGCCGCGCCGGGGCGGTGCGCGTCACCTCGTTTGTGGAACTGTTCTCGGCGGCCAAATGTCTGGCTTCGCGTTACCGAACGGTGGGCCAGCGCCTGGCCATTGTTACCAATGGCGGCGGCCCTGGCATGCTGGCGGTGGACTGGGTCAATGAAATCCATCTGCACCTGGGCAAGCTCTCAGAGCAATCGAGCGCCGAGCTCAAGCCCAAGCTGCATGTACTGGCGTCACTGACCGACCTCATTGACCTGTCGGAAGAAGCCACGGCCGAACACTACAAGGCCGCTGTCATTGCTGCCTACCATGACGCCTCAATAGACGGCGTGCTGGTGATCTTCTCACCCAAGACAGGATCCGACTCCATCGGTATCGCCAAGACCATGGCGGAAATCAAACGCGCCATGAACAAACCGCTGCTGTCGTGCTGGATGGGTGATGCTACTGTAGGCGAGGCACGCGTGCTGCTCAACGAGGCCGCCATCCCCACCTTCCGCACACCGGAGGCGGCAGTGGGCGCCTTTGGCAACATCGCCACCTTTTACCAGAACCAGCGCTTGCTGCAGCAAACGCCGCCACCGTTGTCAATTCTGGGCAAGCCCGACATCGAAGGCGCGCGCCTCATCATCGAGAGTGTGGTGGCCGAACGGCGCAAGGTGCTGACCGATATGGAGTCGAAGACATTGCTGTCATGCTTCCACATTCCGGTCACGCAAACCATTCTGGCGCGCAACGCCAACGAGGTCATGATGATTTCGGCGCAGCTGGGTTTCCCGGTGGCGCTCAAGATCGACTCGCCCGACATCAGCCACAAGTCCGATGTGCAGGGTGTGGCGATCAGCATCATGAATGCCACCAGTGCACGTGACAACTACAACGGCATGGTGGAGCGGGTTAAACGCATCATGCCGCAGGCCCGTATCAATGGCGTGACCGTGCAGAAGATGGTAAACGCCCGCCATGGCCGTGAGATCTATGTGGGACTGGTCACCGATGACCCGTTCGGGCCGGTGATTGTGTTTGGCGCTGGCGGCACCACGATCGAATTGCTCAATGATCGTGCAATGGAGTTGCCGCCTCC
>NZ_JAQTWL010000037.1 GCF_028689295.1 Rhodoferax sp.
CGTCGCCCCACAGCCTTGTAGCCCCTGAACCACAGTCACTGACTCAGAAAAACCAAGAAACAGAGAAAAAACCTAATCAACTTATTGACAGGTCAATCCATATCAGGAGCGGCGCCCTCGCCGCGAAGGATTTCCGGTCAATACGGGTCGTCAAACCCGAGTCGCGCCATGATTTCGCTTTCGCGCAGTTCCATCACCTGGGCATCTTCATCCTCGTCATGGTCCCAGCCCTGGGCGTGCAGGGCGCCGTGCACCAGCAGATGGGCGTAATGTTCTTCCAGGGTTTTGCCCTGTTCCTTGGCCTCGGCCGCGACCACTGGCGCGCACAGCACCAGGTCGGCGGTCACGACCGGTTCCTGCGTGTAGTCGAAGGTCAGCACGTTGGTGGCGTAGTCCTTTTTGCGATAGTCCCGGTTCAAGGCAAGGCCCTCGGTGGCATCGACGATGCGCACCGTGATCTCGGCGTCGCTTTGCAGCGCGGCGCGCAGCCAGCGTGCGACCTTGTGGCGCGGCAGGGCGGCGCGGTGTTGGGCCACGTCTTCAAATTTGCCGAATTGCAGCGAGAGGGTGAGCTGGTTCATGGGGTGTTCCGTCGGTGGCCGCGGGAGGGTGCCGTGGCGGCCAGGGGTTCGGCATCATCGCGCCGCTGGATGCCGATGCGCCCGGGGGCGTCATAGGCATCCACAATGCGCGCCACCAGCGGGTGCCGCACCACGTCCGCGCTGGTCAGGCGGCAGATGGCAATGCCCTCGACCTGTTTGAGCACGCGCTCGGCGTCGATCAGGCCGCTGAGCTGGGTGGTGGGCAGGTCGATCTGGCTGACGTCGCCGGTGATCACGGCCTTGGCGCCAAAACCGATGCGCGTCAGAAACATCTTCATCTGCTCGGGCGTTGTGTTTTGCGCCTCGTCCAGGATGACAAAGGCGGTGTTGAGCGTGCGCCCGCGCATGAAGGCCAGTGGCGCGATCTCGATGGTCTGGCGCTCGAAGGCTTTTTGCACGGCTTCGAAACCCATGAGGTCGTAAAGCGCGTCATAAAGTGGGCGCAGGTAGGGGTCGA
This sequence comes from Rhodoferax sp., assembly GCF_028689295.1. Taxonomy (GTDB): domain Bacteria; phylum Pseudomonadota; class Gammaproteobacteria; order Burkholderiales; family Burkholderiaceae_C; genus Rhodoferax. The sequence goes on from NZ_JAQTWL010000037.1 coordinate 1,060, forward strand.
TTTTTTGCGCCAGGTCGCCGGGCAGGTAGCCCAGGCGCTCGCCGGCTTCCACGGCTGGACGCGTCAGCACAATGCGCTGCACCGTGCTGCGCTGCAATGCGTCCACCGCCATGGCCACTGCCAGGTAGGTCTTGCCGGTGCCGGCCGGGCCGATGCCGATGGTGATGTCGTGGCTGGCAATGCTGTCGAGATAATGTGCCTGATTGATGGAGCGCGGCTTGAGGTCGGTGCGTTTGGTCTTGAGTGACGGGCCATCCGCGCCGTGCACGTCGCCGTCACCCGAGAGCATCAGTTGCACGGTGCGCGGCTCGATCGGGCGCGCCGCGATCTCGTAGAGGGCCTGCAGCATTTCCATGCCGCGCTTGGCATTGGCCTTGAGGCCATCGACCTTGAACTGCTCGTGGCGGTGCGCAATTTTGACTTGCAGCGCGGCTTCGATGGTGCGCAGGTGCTGGTCCATGGGGCCGCACAGGTGGCCCAGGCGGGTGTTGTTAGGCGGGGAAAAAATGTGTCGGAGGATCAAAGTTGATAATTCCCAAAAATTGGCGCTGAAATACTCCCTCCATGATAGGCACAAAATGATCGGTAAATTAACGGGCACCCTCGACGACAAAAATCCGCCGCAGGTCATCGTGGACTGCCACGGCGTGGGCTACGAGGTGTTTGTGCCCATGAGCACGTTCTACAACCTGCCCGAGCTTGGCGTCAAGGTGACGCTGCTGACGCACTTTGTGGTGCGCGAGGATGCGCAGATTTTGTACGGCTTTGCCACGTCGCAAGAGCGCGCGGCGTTTCGCGAACTCATCAAGATCTCGGGCGTCGGGCCGCGCACCGCGTTGTCGGTGCTGTCGGGCATGAGCGTGTCCGAGTTGTCGCAGGCCGTGACCCTGCAGGAGGGTGGCCGACTGATTAAGGTGCCCGGCATTGGCAAAAAGACTGCCGAGCGCCTGCTGCTGGAGCTCAAGGGCAAGCTCGGCCCTGACATTGGTGTGCCCAGCAGCATCGCCAGCGATGCGCAGGGCGACATTTTCCAGGCCCTGCTGGCGCTGGGCTACAGTGACAAGGAGGCCGCAGTAGCCCTCAAAGCGCTGCCGAAAGACATTGGCGTGAGCGACGGCATCAAGCTGGCGCTCAAGGCGCTGGCGAAGTAGTATGAAAGCTCCGCGACAATGGTGATCCGAATTGCCTGTGGGCTCATTTTTAGTTCAACCCCTGATAGGACACTTTGATGAAATCGATTGGTCTCAAATCCCTGCGCTTCACCCTGACAACTGCCGCCGCCCTGCTTTGTCTGGCCGGCCCGTCCCAAGCCGCCGACAAGGTCAAGGTCGGCATGCTCAGCACCTTGTCCGGCCCCGGAGCGGGCTTGGGCATTGACATTCGCGACGGCTTTAACCTGGCGCTCAAGCACTCGGGTGGCAAGTTCGGCGGGCTGCCGGTCGAGGTGATCGTGGCCGACGACCAGGCCAAGCCCGATGCGGCGCGCCAGACGGCCGACCGGCTGGTGAAACAGGACAAAGTGGACTTCATGACCGGCGTGGTGTTTTCCAACGTGATGCTGGCCGTGGGCAAGCCGATTTTTGACTCCAAAACCTTCTACATTAGCGCCAACGCCGGCCCTTCGCAATTGGCTGGCGCGGATTGCAACCCGTATTTCTTCAACGTCGCCTGGCAAAACGACAACCTGCACGAAGCGGTGGGCAAGACGGTGCAGGACAAGGGTTTCAAGAAGGTTGCCCTGCTGGCGCCAAATTATCCGGCCGGCAAGGACGCGTTGGCCGGTTTCAAGCGTTATTTCAAGGGACAAATTGCCTCCGAGGCCTACACGCCCTTGAGCCAGCTGGACTATGGCGCTGAAATCTCCAAAATGCGCGCATCGGGCGCCGATGCGGTCTATATCTTTTTGCCGGGTGGCCTGGGCATCAACTTCATCAAGCAGTTTGTCGGCGCCGGTTTGTCCAAGGACATGACGCTGTTCGGCCCGGGTTTCTCGGCCGATGAAGACGTGATCCGCGCCGTGGGTGAGCCCATGCTGGGCATGTTCAACAGCTCGCAGTGGGCGCACGACATGCAAAACCCGGTCAACAAGCGCTTTGTGGCTGACTTCCAGAAAGACTACGGCCGCCTGCCGACCCTGTACGCGTCGCAAGGCTACGACGCCGCCCGCCTGATGGATGCCGCCGTGCGCGACGTCAAGGGCAAGCTTGACGACAAAACGGCCCTGCGCAAGGCCATTGCGGCGGCCAAATTCGACTCGGTGCGCGGCGCCTTCAAGTTCAACAGCAACGGTTATCCGATCCAGGACTACTACCTGCGTGTGATCACCAAGGACGCCCAGGGCCGTATCACCAACCGCACCCTGAGCACCGTGTTCAAGGACCACGCCGATGCCTACGTGGGCGAATGCAAGATGCCCGCGCTTTGACGATATGGCTGTCATTGCGAACGTAGCGTGGCAATCCAGGGCTGCATGGATCGCCACGTCGCTGCGCTCCTCGCGATGACGACTCGAATTTATTAGTCATGACCGGCATTCTGGTCCTGGAGCAGTCGCTCAACGGCCTGCAATTCGGCTTGATGCTGTTCTTGCTGGCCGCCGGGCTGACGCTGGTGTTCGGCATCATGGACATGATCAACCTGGCGCACGGCTCGATCTACATGATCGGGGCCTACCTGATTGCCAGCATTGGGCTTGCCAGTGGCTCGTTCTGGCTCGGGCTGGCGCTCGGCATTGCCGCCACGGCGGCGCTCGGCGCAATGCTGGAGGTCACCGTGCTACGCCGCCTGTACCAGCGCGATCACCTGTCGCAGGTGTTGGGCACCTTTGCCATTTTGCTGATGAGCAACGAGGCCGTGCGCATGGTCTGGGGCTCGCAACCCATCGAACTCAACCCGCCCGCCGCCCTGGCGGGCCCGGTGGAGCTGTTGCCGGGCTTCAGTTACCCCGCCTATCGCCTGTTCATCATTGCCGTAGGCCTGGCGGCTGCTGGCTTGCTGTACCTGCTGGTCACGCGCACCCGCCTGGGCATGCAGGTGCGCGCCGGCGCCTCGAACCGGGAGATGGCGCTGACCATGGGGGTCGATGTGCGGCGCCTGTTCACCCTGGTGTTTGCCATTGGCGCGGGCTTGTGCGCGCTGGCCGGCGGCATGCTCGGGCCGCTGCTGGCGGTGCAGGTCGGCATGGGCGAGAGCATTTTGATTCTGGCCTTTGTGGTGATCGTGATCGGCGGCATCGGCTCGATTCGCGGCGCGCTGCTGGGCGCGCTGCTGGTGGGCGTGGTGGATACCGCCGGGCGCACCCTGATTCCTTTTGTCTTTGAGCGCGTCATGGGGCCGGACCTGGCCGCCAACGCAGGCCCGGCCGTCGCCGCCATCCTGATTTATGTATTGATGGCCGCCGTGCTGTTTTTCAAGCCGCAAGGGCTGTTTCCCGCCCATGGCTGACCTGGATTCAAGACCCGGCGTGCTCGATCACCCCTTGCACTGGCGCACCGGCCTGGTCTTGCTGATCGCGCTGGTGTTGCTGCCCGAGTTGGCGCAAATCTGGGGGCAGGGCTTTTATGTGGGTGTGGCCAGCCGCATCCTGATTTTTGCGCTGGCAGCCACCAGCCTCAATTTGATTCTTGGTTTTGGCGGAATGGTCAGTTTTGGCCATGCGGCGTTTGTCGGCGTGGGGGCTTATGCGGCTGGCATCCTGATGCAGCACGGCTTTGCGTCCGCCTGGCTGGGGCTGGCGCTGGCCTGTGTGGCGGCAGGCGCTTTTGCCTTGCTGATCGGCGCCATCAGCCTGCGCACCCGGGGTGTTTACTTCATCATGATCACACTGGCTTTTGCCCAGATGCTGTACTACCTCATGGTGTCGCTCAAAACCTATGGTGGCGACGACGGCCTGTCGCTGAATGGCCGCTTTGAGCTGGGTTTTGGCCTGGACCCGGCCCAGGACGCCACGTTTTATTACCTGGTGCTGGCCCTTGCCGTGGCGGTATTTTTGCTGGTGCAGCGCCTGCTCAACTCCCGCTTTGGCCATGCCTTGCAGGCGATTCGCGACAACGAGACGCGCATGGCGGCCATTGGTTTCCCGGTGTACCGCTTCAAGTTGCTGGCCTTCGTGCTGGCGGGCGCGCTGGCTGGCCTGGCCGGCGCCCTGCTGGCGCATCAGGGCGGCTTTGTCAGCCCGTCGATGATGCAGTGGAGCGAGTCCGGCATGTTGATGGTGATGGTGATCTTGGGCGGGGTCGGGCATTTGTACGGCGGCCTGATCGGTGCGGTGGTGTTTTTGGTGCTTGAAGAACTCTTGAGCAGCTACACCATCCACTGGCAGTTTGGCTTGGGCGCCGTGCTGCTGGCCGTGGTGCTGCTGGCGCCCAATGGCCTGATGAGCCTGCGCGTTAAGAGGAAGTTGCCGTGAGCCACGGCACGCTGCTGCAGGTCGATGGACTGGTCAAGTCCTATGGCGGCCTGCGCGCCACCGACCATGCCTGCCTGAGCGTGCTCCCGGGTGAAATCCATGCCCTGATCGGCCCCAACGGCGCGGGCAAAACCACCCTGATCCAGCTGATTACAGGTGCCCTGGCACCCAGCGCCGGGCGCATCCAGTTTGATGGCATGGACATCACCCGCATGCCCATGCACGAGCGGGTGGCGCACGGCCTGGCGCGCTCGTTCCAGATCACCAGCATCTTCAATCGCCTGTCAGTGCTGGACAACCTGGCGCTGGCGGTGCAGGCCCATGCCGGCCATAGCCTGAACTTCTGGCGCCCGGCACGGCGTGATGCCGAGCGTTACGCCCTGGCAACCGAGGTGGCCGAGCGGGTCAGTCTGGCGCCGCAAATCAACCAACTTGGCGGTGCGCTGTCGCACGGCGAGCAGCGCCAACTGGAGGTCGGCTTGGCGCTGGCCACGCGGCCCAAATTGCTGCTGCTCGACGAGCCCATGGCCGGCATGGGGCCGGATGAGTCCGAGCGCATGCTGAGTCTGCTGCAAAGCCTGCGCGGTGAGAGCACGCTGCTGCTGGTGGAGCACGACATGAATGCGGTGTTCCGGCTGGCTGACCGCATCTCGACGCTGGTGGCTGGCCGGGTCATTGCCTGCGGCACTTCTGAGGAGATACGCCAGCACCCCGAGGTGCGGTTGGCCTACCTGGGCGACCCTGAGGAGGCCACGGCATGAGCGCGCTGCTTGAAGTTGAGCAGTTGGAGACGGCCTACGGTGCCAGCCAAGTGCTGTTTGGTGTGAGTTTTGCCGTTCAGCCCGGCGAGGTCGCCACGCTGCTGGGGCGCAACGGCATGGGCAAAACCACCACGGTGCGCTCGATCCTGGGCCTGACGCCAGCGCTACGGGGAAGCGTGCGTTTTCGCGGCGAGCGCATCGACCATTTGACTCCCGACCGCATCGCCCGCATGGGGCTGGCGCTGGTGCCCGAGGGCAGGCAGATTTTTCCGAATCTGTCGGTCCGGGAAAACCTGCTGGCCTTTGCCGCCAACCGCAACGCTTCCACAGACCCGTGGACGTTGGAGTCGGTGTTCGATTTGTTCCCGCGCCTGGCCGAGCGTGTGCGCCACATGGGCAATGAACTCTCGGGTGGCGAGCAGCAAATGCTGGCGATTGGCCGAGCACTCATGACCAATCCGTACTTGTTGATCCTGGACGAGGCGACCGAGGGTTTGGCGCCGCTGGTGCGCGAGGACATCTGGCAATGCCTGCACCAGCTGAGCCGCCGCGGGCAGACCATACTGGTGATCGACAAATACGTGCAGCGGCTGATCAAACTGGCGCATCACCACAGCATTCTGGAGCGCGGCCGGGTGGTGTGGCAGGGTGACTCCGGGCAGTTGGCGGCTGAGCCGGGCCTGTGGCAGCGTTATATTGGCGTGTAATTTTTCTTCCATTGAGCATCAAGCCATGACCCGTCTCTACCGCGAATTTGACACCCAGGCGCAGCTTGATGCGCAGTACAACCCGGCCATCAAGCTGGCAGAGCCCCTGGCGCCGGCCAGGCATTACATTGGTCGATCAAACCATGCCCGTGCCAGCTTGCGCTGTGTGCTCGATGTGCCGTTTGGCCCCACGCTGGCCGAGACGCTCGACATCTTTCCGGCTGATGTGCCCAATGCGCCGGTGTTCGTGTTCCTCCACGGCGGCTACTGGCGCGCGTTCTCCAGCAAGGAATTCAGTTGTGTGGCGCTGGGCCTGCAGCCGCTGGGCATCACCACCGTGGTGGTCAATTACGCCCTGTGTCCTTTTGTGACTGTCGATGAAATCACGCGCCAGGTACGCGCTGCCGTGGCCTGGACGCATCGCCACATTGCTGAATACGGTGGCGACCCGGCGCGGGTGGCGCTGGGCGGGCACTCGGCAGGCGCCCAGTTGACCGCCATGTGCCTGCAAACGCGCTGGGTTGAGGACTACGGCTTGCCCGCCGACCCCCTGGCCGCCGCTGTGCTGGTGAGCGGCATTTACGACATTGCGCCGCTGCGCTACAGCTACTTGCAGCCCATGATCCAGCTCGACGAGGGCATCATCCGGCGCAATTCGCCGATGTTTGGTGTGCGGCCTTGTGCCACGCCGATCTGGGTGAATTGGGGCAGCGAGGAAACGCCGGAATTTGCGCGCCAGGCCAGCAGTTTCCATGCCGCGTGGCAAGGCGCAGGCAATGTTGGTGAGCTCAGCGTGCTGCCTGACGCCAACCATTACTGCGGCATCCACGGCTTTGAAGACCCCAACAGTCGCTTGAGCCAGTGGCTGGCGACCAGGCTGGCGCTATAGTGCACACGAGCGCTGAACCTGACCCCGTCGCTGCGAGCGTAGCGTGGCAGTCCATGCTGTTTGAATTCATGGATTGCTTCACGGCGCTCGCAATGACCACGTTTTATCGTATTAACCTGAGCCCGCTGTGAGTATCCAAACCGACGACTTTGCCCCGGCGCCGCCCAAGCGGGTGGTGTCCAACGCGCCCGCCTCGCCCAACGAGGAGGCGATCGAGCGCGCGCTGCGGCCCAAGCTGATGCAGGAGTACGTGGGCCAGACCAAGGCGCGCGAACAGCTTGAGATTTTTATCAGCGCCGCCAAGATGCGTGACGAGGCGCTTGACCATGTGCTGCTGTTCGGCCCGCCGGGCCTGGGCAAGACCACCTTGAGCCACATCATCGCGCACGAGCTGGGCGTGAACCTGCGCCAGACCAGCGGCCCGGTGCTGGAAAAACCCAAAGACCTGGCCGCGTTGCTGACCAACCTGGAAAAAAACGATGTGCTGTTCATCGACGAAATCCACCGCCTGAGCCCGGTGGTGGAAGAAATTTTGTACCCTGCGCTGGAAGACTACAAGATCGACATCATGATCGGCGAAGGCCCGGCGGCGCGCAGCATCAAGCTCGACCTCCAGCCCTTCACCCTGGTGGGCGCCACCACCCGTGCCGGCATGCTGACCAACCCGCTGCGCGACCGCTTCGGCATTGTGGCGCGGCTGGAGTTTTACACCCCCGAGGAGCTTGCGCGCATCGTCAAGCGCAGCGCTGGCCTGCTCAATGTGCCCACGGATGAACGTGGCGGTTTTGAGATTGCCCGCCGGTCACGCGGTACACCGCGCATTGCCAACCGGCTGTTGCGACGCGTGCGCGACTACGCCGACGTGAAAGGTGTGGGCGAGATCACGCTGGACATTGCCAACCGCGCGCTGGCCATGCTTGATGTTGACCCGCAGGGCTTTGATTTGATGGACCGCAAACTGTTAGAGGCTGTCATCCACCGTTTTGACGGTGGCCCGGTCGGGCTTGACAACATTGCCGCGAGTATTGGCGAGGAGCGAGAGACCATCGAAGACGTGATCGAGCCCTATTTAATCCAGCAGGGTTATCTGCAGCGCACCCCGCGCGGTCGCATTGCCACACTGGCCGCCTACCGCCACCTGGGCGTGACGCCACCAGCGGAGCAGGCCGGCGGGGAACTGTTCGGCGAATGATGAACAGCCGCGCCTTTGCCCACATCGCCGCTTTCCACCCTGAGCTGACCGCCTTGCGGCGCGACTTGCACGCGCACCCCGAACTGGGCTTTGAAGAGGTCTATACCGCCCATCGCGTCGAGCAGGCGCTGAAAGTCTGTGGCGTGGACGCCATCCACACCGGCATCGGCAAGACCGGCCTGGTGGCTGTCATCCAGGGCAAGCGCAACAGCAGCGGGAAAATGACGGGTCTGCGCGCCGACATGGACGCGCTGCCAATGACCGAACACAACGACTTTGCCTGGAAGTCCGGGAAACCCGGCCTGATGCACGGCTGCGGCCACGACGGCCACACCGCGATGCTCGTGGGCGCGGCGCGCTACCTGGCCGAGACGCGCAACTTCGACGGTACCGCCGTGCTGATTTTTCAGCCCGGCGAAGAAGGTTATGCCGGCGCCCAAGCCATGATCGACGACGGTCTGTTTGAGCGTTTTCCGGTGCAGTCGGTCTATGGCATGCACAACTGGCCGGCCATGCGACCCGGCACCATTGGTTTGAACAGTGGCCCGATGATGGCCGCAGCGGACCGCATCAGCATCGAGATCACCGGTAAGGGCGGCCACGGCGCGCACCCCTACCAAACCGTGGACCCAGTGCTGGTGGCCGGGCACATCATCACCGCCGTGCAAAGCATTGTGTCGCGTAACGTCAAGCCGGTCGACAGCGCCGTCATCAGCCTGTGCGCCATGCACGCGGGTGACCTGGGCGCCATGAGTGTGGTGGCAGGCAGCGCCACTCTGGTCGGCACGGTGCGCACCTTCAAGACAGAGGTGCAGGCCCTGATTGAGCGCCGCCTCAGCGAGTTGTGCAGTTCGGTGGCGCAGGCGTTTGGTGCGACTGCCGTGGTGACTTACCAGCGCATGTATCCGGCCACCCTCAACACTGCCGCAGAGGCCCAGTTTGCCGGCGACGTGGCGGAAAGCCTGGTCGGTGCCGCCAACGTGGTGCGTGACCTGGAGCCGAGCATGGGCGC
>NZ_JAQTWL010000004.1 GCF_028689295.1 Rhodoferax sp.
TGCCAACGCAACGGGCCAGTCAGATTCATGAGTTGTTGCCGCACCGCTGGCAACCACAAAGTCAAGCTCTTTGATTCTCAGCCACAGCCGCTGCGCTGTGGTCAAGATGGGTTCACAGCGCGCTTACTTACGAGAGCAGGAATTACCCTGTTTTCAATGTCCTGCCCACGGCTTACAGACACACGCACCACGTAACCGGGTGCCATGCGTAGCTTCAAACTGTTGTCAAAAGCTACGTTTTAGCTACGTACAAGAAATCAAATTGACTTCAAAGAACTCCGCTAGCAACGTTCGCTAGCTTGTCCACAAAATCCACAGGCCGAAGTCCCAGCGACCCCCTCAGCGTTTCAGACGCAGGGGGGTGGGAGCTGGGGTACCTGTGGAGGCTTGTGGTCAAGCGTTGATTGCGCAATCCACCATCTCGGGAGCGGAAGAATATTCTTATTCTTGCTTGACATAAGAATATTCTTGAGATATTCTTATCTCTTCTTAACTCAAGAATGGAATTCAAAGTGATATCAATCGACATTGATGATGAGGTTTTTTCTCATCTTGAAAAGCATGCCAAACCATATGTTGACACTCCCAACATGACGTTGCGGCGTTTGCTCGGCCTTACTGACGCACAAACGTTACCTACGCAATCTAATGCTGTAGTCGAAGTGGACCCCGACTTGGAGGCCTTGTACCTCCAAGCTAAGGCCTCCCTCGGTTCGACTAAAGCTTCCCTTGCTCGGACGAAGGCTCCAAAGGCTGATTTGAGATTATTAGTGAAGTCTGGCTACCTTAAGGACGGTGAAAAGTTGAGTTTTCTCGACTATCAAGGCAACGTAGTTCATAAATTCTCTGCTGTTGTTTCAGGCGGGGATCTGATCTACGGCGGACAACGGTATTCCATGAGCAACTTAGCCAAGGAACTCTTGGGCGAATTGGGCTTTTCGAGTACGTCGGTTAGAGGGCCAGCACACTGGGCGAACGAGTCTGGAAAATCTGTGAAGGATCTTTGGCAACTCAATCTTGACAAGACACACGAGAAGTGAAATCGCGTATCCCCCCGTTCATGTAATACGGGGGACCTTCAATACAAGAATGCATCATAGGTGCCTTCTTGCCTCATGGATACGCTCAACGAAAAGGGAAACAAACCATGACAGCTTGTTTCCCTCTGAATTGGGTGGTGGGAACTGAGAGATTCGAACTCTCGACCTACGGATTAAGAGTCCGCTGCTCTACCAGCTGAGCTAAGTTCCCTTGGATTCAGCGAAACAGTATTTGCTTCGTGAGTGGCAGAATTCTAGCAGAGCCATTTTCAGGCCAAACCCGGCAATTCCGGGGTAAAGAAGTGACCTTATGATCCGGAAAAGCGCACGACGCCGCTTCAAAACGATCACATCAACAAATGCTCACCCGCGTTGCTATTTAACAATGAGATGCTCAGCGATGAAACACCCTCTACTTGAAGGCCTGGGAGCAGACTACCCGACCTACCTTGAACAGCACCATGACCGTTTACTCATCAAGATCGACGAACTGTGGGATACACCAGAAATCGATGACTACCTGAGTGATCTTCTGATCGACAAGCGCGGGGGACGCAAGGGGTTTGCCCCTGATGCGGTAAAAGAGCTCAATGCCTTGCGGGAATACAGGATGCTGGAGACCTTCCTGGCGGTAGAGAGGAAAGAAATCGCGATCCAGGAATTGGAAAAGCGCGGTATTTTTCGCAGCAGAGCTGGTTTTTTAAGGGCGGTAGAAGATGGAGATGTGGAAGTCACCGATTTATTTATCCGGGCAAATTTTAATATCCACCAGACGGATGACAACGGTACGCCGCTGCTGCTTCTTGCTTTGAAGAAGGGTTTCACCATCATGGCAAAGATGCTTCTCAATGCGGGCGCGGACGTCAATGAAAAGGACAAACTGGGCCTGACGCCGCTGATGGTTGCGTGCGGTAAATCGACAGTTGGCTACAAGGACGTTGCCGAAATGCTGATCAGGAAAGGGGCGCACATCAACGTTCGTGACCCCATGGGCTACACGCCGCTGTTGTTGGCGCTCTCGGGAGGCACGATCGACATTGCGGAATTGCTCATCAATAGAGGCGCAGATATCACTGCCCGGACAAGGAAAGGCGACACGCCTCTGTCCCTGGCACAGAATGCGCAATGCGCCGAAATCGTCGATCTGTTGATAAGCAAGGGTGCAAAAAGCTGAAACGACCCTGAAGCAGGGCTTCAGGGAGGTGGACTACATCAACAAATGTTCACCCGCGTTGTCGCCGCCCAGGGTGACGTAATTGACCTTGCGGATGTCCATCAGGCTCTTGCCGCCTGAGTAGCTGATGGAGCTTTGCACGTCCTGTTCCATCTCGATCAGCGTGCCGGCCAGCTTGCCCTTGATGGGCTCCAGAATGCGCTTGCCCTCGACGTGCTTGTATTCGCCCTTGTTGAAGTCGCTGGCCGAGCCGTAATATTCCTTGTAGAGCTTGCCATCGACCTCTACCGTCTGGCCCGGGCTTTCCTCGTGGCCGGCAAACAGCGAGCCGATCATGACCATGGTGGCGCCAAAGCGGATGCTCTTGGCAATGTCGCCGTGGTCGCGAATGCCGCCGTCGGCAATGATGGGCTTGGTGGCCACGCGGGCGCACCATTTGACCGCGCTCAGTTGCCAACCTCCGGTGCCAAAGCCGGTCTTGAGCTTGGTGATGCAGACCTTGCCCGGGCCAATGCCGACCTTGGTGGCGTCGGCGCCCCAATTTTCCAGGTCGATCACCGCCTCGGGCGTGGCCACGTTGCCGGCAATGATGAAGGTGCCGGGAATTTTTTCGCGCAGATAGCCGATCATGGCTTTCACGTTGTCCGAGTGGCCGTGGGCAATGTCGATGGTGATGTATTCCGGCGCCAATCCCAGCGCCACCAGTTGATCGACCGTGTCGTAATCCGGCTTTTTAACGCCGAGGGAAATGGACGCGTACAGGCCGCGCGCCTTCATGGCTTTGACAAACTGCACGTTGTCCAGATCGAACCGGTGCATCACATAAAAGTAATTGTTTTGCGCCAGCCAGATGCAAATGTCCTCGCTCACCACGGTTTTCATGTTGGCGGGCACCACCGGAATGCGAAAGCGCTGCGGCCCGAGCTGCACGCTGGCGTCGCACTCAGAGCGGCTGTCCACGCGGCATTTGCGCGGCAGCAGCAGGATGTTGTCGTAGTCGAAGATTTCCATGGTCTGGCACCTGTTCAAAAAAAACCGGGCCGCAATTGCTTGGGCCCGGTGCTTGATTCTATCGAAGTCGGGGTGGCTTTCTACAATGCCTTCATGTTTTCAACCCCGACCCCACCCAGACCGCCCGATGCAGGCCTGCTGAACAACCTGAACCCCGAGCAACTGGCCGCTGTCACGCTGCCGGCCGAGCACGCGCTGATTCTGGCCGGGGCGGGTTCCGGCAAAACGCGGGTGCTCACCACGCGCATTGCCTGGCTGCTGCAAACCGGCCAGGTGTCGCCCGGCGGCATTCTGGCGGTCACGTTCACCAACAAAGCCGCCAAGGAGATGATGACGCGCCTGGCCGCCATGTTGCCGCTCAATGTGCGCGGCATGTGGATCGGCACCTTTCACGGCTTGTGCAATCGCTTTTTGCGCGCCCACTACAAGCTGGCGAACCTGCCGCAGAGCTTTCAGATTTTGGACATGCAAGACCAGTTGTCTTCCATCAAACGCCTGTACAAGCAGTTCGGCATCGATGACGAGCGCTTTCCGCCCAAGCCCATGCAGTGGTTCATTGGCGGCTGCAAGGAAGACGGTTTGCGCCCCAATATGGTGGAAGCACGCGACGACGAGACACGCAAAAAGATCGAGATTTACCAGCTTTACGAGGAACAATGCCAGCGCGAAGGCGTGGTCGATTTTGGCGAGCTGATGCTGCGCTCCTACGAATTGCTGCGCGACAACGATCCCATTCGTGAGCATTACCAGCGCCGCTTCAGGCACATTCTGATCGACGAGTTCCAGGACACCAACAAGCTGCAATACGCCTGGATCAAGATGCTGGCCGGCACCGGCGCCCACAGCACGGCAGATGGTGCGTTCCAGCCCACCGGCTGCGTGCTGGCCGTGGGGGATGATGACCAGAGCATTTACGCCTTTCGGGGTGCGCGCGTGGGCAACATGGCCGACTTTGTGCGCGAATTCGGCGTCAAGCACCAGATCAAGTTGGAGGAAAACTACCGCAGCGGCAGCAACATTCTGGATAGCGCCAACGCCCTGATCGGACACAACAGCAAGCGCCTGGGCAAAAACCTGCGCACCGCCCAGGGGCCGGGCGAGCCGGTGCGGGTGTTCGAGGCGCCCAGCGACTTTGCCGAGGCGCAGTGGATGGTGGACGAGATGAAGCAGTTGGTGCGCGAAGGCTATGAGCGCAAGGAAATTGCCGTGCTGTACCGCAGCAACGCGCAAAGCCGCGTGATCGAGACCGCGCTGTTCAACGCGGGCATGCCCTACAAGGTGTATGGCGGCCTGCGATTTTTTGAGCGCGCTGAAATCAAGAACGCGCTGGCCTACTTGCGCCTGTTGGAGAACCCGCGCGACGACACCAGCTTTTTGCGCGCCGTCAACTTTCCGCCGCGCGGCATCGGCATGCGCAGCCTGGAGCAGTTGCAGGATGTGGCGCGCGCCAGCGGCTGCTCGCTCAGCGATGCAGTCAGCGGCCTCGGTGGCAAGGCGGGCACCAAGATTGGCAGCTTTCTGGCGGGCATCGACGTGCTGCGCGAGCAGACGCAGGGCTTGAGCCTGCGCGAAACGATTGAACTCACGCTGGATCACAGTGGCCTGATCGACCACTACAAGGCCGACCGCGAAGGTGCTGACCGGGTGGAGAATTTGGAGGAGTTGGTCAATGCCGCCGAGAGTTTTGTCAGCATTGAAGGTTTTGGCCGCGACGCCGTGACGCTGCCGGTGGATGAATTGGGCCAGCCGCTCACTCAGTCGCCGGCCTCGCAAGGCTTGGATATGAGTCAGCCGGTGCAGGACATCCCCGCGCCCGATGCCGAGACCGGTGAAACCTTGTCACCGCTGGCGGCCTTTTTGACCCATGCCGCGCTGGAGGCGGGTGACAACCAGGCGCAGGCCGGGCAGGATGCCATTCAGCTCATGACGGTGCACGCCAGCAAGGGCCTGGAGTTTGACTGCGTGTTCATCACCGGCATCGAAGAAGGCCTGTTCCCGCACGAGAATTCCATGAACGACCGCGATGGCCTGGAGGAAGAACGCCGCCTGATGTACGTGGCTATCACGCGCGCCCGCAAGCGGCTGTATCTGAGCCACTCGCAGACCCGCATGCTGCACGGCCAGACGCGCTACAACCTGCGCAGCCGCTTTTTTGAAGAGCTGCCCGACGAGGCGCTGAAATGGATCACGCCCAGGCACCCGGGTTTTGGCAAGTCCGACAACTTTGCAGACGCCGTTTATTCAGGACGGCTCGGCACGGATTACTCACGCTTTTCAGCGCCAATCCCGAAACCTGTGGCGCAACCCAAGGCCGAGGCGCAAGGCAGCTTGCGCACCGGGCAAAAGGTGTTTCACGCCAAGTTTGGTGAAGGCACGGTGTTGTTGCTGGAAGGCAAGGGTGACGATGCGCGCGCGCAAATCAACTTCCCGCGCCACGGCGTCAAGTGGCTGGCGCTGTCGGTAGCCAAGCTTACGCCGGTGGATTGAGCTGGGTCTGATCTGGCCCGGGGGGAGTTTCAGGCTCGAAACAGTCGCGGTAGGTGAAATACAGCGAGGTGAAAAACATCGACGCCAGCAGCATCAGCGCCGGAAACAACATCATCCCTGACAGCGCCGGGTTGCCCGCCAGGGTGCCCAGCGTGCTGATGGCCAGAATGGTCACGACGATGGCGCCCATCCAGGCGAAGCCAAACCAGGTAAAGGCCCAGAAGTTGCGAAAACACGCCACGATGCTGAAAAACATGCTTTTCAGCGGTGGCAAGTCGTGCCAGAACACCAGGGCCGGGGCGTGCCAGAACATCAGCGACAGCGGCAAGTGCAGGCCAATGAAGACCCACATGGCCATTTGAAAGTCGGGTGACTGCAGCAGCTCCGCAGTGGGTGCGCTGCCACCCAGGTAAAGCCGGGCAAAGCCGCCGCCATCCACCAGGTACGACGCGCCCATGGCCAGCAGGAAGCCGGCCGCATACATTGCACCCAGCGCCAGCATGGCACGCACTTTGGCGGGGCCGGCGCGAAAGGCGGTAAACAGGATGAGAGGCATGGGGAACTTGCCCTGCGTGGCTTCACGGGTGGCCGCCATCAGCCCCAGCGTGGCCGCGGGCAGCAGCGTCATGGCCAGCGGCAGGCCGACGATCGGCAGCATGGTGACCACCGACATGAGCGCCATGAAGATGAAAAACAGCCCGGCCAGCGCCAGCGGCTGCTTGAAGAAGGTCTGCATGCCCAGCTTGACCCAGACGGCACCAGTGCGGGCGGGAACGAGCTTGAGCTTCATGCGAGCGCCTCCAGCGCCGGATAGTCCAGCTTTTGGTTGGCAAGGTGACGCAGCACGCGCTCGAAGTGAGCAGGGTCATGGGCTTGCAGCAGGCTGGCTTGGCGCGGCAGGTAAAAGTCCCACAGGCGAGACAGCCAGAAGCGCAAGGCGGCGGCGCGCAGCAGGGCCGGCAGCAGTTCTTTTTCTGCAACTTGCAGGGGTCGCACGCTGTCATAAGCCGCCAGGAATTGGTGGGCATTGGCCGCGTGGTGTGCGCCGCTGGCCTGGTCGATGCACCAGTCGTTGAGGCACACCGCCAGGTCGAACAGCCAGGTGTCATTCCCGGCAAAGTAAAAGTCAAAAAAGCCGCGCAAAACCGGCTGACCTGCCACCGTTTCGAACATCACGTTGTCGCGAAACAGATCGGCATGGATCGGGCCACGGGGCAGGGCGGCGTAGGCCGGCTGAGTTGCTACCTCGTTTTGGTAGGCCAGCTCCTGGGTGAGCAGGTTTTTCTGGCTGTCGGTCAGGTAGGGCAACACCACCGGCGTGGTCTCGTTCCACCAGTCCAGGCCGCGCAGGTTGGGCTGGCTCATGTCAAAGTCGCCCCCGGCCAGGTGCATGCGGGCCAGCATGGCGCCCACCTGGGCGCAGTGCGCCGGGCCGGGCTCAAGCTCCTTTTGGCCGCTTAACTTGTCAACCACGGCAGCGGGCTTGCCCTTGACCTCGAACACCAGCTCGCCCCGGGCGTTGGCATGCGGCTCCGGCACCACGATGCCGCGCTGCGCCAGGTGCTTCATCAGGCGCAAATAAAACGGCAATTGCTCGAACGTCAGGCGCTCGAACAGGGTCAGCACGTAGTCGTGGTGCTGGCCGTTTTTTAATGAGGAGACAAAATAATTGGTGTTCTCGATGCCGCCAGCGCAGCCTTGCAGATCCTGCAACTCGCCTAATTGAAGCTGCAACAGCAGCGCGCTGGCCTCAGCGAACGAGACTTCGGTATAGACCGCCATCGCTCAGAATCCCAGCACTTTCCAGGTGCGCTCACCCGTTTTGGGTGCCACCTGATAGGCCGGCATGTTGTTTTTGGGCTGCACCGAGATGCTTTGGGTTTCGCCGCCCACGCGGACCTCGTCAATGCGCGCGCCGGAATCTTCCACCTGGATGTGTTCGACGCGGGGTTGTGCCTTGGAAGGGGTGTCGGGCTGCACAGTCGCGCTGGCAGGGGACGCCGGGGTGGTGGCGATGGGGGTTTGGCTCCATGCCAGGCCGCAGGCCAGCAGGAGGGGTAGGACGGTGTAGGTTGAGCGCATCTTTTGATTGTAGAGAAAGCCAGGGGGCAAAGCGGTTGGCGGGCCGGGTGCAGGCAAAATGCCGACATGAACAACGCCCCCGCTAAAACCTTGCTGCTGGTCGATGGCTCCAGCTACCTGTACCGCGCCTTTCACGCCATGCCCGACCTGCGCGCCGTGCCGGGTGACCCCACCAGCAGCCCCACCGGAGCCATTCGCGGCATGATCAACATGCTGCAAAGCCTGCGCAAGGAAGTGCCGGCCCAATACGCCGCCTGTATCTTTGACGACAAAGGCCCCACTTTTCGTGATGATTTGTACCCGCAGTACAAGGCCCACCGCTCCCCCATGCCCGACGATTTGCGCAGCCAGATCGAGCCGATCCACGAAGTGGTGCGCCTGATGGGCTGGACGGTGCTGGCGGTGCCCGGCGTCGAGGCCGACGACGTCATCGGCACCTTGGCCGCCACGGCGGCAGAGCAGGGCATGCAGGTGATTGTGAGCAGCGGTGACAAGGACCTGGCGCAGCTGGTCAATGAGCGCATCACCATCATCGACACCATGAACGGGCGTGTGCGCGACGTGGCCGGCGTAGAGGCCGAATTCGGCGTGCCACCCAAGCTGATGGTGGACTACCAGACCCTGGTGGGCGACGCCATCGACAACGTGCCCGGTGTGCCCAAGGTGGGACCCAAGACTGCTGCCAAGTGGCTGCAGGAATACGGCTCGCTCGACGCCATCGTGGCGCAGGCCGATGCCATCAAGGGTGCGGTCGGTGAGAATTTAAGGCAGTCGCTTGGCTGGTTGCCCACCGGGCGCAAGCTGCTGACCATCAAGACCGACTGCAACCTGAAAGACTGGCTGCCTGATTTGCCCGACATGGACGACATTGCGGTGGGCAACATGAACACCGCGGCGCTGGCCGGGTTTTATGAAAAATACGGTTTCAAGGGGCTGGTGCGGGCGTTGGGGTCAGGAATTGGGGTCGGATCCACGCAGCGAAGCGGAGCTGGCTCTGACCCCAATTCCGTCGTAAACAACCGCGAACCCGGCCTGTTCGACGATCCGGAGCCTGCATCGGCTCCGGCGGCGCCACGCGTCAGCACGGTCAGCTACGACACCATCCTGACCTGGGACGCCCTTGACCACTGGCTGGCCAGGGTGCAGGCCGCCGAGTTGGTGGCGCTGGACACCGAGACCACCTCGCTCGACGAAATGCGCGCCCAAATTGTCGGCATCAGTTTCAGTGTGAAGCCGGGCGAGGCGGCTTACATTCCGCTGGCGCACGCCTATCCCGATGCGCCGGCGCAGTTGCCCCTGGCTGAGGTGCTGGCCCGGCTCAAGCCCTGGCTGGAGGATGCCACCCACAAGAAACTCGGCCAGCACGTCAAGTACGACCGCCATGTGTTCGCCAACCACGGCATCGAGGTGCAGGGCTATGCGCACGACACCATGCTGCAAAGCTACGTGCTCGAAGTCACCCGGCCGCATGGCCTGGCGAGCCTGGCCGAGCGCCATCTGGGGCGCAGCGGCATCAGTTTTGAAGACCTGTGCGGCAAGGGCGCCAGCCAGATTTGCTTCGACCAGGTCGATGTGGCCAAAGCCGCCGAGTACTCATGCGAAGACTCCGACATGACGCTCGACGTGCACCGCGTGTTGTGGCCACAGTTGCGGGCCAATGACAAGCTGCGTTTCATTTACGAGCTGGAAATTGCCAGCAGCGAAGCCTTGTACCGGATCGAGCGCAATGGCGTGCTGATCGACGCGCCCACGCTGGCGGCACAAAGTCACGAACTCGGTCAGCGCATTTTGCAGCTTGAGAAGGAGGCGCACGAACTTGCCGGCCAGCCCTTCAACCTGAGCAGCCCGAAGCAGATTGGCGAGATTTTTTTCACCAAGCTCGGTTTGCCAGTGGTCAAGAAGACCCCGACCGGCACGCCGAGCACCGACGACGAGGTGCTGCAAAAATTGGCCGAAGATTACCCGCTGCCCGCCAAGATTCTGGAGCACCGCAGCTTGTCCAAACTCAAGGGCACCTACACCGACAAGCTGGCGCAAATGGCGCATCCACGCACCGGCCGCGTGCACACCCACTATGCGCAGGCGGTGGCGGTGACCGGGCGCCTCAGCAGCAACGACCCCAACCTGCAGAACATCCCCGTGCGCACCCCCGAGGGGCGGCGCGTGCGCGAGGCCTTTGTGGCGCCACCGGGTTGTTTGATTGCCAGCGCCGACTACAGCCAGATCGAGTTGCGCATCATGGCGCACATCAGCGGCGACGCGGCACTGTTGCTGGCGTTTCACGACGGCATGGACGTGCACCGCGCCACCGCCGCTGAGATATTCGGCGTGGACACCGGCCAGGTCAGCAGCGAGCAGCGCCGTTACGCCAAGGTCATCAACTTCGGCCTGATCTATGGCATGAGCGCCTACGGACTGGCCAAGGCGCTGGGTATCGACAACACCGCAGCCAAAAACTACATCGAGCGCTATTTTGAACGCTACCCTGGCGTCAAGCACTACATGGACCAGACCCGGGCGCTGGCCAAGGCCCAGGGATATGTCGAGACCGTGTTCGGCCGCCGCCTGTACCTGCCCGAGATCAATTCGCCCAACGGGCCACGGCGCAGCGGCGCCGAGCGCGCCGCCATCAACGCCCCCATGCAGGGCACAGCGGCCGACCTGATCAAGCTGGCCATGGTCAAGGTGCAGCAGGTGATCGACGCCGAACAGCGCGCCACCAAAATGATCATGCAGGTGCACGATGAACTGGTGTTCGAGGTGCCCGAGTCAGAGGTGGACTGGGTGCGCCACGAGGTGCCGAAACTGATGGCTGGCGTGGCGCACCTCAAGGTGCCCTTGCTGGCTGAAGTGGGTGTGGGGCCGAACTGGGACAAGGCCCATTGAGCGTCTGTGCGGCACAGCACTAACCAGGGGAGAACTGGCGTGCTTAAATAGCTGGCGTGTTACACGCTTCGATGCCGTCGGCATCAAAGCTTGGATAAGGCGTTACAGAAAGAGGTGCTTCCATGAATTCAATCAAACTCGTCGGTGTTGTGCTCATCGTTTTGGGTGCCCTCGGGCTTCTTTATGGTGGCTTCAGCTACACCAAGGACACCACGGCGCTCAAAGTCGGGCCACTCGAGATGACCGTGCAGGAAAAGAAAACGGTCAATGTGCCGATGTGGGCCGGCATTGGCGCCATTGTGGTCGGTGGCGTCTTGCTGGTGATGGGCGGCAAGAAGGGCTAACCCTCAGTCCAGCATCAGCGTGCCCGGGCACTCCAGGTAGCCGCGCACTTGCTGGATGAATTCAGCCGCGTTCATGCCGTCCACCACCCGGTGGTCGAATGAGCTTGACAGGTTCATCATCTTGCGCGCCACCACCAGGCCACTCTTGAGCATGGGCCGCTCGACGATGCGGTTCGGGCCGACGATGGCCACTTCGGGGTGGTTGATGACGGGGGTATGGGCAATGCCAGCCAGTGGCCCGAGACTGGTCACGGTGATGGTCGAGCCGCTCAGTTCCTCGCGCGCCGCCTTGCCGTTGCGGGCGGCTTCTGCCAGACGCAATATTTCGGCGGCACAAGCCCATAAGTCGAGCGTTTCGGCGTGCCGGATCACGGGCACCATCAGGCCACCGCTGGTTTGCGTGGCCAGCCCCAGATGCACAGCGGCAAAGCGCGTCACGACAGCGGCTTCGTCGTCGTAGCGGGCGTTGACTTGCGGGTGCTGGCGCACCGCCAGCACGATGGCACGGATCAGAAACGGCAGCAGCGTGAGCCTGCCGCGGCTGGTGCCATACCGGGTGTTCAGGCGCGCGCGCAGGTCTTCGAGCTCGGTCACGTCGATTTCTTCAACGTAGGTGAAATGCGGAATGCGGCGCTTGGCCTCCTGCATTTTTTGCGCAATCTTGCGGCGCAGGCCGATCACGGGGATGACTTCTTCCGCCGTGCGCTGGGCGTAGCGCTGGTCGCTGGCCGCGTTGACTTGGCTTGCGCCGCCGCGCTGCGCATGCGCATCCAGGTCGGCCTGTGTGATGCGCCCGGCCGGGCCGGTTCCCTTGACGCTGGCCAACTCAATGCCGAGTTCACAGGCGCGGTGGCGCACCGCGGGCGCGGCGATGGGCTTGTCGCTGACCGACGCATCAAGGCGCGGGGCAGCCTGGACGGCCGCCCTCGCCATGACGGCATGAGCCGACCTTGATGCTGGCGCAGGTGCGGGCGTGGGCGTCATTGCGAGGCCGTCAGGCCGTGGCAATCCAATGCCGGCGGCGTCAAGCACCTCGATGTGGATGATTTCGGTGCCCACGGCCACCACTTGGCCCACGGCCACATCCAGCGACAGCACGGTGCCCGCCACGTGCGACGGAATCTCGACCGTCGCCTTGTCGGTCATCACGTCGGCCAGAATCTGGTCCTCGGCCACGCTATCACCCACCTGCACATGCCAGGCCACCAGTTCGACCTCGGCAATGCCTTCGCCGATATCGGGCATCTTGATGGTTTGTGTTGTCATGTCAGGCCTCCATCACGCGTTGCAGGGCGGCACCGACGCGCGCCGGACCCGGGAAATACGACCACTCCTGGGCATGCGGGTAGGGCGTGTCCCAGCCCGTCACACGCTCGATGGGGGCTTCGAGTTGGTAGAAACAATGCTCCTGAATCAGCGCGGCGAGCTCCGCACCCAGTCCGTTGGTGCGTGTGGCTTCGTGCACGATGACGCAGCGGCCGGTTTTCTTGACCGAGCGAATGAGCGTGTCCAGGTCCAGCGGCCACAGGCTGCGCAGGTCGATCACTTCGGCATCGACCCCCGACTCGTCAGCCGCGGCCTCGGCCACATGCACCATGGTGCCGTAGGCGATCACGGTCACCGCCGTGCCGGGCCGGGTGATGCGGGCGCTGTCGAGCGGCACGGTGTAATAACCTTCAGGCACGTTGCCCAGTGGGTGTTTGCTCCAGGGCACCACCGGGCGCTCGTGGTGGCCATCGAACGGGCCGTTGTAGAGCCGCTTGGGCTCCAGGAAAATGACAGGGTCGTTGTTCTCGATCGAGGCGATCAGCAGGCCCTTGGCGTCATAGGGGTTGGACGGCATCACGGTGCGCAGGCCGCAGACCTGGGTGAACATGGCCTCGGGGCTCTGGCTGTGCGTCTGGCCACCGTAAATGCCGCCGCCGCAGGGCATGCGAATGGTGATGGGGCAGGTAAAGTCGCCCGCCGAGCGGTAGCGCAGCCGTGCCGCCTCGGACACGATCTGGTCGGTGGCCGGATAGACATAGTCGGCAAACTGGATTTCGACCACCGGGCGCAGGCCGTAAGCGCCCATGCCGACCGCCGTGCCGACAATGCCGCCCTCGGAGATGGGGGCATCGAACACGCGCTGCTTGCCGTGTTTTTGCTGCAGGCCCTCGGTGCAGCGAAAGACGCCGCCAAAGTAGCCGACGTCCTGGCCATAGACCACCACATTGGGGTCGCGGGTCAGCATCACGTCCATTGCCGAGCGCAGCGCCTGGATCATGGTCATGGGTGTCATGGTGTTGGTGTCGCTCATGATCAGGCTCCCATCTCTTGACGCTGACGCACCAGGTGTGCCGGCATGTGTTCGTACACGTCCTCGAACATGGTGGCGATGCTCTGGCCGTGGGCGTCCGCCAGCGTGCCGAATTTTTCAGCTTCTTTTTGCGCCGCGGCAACCTCCGCTTCAAGCGCTTTTTTGGTGGCGTCGTGTTCAGCCTCCGACCAGGCACCGAGGCCGATCAAATGCTTTTTCAGGCGCTCGATCGGGTCACCCAGCGGAAAGCGTGCAGGGTCATTGGCGGGGCGGTATTTGCTGGGATCATCCGAGGTGGAATGGGGCCCGGCACGGTAGGTCACCCACTCGATCAGGGTCGGGCCAAAGCTGGAACGGGCGCGCTCGAGCGCCCATTTCGAGGCGGCATACACCGCCAGGAAATCGTTGCCATCGACGCGCAATGAGGCAATACCGCAGCCCGCACCACGCGCGGCAAAAGTGGTGCCTTCACCGCCGGCAATGGCCTGGAAGGTGGAAATGGCCCACTGGTTGTTGACCACGTTGATGATGACCGGTGCCCGGTACACATGGGCGAAGGTGAGCGCGGTGTGAAAGTCGGCCTCGGCGGTGGCGCCGTCGCCGATCCAGGCGGAGGCCACCTTGTCGTCGCCCTTGATGGCGCTGGCCATAGCCCAGCCGACACCCTGAATGACTTGCGTAGCGAGGTTGCCCGAGATCGAGAAAAAGCCCTGCTTCTTGCTGGAGTACATCACCGGCAGTTGCCGCCCTTTCATCGGATCGCGCGCATTGCTGTAGAGCTGGCAGATCATGTCCACCATGTTGTTGTCTTCGCGTGCCAGCAGCAGGCCCTGCTGGCGGTAGGTGGGGAAACACATGTCGCCGTCGCCAATGGCCAGTGCGTGGGCGCAGGCAATGGCTTCTTCGCCCAGGCATTGCATGTAGAACGACATCTTTTTTTGCCGCTGGGCAATCAGCATGCGGGCATCGAAGGCGCGCGTCAGCAGCATGGCGCGCATGCCGCGCTGGAGCAGCGCCAGGTCCATCTGCGGTGCCCAGGGGCCGACGGCCTTGCCGTCGTCATCGAGCACGCGAATCAGCGCAAAAGCCAGGTCGTTGGTTTGGGCGGCGGCCACATCGACCGGCGGGCGGCGCTTGGCACCGGCGGCTGATAAGGGGAGGTAAGAAAAGTCGGTGTCGTGGCCGGGACGCCCGGTGGGCTCTGGCACGTGCAGGTGCAGGGGTTTGCGCTGTGGCATGAGAATGATCTCCTGGCGGACTTGTGATCCAGCAAAGAATACGTGGAAAGCGGCCTGTCGTGCATCGGGTAAAGCACCTAGACCACATCTAGCTGCCAAAAGTCACGGGATCACCGTGTGCTTTGGCATTGAGGCAAATCATAGCGCATCGGCACATGGCCATCACCAGACTGATTTGTGAGGATTTGCCTGCCTCGGTCGGCACAGCTGCGGCATTCACAGCTAACCTACACCCTTTTCAAAACACGGAGACTGTCATGCTGACCCAGGATCAAACCCAGGACTTCGACGCCTTGCTGCCCGGCCAATCAACGGTGGACGGTGCCAGCCGCCGTACCGCCCTGAAAGTCGCTTTGGGCGTGGGCTATGCCGCCACAGCCATGCCGATCATGGCGCAAACCGCCATCAAGACCTCAAGCGACGGCCTGACCACGGGCGAGGGGATTTACGATGTCGAGGGTTTCTCGGTGCCGTTTTTCCATGCTGCACCCGAGGGCAAAAAGAACCTGCCGGTGATTCTGGTGATCCAGGAAATTTTTGGCGTCCACGAGTACATTGCCGACACCTGCCGCCGTTTTGCCAGGGCCGGTTATCTGGCGATTGCGCCCGAGCTGTATGCGCGCCAGGGCGACCCCGGCAGCTACGGTGAAATGGCCAAATTGATGGCCGAGGTGGTGTCAAAAGTACCCGATGCGCAGGTGATGAAAGACCTCGACGGCGCTGTGGCGTGGGCCGGTGCCAACAGCGGCAACCTGAATAAAGTGGGCATCACCGGGTTTTGCTGGGGCGGTCGCATTACCTGGCTGTATGCCGAGCAAAGCAAAAATGTGCAGGCGGGCGTGGCCTGGTACGGGCGCCTGGTGGGCACCTCGACGGCACTGACGCCCAAGCACCCGCTCGATCTGGCGGCTGAACTGAAAGCCCCGGTGCTGGGCTTGTACGGTGGCCAGGACGGCGGTATTCCGCTGACCACCATCAACCAGATGAAAGAGGCGCTGGCCGAGGCGGGTGCCAAGGGCAATGCAGCTGCCAAAGCCTCGGAATTTGTGGTTTACAAGGATGCGCCACACGCGTTCCATGCCGATTACCGTCCGAGCTATCGCAAGGAGGCCGCTGAAGATGGCTTTAAACGTGCGCTGGCCTGGTTCAAGGCAAATGGCGTCGCCTGAAACTTGAGCCTTTGCGGGTCAGACCACTCGCGCAGCGACGTGCTCTGACCCCAACGTAGCCGAGACTTTGCGGGTCAGACCACTCGCGTAGCGACGTGCTCTGACCCCAACAGATTAAGATTGCGCGACGGGCCGGCTGCGGTCACTGCACCAGTCGCTCCAGCTTCCCGCATAAAGTGCTGTTCGCCCCAAGCCCGCCACTTCCATGGCGATGATGTTGGGCACGGCGCTGACCCCGCTGCCGCAGTGGTGTACCACCGTGGCGGGGTCGCGGCCCGCCAGCAGGGCGTCAAATTCAGCTTTCAGGAGCTCGGGACTCTTGAAGCAGCCGTTGGCATCCAGGTTGTCGGCGAACGGGCGATTCAGCGCGCCGGGAATGTGGCCGGCCACCGGGTCGAGCGGCTCTACTTCACCCCGAAAGCGTGGCGCACCACGGGCATCCAACAGGGTCTGGTTTGGGCTCGCCAGTTGGCTGAGCACGGTGTCGGCTGCCACCAGTTCGGTCCTTGGCGTGGTCAATGGGTAATGCGAGGCTTGACCTGTGGGGCCGGCGCCCGATTCAACGGCGCCTTCTGCCGCGAGCCAGGCCTGCAGGCCGCCATCCAGCACCGCAGCTGCTTCATGCCCCGCCCATTTCAGCAGCCACCACAGGCGGCCGCAGTAGTTCGCCCCTTGGCGGTCATAGACCACGGCCTGCATGTCGGGGCGCAAGCCGACACTGCCGAGCCAGGCGGCAAAGCTGTCGCGCGAAGGCAGCGGATGGCGGCCACCACTGGCAGCGTCAGGTGCGCCGTGGGCGCTCAGGTGCCGGTCGAGGTCGGCGCGCACTGCGCCGGCAATGTGGCATTCCTGGTATTGCGCATCTCCGGCCGCAGGCTGCATCAGCTCAAAACTGCAGTCGAACACCATCAGCGGCTGTTGGCTCGCCATCAGGGATTGCAGTTGGGCGACAGAAATCAGCGTGGTGTACATGGGGTCCTTTGGGTTTCAGTGTTCTTCAGCGGGGGTGTCGGGCAGGGCACGGGTTCGCAGCACCGTGGCGGCAATGCCGCTGGCCACAATCAGCGCCATGCCGGCCCAGCCAAGCAGCGTAATGGGGTCGTCGAACAACACCAGGCTGTAAAAAGCGGCAAACACAATGCCGGCATATTGCAAATTGGCCACCAGCAGTGTGGCACCGCGGCTGTAGGCGCGCGTCATGCACCATTGGCCCAGGGATGCCAGCACGCCGATGGGAACGAGCCAGACGGCGGCTTGCCAAGACACGCTGTCCCAGGGGGTGAAACCGCTCCACAGCACACCGGCCAGCCCGGCGAATGCCGTGCTGACCGAAAAGTAAAACACGGTTCGGCCTTCGGGCTCGCCCACCTTGCCCAGCGCCGTCACCTGCAAATAGGCCATCGCCGCCCCCATGCCCGAGAGCAGCCCCACCAGGCCGGCAAACAGCTGGTTCTGGTCCAGCGTGGGTCGCAGCATCATCACGACGCCGGCAAAACCCGCCAGCACGGTGGCCATGAGCGGCCCCTGGCGGCTGCTTTGGCCATAGAGCAGCGCGCCGCCCACCACAAAGGCCGCCACCCAGACGCCGCTCATGTAGTTGAGCGTCATGGCGGTGGCCAGTGGCAAATGGGCGATGGCAAAAAACCAGGTGGCCAGTGAAAACACGCCAATCGCCGCGCGCCAGGCGTGCATCATGGGCACCTTGGTGGCCAGCGGTGTGCGCCGTGCGCGCAACACCAGCGCCATGAAGATCACGCTGACCACGCCGCGGTAAAACACCAGCTCGGGCAAGCTGAAACTTGCCGCGGCCACTTTGATGCCGACCGCCATGGTGGCAAAAAAGAAGGAGGCCAAGACCATCCAGAGTGCTTGCATGACTTACAGACCCTGCGGACCCATTTCACGGCGATACCAGGCATGAAAATGCTGCATGCCGTCTTCCATCGGGCTCTGGTAGGGGCCGACCTCGTTGTCGCCACGCGCGAGCAGCGCCTTGCGCCCGGCGTCCATGCGTTCGCCGATCTCGTCGTCTTCCAGGCAGGTTTCCATGTAGGCGGCCTGCTGGGCTTCGACAAACTCACGCTCGAACGCGGCAATTTCCTCGGGGTAGAAAAATTCCACCTGGTTCAGCGTCTTGTTCGGCCCCATCGGGTGCAGCGTCGATACCGTGAGCACATGCGGGTACCACTCGACCATGATGTGCGGGTAATAGGTGAGCCAGATGGCGCCGCGCTCGGGGGCTGCCCCGTTGCGGTAGTTCAGCAGCGCATCGTGCCAGCGCTGGTACACCTTGGAACCCGGCTTGCCAAAGGCCTTGGAGACGCCCACGGTCTGCACTGAAAACTGCTCGCCGAACTGCCAGCGCAGGTCGTCACAGGTGACAAAGTGACCCAGCCCTGGATGGAACGGGCCCACGTGGTAGTCCTCCAGATAGACCTCGATGAAGGTTTTCCAGTTGTAGTTGCACTCGTGCAGCTCGGTTTTGTCGAGCACGTAGCCAGAAAAGTCCAGCGCAGCCTGTTCGCCCATGCCCGCCAGATCAGCCGCCACGTCGCGGCCGTTGTTCTCGAACAGCAGGCCGTTCCACTCGCGCAATGGGTAGTTGTGCAGGTTCAGGCAGGGGTCGCTGGGAAAGTGGGGCGCGCCAATGAGCTTGCCCGCAGGCAGTTGGCCAGCGCTGTCGCCGGCGCTGTAGGTCCAGCGGTGGATCGGGCAGACGATGTTGCCCGCAGAGGTGTTGGGCAAGGTGCCACGGCCCTTGAGCATGATGGCCTGGCGATGGCGGCAGACGTTGGAGATCAGCTCGATGCCGCCGGGCGTGCGCAGCAGCGAGCGACCCTCGCCCTCGTGTGCCAGCGTGGCGTAGTCGCCCACGTTGGGCACACTGGCGGCGTGACCCACATAGCGTGGTCCCCGCTGAAACAGGGTTTGCAGTTCGCGCTGGTAGAGCGCGGGATCGAAATAGCTTGAAACTGGTAGTTGGCCGGTGGCCTGCTGCAGTTGAAGACTTAAATCAGACATGGGTGACCTGACCTAAAGACTCCCCACAGGGAGATGCGCTGGTGGCCGTAGCCGTGCGCGAGACGAAAGAACCCAGCCGGGGCTGGTACAAGAGATGGAATTGTACCTTTGCGGCCCCGCCCGGCATGGGCTTGGCAACAACGCCTAAAATCGTCATTTTGACTCCGGGAGTGTTGCGTTTTATGGTTACTGCCTCCAAACATGGACCCGCTGCGCCGGCGCACTATGAGGCGGCGTTGCAGGAGCTTGAGCAATTGGTGGCCAGGCTGGAATCCGGTGACATGCCCCTGGAGCAACTCCTGACGCAGTACCAGCGTGGTGCGGAATTGCTGAAGTTTTGTCGCGACCGACTGGCTGCCGTTGAAGAGCAAATCAAGGTGCTGGACCAGGGCACGCTCAAGCCATGGACCAGCGACGCAGCATGACCGGCACATTTGACTTGAATGACTGGTGCACGCAGCATCTGCAGCGCGTGGAGCAGGCGCTGGACACATGGGTCAGCGTCGATGCGTCCTCCGATCTGGCGCACGCTGCGCCCGCCGACCTGATGCTGGCCATGCGCTACGCCGTGCTCGATGGCGGCAAGCGCCTGCGCCCGTTGCTGGTGCTGGCGGCATGTGAGGCCGTCTCTGGCGAGGTGGTGGAAGCCGCTTTGCGCGCCGCTTGCGCCGTTGAACTGATCCACGCCTATTCGCTGGTGCACGACGACATGCCGTGCATGGACAACGACGTGTTGCGCCGCGGCAAGCCCACCGTGCACGTGCAGTTTGGCTCGGCCAGTGCCTTGTTGGCGGGTGACGCCTTGCAAGCCCTGGCTTTTGAGCTGCTGACCCCGGATGACGCCGCTGTGCCGGCCAGCCGCCAGGCCCGCTTGTGCCGTTTGCTGGCGCGCGCTGCGGGTTGTGCGGGCATGGCCGGTGGCCAGGCCATTGACCTGGCCAGCGTCGGGCGGCCCCTGACCGAAGACCAGCTGCGCCAAATGCACCAGCTCAAAACAGGCGCCCTGTTGCAGGCCAGCGTGATGATGGGTGCCGCTTGTGGCGACGCCACGGCGCAGGCTGTAAAAGCCTTGCAGGCCTATGGAGCCGCCATTGGTCTGGCATTTCAGGTGGTGGACGACATCCTGGACGTCACCGCCGATTCAGCCACCCTGGGTAAAACGCCAGGCAAGGACCAGGCCCAACACAAGCCCACCTATGTGTCGCTGATGGGGCTGGAGCGCGCCCATGCCTATGCCCAGACCCTGTACCAGCAGGCCTTGGCGGCGCTGGCGTCGAGCGGCTTGGCGGATACCCGTGCGCTGCAAGGGCTGGCAAGCCTGATGGTGCAGCGTTCAAGCTGACGCACTCCCTGTTGTCAAAATCAGAGCCTATGTTGATGAATATCCCTTACCCCTTGCTGCAGACCATCCATGCCCCGGCTGACCTGCGGCATCTGCCGCGCGAGCAACTCGACACCCTGGCCACCGAACTGCGGGCCTTTTTGCTGGAAAGCGTGTCCAAAACCGGCGGCCACCTGAGCTCCAACCTGGGCACGGTTGAACTCACGGTGGCGCTGCACTATGTGTTTAACACACCCTACGACCGGGTGGTATGGGACGTGGGCCATCAGACCTACCCGCACAAAATCCTCACCGGGCGGCGCGAGCGCATGGGAAGCCTGCGCCAGTTGGGCGGTTTGAGCGGTTTTCCGCAGCGCGCCGAGAGCGAATTCGACGCCTTCGGCACAGCCCACTCCAGCACCTCGATCTCGGCCGCCCTGGGCATGGCCATGGCCTCACGGCTCAAGGGCGAAGACCGGCATGCCATCGCCGTGATTGGCGACGGCGCCATGACCGCCGGCATGGCTTTTGAAGCCATGAACAACGCCGGGGTATCGGACTGCAACCTGCTGGTGATCCTGAACGACAACGACATGTCGATCAGCCCGCCGGTGGGCGCGCTCAACCGCTATCTGGCCAAGCTGCTCAGCGGCCAGTTTTATGCCGCTGCCAAAAGCGCCAGCAAAAACGTGCTGCGCGGTGCGCCACCGCTGCTGGAGCTGGCGCGCCGTTTTGAAGAGTCGGCCAAGGGCATGGTCAGCCGGGTCACGCTGTTCGAGAAATTCGGCTTCAACTATGTGGGCCCGATCGACGGCCATGACGTGCAGACGCTGGTGTCAGTGCTGGAAAACATCAAGCACCTTAAGGGCCCGCAGTTTTTGCACGTGGTCACCAAAAAAGGCCAGGGCTACAAGCTGGCCGAGGCCGACCCGGTGGCCTACCACGGCCCGGGCAAGTTCGACCCGGCGGTGGGCCTGCAAAAATCCGCCGCTTGCAAACCCACCTTTACCCAGGTGTTCGGCGACTGGCTGTGCGACATGGCGGCGGCCGACGACCGGCTGGTGGGTATCACGCCGGCCATGCGCGAAGGCTCGGGCATGGTGGCCTTTGAGCAGCGCTTTCCGACGCGCTATTTTGATGTCGGCATTGCCGAGCAGCATGCGGTGACTTTTGCCGCCGGCCTGGCTTGCGAGGGCCTGAAGCCCGTGGTGGCGATTTACTCCACCTTTTTGCAGCGCGCCTACGACCAGTTGATCCACGACGTGGCCATCCAGAACCTGCCGGTGGTGTTTGCGCTCGACCGTGCCGGCCTGGTCGGTGCCGACGGCGCCACCCACGCGGGTGCCTATGACATCCCTTTTCTGCGCTGCATTCCCAATGTCAGTTTGGCCTGTCCGGCCGATGAAAACGAGTGCCGCCAGTTGCTCAGCACCGCTTATGCCCAAAGCACCCCGGTGGCGGTGCGTTACCCGCGTGGCGTGGGTGCTGGCGTGGCGGTGACCTGCACACTCGATGCGCTGCCGTTCGGCAAGGGCGAAATCCGCCGAACTGGCCAGCGCGTGGCCATTCTGGCCTTTGGCACGCTGCTGTACCAGGCACTCGATGCCGCGCAGGGCCTGGACGCCACCGTGGTCAACATGCGCTGGGCCAAGCCGCTCGATGTGGACCTGCTGCTGCAAGTCGCAGCCAGCCACGAGGCTTTGGTCACGCTGGAAGAGGGCGCCATCATGGGCGGCGCCGGCAGCGCCGTGCTCGAAGCCCTGGCCGCAGCTGGTATCACCAAACCGGTGTTGCAACTGGGTTTGCCCGACAAGTTCATCGAGCATGGCGATCCGGCCAAATTGCTGGCCTTGCAGGGGTTGGATGCGTCCGGTATTGAGGCATCTATTCGCACTCGCTTTGCCTTAACGCAAGATATTTGAAAACAACAGCCATTTTTGAGGGTAAACCCGCCCGTTTGCAGGGGGCACATTTCTTAGAATATCAGATGACACTTAACCGTCGTTGCCATGCATTGCTGCATGGCTGGAAATTCAGTTTGCAACTTCAGGAGTAAATCAATGGATCGTCGTTCTCTCATTAAAAATGCAGGTATTGCAGGTGTTTTGGCGGCGGGTGCTGCACCGGCCGTGCATGCCCAGGGCGCCAATGTGCGTTGGCGTCTGGCTTCGAGCTTTCCCAAGTCGTTGGCCACCATTTTTGGCAGCGCCGAGATGTTTGCCAAGACCATCAAGGACCTGTCGGGCGGCAAGTTTGAAGTGTCGGTGCATGCCGCTGGCGAACTGATGCCGGCGTTTGGCGTGGTCGATGGCATTCAGAATGGCACGGTTGAAATGGCGCAGACGGCGTCCTATTATTTCACCGGCAAGGATCCGATTTTTGCCTTTGGCTGTGCCGTGCCTTTCGGCCTGACCGCGCGCCAGATGGATGCCTGGATGGAGCACGGCAATGGCCGCAAGCTGATGGACGAGTTTTATGCCAAGTACAACATCAAGAGCCGCAGCGCGGGCAACACCGGCACGCAGATGGGCGGCTGGTACCGCAAGGAAATCAAGACCGTGAAAGACCTCAAGGGTCTGAAGATGCGCATGGGCGGCGGCCTGTTTGGCGAGGCCATGCAAAAGCTTGGCGTGGTGCCGCAGAACATGCCCGCCGGTGAGGTCTATCAGGCGCTGGAAAAAGGCACGCTGGACGCTACCGAGTTCGTCGGTCCTTACGATGACCAGAAGCTGGGCTTCAACAAGGTGGCCCCCTTTTATTACTACCCAGGCTGGTGGGAAGGCGGCGCTGAGCTGGAATTTTTCATCAACACCAAGGCCTATGCGGCGCTGTCGCCTGAATTCCAGGCGATGGTCGATGTGGCCACTGCCGTGGCGGCGCGTGACATGACGGCCAAGTACGATGCCTATAACCCCATCGCCTTGAAGAGCCTGGTCGCTGACAAGACCCAGCTCAAGCCATTTCCCAAGGAAATCATGGATGCGGGCTTCAAGGCTTCGATGGAAGTGTTTGCCGAGCACGAAGCCAAGTCGCCTGAATTCAAGAAAATCCACCAGGACATGCGTGCCTTCCAGCGCGACCAGTTGCTGTGGCTGCGTTTTTCGGAAATGCGTTTTGACAGCTACATGGCGGGCGTCAAGATTTAAGCACTTCCAGTCGCAAGCTTTCCCTGTCACGCCTCAAACGTAGCTTGTGCAATGTTTGAGGCGTTTGTGTTTCCAGCGGGCTGGATGTGAAATATTTTGAACTCATCTTGAAATTTTGTCTTTCTCTGCGTGATGATTATTCGAGCATGAGTCCACTTGCCGTTTCTAAAATAGAGCGTGATTGTTTTCAGTCATCGTGCTGCCTCCGGGTGGCGTGAATTTTTAATTTAACAACTTCAGGAGTACCGACATGGATCGTCGTTCCCTTATCAAACATGCCGGCATTGCCGGTGTTCTGACCGCTGGCGTAGCGCCTGCTGTCCATGCGCAGGCCGCCATTCGCTGGCGCCTGGCTTCGAGCTTTCCCAAGTCTCTCGACGTCCTGATCGGTGGCACCGAGGCATTTGCCAAGGAAGTCAGCGCCATGTCGGGTGGCAAGTTCACTATTTCAGTGCACACCGCAGGTGAGTTGATGCCTGCGTTCGGTGTGGTCGATGGCGTGCAGAATGGCACGGTTGAATGCGCCCATACCGCACCCTACTATTTCTTTGGCAAGGATGAGGCTTTTGCGCTCGATTGCTCTATTCCGTTCGGCCTGGATTCGCGCCAGTTGACGGCCTGGATGTTTGCCGGCAATGGTCTGAAGTTGATGCGTGAGTTCTACAGCAACTACAACATTGTCAATTTTCCGATGGGCAACTCGGGCGCCCAAATGGGCGGCTGGTACCGCAAGGAAATCAAGTCACTGGCCGACATGAAAGGCATGAAAATGCGCATCGGCGGTTTTGGTGGCCGAATTCTGGAGCGCCTTGGCGGTGTGCCGCAAAACATCCCGGCTGGTGAAATTTACCAGTCGCTGGAAAAAGGCACGGTTGACGCCGCTGAGTGGATCGGACCGCATGACGACCTGAAGCTGGGTCTATACAAAGTGGCGCCGCATTACTACTACCCGGGCTGGTGGGAGGGCAGCACGCAATTTTCCCTGTATGTCAACCAGAAGGCCTATGACGGTTTGTCGGCTGAGAACAAGGCGATCATCCTGGCGGCTTCTTCGCGTGCCCATATGTCGATCCAGGCCGACTACGACTACAAGAACCCGGGTGCCCTGAAGCAGTTGGTGAGCCAGGGTGCCAAGCTGCACCCGTTCTCCAATGACATCATGAAGGCAGCCTTCAAGGCGACCGAGGATGTTTACGCGGAACTGAGTGCCAAAAATCCGAACTGGAAAAAGATTTATGGCGACATGAAACCTTTCCGGGCTGACTCCAACCTGTGGTTCCGTTTCACCGAAGCCAAGTTTGACGGCTTCATGCAGGCACAAAAACTGTAAGTCTTCCGAGGCAAAAAAAAACCGCGCACTGCGCGGTTTTTTTCGCCTGGATAAAGCCACCTGATCTAAGGCCTCAGGGCTTGGCTTTCTTGGCATCCTTGGCAATGGCATCCTGCATGGCTTTCATGGGGTCCACTTCCTCCTCTGATGCGGGTGGTGCCTCCAGGGTGGGCGCCGCGCCGTCAGCCGGTTGAGTGTCATCGGCGGGTGGCTTGTCGGCACCATCCATGGGCTCAGCATCGAGCATTTGCAACTGCTCCATCACGGCGGCGTCGCTCAAGCCCTTGTCTTTGGACATGTTGCCGACCACCAGTGACGGGAAAACCATGATGGCGGCCACCATGATGAGCTGCAACACAATGAAGGCGATGGAGCCCTTGTAGATTTCGTTGGTGGTCACCGCCTTGATGGTTTGCCCGGTCACGCGGTCCTTGTAGTCGAACTTGGCGGCCACGCTACGCAGGTAAAACAGGGCAAAACCAAAGGGTGGTGTCAGGAACGAGGTTTGCAGGTTCATGGCGATGATCACGCCAAACCAGATCATGGCCATGTCCGGTGTCATGCCCGGTATCAGTCCAGGCAGGATTTTCTCTGCCACCGGGGCCAGCAAGGGCAGCACGATGAAGGCAATCTCGAAGAAGTCGATGAACATGCCCAGCACGAATACCAGGATGTTGACCACAATCAAAAAGCCCCAGCCGCCACCCGGCATGTCGGTGAACAGATGCTCCACCCAGATGTGGCCATCGGCGGCGTTGAAGGTGAAGCTGAACACCGTGGAGCCGATCAGGATGAACAGCACGAACGAGGCCAGCTTGGCCGTGTTTTCCAGGGCCTGATTGAGCAGCGGCAGGGTCAGGCGTTTTTTGCCGACGGCCAGGATCAAGGCCCCGAGCGCGCCCATGGCACCGCCTTCGGTGGGTGTCGCGACGCCGAGAAAAATCGTGCCCAGCACCAGGAAGATCAGGATCAGCGGCGGCATCAGCACAAACGTGACCTGCTCGGCCAGGCGTGACAGCAGGCCGAGTCTGCTGATGCGGTTGAAAAGCGCCAGGACCAGGCCCGTGATGGAGGCCAGCGTCAGGGTCATGATCACGATTTCGTCACCTGCAGAGGGGATGCTGCGCTCCAGCCAGCGCGTCATCAGGCTGTCGTGGACCTGGGCCCAACTCCAGCCAACCGCTGCACAAATGAGCACCAGCACCAGCAGCGACCTGTGGCCCGAGCTGCCATTGGGCTCGCGGTAGATACGGGCTTCCTGGGGCAGCGCAGGCACCCAGGCTGGTTTGACCAGCGCCACAATGACCACGAACACGATGTACAGCGCCACCAGCAACAGGCCGGGTAGCAGGGCACCGGCATACATGTCGCCCACAGAGCGGCCCAATTGGTCGGCCAGCACGATCAGCACCAGCGACGGCGGGATGGCTTGCGCCAGGGTGCCAGAGGCGGTGATGGTGCCGGTGGCGATGGTTCGGTTGTAGCCGTAGCGCAGCATGATGGGCAGCGAGATCAGGCCCATGGAAATCACCGCAGCCGCTACCACACCGGTGGTCGCTGCCAGCAGTGCACCCACCAGGATCACGGCAATGGCGAGGCCGCCGCGCAACGGGCCAAAGACCTGACCCACGGTTTCAAGCAAATCCTCGGCCATGCCCGAGCGCTCCAGAATGATCCCCATGAAGGTGAAAAACGGAATCGCCAGCAGCGTGTCGTTTTGCATGATGCCGAAGATGCGCAGCGGCAGGGCCTGAAACAGTGATGGCGGGAAGATACCTGCCTCCATGCCGATAAAGCCAAAGCCAAGGCCGGTCGCGGCCAGGGCGAAGGCAACCGGAAAACCGGTCAGCAAGAAGGCGAACAGGCCGCAGAACATCAGGGGCACAAACTGCTGTGCCAGAAAGGTGGTTTGCATTCAGTGTTCTCCGGCCAGTTTGCGCGCTGCGAGCGCTTCAAGTTCTTTCAGGTGTTTGGCTTCATCCGATTCGGATTCTTCATGGGACAAGACATCCACCCCGCCGCCAAACAAAAAAGCCAGGCGTTTGATAAGTTCAGATACACCTTGCATCGCCAGTAACGAAAAACCGAGCGGAATCAGACTGTAAGCCGGCCAACGGATCAGGCCGCCGGCGTTTTGCGACATCTCACCGGTGGCCAGGGCGTTGGTAAACAGCGGCCAACTCAGCACGATGGACAAAATGCAAAAGGGAAACAACACGCCCACGATGCCGATGACATCGATCCAGTTGCGTGTGCGCGCACTGAGGCGAGACGAAATAAAGTCAATGCGCACGTGGGAGTTTTTCAAAAAACCATAACCGGCACCCATCAGGAAAACTGCGGCAAACAGGTACCACTGAATTTCCAGCAAGCCGTTGGAGCTGACGTTGAAAATTTTGCGCACGATGGCGTTGCCGGCACTGATGAGGGTGGTGGCCAAAATCAGCCACATGGTGAGTTTGCCGATGCCGGTGGTGATCTTGTCGATCAGCCGGGACAGCGAGAGCAAAGGGGTCATGGTGTCTCCATTGTTAGGAATTCGCGCAATTTGGCCACGGTAATGGTTGAATGCAATTTTTGAGCCGTCGCAGTTTAGCTGCTCTCACGGGTAAGTTAGCGTGAATAATTTTAGGGCAAGCCTGAAATGTTTCGCAGAGGGTCAACCCGGGGCTGACCCGAGCACGGGGATTCTCCTGGCCTCATGTTTTTTGCCGCCGGTAATCCCACCAGGGTAAAACTTTGCGCATCGACAGCACCTGGCCGCTGTCCTGCGCCGTGTAGCCCGCGATAGCGGCAATTTTGTCTTGCCAGGCCTGGGTTTGCAGCAGTTGCAGCAAGGCCGCGATGCCGGGTTGTGCCAGCGCTGATTTGAGGCATACCAGGTGGTAGCGCTCCAGCGCCAGCGGTACAAAATCCAGCCCCGCCTGCTGCGCCGCGGCAGCGATGCCCAGGCCGGCATCGCATTGACACGCCGCCACCGCCTGGGCCACGGCGGCATGCGACGGTTCGGTGTGCGCGTAACCATTCACCTCGCTGGGCAGCAGATTCGCTCGCGCCAGCAACTCATCCAGCACCACGCGCGTGCCACTGCCCAGCGTGCGGTTGGCAAAGCGGGCACGATGCTGCACCATGTCCTGCAAGCTGTGCAAGCCCAGCGGGTTGCCCCGGGCCACCATCAAGCCCTGGGTGCGTTGGGCAAAGCCGATGATCTTGTGCTGGCCCGGTTGCAGCAGCGGCTTGTAGGTCCGCTCGGTCAGCGTTTTTTTGCCGGTGCCCAGCAGGGTGTGAAAACCGGCCATCACACAACGGCCTTCGTTCAGGGCGCGGATGGCATCGACACTGCCGGTGAAGCGGATGTCAAGGTGCAGCCGGACGGGCTCATGCTCAAGCGCCAGTGCAATGCCTTGCAGAGCATGCTCGCGCAGGGCGGACAGGGCATCGTCATGGCTGGCATAGAGCGTGACCACATGCACGCTGTCGTCAAACGCCAGCGCGTAGCTGCGCTCCAGCTCGGCGCGCAAGGCCTCGATTTGCGGCGCCAGCCGGGCCTGTGCCTGGCGCTCGGCCCACATCAGCTTGTTGCCGAATTCGGTCAGCAGCGCAGACTGGCCTTTTTCCCAGATCACCAGCTCGTTGCCGAGCTCGTTTTCCCAGCGCTTGAGCTCGCCCCAGACGTGGCGGTAGCTCAGGCCCAGCGCGCGCGCGCCGCCAGAAATCGAGCCCTGGCTGCTGACCGCTTGCAGCAAGTCGATCAAAGGGTTGCGCACCAGCGCCGGGCTGCTGTCTTTGGACAGGGTGTAGTTGAGTTGAAGCCTATGCACGGTGGTTCATATCGCCAGTAATTGGATCAATGGCTACGATACCGCAAATTGCACACGGCACTCGCCACCCCTTCTTTCGACTTCACGATATTGCGGCCTTGACTACTTTTACCGAAAGCGCCTCGACCGCGCTGCAACTCATCGCTTCCATGGACGCCGAACTGCTCACGATTGTGGGCCGCTCGCTGACGGTGAGCGCCACGGCCTGCGCGCTGGCTTGCAGCCTGGGGCTGGTGCTGGGTGCCTGGCTGGGGGTGGGGCGCTTTGCCGGACGCGGGGCATTGCTGACGCTGCTCAACACGTTTTTGGCCGTGCCCTCGGTGCTGGTGGGGTTGGTGATTTACCTGCTGCTGTCGCGCACCGGGCCGCTCGGTTTCCTGGGCTGGTTGTTCAGCTTCAAGGCCATGGTGATTGCGCAGGCGGTGCTGGTGCTGCCGGTGGTCACGGCCTTGACGCGCCAGACGGTGGAAGATGCGCAGAATTTGCACGGCGAGCAATTGCAGTCGATGGGTGCCCGGCCGCTGATGCGCAGCCTCCTGCTGGCCTGGGACGAGCGCTATGCCCTGCTCACGGTGCTGATCGCCTCCTTTGGGCGCGCCGTGTCGGAAGTGGGCGCGGTGATGATTGTCGGCGGCAACATTGACGGCTTTACCCGCGTCATGACGACGGCAATAGCCCTGGAAACCAGCAAGGGCGACCTGCCGCTGGCCTTGGGTCTGGGGCTGATTTTGCTCAGCGTGGTGCTGCTGCTGAATGTGCTGATCGCCGCGGTGCGGCGTTGGCGTGAATACCAGGAAAGCGGTGTCACTCCCAGCCTGCCTTTGGGGGTTTCGGTTTGAAGCCAGCGAATTTGTTGGACCAGGATTTGACTGCATCTTTTGACTTTCCCGTCGTCAGGCCATCTCTGAAGCAGCCCGTATTTGCCTTGCAAGCGGCCAGCGTGCATTTTGGTCATCCGGCACGGGCGGTGCGGGCCTTGTCCGAGGTCAGTTTGCAGATTCACGCGAGTGAACGGGTGGCGCTGGTAGGCGCCAACGGCTGCGGCAAAAGCACCTTGCTGCGTTTGCTGCACGGCCTGCTGCCAGCTACCGCCGGGCGGTTTGAACCCGACCTGGCACTGCGCCATGCCATGTTGTTCCAAAAGCCGCACCTGATGCGCTTGTCGGTGCAGGCCAACATCGCCCTGGGGCTATGGCTGCAAGGCACCGCTTGGGGCCAGGCCAAGGCACAGGCCTTGGTGGCGCTGGCCAAAGTGGGTTTGTCGGACCTGGCGCTGCGTAACGCGCGCCAGCTCTCAGGCGGCCAGCAGCAACGCGTGGCGATGGCGCGGGCCTGGGCCTTGCAGCCGCAGGTGCTGCTGCTCGATGAGCCCACCGCCAGCCTGGACCCGCACGCCAAGCGCGAAGTGGAGACGCTGATTGAAGCGTTTGCCAGCGGACCCGAGGGCATGACGCTTGTTTTTGCCAG
Source organism: Rhodoferax sp. (assembly GCF_028689295.1). Lineage (GTDB taxonomy): Bacteria > Pseudomonadota > Gammaproteobacteria > Burkholderiales > Burkholderiaceae_C > Rhodoferax. The sequence goes on from NZ_JAQTWL010000004.1 coordinate 29,837, forward strand.
TCACAACCTGGGCCAGGTCAAGCGCCTGGCGAGCCGGGTGATCTACCTGGAGCACGGCCGCGTGCTGGCTGATTTGCCAGTGGCTGATTTTTTTAGCGGGCCCTTGCTGCAGCAGCAGTATCCGGCGGCCCATTTTTTTGTCAAAGGAGAACTTGTATGAAAACCGTGAATTCTTTTAAATTTTTTAAACCTCTCGCCCTTATGAAGTATGCGCAGGCAGCGGCCATTGCCGTCGCCTGTCTGGGGGCTTCAATGAGTGTGCAGGCGCAGTCGATCGTGGTTGCCTCGACCACCTCGACCGAGCAATCGGGCCTGTTCTCCGTGCTGCTGCCAGAGTTCAAAAAAGCCAGCGGCATCGACGTCAAGGTGGTCGCCCTGGGCACCGGCCAGGCCATCGACATGGGCCGCCGCGGCGATGCCGATGTGCTGTTTGTGCACGACAAGGTGGCCGAAGAAAAGGTGGTGGCCGAGGGCTTTGCCGTCAAGCGCATCGAGGTGATGTACAACGACTTTGTGGTGGTCGGCCCGGCTAGCGACCCGCTCAAGGTCAAAGGCAATGACGTGGTGGAAGCACTCAAAAAGATATCGGCAGCCAATGGCCCGTTCATTTCGCGCGGCGACAAGAGCGGCACCCACGCCGCCGAGCTGCGCTTCTGGAAAATGGCCGACCTCACCGACAAGCAGGGCAGCGGCTACAAGGCCTGCGGTTGTGGCATGGGCCCGGCGCTCAACATGGCCTCCAGCACCAACGCTTATGTGCTGACCGACCGCGGCACCTGGCTCAACTTCAAGAACCGGGGGGATTTGACGGTGCTGGTGGAAGGCGACAAGCGCCTGTTCAACCAATACGGCGTGATGTTGGTCAACCCGGCCAAGCATCCGCATGTCAAGGCGGCCGAGGGCCAGAAGTTCATCGACTGGGTGGTGTCACCGGCAGGCCAGGGCGCGATTGCCAGCTACAAAATTGGCGGCGAGCAACTGTTTTTTCCGAATGCAGCCAAATAAAGCCTGATCATGACAGCAACCCTCAACACGTTGGTGCGAGGCTTGATGGCCGTGGGTGCGGCTGGCCTTGCGGGGTGCGCGGCGGCACCGCAAGCGGTACCCAAAGGGGCTGAAGCGTCACCAGTGGTGGCGGTTTACGCTGCGGGCAGTTTGCGCGGCGCCTTGACGGCCATTGCCAAAGACTACGAGGCCAGCACAGGCCATAAGATTGCGCTGACCTTTGGTGCCTCAGGCCTGCTGCGTGAACGCATTGAAAAGGGCGAGCCAGCGCAGGTATTCGCCTCGGCCGATAACGACCACCCGCAACGCCTGGCGCGCCAAGGTGGCTGGGAACCCTCGACCGTGTTTGTGCGCAACACCTTGTGTGCATTGACCAGCGAGCAACTGGACGCGACACCGGCCACGCTGTTGGCGACGCTGTTGCGTCCGGATGTGCGGCTGGGTACGTCCACGCCCAAAGCGGATCCGTCAGGTGACTACACATGGGAACTGTTCCACAAGGCCGATGGGGTGCAAAACGGGGCCTACGCGGTGCTCGATGCCAAGGCGCAGAAACTGGTGGGGCAGGTCAGCTTGCCGCAACCGCCGACAGGTCGCCTGGCGTATGCCTGGATCATGGATGAGCGAAAGGTGGATGTGTTTCTGACCTACTGCACCAACGCGGTGGCGGCACAAAAAGAGGTGCCGCGCCTGAAGATAGTGCAGATACCGCCTGAACTGCAAGTTGGTGCGCTGTATGGTTTCACCGTGCGTGAGTCAGCTTCAACGGCCGCTGCGGCATTTGCCAAGTCCCTGGTGGCACCCGCTGCGCAAGCGGTTTTCAAGCATTTCGGTTTCGGCCAGCCTTGAGGTCGCTTAGCTTCAACTCTGCCAATTCAGCCTCGGTAAACACCCGTGACCGGGTCAGAAATCCCTTACCCTCGGGCGTTTCCAAAGAAAAATCACCCCCGCTGCCATTGATCACGTCGATGATCAGTTGGGTGTGCTTCCAGTATGCGTACTGCGCTTTGCCAATGTAAAAGGCGCAGCCGCCGATGTCACCCAGCAACACGTCGCCAGCACCCATGGTGATTTCACCCAGCAGGTAGCAATTGGCGGCGCTGTTGTCGCAGCAACCGCCCGACTGGTGAAACATTAGGCCCGGGCCGTGCTTGATTTTCAGAAAAGCGATGAGTTCAAGGGCGGCCGGGGTGGCGATGACTTTATCGACCATGAAGTACTCGCAAAAATGTTGGAATGGATGGCGAATTGCGACACAGATTTATAAAAAAGTCGACAGCGTCTAGCGACGTGCATTGGGTGTCTGACGCAGCGAAATAAAGGAGGAGGCTTGGGGCACGCCCCAAGCTGGGGGACATTCGCGTAGTCAGATACCCAACGCGCGCTGCGGGTTTAAGCAAGGTCAATCAGTCAATCAGAAGAACCCCAGCTTGCTCTCGCTGTAGCTCACCAGCAGGTTCTTGGTTTGCTGGTAGTGGTCGAGCATCATCTTGTGGGTTTCGCGGCCAATGCCGGACTCTTTGTAACCACCAAACGCAGCGTGAGCGGCGTAGTCATGGTAGCAGTTGGTCCAGACGCGACCGGCCTTGATGGCGCGGCCCATACGATAGGCCACGTTGCCGTTGCGACTCCACACGCCAGCGCCCAGACCGTACAGCGTGTCGTTGGCCAGTGCCAGCGCATCCGCTTCGTCCTTGAAGGTGGTGACGGCCAGCACCGGGCCAAAAATTTCTTCCTGGAACACGCGCATCTTGTTGTGACCCTTGAGCAGCGTGGGCTGAACGTAGTAGCCACCGGCCAGATCGCCGGTCAGCTTGGCTTGCGCGCCGCCAGTGAGCACTTGCGCACCCTCTTGTTTGCCAATGTCCAGGTACGACAAAATTTTGGTCAACTGCACTTGCGAGGCTTGGGCACCGAGCATGGTTTCGCTATCGAGCGGGTTGCCCTGCTTGATGGCGCGCACGCGCGGCAGCACACGTTCCATGAACTTGTCGTAGATGCTTTCCTGTATCAGCGCGCGGCTGGGGCAAGTGCAGACTTCACCCTGGTTAAAGGCAAAAAGCACCAGACCTTCAATGGCTTTGTCCAGAAAACCGTCGTCTTTGTCCATGATGTCGGCAAAGAACACGTTGGGCGACTTGCCGCCGAGTTCCAGCGAGGCCGGAATCAGGTTAGTGGCCGCAGCCTGGGCAATCACCCGGCCTGTGCTGGTGGAGCCAGTAAAGGCGATCTTGGCAATGCGTTTGCTGGTGGCCAGCGGCATGCCGGCTTCACGGCCGTAGCCGTTGACGATGTTGAGCACGCCCGGGGGCAGCAGGTCGCCAATGATTTCCATCAAAATCAAAATGCTCACCGGGGTTGACTCCGCGGGTTTGAGTACCACACAGTTGCCGGCCGCCAGGGCCGGTGCCAGCTTCCAGGCGGCCATCAGAATCGGGAAGTTCCAGGGGATGATTTGCCCGACCACGCCCAGTGGCTCGTGGTAGTGGTAGGCCACAGTGGTTTCGTTGATGTCGCTCAGCGCACCTTCTTGTGCGCGGATGCAGCCAGCGAAGTAGCGGAAGTGGTCGCTGGACAGGGGAATGTCAGCCGCCAGCGTTTCGCGGATCGGCTTGCCGTTGTCCACGGTTTCGGCGTAGGCGAGGAGCTCCAGATTGGCATCAATGCGGTCGGCAATCTTGAGCAGGATGTTGGAGCGGTCGGTGACCGAGGTTTTGCCCCACGCATCAGCGGCGGCATGGGCGGCATCGAGTGCCAGCTCAATGTCCTCAGCACCCGAGCGCGCGGCCTGGGTGTAAACCTTGCCGCTGATCGGGGTGATCACATCAAAGTACTGGCCCTTGAGCGGGGCCACATACTTGCCACCAATGAAATTGTCGTATTTGGCCCTGAAGGCGATTTTTGCACCGGCTTGGCCGGGGGCTGCGTAGATCATCGTGTCTCCTGATTGTGAATAAAAACGAGTGGGTTTGCCCTTGCGGACGGTACGACGCATCAAGTCGCGTGCCAGCTTGCAGGTTGCCGATAAACGCCTTGATTTCAAACGACTTTTTTTAGGCATGGCGCAAACGGCGGAGGAGTTGAGTGGTGCAGGCTGAGACACCTGTCAAGTTCTGCACCACCTGTCCGGTGTGGGGTGTATGCAAGCTGTTTCATATCGCCAGGGAATGTGTGGGTGACTACCATCGCGCAACACAAGGTGGCCGTTGAGCCGCCCGCCCAGGAAACGCATGCGCACCCCACCTTCGGCTTTGGCGCTGAGCCAGGCCAGACAATATTTGCTTGAATATGGCGACTGCCCGACGCAGGGGCTGGACACCCACGTGGCCCGCTCGTGGCAGCGCAGCCTGGCAGCCGGCTTGTTGCCCGATGCCCGATCGATAGAGCCCGACCACGCCAGCGCGGCTGATCTGGGCCGCATCATCGCCGGCAGTCATGAACTGCTGGCGCATTCTTGCCCGGTGATGGAAGTCGTGTTTGAGCAAGTCCGCGACAGTCAGGGCATGGTGATCCTGGCGCATGCGAGCGGCACCTTGATGCACACTTTGGGAAGCCCTGATTTTTTGCAGCGCGCCCAGCAAGTGGCACTGTCATGTGGCGCATCATGGCTTGAACAACATCGTGGCACCAACGCCATTGGCACAGCGCTGGCCGTGGGCGGCAGCATTGAAATTCATGGCGGCGAACATTTTCTGCAGCGCAACGAGTTCCTGACCTGCACGGCGGCGCCCATCATGTCGGCTACAGGCAGCCTGCTCGGAATTCTTGACATTTCTGGTGACCATCGCAGCGGTCATCCGCACACCTACGGCCTGGCCAACATGGCTGCCCGCCTGATCGAAAACCAGCTGATCGCCGCCACCAGTCGTCAGCATATTCGGCTGCATTTGCACGGCCAGCGCGAGGGTATTGGCACGGTTGCCGAGGGCATTGTGGTGATCTCAGGCGATGGCTGGCTGGTGGGTGGCAATCGTGCGGGTTTGGAGTGGCTAAGTTTGACGCATGCGGACGTGGGTGCAGTCAAGCTTCAGAGCCTGCTCGATGTACCGCTGAACACCATGCTTGCGCAGCACCAGCTTCGCCCGGATGAGGCTCTGCGGGTCCATCGGCGTGACGGTCAGGCCTTGTTTGCGCTGCTCAAGCAAGACACCCGCACCACGTTGAATCTGAAGGTGAGTCCTGATAGCGGGGCTCAGATCAACACCCCCGGCGGTGCGCGAGCTGACCCATCCGATGCTTTGGCGCAGCTTGACACCGGCGACTTGCGTTGGCGCAGTGCCGCCGACAAGGCCCGGCGCGTGGCTGACAAGCCCATACCGCTGTTGATTCAGGGTGAGTCCGGGGTCGGCAAAGAGCTGTTTGCGCGCGCCGTGCATGACAGCGGGCCGCGTCGTGGCAAACCCTTTGTAGCGATCAACTGTGCGGCCGTGCCTGAGAACCTGGTTGAAGCGGAACTCTTTGGCTATGCGCCAGGGGCTTTTACCGGGGCCAGGCGTGATGGCAGTTTGGGTCGCTTGCGTGAGGCGCAGGGGGGCACCCTGTTTCTGGATGAAATTGGCGATATGCCACTGCTGATGCAAATGCGGTTGCTGCGGGTTTTGCAAGAGCGACAGGTCATTCCGCTTGGTGGTGGGCCGTCGGTGCCGGTTGACTTTGCGCTGATGTGCGCCACCCATTGCAAACTGCGTGAAGCGGCAGAACAAGGCCACTTTCGCAGTGATTTGTATTACCGCATCAACGGCTTGACGGTGCAGTTGCCGCCCTTGCGCGAACGCACTGATTTTGCGATGCTGACGCAGCGCTTGCTGCTTGATCTGAATCCGCAGCGCAGTCTGCACGTGGTACCAGAGCTGTTGACGCGTCTGAGTCAGCATCCCTGGCCCGGCAACTTGCGCCAATATGCGAATGCACTGCGCACTGCCAGCGCCATGTTGGAGCCGCATGAGGTGTGTATCGACTGGGTGCACCTGTCGGACGATTTGCTGGAAGATTTGAGCGCGCAGGTGCAGTCAGTTCCACCACGTCAGGTCTCTCCGTTGCGCGTGGCATCCACCAACGAATCGTCGCAAAACCTGGCGCAACTCTCGCAAACAGCCATGCGTCTGGCTCTGGAAAATAGTGGTGGCAACATGTCTCAAGCGGCCCGGCAACTGGGCATCAGCCGCCAGACGCTGTACCGCAAGCTCAATGCATGAACGTCACGCATGAATTTATTCACCTCCCTGCGCTACCTGGCCGCCCTGCATCAGCACAAACACTTTGGCCGTGCCGCCGATGCGTGCTACATCACACAGCCCGCTTTTTCCAACGCGATCCGGGCATTGGAAGAAGAGTTTGGTACTGCCATTGTCAAACGGGGGCGTGCGTTTGAGAGTTTTACGCCTGAGGGCGAACGGATTTTTGTCAGTGCCCAGCGCATGCTGCACGAGCAGGAACTGCTGCTGCAAGACCTTAAAGGCAAGTCGGAACAGCCGGTGGGCGCACTCACTTTGGGGGCGGTGCCTTCAGCGATGCCAATTGCTGCGCGCTTTGCCGGTCAATTGCAGGCGCGCTACCCTGGCTTGTCTTTGACGGTGCGATCCATGAGCTCGCAAGAAATCGAGACTGGTCTGGAAAACCTGACGGTGGATATTGGGCTGGGTTACACCGAACGGCTCAAGTCACGAGCGGCGAAATTGACTACTCTTGGGCAATACACAGAACGTTATTTCTTCCTGCGGCGAGCCATCAAACCGGCCAGGTCAAGCTTGCGAAGGGTGAGTCGCCCCATGTCCTGGGAAATGGCATCCAAACTGCCGTTTTGTCTGCTGACCCCGGAAATGCACAACCGCACCATTGTCGATTCGACCTTCAGGCAGTTGGGCATCCATGTCAAACCCGTGATTGAAACCAACTCCATTTTGACGCTGGGCCTGATCGTTCTGGCGGGAGAAGTGTGCAGCATATTGCCCGGTGCACTGGTTGCGGTGCTGCGCGGTTATCCGGAGCTGGAGGCGGTGCCATTGGTTACCCCCGAAGTGGTCGTTCCGATCGGATTCATGTGCGCCAGCACTGACCGACCCTCCAACGCCATGCGTGTCACCCTGTCGATGGCCAATGAGCCCGCATGGCTGGCGCATATTGCCACGCATACGTACTCGTTTGACCAGTGATTTAATTGTTGCACTGAAGGAGCCAACTTCACAGTTTTGGCGCAGCTATGCATCTTGTTTCATACATTCATTTTTTGAATCAAACCATGTTCAGAAACAATTTGCCAAGGGCTTGAGCGCTCCCTGACACTGTCCTCATTCCATCTCAAGTGGGCATCAATATGAGGAAACAACGCGTATGTTGACTGAAACGACTCAGCAAACCATCCATCACCTGGTCGCTGCCAAAAAGCATATGCCCGGTGCCTTGCTTCCCATTCTTCACGACATTCAGGAGGCAGTGGGCTTCATCCCGGCGCAAGCCGTGGCGGACATCGCTCAACAGCTCAATTTGTCGCGCGCCGAGGTGCATGGCGTGGTGACTTTTTACCATTTCTTTCGCCATGAACCAGCAGGCAAACAGGTGGTGCAGATTTGTCGCGCTGAAGCCTGCCAATCCATGGGGGCTGAAAAACTGTGGACCCATGCGTGCAGTCGCCTGAAAACCCAGGGCGGTACATCGGCAGATGGCGCAACCACGCTGGAGCCGGTGTATTGCCTGGGCTTGTGTTCATCGTCGCCTGCCATGGTGGTGGACGACAAGCTGCATGCACGTGTCGATGTCGACAAATTTGACCGATTGGTGGCTGCGGCAAGGAGCGAAGCATGAGCATCAAGATATTTGTGCCGTGCGACTCCGTCGCCTTGGCTCTTGGTGCGAATGAAGTGGCTGTTGCCCTTGGCCTGCAAGCCCGGCAGCGCGGTTTGGACATTGAACTGGTCCGCAATAGCTCTCGTGGCATGTTCTGGCTGGAACCGCTGGTGGAGGTGCAGACAAAAACAGGCCGTGTGGCGTATGGCCCAGTGGCCCCAGAGGATGTGACGGGTTTGCTGGACGCACAGTTTCAAATTGGCGCTGACCACCCGTTGAAGCAAGGCTTGACCGAGGAGTTGGCTTTTTTAAAACAGCAGGAGCGGCTGACTTTTGCCCGCATGGGCGTTACCGACCCGCTGTCGTTGGCTGATTTTGAAACGCATGAAGGCTTTGCCGGTTTGCGCCAGGCGCTGAGTCTGAGCGCATCTGACGTGGTGCAGCAAGTGCTGGACTCCGGCCTGCGCGGGCGCGGTGGGGCAGCGTTTCCGGCAGGCATCAAGTGGAAAACCGTGGCCGCTGCCCAGGCGCCTCAAAAGTACATTGTGTGCAACGCCGACGAAGGCGATTCAGGCACTTATTCCGACCGCATGACGATGGAAGGCGACCCCTTCATGCTGATCGAGGGCATGACCATCGCAGCCCTTGCCACTGGGGCGACGCAGGGCTATGTTTATATTCGTTCCGAATACCCGCACGCCATTGCAACGATGCGCGCAGCGATCATTAAGGCAACTGCGGCGGGCTTCTTGGGCGCCGACATTCTGAAGTCTGGCAAGACCTTTTTTCTGGAAGTGCGCAAGGCCGCCGGGGCCTATGTGTGTGGCGAAGAAACCGCCATGCTGGAAAGCATCGAGGGCAAACGCGGCGTGGTGCGCGCCAAACCGCCGATTCCTGCGCTCAAAGGTCTGTTTGGACAACCCACGGTGATCAATAACGTGATCACCTTGGCCTCGGTGCCGATCATCCTGGCGCGCGGTGCGGACTTTTACAAAAACTACGGTGTGGGGCGTTCCCACGGCACCTTGCCCTTTCAGCTGACTGGCAATGTCAAACACGGTGGCCTGATCGAGCAGGCGTTCGGCATCACGCTGCGCCAACTGATGTTTGACTTTGGCGGCGGTAGCGCCTCTGGCCACCCGATCAAGGCGGTGCAGGTGGGCGGGCCGCTGGGTGCCTATGTGCCTGAGCGTTATTGGGATGTGCCGATGGACTACGAGGCCTATGCCGCCGTTGGCATCACGGTCGGGCATGGCGGCATCGTGGTGCATGACGACACGGCGGATTTGTCCCGACTGGCGCGTTACGCGATGGAATTCTGCGCCATCGAGTCGTGTGGCAAATGCACACCTTGCCGCATTGGCTCGACCCGCGGTGTGGAGGTGATCGACCGGCTCAAGCGCGGTGAAAACCCGGCCCAGCAGGAGATGCTCTTGCGTGACCTGTGCGACACCATGCTCCATGGTTCCCTCTGCGCCATGGGCGGGCTGACCCCGAATCCGGTGTTGTCGGCACTGAATTATTACCCGCAGGATTTCGGTCTGGCTGCGCCAGTTGCCGAGGCCGCTTGAACACCTGCCCACTGGAGAACACCATGCTTGAACATCTGAAAGAAACCGACTTCGGTACCCCGCGTCGTGAATCGGCGCAAGAAGTGACCCTGGAAATTGACGGTGAACGTGTCACTGTTGCGGCGGGCACCTCGCTGATGCGGGCGGCGGTTGATGCCGGTATAAAGGTCCCCAAACTCTGTGCCACCGACAGCCTGGAGCCCTTTGGTTCGTGTCGGCTGTGTCTGGTTGAAATTGAAGGCCGTCGGGGTTTTCCGGCCTCTTGCACCACGCCCGCAGAAAATGGTATGAAAGTGCGCACCCAAACGGCAAAATTGCAGGCGTTGCGCAAGGGCGTGATGGAGTTGTACATCTCCGATCACCCGCTGGATTGCCTGACATGCGCCGCCAGCGGCGACTGTGAGTTGCAAGACATGGCCAGTGTGACCGGCTTGCGTGAGGTGCGCTACGGGCAGGACGGGGCCAACCACTGCAAAAGCAAAAAAGATGAGTCAAATCCGTACTTCACCTACGACGCGAGCAAGTGCATTGTGTGCAATCGCTGTGTGCGCGCCTGCGAAGAGGTTCAGGGCACTTTTGCTTTGACGATCAGCGGGCGCGGTTTTGCGTCACGCGTGTCGCCCGGCCAGGATCAACCCTTCATGGAAAGCGAATGCGTCAGTTGCGGAGCTTGTGTCAAAGCTTGTCCGACCGCCACCTTGCAGGAAAAATCCGTGATCGAGTTAGGCCAGTCCGAGCACAGCGCCATTACCACCTGCGCTTACTGCGGCGTGGGATGTGGGTTCAAGGCCGAAATGAAGGGCAACACCGTGGTGCGCATGGTGCCATGGAAAGATGGCAAAGCCAATGAGGGACATGCCTGCGTTAAAGGCCGGTTTGCCTGGGGCTACGCCCAGCACAAAGACCGCATCACCAAACCCATGATTCGCAAGAGCATCACCCACGCCTGGCAGGAAGTCAGTTGGGATGAAGCCATCAATTACGCAGCCAGTGAGTTCAAGCGCATTCAGTCCAAAGATGGCCGTGAGGCGGTTGGCGGCATTACCTCGTCACGCTGTACCAATGAAGAGGTCTATCTGGTGCAAAAGCTCATTCGTGCTGCTTTTGGCAACAACAATGTGGACACCTGTGCGCGCGTTTGTCATTCGCCCACCGGTTATGGCATGGGCGAAACCTTTGGCACTTCGGCGGGAACACAAACCTTCAAATCTGTTGAGCAGGCCGATGTGGTGTTGGTCATGGGCTCCAATCCCACCGCGGCGCATCCGGTGTTTGCCTCGCGCCTGAAGAAGCGTCTGCGCGAAGGTGCCAAACTGATTGTGGTGGACCCGCGTGAAATTGAGTTGGTGAGCGCGCCTCACGTTCACGCCGAATACCACCTGGCGCTCAAACCCGGCACCAACGTGGCCATGATCACTGCCTTGGCACATGTGGTGGTGACTGAGGGGCTAGTGAACGAGGCTTTTGTGGCTGAGCGTTGCGACACCAAGAGCTTCAACGAATGGCGTGAATTTGTTGCCAAGCCCGGGAATTCTCCTGAAGCCTTCGAGTCGGTGACCGGGGTGCCTGCCGCCGAGGTGCGTGGGGCGGCGCGGTTGTTTGCCAGTGGCCCCAATTCGGCCATCTATTACGGCCTGGGTGTGACCGAGCATGCTCAGGGTTCCACCACGGTGATCGGTATCTGCAACCTGGCCATGGCCTGCGGCATGATCGGGCGCGAAGGTGTGGGCGTGAACCCGTTGCGCGGCCAGAACAACGTGCAAGGCAGTTGTGACATGGGCAGCTTCCCGCATGATCTGCCGGGCTACCGCCACATCAGCAATACGGCGGTGCGTGAGCAGTTCAACGCCGCCTGGGGGGTCATCCTCAACCCGGAACCCGGTCTGCGCATTCCCAACATGTTTGAGGCCGCACTGGATGGCACGTTCAAGGGCTTGTACTGCGTGGGTGAAGACATTGTGCAGTCTGACCCGAACACCCAGCATGTGGTCTCGGCGCTAGAGAAAATGGAATGCATCGTGGTGCAGGACATCTTCTTGAACGAGACCGCCAAGTACGCTCACGTGTTGCTGCCCGGTAGCTCTTTTCTGGAAAAGGATGGCACTTTCACCAATGCCGAACGGCGCATCTCACGCGTGCGCAAGGTCATGCCGCCGCTGTCTGGCGTGGGCGACTGGGAAGCTACCATGAAGCTGTCCAACGCCCTGGGTTACCCCATGGCTTACACGCACCCCGAGCAAATCATGCAGGAGGTTGCGGCGCTCACCCCATCATTTCACGGTGTGACCTATGAAAAGATTGAGCGACTGGGCAGTGTGCAATGGCCATGTAACGAGAGTACGGTGGAAGCTGGTACCTCGCTCATGCACATTGACAAATTTGTGCGCGGCAAGGGCAGGTTCTTCAACACCCAATATGTCGCGACAGATGAAAAAGTCACGCGAAAATACCCGCTGATTTTGACTACGGGGCGCATCCTGTCGCAATACAACGTGGGCGCGCAAACCCGGCGCACCGAAAACAGTCGCTGGCACAGTGAAGACCGGTTGGAAATCCACCCGCACGATGCCGAAGAGCGCGGCATCAAACACGATGACTGGGTTGGCATTGACAGTCGTGCCGGACAGACGGTGCTGCGCGCCGTGGTCACCGAGCTTATCCAGCCAGGGGTGGTCTATACCACCTTCCACTTTCCAGAGTCTGGGGCCAATGTGATCACCACCGACAACTCCGACTGGGCAACCAATTGCCCGGAATATAAAGTCACGGCCGTGCAGGTGATGCCAGTGGCACAACCTTCGGAGTGGCAAAAGTCGTACTCCCGCTTCAACGCCGAGCAACTGGCACTGGCGCAAGCGGTGTTGCCGCTGGAGCCGGTGTTGTCCGGGTCTGGGCGCTGAGCGGTGATGGACATGGCTGTGATGCATCTCCCGGCTGCGCGGGCTTATCGGGCACTGAAGGTCAACAGGGTTCGCGCAGGGCTGCCTTCAGAGGGGCCAGACCGGGTGGCCGAAGAGGTGCCGGTGGCGCTGGAGTTCAATGGCGTGTCACACGCAGTGATGATGGCCACACCGGCTGATCTGGAGGACTTTGCTTACGGATTTGCTGTGACAGAGTGCATTGTGGACGCGCCATCGCAAATTCATGACTGTGAATGGACCTTTAACGCCGAGGGTTGTACGGTTCACCTCACCATTGCGGCATCGTGCTTTGCCCGGTTGAAAGACAAGCGACGCAATTTGACTGGCCGTACCGGTTGCGGTCTGTGCGGCACCGAGAGTCTGGCGCACGCGGTGCGGTCTCTTGAGCCATTGACGACATCGCAAAGTTTTGATGCAGCGGCGGTGGCCTTGGCAGCGGCGAGCCTGCGCGAACACCAACTGTTGCTGGCCGTGACCGGAGCCAGCCACGCAGCAGCCTGGTGTACAGCGGACGGCCACATCGAGCTGATCCGCGAAGATGTGGGCCGCCATAACGCCCTCGATAAGCTGGTGGGCGCCTTGCTGCGCTCCGGCCTGGATGCCAGCAGCGGATTTGTCATGATCACCAGCCGCGCCAGTTACGAGATGGTGCAAAAAACCGCCACAGCGGGCATTGCGTTGCTGGCCGCCGTGTCTGGTGTGACCGGACTGGCGGTGGACGTGGCGCAGGATGCTGGGCTGACGCTGCTGGGCTTTACCCGTGGCACAGATTTTTCGATCTACAGCCACCCACAACGACTTTCACTGGATGCCAAATGACACACGACGACACCCTGATTCGCATGGCCAACCAGATTGGCACCTTTTTTGAAAGCATGCCCGACCGCACCGAAGCGCTGTCAGGCATTGCCAAACATATCAAAAACTTTTGGGACCCGCGTATGCGCAAGGTATTTCTGACGCATGTGGATGGCCCGCACCACGAGGACATTAAGCCCATTGTGCTGGAGTCGGTGGTTGCGCATCGGGCTACGCTGGAGTAGCTAAACACCAGCATTTCGCATCAGCACATACAGCGCCGTCCCCGCCAGAATGCTCAGCAGCGGCTGCCGACGCCACCGTTGCAGTGCCACCACCGTGACTACGGCGGCCAGTTCAGCCCATGGGCCGGAAGGGTTGTCTCGGGCGTTGCCGACCAGTGTGTGCAGCAGCAGCAGCGTCATGATGGCCAGCGGCAAAAAGCGCCCCAGCCGTTGCACCAGCGGGTGGCTTTGCAGAAAACGCGCGGCCAGAAAGGGCAGGGCGCGCAGCCCGAAGGTGACCAGGGCCATGGCGGCGAGCACGCCGAGCGCGTAGCGGGTGTCGATCATGAGGCCTCCTTTTTCTCTGTGGCGGCAGGCCAGAACAGCCCGGCCAGCACGCTCAAGGCGATGGCGATCAGCAAGGCCTGTTGCGGCATGACAGCCCAGGCGACGGCGTAGCTGGCCAGCGCCACCCACAGCGGCGCTGCCGAGTCGGCGCTACGCCATTGCTCCACTGCCAGCACGGCGAACAGCGCGGCCAGCGCAAAGTCCAGCCCCGCCAGGCCAATCTGCGCTTGCGCACCGATCACCGCGCCCAACAGCGTGCCCAGCACCCACCAGCCCTGGTTGAGCAGCGCCACCGTGACCATCTGCCGCGTGCTGGTGCCGGCGGGCAGCGTGGTCAGCACCGAATAGGTTTCATCGGTCAGGGCAAACACCAGATACCAGCGCGCCCAAGGTTTTGCGGGCAGCTTGTCGAGCAGCGACAGGCCATAAAACACATGGCGCAAATTCACCACCAGCGTGGCCAGGGCGATGGTGGCCAGCGGCAGGCCCGCCGCCAGCATCGGCACCATCATGAACTGCGAGGCACCGGCAAACACCAGGATGCTGGCCGTGAGCGCCAGCCACCAGGGTGCGCCCGCCTGCACAAACAAAAAGCCGAACACCATGCCCAGCGGCACATAGCCCATGGCTACCGGCACCGAGAGCGAGAGCACGGAAATGTGTGGCGCGGGCGGATTTTGCGAGGCTTGTGCGGGTTCGGGGCAGGCGGGCATGAAGAGGCAGACAAGGTGAAAAAGGGGTGATCAGGGTGCGTCAAGATGTGACAAGGCACGCGATGTCGCAGGCGCTGATTGTGCCAGCCAGCGCCTTGTGATAACGCCCGTCCATGGCCACTTGTATTGTGCGGGCCGGGCGCGGGATAATTCCGCAACATTACCGGAGACCTTCATGACACCTGCCCAAAAATCCCCCAAAGTCGCCGTGCTGCTGTCTGGCTGCGGCCACCTCGATGGCGCCGAAGTGCGCGAATCGGTGCTGGCCCTGCTGGCGCTCGACCAGCACGGCGCCACGGTGCAGTGCATCGCGCCCAATGCGCCGCAGTTTCATGTGGTCAACCACGTCACCGGCGAGCCGGTGCCGGGCGCCGCGCGCAACATTCTGGAGGAATCCAGCCGCATTGCCCGCGTCGGCCAGTGCCTGGACCTGGCGCAGGCCAGGGTGGCCGACTACGACGCGCTGGTGATGCCGGGCGGCTACGGTGTGGCCAAGAACCATTGTTCGTTTGCCTTCAAAGGCGCCGACGCGGAGGTGCGGCCGGATGTGGCGGCGTTCGTGCGCGGCTTTTTCGACGCCAAAAAACCGGTGGGGGCGATTTGCATTGCCCCGGCGCTGGTGGCGCTGGCGCTGCACCAAGCGCATGACAGCGCCACGCTCACGCTGGGCAACGACGCCGGTTGCGCTGCTGCCTTGAGCCAACTCGGCCAAATCAGTCAGGACACGCCCAATGCCACGCACATCGTGATCGACGAGGCGCACAAGCTCGTCACCACGCCGGCCTATATGTTCGATGAAGCGCGTTTGAGCGATGTGTGGACGGGCATCGAGCGCTGTGTGGCCGAAGTGCTCAGGCGCGTGTCATGAAGGCCGTTTGTGTTTATTGCGGCTCCAGCCCCGGCCGGCTCGATGCCTATGCCGATGCCGCGCGCGCGCTGGGCCAGGCGCTGGTGGCCCGCGACCTGGGGCTGGTGTATGGCGGTGCCAGCATCGGGCTCATGGGGCTGGTCGCCGACACCGTGCTGCAACTCGGTGGGCGCGCCGTGGGCGTGATCCCGCAAGCCCTGGCGCGCAAGGAAGTGGTGCACAGGCACTTGACCGAACTGCACGTGACGCAATCCATGCACGAGCGCAAAACCATGATGGCCGAACTCTCGGACGGCTTCATTGCCATGCCGGGCGGCATCGGCACGTTTGAGGAAATTTTCGAAATCTGGACCTGGTCCCAGCTTGGCATCCATACCAAGCCCTGCGGCTTGCTCAACGTGGCGGGTTATTTTGATGCGCTGACCACCTTTCTGGATCACGCGACCGCAGAAGAGTTTCTCAAGCCGCCGCACCGTGCCCTGTTGATTGTCGAGCAGCAGCCCCAGGCGCTGCTGGATCGATTTGCCGGCTACCAGCCACCGAGCATCAGGAAGTGGCTGGATCCGGATGAATCCTGAGGCGACCTGAATACAAGAAAGAAATGAGTCTGTCGCTATTATGGGCATTTATGACCAGCAACTGACTTTGCAGCTGTTCTCAGCCCAATACTGCCACGCCCTTGATTTGGGCATAGACCGCTTTGCCCGGCTCCAGCCCCAACGCATGGCTTGAGCGCGTGGTGATGCGGGCGAGCAGGGGGGTGTCGCCTACGCGCAGCGACACCATCACCTGGCCATGGCTGTCGGGTGACACAGCTGAGACGGTGCAGGGAAGTATGTTCAAAATGCTGGTGCCTATTTGTCGCTGCAGTGTCAGGCTGACGTCACGTGCCGCCACACGCACACGCAGGGTTTGGCCCGGGTCTGCCTTTTGGCGCGCCACGGTCAGTTCGCCGCCGGCAAAGCGGGCGAGCGTGAGGTGGTCCCGGTCATCATGGGATGCCACCTTGCAGTGCAGCACAGCACCGGCCGTGTCGCCACGCGCGAGTGGCAAATCCAGCCGTGTCAGCAGCTCTGCAGTTTGGCCAAATGCAGTAGCCCGACCCGCATCCATCAGTACCATGTGGTCGGCCAGACGGGCCACTTCATCAATGGCGTGGGTGACGTAGATCACCGGCAGGCGCAACTCGGTTTGCAGTCGCTCAAGATAGGGCAAGATTTCGGCTTTGCGCGGGGCATCGAGCGCGGCCAACGGTTCGTCCAACAGCAGCAGGCGCGGGCTGGTGGCCAGCGCCCGGGCAATGGCCACGCGCTGGCGCTCACCGCCTGAGAGTTCGTGCGGCCAGCGTTGCAGAAGGTGGCCAATGCCCAGCAAGTCCAGCGTGTCGTTCCAGCTTTGGTTGCGCTCGGAGGCGGGCGTGCGTTTGAAGCCGTACTGCAAATTGCCTTGCACGCTCAGGTGTTCGAACAGGCTGGCTTCCTGAAACACATAACCCAATGCACGTTGATGCACCGGTTTGAAGAGGCCCTGAGCGCTGTCTTGCCACACCTCACCCTGGACGCAGATGCGACCCTGTGCCTTGGGTTCCAATCCGGCAAGCACGCGCAGGGCTGTGGTTTTGCCCGAGCCGGACGCGCCAAACAGCGCGCTGATGCCTTGCCCGGGCATGGCCAGGTCAAGGTCCAGCGTGAAGTCTTGCCGTTTGAGCAGGGCCTTGAACTGCAGGCCAAGAGCTGTGCTCATGAGCTGACCCCCTTGCGCCGCGTGCCGTTGTAAAAGTGCAGTGCCAGCAACACACAGAAGCTGAAGCCCAGCATCACCGCCGCGAGCCGGTGCGCGTCTGAATATTCCATGGCTTCCACGTGGTCGTAAATCTGCACCGACACTACACGCGTGACACCTGGGATATTGCCACCCACCATCAGCACCACGCCGAATTCGCCCACGGTGTGTGCAAAACACATGACCGCTCCGGTGAAGAATCCGGGCTTGCACAGCGGCACCACCACGCTGAAAAACGCATCCAGCGGTGAGGCGCGCAGGCTGGCCGCCACCTCCAGCGAACGCGTGCCCATGGCTTCAAAGGCGTTCTGAATGGGCTGCACCATGAAGGGTAGTGAATAAAAAACGGAGGCCACCACCAGTCCGGCAAAGGTAAAGGGCAACACGCCCATGCCCAGCGCCTGTGTCCATTGGCCCACGCTGCCATGGGGACCCATGGCCACCAGCAGGTAAAAGCCCAGAACAGAGGGCGGCAGCACGATGGGCAAGGCCACCAGTGCGCCCAGCGGTTTTTTAAGCCAAGACCGGGTGCGCGCCAGCCACCACGCCAGCGGTGTGCCAACCATCAGCAAGATCAGGGTGGTAAGCGCTGCCACTTGTAGCGTCAGGCCAATGGCTTGCAGGTCAGATTCGGACAGCATGGTTGGTTTGGAGTGCGGTTCAGATGTCGTAGCCGTAAGAGCGGATCAGGTCTTTGATGTTGGGGCTTTGCAGCAGCTTGACCAGCGCCGCCGCCGCCGGCTTGTTGGCGCCGCGATTGAGCAGCACGGCATCTTGCTGGATCGGCTTGTAAAGAGATTGCGGCACTACCCATATCGAGCCGCCCTTGAGCTTGCCGCTTTCCAGCACTTGGGACATGGCGACAAAGCCGATCTCGGCGTTGCCGGTGTGGACAAAGTTGTACGCCTGGCCAATGCTTTCGCCTTGCACCAATTTTGGTGTCAAGGCGCTGGTCAGACCCAGTTTGTCGATGGTTTGCACGGCCGCTTCGCCATAGGGCGCAGTTTTGGGGTTGGCATAGGCCAGTTTTCGAAAGCTGCTGCCTTTGAGCACCTCGCCCTTGGCATCCACCTTGGCGGCATCCGCTGACCACAGCACCAGTTTGCCGTTGGCGTAAGTAAAGCTGGTGCCCACTTGGGCCAGCCCGTCCTTCTCCAGCGCAGTTGTGGCGGCGGTATTGGCGGCCAGCAACACGTCAAACGGGGCGCCGTTTTTGATCTGGGCGTAGAGCTTGCCAGTGGCGCCCAGCGTGACGCTCAGGGTGTGGCCGGTGGTTTTTTCCAGCACGGCAGCAACGGCCTTGATGGGTTCGGCAAAGTTGGCGGCCACGGCAATGTGGGCTTGCTCGGCCAAGCTGAAGGTCGTGAATGTGATTGCTGCAGTGCTGAGCAGCAGTGGTTTGGCAGAGAATTTCATCGGCTGACGCCAGGTGGGTGTTGGGCAAACAAGCATCACAAAAGTTGGCATACATGCAAAGTGTGATTTCGGTATTCTATTTAAGAATAGCGATGAGTGTAGTCGAAGCTGCATTCGGTGCTTGCGGGGCTTGCCGGCTCTGGTGACAGGCACAATCACGGCCATGAGCAAGAACGCCATTTCCCCCAACGCCTTGAGCCATGCCGCAGTGGACAAACGTCTCGACATTCTTCGCCTGATTGGGCAAACCGGATCGATCTCGCAGGCCGCCCGGCAAGCCGGTGTGAGCTACAAGGCTGCGTGGCAGGCCGTTCACACGCTGAGCAACTTGGCCGGAGTACCCTTGGTGGACAGTGCGGTGGGCGGTGCGGGGGGGGGCGGTGCCAAGCTCACGGTGTCAGGGGTGCAGTTGCTGGAAGCCGCCCACCAGATGGAAGTCGCACGCTGCGAAGTGATGACGCGATTTACCGGCGGCGCGGCGCAAGCCTTGCCGGGGACAAGTCTGCGGACCAGCATGCGCAACAACCTGCCGTGTGTGGTGGCCCGCTTGGATCAGATGCAGCCCAATGACCCCATGGTGCGCGTGATGCTTGCAATGACAGGAGGGGGCAATATCGCTTCGAGCATCACCCGTGAAAGCGCAGAACTGCTGGGCCTGGAGCCCGGCCTGGCGGTGCTGGCATTGTGCAAGGCCACGGCCGTGCGCATCAGCGCCGTGACCGAAATCAATAGACTGAAAATCGGTGAAATCCGCGATGGCGAAGGGGCGCAGGAGCGCACATCTGTGAACCTGATCGACGGCAAGGTGTCGCGCTTGTCGCGCGGCGGATTGCGCGATGAAGTGGTGATGACCTTGCCCGGAGATTTGCAACTGGTAGGTTTTGCAGACAAACCAAACCGCCTGCGCGTGGGCAGCAAGGTGCGCGCCTGGGTGGAAGACAACGCCGTGGTGTTGGCACGGGTGTAGCTATTCAACCGTTATTGCGCCGGTTTTTGCCCCAGCTTGCGGTACAGCGTGGCGCGGCTGATGCCCAGGGCGCGCGCCGCCTGGCCGACATTGCCGCGCGCCTCATCGACTGCCTTGCGGATCATGGCGGCTTCGACCGCGCGCAGCGCCAGCGCCGGCGCTGCGCTGGTGCCGGCCTGCAGCGTGTGGGATTCATCGTTGCGGTTGACGACCAGGGCCTGCAGACGCAGCCCGCTCCACAGTGGTAGCTCGACGGGCTTGCCAGGGTGCTTGGCGGCATCGAACAGGGGTTCGAACGGCATGCCCAGCACCTGGCTGACATGCACAGGAGGCTGTCCCGGACCGGCCAGACCCGGCACCATTTGCCGCGCGACCGGGTTGGCACCGGTGATCCAGCCGTCAGGGTCAAGGCACAAGATACCGTCGCCATCGCCGCCCATCGCGTTGCCCGGCCAGTTCAGGCGCAGTAGCAGGGCGTGCGCTTGCGCGGTGACCAGCGCGTTTTCAATCTTGCTGGCCGACTGCATGACCAGATGCTTGAGCTCGGGGCGCTCCTGCGCGTCGATGCCGGTCACGTCGAGCATGCCCAGGCAGGCGCCGTCGGGGCCGAACAGCGGCGCGCCGGCGCAGCTATAGACCGAGGTGGCTTCAAAAAAATGCTCGCCGCGGTGCAGCCAGACCGGTTGCTGTTCGGACAGCGCGGTGCCAATGGCAGTGGTGCCAATGCTGCGCTCGGACAGGTCGGTGCCAACGCGGCTGATCAGGTAGGCGCGCGGGTCGCTCTGGTCGATGGCACCACAGGCATCCACCACCACGCCTTCGGCATTGGTCAGGATGGCGAAGTAGCGGGTGTTGACAATGGCGCGCGCCAGGCTTTGCAGCATGGGCTGCGCCGCCGAAATCAGGCCGTGGTTGGCCTCCAGCGTGGCACGCAGCAGGGGTGCCGTCACCTGGGCGAAGCCGAATGAGGTCTGCGGCTGCAAACCCAGCCCCAGGCAGCGCTGCCACGAGCGCTCCACCCACGGCGCCACCCAGCCTGGCGCCAGCGGCCGGCCGTCGTGCATCAGGGCCTGGCGCGCCTGGGCAATGCGTGCCAGCCGCGGCGCGGGGTTGACGGTGGCTGGCGTGGATGGCTCAAGTTTCATGATCTGGCCTCGAATTTAGCGCACTTGTGGGCCACAATGCCGATCAGGGTTTCTCGTTGGGACGTTTTATCGGGTTCCTGTGGGTCAAGTCTGCTTTCATCGTCTTGTTGAGCCGGAATGGTTCATTCGTTCTCGCCAAAGCCATCCATTTTGAAAACACGGTCCATCAACTCACAACCACGTCGCGTCAAGGCGGCTTTCATGTGGCCTTTCGCCATGGTGCTGGCAGCCATATTGCTGGCCTTTGCCATTGCCGCCTATTGGTTGGAAGGACGCGTGCGTGATCAGGCTCTGACAGATCGAGTGTTGGCGGTTCGCACACTGCTGAAGCAAAAGATTGCCAAGGACGCCGATCTGATGCAAGCCACCCTGCGGGCGCTGATGGCCAATCGCGTGGTGCGGGATGCCTTGCAGCGGCAAGACCGCGACGCCCTGCAGCGTGAGCTGGGGTCGCTTTTTGCCACCTTGCGCGACCAGCACCGCATTACCCATCTCTATGTCAATGATGCCAATCTGGTCAATGTGCTGCGGCTTCACAGCCCGGTCAATCATGGTGATGTGATTTCCCGCTTCACTGCGACGCGTGCCCGTGACACAGGGCAACCCGTCCACGGCCTGGAATTGGGTCCGTTGGGGACGTTGACGCTGCGGCTGGTGATGCCGTGGCAGGTGGATGGGCGGGTCATCGGCTACCTGGAAATGGGTGAGGAAATTGGCTATGTGGTGGACGAACTGCACGACAGTTTGGGCGTGGACTCGTTTGTGCTGGTTGACAAACGCTTTATTCTGCATCGGCAATGGCAGTATGGTCTGGAATTGCTCCAGCGCCTGGGTCAATGGGAGCAGTTTGACAACCGCGTGCTGGTGGCGCAAACCACAGCGCAATTTCCGCCAGCGATCAGCGCCGCGGTGCTGACCCGTTTGCGTCAGGGTGCCACCGAAGTGATTCAAACCGATGGCAAGGCCATGCACTTGGCCATGCTGCCGCTTTTGGATGTGGCGGGACAGCCCATTGGCGAGTTGGTGGTCATGCGCGACATTGAAGGCTTGCAGCAAACATTCTTCAAATCGGTGCTGTCCGTGATCGGCTTGAGTCTGGCTGCCGGACTGGGCGTATTGGCGCTGTTTTATGTGGCCCTGGGCCGGGTCGATCGGGACTACCAACGCCAACACGACCTGGAACACCAGTTGCTCAGACTCGACAACGAGCACCAGCGCATCGTGCAGCTGGAAAAAATGTCGGCGCTGGGCACCATGGTCGGCGAAATTGCGCACCAGCTCAACAACCCGCTGGTGGGCGTGGTCAACCTGGCCCAGTTGGCGGCGCGCGAGGCCGACGACCCGGCGCGCACCCGCGAGCTGCTGGCCGAGATTCGCCGCGCCGGTGAAGACTGCCATGCCTTCATCACGTCGATGTTGCGCTTTGCCAAGGTGTCCAAGTTCGAGCGCCACGCCACCGACCTGGCGCAGGTGGTCCAAGAGACGGTGTTGATGTTTCGCCAGACGGTGCAAGGCCAAATTCAGGTGGAAATGAATTTTCCAGAAGAGGCGGTGGTGCTGGAGGTTGACCCGATATTGCTGCGCCATGCACTGTTTAATTTGCTGCTCAATGCTGCGCAGGCGACCGAGGGCGCGGGGGCGATTCAGATCAGCTTGCAGGCGCAGCCGCATCCCGACACCGGCGCGCCGGGTTGGGTGCTGACGGTGCGCGACCATGGCAAGGGCATTGCCCCTGAAATTCTGGACCAGGTGTTCAGCCCGTTTTTCACCACCCGCCGCGACGGCACGGGCCTGGGCCTGCCGGTGGTGCAGCATGTGGCCTTGCTGCACCAGGGTTTTGTCAGCGTCGAAAATTTGCCTGAAGGTGGCACGCAATTTGCAATTTGGTTGCCTCAGACCCACTCAACTGGCCCTATTTCAGCGGATCAAACCAAACCGAAGCTCACCCATGTTGCCCAAGATATTGGTCGCCGATGATGACCGCTACACCCGCACGCTGATTGCGCAACTGCTGCGCAATAGCGCGCAGGTGTTGCTGGCGCCCGATGGCGAGGTGGCGCGCCAACTGTTCGCAGAGCATGACTTCAACCTGGTGCTGATGGACCAGCGCCTGCCCAACCACAAGGGGCTGGATTTGTTGCGGGAGTTTCGCGCCCAACGCCCGCGTATGGTGGCTATTCTGATGACCGGGTTTGCCGACGTGCGCGATGCCGTGGCCGCTGTGCGCGAGGGCTTGTTCGACTACCTGACCAAGCCTTTCGAAGACCTGGAAGCGCTGGAAGCCGTGATCGGCAAGGCGCTTGAACTCGACGCGGCTTACCGCGAAATCGACAGTTTGCGCAGCCGCCTGGCCGTCACCGCCGGCGCACCCGTGGTGGTGGGCCAGTCGGCCGCCATGACGCGCCTGCTAGGCCAGCTTCAGCAGGTGGCCGGGCTCGACACCACGGTGCTGCTGGAGGGCGAAAGCGGCACCGGCAAGGACGTGATGGCCAAGCTGATCCATGCCCACAGCGCGCGTGCTGACAAGGCGTTTCTGGAGGTCAATTGCGGCGGCCTGCCCGAGTCGCTGCTGGAGAGCCTGCTGTTTGGTTACGAAAAGGGCGCCTTCACCGGTGCCGTCCAGGCCAGCGCTGGCTACTTTGAAAAGGCCCACGGTGGCAATCTGTTTCTGGACGAAATTGCCGACATGAGCCCCAAGCTGCAAAGCAGTCTTCTGCGCGTGTTGCAGGACCACAGCTTTTGCCGCATTGGCAGCACCCAGCCACGCACCACGGACTTTCGCCTGATTTGCGCCACCAACCGCAGCTTGGCGGGCGAGGTGAAAGCAGGGCGCTTTCGTGAAGATTTGTTTTACCGCATCAACGTGGTCGCTGTGCATTTGCCACCGCTGCGCGCGCGCGAGGGTGACGTGTTCCGCCTTGCGGTTCACTTTTTGGAGCTTTACAACACCAGGTTCGGCAAACAATGCGGCCCCTTTACCCCGGCGGCACTGGCGGCTCTTGAGGCACAGCGGTGGCCGGGCAATGTGCGCGAGTTGCAGCACTGCATCGAGCGTGTCGTGGCGATGCAACCCGGCGGTGTGATTGATGCCGTTCACCTGTGCCTGAGCGGTGGTTCAGGGCAGGGCAATGCGCCGCAGCCGACCACAGCCAAAGTGCCGACGCTGGCCTACCAGGATGCCCGGGCCGGTTTTGAGCGCGACTATTTGCGTGACTTGCTGGCCGCGTCCGCTGGCAACATGTCCGAGGCGGCGCGTCTGAGCGGCATTCCCAGACAGAATCTGTACGTGCGCATGAAGCGCTGGGGTTTTGTCACTGAAATGTGACAGCTGTCATCATTTGGTGACAGCTGCGCGGCTCGTGATGGCCGAGCTCGCCACTCCCGAGCCCGTGTGACGCCATGTTTCCTCAGTGGCATGAAGTTTGCCTAGTGAGACGGTGTTTTTCAATCATTGAAGGAGTGTGTCATGCGAAAAATTCTTGCCGGGAGCCTGACGGCCCTGGCTGCGAGCTTGCTGATGGCTGCATGTACGCAGACCGATCTCAAGAGTTCGGCCACGGTGTCAGTCGCGGGCGTGGTTCAAAACGGCAGTGACGACCGGTTCACAAAAGTTCCCGACGCGACGGTCTGGCTGGTTCCCGCGGCTGACATCGCCGCCATGGGCAAAGTGCCGATCGAGGTCAAGAAAGATGCCAAAAACGACGAGCCGCTGGAAGACAGCCTGGCGGCCAACCGGGCGCGCTACCTCAATGCCAAAACCAACGCCAAAGGTGAATTTGCCTTTGACAAGGTACCTGGCGGCAACTATTTTGTGTATGTCGAGCCCGCCGGTTCAGGCCTTCTGCCCGGCGGTGACAAATCACGCAAGGCACTCAGCACCGCCGAACTCTCGGCCAAGCCAGTGACCGTCAAGGTCTCGGGTAATGTGCCGGCTGGTGCCACTTACACGGGCACCTCGTCGTGCCTGAAATGCCACGAAGACAAGGAACACTTCAAGCAGACCATGCACCGGCTGGGCATCCAGGTGGTCGGCAAGCCCAGCGGCCTGCAAGACTATTCGCGCTTTCCCGAGGTCAACAAGGGTCTGAACAAGCTGATGGCTGGAACCACCTTCTGGTTCTACGGCTTTGACGGCACGCGGAAATTTGACAAATATTTCATCGGTACCAAGGCACCGGCCGATCTGGCCAGCGCCAGCTTTACGGCCACCTTCTTCAAGGACAGCGACGGCAAGCTCAAATTCCGCACCAACAACCTGCGCGATCCGGCCGATGCGCCGCGTGTTTATACCGTCGATGGGGCCTACGGTGGCGGCGTGTACAAACAGCGTTACCTGTACCGGGTGGGTGCCAACCTGTTCCCGTTTGTCCAGTTCAATCAGTTGGGCGACGACAGCTTTGCCGACCGGGGTCGCAAGACTTGGCGCGACTACCACTCTGATTGGCTGTTCAGTGAAAAAACAAACAAGCTGACCAATCCCTCACTGGAACATTCATTTGAAAAAGAGTGTGCTTCTTGTCACTACAACGGTTACAGCCTGACCAAGAACGCGGCGGGTGCCTACATTGCCAGCTCGGTGACCGACCCGAATGGTGAGATGGATGTGGACGGCGACGGCAAGCTCAATGAAATGAACATGGGCTGCGAAACCTGCCACGGCCCGGGCTCTGCGCACAAGGATGCCAAGGGCCTGGCCAAGTTTGCCACCATCGTCAGCCCAAACAAGCTGGCGGCAGAGCGCGAGTCGATGATCTGCGTGCAGTGCCACAGTCGTCCGCAAGGGCATCTGAAGAACGACCAGCCGGTGAATGCTGCCAACAAGATGATGCTGCCAGGCACCTCGCGCAACGAGTTCCTGAAGGAATTTACGACACGGGAAGACGCAGCGCCTGGTGACTACTGGGCCGACGGCCTGCATTCCAAGTCGCATCACCAGCAAGGCACTGACTTCATCAAGTCCAGCAAGTACCGCAACGGCACGCAGCTGGTGGCCTGCTCCAACTGCCACAATCCGCATGGTGACGCCAAGTTCGCCCATCAGCTGACGCAAGACCCCAAGTCCGTCGCGTCGTGCACCACCTGCCACGCCAACAAGACCGACCTGAAGGCTCACTTGGCCGAAAAAGCCAAGTGCACGGTCGATGTGAGCCAGATAACCTGCAACAGTTGCCACGGTACCAAGACCATGCAGACCGGTGCTGGCATGGGCAAGGGCCTGGTGGCAGCCGACGGCAAAAACTACTGGATGAACGACATCACCTCGCACATTTACGATGTGCCGCGCAAGGACAACAAGGGTGTCAAGGGTGTTGCTGCCGGTACTGCCATGCCGATCCCGTACACCAACGCCTGCGGGGCAGCTTGCCATGATGTCAAAAAACTCTGATTGAGTTTTACCTTTGAAAAGGCCGCCGCTAATCCCGGCGGTTTTTTTCTGTCTCATTTTGAGAATTTGTGGACTTTGCGCTGATCAGATTAGGGTTAGTACTAGGTGTCAAAGCATGGCAAACTTTAACAATAGCTATGTCCTCGATTTCATAGGAACGGCATTTCATAGCTGCTGTTCGCAAAGTTTCATTTATCACCTCAAGGAGACACACACATGCAAAAGGTGTTGCACATCAACGCAGACAAATGCACCGGCTGTCTGCAGTGCGAAATGGCTTGTTCTTTCGAGAACTATGGCACCTTCGCCACCGCCAAATCGCGTATCAAGGTTTTCGACTTCCACCACACCGGCAAAAAAGTGCCCTATACCTGCACCCAGTGCGACGAGGCCTGGTGCCTGCACGCGTGTCCGGTGGAAGCCATCACGCTGGACAAGGCCACCGGCGCCAAGGTGGTGAACGAAGCCACCTGTGTCGGCTGCAAGGTCTGCACCATCGCCTGCCCGTTTGGCACGATCAACTACGTTCAGGAAACCGGCAAGGTGCAAAAGTGTGACCTGTGCGGCGGCGAGCCGGCTTGCGCCGATGCCTGCCCCACCGGTGCCATCACTTTCATTGACGCCAACTGGACAGGCTTGGGCAGGATGGAACAGTGGGCCGACAAGCTTGGCAATCAAGCGGCTGCAGCTTAGAAACCTTGCGGGTCAGACCACTTTGCGCAGCAAACCTGCTCTGACCCCAACACTTTGAATCTAACCATTTAGGAGACATCACTATGTCATGGGCTGGAAAAATCCTCCGCGTTAACTTGACCGCGGGTACCGTCAAGTCAGAACCCCTCAATATGGAGTGGGCCAAGGCCTACATCGGCTCACGCGGCCTGGGTACCAAGTACCTGGTCGAAGAAGTCGATGCCAAAGTCGACCCTTTGAGCGCCGACAACAAGATCATTTGGGCCACTGGCCCGCTGACCGGCACCATGGCCAGCACCGGTGGACGCTACACGGTCATCACCAAAGGCCCGCTCACGGGGGCCGTGGCCTGCTCCAATTCTGGCGGCTACTGGGGTGCCGAGTTCAAAATGGCCGGCTGGGACATGGTCATCTTCGAGGGCAAGTCGGTCAGGCCGGTTTACCTCTATGTCAACGATGACGTGGCCGAGCTGCGCGATGCCGCCCATCTTTGGGGCAAGAGCGTTTGGCAAACCGAGGAAATCATCAAAAAGGGCTTGCAAGACCCGTTGACCCGCGTCTCATCGATTGGCAAAGCGGGTGAAAACGGCGTGCTGTTTGCCGCTGTGGTCAACGACCTGCACCGCGCTGCAGGACGCTCCGGTGTCGGTGCCGTCATGGGCAGCAAGAACCTCAAGGCCATCGCCGTGCGCGGCACCAAGGGCGTGGGCAACATCAAGGACCCCAAAGCCTTCATGGCCGCCACCAAGGCCGCCAAGAAAGTGCTGGCTGACAACGGCGTCACCGGCACCGGCCTGCCCGCCATGGGCACCCAGGTGCTGATGAGCGTGATCAACGAAGTCGGTGCCCTGCCCACGCGCAACCACCAGGACAACCAGTTTGAAGGCGCGATGGACATCGGCGCCGAAGCCATGGCCAAGCCGCGCGCCACCGACGGCAAGAAGCACCTGGTCACCAACCAGGCCTGCTTTGGCTGCACCATCGCCTGCGGGCGCATCAGCAAGATGGACGAGGGCCATTTCACCATCGAGAACAAGCCGCAATACCGCGGTGCCAACGGCGGCCTCGAGTACGAAGCCGCCTGGGCGCTCGGAGCCGCCAACGGTGTGAACGACCTGGAATGCCTGCAATACGCGAACCTGTTGTGCAACGAAGAAGGTATCGACCCGATCAGCTTCGGCGCCACCGTGGGCGCGGTCATGGAACTCTATGGCATGGGCGTGCTGACCAGGGAGCAAATTGGCATCGAGGCGCCGTTTGGTTCGGCCCGAGCGCTGGCCTTTCTGGCCGAGGAAACCGTCAACGGCCGTGGCTTCGGCAAGGAAATTGGCCAGGGCTCCAAACGCCTGACCGCCAAGTACGGCCACCCGGAACTCAGCATGAGCAGCAAGGGACAGGAATTTCCGGCCTACGACGCGCGCGCCATCCAGGGCATTGGCCTGGCCTATGCCACCAGTAACCGCGGCGGCTGCCACTTGCGCGGCTACACCATTGCCTCCGAAGTGCTGGGCATTCCAGTCAAGACCGATCCGGCCGAGTCGCGGGGCAAACCCGACTTGGTAAAGGCTTTCCAGGACGCTACTGCGGCCTTTGATTCGGCTGGGGTGTGCATCTTTACGACCTTTGCCTGGGGCCTGCAGGACCTGTCGCCGCAAATGCAGGGCGCTTGCGGCGAGCAGTACACGATTGAAGAACTCGCCAAGATCGGCGAGCGTATCTGGAACATGGAGCGCGAGTTCAACAACCGTGCTGGCTTTACCAAAGCCGACGACAGTTTGCCAGCGCGCTTGACCAGCGTCGAAGGTGCCTGCAAGACCGGCCCCATGAAAGGCAAGTTCAGCGAGCTCGCCACCATGCTGCCGCTGTACTACGAAGCCCGTGGCTGGGACCCCGAAGGCCGCCCGACCGCGGCCACCAAAGAGCGGCTGAGCCTGTAAAGTTCGCGTCACCGTCATTGCGAGGCGCTTAGCGACGCGGCAATCCAAGGATTCATGGATTGCCGCGCTTCGCTCGCAATGACGACGCGGAGTCACAAACAAGCGGCTTCAACAGCCGCTTTTTTTCTGGAGAAATCAACATGACCCACCACGTCATCCTCGGTGCCGGCCCGGCCGGTGTCATTGCCGCGGAAACCATCCGCAAACTCAGCGCCCAGGACAGCATCACGATCATCGGCGACGAACCCGAGCCGTCTTATTCGCGCATGGCCATTCCCTACCTGTTGATGGGCAACATCGACGAGGCGGGCACCTACTTGCGCAAGAACCCCACACACTTTGCAGATTTAAAGATCAATGTGCGTGTTGGCCATGTCAAGCATGTGCAAGCAGCCGCTAAAACCATTGTGCTTGACGACGGCGAAACCATTTTGTTCGACACCTTGCTGGTGGCCACTGGCTCGCGCCCGGTGACGCCGCCCATTCCTGGCATCAAGTCCGAAGGGGTTCACCGCTGCTGGACGCTCGCCGATGCGCGCGCCATCGCCGCGCTGGCCCAGCCCGGTGCCCGGGTGCTGCAGCTCGGTGCCGGTTTCATTGGCTGCATCATCATGGAAGCGCTGGCGGCACGCGGTGTGAAACTGAGCGTGGTTGAAATGGGCGACCGCATGGTACCGCGCATGATGGGCCCCACGGCGGGCGGCATGATCCGTGATTGGTGCGAGACAAAGGGCGTGGAAGTGTTCACCAGCACCAAGGTCGAGTCGATCGAGCCAGGGACACCTTTGAACGCGAAGCTCTCCAACGGCACGACCATGCAGGCCGACCTGGTGATCAGCGCGGCCGGGGTGCGCCCGGCCATTGGCTACCTGGAAAACTCCGGCATCACCTGCCTGCTGGGCGTGCTGACGGACGAGCACCTGCAAACCAATGTGCCCGGCATTTATGCCGCCGGCGATTGCGCTGAAGCACTGGACAAGGTGAGCGGCAAGATGATCGTCAGCGCCATCCAGCCCAACGCTGCCGAGCAGGCGCGCATTGCCGGCCTGAACATGGTGGCGTTTGCGCGCGGGCAGGCGCCCAGGGCCAACCTCAAGGGAGTGACACAAATCAACGTGCTCGACACACTGGGCTTGATCTCGTCCAGTTTTGGTGACTGGGAAGGTGTGCCAGGCGGTGAGCATGTTGAACTGACCGACAAACCCGCAGGTCGCCATTTAAGCCTGCAGTTCAAGGATGATGTGCTGGTGGGCTGCAACAGCGTGGGCTGGACCGAGCATGTGGGCGTGATGCGCGGCCTGGTCGAAGGTCAGATCAAATTGGGCGACTGGGCGAATACTCTGAAGCGAGACCCGACCCGTTTGATGGAAGCCTACCTGGCCGCAGCGCAAGGGCAAGGCGACTGGTCGGGTGCACAGGATGCGCGCAGGCGTTAAAGTTTGCGACATGAAGATCACCCTGAAACTGTTCGCGTCGCTAACCGACTATTTGCCTGATTCGGCCAAGTACACCAACTTTGTCGAGTTGGATGTGGCACCCGCGAGCACCATCGCGAAAATCGTCGAGCAGCAGCGCCTGCCCGAAAAGTGGGTCCATCTGGTGCTGCTCAACGGCCACTACATAGCGCCAGAGCAGCGTTCGGCGCAAACCCTGAATGAAGGAGATGTGCTGGCCATCTGGCCACCCATTGCCGGCGGCTGAGGCGCATCACTACATGCAGGATTTTTATGGCGAGCGCTTCGAGCGCGAGATGGGCTGCACCGAGGCCGAATGGCTGATGTGGCTGCCCAGGGCGGTGGGTGACAACCACTGGAAAATGCAGGCGGGCACGGCAGGCGTGCGCATCGGCGACGGGGCGCTCGGCCTGAAATGGCAAGTGGGGCCACCCAGGGTGATCGGACTCATCAGTATTCCGGTGCTCAAGGTGAGCTTTCGCTTTGCCGGGTTGAATGAGCAGGAACGTTATGTTTTCATGAAGCGCTTCGATCTGTACATGCAGCGCGGTGGTGGTTGATCAAACCGACGATGTGATAAAAAAGGCAACCGTCTTGATGCCCGCCAGCGTCAGCAACAGCGAGCCGAACAGGTGGAGTGCGGCGGTGCTGAAGCCCAGCAGGTAGCGCTGCTGGCCGAGCATGCCGACCACTTCGGCTGAAAAGCTGGAAAAGGTGGTGAGGGCGCCCAAAAAACCGGTGATGATGGCGAGCCGCCAGGCTGGCTCCAGATGGGGAAGGGCCTGGAAGATGGCCACTGCTACCCCGACCAGATAGCCGCCAATCAGGTTGGCGGCCAGGGTGCCCATCGGAATCAGTGCCCCCGGGTTTAGCCACAAGCCGAAACCCCAGCGTGCCAATGCCCCGAGACAGGCACCCAGACAAATTGCAAAGACAGACATCATGAGGACGTCATCATACTGATTCAGTTGGTGTGCCAGCAAAAAAGCCCGCGGTTGCGGGCCTTGGCAAGATACGACAATGGCTTTATTTCTTGGGTGTGCTGGCCGTTGGCTTGGCTTTCTCAGCCTTGGCTGTTGATTTTGCAGCTTTGGGGTCAGTGGCAACTGGCGCAGATGCCGGTGCGGCTACTTTGGCCTCGACTTTTTTCGTTTCCTTCTTTGCTGCAGGGGCTGCGCCCTTGAAGACTTCACCATTGACTGTCATGCCTTCTGCCGAGAATTTAGCGGCGTTGCTATCACCGACTCCCTTGACACGCTCAATAAAGTCCGTCCAGCTTTTGAAGTTGCCTTTTTTACGCTCATCAAGAATCTTGGTGGAAGTTCCCGGGCCTATACCCT
The DNA here is from genome assembly GCF_028689295.1 of Rhodoferax sp. Taxonomy (GTDB): domain Bacteria; phylum Pseudomonadota; class Gammaproteobacteria; order Burkholderiales; family Burkholderiaceae_C; genus Rhodoferax. Next base: position 61,188 of record NZ_JAQTWL010000004.1, read on the forward strand.
TAATGCTGTCGAGCTCTGCGGCCGTGGCCTTGTTGACATCTACAGCGGCGAAACAAGTGGCGGCAAAAAACATGGCCATGATGGCCAAAAATTTCTTCAACATAATGGTCTCCCAAGGAATTAAAAGAAGGAATGCTTGTGTTGACGGCCAAATGGGAACACCGGTCTTCAACGCAATAAGTGTATACGCTTTCGTTTTAAGTCGGGATTGTGAGACCCGACTAGCTGCATTGTGGAAACTGTCCAGTGTCAGGCCTGTTGTGCCAGCCAACTGATGTAGCTGGCCACTCCTGTTTGCACGTCAGCAAACGGATGTTTGCAACCGGTGGCGCGCAAGGCACTTAAGTCGGCCTGGGTGTAGCTCTGGTATTTGCCACGCAGCGCATCGGGGAAGGTCATGTATTCAAGCAGCCTCTCAGCGATCAATTCGTCAAGTGACAGCGCTGCCTGGCCGTTGATCTGTCGCATCGCATTGACCACCGAACTGGCCACATCGTTGAAGGGCTGGGCACGACCGGTGCCGAGGTTGAAGATTCCAGAGATTTCGGGATGGTCGAAGAACCACAGGTTGACGGCGACCACGTCGTCGATAAAGACGAAGTCACGCATTTGCGCGCCAGGCGCATAGCCGCCATATTCGCCAAAGAGTTTGACCTTGCCCTCGGCCTTGAATTGGTTGAACTGGTGAAACGCGACGCTGGCCATGCGGCCCTTGTGCTGTTCGCGTGGGCCATAGACATTGAAGTAGCGAAAACCGACCACTTGGCGGGTGAGTCCGGCCAGGGCGTTCTCGAACGCCGGACCGCACTCAATCCGCATGCGCTGGTCAAAGAGCAATTTGGAGTAGCCGTAGACGTTGAGCGGCTGCTCGAAGGGGGGTTCTTCCCTGAAGGTGTCAGAGCCGCCGTAGGTGGCGGCGCTGGAGGCGTAAAGCAGGCGCGCACTGCGCTTTTGGCAGGTCTGGTACAACTGCACCGAAGTGGCATAGTTGTTTTGCATCATGAACTTGCCATTGTGCTCCATGGTATCGCTGCAGGCGCCCTCGTGGAAAACAGCTTCCACCTTGCCGTAGGCATCGGCCGCAAACGCATCGTAAAAAATGTCGGCATCCACATAGTCGGCAATCTGCAAATCGGCCAGGTTGCGAAACTTGTCGCCCTGGGTCAGGTCATCGACCGCAATGATGTCGGTCAGGCCCCGCGCGTTGAGGCCCTTGATGAGGTTGGCGCCAATAAAACCAGCGGCTCCGGTGACAACGATACGGCTCATGTAAACAACTCCTCATAAGAAACAGTGGCGGTGCCGAATTTGCCCACCACGATACCTGCCGCCAGGTTGGCCAGCGGCAGGGCCTGACGCAGGCTGAAACCGGCAGCCACCAGGGTGGCCAGCGTGGCGATCACGGTATCGCCGGCGCCGGTCACATCGAACACTTCGCGCGCCTGCGCTTTGACGTCCAGGCGTCCCTGCGTGTCAAACAGCGTCATGCCTTCTTCGCTGCGGGTCAGCAGCACTGCCGCCAGCCCAAGCGCGTGCCGCAGGTTTTCCACCTTGGTCTGCAACTCAGGCTCGTCCTGCCAAAGCCCGATCACCTGCTGCAATTCGGCACGGTTGGGGGTGATCACGGTGGCATGCTGGTAACGCGAGTAATCCGATCCCTTGGGGTCGATCAGGATCGGTTTGCCGGCTTCGACGGCGCGCGCAATCATGTCACTCACATGCGCCAGGCCACCCTTGCCATAGTCCGAAAAAAGCACCGCCTGATGGCTGGGCAAGAGTTCGAGGAAAGTGGCGGTTTGCGACGCCAGCACCTCGCTTTTGGGCGTGTTCTCGAAGTCCATCCGCAATAATTGCTGCTGACGGCCGATAACGCGCAGCTTGACCGTGGTTTTGAGCTGCGCATCGCGGCCGAAATGGGGTTGGATGCCGGTGTTGGCCACCAGCGCTTCGAGCTTGTGGCTGGCTTCGTCGTCACCCACCACGGTCAGCAGGGATGCCTGGGCACCCAGTGTGACCACATTGAAGGCCACATTGGCGGCACCACCCCTGCGTTCTTCCTCGCGCGTGACGCGCACCACCGGCACCGGAGCTTCAGGGCTGATGCGCTCCACGGCACCGAACCAGTAGCGGTCCAACATCACGTCACCCACCACCAGCACGCGGGCATGTTCTAGTTGTCCTTTTGAAATGCTCATAATTCCTCGACCCGGTGGGCGGGGTAACTGTCCCAGGCCTGACAGCCAGGACATTGCCAAAAGTGTTGCGTGGCTTCAAAGCCGCAGGCGGCACAACGGTAGCGCAACAGTGGCTGGGTGGCATGGTCAAGGGCGCGTTGCACCTGCGGATGAAACTGTTCGTGTTCCAGCTTTTCACCGGCGATCCAGCGCGTGGCGGCCACCAGCGAGGGCTCTTTTTCAAGATGGCGCGCGTACCATTCGCGGGCACTTGTTTGCACGGCAGGATCGGCGTCGGAGAGGATGACGATGGCCTCCAGCACGTCCAGCGAGGCATGTTCGGCATAGAGTTGTTGGAGCCGCGCCAGGGTGGTCGCACCGTTGTCACAGCGCAGCGCAAGTTCGGCCAGCGGAAGGGCGATCAGGGGAATGGCTGTGGAGGCGCTGTCGAGGGCCCGCATCAGGGTGTTCCAGGCCTGGTCATCCTGCCCCATGCGGATGAGCAGTTGGGCCAGATCAAGACGCGCCCGAGCCGCTTCTGGCGCCTTGGTGATGGCGCTATTCAGCAATTGCAGCGCCGCTTCCAACTGGCCCTGGGCCACTTGGGCGGCGGCTTGCTCGCACAGGTAATGGGCCAGCCGGGTTGCGAAACTGCCTTGTCCGGCCTGTTCCAGTTTTTCTGCCATTTGGGCGGCCTGCGCCCAGTCACGGCTGCGTTCGTAGTTGGCCAGCAGGGCCAGGCGCGCCTGGGCTTCGAAGGTCGTGTCTTCGAGCTTGAGCAGCGCGGCCTCGGCGCGGTCCAGCAACCCGGCTTTGAGGTAGTCCAGCGCCAGCGCATACTGGGCGCGGTGCCGGTCCGCCTGGCTGATGTCAGCACGCGATAACAGGTGCTGATGCACGCGCACAGCCCGCTCGTATTCGCCACGGCGGCGGAACAGGTTGCCCAGTGCAAAGTGCAACTCCGAGGTGTCGGGGTCGTTCTGCACCGCCTCGATGAAGGCGTCGATGGCCTGGTCTTGCTGCTCGTTGAGCAAGTAGTTGAGGCCCTTGAAATAGGCTTTGGGTGCTTGTCGGTTTTCCAGCCGTATTTGGCGCAAATCAAGGCGTGAGGCCAGCCAGCCCAGCCCAAACGCCAGCGGCAGTCCCAGCAAAACCCAGCCCAAGTCAAATTCCATCGGCGTAGGCTGGTATGGCGGCAGGTGCCTGGACTGGCGCAGCAGGTTCGGCAGGCGGTGTTGCGGGCTCCTGATTGGCGCGGCGATGTTTCCACCACCAAGGGACCATGCCCAATACGCCCACCACCACACCGATGCTAAAGGCGCCCAACACCACCAGCACCATGGGTGCGAGCCATTGGTTGCCAAAGAAAAAATGCACTGTCGTGACTTGCTGATTGTTCAGCGCGAACGTAAACAGTGTAAAAAAAATGGCTGCTTTGAGGATCCACCTCAGCAACCACAGGATGTGTTTCATCGATGATTCCCAGTGATGGGAAGATTCTAGCGTTTGAAGTTGCCGTCAAGCTGGCGGCAACAAGGCATCGGTGCGCTGGTCAACGGCCTGGCGAAGGGCTTTGCCGGGCTTGAAGTGGGGCACCTGTTTTTCAGGAATGGCCACGCTTTCGCCGCTGCGCGGGTTGCGTCCCATGCGTGGCGGGCGGTAGTTGACAGAAAAACTGCCAAAGCCCCGGATTTCAATGCGGTGTCCGCGTGCCAGGGCGTCGTTCATGGCCTCCAGGATCGCCTTGACCGCAAATTCGGCATCGCGTTGGGTGATCTGGCCAAATCGGGCTGCAAGTTCTTCAACGAGGTCGGAGCGGGTCATAAACCAATACCTTTGCGGGACAGACCTTTAGCTCTGTCCCCAACTGACTAGTAAGAAAAAAACGACCGGTGCGCAGGGCAACCGGTCGTCCGTTCAGGTTGGCAATAACGGCTTAGTTATTGTTGTCGAGCTTGGCGCGCAGCAAAGCGCCCAGGCTGGTGGTGCCGGCGTTTTCACGGGCAGATTGTTGGCTCAAAGTCGCCATGGCTTCGGATTGGTCAGCAGCGTCCTTGGCCTTGATCGACAACTGGATGTTGCGGGTCTTGCGATCCACATTGACCACCACAGCGGTGACTTCGTCGCCTTCCTTGAGCACGTTGCGGGCATCTTCGACGCGGTCGCGGGAAATTTCCGAGGCGCGCAGGTAGCCGATGATATCGTCGCCCAAGTCAATCTCGGCACCCTTGGCGTCAACAGTCTTGACCTTGCCTGTGACCACGGAACCCTTGTCGTTGATCGACGAGAAAGTGGTGAAGGGGTCGGAGTCGAGTTGCTTGATGCCCAGCGAGATGCGTTCGCGGTCCACGTCCACGGCCAGCACCAACGCTTCGACTTCCTGGCCCTTTTTGTACTCGCGCACAGCTTGTTCGCCGGGTTCGTTCCAGGACAGGTCGGACAGGTGCACCAGGCCGTCGATGCCGGCAGCCAGGCCCACGAACACGCCGAAGTCGGTGATGGATTTGATCGGTCCCTTGACGCGGTCGCCGCGCTTGGTGTTTTGGGCAAATTCCTGCCATGGGTTGGCCTTGCACTGCTTCATGCCCAGGCTGATACGGCGCTTGTCTTCGTCGATTTCCAGCACCATGACTTCGACTTCGTCGCCCAAGGCAACGATCTTGGCCGGGGCCACGTTCTTGTTGGTCCAGTCCATCTCGGAGACATGCACCAGGCCTTCGATGCCCGGTTCGAGTTCAACAAACGCGCCGTAGTCGGCGATGTTGGTGATCTTGCCGAACATGCGGGTGCCTTGCGGATAGCGGCGGTTCACGCCCATCCACGGGTCGTCGCCCATTTGCTTCAGACCCAGCGACACGCGGTTTTTCTCGGTGTCGAACTTGAGGATCTTGGCGGTGATTTCCTGGCCAGCGGTCACCACTTCAGACGGGTGACGGACACGGCGCCAGGCCATGTCGGTGATGTGCAACAGGCCGTCGATGCCGCCCAGGTCCACAAACGCGCCGTATTCGGTGATGTTCTTCACCACGCCTTGAACAATGGCGCCTTCTTTCAGCGTGTTCATCAGCTTGGAGCGCTCTTCGCCCATGCTGGCTTCGACCACGGCACGGCGGCTCAGCACCACGTTGTTGCGCTTGCGGTCGAGCTTGATGACCTTGAACTCCATCGTCTTGTTTTCGTAAGGCGACAGGTCTTTGGTCGGACGGGTGTCCACCAGCGAACCGGGCAGGAAGGCGCGGATGCCATTGACCAGCACGGTCAGGCCGCCCTTGACCTTGCCGCTGGTGGTGCCAGTGACAAATTCGCCGGTTTCCAGGGCTTTTTCCAGGCTCATCCAGGAGGCGAGGCGCTTGGCGGTGTCGCGCGACAGAATGGTGTCGCCGTAACCGTTTTCGATCGAGCCGATGGCCACCGACACGAAATCGCCGACTTGCACTTCGGTTTCGCCCTGATCGTTTTTGAATTCTTCCAACGGCACGTAGGCTTCGGACTTGAGGCCGGCATTCACCACCACAAAGCTGTGCTCGATACGAACCACTTCAGCAGTGATCACTTCACCCGTGCGCATTTCCGTGCGTTTCAGGGACTCTTCAAACAGGTCGGCAAAAGATTCAGACATTTTCTATGCGGTAATAAAAAACCGCGGGGTTAAGTTTTTGAACCTCATCCGCAGTGCGCCAATGCAGCGCGAGAAGACAGACGAGGACCGGTGCAATGGTTTGGGTTTACGCCCGCGCCTTTGCGATTTCAGCCCTTGGGAAAGATCAGAAGGGCTGCTTGCCTTGCCACCATGCCAACACCAGATGAACCGATTCTTCAACCGATACACTGGAGTTGTCGAGCAGCTTGGCGTCTGGTGCTGGCTTGAGAGGCGCAACGCTGCGGGACGAATCCCGTGCATCACGCGCTTCCAGGTCAACGCGAAGAGCATGGAGTGTAATCGAATTCCCTTTTGAAATCAACTGTTTAAACCGCCTTTGCGCGCGCTGCTCGGCGCTGGCTGTCAAAAACACCTTGAGCGGTGCGTCCGGAAAGATCACGGTGCCCATGTCGCGGCCATCGGCGACCAAGCCGGGCAGGCGGCGAAAACTGTGTTGCAAGTCCAGCAAAGCCGCTCGCACCTTGGGCAAGGCGGACACTTTGGACGCATTCATGCCGGCGTCTTCTGTGCGGATGGCGTCTGTCACGTCCGCACCGTCGAGCAGCACTTGATCACCTTTGAATTCAATGCGCAGTCCTGGGGCTAGATTGGCGATGGCCAGTTCGCCCATGGCATCCAGCGGCAACCCCGCCTGTGTGGCAGCCAGCGCCGTGATCCGGTATAGCGCGCCCGAGTCGAGCAGGTGGTAACCCAACTGGCTGGCCAGTTGTGCCGCCAGCGTGCCCTTGCCCGAGGCGGTGGGGCCATCGACGCAGATCACCGGGATGTTGCATGGATCGGTCCATACCAAGGAAAACAGCGCTTCGAAATAGTCCGGGAAGGTCTTGGCGACGCATTTGGGGTCTTCGATGCGCACCGGCAGGCCGCCGGGGTTGAAGGCGGCGAGGGCAAAGCACATGGCCACGCGGTGGTCGTCATAGGTGTGGATGCTGGCGGCTTTCCACTGTGCAGGGCTGGCCGGCGGTGTGATCTGAATGAAATCAGCACCTTCCACGACCGTCGCGCCGAGCTTGCGCAGCTCGCACGCCATGGCGGCAATGCGGTCGGTTTCCTTGACGCGCCAACTGGCGATGTTGCGCAAGCTGGTGGTACCTTGCGCATAAAGCGCCATCACGGCCAGCGTCATGGCGGCGTCTGGGATGTGGTTGCAGTCGAGGTCAACGGCTTTGAGCGGCCAGGCGCCGCGCGAGACTTCAAGCCAGTTAGGACCGCTCACCACTTTGGCGCCCATCATCCGGGCGGCTTCAATGAAGCGGATGTCGCCCTGGATCGAATCGGCGCCCAAACCTTCGATGCGGATGCCGCCCAAGCCGGCAGGGCAGGGCGCAATGGCGCCCAGGGCGATGAAATAACTGGCCGAAGAGGCGTCGGCCTCGACAAACAGGGTGCCCGGAGTCCGGTACTGGCTGCCCGCGGGAATGGTGAAGCGCTGCCAGCCGTCGCGACGCACCTGAATGCCAAAGCGCGCCAGCAGATTCAGGGTGATCTCGATGTAGGGCCGTGAGATCAACTCACCCACGACGTCAATCACGATGTCCTGCATGGCCACCAGCGGCAACGCCATCAGCAGAGCGGTCAGGAACTGGCTGGACACATCGCCGCGCACCTGGATCGGGGCATCGAGCCTGAGCTGCGGTTGACCAATGTGCAGCGGCGGGTAGCCGTCCTGGCCGGTGTAGTCGATCCGGCAACCCAGTTGGCGCAGCGCATCGACCAGGTCGCCAATCGGGCGCTCGTGCATGCGCGGTACACCGCTCAAGCCATAGCTGCCACCCATCAGGGCCAGCGCGGCGGTGAGCGGCCGGATGGCGGTACCGGCGTTGCCCATGAACAGATCGGCCCGCGCGTATTTGGGCTGGCCTCCCAGGCCTTCGATGAGCACCGTGTGACCTGACTGTGTGATGCCGCAACCCAGTGCCCGCAGGGCTGCCAGCATGACGCGAGTGTCATCGGAGTCCAGCACCTCATGGATCGTGGTTCGGCCCCGGCTGAGCGCGGCCAGCAGCAGCACCCGGTTCGAGATGCTTTTGGAGCCTGGCAAGGTGATGCTGCCACCGGCGGATTGCAGCGGCGGCAGATCGATGAAGACGGTATTTAGCATGGTGGCTTGTGTTGCTTGAGATGCCAATGGCTGCGCGCACTACTGGCCTGCTCGATCAGGGCTTGCAGCGCCGCGCCATCACCTTGCACCATCAGCGCTTCAAAAGCCTGCAACTGCGCCTGAAAGTGCCGGATTTGGGCCAGCAACTCATCGCGGTTGGCCAGCAGGATGTCGCGCCAGACCTTGGGGTCGCTGGCGGCGATGCGGGTGAAGTCGCGAAAACCCGGGCCGGCCAGTGCCAAAAATTCCTGCCCCAGGGGCTGCTCTGCGACGGCGTTCATCATGGCAAAGGCCAGCAGGTGCGGCAAGTGGCTGACTGCCGCAAAGGCCGCATCATGGGCCTCTGGCGACATCTGCACCACCCTGGAGCCCAGCGCCTGCCAGACACCGATCGCCTGCTGGAGCTGGCTGCTGTGCGTCCGCTCGGTGGGCGTCAGAATCACTTGACAGCCCTGGTACAGCTTGGCATCGGCATGTTCCACGCCAGCCATTTCCTTGCCAGCAATCGGATGGGCTGGCACAAAGGAGACAATGCGATGGCCAAGTGCACGTTGCGCCGCCGCCAGCACATCGCTTTTTGTGGAGCCCACGTCCATGATCAGCATCTGCGGTGTAACTGCGGGTTGAATCACCTGCAGGGTGGCTTCGGTGGCGGCTACCGGCACGGCCAGCAATACGATGTCGGCGCCGGTGGCCGCCTGCAGTGCCGATGGCGCTGTCTCGTCGATGACGCCCAGTTGCCGGGCCTTCTGGGTGGTCGCGGCTGATTGGCTGTACCCCACCACGCGCTTGACCAGTCCGGCGCGCTTAAGCCCAAGCGCAAACGAGCCGCCCATCAGGCCGCAGCCGATCAATCCGAGTTGCTCGAACATGCTCACTCGCTGACCGGGTAGGTGCCCAGCACTTTGTAAAACGCGCACAGGCTGCGCAGTTCTTCCAGTGCGGCCGCCACGTGTGGCTGGCTGGGGTGGCCTTGCAGGTCAATGTAAAAATAGTATTCCCACTGGCCCGAGCGCGCGGGTCGCGATTCGAAGCGGGTCATGGATACGCCGTGTTTCTTGAGCGGCACCAGCAGGTCATGCACCGCACCCGGCCGATTCGTCACCGAGACGATCAGGCTGACACAGTCATTGCCGGTCGCTTGCGGCGCTGCCAGCGTTTGTGGCAGGCAAATGATGGCGAAACGGGTGCGGTTGAAGGCATCGTCCTGGATCGCATAGGACGCGATGTGCAGGCCGAATTCACTGCCGGCGCGTTCGCTGGCTATGGCCGCCCAGGCCGGGTTGGTGGCGGCCAGGCGGGCACCTTCGGAGTTGCTGGCAGCGGCGCGGCGCTCGGCGTTGGGCAGATGGGTGGTGAGCCAGTCCTGGCATTGCGCCAGGGCCTGCGGGTGGGCGTAAACCGCTTCGATGTTGTGCAGTGAGGGCTCAAGGCGCAGCAGGTTGTGGCGCACCAGAAAGCTGGTTTCACCGATGATGTGCAGCGGCGAGTTGAGCAGCAGGTCGAGTGAGCGCGAGATCACGCCCTCCGAAGAGTTTTCGATTGGCACCACGCCGAACTCGGCGCTGCCCGCGGCTGTGGCGCGAAACACCTCGTCGATGCTGACGCACAACACGCGAGACATGCTGCCGCCAAAGAACTGGATCGCCGCCTGTTCGCTGAAGGTGCCCGCCGGCCCCAAGTAGGCCACCCGTTGAGGCGCCTCCAGCGCACGGCAGGCCGACATGATTTCGCGCCAGATAAGGCCCAGGCTCTGGTCTTTGAGGGGACCTTTGTTGTGCGACTGCAGATTGGCAATCACCTGTGTCTCACGGTCGGGGCGGAACACGGCCGAACCGTCGATGCGCTTGATTTCTCCCACCTCGTGTGCCAGGGTGGCACGCTGGTTCAGCAGGGCCAGCAACTCCAGATCGAGGGCATCGATCTGGGTGCGCAATTCGGGAAGGGTTTTTGCCATGGGCCTTGGTGCTGATGGAAAGAGAAAGGGAAGGTCAGGCGCGAGTTTTCTCGAAGTCACGCATGTAATTCACCAGCGCCTGAACGCCTTCCAACGGCATGGCGTTGTAAATGCTGGCGCGCATGCCGCCCACCGATTTGTGGCCCTTGAGCTGCAGCAGGCCACGCTCGCGGGCACCGGCCAGAAATGCCTCGTTGAGGCTTTCGTCGCGCAGGTAAAACGGCACGTTCATGCGCGAGCGGCAATCCCTGGCCACCCGGATCACGAACAGGCCGGAGCTGTCAATCGCGTTGTAGAGCAATTCGGCCTTGGCAATGTTGCGTGCTTCTATTGCCGCGATGCCACCCTGCTCCTTGAGCCATTTGAAGACCAATCCGGCAATGTAAATCGAATAGGTGGGAGGCGTGTTGAACATCGAATCGTTGTCGGCCACGGTGCGGTAAGAGAAAGCGCTGGGGCAAATCGCCAGCGTGCGGTCGAGCAGGTCGTCGCGGACCACCACCAAGGTCAGGCCGGCAGGTCCGAGGTTCTTTTGAGCACCGCCAAACGCCAGGCCGACGCGCGACCAATCGACCGGGCGCGAGGCGACGTGGGATGAAAAGTCCACCACGAGCGGGGCGTCGCAACCCAGGGCTTTCAGGTCGGGCAACGCGTGGTACTCAACGCCATTGATGGTTTCGTTGCTGCAGATGTGCACGTAGGCCGGCTTGTCACTAAGCTGCCAAGTGGCAGGATCCGCCAGCGTGGTGTGCCCTTTGGCCTGCGTGTTGGCTGCTTCATGCGCCGTGCAGTACTTGCGCGCTTCAGCCAGGGACTTTTGACTCCAGCTGCCGGTCACCACAAAGTCAGCCGTCTGCCCCTGAGACAGATTCAACGGCACGATGGCGTTTTCGGCCAAGCCGCCGCCTTGCATGAACAGCAGCTTGAAGTGCTCGGGCACCGCCAACAATTCACGCAGATCAGCCTGGGCCTGCGCGTAAATTTCGCCAAACTCCTTGCCGCGATGGCTCATTTCCATCACGCCCATGCCACTGCCATGCCAGTCCAGCATCTCGGCAGCGGCCTGGGCCAGCACCGCGTCGGGCATGACGGCGGGGCCGGCGGAAAAATTATACGGGCGCATCGCCGTCTTCGTCAGCGGCATCTTCGCTGGGCGGGTTGGCATCGTTCTCCACAATGCGTTGCAGGCCGCTCAATTGCGAGCCGTCGTCCAGGCCGATCAGCGTCACGCCCTGGGTGGCGCGACCCAATTCACGGATCTCGGAAACACGGGTGCGCACCAGCACGCCCTTGTCGGTGATCAGCATGATTTCATCGTCCGCATGCACCAGCGTGGCCGCCACCACTTTGCCGTTGCGCTCGGACTGCTGAATGGCGATCATGCCCTTGGTGCCGCGGCCATGGCGGGTGTATTCAGCGATGCTGGTGCGCTTGCCATAACCATTTTGCGTGGCGGTGAGCACGCTCTGCGTCTCGTCTTCGGCCACCAGCATGGCGATCACGGACTGGCCTTCTTCCAGGCTCATCCCCTTGACGCCGCGCGATTGGCGGCCATGGGCGGTGACTTCTTCTTCGTTGAAGCGGACCGCCTTGCCGCCATCGCTGAACAGCATCACATCGTGTTGACCGTCAGTGATTTCAGCGCCAATCAAATAATCACCCTCGTCCAGATTCACGGCAATGATGCCGGCCTTGCGCGGGTTTGAAAAATCGTCGAGCGGGGTCTTCTTGACGGTGCCCATGCTGGTGGCCATGAAGACGTATTGATCCGCCGGGAAGGTGCGTTTTTCGCCGGTGAGCGGCAGCACCACGGTGACTTTTTCGCCCTCCTGCAACGGGAACATGTTGACGATCGGGCGACCACGTGAGCCGCGTGAGCCTTGCGGCACTTCCCACACCTTGAGCCAGTACATGCGGCCACGGTTTGAAAAGCACAGGATGTAGTCGTGCGTGTTGGCGATAAAGAGCTGATCCACCCAGTCGTCTTCTTTGGTGGCCGTGGCCTGCTTGCCGCGACCACCGCGTTTCTGCGCCCGATATTCGCTCAGAGGCTGGCTTTTGATGTAACCGCTGTGGCTCAGGGTGACCACCATGTCGGTCGGGGTGATCAGGTCCTCGGTCGAGAGGTCGAAGGACGAATACTCGACCAGGCTGCGGCGTGCGCCCAGTTTGGTCATGCCGAATTCGGTCTTGATGGCAGTGAGCTCGTCGCAGATGATGACCGAGACCCGTTCGGGTCGCGCCAGAATGTCGAGCAAGTCGTCAATCTCGGCCATGACTTCCTTGTATTCGGCGACGATTTTGTCTTGCTCCAAGCCGGTCAGGCGCTGCAAACGCATTTGCAGAATCTCCTGCGCCTGCGTTTCAGACAATCGGTACAAACCGTCAGAGCCCATGCCGAATTCACGCTCCAGCCTGTCCGGACGGTAATCGTCGGCGTTGACCAGGCCGCCGTCGGCGCGCGTGCGGGTGAGCATTTCGCGCACCAGTTTGCTGTCCCACGGGCGGCTCATCAACTCGACCTTGGCCACCGGCGGCGTGGGCGATTCGCGGATGATGCGAATGAAGTCGTCGATGTTGGCCAGCGCCACGGCCAGGCCTTCCAGCACATGACCGCGTTCGCGCGCCTTGCGCAGGTTAAATACCGTGCGTCGCGTCACTACTTCGCGGCGGTGCTCCAGAAAGACCTCGATCAGATCCTTCAGATTGCACAGCTTGGGCTGGCCATTGATCAGCGCCACCATGTTCATGCCGAAGGTGTCCTGCAACTGGGTCTGCTTGTACAGGTTGTTGAGCACCACCTCGGGCACTTCGCCGCGCTTGAGCTCGATCACCAGGCGCATGCCTGATTTGTCAGATTCGTCCTGGATGTGGCTGATGCCTTCGATTTTTTTCTCGTGGACCAGTTCGGCCATGCGTTCCTGCAAGGTCTTCTTGTTGCACTGGTAGGGCAATTCATCGACGATGATGGCCTGGCGCAGGCCCTTGTCGATGTCTTCAAAGTGGCACTTGGCGCGCATCACGACACGTCCACGCCCCGTGCGGTAGCCATCCTTGACGCCATTGATGCCGTAAATGATGCCGGCCGTCGGGAAGTCGGGCGCCGGGATGATTTCCATCAACTCGTCAATCGATGCTTCAGGGTTGCGCAACAGGTGCAGGCAGGCATCCACCACTTCATTGAGGTTGTGCGGTGGAATGTTGGTGGCCATGCCCACCGCAATGCCCGAGGAACCATTCACCAGCAAATTGGGAAAGCGCGCTGGCATGACCAGTGGCTCTTGTTCGCTACCGTCGTAATTGGGGCCGAAATCAACCGTTTCCTTGTCGAGATCGGCCAGCAATTCATGCGCGATCTTGGACATGCGGATTTCGGTGTAGCGCATGGCGGCAGCGTTGTCGCCGTCCACGGAGCCGAAATTGCCTTGGCCATCGACCAGCATGTGGCGCAGAGAGAAGTCCTGCGCCATGCGCACGATGGTTTCATAAACCGCGCTGTCGCCGTGCGGGTGGTACTTGCCAATCACATCGCCGACGATACGAGCCGACTTTTTGTAAGCCTTGTTCCAGTCGTTGTTAAGCTCATGCATGGCAAACAAGACGCGCCGGTGCACGGGCTTGAGGCCATCTCGGGCGTCCGGCAAGGCCCGCCCAACGATCACACTCATGGCGTAATCCAGGTAGCTGCGGCGCATCTCGTCGGCAAGACTGGTGGGCAGGGTTTCTTTGGCGAACTGGGTCATGGAGTGGACTTGAGGCTAGGCAAGATCTAAGTTAACTATTGATTTTAAGCTTTGAAATTGTGGCTCCCGCACAACGAACCAATTGAAAATTCAAGTTGATTGATCTTTGTATATTCGTGCGTGGTTTAGCGCACATATGGCCAGAATTGTTGTGGCACAATGAATCCAACGTTTGAAGTGATAGGCATTTCAAGCGTCTGATTTAGCTACGCAGCGCTGCTGCGGTTTTTTCCCTTAAGGAGAACCATGATGAAAATGAATAATCTGGCAGTGCTGCTCGCAGCAGCAGCTATCGCCTTCCCAATGGCTTCGAGCGCTGAAATCGTGCAACCGTTCCCAGCCAAACCAATTGCCAGCCCCACAGCTGACGACTTCAAGTATGCCACCGGTGAAAATCAGTGGCGCTCGGTCGATGGCCAACCGGTTATGAACGGTACCAACGAACTCTGCTGGCGCAATGCCTTCTGGACACCTGCCACGGCCTACCCGGGCTGCGACGGTTCGATCCTCAAACCGCTGCCCGTGGTTGCTCCACCGCCCGCTCCGGCCCCAGCCCCCATCGCTGCGCCGGCACCTGTTGCCGCGCCAGCACCCGCTCCAGCGCCAGCACCCGTGGCCGCCGCCAAGGTCACTTACGCTGCCGACGCCTTCTTTGATTTTGACAAGTCCGTGCTCAAGCCAGAAGGCAAAGCCAAGCTTGATGATCTGGTTGCCAAGGTCAAGGGCATCAACCTCGAGGTGGTGATTGCAGTTGGTCACACCGATGCCACTGGCCCGGATGGCTACAACCAGAAACTGTCGGTGCGTCGTTCTGAAGCCGTCAAGGCCTACCTGGTGTCCAAGGGCATTGAAAAGAACCGCATTTACACCGAAGGTAAGGGCGAAGCCCAACCCGTGGCTGACAACAAGACCAAAGAAGGTCGTTCCAAGAACCGCCGTGTTGAAGTTGAAGTGGTGGGCACACGCGCCAAGTAATTGGTTCATGTCCTAGCGCTTCAAGCTCAACAAAAAACCCGCTTCGGCGGGTTTTTTGTTGTCTGGGCAAGGGGACATCCGACAAGAACTAGGGTTTACCCTAGAATATTCATCAAACTAAATAGTTCCCTCATTGTTGAACCTGGATTTCTATGAATTTGTCCCTGGAAAACGAACTGATCGAAAACTACACTTTTTCCGAGATCAAGCTCGGGCAAAGCGCACGGTTATTGCGCACATTGACGCTTGAGGATATCCAGGCTTTCGCCGCCGTGTCGGGCGACACCAACCCGGCGCACCTCGATTCCGTCTATGCCAGCGACAGCTTGTTTCATGGCGTGATCGCCCACGGCATGTGGAGCGGTGCCCTGATTTCTGCCCTGCTTGGCACCCAGTTTCCTGGTCCCGGCACCATTTACCAGGACCAGGCGTTGCATTTTGTCAAGCCGGTCCGTGTCGGTGACACGCTGACCGTGACGGTGACAGTGACGGCCTTGAACCCTGAAAACAAGAGTGTGGAGCTCGATTGCAGGGTTTTCAACCAACGCGGTGAGTTGGTGCTGAGCGGCGTTGCCAAGGTGCTGGCGCCCACCAACAAGGTGCGCTTGCCGCGCGTGGTGGCGCCGCAGATTCAATTGTTCGACCCGCAATCGCGCTTCAATCAGTTGCTAGCTCTTGGCGAAAAGCTTGAAGCGGTGCGCTGTGCGGTGGTGCACCCCTGCGACGCAGGCTCGCTCAGCGGCGCCATGGATGCCGCCCGCTATGGTCTGATCGTGCCGGTGCTGATCGGCCCCGAGGTGCGCATTCGCCATGTGGCTGCCGAGGCCGACATTGATTTGACTGGCATCGAGATTTTGAACGTGCCGCACAGCCATGCGGCTGCTGAAAAGGCCGCCGACATGGCGGCCGCCTGGGAGATCGAAATGCTGATGAAAGGCAGCCTGCACACCGATGAACTGATTCATGCCGTGCTGGCCAAGCCGGCTTTGCGCACCGGCCGCCGCATGTCGCATGTGTTTCGCTTCGATGTGCCGCTGTACCACAAGCCGCTGCTGATTACCGATGCCGCACTTAACATCCGCCCCACACTGCAGGAAAAAGTGGACATCATCCAGAACGCCATCGATTTCGCGCGTGTCTTGGGTGTTGCTGAGCCCAAGGTGGCGATATTGTCGGCAGTCGAAACTGTCAACCCCGGCATTCCTTCCACGCTCGACGCAGCGGCACTCTGCAAAATGGCCGAACGCGGCCAGATCACCGGTGGCGTGCTCGATGGGCCGCTGGCTTTCGACAATGCCATCTCGCTGCAGGCCGCGCAAATCAAGAACATTGAATCGACGGTGGCCGGTCACGCCGACATCCTGGCGGTGCCTGATCTGGAAAGCGGCAACATGCTGGCCAAACAACTGGAATACCTGGCCGGCGCCAGCGGTTCAGGCATTGTGCTCGGTGCGCGGGTGCCCATTGCGCTGACCAGCCGGGCTGATGGCCCGTCAAATCGCGTGGCTTCGGCACTGCTGGCCTTGCTGGTGGCACACAATGCGCGTCGCGACCATCCGCGCCCGATCTGGTAAGGCCTGCCCGTGGCTATTTTGTCGGTCAACGCGGGTTCTTCCACCCTTAAGTTTTCGCTGTATCCGATGGCACATGGCAAGGTCCTGCCGCAGATCCTCAATGGCAGCATTGAAGGGCTTGAGCCGGCGGGTTCACCTGAAATGTGCTGGACGTTTCAGGACCAAGGTCACCGCCGCGGTCTGAATCTGGACACCAAGCAAATTTTTAACCAGGCACTGCTGAGTTTGCGTGGCTTGTTGGCCGAGTTGCCGGGCACGCCCGTCATGCAGGCTGTGGCGCACCGGGTGGTGCATGGCGGCGCCAGCTATCGTGCCAGCGTGGTGGTGACCGATGCCGTGCTGGCCGACCTGACAAGGCTCAACTCGCTGGCGCCGCTGCACCAGCCGCACAACCTGGCCGGCATACGGGCCTTTGCCGCAGCGTTTCCCGAGGTGCCGCAGGTGGCGTGTTTCGACACCGCATTTCATGCCACGCTGCCCGAGCTCGATTACCGCTTTGCCCTGCCCGAGGCCTTGTACCGGCAGGGACTGCGCCGCTACGGTTTTCATGGTTTGTCGTACCAGTATGTGATGGGCGTGCTGCTGGAACGCAGTGCGCGCGCCAGGGGCCGGCTGTTGATGGCCCATCTGGGCAACGGTGCCAGCCTGTGCGCGGCGCGCGCGGGCAAAAGTTGCGCCACCACCATGGGCTTCTCGGCGCTCGACGGACTGATGATGGGCACCCGGCCCGGCGCGCTCGACGCCGGCGTCATGCTCTATTTGGCGGAGCAGGGCTGGGACCATGACCGCCTTCAGCAACTGCTCTACAAGCAAAGCGGCCTGCTTGGCGTGTCGGGGATCTCGGCAGACATGCGCCGCCTGCGCGCCGACCCTTCGGCCAGCGCCAAGTTAGCCGTTGACATGTTCACTTACCGCCTGTTGCGCGAAAGTGGTGCATTGGTCGCCTGCCTGCAGGGGCTCGACGTGCTGGCCTTCAGCGGCGGCATCGGCGAGCACGACGTGGCGCTGCGCAGCGAAGTCGCCCAGCGGCTGGCCTGGCTGGGCGTGGTGATTGACCCCATTCGCAACCTGCAGGCAACCGGTGACCAAGTCATGGCGATCCACGCCGCGGGCAGTGCGATCGAAATCTGGGTGGTCCCCACCGACGAAGGTGTCGTGGCTGCGCGCGAAGCGGCCCAGCTGATCGCCGCGTGAGCTGGCGCCCCGCCTTGCCCCCCGCTTTGCGATACTCGGCGCATGCAGCTTCAAGACATTCTTTATTCCCAAGGGTTCGGCACCCGGCGCGTGTGTGCCGGTTTGATCCAGCAAGGTTTGGTCAAGGTGTATGAATCCGGTCGAGAGACTGTTCCTGTTCCCTGCGTCCTGGCGACCGCTGAATTTGTCGCCGCAGGGCTGCGCTTTCGGGTGCAGGGCGTGGACTGGCCCTATGCCGAGAAGGCCTACCTCATGCTCAACAAGCCGAATGCCACCGAGTGCTCGCAAAAGCCATCCACCTACCCCAGCATTTACACCCTGCTGCCATCACCACTGCGTCTGCGGCCGCAAAAAGGGGCCGTGCAGGGCGTGCAGGCCATCGGAAGGCTCGACCAGGACACTACCGGCCTGCTGCTGCTCACCGACGATGGCAAGTTCATCCACCGCATGAGCTCACCGCGCCACCATGTGCCCAAGGTGTATGAAGTCACCGTCAAGCACCCGCTCGATACGCGCCAGATCAGCCAATTGCTGGCCGGTGTGGTGCTCGACGACGACCCCAAGCCGGTGCGCGCGGCGGCTTGCGAGGCGGTGTCCGAGTTTCACTTGCGCCTGACGCTCACCGAGGGCAAGTACCACCAGGTTAAACGCATGGTGGCGGCGATCAGCAACCGGGTGGAAGCCTTGCACCGTTCCCAAATCGGTGCTTTGCGTTTGCCTGACGATCTGGCTCCCGGCCAATGGTGCTGGCTCGGTGAGGCGGATTTGGCGAGCATTGCAGGCGTGCCGGCTGCGGTATGCTAGACGGCATGAGTCTGCTGTTCGATTCCTTTTGGCGTGCGGTGGCGTACGGCTTGCGGCCCCGGGTCATCGCACTGTCGTTTTTGCCACTGTTGCTGATGGCTGGCCTGGCCTTGGGTCTGGGTTACTTTTACTGGACTGGTGTGCTGGCAACAGTGAACTTGTGGCTGGAATCATCGACGCTGGTGGGCAGCATTTCCGGCTGGTTGCAGGGGATGGGGCTGGGCAACCTGAAGGCGGTGCTGGGGCCGCTGATCGTGATTTTTGCGGTGACACCGCTGATTGTGGTGTTTTCCCTGCTCGCGGTGGCGCTCATGATGACACCGGCGCTGACCTCGCTGGTGGCGCAGAGGCGCTTTCCGGCACTGGAGCGCAAGCGCGGTGGCCCGCTGGTGGCCAGCTTGTGGCGGTCTTTGGTGTCCACACTGCTGGCCTTGGTCGCGCTGATCGTGTCGGTGCCGCTGTGGCTCATTCCCCCGCTGATTCTGATTTTGCCGCCGCTGATCTGGGGCTGGCTCACCTACCGCGTCATGGCCTTCGATGCACTGGCTGAGCACGCCAGCAGCGAGGAGCGGCGCGAGCTATTTCGCCGTCACCGCATGAGCTTGCTCGGCATCGGAATTTTCTGTGGCTACCTGGGTGCCGCTCCCAGCCTGATCTGGGCTTCAGGCGTCTTGTTTGTGGCTGCCTTTGTGGTGCTGGTGCCGCTGGCAATCTGGCTCTACACGCTGGTGTTCGCCTTGGCCTCGCTCTGGTTTGCCCACTTTTGCCTGGCGGCCTTGCAGGCGCTGCGGGCCGAGCGCGCTGCCGCAGCAGTTGCACCCACCCCACCGGATGCCGATATTCCAGATTCCTTGCCCCTGTTCCTGAACCATGCCCGCGACCCCATCGATACCCCCAATCCAGAGCGCCAATAGCGCAACGCCAAACTTCGGCCTGATCATCATTGGCGACGAAATCCTGTCGGGCAAACGCGCCGACAAGCATTTGCCCAAGGTGATCGAGTTGCTCAAGGTGCGCGGCCTGTCACTGGCTTGGGCCGAGTACGTGGGCGACGACCCTGGTCGCATCACCGCCGCCTTGCAGCGCGCCCTGGCTTCGGGCGACGTGGTGATTTCCACCGGTGGCATTGGCGCCACGCCCGACGACCACACTCGCCAGTGCGCCGCGCGCGCGCTGGGCATTGACCTGGCGCTGCATCCCGAGGCCAAGGCCTTGATCGAGCAACGCATGCGGGACGCGGCGCTGGAGCAGGGCAAAAGCTTCGAGCCCCATCAAGCCGACAACCTGCACCGCCTCAACATGGGCGTTTTCCCAAAGGGTGCGCAAATTATTCCCAACCCCTTCAACAAAATCCCCGGGTTCAGTTGCGGCCAGGTTTACTTCGTGCCAGGTTTTCCGGTCATGGCCTGGCCCATGATCGAATGGGTACTCGATACCCATTACCGGGTCTATTTTGCAGAAAATGCCTGGCTGGAGCGCTCGGTGATTGTTTTTGGTGCCATGGAAGCCACCTTGACGCCGCTGATGGAAGCCATCGAGCATGATTTTGCCGGCATCAAGGTGTTCAGCCTGCCCAGTGTGGATCACCCCCAGTATGGGCGCCACATCGAACTGGGTGTCAAGGGTGATCCGCAAGTCGTGACTCGCGCGTTTGCGGCCATGCTCGAAGGGCTTGGGCCGTTTCATCTCAATCTGGGCCCGGAATTGGTGCGTTCTTGACGGTGTGAAGGCACAAAAATCAAAGTGAGCACTATTGTGGTGCAATTCGAATGACTTTTGATGCACTTCAACAGCGCAAAACATGAATCTTGTCAGTATTTGGGAACGCAAGTGTTGAAACTCAAGGCAAAATACGGCCTTTGATGGATCCGTTCGACAGCCGACGGGTCTGGCACAAAACCTGCATTCTCAAACATAACCCTTTTTCAACAACTATTCCTTTGGAGTAATCAATGGCCAAGACCGTCGCAGACGTGATGAAGATGGTGAAAGAAAACGAAGTCAAGTTTGTTGACTTCCGCTTTACCGATACCCGTGGCAAAGAACAGCACGTCACCGTGCCTGTGTCGCACTTTGACGAAGACAAATTCAGTTCCGGCCACGCCTTTGACGGCTCGTCGGTTGCAGGCTGGAAAGGTATTGAAGCCTCGGACATGCAACTCATGCCCGACCCCAACACCGCCAACATCGACCCTTTCTTTGAAGAAACCACGCTCTTTATGAGCTGCGACGTGATTGAACCCACCGACGGCAAAGGCTATGAGCGCGACCCGCGTTCGGTGGCACACCGCGCCGAAGCCTACCTCAAGGCCTCCGGCATGGGCGACACCGCCTACTTTGGTCCCGAGCCAGAATTCTTCTTGTTTGACGATGTGCGCTGGAATTCCGACATGTCCGGCTGTTTCTTCAAGGTTGACGACTACGAAGCACCCTGGAACTCGGGCAAGAAAATGGAAGGTGGCAACCGTGGCCACCGTCCCACCACCAAAGGTGGCTACTTTCCCGTGCCTCCGGTTGACAGCACACAAGACATGCGTGCTGAAATGTCCCTGATTCTGGAGTCGCTGGGTGTTCCGGTCGAAGTGTTCCACCATGAGGTGGCGTCGCCGGGTCAGTGCGAGCTGGGCACCAAGTTCAGCACGCTGGTCGAGCGCGCCGACTGGACCCAAATTTTGAAATACGTGGTGCAAAACGTGGCCAATGCCTACGGCAAAACCGCCACCTTCATGCCCAAGCCCGTCGTCGGTGACAACGGCAGTGGTTGCCACGTGCACCAGTCGGTCTGGAAAGATGGCAAAAATCTGTTTGCCGGTGACGGTTATGCGGGCTTGAGCGACTTTGCCCTGTACTACATCGGCGGCATCATCAAACATGCCCGTGCCCTGAACGCCATCACCAACCCCGGCACCAACAGCTACAAGCGCCTGGTGCCAGGCTTCGAGGCACCGGTCAAGCTGGCTTACTCGGCAAAAAACCGCTCGGCTTCGATCCGTATTCCCTACGTGGCCAACCCCAAGGGTCGTCGTGTCGAGGCCAGGTTCCCCGATCCGCTGATGAACCCCTACCTGGGTTTCTCGGCCCTGCTGATGGCCGGTCTGGACGGTGTGGAAAACAAGATCCATCCGGGCGAAGCAGCCACCAAAGACCTGTACCATCTGCCGCCCGAAGAAAACGCCAAGATTCCGACGGTGTGCCACAGCCTGGATCAGGCGCTCGAATGCCTGGATGCAGACCGTGCGTTCCTGACCAAGGGCGGCGTCTTCACCGACGGCCTGCTGGACGCCTACATCGAGCTCAAGATGGGCGAAGTCACGCGCATGCGCATGGCCACGCACCCGATTGAATTCGACATGTACTATTCGCTGTAATTGCCTTTCAGGGTCAAAAAAGGACGGCTCATGCCGTCCTTTTTTATTGTGGGAAACTCACTACCCATGCATTCGGCATTGACGCCATGGGGCGGCCCTGCCATTGCCAATCAGAGGGGCTTGAATTGTTATGACACAAATCACCTGGACAGGCTTGTTGTTGCTGGCGCTGTGTGCCAGCGCGCAGGCCCAAGACCGCATCTACCGCTGCGGCAATGCGTACACCAACACCGTGACGCAGGAACAGGCAAAAAAGTGCAAACTGGTCGAAGGTGGCAACATCACGGTGGTGCAGGGCACACGCCCGGCCAAAGCCTACCCGCCAGCCAGTGCCGCCAGTGCCGCCAGTTCAGGCCCGCGCGTGAATGCGGCCGAACAAAAATCGCGTGACGCCGATGCGCGCCTGATCTTGCAGTCGGAACTGAAAAAAGCTGAAGTGTTGCAAGCTGAGTTGCTCAGGGAATACAACAACGGCTTGCCCGAAAAGCGCGGCGATGAAATGCGCAATGAGCAGCGCTTCCTTGACCGTGTGGTCGAACTCAAGGCCAAACTCGCGCGCAACGAGAGCGACGTGGCAGGCATCCGCCGCGAACTTGAACGCCTGCCCGCGAGCAGCGGTGCGCGCTAGTTTTTTTTGAGCTACGGTACCTGGGCAATCTGCACGCATGAACGTGAAACTGTCTCTTCCCAAACTCAGGCCGCCGCAAACGGGCAAGCCGAACCAGCGTTTTGTCGCATTCGATTTATTGGCCACGCTGGTGGCAGTGGTGCAAAGCGACGGCACCGTCACGTTTGCCAATGCCGCTCTGGAAGATGCGCTGGGCATCTCGCGGCGCACCATTGTGGGATCGCATTTGCCTGACGCCTTCACCGAACCAAGCCATTTGCGAACCGCGCTCCAGGGCGCTGGGAGCAATGAGTTTGCCGCCCTGCGCTACGATGCAAAACTGCTGCGCCTGGGACGGGAACTGTTGCCAGTGCACGTGATCGTGACGCAGACTGAAAGCGCCGACATCATCGTCGAGTTGTTGCCGCTGGAGCAGCAGACGCGCCAGGACCGCGAGGAACGCCTGGCCGAACAGGCGCAGGCCAACAAGGAACTGATACGCAACCTGGCGCACGAAATCAAGAACCCACTGGGCGGCATCCGCGGTGCCGCCCAGTTGCTGGAGCTGGAAATGGCCCAGCCCGAACTCACCGAGTACACCCAGGTCATCATCCATGAAGCCGACCGCCTGCAGTCGCTGGTGGATCGCCTGCTGGCACCACACCGGCGGCCCCATGTGGTGGGCGATGTCAACATCCACGAGGTCTGTGAACGGGTGCGCTCGCTGATTCTCGCGGAGTTTCCCAAAGGCCTCGACGTGGTGCAGGACTACGATACATCGATCCCCGAGTTCCGCGGCGACCGCGAGCAGCTCATTCAGGCCCTGATCAACATTGCCCACAACGCGGCGCAGTCTCTGACCGAGCGCATCAGCCGGGGCGATGCGCAAATTATTTTTCGCACGCGGGTGGCGCGCCAGACCACTTTCGGCAAACAGCGTTATAGGTTGGCACTGGAATTGCATGTGATTGACAACGGGCCTGGCGTGCCAGACTCGATCAAAGACCGTATCTTTTACCCGCTGGTGTCGGGGCGGGAGGGTGGCTCCGGGCTGGGTCTGACATTGGCACAAACCTTTGTCCAGCAGCACCATGGTTTGATCGAGTGTGACAGCGTGCCGGGTTGTACTGATTTCAAGATCCTGATTCCTCTGCCCTGATCGCAAGCTGGCTGAACGCCATTGCGGCCAGGGTCCAACTTAAGGTAAGAAAACGTAATGAAGCCCATTTGGATCGTAGATGATGACCAGTCCATTCGCTTCGTGCTGGAAAAGGCCTTGCTGCGCGAGCAATTGCCCAGCCGCAGTTTTACCAGTGCGCGCGAAGTGCTGACCGCGCTCGAGGAGGACAAACCGCCGCAAGTGCTGGTCAGCGACATCCGCATGCCGGGCGGCTCGGGGCTCGATCTGCTCGACAAGGTCAAGGCCAGATACCCAGGCCTGCCGGTCATTATCATGACGGCCTACTCCGACCTTGACAGCGCCGTGTCGGCCTTTCAGGGCGGCGCTTTCGAATACCTGCCCAAGCCGTTCGACCTGTCCAAGGCGGTCGAGCTGATTCGCCGCGCCGTGGAAGAAAGCCATCGCGAAGAGGTGGCTGACGAAGCCATGGCCGAGGCGCCCGAGATGCTGGGCCAGGCGCCCGCCATGCAGGACGTGTTTCGCGCCATTGGCAGGCTCAGCCAAAGCAACGTCACTGTCATGATCACCGGCGAATCTGGCACGGGCAAGGAGCTGGTGGCGCGCGCGCTGCACAAGCATTCGCCGCGGGCCAAAGGACCGTTTGTGGCCATCAACACGGCCGCAATTCCCAAGGACTTGCTCGAATCCGAACTCTTCGGCCACGAGCGCGGCGCCTTTACCGGCGCGCAAACCATGCGCCGCGGACGCTTCGAGCAGGCCGACGGTGGCACGCTGTTTCTGGACGAAATTGGCGACATGCCGTACGACTTGCAAACCCGGCTGTTGCGGGTGCTGTCGGACGGCCATTTCTACCGCGTCGGCGGCCACAGCGCGGTCAAGACCAACGTGCGGGTGATTGCCGCCACGCACCAGGACCTGGAGCAGCGCGTCAAGGAAGGTGCCTTCCGCGAGGACCTGTTTCACCGCCTCAACGTCATCCGCCTGCGCTTGCCGACTTTGCGCGAGCGGCGCGAAGACATTCCCATGCTGACGCGCCACTTCTTGCTGCAAAGCGCGCGCCAGTTGGGCGTCGAGCCCAAGCGCATTTCGGACGCGGCGCTGGCATGGCTGGGGCAGTTTGCCTTTCCGGGCAACGTGCGCCAGCTGGAAAATATGTGCCACTGGGTCACCGTCATGGCGCCGGCGCAAGTCATCGAGCCCAAAGACCTGCCGCCTGAAGTGGGGGTATCGAACGCGTTGCCTGACGCGTTGATGGCGATGGAAAACCATGACCAGTCCGCAGCGCCCTTGGCACAGCAAGCGTTGCCTGATCTCCCTGTGCTGCCGGATTTTGCTGCTGCGCCAGCTGTATCGGCCGCACTGTCGAATGGCTGGGAGCAGGGCCTGGAAGCCGAGGCCAACACTCTGCTGGCCACCGATCGCACCGACGTGTGGGACACGCTAACGGCCCGCTTCGAGTCTCGCCTGATTCACGCTGCGCTGGCCGCCACGCGCGGGCGGCGCATCGACGCGGCGCAAAAACTCGGCATCGGCCGCAACACCATCACCCGCAAGATTCAGGAGCTTGGCCTCGAATAAGTCGTGGATCAGCGCAGTTCGACGACCACCGGTGCGTGGTCGCTGGGGCGCTCGTTCTTGCGCGGTGTTTTGTCGATCCAGCAGGCCGCTACCTGGGGCTTGAGCGCGTTGCTCACCAGAATGTGGTCGATGCGCATGCCGTGGTTGCGCCTGAAACCAAAGTCGCGGTAGTCCCACCAGGAATAGCTTTTGGCGGCTTGCGGAAACAGTCGGTGCGCGTCATGCAGGCCCAGCGCGATCAGCGCGTTCAACTCGTAGCGCTCCTCGTCGGTGCAATGAATCTGGTCTTTCATGCCCACCGGGTCCCACACATCGGCGTCGTCGAAGGTGATGTTGAAGTCACCCATCAGCACCAGCCTGGGGCGGGTGAGCAGCTCGGCGCGCAGCCAGTCGCGCAGCCCCTTGAGCCAGGCCAGTTTGTACTCGAACTTGTCGCTGCCGGGCTCCTGGCCGTTGGGAAAATACGCGCCCACGACCCGGATGCCGGTTGATGGGATGTCCGCTGACGCAGGCGCTGCGTCAGCCTCAGAAGCAAATGTTGCACTGATCACACGCGCCAGCTCGTCACTGAAGCCGGGAATGTTGCGCATCACGTCGAGCGCCGGTGTCTTGCTGATCAGCGCCACGCCGTTGTAGGTTTTCTGGCCGAAACACACCGACTGGTAGCCCGCCGCCGCAAACGCGTCATGCGGGAATTTGTCGTCGCTGAGCTTGAGCTCCTGCAGCGCCAGCACATCGACCGGGTTGGCGCCAAGCCAGTCCAGCACTTGCGGCAGACGCACGGTGAGCGAATTGATGTTCCAGGTGGCAAGTTTCATGGTTTCACAAATCCTTTTGATAGGTCACGAAACTGTAGCCCAGTCCCGTGCTGCTGACTTGCGATTCTCGCGCCACCTCCTGCCACTCAGGCCCAAAACCGGGGGCGAAGGCATCTCCTTCAAAGTCCACATCGAGCTCGGTCACCACGGCGCGGCTGGCCAGCGCCAGCGCCTGGGTGTACAACTCGGCGCCGCCAATCACCCACGCCGTGCTCTCAATCGGGCAGGCGGCACAGGCGGCCTCAAGTGAGTTCACCACCATGGCGCCATCTGCCGTCCAGTCGGGCTGGCGCGTCACCACCACGTTGAGACGACCGGGCAGCGGGCGAAATTTGAGCGGCAGCGAGTCCCAGGTCTTGCGGCCCATGATGACCGGGCAGCCCAGCGTGGTGCGCTTGAAGTGCGCCATGTCTTCGGGCAGGTGCCAGGGCAGGGCATTTTGCTTGCCGATGACGCCATTGCGGGCGCGGGCCAGGATCAGATTGAGTTTCATAAGCTAGTTGCAGGTTTGCGCGATGGCAGCAGCACCGCGGCGATGGCGGCCATGACGCACAGCACGGCCACCAGGTCTTGCCAGCCCGGCATCTCGCTCACGATCAGGGTGGCGCTCAGGGTGCCCACCAGCGGGATCGCCATGATGCTCATGGCGCTGGTGGCGGGTGGCAGGTGGCGCGCCATGCCAAACCAGATGATCTGGGCAAAGCCGTAGTTGATGAGCGCGCCGTAGACCAGGCTGCCCCACATCGGGCCAGAAAATTGCCAGCTCGGCCAGGGTTCCAGCACGGCGGCAAACAGCCACAGGCAGACGCTGGCCAGAATCAGCATCCACACGGTGAGCGTTTCCATCGGCAGCGTCAAATGCGCGCGGCGCATCATCAGCGTGCCCGCGGCCCAAGACAGTGCGGCCAGTTCCATCCAGACAATGCCCCGCGGTTTGCCGGTGATGGCGGTGAGCTCGTTGAAGGTGAGCAGGGCAATGGTCAACGCCACGGCCAGCATGGCAAAAACGATGCGCCGGGTGAGCTTCTCCCTGAACACCAGCACGCCCAGCAGCACCGTCCAGATCGGCATGGTGAAACCCAGAATGGCGGCGCGGCCGCTGGCGAGTTCCTTCACGCCCAAAATCGCCAGCGTGTGCCAGCCCAGCACATTGGGCAGGCCGAGCGTGATGACGCTGCGCCACTCGGCCCCCTGCGGCCACATGCGCACACCCTTGATACGGTAAAAACTGAACAGCCAGAGCGCGCCAAAGCTCATCGTCAGCGCCCTGAAGTAGAGCGGTGAGAGTTCGCGCAGGCTGTATTTCATCATCGGCCAGTTGATGCCCCACATCAGCGTGAGGGCGATCAGGCCCCAGATCTGGCGGCGGCTGATCACACGGCCACCGGCGCCTTGATGGCGGGGTGACACTGGTAGCCGTTGACCGCGAAATCTTCATAAACATAGTCGAAGATCGAGTCGGGCCGGCGCTTGATGTCCAGTGTGGGGTAGGCAAATGGCGTGCGGCTTAGCTGCAGCGCCACTTGCTCGGCGTGGTTGCTGTAAATGTGGCAGTCGCCGCCGGTCCAGATGAAGTCGCCCACGTCCAGATCGCATTGCTGCGCCACCATGTGCGTCAGCAGCGCATAGCTGGCGATGTTGAAGGGCACGCCCAGAAAAATGTCGGCACTGCGCTGGTACAACTGGCAACTCAGTTTGCCCTTGCCGCCCGGCACCGTGGCCGGAGCCACATAAAACTGGAAAAACGCATGACAGGGCATGAGCGCCATTTTGTCTAGCTCGGCCACGTTCCAGGCGCTCACCAGCATGCGGCGCGAGTCCGGGTTGGTCTTGAGGGTCTGGATGACCTGGCTGATCTGGTCAATGTGGCCGCCGTCCGGCGTCGGCCAGCTGCGCCATTGCACGCCATAGACCGGCCCCAGGTCGCCAGTGTCGGGGTCGGCCCACTCGTCCCAGATGGTGCAGCCGTTGTCCTGCAGCCATTTGACGTTGGCGTCGCCGCGCAAAAACCAGAGCAACTCGACGATGATGGCTCTTAAGAAGACCTTCTTGGTGGTGACCAGCGGAAAGCCCTGGGCCAGGTCGAAGCGCATCTGGTAGCCGAAGACACTCTTCGTGCCGGTGCCGGTGCGGTCGGCCTTGAAGACACCGTGGGTGTCCACGTGGCGCAGCAGGGTTTCGTATTGGTGGTTGGGTGATTGAGGCATGTCGGGCGCCATGTTAACGTGAAAAAAAATCGTCATTGCGAGCACAGTGAAGCAATCCATGACCCAGGAGTGCATGGATTGCCACGTCGCTGTGCGAATCGCAATGACGACATTTTTTATCAGTAAAGATCACTCCCCCCAGCTCTCCCCCATCACCTGCGCCTGCTGCAGCACCAGGTCCACGGCGGCATCCTGCAGGTCTGGCGGGTACTTGTACTTGCGCAGGATTCGCTTCACCAGCAGCCGCAACTTGGCTTGAACACTTGATCGTTGTGCCCAGTCCACGCTCAGGTTCTGGCGCAGTTTCTCGGTCAGTTCATGGGCGATCTTTTTCAGCGTTTCATCGGTCAGTTCGCGCACGGCTGACTCGTTGGTGGCCAGCGCGTCATAGAACTTGACCTCGTCGTCGCTCAGGCCCAGTTCTTCACCCCGGCTGGCGGCCTCCCGAAATTTTCGGGCCATTTCCACCAGCTCTTCCATCACCTGAGCCGTCTCGATGGAGCGATTCTGGTAGCGGGTGATGACGCTGCTCAGCATCTCGGAGAACTTCTTGTCCTGCACCACGTTGCTGGCAAAGCGGCTTTTGATTTCACCCTCCAGCAGCCGCTCCAGCAACTCCACCGCCAAGTTCTTTTCGGGCAGGTTTTTCACCTGGGTCAGAAAAGCCTCGTCGAGCAGGCCGATGTTGGGCTTGTCCAGACCCACCGCATCAAAGATGTCCACGACGTTTTCGGACACCACGGCCGAGTTGATGATTCTCCGAATGGCCAGCTCGCGTTGCTCGTCGCTGCGCTTCTTGCCGCTGAGTTCCTTCTTGGTGAGGATCACCTTGACACCCTGCATGAAGGCTACTTCTTCACGCACGGCCCGGGCTTCGTCCAGCGTGCAGCACAGGGTAAAGGCCTTGCTCATGGCCAGCGCCGTATCGGCAAAGCGCTTTTTGCCGTCGCGCTGGCCCTTGGCGGCATCGCCAGACTTCAGGCCCAGCACATGGTTGGCGGCACCGGCCAGGGTCTTGTGGCCGCCGGTCAGAAAACCGCTGTAGTCAAAGCCGTGCAGCATGGCGCGCAGCACATCCAGCTTTTCCAGTAGCACGCTGAAGGCTTCATGCGCGTCCACGGTGGGGCGGCCCCGGCCCTTGGACTGGGTGTATTCCTTCATCGCGGCCTTGAGCTCGTTGCCGATGCCGATGTAATCCACCACCAAGCCGCCCTGTTTGTCCTTGAACACGCGGTTGACGCGGGCAATCGCCTGCATCAGGTTGTGACCCTTCATGGGTTTGTCCACATACAGGGTGTGCACGCAGGGTGCGTCAAAGCCGGTGAGCCACATGTCGCGCACGATCACCATCTGCAGCGCATCAAACGGGTCCTTGAAGCGTTTCTCCAGCCGTTTCTTAACCTGGGCGCTGTAAATGTGCGGGCGCAATAGGGCTTTGTCGCTGGCCGAGCCGGTCATCACGATCTTGATGGCGCCTTTTTCGGGGTCGGTGTCATGCCAGTCGGGGCTCAGCCGGACGATCTCGTTGTACAGGTGCACGCAGATGTCACGGCTCATGGCGACCACCATGGCCTTTCCGCTCTGGGCTTTGTTGCGCTCCTCAAAGTGGCTGACCAGGTCGGCAGCAACGCTGGCCACGCGTGGTTCGGCGCCAACAATCTTTTCCAGTGCGGCCCAGCGGCTCTTGAGTTTTGACTGGGCGCTTTCCTCTTCGTCCTCGGCAAGTTCATCGACCTCTTCGTCGAGCAGCGCCAAGTCTTCTTCCTTGAGTTTTAGTTTGGCCAGGCGCGACTCGTAATAAATAGCCACGGTGGCGCCGTCTTCCTTGGCTTGTTGCATGTCATAGACATGAATGTAGTCGCCAAACACGGCGCGGGTGTCGTGATCGGTACTGCTCACCGGTGTGCCGGTGAAAGCAACAAAGGTGGCGTTGGGCAGCGCGTCACGCAGGTGCTGGGCGTAGCCGGCCTGGTAATGCGCCGTGGGGTAGTCCGGCGCCGCAAATTCGGCTTTGTGCGCTGACGGCAGGCCATCGCCGGTGGTCAGCGCCGAATTGGCAGCGGCAGACGCGCCAGCGCGGGGCTTGAAGGTTTTGAGCTTGGCCTCGAAGCCGTATTGTGTGCGGTGCGCCTCGTCGGCAATTACCACAATGTTGTGCCGGTCAGACAACACCGGGAACATGTCTTCATCTTCGCCGGGCATGAACTTCTGGATGGTGGCAAACACAATGCCACCCGACGGCCGGTTGGCCAGCTTGGCACGCAGGTCTTGCCGTGTTGTCACCTGCACCGGCTGCTCACGCAACAGGTCTTGTGCCAGGCTGAACACGCCAAAGAGCTGGCCGTCCAGGTCGTTGCGGTCGGTGATGACCACGATGGTCGGGTTCTCCATTGCGGGTTCCTGCATCACCCGCGCGGCAAAGCAGGTCATGGTGATGCTTTTGCCGCTGCCCTGGGTGTGCCAGACCACGCCGCCTTTTTGTGAGCCACCGGGGCGCGATGCGGCCACCACCTTGTCGATGGCCAGGCGTACCGCATGGAACTGGTGGTAGCCGGCAATCTTCTTGACCAGGCCACCATCGTCTTCAAACAGCACAAAGTAGCGCAGGTAGTCCAGCAAATAGGGTGGGGCCAGCACACCACGCACCAGTGTTTGCAATTCGTTGAACTCACCCAAGGGGGCCAGCGTGATGCCGTCAATGGTGCGCCAGGCCATGAAGCGCTCGGCATTGGCAGAAAGTGAGCCCAGCAGCGCCTCGGTGCCGTCGGAGATCACCAGCACCTCGTTGGTCTGGAACACATCCGGGATTTGCTCCTTGTAGGTCTGGATCTGGTCGAACGCCTTCCAGACGTCGGCATGCTGGTCGGCCGGGTTCTTGAGCTCGATCAGCACCAGCGGCAGGCCGTTGACAAACAGGATGATGTCGGGGCGGCGGGTGTGGTGCGGCCCCTTGATGGAAAACTGGTTGACCGCCAGCCACTCGTTCTGCTGCGGGCTGGCCCAGTCGACCAAGCGCACAAAGTCGCCCCGGGTTTGGCCGTCCTTCTGGTACTGCACCGGCACGCCGGTGACCAGCAAGCGGTGAAAGTGCTGATTGGCCGACAGCAACGCCGGAATACCAAAATCAAGTACCTGTTTCAGGGCGTCTTCGCGTGCGGCGCTGGGCACATTGGGGTTGAGGCGGCGCATCGCCTCGCGCAGCCGAAAGGTCAAAATCACTTGGCCGTAATGGGCGCGCTCGGGCTTAGGGCCGTCGTGGGCAATGTCTGGGCCGAAGGCGTGGCTGTAGCCGACGTCCTGCAGCCAGCCTAGGGTTTCCTGTTCAAGTTGGTCTTCGGTCATATGCGTCCCTGGCGATGTATCTGGCTGCTAATGATGGCTTGGTCAACGGCGGCTATGGTGGGCTAAACTACCGATCAAGTGGATTGGGGGTTCCTGGTCGGCGTTATAGCCTCGGTGGGTTCATCGGGGCTTCTCGCTTTTTGTGGTGAATACAACATCTGGCGAAAGTCAATTTTCATTTTGACTTAGAATTCGTTCAGCTCATCTACCACGTGTAGAAGGAGTATCAGGGGCCCTTACACAGTGATGTGTCGGGGCTTCAGTCTTTTTGGGTGGCCCAGTACGCATCGCGTTCCTTGGTAAATTTGCGGATTGTGTGGCCTCTAAGGCAGTACGCAGTCTTCAGTAGGTAATACCGTGGGCCATCTTGTGTATCGCGTTTGGCCAGCACCACAGCGAAGTCGTGAAGTTCAGCCCAGATGACCACATGCGTCTCAGTGCCACGCTTGTTTTCCCACCAGGAAAACTCGACAGACTCAACATTTTCGATGCACCAGGCCACCCAGCGCACACGGGCGCAGCGTTCCAGATCAGGAATGCGGTCATCCTCATTGCGGTTGTTTTGACTTGGTGCCTCTGAAATCAGGTGCCAGAAGCCATAACCCTTGTGCCGAGTTTCAGGTCGAAACCGGACTTTGACCACGTGACCGAACAAACGAAGGCTCGCGTGCGCCACGGTTGCCAAATACTCAGCATAAATGGCATCTTCATAGGCCGACCAGTCTGCGTAATCATTTAAACGCATGAGTGCTGGAGGTTGGCTCACGCTTGCGGTCTCCAGACAAACAAATTGAACTTGTCAGCACGCAGCAATGAACTTTGTTCCAGCCGCAAGCCTGAACGATGGCGCACATGCGCTACCAAAGCCAGCTTGGCCGGGCTGTCCTGCAAACCCCGGTGCACGTAGGATAAAGTGCCTATCAAGAGGTCAGCCAGTTGCAGCAACAACACATCATGCGATTGAACCAGCTCAATTGATTCAATCACACTGCGGTCAAAGTCGTAGTTTGCATTGCACAACACATCATGCAGCTTTTTGACCTTGGCTTGGCCCTGGGTGTCTTTGATGTCCAGAAAGATACGGTAATGTTTGGCTGGATCAATCAGACGGTTAAGCAGCGTGTACCACTGCTTGTAATAGAACTCGTCGTGATTTTGCTGAAAGCGCCCATGGTCCAGGGCCTGCTTGTCGGGCACCACCAAGCCACGAAAATGCAGCAGTGGCTCATCAAAAAACAGGTCCAGCAGCGCCTGGTAG
This sequence comes from Rhodoferax sp., assembly GCF_028689295.1. Classification (GTDB taxonomy): domain Bacteria; phylum Pseudomonadota; class Gammaproteobacteria; order Burkholderiales; family Burkholderiaceae_C; genus Rhodoferax. Next base: position 93,690 of record NZ_JAQTWL010000004.1, read on the forward strand.
AAGGGTAATTTGCCGGGCGAAACCTTGACCCATTTGATTTCAAAGTTAGCGGGCAGGTTGAAAGCCGCCTTCAAGGCCTTGATCTTCCCCGCTAACTCACGACGATGGTCTGCCGGACACCACAAGGCACCCAGCACCATTGACCGCATATGGTCGTTTTCCAGATGGCAGGACTCGTCGCAGTAGATATGGATATGTTCGGTCATGGTAGCGCTTCATCCAGTTTGTCCACGGATTCCGGCAGGCGCAACTGACCCGAAATCAGGCGGGGGAGCAGGGTGTCGCGAAGGGTGGCTAGGGTTTGAGCTTGCAGGCTGTGCTCAATCAGCATTTCAATAATAGGCCCAAGTACCAAAGTTGCTGCGTCGAGAACTGCGGCTGTCGGAATGCATACCTTTGCAGCCGTCAAATGCCCACGCTGGATATGCCCCATCGTGGTAGCTTTACTAGCTGCGGTTTGACGAAAGTCTGCCAAGTGGTGGCGCGTCCAAAAGAAGTAAAACCATTTTGGAAAAGTCTCCGACGTGACCTTGAACAAGTGCTGATTCAACGCGCCTTCACCGCCGCACCAAATCTCCACCTCAAGGCTGCCAGACCAAGAAAACAGCACATCACCGTTTTTCACAATGTATTCGGGCTTGATGCTTCGTGATGCTTGATCCGCACCGACTGAGTCGCCTTTACGCAGCTGCGCGATCTTGATAACGGGTAAATCGTCGTCCCCAGTGGGCGGGAACTTTTGGAGCGCAAGGCCGTTTAAGAAAGCTGCGATTGTGTCCAGGGACTGCACCAGCCACCCCTTCGGCACCAAGCCCAGCTCCGATTCCTCGAGGCTGTCGGGAAACAGCGCCGCAGTGGCCTCATCCATGCCTTCGGGGGCGCGGCCTTCTTGCTTGGCGCGCACCGGGTCGAAGTCGACAAACCACGACTTGAACAGCGCCTGGGCAATGGCTTCCAGCGTGGCATTGGTTTCGCGCAGGAGGGTGATGCGGTCGTCGATTGCCGCCAGCACTCCAGCGATTTCCCTCTGCTCCGGCAAAGGCGGCACAGGCAATTCAAATAGTGGAATGTCTCTGCATCGCAGACTGTCAAAAACAGCACCAACATTGATGTATTTGCCGACCTCGCCCCACCACTCAGAGCCCCTGACCAGCCAGCGTAGGTACTGAGGCAGAACCTTCTTGCCGTCTGCGCGCAAGACAACCAGGTTTTGCCCAATCGCGCACTTCAGTCCTGAAGGCACATGGGCACCTTCACCTGAGTTACAGCGACGAACAACAATCACATCATCTGTTTGCGGCGACAGCTTTTTCGTCCACTCAATGAAGTCATTTTCAGAAATGCGGCGCACGCCATCCAGGGCTATGTGCCCGTCCCGTAGTTGCGGAATCGCGATGTAGGGGAAGCCATCAACAGCCGCTGCTGGGGTTCGGTGATCGCAGTCGATCAGTGAAACACCCGCAGCCTTCAGGGTGAGGCGGCCCCACCCAGCCTCAGAATTCATACCCCAGCCCCCCCAACTTCAGTCGAATCAACTGATCCAACTCCGCGCCCTTTGCCATCTGCTCGCCCAATTTCTCGGTAAGCTGCTGCATCTTGGTGGCGAAGTCTTCGTCGTTGTCTTCCACCTCTTCGGCGCCCACGTAGCGACCCGGCGTCAGCACATGCCCGTGCTGGGCAATCTCGGCCAGTTTGACACTGCGGCAGAAGCCGGGGATGTCCTGGTACTGACCGGCACCGGCATCGGCTTCACCACGCCAGGCCGCCACAGTGCCTGCAATGCGCTCAATCACCTCGTCGGTCAGCTCTGACTGCACCCGGCTGATCATGGTGGCTTGTTTGCGGGCGTCGATGAAAAGCACTTCGCCCTTGCGGTGGGTTTTCTGCTTAACCAGAAACCACAGGCAGGCCGGGATCTGGGTGTTGAAGAACAACTGGCCCGGCAGCGCCACCATCACCTCCACCACGTCGGCCTCAACCATGGCCGCACGGATGCTGCCCTCGTTGTTCTGGCTTGAACTCATGGAGCCGTTGGCCAGCACGATGCCAGCGCGCCCGGTGGGTTTGAGGTGGTGCAGCATGTGCTGCAACCAGGCATAGTTGGCATTGCCTTGCGGCGGGTCGCCATAGACCCAGCGCGGGTCACCCGTCAGGCTGCCGTGCCACCAGTCGCTGATGTTGAACGGCGGGTTGGCCAGGATGAAGTCGGCGCGCAGGTCGGGGTGTTGGTCACGCGTGAAGGTGTCGCCCGGTTCGCGGCCCAGGTTGAAGTCAATGCCGCGAATGGCCAGGTTCATGGCCGCCAGGCGCCAGGTGGTGGGGTTGGCCTCTTGGCCATAGATGGACACGTCGCCAATCTTGCCGCCGTGGGCCTCGATGAATTTCTCAGACTGCACAAACATGCCGCCCGACCCGCAACAGGGGTCGTACACCTGGCCGCTGTGCGGACTCAGGATGGCGACCAGGGTTTTGACGATGCTGGCCGGGGTGTAAAACTGCCCGCCGCGCTTGCCTTCGGCGCTGGCAAACATGCCCAGAAAGTATTCGTAGACCTGGCCCAGCACATCACGCGCGGTTGAGGGGTTATCACCAAAGCCGATGGTCGAGATCAGGTCGACCAGTTCCCCCAGCTTGCCATCGGGCAACTGGGCACGGGCGTAGCGTTTGTCCAGAATGCCCTTGAGCTTGGGGTTTTCCAGCTCGATCTGGGTCAGGGCTTCGTCAATGCGCTTGCCGATGTCGGGCTGTTTGGCGGCAGAGCGCAGGGCCTCCCAGCGCGCCGGTTCGGGCACCCAGAAGGCGTTGACCTCTTTGTAATAGTCGCGGTCTTCCAGCTCGGCCTCGATGTCGCCGGGCTGGGCATCGTGGTAAAAATACTCATCAACCGGATTGGTCAGGCGCGTGACCAGCTCGGCACGCCGCGCGGCAAAGGTGTCGGAGATGTATTTGACGAAGATGAGGCCGAGCACCAGGTGCTTGTATTCGGCGGCGTCCATGTTGGCGCGCAGCTTGTCTGCGGTGGCCCAGAGGGTCTTTTTGATGTCGTCGAGCATGTCGTTGCGTCTTCCCTTGAGCTTGGTTGTTTTGCTTATGGTTGGACTATAGCGAGTCTGGTGGCCGGAACGGGGGATGCGAGCTGCGATCCATGGCAGCGCCGCCACCTTTGCTTAACCTGTCAACAGCGCGATGTACGGTTGATAACTGTAGCTGCGGTTCTTCTTCTGTCCGGTCAACTCGGCCACGATACCCAAGTCCTCCAGCATCTTCACCGCTGCAGTGGCGGTGGGGAAGCTGGTGCCCAGCTTCTGGCGCACCTGCTCGATGGTGAAGCGCGGCATCATGGGCAGCAACTCGAACAAGCGGTAGCTCGCTGGCCCTGCTTTGGGGGACGCCAGCAAACGCCGGCGGTCCGCCGCCAACAGGCTGGCAATGACCACAATGTTGCGCTCGGCATCCAACGCCGCCTTGGCCACGCCTTCCAGGAAAAACGCCACCCAGCCTTCCCAATCCCCATCGGTGCGCACACTTGACAGGCGGCGGTAATACTCGGCCTGGTGTTGTTTCAGGTAGCCACTGAGGTACATCAAGGGCTCGGGCAACAGGCCCCAATGCTCCAGCAGCGCAGCAATCAGCAGTCGACCAATGCGGCCATTACCATCCAGAAACGGGTGAATGGTTTCAAATTGCAGGTGCGCCAGCGCTGTCTTCACCAGTGGCGGCAGGGCTTGCGAGGCATCGTGAATAAACCGCTCCAGGTCGGCCAGCAAAGCAGGCACCCGCTCGGGCGGCGGCGGCACAAACACCGCATTGCCGGGCCGGGTGCCGCCAATCCAGTTTTGCGAGCGACGCAACTCACCTGGCTGTTTTCCGGAACCGCGTGCGCCATCGAGCAACAAGCGGTGGGCGTCGCTGAGCAGGCGCACGCTCAGTGGTAGGCCGCCCGGGTCGCGCAAGTTGTCATGCACCAGCCGGAATGCGCGCAGGTAGTTTGTGACCTCTTCGACATCGTCGATGTTGCTCACCGTGAAGCCGGCTTCCTCATCAAACAAGTCGGCCAGTGTGGCCTGGGTGCCCTCGATCTGCGAGGTCAGCAAGGCCTCTTTGCGAATGGCACTGTAGAGCAACCAGTCCACCGACGGCACCAGCCCGGACACCCCCGACAGGTGTGCCAGCGCCAATTCGGCCACACGATTGGCCTCCATGTAGCATTCAGGCGCCAGCGTTGGCTTGGCTGGTGGAAGCGGATGTGGCACAAAAGCCTGGACGGATTCGCCCAGAGTGGTGGAGATGGCGTAAGTGCCTGTGCTGCGCATGGTGTGAAAGAAATTTTTAATAAAAGCAGATGTTATTAAAGCAATCTTTAATTAAAAAGGCAAGTATCAATGAAAGCTTGCCAAGCGCTGCAGACCTTGACGGCTGTCCTCTCACCGCCGCAGCCGCTCTCTTGGACCCAGCAAAATGGGTGGGGGCTCAAAATCGAGCAACTGACGATTTTTCTGCCGGCCCGCCGCAAATCATCGGCGCAATCAACACTGCATAAAAGGAGCCACTCGATGAAACGCTCAGAGCTATACGCCTTGGTGTGGGAAAAGCCTGTCATCAGACTTGCTAAAGAGCTAGGGGTTTCGGATGTGGGGCTCGCGAAGGCATGTCGGCGACACGACATTCCAATACCGCCCCGGGGTCACTGGACCAAACTTCAATTCGGAAAATCATCCCCGAAAACCGCATTGCCTCCGCAAGACCAAGACAACGAGGTACAGCTGACAATACCGACGCCACGGGAAATCGCCAGCAAAGAAAAACGTCGCTCATTTGTGAAAGCGGTCGAACACGTCGCCGAACAGCTCACACTCCCTCGATTTGAAATTTCGGCAGAACTGCTCAAGCTGCACCCGCTGGTAAAGGCCACCAATACCTACCTCCAGCGACTCCCGAAAGTCATCAAGAAATACCAAAGGACCAACTGGCTTGAAAGGGGAGATGACTTTGAATCGCCCCCCTATGAACAGCATGGGCGCTATTCCTTCAAAGTTCCCGGCGGCCTCATAGTGACCGCCTCTCTGGAAAAAATGGAGTGGGTATTGCGCTTCTATAACAGCCTCTTTGATGCGCTTGCTCAGTTTGGTGCGCGCGCCACACGCGCCGATGTCGATCAAGCACGTGGAGGCCCTAAGGAAGCACGAGTGTGCATTGAACTTGCTGGAGAAAGTCTGGCGATTACCTTGAGCGAGGGATACCGCAAACATGAGCTCGATGCTGAGGAATTCCGGCTCGCGAAACTGGAGGGAAGCTGGGCGCAGTCCTGGAGCTACGTTCCCTCAGGAAAATTCACGTTGCATGTCAGGGGCTCCGAATATTCAGTGTTCAAGGAGTGGCGTGGCACCACAGCACAACTTGAGTCACAGTTCCAAATTATCACCGCCACAATATTGACTCTGCTCCGCGGCCAATCTGCAGTGCGTGAGGAAAGAATTCGCGAGGAAGAGATTCGCCGAGCTGCGGCACAACGAGCTGAAGAAGTCCGACAAATTGATGTGGCCAAAGCCGAGCAACTCAAAAAGGCGTTTGGCATCGCAGTGGAATATGACCGTGTTGTACAGCTGAACAAGTTTCTTGCAACACTGGAGACGGAGCTTTCCAGTTTTGAGGAGCCATACCAGGAACGAACAAAGGTGTGGGTCGCCGTCGTCAGAGAGGAACTGACTAAGCACAACCCCTACCTGAGCGCATTGAGTTCATGCCTTTCGCCGGAGTATTCATGGAGCAAGTGGCCGCCACTTTGGTGGCCGAATACTAAAAGCGCATAAGTCCTGTGGAAAGCTCGGTGGCGCACAGTGCCAGTTCCCGCCCCGCCCCAGATCTAGCGGATGAAACAGGACAAGGACTTTGGCAGGGCAATAAGCCCAAAACTAGTTGGTGAGGGAATTGACGGGCAGAAATGAAAAACGCGCCATGAGGCGCGTTTTTACTGGGTACTGGCGGAGAGAGTGGGATTCGAACCCACGGTACCTTGCGGTACGCCTGATTTCGAGTCAGGTACATTCGGCCACTCTGCCATCTCTCCGCGAAGCCGAGAATTGTACAGTGACGGCTAGCCTGGTTTTGCTTCCTTGGCAATTTGCAGGGCTTGCAAGGCGACTGCAATGTCAGATTCTGTGACCTCCGGGCCTATGTGCAGCGCCACCGGGCTGCCACGCAGGGCGGTGATGCCTTCTGCCTGAAGCGCTCCAATGATTTGCCCGGCCACTTTGGGCGAGGCAAAAGCACCGCTTTGCAGCAGCAGGCGGCCGTCGGCGCCTTGCAGTTTGAAGTAAAACTGGCCGTCGGCTTCGCGGTATTGCTTGAACACCGGCCGCGCCAGCTTCACCGCCTTGGCGGTCGTGCTGGCCTGGGTTTGCAAGGGGCGCAGCCCCACGGCATGGCGCAGTTGGCCCATGAACGGCGTGGCAATGGCGCGGGCTTTGGCGGCACCGGCGTGCAGGATGGCTTCGATCCTGGCCGGGTTGTCGATCAGCGCCTGGTAGGCCGCGCGCATGGGTGCAATTTCCTGGTCGATGCGCTCAAAAACGAGTTGTTTGGCATCGGCCCAGGAAATGCCGGCGGTATAAGCCTGGCGTAGCGCTTCGGTCTCGGAGGCGCTGGCAAAGGCCTGGTAAATCTGGAACAGGGTCGAGCCTTCCACTGCCTTGGGTTCTCCGGGGGCGCTGGAGTCGGTGACGATGCTGCCGATGAGTTTTTTGAGCTGTTCGCGTGGCGCAAACAGCGGAATGGTGTTGTCGTAGCTCTTGCTCATCTTGCGGCCGTCGAGGCCGGGCAGGGTGGCCACATGGTCTTCGATGGCGGCCTCTGGCGCCACAAAATGGTCGCCGTAACGGTGGTTGAAACTGTGCGCCATGTCGCGCGCCATTTCGATGTGCTGCACCTGGTCGCGACCCACCGGCACCTGGTGCGCGTTGAACATCAAGATGTCGGCGCCCATCAGCACCGGGTACATGAACAGGCCGACGTTGACATCGGCATCGGGGTCATTGCCGGCCGCCGTGTTTTTATCCACCGACGCCTTGTAGGCGTGGGCGCGGTTGAGCACACCCTTACCCAGCACGCAGCTCAAGAACCAGGTGAGTTCGGGAATTTCCGGGATGTCAGACTGGCGATAGAACACCACGCGCTCCGGATTCAGGCTGCAGGCCAGCCAACTGGCGGCAATTTCCAGCGTGCTGCGCTGGATGCGCGCCGGGTCGTCCACCTTGATCAGCGCGTGGTAATCGGCCAGAAAGTAGAAGCTTTCGACACCAGGGCGCAGACTGTGGCCCACGGATGGGCGTATCGAGCCCACGTAGTTGCCCAGATGGGGCGTGCCCGAGGTGGTGATGCCGGTAAGGAAGCGTTCGATGCGCATGGGAGACGATGTCAGGGTTCGTTGCGTTCAGCCCACCAGCCAGGCCAGCGGGGTGAGCAACAGGTTGATGAGTTGAAAGGTCAGGGACATCAGCGGGCGCAACCACAGGTTGCTGACCACGCCGGCCAGCACCAGTGCCATCACGATAAAAAAACCATACGGCTCCACGCGCGACACCAGCATGGCCTGACGATACGGCAGCAGCCCCACCAGAATGCGGCCACCGTCGAGCGGTGGCAGCGGAAACAGGTTGAACACCGCCATCACCACATTCACCAGCACGCCGCCCTGCGCCATTTCAATCAGAAACGGCTCGTTGATATCGGCGCCGCGAAACACATAGAGCATCGCGCCCCAGGCCAGCGCCTGAAAAAAGTTGGCGCCCGGCCCGGCCAGCGCGACCCAGATCATGTCGCGTTTGGGATTGCGCAAATTGCCAAAGCGCACCGGCACCGGTTTGGCGTAGCCGAACAGGAACGCGCCCGAGGTGGCGAAGTAAAGCATGAGCGGCATCAGGATGGTGCCCACCGGGTCGATGTGCGGCAGCGGGTTGAGTGTGACGCGCCCCATCTTGTAGGCGGTGTTGTCGCCGAAGTGTTTCGCGGCGTAGCCGTGCGCAGCCTCGTGCAGGGTGATGGCCAGCAACACCGGAATGGCGTAGAGGGCGACGGTTTGAATCAGTTGGGCAAAGTCCATGGCGGTGATTGTCTCAGAGCAAGCGGGCTCAAAGGCCCAGCGCCGCCAGTGAGCCGCGGCCTTCGCGGATGACGACCGGGTCGCCGCCGGTCAGATCGACCACTGTGGTGGGTTCGCGCGGGCAGGCGCCGGAGTCGATGATGGCGGCAATGCGCCCCTTGTAATGCGCGCGAATCTCGTCGGCGTCGTTCATGGGATCAGGCTCGCCCGGCGCGATCAGCGTGGTGGCCAGCAGCGGCGTGCTGTAGAGCGCCAGCAGCTCCTGCAGCACCTTGTGGTCGGGCACGCGCAGGCCAATGGTTTTGCGCGACGGGTGGCTCAGGCGGCGCGGCACTTCCTTGGTGGCTTCCAGAATGAAGGTGTAGGCGCCGGGGGTGGCGGCCTTGATGAGCCGGTATTGCTGGTTGTCCACCTTGGCGTAGGTGGCAAGCTCCGACAGGTCGCGGCACAGCAGCGTCAGGTGGTGCTTGTCATCGACCCCGCGGATGCGGCGCAGCTTGTCGGCAGCGGCCTTGTCGTCCAAGTGGCACACCAGCGCATAACTGGAGTCGGTGGGCACGGCCAGCACCTCGCCGCGATCGAGCAGGGCAGTGGCCTGTTTGAGCAGGCGCGGCTGCGGGTTGTCGGGATGAATTTCGAAAATTAGCGGCATGGCGTTATTGTCGCAGCCCGGCGGCTTCGCGGGCCGTCAGCGCGGCGTTGCCCACACCACTGGCAGCGATGACGGCAATGCCGGCCCAGGCCAGGCCATCGGGCACATGGCGAAACACCAGCCAGCCCAGCACCGTGGCAAAGGCAATCTGCAGGTAGAGATACGGCGTGAGCACCACGGCGTTGGCGCGGTTGAAGGCGCGGATCAGCATCAGGTGACCAAAAGTGCCCAAAAACCCGACCAGCACAAACCAGTACCAATAGCGCAGCAGCGCGGCGCTGTCCCAACTGAGCAGCATGATGGGCGTCATGATCACGGCGCCCACCAGGCCGGTGTAAAAGTGCGTGGTGTAGGGGTTTTCGTCGCCGCTGAGACGGCTGGTGAGCACCTGAAACCAGGCGTAGGCCGTGACCAGCACCACCGGAAACAACAGTGCCCAGCCAAACACCTGGCCGCCAGGGCGCACCACCAGCAGCACGCCCAGCAGGCCCAGGCCCATCAGCACCCAGCGCCGTGGCGAGACGTGGTTTTTGAGTGCCCAGGCCGCCATGGCCGTGGCCGCCATCGGCGAGAGCATGGCCATGGCGGTGAACTCGCCGACCGGCAAATATTGCAAGCCAAAAAACGAGCAGGCACTGGTGGTCAGCAGCAGCACGCCGCGCAGCGTTTGAAAGCGCGGATTCGGTGTGGCGAAGAGGCGGGTTTTCTGCACCGGAAAGCGCAGTGCAAAGGTCACCACGGCCTGAAACACATAGCGAAACCAGAGCAGCATCAGCACTGGCACGAGTTGAGTAGCGTGCTTGGTCGCCGTGTCGAGCATTGCAAAGGAGAGCGCCGCCAGAATGATCAGCAAGATGCCGCCTGCCTGGCGGCTTTTCCAGAACAACACGGCGTTCAGGTCCGCGCCGGGGCGGGGACGGGGGCGTGCTGAATGCGTTCGGCCAGCAGTTGCCACACCGGCGTCAGCTGGCCCGGCAGGTCGGGCAGGGCGCCGAGCTCGGTGCGGCTCTCGGCGGGGCTGTGAAAGTCGCTGCCGCGCGAGGCCGCCAGGCCGAATTCAAGCGCGGTCCCGGTATAACTCACACACTCAGCGGCCGAATGGCTGCCGGTGACCACTTCCACGCCGCCGCCGCCGAGCCCCTTGAATTCGGTGAACAGCGCCAGCTCTTCGTTGGCACTGAATTTGTAGCGCGCCGGGTGAGCAATCACCGCCATGCCGCCAGCCTGGGTGATCCAGCGCACGGCATCTTTCAGGTTGGCCCAGCGGTGCTCGACAAAACCGGGTTTGCCTTCGGTGAGGTACTTGCGAAACACCTCGTAAGTGTCTTTGCACACGCCGGTTTCCACCAGAAAGCGGGCAAAGTGGGTGCGCGAGATCAGGTTTGGGTTGCCGGCGTATTTCAGCGCGCCTTCAAAGGCGCCTTTGATGCCAATGCGTGCCAGGTCGGTAGCCATCTCCTGGGCGCGCTGCGAGCGCCCGCCCCGGGTTTGCTGCAAACCCTGAACCAGTTGCGCATTGTCGGCATCGAAACCGAGGCCGACAATGTGCACGGTTTGATGCAGAAAAGTAACCGAGATTTCAACACCGGTCAGGTAGTCCAGGCCACACGCGGCCGCTGCTGCTGCAGCACGGGTTTGGCCACCGATTTCGTCGTGGTCGGTGAGCGCCCACAGGGTCACGCCCTGAGCCTTGGCGCGGCGGGCAAGTTCTTCGGGGGTGAGGGTGCCGTCAGAGACAACGGAGTGGCAATGCAGGTCGGCGTTCAGGGTGTTCATACCCGAATGATTCTAGGGCTGAGCGGGCAACTCTGCTGCTTCCACCAGAAATCGCACCCGGCGCTCGCCGCGCCAGCTGTCCACATCGAGCCTGAACGCCAGTTTGACGCGCGCGGGCAGCGGCTCGGTGTGGCCAAACCAGATGCCATCGACCGGTTCACCGCGATGTTTGAGCTTGAGCGACAGGTGCTTTTCAGCCACCAGGCGCTGCGACACGACTTCGAGTTCTTCGCTAAAGGTGGGGGCGGCAAAGCCCTGGCCCCAGACCTCATGGTGCAGCGTGTCCACCAGATCGGGGCGGCGGTATTCAGGCTTGAGCGCGCCGTCGGTGTCGAGGCGGCGCGTGAGGGTGGCGGCATCGAGCCACTCCTGGGCGACCTCGTTCAGGCCTTGTTCAAAGGTGTCCAACTGGTCTTCGTTCAAGGTGCAACCGGCCGCCATGGCGTGGCCGCCAAAGCGCATCAGCACGCCGGGGTGACGCTTGGCCACCAGGTCGAGCGCGTCGCGCAGGTGAAAACCGGAAATGGAGCGGCCAGAGCCCTTGAGTTCATGGCCGCGGCCGGTGGCGCCACTGCTGGCAAAAACGAAAGTGGGGCGGTGAAACTTGTCCTTGATACGCGAGGCCACAATGCCGACCACGCCTTCGTGAAAGTTGGCATCGAAGACACAAATGGCCGGTGGGGCTTCTGCTGCGTCTGCAAACAGCGATTCGGCCACCACCAGCGCCTGTTCACGCATGCTGCCTTCAATGTCGCGGCGCTCGCGGTTGATGGCGTCGAGCGCCTTGGCCAGTTCCTGGGCACGACCCGCGTCGTCGGTGAGCAGGCATTCAATGCCCAGCGTCATGTCGGACAGGCGCCCGGCGGCGTTGATGCGCGGCCCCAGGGCAAAGCCAAAGTCGAAGGTGGTGGCGGTTCTGGCCTCACGCGAGGCGGCCACAAACAAGGCGGCCAGACCGGCGGGCAGGGCCTGGGCGCGCACCCGTTTGAGCCCTTGCGCCACCAGGCGGCGGTTGTTGGTGTCGAGCTTGACCACGTCGGCTACCGTGCCCAGGGCCACCAGCGGCAGCAGGGCGTCCAGTTTCGGTTGATTCGTTGCGTCAAAAACACCGCGCTGGCGCAACTCGGCGCGCAGCGCCAACAGCACGTAGAACATCACACCAACGCCGGCGATCGACTTGCTCTCGAAACGACAATCTGGCTGGTTCGGGTTGACGATCACGTTGGCGTCGGGCAGCGCAACCTGGCCATCGCGCAGGGCCGGCAAATGGTGGTCGGTCACCAGCACCTGCAGGCCCAGCGCGCGCGCCCGCGCCACGCCGTCGAAGCTGGCAATGCCGTTATCGACCGTGATCAGCACATCAGCGCCACTGGCCTTGACGCGCTCGGAAATGGGCGCGGTCAGGCCGTAGCCGTCTTGCACCCGGTCGGGCACGATGTAGTTCACATGCCGGGCGCCGAGCAGGCGCAGGCCGCGCAGGCCGACGGCGCACGCAGTGGCGCCGTCGCAGTCGTAATCGGCCACGATGCAGAGCTTTTTGTCCGACTGGATGGCGTCAGCCAGCAGTTGGGCTGCCTCAGCCGTGCCTTTCATGCTGACGGGCGGCAGCAATCTGGCCAGGGCGTCATCGAGTTCCAACGGGTCTTGCACACCCCGCGCGGCATACAGTTGCGCCAGCAGCGGATGAATGCCGGCCTGCTCCAGCGTCCAGACGGCGCGGGGCGGAGCATCTCGCACGATGATTTTCATAAGGGTTCGAGCACGCTTTGGATGGTGGGGGCCCCAAAAAGCTGCCTGAATTTTTGCGCCAGGCTTGGCGGCTGATGGACCCAGCTTTGGGCGCGGCGCTCGCCGCACAGGGTGAGCTGCACCACTTCGCCACGGCATTGGGCTTCGAGCAGTTGTTTGATTTGAGTCGCATCGATTTGCTGCCAGGCACTGGCCCAACTGGCCCAGTCGTCTTGCAGCGCGGCCTCGCGCAATCCACGGACATGGATCGGGGGCAGTGGATTGCGGATCGAGTCCGCAATGACAGTCTTTGGGCTGTCACGCAAAGCACCGGTGCCGTTGAACCAGATGGCGTTGACGGGTGAGGTGCCACGTCGCTCGCGGGCGTCGTTGATCGGATGGGTGTAGAGCAGCATCTGCATCTCGCTCACCAGTCGGATCAGGCTGCCGGCTTGTGCCGCGGTGGGCATCCAGGGCGCCAAATTTCTGCCCAGCACGCGGTCGGGCGAGGCACTGGGCAGGCCGTCGAAGACCGCGCCGCGCGCCAGCCAGCGCCCGGCCTCAAGGGGGTAGAGTGTGATGCCGTCCTGCGCAAAAAATGGCTGCATGGCCGCCATCAAGGCATCAGACTCGGTTGCATCGAGATCGCGCATGGGCAGCTGGCGCATCGTGACCTCGTGCATGGTGGCCTGCCAGTGGCACAGGGTCACAAAAGCCCAGGCACCTTGCAGTTGTGCCAGCTCGGGGTGTTTTTGTGCTTCCAGCGCCGCCCAGGGAATCTGCCCGTCGGTCACCACCAGCCCCAGGGCGCCAGCCAGCGCGCGCTCGTGCGGCGGCGACCAGCTCAGCTCTTCACCCGCGTCGAGTGCTTGCGGGCGCAGGCGGCACAGTAGTTTTTGCAGGTTGGGAAGTTTCAGCGTGGCCAGCGCGGCCTGGCAGCCTTCGGCATGGCTGGCGGCATAGGGAATCAGCAGGTGCATGGGTTCAGAGGATCAGGTCGGCAGTAGTCGATGGGGTTGGGGCTGCGGGCGTGCCATGATGCTTTCCTCGCAAACGATTCAAGCCTTGATTATGCGGGAGACAGGTCCCCCGAGCCGAACCGGGTTTTGCTGCAATGCCACAATGCGGGCATGCAACTCCCCTATGAACTGATTCTTGGCTGGCGCTACACGCGGGCCGGTCGCGCCACCCGGCGCAACGGCTTTATCTCGTTCATTTCGGGCGTCTCGATGCTTGGCATTGCGCTGGGAGTGGCGGCTTTGATTATTGTGCTGAGCGTGATGAACGGTTTTCAGAAAGAGGTGCGCGACCGCATGTTGGGTGTGGTCTCGCACATTGAGATATTTGCGCCCAATGGCGAGGCACTGCCCGATGTGGCGCGCACGCTGACGCAGGTTCGCGCCAACCCGGCGGTGGTTGGCGCCGCCCCATTCATAGCCACCCAGGCCCTGCTGGCCCGGGGCGAAGATATGAAGGGCGCGATGGTGCGTGGCATCGACCCGGCCCGTGAGGGCGAGGTGACCGACCTCGCGATGGACCTCAAAAACACCGGGCTTGATCAGCTGGTTCCCGGCGAGTTTGGCGTGGTGCTGGGTGCCGAGCTGGCGCGCAGCCTGGGCGTGATCAGAGGTGGCAAGGTCACGCTGGTGGCGCCCAGCGGCCAGGTCACGCCAGCGGGTGTGGTGCCGCGCCTGAAGCAGATGACGGTGGTGGGTACCTTCGATTCGGGCCATTTTGAATACGACTCGGCGCTGGTGCTGATGCACATCGAAGACGCCGCGCGCATCTTCCGGCTCGAAGGTCCCAGCGGCGTGCGCGTCAAGCTGCGCGACCTGCACCAGGCGCGCGAAGTCGCCGCGCAACTGGCCAGCGCGCTGACCGACCGGTTGCTGATTCGCGACTGGACGCGGCAAAACCGCACCTGGTTTGCCGCCGTTCAGCTGGAAAAACGCATGATGTTCATCATCCTCACGCTGATCGTGGCAGTGGCAGCTTTCAACCTGGTCAGCACATTGGTGATGACGGTCACCGACAAGCGCGCCGACATTGCCATTCTGCGCACGCTGGGGGCCAGCCCGGGCTCCATCATGGGCATTTTTGTGGTGCAGGGCGCCATGGTGGGCGTGATCGGCACGTTGGCCGGGTTGGCGCTGGGGCTGGGCGTGGCGTTCAACATCGACGTGATCGTGCCGGCGCTGGAGCGCTTGCTCGATGCCAGCTTTTTGCCGCGCGACATTTACCTCATCAGCCGCATGCCGAGCGACCCGCAGCAGGGCGACATTGTGCCGATCACGCTGATTTCACTGGTGCTGGCTTTTGTCGCCACGCTGTACCCAAGCTGGCGCGCCAGCCGCGTCAACCCGGCGGAGGCCTTGCGCTATGAATGACACCCCCAACACGCCCAAGCTGGTGCTGAGCGCGCGCGGCCTGACCAAGCGCTTTACCGAAGGCCGGCTCGATGTGACCGTGTTGCAGGGCGTGGACCTGGACGTGTGCGCCGGAGACACGCTGGCCATCGTGGGCGCCTCGGGCTCCGGCAAAAGCACGCTGCTGCATTTGCTCGGTGGGCTGGATGCGCCGACCAGCGGCTCGGTGGTGCTATTGGGGCAAGACCTCGCCCGCCAGAGCGCAGCCGCGCAAGGGCGCTTGCGCAACCAGCACCTGGGTTTTGTTTATCAGTTTCACCATTTGCTGCCTGAATTCAGCGCGCTCGACAACGTTGCCATGCCGCTGTGGATCAGGCGCATGGCGCATGCCGATGCGGCGCAGGTGGCGGCAAAAATGCTCGCCAGCGTGGGTCTGGCGGAGCGCTTGCAGCATCGCCCCTCGGAGCTGTCGGGCGGCGAGCGCCAGCGCGTGGCCATTGCCCGTGCCCTGGTCACGCAGCCGGCCTGTGTGCTGGCCGATGAGCCCACCGGCAACCTGGATCGCAACACCGCCCAGGGCGTGTTCGACCTGATGCTGGAGCTGGCCCGCACCCAGGGCACCGCCTTTGTGGTGGTGACGCACGATGCCGCATTGGCCGCGCGCTGCGCCCGCCAGCGCGCCCTGGTGCTGGGAAAATTGACGGACAGCGACGACTGAGGGACGACAACCCCTGCTGGTGTTGTCGATAATTGACAAATGAACGACATGTTTTTGAGGGACCAAAATGGCTGTTGAATGGCTGGAAAGCTACAAAATTGGCGACACTGCGGTGGACGCCATGCAGGAAAAATTGTTTGAATTGACCAATACCTTTCTTGGCGCGGATGACCTGACGGTGCTGCGGCCGGTGATCGTGTCGCTGTGCAAGCAGGCGCGGGCCCAGTTCGAACTCGAAGAAGCCCTGATGCGCCGCCTCGACTACCCTGATCTGGCCGCCCATCTGGCGCAGCACCAAACGCTGCTGGATCGGCTGATCGGGCGCAGCATGGATGTGGGCAAGGGCTACATGAACAAGCCGGCCATTGCCGCGCTGATGCGGGACTGGTGCGAACGCCATGTGCCTGAAGAGGACGCCAAACTGGGGCAGTTTCTGGCCTCCCGCCAGACTGCCTGACACCTTCTGGGCAAGCGGGCCGGGCGTGATGTTCATCGACACCCACTGCCATCTGGACGCTGCGGAATTCGGCTCTGACGCTGCCACCGTGCGCGCGCAGGCGGCGCGCCAGCTGGTGGCAATGTGCGTGCTGCCCGCCGTCGAGGTAGCCAATTTCGACGCGGTGCGCAAGCTGGCCCACGCCGGCGGCGATGCGTACGCGCTGGGCATTCACCCCCTCTATGTCAAAACCGCGCCTGACGATGACGTGGCGCGGCTGGACCAGGCGCTGCGGCAGTACCGTGACGACCCGCGCCTGGTGGCGGTGGGCGAAATCGGGCTTGACCTGTTTGCGCCCGAGTTGTGCGCCAGCCCGCTGCGCGAGCGCCAGCAACTTTTTTTCATGGCCCAGCTCAAGATGGCGCGCCAATACGACTTGCCGGTGATCTTGCACTCGCGTCGCTCGGTCGATCAGGTACTCAAGGGGCTGCGCAACGTGGCGCGCAGCGGCTGGCTCGGCATCGCCCATGCCTTCAACGGCAGTGCCCAGCAGGCGCAAAGCTTCATCGACCTCGGGTTCAAACTCGGTTTTGGCGGCGCGCTCACCTATGAGCGCGCGCTGCAACTGCGCCGCCTCGCCACCAACCTGCCGCTGGACGCCATCGTGCTGGAAACCGACGCTCCCGACATGCCGCCACACTGGCTCTACAAAACCACCGAACAGCGTGCTCGCGGCGAGCCGAAGGGCATCAACGCGCCCGGCGAGCTGCCGCGCATCGCTGCTGTGCTGGCAGAACTGCGCGGCATCAGCCTGGAGGAGCTGGCCGGGGCCACCACGCGCAATGCGCTGGCTGCGCTGCCCAAGCTTCGATTGGGGATAATCGCCGCATCTTGAAAAAACACACCCACTCCCTCCCCGAGGTCAACTTCTCTGATGACGGTTCGATGCGCCACCTGCATCTGGGCACCGAATGGATTCAGGGCTCGATGTACATGGACGCGCCCAACGCGCTGGTGCATGAATACATCCAGCGCATGATGGCCTGGCTGCTGTTTGTGCCGCCCGAGTCGGTGAAAGACCGCCAGGCGCTGCAATTGGGCCTGGGCGCGGGGTCTCTCACCAAGTTCTGCCACAAGGAACTGCGCATGCAAACCACCGCCATCGAGCTCAACCCGCAAGTGCTGGCCGCCTGCAAGGGCTGGTTCAAGCTGCCCGCGGAAAACCCCCGCATGCAGGTGGTGCTTGCCGACGCCGCGCTGGAAATCCAGAACCCCAGGTGGTGGGGCATGGTGGATGCGTTGCAGGTGGATTTGTATGACCACGAGGCCGCCGCGCCGGTGCTCGACAGTTTGCCGTTTTACAACCATTGCCGGCGCATGCTCACGCCCGAGGGTTGCATGACGGTGAACCTGTTCGGCCGTGCGTCGAGCTTTGTGCGCAGTGTCGAGAAAATGTCGGCGGCCTTTGGCAAGGACGCTATCTGGGCCTTCAAACCCACGCGCGAAGGCAACACCGTGGTGCTGGCGCAGTACACGCCGAGCCGGCCCAAGCGCGATGTGTTGATGGCGCGCGCCGACCGAATAGAGTTCGAGTGGGGCCTGCCGGCCAGCAAATGGGTGCGGGTGTTCAAGCCCTTGCTGTCATGATGCGCCGTATGCCCACGAACTCTCAAAGCAGATCAGGAGAAGGCCTGCTGGACTGGCGCAGCCTGGTGCAGTGGCTGCAGTTTGATGGCCTCATCACGGCTCAGGAAGCGCAGCGCATCCAGTCGCGCTGCGCCCAGGCCGAGAGCGTGCAGCACCCGCTGCTGCGCCTGACCAGCGTCGGCGTGCATCGCGCCAGCGATGACAAGGCCATGGGCATGGAGGCGCTGCTGCAGTGGCTGGCACCGCGCGCCGGGCTGACTTATTTGCGCATCGACCCGCTCAAGGTCGATGTGGCCAAGGTGGCCGACACCATGAGCCCGGCCTATGCCGAGCACCACAAAATTTTGCCGGTGCAGGTCACCGTTCATGAGGTGGTGGTCGCCACTGCCGAGCCGTTTCTGACCGATTGGGTGGCCGAGGTGGAACGTCAGTCGCGCCGCAGTGTGCGCCGGGTACTGGCCAATCCCCAGGACATCGCCCGCTATACGGCCGAATTTTTTGCGCTGGCCAAGTCGGTGCGTGCGGCCAGCAAGGCGGGCAGCAACGGGGGCTCCAGCTTCGAGCAACTGGTGGAACTGGGCAAAAGCAACAAGCAGCTCGACGCCAACGACCAGAGCGTGGTGCAGGTGGTGGACTGGCTGTGGCAATACGCGTTCGACCAACGCGCCAGCGACATCCACCTGGAGCCGCGGCGCGAGCAGGGCGTGATCCGCTTTCGCATTGACGGCGTGTTGCACCCGGTGTACCAGATGCCGATGAGTGTGCTGGTTGCCATGACGGCGCGCATCAAGCTGCTCGGGCGCATGGACGTGGTCGAAAAGCGCCGCCCGCAGGATGGCCGCATCAAGACGCGCAACCCCGGTGGTGATGAGATCGAAATGCGCATCTCGACGCTGCCCACCGCGTTTGGCGAGAAGATGGTGATGCGCATTTTCGACCCCGACACCACGGTCAAGGACCTCGATGCGCTGGGTTTCTCGGCGCACGACGCGCAGCGCTGGGAGTCGCTGGTAAAGCGCCCCAACGGCATCATCCTGGTGACCGGACCCACCGGCTCGGGCAAGACCACCACGCTTTATTCCACCCTCAAGCGCGTCGCCACCGAAGAAGTCAACGTGAGCACGGTGGAAGACCCGATCGAGATGATCGAACCGGCGTTCAACCAGACCCAGGTGCAGCCGCAACTCGACTTCGGCTTTCCCGAGGGCTTGCGCGCGCTCATGCGGCAAGACCCCGACATCATCATGGTCGGCGAAATTCGCGACCAGGCCACGGCCGAGATGGCGGTGCAGGCGGCGCTCACCGGGCACCTGGTGTTCTCGACGCTGCATACCAACGACGCACCTTCAGCGGTGACGCGGCTGATGGAACTGGGCGTTCCCGCCTACCTGGTCAACGCCACGCTGCTGGGCGTGCTGGCGCAGCGCCTGGTGCGCACGCTGTGTACGCAGTGCAAGTTGCCGGATCCGGCCGCCACGATTGAGACGCTGACCGAGTTGGTCAAGCCCTGGCAACTCAGCGGAAGTTACCAGCCCTACAAGGCGGTGGGCTGTGTGGATTGCCGCATGACCGGCTTCATGGGACGCATGGGGCTCTACGAGTTGCTGGTGGTGAGCGACGCGTTCAAGGAAAAAATCAACCGTGAACCCAACAGCGATGCGCTCAAGCGCCAGGCCGTACTGGACGGCATGCGTCCGCTGCGGCTGGCGGGCGCGCTGCGCGTGGCCGAGGGCCGGACGGTGCTCGAAGAAGTGCTCTCCAGCACGCCGGCGCTGAGTTAAGTTTGCGCACGGTTGTGGCCGTGCAATTTTTTACAACTTCGATGAGGACAATTTTCATGAAATTTATAAAGTATTGGGCTGGACTTTGCACGATGTTCTTTGCCATTTCCTTGTCGTGGGCACAGGGCACGGACAAGCCTATCCACCTGGTTGTGCCCTATGCACCGGGTGGACCGCTCGATGTGACGGCCCGCGTATTGGCCGATGCGGTCAAGACCAGCCTGGGCACCGTGATCGTCGACAACAAACCCGGGGCAGGTGGCAACATCGGGGCCAATGCGGTGGCCAAAGCCGCGCCTGACGGGTTGACCATCGGCATCGCCGCTACGGCGACCCATGCCGTCAACCCGTGGCTCTACGCCCAAATGCCGTTCAATGCTGCCACCGACTTTGCACCCATCACGCAGTTGGTGCGGGTACCCAATGTGCTGGTCATGAACGCAGAGGTTGCCAGTCGGCTCAAGATCAGCACCCTGGCCGATTTGATTGCCTACGCCAAGGCCAATCCGGCCAGACTGAATTACGGCAGCGGTGGCAATGGCAGCGCCGGACACCTGGCGGGCGAGTTGTTCAAGAAACAGGCCGGCATTTTTGTGGTGCACATCCCGTACAACGGCGGTAATCCGGCGCAAATGGCGCTGCTGGGCGGGCAAGTTGATTACAACATTGACAACCTTGCCACAGCAGCACCCAACATCCGCGCGGGCAAACTCAAAGCGTTGGCGGTGACCACCCCCACGCGTTCCGAGGTTCTACCGGATGTGCCACCGATGGCTGACACGCTGAAAGGCTTCGCCATTGATACCTGGTGGGGCCTGGTCGCACCTGCGGCGACACCCAGGGACGTCGTTGCCCGGCTGAACAAGGCCTTTGTCGAGGCGCTCAATCTGCCGGAAACCAAAGCGCGTTTTGCCAAGCTTCTGGCCGAGCCCACCCCGACGACGCCGCAAGCGTTTGATGCCTTGATGAAAAGCGAACGTGTCAAGTACCAAGCCTTGGTGAAGGCCACCGGCGCGCGCGTGGACTGACACTTGCTTCTTGCAGGCTGAACGGTGGCATGTTGAAAAACCAG
Organism: Rhodoferax sp.; assembly: GCF_028689295.1. Lineage (GTDB taxonomy): Bacteria > Pseudomonadota > Gammaproteobacteria > Burkholderiales > Burkholderiaceae_C > Rhodoferax. Next base: position 113,964 of record NZ_JAQTWL010000004.1, read on the forward strand.
AAGGACTTTTATGCGGGTCTGTTGTTCACGCTCGTCGGCAGTGCCTTTGGCTGGGGCGCGCTGGGCTACCAGGTGGGCAGCAGCGCGCGCATGGGGCCGGGCTACTTTCCGCTGATGCTGGGCGTGTTGCTGGCGCTGCTGGGCGCAGTCATGATGTTGCGCGCGGCGATGGCTCAGCCGGACGCGGCGCAGGCTATTGGCTCCTGGGCCTGGAAGCCGCTGGCGGCCATCATCGCGGCCAACCTGCTGTTTGGCGTTGCGCTGGGCGGTCTGCCGGGCTTGAAACTGCCGGCGCTGGGCCTGATCGGGGGCATTTACCTGCTGACCTTTGTCGCCTGCCTGGCCGGCGAGCGCTTCAGGTTCAAGGAAGCCGCGCTGCTGGCCACCGCGCTGGCGGCCTTGAGTTACCTGGCTTTTGTGCTGCTGCTCAAATTGCAGTTTCCGGTGTGGCCTGTGTTTCTGGCGGGAAACTAGCATGGAGTTGATCAACCACCTGGCGCTGGGCTTCGGTGTCGCCTTTACACCGATCAACCTGATGTACGCCTTTGTCGGTTGTCTGCTGGGCACCTTGATCGGCGTGCTGCCCGGCATCGGTCCACTGGCCACCATCGCCATGCTGCTGCCGGCCACTTACGCGCTGCCGCCAACGTCTGCCCTGATCATGCTGGCGGGCATTTACTACGGCGCGCAATACGGGGGCTCCACCACGGCCATTCTGGTCAATCTTCCCGGCGAAGCCTCGTCGGTGGTCACGGTCATCGACGGCTACCAGATGGCGCGCCGGGGTCGCGCCGGGCCGGCGCTGGCGGCGGCGGGAATCGGTTCGTTTTTCGCCGGTTGCGTCGGCACACTGGTGCTGGCCGCCTTTGCAGTGCCGCTGACCGAGGTGGCGTTCATGTTCGGCCCGGCTGAATATTGCGCGCTGATGCTGTTGGGTCTGGTCGGTGCCGTTGTGCTGGCTTCCGGTGATTTGTTGAAAGCGTTCGGCATGATTTTGCTGGGCCTGCTGCTGGGACTGGTGGGGACTGACGTGAATTCAGGCGTGGCGCGCTACAGCTTCGACATTCCGGAGCTGACCGACGGCATTGGCTTCATCGTGATTGCCATGGGCCTGTTTGGTTATGGCGAGATCATCAGCAACCTGGGCCGCCCGACAAGCGCGCGCCAGGTGTTCACCGCCAACGTGCAGGGCCTGATGCCAAGCCGCCAGGACTTCAGGCGCATGTGGCCGGCCATTCTGCGCGGCACCGGCCTGGGTTCGGTACTGGGTATCCTGCCCGGTGGTGGTGCGGTGATGAGCGCCTTTGCCGCCTACACGGTCGAAAAAAAGACCAGGCTACAGCCAGGCGAGGTGCCGTTCGGCCAGGGTAACATCCGTGGTGTGGCCGCGCCCGAGGCGGCCAACAATGCCGCCTCACAAACCTCCTTCATCCCGCTGCTGACCCTGGGCATTCCACCCAACGCGGTCATGGCGCTGATGGTCGGCGCCATGACCATCCACAACATCCAGCCCGGCCCGCAGGTCATGACCAGCAACCCCGAACTGTTCTGGGGCCTGATCGCCTCGATGTGGATCGGCAACGCCATGCTGATCGTGCTGAACCTGCCCCTGATCGGCATCTGGATCAAGCTGCTCAGCGTGCCCTACCGCTGGCTGTACCCGGCCATCGTGCTGTTTTGCGCCATCGGCGTGTACAGCACCAACAACAACACCTGGGACATCTGGATGGTGGGCCTGTTCGGCATCGTCGGCTACGTCTTCATCAAGCTCGGCATGGAGCCGGCGCCGCTGCTGCTGGGCTTTATTCTGGGCCCGATGATGGAAGAAAACCTGCGCCGCGCGCTGCTGCTCTCAAGGGGCGACTGGAGCGTGTTTGCCACCCGTCCGCTGTCAGCGGGCTTGCTGCTGGCGGCGCTGGCGCTGCTGGCCCTGGTGCTGGTGCCCGCCTTCAAGCGCACGCGTGACGTGGCGTTCGTGGAAGATTGAAGTTTGCCGTGGCAACGTTTTTACGAGGAGAAACAAATGGACTTGGGCATTTCGGGTAAATGGGCTTTGGTGTGCGGGGCCAGCAAGGGCCTTGGGCTGGGCTGCGCCAAAGCGCTGGTTCAGGAGGGCGTGAACGTGCTGATGGTGGCGCGCGGGGCCGACGCCCTGCAAGCCGCCGCGGCGCAGTTGACAGCGCTGGATGCCGGCAAGACCGGGGCCACCGTGCAATGGGTCGCGGCAGACATCACGTCGGAAGCGGGCCGCGCGGCGGTGCTGGCGCAGCGCGCCGACTTCGACATCCTGGTGACCAACGCCGGCGGCCCGCCCACAGGTGACTTCCGCAGCTTTGAGCGTGACGACTGGATTCGTGCGCTCGATGCCAACATGCTCACGCCCATTGCGCTGATCAAGGCCACGGTCGATGGCATGGCCGCGCGCGGCTTTGGCCGCATCGTCAACATCACCTCAGGGGCGGTCAAGGCGCCGATCGATGTGCTGGGCCTGTCCAATGGCGCGCGCAGCGGGCTGACCGGCTTTGTGGCCGGATTGGCTCGCAGTGGCGTGGCCGCCAGGGGTGTGACCATCAACAACCTCTTGCCCGGTGCCTTCGACACCGAGCGCCTGCAGTCCATCTTTCAGGGTGCCGCCGCCAAAACCTCGCAACCGCTGGAGGTGGTGGCTGCCGCACGGCGCAATGCGATTCCAGCCAAACGTTTTGGCTCGCCTGATGAGTTCGGTGCCATCTGCGCGTTTTTGTGCAGCCAGCAGGCCGGCTACATGACCGGGCAAAATGTGCTGGCAGATGGCGGTGCTTATCCGGGTACTTTCTAATCAGTTGGGGTCAGAGCACGTCGCTGCACGAGTGGTCTGACCCGCAAAGGCTCAAGCTAATTTCAGGAGTGACATATGCGTCAATTTCAAGTTCGTCAAGGCCTGCGTGGCCTGTTCAAAACCTTCGCCGTGAGTGCCTTACTGGCTGCGGGGCTGGCTCAGGCGCAAACTGGGCCAATCAAGCTGTTGGTGGGTTTCCCGCCCGGTGGCGGTACCGATGCCATTGCACGCATTCTGGCCGACAAGCTCAAGGACCAGTTGGGCGTGCCGGTGCTGGTCGAAAACAAGGCCGGCGCCGGTGGCCAGATTGCGGCGCAGGCGCTCAAGGCGGCCCCGGCAGATGGCAACACGCTGTTTTTGTCGCACGACCATACCATCACGATCCTGCCGTTGGTGGTAAAAAATCCCGGCTATGACTCGGCCAAAGACTTTGTCCCGGTGGCCGGCTTTGCCACCTTTGTCAACGGCCTGGCCGTCTCAGGCGGCACACCCGCCAAGAGCATGGCCGAGTACGTGGCCTGGGTGCAAAAACAGGGCGCTGGCAAAGACACCGTGGGCGTGCCGGCGCCGGCCTCGGTCCCCGAGTTTCTGGTCAAGGTGATCGGCCAGAAATACCAGCTCGATCTGCAGGCCGCACCGTATCGCGGCAGCGCACCCATGATGGCCGACATGCTGGGCAACCAGATTCACGCCGGCGTGGGCTCGGTGCCCGACTTCATCGAGAATCAGAAAGCCGGCAAGATTCGCGTGGTCGCGGTGCTGGGCGGACAGCGCCAGGCCGCCCTGCCCGAGGTGCCAACCTTTGCTGAACTGGGCCTGGCGGGCTTTGAAGACGTGCCCTATTACGGCATTTTTGCCCCCAAAGGCACGCCGCAGGCGGCCATCGACAAACTGGGCAGCGCGGTGGCCAAGGTGATTGCCATGCCCGAGGTGCACCAGCGCCTGACCGCCATGGGCTTGACCGTGGGTTACATGAACTCCGCGCAACTGGCCAGTCGCGAACAGGCTTATGCCAAAACCTGGGCGCGCATCATCAGGGAAAGTGGCTTCAAGGCGCAGTAGCTGACATGCCCAGCTCGGTGCAGAGTTTGAGTACGGTGGCTTTGAGCTGGGCCACTTCGGCTTCGAGCTGCTCGATGCGCGCCAGGGTACCGGGCGAGCCGTCTGCGCCACGGAAGCTGCCGGATTGGGCGAATTGCGCTTCATCCACCGGGCCGCACAGCAAATGGGCCCAGCGCTGTTCGCGGGCACCGGGGGCGCGCGCCAGCCTGATCGCCAGCGGGCCGCCTTTATCAAGCGACCGGTCCTGCAACTCTTCCAGAAAGCCTTCGACCGAGGAGATGTCGGCAAACTTGTACCAGCGTTCGGTGTTCAGTCGCAGCTCTGCAGCGGTTTGCGGGCCGCGCAGCATCAGCAGGCCCAGCAACACCGCCGACTGCTCGGGCACACCCGCGCCGCGCTGGAAGTTGTGTTCATAACGCGTCACGCGCCCGGAAGTGTTGGCGCGCACCAGCGACAGGTTCATCAGGTTGTCCAGCGCGCAGGCCACATCGGCCTCGCTCAGGTCCATCACCGGGTCGCGGCTGCTTTTCTGGTTGCAGCCCAGCATCAGCGAATTGAGTGACAGCGGGTAGCTGTCGGGCACGGTGCGGGCCTTTTCCATCAGGGTGCCGAGTACGCGGGCCTCGACAGGGGTGAGGGTCAGGGAAGTCACGGGGGTCAAAGTCATAATTCAGCCAAGTATGAAAAACATCGTCATTTTGATCTCAGGCGGCGGTTCCAACATGGCTGCCATCGTGAAAGCCGCACAGCGCGAGGGCTGGGTGGAAAAGTACGGTGCCCGGGTGGCCGCTGTCATCAGCAACAAGGCCGAGGCACCTGGGCTGCAGTTTGCCAGCGCGCACGGCATTGTCACCGAGGTGCTCGACCACAAGGCTTTTCCGAGTCGCGAGGCATTTGACGCCGCGCTGGCGCAGCTGATTGACCGTTATGACAACCCCGGCCAACCAGTGCTGGTGCTACTGGCGGGCTTCATGCGCATCCTGACGACAGGGTTTGTCAACCGTTATGCCGGGCGGCTGGTCAATATCCACCCGTCGCTGTTGCCCGCGTTCAGCGGCCTGCACACGCATCAGCGCGCCATTGACGCCGGCTGCCAGGTGGCAGGGGCCACGGTGCATCTGGTGACGCCTGAGCTGGACCATGGCCCGATCCTGGCGCAGGCCGTGGTGCCGGTGCTGTCGGGCGACACGGCTGACGCGCTCAGGGCGCGGGTGCTGACGCAGGAGCATCTGATTTACCCGCAGGCGATTGCCGGCTTGCTGCAGAAAATGTAGGACCTTTCGACGGAAAAGTGCGCTACTCGTGCCGCAGCGCCTCGATGGGGTCGAGCCGGGCGGCACGGCGCGCCGGGAAGTAGCCGAACAGCACGCCGATGCCGGCTGAAAACAGGAACGCAATCACGTTCACCCCGGGGTTGAAGACAAACGGCACCTCCATGAACCTGGCCAGGCCGATCGATGCGCCCGTGGCCAGCACAATGCCGATCACCCCGCCCAGGGCAGCCAGCACCACGGCTTCTATCAAAAACTGCAACAACACCTCGCGCTCCAGCGCGCCAATGGCCAGGCGCAGGCCGATCTCGCGGGTGCGTTCGGTCACGCTCACCAGCATGATGTTCATGATGCCGATGCCGCCCACCAGCAGGCTCACTGCCGCCACGGCACCGAGCAGCGTGGTCATGACCTTGGTGGTGCCCGACAGGGTTTCACCGAGCTGCTTGGTGTCGAGCACGTTGAAGTTGTCTTCGTCGTTCTGGGCCAGCTTGCGCCGCTCGCGCAGCAGTTCGGTAATGCCGGCCTTGATGCGCTCGGGGTCGGCACCATCCGCCATCGACACCATCAGGGTATTGACGCGGGTGTTCCCAGTGATGCGCCGCTGCAGCGTGTGCAGCGGCATCAGCACCACGTCATCCTGGTCATTGCCAAAAGCGCCCTGGCCCTTGGCTGCGAGCACGCCAATGACCTCGCAACTAATTTGCTTGACGCGCATTGACGCGCCCACCGCCGCGCGACTGCCAAACAGCTCGCGGCGCACGGTTTCGCCGATCAGGCAGACACCCGCACCCGCCACTTGTTCATCGTCGGTGAACTCCCGGCCATCTGCCAGTTTCCAGTTGCCGGTGAACAGCCACCGGTTGTTGCTGCCAATGATGCTGCTGCTCCAATTGCGGCCGTCGAGCACCAGCACTGCGCTGCTGCGCGCCTCGGGCGCCACGGCCGCGATGCTGCCGATCTGGCTGGCAATGGCCTCGGCATCGGCTTCCTTGAAAGCCGGCGCGCCACCGCCACCGCCGCCCATCATGCGTTGCCCCGGGCGCACTTGCAGCAGGTTGGTGCCAAGGCCCGAAATCTGGTTTTGAATGGCGAGTGTGGCGCCGTTGCCCACGGTAACCATGGTGATGACGGCGCTGACCCCGATCACGATGCCCAGAATGGTCAGGAACGAGCGCAGCAAGTTGCGCCGAATCGAGCGCATGGCGAGCAGCAGGGTACTGAGCCACATGTCAGGTCGCCTTCGCAGCAGTGGTGGCAGGTGAGGTGAGTTCGGCCGGATGCGGGTTGCGCGTGTCGCTGTCGACCACGCCATCGACAAAATGGACGATGCGCTTGGCATAGGCCGCCATGTCGGCCTCGTGCGTGACCATCAGCACCGTGATGCCGTGATCGACGTTGAGCTGCCACAGCAGGTGCATGATCTCGCGGCTGCGTTGCGTGTCGAGGTTGCCGGTGGGCTCGTCGGCGAGCAGCACGGCGGGCTCGGTCACGAGGGCGCGGGCAATCGCCACGCGCTGCTGCTGGCCGCCCGAGAGCTCGGCCGGGGTGTGGTGCTCCCAGCCGGCCAGCCCGACCGAGGCCAATGCCTTTTGGGCAGCGACGTGGCGCTGTTTGGTGGGCTCACCGCGGTACAGCAGCGGCAGCTCGACGTTTTCCTGCGCGCTGGTGCGGGCCAGCAGGTTAAAGCCCTGGAACACAAAACCCAGGTAGCGCCGGCGCAGCAGCGCGCGCTGGTCGCGGGTCAAGGTTTCCACATGCACGTCGTTAAAAAGGTATTCACCGCTGGTGGGCGTGTCCAGGCAACCCAGCACGTTCATGGCGGTCGATTTGCCCGAGCCGCTTGGGCCCATGATGGCAACAAAATCACCCGCATCGATCGTCAGATCGACACCTTTGAGCGCTTGCAGGGCGGTGGCACCCTGGCCGTAGGTTTTGGTGACGGCTCTGAGTTCGATCAGGGGCCGGGCGCTCATGGCTTGCTGGCGGCGCCTGCGCGCTGGTCGATGATGACAGCCATGCCCTCGGTCAAATCCCCGCCGGTGATCTCGGTCATGCGGCCGTCGCTGATGCCGGGCGTGACGTTCACAGCCACTGGTGCGCCGTCTCGCAGCACCCAGACCTGTTTGGCGGCACCGCCTGTGGCTGATTTGCGGGCACCGTTGCGTGGCATGCGCGGCAGCACGCTGGCCATGATGTTGCTGCCGGAAGGGGCAGCAGCGGCACTGGTTTGCGGTGTGAAGCGCAGCGCGGTGTTGGGCACCAGCAATACGCCTTTTCGCTCGACCGCGGTGATGGTGGCAGTGGCTGTCATGCCGGGACGCAGGCTCAGGTCTTCGTTTTTGACATCGAGCAGGGTCTGGTAGGTAACCACGTTGTCGGTGATGGTGGAGCCATAGGCCACGCGGGTGATCGACGCCGGAAAGCGCCGGCTGGGGAAGGCGCTCACGGTAAAGCTGGCCGGCTGGCCGAACTTGACGCGGCCCACGTCTGCTTCGTCCACGTTGACCTGCAGGCGCATCTGGCTCAAGTCTTCGGCCACGGTGAAAAGTGTCACGGCCTGCAGCGACGCGGCCACGGCGTTGCCGGGATCGACCGAGCGCGTCAGCACCACGCCGTTGGTGGGCGAGCGGATCGAGGCTTTGGACCGGTTGGTCTCGTCGGTGGCCAGCGAGGCGCGAGCAGAATCTACGTTGGCGCGGGCGCTGGCCTCGACAGCGATGGCACGCTCATGCACAGCGCGGGCGCTGTCCAACTCGGTCTTGGACGGCACCTTGCCGCCCGACAGCCTGGACACTTCTTCCAGCCGCGCCAGGCTGGCGCTACTTTCCTTGACGGTGGCTGCTGCCTGCGCCAATTGGGCCTGGGCGCTGGCCAGTGCGGCGCCTGAGCGCAGCACCTGGTCGTTGAGCTTGGCGGTGTCGAGCTCCACCAGCACTTGCCCCTTTTTGATGTGGTCGTTGACGTCCACCAGCACGCGCAGCACGGTGCCCGAGAGCTCGCTGCCAATGCTGACTGAGCGCGTGGGCTGCAGCGTGCCATTGGCCGTGACCGTGAGCGTCAGGTCGCCTTTGCTGGCGGGCTCGGTGACATAGCTTGGCGCGGCATTGCGTTGCTGGCTTTGCTGCCAATAGTAATAGCCGCCGCCAGCGGCAATGAGTACAGCCAGAGCGACCCAGAGTGCGCGACGGCGCCACCAAACAGTCTTGTCTGGCTCGCGCAGCAGCGCCTGCAGGTCTCTGGTTTGCGGGCTACTGGCTTGGGGAACTTTTTGTGTGGAATCATTCATAGGGTGCTCTTTGTCTTGTGCATTACCAGCCGCCGCCCATGGCTTTGATCAGGCGCACATGGCCTGTGCTGAGATCGGTTTGCACATTGGCCACGCTGACTTGCGCGCCCAACAGCGTGCGCTGGGTTTGCAGCACGGTTTGATAATCAACCAGGCCACTGTTATAGCTGTTTTGTGCCAGCAGGGCGGCGTTGTTGGCAGAGTTGACGGCTTGCTCCAGGTAGATCAGCCGTTCGCGATCATTTCGCAGGGCGATCAGGGCATCTTCAACTTCCTTGAGCGCTGTCAGCAGGGTGTTTTGGTAAGTCGCATGTGTTTGCGCCAGCACCGCTTGCTCAGCGCGCACCCGGGCTTTGGACGCGCCGCCGTCAAGAATAGGCATTGCCATACTGCCAAGTATCTGCGAGGCCACTGCAGCCCCATTGCTGAAACCCGCCAGGGTGAGCGCGGTCATGCCCAAGGAACCACCCAATTTGAACTTGGGCAAGCGGGCTTTCTGGGCAGCGTCGACGGATGCCAGTGCGGCGGTGATGCGCTCCTCGGCGGCACGCACATCGGCGCGCTGACGCAGGCTGTCTGCCGGAATCACGTCGGCAGCCTGCACGGCGATCTGTGGGATTGACCCGGCCGTCAGCAACTCAGCTTCGAGTTCATTGGGTTTTTGGCCCGTGAGCACCGCCAGGCTGTGCCGGGTTTGGTCCAGGCTGCTTTGCAGCGCCGGAAGTTGTGCCGCTGATTGCGCCTCTGCGGTCTTGGCCTGTTCAACTTCCAGCGAGGTCACCAGGCCTGCCTGCGCGCGCCACTGGGTAATTTGCAGGGTTTCTTGTTGGCTGCTCAGGTTGTGCCGGGCAATGTCCAGTTGGGCTTGCAGGCCGCGCAGTTGAATGTAGGCCAGGGCGACTTCGGCGGTCATGCTCAATTGCATGTCACGCAGATTTGCGTTTGCCACCTGCAGTTCGGCTTCGCTGCTGGCCACCGCGCTTTGGTTGGCGCCAAACACGTCAATTTCCCAGCTGGCGTCCAGGCCACCTCTGAATGTGATGCTGGCCGGCCCGCCGTCCGACGTGTTGCGCTGCACCGAGCCGGACATCGACAGGTTAGGAAGGGTGGCGGCCAGGTTGACATCGCGTAGCGCGCGTGCCTGCTGCAGTGCGGCTTGGGATGAGAGGATGCTCGGGTTGGCCTGCATGGCCCGGGCGATCAGATCGGCCAGCAAGGGGTCGTGAAAGTCGTTCCACCAGGTGGCTTGGGTGAGCACCTTGGATGTACTGTCGTCCGGAGTTTCGTTCGGAAACAGGCTGGCGCAGCCGCCCAGTAGCAGGCTCAGAGACAGGGCCGTGGCGCAAGCCAGTCGAAGGCGCCGATTTGCCGGATCTGGCTGGGGCTTGAGGTGTTTGGGGTGCAAGATCATCTTGGTTTGGGTCGCTTGAATGCTGTTCGTTCTGGATGATCGAGCAGGGGCAAGGCAACCCGAGTGTGCAACCTCATTTTGCCAGCCCGATGTCTGAGCGGTAAAGTTGATCGAAGTTCCCGTGGGACAATCGCTTCCCTATGCATCCAAAAGCCCTCCTTGAAGCCTGTTCCGAACTGGTTCGCCTGACCCTCAAATTTGACCATCCGGCCGATGCCATTGTGTCGCGATTCTTTCGCGATCACCGTGGTTTCGGACCCCGCGAGCGCGCCACCCTGGCCGAAACGGTTTATACCGTGCTGCGCAAAAAGCAGCTTTTTGAGCATTTTGCGCCATCCGGCAGCGGCCCCAAGGAGCGTCGCCTGGCGATTCTGGGGTTCTACGGCCCCGGCGACTTCCTGCGCAGCGCCCTGACCGAGCAGGAAATCAACTGGCTCGATCAGTGCGAAAAGATCAAGCCCGAGGACCTGATGGAGCGCCACCGCCACAACTTGCCCGAGTGGTTGGTGCAGCCGCTCAAGGACCAGCTGGGTGACGAATTCTGGCCCCTGGTGGAGAGTTTCAACAAGGGCGCCGGGCTGGATTTGCGGGTCAACACCTTCAAGGCAAAGCGCGCCGACGTGCAAAAGGAACTCGCTGGTCTGGGCATCAAGGCGGTGCCGACGCCGTATTCACCCTGGGGCCTCCGCATTGCCGGCAAACCGGCGCTCAACAAAATGGAAGCCTTCAAGCGCGGCGACTTCGAGGTGCAGGACGAAGGCTCGCAACTGCTGGCCATGCTGCTCGATGCCAAGCGCGGCGAGATGGTGGTCGATTTTTGCGCCGGTGCCGGTGGCAAGACACTGGCCATTGGCGCGACCATGCGCAGCACCGGGCGCCTGTATGCCTTCGACACCTCGGCGGGCCGGCTCGACGCGTTCAAGTCGCGACTGGCGCGCAGTGGCTTGTCAAATGTGCACCCGGCGGCCATTGCGCATGAGCGCGATGACCGCGTCAAGCGCCTGAGCGGCAAGATCGACCGGGTGCTGGTGGATGCGCCGTGTACCGGCATGGGCACTTTGCGCCGCAACCCTGATCTGAAGTGGCGGCAAAACCAGCAGGCGGTCGATGAAATGGCTGTGCTGCAAGCCGCCATTTTGCAAAGTGCGGCGCGGCTGGTGAAGCCGGGCGGGCGCCTGGTTTATGCAACCTGCAGCGTGCTGCCGCAAGAAAACGAGGCTATCGCGCTGGCATTTTCCGAAGCCAACCAGGATTTTGCTGTGCAGGATGTGGGCGAGATTCTGACTGACTTGAAGGTTGAGCAAGCTGCCACCTTGTGCAGCGGTGGTGACAGTGGCCAGCGGTTCTTGCGCTTGTGGCCGCACCGGCACCAGACCGATGGTTTCTTTGCTGCGGTGTGGAAACGGGTATAGGCTGGCGAGCAGGGGAAATACAGACCCTTTAAAATCCGGCCGTCGGGCACAACGTAAATGCTTGTTTTGTGCTGAGACTGATAATTATTAGAGAGACAAAGTTGATGATTTCGTTGGATAACGCCTCGGTTTTTCAGGCGCTGCTGAACTGGGCTGCGCAGGGTGTCTGGACTTTGAGTGCGTGGCAATTGGTGCTGTTCACGCTGATCGTGACGCACATCACCATGATCAGCGTCACCATCTTTTTGCACCGCCATCAGGCGCACCGCGCGCTCGATCTGCACCCCATTGCCTCCCATTTTTTCCGCTTCTGGCTGTGGCTCACCACCGGACAGGTGACCAAGGAATGGGCTTCCATCCACCGCAAGCACCACGCCAAATGCGAGCAACCCGATGACCCGCACAGCCCGCATGTGTATGGCATCAGGACTGTGCTGCTGCAGGGCTACGAGTTGTACCGCAAAGAGGCACAAAACAAGGAAACCCTGGCGCGTTTTGGCCACGGCACGCCCGACGACTGGATCGAGCGCAATCTCTACACGCGGTTTTCTTTTGTCGGTGTGGCGCTGATGCTGCTGCTCGACCTGACACTGTTTGGCGCCGCAGGCCTGGCCGTGTGGGCGGTGCAAATGGCCTGGACGCCGGTGATGGCGGCCGGCATTGTCAACGGTGCGGCGCATTACTGGGGCTATCGCAATTTTGAAGCGCCCGATGCCAGCACCAACATCTCGCCCTGGGGCATCTTGATTGCGGGCGAAGAGCTGCACAACAACCACCACACCTATCCCACCTCGGCCAAGTTGTCGGTCAAACCTTATGAATTCGACATCGGCTGGATGTACATCAGCGTGTTGCAACGCGTGGGCCTGGCGCGTGCCAAAAAAACACCGCCCCGGCTGGCGCTGGGGACCGTGCGACCGGTGGCCGACGAGCAAACGCTGGAAGCCCTGATTCAAAACCGCTATGAGTTGATGGCCGGTTACGCCCGTGGCATGCGACGGGCTTTCAACGATGAATTGAGCGCCTTGAAAGCCCTCCGTTCGGATGTTTCCATGCTCAAGGCCGCACAAAGCTGGCTGCATCGTGACACCGAAAAGGTGCCCACCGCTGTGGCGGCGCAGTTGACCATGGTGCGCGCTGCCTCGCCGGTGCTCGATAAAATGGTGTTGATGCGCGAAGAGCTTCGTCAAATGTGGCTGAACCGCTCACATACCCGTGAGCAATTGGCCGCTGACTTGCAGGGCTGGTGCCAGCGTGCCGAGGCCAGTGGTATTGCCGCGCTGCAGGAATTTTCCTTGAGGCTGCGCGCCGTCCGTGCCTGAGTGTCAGCGCTCAAGTCGCGTTATCATAATGGATGTACAAGCGGCATCCGGTCAAAGCGACAGCGTCAATCGCCTGTTTCAAGCGGTCCAGCCGTGCCCTTGAAGCGTTGCCATTCATCAGCAGCCAGTAGCTCATCAGGATAGAGCACGAACCTTCTAAGTTCGGGGTAGGGGGTTCGAGTCCCTCCTGGCTGGCCATTAATAAAAGCAGGCTGCTCAGCCTGCCGATTTCTCCACCAGACTGCCGCGTCAATTCAGTAGCCTCAGGCCTCTACCACGGCTACGGCGGTCTGGCTCACACCGCAATCCACATAGGTAATTTGACCGGTCATGCCGGAGGCCAGGTCGCTCAGCAAAAATGCGGCCACGTTGCCCACTTCGTCGATGGTCACGTTGCGCTTCATGGGTGAAGCAGCGGCCGAAATGCCCAGCAACTTGCTGAAATTCTTGATGCCGCTGGCAGCCAGCGTCTTGATGGCGCCGGCACTGATGCCGTTCACGCGAATCCCTTTGGCGCCCACGGCGTCTGCCAGGTAACGCACCGACGACTCCAGCGACGCCTTGGCCAGTCCCATGGTGTTGTAGCTGGGCACCACACGTACGCCGCCCAGGTAGGTGAGCGTCAACAGCGCCGCGGTGTTGCTCAAATAGGGCAAGGCCGCCTTGGCCATGGCCGGAAAACTGTAGGCGCTGATGTCGTGGGCGATGCGGAAGTTCTCACGCGTCAGACCATCCAGAAAATTGCCGGCAATGGCCTCGCGTGGTGCAAAGCCGATGCTGTGCACGAAGCCGTCGAAGGTGGGCCAGGTTTTGGACAAATCCTTGAACAGGTTCTCAATTTGCGTGTCATCAGCCACGTCGCAATCAAAAATCAGCGTGGAGTTGAAGTCGGCGGCAAATTCGTTGGTGCGCTCCTTGAAACGCTCGCCAACGTAGCTGAACGCCAACTCGGCGCCCTGCTCGTGGCAGGCCTTGGCAATGCCATAGGCAATTGAGCGGTTGGACAACACGCCGGTGATCAGAAATTTTTTGCCTGTCAGGAAACCCATAGTGCTCACTTCTCTCTGTTTTATTGGCAGTTAAACCGTCATTGTTAAGCATGGGTTTGAAACATGCCGATGTATCGGTGTTTTCATGCTTGTCTGATGGCGGCAGTTGTTGACACGGAATTGTCGCATGCGACGTTTGATTTTTTGGACAAGCTGCACAGTTTGACCGGCTGCAAGGGTCAGTTGGTTTGTGATAAGGTGCCGCACTTATCTTTACTGGGTGACATCATGAGACGGTGCATATGGCTGGTTGGCATTCTTTTTTTGACGATGACGGCGCATGCGGCTGCCGTGGTTGATGGCTTTGCGCATGTCAGAACGGTGGGGGCCATTGACGAATACACCCTGAAAGCAAACGGTTTGCAGGTCTTGCTGCTGCCCGAGCATTCGAGCCCGACGCTCACTTTCATGGTGACCTACCGGGTGGGCTCCAAAAATGAGGTGACCGGAACAACCGGTGCCACGCACTTGCTGGAGCACCTGATGTTCAAAGGCACCACGCAGCGCGACCGCAGCAAGGGCAATAACGTCGACCAGATGTTGGAGCGTACCGGGGCCAGATACAACGCCACAACCTGGCTGGATCGAACCAACTACTATGAAAACCTTGCCAGCGAGCATCTTGCGTCGGTCGCCGACATGGAGGCAGACCGTATGCGCAATCTGCTCCTGCGGGAAGAAGACCGTCAACCCGAAATGACGGTGGTGCGCAATGAGTTTGAACGTGGCGAGAACTCGCCGATCCAGTCTCTGTACAAGGAAATCTACCAAAGCGCGTTTGTTGCCCATCCCTATCACCACAGCACCATTGGGCATCGCAGTGACATTGAAAAGGTGTCCATTGAAAAACTGCGCGAGTTCTACAACACCTATTACTGGCCAGACAACGCCACTGTCTCCATCATTGGAGACTTTCAGCCCGCGCAGGCGCTGGAGATTGTCAAGAAGACTTTTGGCGCATTGCCACACTCGCCCCGAGCCATACCTTCGGTCTACACCGAGGAGCCGGCACAAACTGGCGCCCGTCGGGTGACCGTAAAACGGGCCGGTCAACTGGGTGTTGTAGCCATTGCCCACAAGATTCCTGCTGCCACCCACCCCGACTACGCCGCTGTCAGCTTGCTCAGCGCCATCCTTGCCGATGGCAAGAACAGTCGCCTGTACAAGGCGGTGACCGACAAGAATCTTTCTACCGGTGTTGAAGCCGATACTGGTTTTAACAGCGACCCGAGTCTGCATATCATTTTTGCGCCTCTGGCACCGGGTGCGAAGCATGCAGATATCGAAAACGCTATCGTGCAGGAGGTGGAAAGACTCAAGCGAGATGGCGTTACAGAAGGGGAACTGAAGGCGGCGATTGCCAAGACGCTGGCGGATTCCGCTTTCAAGCGCGATGGCTCCTTTGCTGTGGCTGGCAATCTCAATGAATGCATTGCGGCGGGGGACTGGTCGCTGTTCTATGCTTTGGACAATGCGACAGAAAAGGTTACTGTGGCCGACATCGTGCGTGTTGCTCGCAGCTATTTGAACGAAGATCAAAGTGTGGTCGGCTGGTTTGTGCCCACGGTTGCGGGCGGTGCAGCTGTACCGGGCGCCACCAAATCGAACTTGTTTCCCGCAGGTGGCCCCAGCTATTACCGCAGCCCCGGAATCGACACACCGGGCGTGACGGCTGCGTCAGCGGAAGCGGCTGGCGGTGTTGTGGCAGGTGCCATCGCACCCAAGGTGCGGCGCAGCAAAATTACCGGCATTGACGTGATTGCCTACCCGACCGGCGTCAAGAATGTCTTCACATTACGGGCCTCATTGCCGGCCGGCCGGGCAAGGGCCGGCACAGGCAATCCGAGTATTCCGATGCTGACTGGCATGCTGCTCGACCAAGGCACACTCAAACAAGACAAATTTTCCATTGCTGAAAAACTTGAAGCCGTTGGTGCCAGCATTAACTTTGGTGTAGGCATCGACCTTCTTGAAATCAGTGCCAAATCGCTTAAAAAAGATGCGCCCTTGCTTCTGAGCCTGATTGCTGAACAATTGCGTGCACCAGCCTTCTCGGAAGACGAATTTGCAAAGGCAAAAAAGCAATATGCCGGTGCACTGCAAAGACGCCTCGAAAGCACGGATTTTCGCGCAGCAGATGCCTTCACGCGGGCTGTTTATGCTGACGGGCATCCCAGTCGCAACCCGGGGACAGATGAGTTGCTGGCTGCTGTTGAATCGGCGAGACTGGAGGACGTCAAGGCCTTTCACAAGGCCAATTACGGTCCGGAACACATGACGCTTGTGATGACGGGTGACCTCGATATGAGCACCCTTCAGGCTGCTGTCGAGCAGTCTTTTTCCGGCTGGTCTGGCGGCGTCAGCGCAGTAAAAAATTCCAAGCTGGAAATCGTCCAGGCTCCGCAAGATCAAGTTGTCGTCATGGCCGACAAGACCAGTGTCTCGGTGGTGCTGGGCCAAGTCAGCGGCCTGCGCTACAACGACCCGGATTACCAGGCATTGCGCCTGGCCACCGCGATTTTTGGTAGCGGCTTTACCGGGCGATTGATGGCCAATGTGCGCGACAAGGAAGGCCTGACCTATGATGTGTCCGCGTATTTGGCCAACGACATGTTTCGTGCCGGAGATTGGAAGATTTCGGCCAGTTTTTCCCCTGCGATGCTTGAAAAAGGCATTGCCTCGACCAGGCGCCAGCTTGAACTGTGGTTTGATGCGGGCGTGACGTCCGACGAGATAGCGTCCAGAAAAACCAATTTGATTGGCTCCTTTAAAGTCAACCTTGCCACGACCGGCGGCATGGCTGATGCGTTGCTGGCTGCTGTTAACCGCGGTTACGATGTTGGTTGGCTGGATGACTTCCCGGTGAAAATCAATGCCATCAAAGACGAGCAGGTGAATGGCGCAATCAAAAAGTATCTCAAGCCAAACCAAATGGTGCTGATCAAGGCCGGCACCTTGCCAGTGTCCAGCCAACAGTAAATCGCTTGAAAAATCAAGGAACTACGCTACTTTTTGCCTGTGAAAAGTGGCTGAAACTGAAGGTTTTTGGGCTATAATCCCAGCTTCACGACCAAACGGGCGAGTCACTTCCGCCCGTTTTTTTTGGTCGATTGTTTTTGACCAAATTGGGCAAATTGGGGTTTCGGTGGCGCTAAAAGACATTGTTGAACAAATCGTGACGGGCTTGGGCTATGACTTGGTGGAGATTGAACGCTCCGCCGGTGGTTTGCTGCGCATTACCATTGATTTGCCCTGGTTGCCGCCGTCTGGAGAAGTAGTGCAGGGTACGCCAGATCAGCAGTTTGTCACGGTTGAAGATTGCGAAAAAGTCACCCGCCAGTTGCAGTATGCGCTGGAAGTGGACGAGGTGGATTACAAGCGGCTTGAAGTGTCGTCGCCGGGCATTGACCGGCCCCTGCGGCATGATCAGGACTTGGCCCGTTTCGTCGGCCATGTGGTGGATGTCACGCTCAAAATGCCGTTGGGCAATGCGGCGGCGGGGCAGGTGAGCCCGACCCGCAAGAAATTTCGGGGCGTGCTGGAACGGGTTGAGCCGGCCTGGCAAATTGTCTGGCGCGATGAGCCGGCCACCAAGCCGGGTCAGAAAGTCAGTAAGAAAAGGCTGCCTGCACCAACGCAGGCGCTGGGTTTTGTGTTGAGCGAGCTGAAAGAGGCGCGCCTGGCACCCATTGTGAGTTTCAAGGGCCGGGCACAAGTGCCTGACCAGGAACCGCAACCATCAGATTTGAATTGAAACAGGAGAGACATGGCATGAATCGCGAAATGTTAATGTTGGTTGACGCCATCTCACGCGAGAAAAACGTGGAGCGTGATGTTGTTTTTGGGGCCGTGGAAGCGGCTTTGGCGCAAGCCACCAAAAAACTTTACACGGGTGAAGTGGATATCCGCGTCGCGCTCGATCGTGACAGTGGCAATTACGAAACCTTCCGTCGCTGGCATGTGGTGCCCGATGAAGCGGGCTTGCAGTTGCCGGATCAGGAAATCCTGTTGTTTGAAGCCAAGGAGCAAATTTCCGACATCGAGGTCGATGAGTACATCGAGGAAACCATCGAATCCGTGCCCATAGGCCGCATCGGCGCCATGGCGGCCAAGCAGGTCATTTTGCAGAAAATTCGCGATGCCGAGCGCGAAATGCTGCTCAACGACTTCATGTCCCGCGGCGACAAGATTTTTGTCGGCACCGTCAAGCGCATGGACAAGGGCGACCTGATTGTGGAGTCGGGCCGTGTCGAAGGTCGCCTGCGCCGCAATGAAATGATTCCCAAGGAAAACTTCCGCACCGGCGACCGCGTGCGCGCCATGATCATGGAAGTGGACCTGACGCTGCGCGGTGCGCCCATCGTGCTGTCGCGCTCGTCACCCGAGTTCATGAAGGAATTGTTCCGCAACGAAGTGCCCGAGATCGAGCAGGGTCTGCTCGAAATCAAATCCTGCGCCCGCGACCCCGGTTCGCGCGCCAAAATCGCGGTGTTGTCGCACGACAAGCGCATCGACCCGATCGGCACCTGTGTCGGCGTGCGCGGCACGCGTGTCAACGCGGTCACCACCGAGCTCGCTGGCGAGCGCGTGGACATTGTGCTGTGGAGCGAAGACCCGGCGCAGTTCGTCATTGGCGCTCTGGCACCCGCCAACGTCAGCAGCATTGTGGTGGACGAAGAGCGCCACGCCATGGACGTGGTGGTGGACGAGGAAAACCTGGCTATTGCGATTGGCCGCGGCGGCCAGAATGTGCGCCTGGCGGCAGAACTTACGGGCTGGAAAATCAACATTCTCGATGCGGCGGAATCCGCAGAAAAGCAGGCCGGCGAAGTCGATGTCAGCCGTCGTTTGTTCATGGAAAAGCTCGACGTTGACGAGGAAATAGCCGACCTGCTGATTGCCGAGGGCTTTACCAGCCTGGAGCAGGTGGCTTACGTGCCCCTGGAAGAAATGCTCGAAATCGAAAGCTTCGACGAAGACACCGTGAGCGAATTGCGCACCCGCGCCAAAGACGCCCTGTTGACGATGGAAATCGCCATTGAGGAAAATGCGGGCGGTGTGGCTTTGGAACTGCGCGATCTGGAAGGCCTGAATGCCGAGTTGATCGCCAGGCTGGCCGACAACGGCGTCCATGTGCTCGATGACCTGGCCGACCTGGCGGTGGATGAACTCACCGAAATCACCGGCCTGTCCGATGACGAGTCCAGGAGCTTGATCATGAAGGCCCGCGAACATTGGTTCGCCGATGACACCGCCGCCAAAGAGTGAATGATCATGAATTTAAAGTAAAAGTCAGGACGTTCATGCCCGCGGGCATCGACGTCTGAATCAAAGGTTAGCCAAAAAATGTCCAGTATGACCGTCGCCGAGTTTGCCAGTGAACTCAAGAAATCCCCCGACACGTTGCTTGAGCAACTGAAGTCGGCAGGTGTTGCCAAGTCGGCCGCATCTGACAAGCTCACAGAATCTGACAAGCAACGTCTGTTGAGTTTTTTGCAGCTCAGCCACGGTACCAATACGGGCGAGCGTAAAAAGATCACCCTGGTCAAAAAATCGACCACCGAGATCAAGCAGGCCGATGCCACCGGCAAGGCGCGCACCATCCAGGTGGAAGTGCGTAAAAAACGCACTTTTGTGCGCCGTGACGAAAGCACTGAAACCACCCCGGCGGCGCCGGAAGATGCGGTTGATCAAGACGCGCAGCACCCGGCAACGCTGCAGATCGACCATGCCGAGTTGGCACGTCGTGAAGAGGAAGCTCGCCGCCAGGCCGAGTTGATCCGCCGCCAGGAAGAAGAACTGGCCGAGCGTCGTCGTCAACGTGAGGCGCAGGAAGCACTTGCCCGCGATGCCGCTGATCGCGCGGCCGCTGAAGCAACTGCAGAGCGCGCGCTGGCGCAACAGCAAAACGAGCAGGCGCCGACCGCGGCAGCTGCTGAAGCGGTGATCGATAGCAGCCTGCAAGCTGCCAGGGAGGCCGCTGCAGCACAGGTTGAGGCCAACAAGGAAGCTCAAGAGCAATTGAAGTTGCAAGCCCGGGAAAAGGCTGCGCTTGACTCCAAGAACATGCTGGCCGAAGAGCAGGCCCGCGCGGTGGACTTGAATGCACGTCGTCAAGTAGCCGAGTCCGAGGCGGCTGCCATCCGCTTGATGATGTCGCAGCCGGGCAAAAAATTGCCGCCCAAGAAAGAAGAACCCAAACCGGCGGCCAAATCCGCCGAGGCGGCCAAGGCAGGCATCAAAGGCACGTTGCACAAACCCGCGGGCAGCCCGACGGGCAAATCCCCAGCAGCCGCTGCGACCACCGCTGGTGCGGCTGCGGGTGCTGGCAAAGAGGTCAAATCGGCCAAGCTCTCCAGCAGTTGGGCGGGCGACCCGGCCAAGAAAAAAGGCATTCCAACCCGCGGCGACACCGGTGCTGGCGCCGGTCGCGGCGGCAACTGGCGCGGCGGGCCGCGCGGCCGCCGTGGCAGCAACGACCGCGGCCATGAAGATCACCATCAGGCAGCGCCGGTGGAAGTGCGCGTGCTCGAAGTGCACGTGCCGGAAACCATCACGGTGGCTGAACTGGCCCACAAGATGGCAGTCAAGGCCTCCGAGGTGATCAAGCACCTGATGAAACTGGGTCAGATGGTCACCATCAACCAGCCGCTGGATCAGGACACGGCCATGATTCTGGTCGAGGAAATGGGTCACAAGGCCGTTGTGGCGGCGCTTGACGACCCGGAAGCCTTCACCGATGACGAAGTGTCGCAACAGCAGGCAGAGTCCTTGCCGCGCGCCCCCGTGGTGACCGTCATGGGCCACGTGGACCACGGCAAGACGTCCTTGCTGGACTACATTCGCCGCACCAAGGTGGCCTCGGGCGAAGCCGGTGGCATTACCCAGCACATTGGCGCCTACCATGTGGAAACCGAGCGCGGCGTGGTGTCGTTCCTCGATACCCCCGGCCACGAAGCGTTTACCGCCATGCGGGCCCGTGGTGCGCAGGCCACCGACATCGTGATTCTGGTGGTGGCGGCCGACGACGGCGTCATGCCGCAAACCAGGGAAGCCATCAAACACGCCAAGGCGGCCGGGGTGCCGATCGTGGTGGCCATCACCAAGGTGGACAAGCCCGACGCCAGCCCCGAGCGCGTCAAGAACGAGCTGGTGGTGGAAGACGTGATTCCCGAGGAATTTGGCGGTAGCTCACCGTTTGTCTCAGTGTCGGCCAAAACCGGCCAGGGCATTGATGCCTTGCTCGAACAGGTGCTTTTGCAGGCCGAAGTTCTGGAGTTGAAGGCGCCTGTTGACGCCATGGCCAAGGGCTTGGTGATTGAGGCGCAACTCGACAAGGGCCGCGGCCCGGTAGCCACTGTGCTGGTGCAATCCGGCACCTTGAAAACCGGTGATGTGGTGCTGGCCGGCCAGACTTTTGGCCGTGTGCGCGCCATGCTCGACGAAAACGGCAAACCCGTCAAAACAGCGGGTCCGTCGATTCCGGTGGAAATTCAGGGTCTGACCGAAGTGCCGCAAGCCGGTGATGAATTCATGGTGCTCTCAGACGAGCGTCGGGCCCGTGAAATCGCGACCTACCGTGCTGGCAAGTTCCGTCACACCAAGCTGGCCAAGCAGCAGGCCGCCAAGCTCGAGAACATGTTCACCGACATGACTGCGGGCGAGGTCACGATGGTGCCGATCATTGTCAAGGCCGACGTTCAGGGCTCGCAGGAGGCCTTGTCGCAGTCCCTGCTCAAACTCTCCACCGACGAGATCAAGGTGCAATTGGTCTATGCCGCCGTGGGCGCCATCAGCGAGTCCGATGTCAACCTGGCGATTGCGTCCAAGGCCGTCATCATCGGCTTCAACACCCGCGCCGATGCCGGTGCCCGCAAGCTGGCCGAGAACAACGGTGTCGATATCCGTTACTACGACATCATTTACGACGCCGTTGATGAGCTCAAGCTGGCCATGTCGGGCATGCTGACACCGGACAAGAAGGAAGAAGTCATTGGTACCGCCGAAATTCGCCAGATTTTCAAGGTGTCCAAGATCGGCTCCATTGCCGGCTGTATGGTCACCGCAGGTGTGGTGCGTCGCAGCGCGCGCTTGCGCCTATTGCGCCAGAACATGGTGGTGATGACCGGCGAACTCGAATCGCTCAAGCGCTTCAAGGACGACGCCAAGGAGGTGCGCGAAGGCTTCGATTGCGGCTTGAACATCAAGAACTACAACGACATCGAAGTGGGTGATGTGCTGGAGTTCTTCGAGATCCGCGAAGTGGCGCGTACGCTGTGATTCACCGGGACTGACCTGTGCATAAAAAATCTGCCACGCCCAACCGCGCCTTCAAGGTCGCCGATCAGATCCAGCGTGATCTGACCGAATTGATTGCGCGCGAGCTGAAGGACCCGCGGGTCGGCATGGTCACCATTCAGGGCGTCGAGGTGACGCCAGACTACGCCCATGCCAAGGTGTATTTCAGCCTGCTGGCAGGTGACGTGAAGGCTTGTACCGAGGGTTTGAACCAGGCCGCCGGCTTTTTGCGCGCCGGCCTTTTCAAGCGGCTGCACATCCACACCGTGCCTACGCTGCATTTCATTTTCGACCAGACCCCCGAGCGCGCCGCCGACATGAATGCCCTGATTGCGCGCGCTGTCGCCTCGCGGGCCAAGGAAGACTAAACCGATGAATGCGCCGCGTGCACGGGTTGCCAGGCGCCCCGTGCATGGGGTGCTGTTGCTTGACAAGCCCTTGGGCTGGTCCAGCAATGATGCGCTGCAAAAGGTGAAATCGCTGTTGCGCGCCGAAAAAGCGGGCCACACCGGCACGCTCGATCCGCTGGCCACGGGGGTGTTGCCGCTGTGTTTCGGAGCAGCGACCAAGTTCAGTCAGTTGCAGTTGGATGCTGACAAAACTTATGAGGCGGTGCTGAGCCTTGGCGTCAAGACCAGCACCGGTGATGCCGAAGGTGATGTGATCGAAACCCGGCCGGTAACGGTCAGCGAAGAAGATGTGAGGCGGGTGCAGGCACTGTTTACCGGGCCGATCAGCCAGGTGCCGCCGATGCACAGCGCCTTGAAGAAATACGGCAAGGCGCTGTACGAATATGCGCGCGCCGGGATAGAAGTGGAACGGGCCTCGCGGGAGGTCAGGATTCATGAATTGCAACTGACGCTGGAGTCAGTGGAAACAGTGCAGGCAAGCATCAAGCTGGTGGCCAAGTGCAGCAAGGGAACGTACATCCGCACGCTGGGCGAAGACATCGGCGAGGCCCTGGGTTGCGGCGCGCATTTGAGTGCGCTGCGCCGTATCGCCACGGGTGGCTACGGCGTGGAGCAGTGTGTCACGCTGGAGGCGCTGCAAGCCATGAGTGAAGACCAGCGCCTGGCCTGCCTGTTGCCGGTGAATTCTCTGCTGGGTGAGCACACAGTGGTCACACTGGACACGGAAAATGCAGGGCGTTTTCTTTCAGGCCTGCGTCGCCGTGGCGACTGGCCAGATGTGGCGCAGGTGGCGGTGTATGCCAGCGAGGATGCCAGCTTGCTGGGTACCGCGCACGTCAAGTCGGGTGAATTGATTCCTGGTCGGCTCTTGAGCCCGCCCGAAATTGCGCAAATGAAAAGTTTGAATACGAGTGTGAAAGATGCTGGGACAGATGTGAGCGCAGGGTGCGCTGTCCTGAATTAATTTAAGAGAAAGTGAACCATGTCCAATAAACAAATCCGAAACATCGCCATCATCGCCCACGTTGACCATGGCAAAACCACCATGGTGGACCAGTTGCTGCGCCAGTCGGGCACCTTTGCCCAGCACGAAAAGGTGGTTGACACCGTGATGGACAACGACGCGATCGAAAAAGAACGTGGCATCACGATTCTGGCCAAGAACTGTGCCGTGACCTGGAAAGACACGCACATCAACATCGTGGACACCCCCGGCCACGCCGACTTCGGTGGTGAAGTGGAACGTGCCCTGAGCATGGTGGACGGCGTGGTGCTGCTCATTGACGCGCAGGAAGGCCCCATGCCGCAGACCCGTTTTGTGACCAAGAAGGCACTGGCCCTGGGCCTGAAGCCGATCCTGGTGGTGAACAAGGTGGACAAGCCCGGTGCGCGTCCCCAGTTTGTGGTGGATGCCGCCTTTGATTTGTTTGACAAGCTCGGCGCGACCGATGAACAGCTCGATTTCCCCGTGGTGTACGCCTCGGGCATCAACGGCTGGTCGTCGATGGAAGAGGGTGGCCAGGGCGAACAATGGGGTCCCGACATGTCGGCCCTGTTCGACACCATTCTTGACCATGTACCGCATCAGCAGGGCGACCCGGCAGCGCCGCTGCAACTGCAAATTTCGGCGCTCGACTTCTCCACCTTTGTCGGTCGCATTGGCGTGGGCCGTATCAGCCAGGGCACCATCAGGCCGATGATGGACGTGGTCGTCATGGAAGGCCTGGATGGCAAGGCGGTCAAAGGCCGTGTCAACCAGGTGTTGACCTTCGAGGGCCTTGAGCGCATGCAGGCCACCGAGGCCGGCCCGGGCGAAATTGTGCTGATCAACGGCCTGACTGATATTGGCATAGGCGTGACGATCACCGATCCGACCAATCCGATGCCGCTGCCCATGCTCAAGGTCGATGAGCCGACCCTGACCATGAACTTTTGCGTCAACACCAGCCCGCTGGCCGGTCGTGAGGGCAAGTTTGTCACCAGTCGCCAGATATGGGACCGTCTGCAAAAAGAACTGCAGCACAACGTGGCCTTGCGCGTCAAGGAAACCGACGAAGAAGGCATCTTCGAAGTCATGGGCCGCGGTGAACTGCACCTGACCATTCTGCTGGAAAACATGCGTCGTGAAGGCTACGAACTGGCTGTTTCCAAGCCGCGAGTGGTGTTCAAGGATATCGACGGCGTGCGTTACGAGCCCATTGAAATGGTCACCGCCGACATCGAAGAGCAGCACCAGGGCGGCGTCATGCAGGCCTTGGGCGAGCGCAAGGCCGACCTGATCAACATGGAATCGGACGGCCGTGGCCGTGTTCGTCTGGAATACCGCATTCCGGCGCGTGGCCTGATCGGTTTCACCAATGAATTCATGAACCTGACGCGCGGCTCTGGCCTGATCTCCAACATCTTTGACAGCTACGAGCCGCACAAGGGCGAGATTGGCGGCCGCAAAAATGGTGTGCTGATCTCCATGGACGCCGGTGAAATCTTCAACTATGCGCTGGGCAAGCTCGACGACCGAGGCCGCATGTTTGTCACGGCCAATGACCCGGTCTATGAAGGCATGATTGTGGGCATCCACAACCGTGACAACGACCTGGTGGTCAACGCCACGCGCACCAAACAGCTCACCAACTTCCGCGTCAGCGGCAAGGAAGACGCGATCAAGATCACGCCGCCGATCCAGTTGACGCTGGAATACGGTGTGGAATTCATCGAGGACGACGAGCTGGTCGAAATCACGCCCAAGTCGATTCGCCTGCGCAAACGCCACCTGTCAGAGCATGAGCGCAAAAAAGCCGGCCGCAACTGCTAATTGAAGCTCTCGCATAACCGCGCCGTCTGGCTGATGGTGGCGGTGACCCTGATGTGGTCCACCGCCGGCGTGGTCACGCGCCATCTGGAGCACGCGCAGAAGTTCGAGGTGACTTTCTGGCGCAGCTTTTTCACCATGCTGTGCCTGCTGGTGATGCTGCCGCTGTTCAAGGGGCGCGCCGTTTTTGGCCGCATGCGCCATGCTGGCTCAGCCTTGTGGCTGTCCGGCTTGTGCTGGTGCGGCATGATGACATTTTTCATGGTGGCCATCATGCTCACCACGGTGGCCAATGTGCTGGTCACCATGGCATTGAGCCCGTTGCTGACTGCCCTCGCGTCGCGCTTTTTTCTCGGCCACCGCATTGCGCTGCGCACCTGGCTGGCGATCGTGGTGGCGGGTGGTGGCATTGCCTATATGTATGCCAGTCAGTTGGGCCAGGGCATCAGCCTGGCCGGCACCCTGGTGTCGCTCTGTGTGCCGATGGCAGGCGCTGCCAACTGGACCATCACCCAGCACGCCCATGCGCAAGGCAAGAACATCGATCTGATTCCTGCCGTGCTGGTAGGCGCGGCGCTGTCGGCTCTGGTCACGCTGCCGCTGGCCTGGCCCTTTCAAGCGTCGGTCCACGATTTGTCGCTGCTGTTTGGTCTGGGGTTGGGCCAGTTGGCGATTCCCTGCGTGCTGGTGGTGGTGTGCGCGCGGGTCTTGAAGGCACCCGAAGTGGCGCTGCTGGGCTTGCTCGAAATCATCTTTGGCATCCTGCTGGTTTGGCTGGGGGCCGGTGAGGTTCCAACGCACGAGGTGCTGACAGGCGGCACGCTGGTGATTGGTGCCCTGGTGGTCAATGAAGCATTGGCTTGGCGGGGCAGGGCGGTGATGCCATGAGTGACGTGCTGTGCGAGGTGCGTGGCCGGCTGGGGTGCATCACCCTGAACCGGCCCCGGACGCTCAATGCGCTCACGCTGCCCATGATCCGGGACTTGACGCTGTGCCTGCTGGCCTGGCGCGAGGATGAGCAGGTCAACGCAGTCGCGCTACGTGGCAGCAACAAGAGCGGGCCGTTCGGTGCCTTTTGCGCCGGTGGCGACATCCGCTTTTTTTACCAGGCCCTGATGTCCGGCGACCCGGCACCCGAAGACTTTTTTACCGAGGAATACACCCTCAACCACCTGATTCACAGTTACCCCAAACCCCTTGTCGCCTTTATGGACGGCGTGGTGATGGGCGGCGGCATGGGCATTAGCCAGGGGGCATCGCTGCGACTGGTGACAGCGCACAGCAAACTGGCCATGCCCGAGACTGCCATCGGGCTGTTTCCTGATGTGGGTGGCGGCTATTTTTTGAGCCGTTGTCCTGGTTTCGCGGGTGAGTGGCTGGCCCTGACCGGAACCAGTTTGGGCGCGGCAGACGCGATCGGGCTTGGGCTGGCGGACCATTGTCTGGATGCCCGACGCCTGCCGCAAGCCTGGGACGCGCTGGTCCGCATCGATTTGATGGATGCGGATCAGACGGCGGCCTGGCTGGCTGAGTTTTCATGCCTTGAGACGGCTGCCATGACCTGCGACAAGCGCCGGATCGACGCTTCTTTCTCGCTGGGTTCGGTGAGCGCAATAGTGCATGCGCTAGAAGCCGATGCCTCCGACTGGGCCCGGCACACCGCCACCCAGTTGCGCCAGCGCTCGCCGCTGATGATGCATGTGGCGCTGGAACACATTCGCCGGGCGCGCTCTCTCACGCTCGCGCAGGACTTGCGCATGGAGCGCGACATGATGCGCCATTGTTTTTTCCCACGACATCTGGGGCGCGGCACTCGCCAGACCGAGGTCTCGGAAGGCATTCGCGCGCTGGTCATCGACAAGGACAATGCGCCCAAGTGGAAGCCCGCGCGCATCGAAGACGTGACCGCCGACATGGTGGCTCCCTTTTTTGACAGCCCATGGCCGGCGCACAGCCACCCGCTGCGGGCGCTGACCCCAACGGATTAAAGCTGGTGGTAAACCGCCTGCGCCAGCGCCATCAGTGACGCGTGTGGCAACTGGCCAGCCAGTGCATAACCGAAGCCCTGGTCCACCCAATAGAAGCTGGGTATTCCTGCCTGGGGCTCGAACCGGAATCCGGTTTCCTGGCTTGCCGCGCCCACGGCTGACTTGTCCATGGCGCCCAGATAAAGCGTCACGCGCTGCCCCGCCGCGTTTTCAAACATGAACTGCGCGCGCGCGCCAGCTTCGCCGGGCAACAGCCGCCCCCCCACCAAATCAAAGCCCTGTGCTGTCAAATCTGGCACCTTGAGCGGTTTGCCAAGACGCTTGGACAGCCACTGCACCAAATGTGCTTGCTCCAGCGCGGTGACTTCTACCGGGTGGCGAACCTCTGGCGCATAAACAGTGTGGGCCAGTACCGCCTGATGCACAAATTCACGCTCAGGTTTTGCGCTCGCCATGCTGGGTAGCGTGGTTTCAGGCCCCCCCATTTCCTGCCAGTTGGCGTTGGCCAACCAACCGGCACCAAATGCCAAGAGCACACTGGCAGCCATGCCGCCATAACGCCACCAGTGGCTTCCCGTTGTACGGAAGGCGTCGCCAGCCTGTGCAGCCTGAAGCAGAGTGTGCGGTACCGCCTCAGCCAGAACCTGGGCATGCAGGCGCTGCAAGGTGTCACGCTGGTGCTGCCACTGCGTCAGCCTGGCTTGGGCGTCAGGTTCATCTGCCAGCCTCGTCCGCAGCGCGGCCAGAGCGTCGGGCGATCCCTGTCCATCTACCAAGGCGTGGAGTTCATCGTCAGACAAGGGGCGGTCAGGCGTGCGATTCATGGTGGGGTGTGCTTATTTCAAACGGTGAAGCGTCATCGGGCGGATGGTCGGCG
Source organism: Rhodoferax sp. (assembly GCF_028689295.1). Classification (GTDB taxonomy): domain Bacteria; phylum Pseudomonadota; class Gammaproteobacteria; order Burkholderiales; family Burkholderiaceae_C; genus Rhodoferax. The sequence continues at coordinate 141,980 of NZ_JAQTWL010000004.1, forward strand.
CGTGACCAGCGGCCCCTTCTGCGGGCAAACGCGCGGGTTCATCCAGCATGGCCTGCAAACGGGCTCTGGCACGCGACAGGCGCGACATCACGGTTCCCAGCGGAACGCCGGTGACCTTGGCAACCTCGGCATAAGTCATGTCCTCCATGCACACCAGCAGCAAGATTTCGCGCTGCTCCGGTGGCAGGCGCAGCAGACAACGTTGCAGGTCGAGCGCCAGATCGGGATGCGACGCGGGCGCCGGCAGTTCATCGGCCAGATCGTCGATGTCAAGCAGCGCCGTTTGCCGGCCGCCGGGTGACTGGCGCAACTGGTTGACAAACAGGTTGTGCATCACACTGAACAGCCAGGCGCGCAAGTTGGTACCCACCAGCCACAAGCGCCATTTGTTGCAGGCACGCTCCAGCGTGTCCTGCACCAGGTCATCAGCCGCCCAGGTATCCCCCGTGAGCGCCCGCGCATACCGGCGCAGGGCGGGAATCTGGGCAACGATGAGTTCTCGGCTCATTCAGGGTTTGGCGACTTGCCAGACCTTGTTGAAGCCATCGCCGGTCTTGTCGCCGGGCTTGCTGTCCTTGGACCAGTAATAGACCGGCTTGCCCTTGACCGCCCATTGTTTGCTGCCGTCGTCGCGTGTGATGATGCTGAAGTCGCCACTGGCCATCTCGCCCGTGGCGGCGGCAAGTGGTGGCCAATTGGCGGCGCAGGGGCCGTTGCAGACGGACTTGCCGCTGCCAGCCGCGTCCTTGTCAAAGGTGTAGAGCGTCATGCCGTTGGGGCCGACCAGCACGCCATTGGCAACCGTGACGGGCGCCGCAGCCACCGAGGCGCAGGCCGTCAACAAGACCACGGCGACAGAGGTCAAGGAAAACGCGGATGAATTGAATCTCATGGTGAACTCCAAAGTTGGGGATAAGCAAACAAGTGTCTGCATGCCCATGAACACTTCGCTCAGCGGTTTTATTCCATCGGCGTCCAAATAAATAATCGCATCGGGATTTTCATGGCGTGACTACAATCCGCGCGAACCCCGCATTCTCTATGAACACCGTCCAAAAATCCGTTTTAATTGACTGCCACCCGGTTGCGATGTGCTGGCGGGCCGCGTCTTGGTGAACCGGGCGGTGGTGACTGTTGAAAAGATGGTCTGGCAGAGCCGGGTGGTGGCGCTGTGAGCCTGTTCAAATCGGCCTCGGTGGTCTCGGGCCTGACGCTGCTGTCACGCATCACCGGGCTGGTGCGCGAGCTGCTGATTGCTTCCACCTTTGGCGCATCCAGCATGACCGACGCCTTCAACGTGGCGTTTCGCATTCCCAATCTGTTTCGGCGCTTCTTTGGTGAAGGGGCTTTCAGCCAGGCCTTTGTGCCGGTGCTGGCCGCCTCCAAGGAACAACAGGGTGACGCCGCCACCCGGCTGCTGATCGACCGGGTGGCCACGGTGCTGGCCTGGGCCTTGCTGGGCTTGAGCGTGCTCGGTGTGCTGGGTGCGGCCGGGCTGGTGTGGGCCATGGCCAGCGGCATGCAGCAGGACCCGCGCGGTTTTGAGGCGGCGGTGGTGTTGACACGCTGGATGTTTCCCTACATCGCTTTCATGTCGCTGGTGGCGCTGGGCGCAGGGGTGCTCAACACCTACAAACGTTTTGCGGTGCCGGCCGCCACCCCCGTGCTGCTCAATATCTGCATGATTTTTGCCGCCTGGTTGGGCGCGCCCTGGTTCAAAACGCTCGGGCTGGAACCCATTTATGCACTTGCGGGCGGCGTGCTGCTGGGCGGTGTGCTGCAGTTGGCGGTGCAATGGCTGGCCTTGAAGCGCATGGGGCTCAGCCCCCGCCTGAACTGGCGCTGGTCGGCCATCAGGCAGGCCAGGGCCGATGGTGGCACGCAAAATATTCTCCGCCTGATGGGGCCGGCCTTGCTGGGCGTCAGCGTGGCACACCTGTCGATGCTGATCAACACCCAGATCGCCTCGCACCTGGCACCGGGCAGCGTCAGCTGGATCACCTACGCCGACCGCCTGATGGAATTCCCCACGGCCATGCTGGGCGTGGCCATGGGCGTGGTGCTGATGCCGCAGCTGGCCGGTGCCCGCGCCGGCGGCGACTCGGTGCGCTACTCGGCCATGCTCGACTGGGGTCTGCGCCTGGTGGTGGTGCTGGCCGTGCCCTGCGCCCTGGCGTTGCTGGTATTCCCGCTGCCGCTGGTGGCGGTGCTCTACCACTATGGCGCCATGACCGACTTCGACGTGAGCCAGGTCACCCACGCGCTGATGGGCTGGGGCGTGGGCCTGATCGGCATTGTCGCCATCAAGGTGCTGGCGCCCGGCTATTACGCCAGCCAGGACACCAAAACCCCGGTCAAGGTGGCGGTGGTGGTGCTGGTGCTGACCCAGTTGCTCAACCTCGTGCTGGTGCCTGTTTTTGCCCATGCCGCGCTCACGCTGTCGATCGGCATTGGCGCCATGGTCAACGCGCTGTGGCTGCTGCTGGGCTTGATGAAGCGTGGCAGCTACAAGCCCGAGCCGGGCTGGGGCCTGTTTGTGCTGCAGGTGCTGGCGGCCTGCGTCTTGCTGGGCTTGTTTTTGGTCTGGGCCAACAGCCACTTTGCCTGGACCGCGCTGCGCGCCGAGAGTTTCAAGCGGATCGGGTTGCTGGCGCTGATTCTTGCTGGCTCAGGCGTTATTTACTTTGTCGCCTTGTGGGCAGCCGGCATGAAACTGCGCCAGCTGTTAAGACGATAGACAATAGGCCCCATGAACCTGTCCCTGAACGTCCCCACCCCGCTGGAGTACTTTGCGTCTCTGGTGCACAGCGACGCTGATTTTCCGCTGCTGGAAGCCGCCATCAGCCTGGCACAGGACGAGTACCCCGATCTCAGCGTGCAGCAGGTGCTGGGCGATGTGGACCAGTTGCTGGCGCGCCTGAAGCGGCGCATTCCTGCCGACGCCGGGTCGCTGCAAAGGCTGCGCGTGCTGAACCAGTTTGTCTATCGCGACCTGAACTTTGCCGGCAATTTCAACAACTTCATCGACCCCGACAACAGCTACGTGCATGTGGTGCTGCGCACGCGTCTGGCCATTCCCATTTCACTGGCTGTGATCTGGCTTGAGCTGGCCCAGGGCATTGGCTTGAAGGTGCGCGGCATCAGTTTTCCGGGGCACTTCATGGTCAAGGTCAATCTGACCGAAGGCCAGGTTGTCATCGACCCCTTGACTGGCAAATCGCTCAGCCGCGAAGAGCTTTCCGAGCGGCTCGCGCCGTTTCAGGAGTTGAATGGTTTTGACGAAGAGCAGGAACTGCCGCTGGGTCTGTACCTGCAGGCGGCGCCCCCGCGCGACATCATTGCCCGCATGTTGTTCAACCTCAAGGACGTCCATGCCGCGCAGGAAGACTGGGGGCGACTGATTGCCGTGCTCGACCGGCTCATCGTGCTGCTGCCACAGTCTTGGCCCGAGTACCGTGACCGCGGTCTGGCGCATGCCGAAGCCGGGCACCGCGGGCATGCCCTGGAAGACCTGGAGACCTATCTGGCCAACGAGCAGCAGGCCGCCGACCGCAGCGCCATTGTCAACCGGGTGGCCGAGTTGCGGCGCACCACACATTAAGAATTGCAGGTTTTGACCTGTTCCCAAGCCCCAATTCAAGGAGTGTTCCCATGCCTGCCCAAGCCCTGATGCCGCGCGACCCCGTGCCCGCCCTGAACGTTGCCCTGACCACGGGCGGGCGCTTTGTGCTCGGCGCCAACCCTGGTGAACATTTTGATCTGGTGGTTTTCTACCGTGGCCTGCATTGCCCTATTTGTGCCAAGTACCTGATCGAACTGGAGCGCCTGGCTCCCGAGTTTGCCGAGCGCGGTGTGCAGTTGCTGGCGGTTAGCAGCGACGACGCGGAACGCGCCGGGCAAATGGCCGACAAGGTCAGTGCCAAAAGCCTCCCATTTGGCTATGGCCTGAGCCTGAAAAGTGCGCGCCAATGGGGGCTGTACATCAGTGCCGGACGCGGTAAAACGTCCATCGGCATCGAGGAACCCGCGTTATTCAGCGAGCCGGGTGTTTTTATCGTGCGACCGGACGGCACGCTCTACTACGGCGCGGCGCAAACCATGCCGTTTGCCAGGCCACAGTTTCAGGATTTGCTGGGTGCCATCGACTTTGCCATTGCCAAGAGCTACCCGGCACGCGGCGAATACACCGGCGAGGTGTAAATATTGATGTCGGCCAGTGCTTGAGCGGGCATGAACGCTGAATGGGCCTTCAAAAGCGCGCTTGAATTGTCGCGCGCCATCGCCAGCCGCCAGCTGTCACCGGTGGCTTTGATGCACGCCACGCTGGCCCAGGCCGAACGCCTCGATCCCGGGTTGAACTGTTTCGCCACCTATGCGCCGGAGCAGGCGCTGGCGGCGGCGAAGCGGGCCGAACAAGCCGTCATGTCTGGCCAGCCCATCGGCCCCCTGCATGGCCTGCCGATCTCGGTCAAGGATCTGATTGCGGTCAAAGACCTGCCATTCAGCTCTGGCTCGCGCGCGATGGCCGGCAACGTGGCCAGCGTGAATGCGCCATCGGTCGAGCGCATCCTGGCGGCCGGCGCCTGCATCATCGGTAAAACCACCACCAGCGAATTTGGCTGCAAAGCCGTGGGCGATTCACCGCTGACAGGTATCACCCGCAACCCGTGGGACACCCGCAAGACGCCGGGTGGCTCCAGCGCCGGCGCGGCAGCCAGCGTGGCAGCGGGCATCACCCCTTTGGCCCTCGGCACCGATGGAGGCGGTTCGATCCGGATCCCGGCCTCGTTGTGTGGCCTGTTTGGCATCAAGGCCCAATTTGGCCGCGTGCCGGTGTACCCGGTTGCCGCCACACCCACGCTGGCGCATGTCGGGCCGTTGACGCGCACCGTGCGCGACGCGGCCCTGTTGCTGTCGGTCATCAGCGGGCATGACCTGCGCGACCCGTTCTCGGTTGCCGGGCCGGTGCCCGACTACCTTGGCGCCTGCGACTTGCCGGTCAAGGGCATGCGCATCGCCTGGAGCCGCACACTTGGTTATGCCAGGCCGGACCCCGAGGTCGTGGCCATCGCCGAGCGGGCCGCCCGCGTGTTCACGGACCTGGGTTGCGAGGTGGTCGAAATTGACAAAGTTCTGGATGAAGACCCGGTGGCGATGTGGACTTCGGAGTTTTATGCCGGTGTCGGGGTGCGGCTCAAAAGGCAGTTGGCCGAACAGCGCGAACTGCTGGACCCGGCCGTGGCCGACATGCTCAAAGACGCTTTGGCGCAAAGCTCGGAGGCGTATTACACGCAGGTGTTTCGGCGCTATGAGCTGCGCGACAAGATGCGGCTATTTTTTGAGCGCTTTGACCTGCTGCTCACGCCCACTTTACCCTGTGCGGCGTTTGATGTCGGTCTGAACACGCCGCCCGGGTTGCCTGATCGGAACATTGTGGACTGGGTTTTCTACACCTACCCTTTCAACCTGACCGGCCAGCCCGCGGCGTCGATCCCTGCCGGTTTGACCCGGACGGGCTTGCCGGTGGGTTTGCAGATAGTGGCCAGAAGCCACCACGAAACCGATATTTTTCGCGCCGCTGCTGCTTTAGAAGCCAGCCAGCCTTGGCGCTACCTCAGTGAAGCAACTGGTCATTTTTTGGGCACCGGCTGCCAAGCCATATCTGGAGCGGCTTAGCACTCTTGTGCAAGCAGTTATCCACAAGGTAGCGCACATAAACTTTGGGTAAGTTTTTTTATGCATCACACGCCTGACAAAGACGCCATCGCCATGCTGCCGCCCTTTGCGCGGCTGGGGCTCGATCGCATTGCGCTCGTCACTTCAGAGGCTCAGGCCCATGCCGCCTTTGCAACGCTGGCTGTTGCACGTGCCTGGGGTTTTGACACCGAGTCGAAACCAACCTTTCGTGTCGGCGAAGCGTCCGACGGGCCGCACATCCTGCAGTTGTCCACACCTGAGCGCGCCTGGGTCTTCCAGTTGCACGACCCCACCTGCCGCGCCGTGGCGGCTGAGTTGCTGCAAATGAAAGGTGTTGCCAAGGCCGGCTTCGGCCTGCGCGACGACCGCAAGCGCATTATTGAAAAACTGGGCGTGGAGCCCGTCGGCATCCTGGAACTGAACACCGTGTTCCGGGAGCGCGGTTACCGCAAGGACATGGGGGTGAAAGGTGCGGTGGCGGTGCTGTTCCAGCAGCGCTTCATCAAATCAAAAAAAGCCGCCACCAGCAATTGGGCCAATCCCCAGTTGACCGAGGCGCAACTGGTGTATGCCGCCAACGACGCTTATGCCGCGATCCGGGTGTTCGATGCGCTGGGGCTGGGGCTCAGCCCCGGGATGACCAGCTTCAGTGGGTGACGAACTCGTAGGCCACTTCTTCGCTGTCCACCATGTCGAGCAGGTCGTTCAGCAGGTCGTCGTCCTCCGTGCTGCTCCAGGTTTCCTCGGGGTCGCTGGCAAACAGCGGCTCGATGGCGATGTCCAAAAATTGACCGTTGGGCAGCTTCAACACGTGGCCGCCCTCCGAGGTTGCCGCCAGTTCCCAGTCGTCCGGGACCGACATTTCCAGCTTGATGGTGACATTGAGTTTTTTCATGGTGTTCCTTGATTGCCAAGACGGCGAGGTTAACCGAAATGGTTTGGCAGGCATAGTGCGGCGCGTGCGCATGGCTTACAGCCCGCGCTGCCAGCTCGGTCGCAGTTTGGCAGACTCGGGGCGATGCATGGCATTTTCGACCTCTCGCAACAAACGGTCTTTTTCCGCGCCCAAAATCCCCTTGAGCACCAGCCAGTTTGAGGCATGGTCGCTGCGAAAAACGGTGCGCTTGAGCTCCAGCGCCCGCAGAAACTGCGCCATTTCGGCAAACAGCTCCTGCGGGTTGAGCGGTTCCCACTGCGGAAAACCCTGGCGAAACCGGTCTTCGCCCTGCGGAAAACTCACCACCAGCGTGGCCAGAAACTCCGGCTGGGTCAGGTTGACCAGGCGGGCCGAGTTGGCTGCATGTTGCTGCGACAACTGGCGGCCGCCGAGCCCGTTGAGCAACATCACCGAGCGGGTGATGCCAGCCGCGCCCAGCTTGTCCAAAGCGTCGCGGGTGGTCTCAAAAGTTTCGCCCTTGTTGACGTGCCGCAGCACGTCATCGTCGCCGGACTCCGCGCCCACATACACCAGCGACAAACCCGCTGCGTGCAACTCCAGCAGTTCCTGCACCGTTTTGTGGCGCAGGTTGCGCGGCAGGCAGTAGCTGGAAATGCGCCGCACTTTGGGCAGATGGGTTTTGATGGCGGTCAGCAGCGTCATCAGCCGCCGGGTGGACAACACCATGGCATCACCATCGCCAATAAAGACCCGCTGCACCTGGCCGGCGAACTGTTCACCGCAGTGGCGAATGGCGTCCAGGGTCTCCTGCTCGTCACGCACGCCAAACTTCTTTTGCGGCGCGGTGTACATCTCGCAATAGGTGCACTGGTTCCACGAACAGCCATTGGTGATCGGCAGGATCAGCGACTCGGCTTCGCTTGGCGGCCTGAACACCGGATCGACATAACGGATGGGGAAAATCTGGCTCATGCCACCTTGATGGCATTGCCGAACGCCACGCGGCCGCGCACCATGTCAGCCTCGGGCTTCGGGTCGGGGTAGTACCACACGGCATCGGTGAGCATCTCGCCGTTGATCAGCAGCGAGTAGTAGCTGGCCTGGCCCTTCCAGGCGCAACTGGTTTTGTGATTGCTGAAGGTGACGTACTCTTTTTTCAACGCGCTCTCGGGAAAGTAATAGTTGCCTTCCACCAGCACGGTGTCGTCACTCTCGGCGATGACGATGTTGTTCCAGCTTGCTTTCATGGTTTAAAGTTTCTCCGGTGCGCAGTGACCGGGCGATGTTACAGCGTCGGGTAGTCGGTGAGGCCGGTCGGCCTGCGCCACCCAGATAATCGCCCTGTTCCTTTCACGCAGCATTCAACCCGGCAAACATCCCATGAGCGATTCACAGTTTTACCCCATCGGTACCCCCGGCCAGGCTTGGGGGCCGGCAGAGCTGGCCCAATGGCGCATGCGCCAGGTGCGCCAGCGCAGTTATGCCGACGATGTGCTCAGCAGCATCGAGCGCTTCGCCGAGCGTTTTGACGTGTCGAGTTACGGTGAAGTGGCCTATGCGGACGAGCGTTTTCCCCTGCTGACCATCCGCAGCCGCAACTGGCGCCCGGAATTGCCCACCGTGCTGGTCACCGGCGGTGTGCACGGCTACGAGACCAGCGGCGTGCACGGCGCGCTGCGCTTTGTGGACGAACACGCCCACGCCTATGCCGGCCGGGTGAACCTGCTGGTGGCGCCGTGCGTGAGCCCTTGGGCGTATGAACACATTCAGCGCTGGAACTTTGACGCCATCGACCCCAACCGGTCGTTTCGCGAAGTCAGTCCGGCGCAGGAGTCCGCCGCGCTGATGCGGCTGGTGACGCCGCTGCACGGGCAGTTTGCAGCCCACATCGACCTGCACGAAACCACCGACACCGACGCGTCGGAATACCGCCCCGCCGTGGCCGCGCGTGATGGCAAGCCCTGTGAGCCTTGCACCATTCCGGACGGTTTTTACCTGGTGGACGACGCGGCCAACCCCCAGCCCGCGTTCCAGCAGGCCATCATTGAAGCCGTGGCGCGCGTCACGCACATCGCCCCGGCGGATGCGCAAGGCGGCATCATCGGCTCACCGCTGGTGGCGCAGGGTGTCATTCACTACGCCATGAAGGAACTGGGTCTGTGCGCCGGCATCACCGGCGCGCGCTACACCACCACCACCGAGGTTTACCCCGACAGCCACCGTGCCACGCCAGAGCAATGTATTGGCGCGCAAGTGGCAGCGGTGTGTGCGGGGCTGGACTTTGTCTGCCAGAGCGGCCACTGACGGCAAGCTGCAAGCCCGCATCAGTGGCAGGCTTTGGTGGGGCGTCGGGGACCTTTCGAACAGAAGGCGCTTTACATCTGTGCGGGCGCTGCCGCTTCGTCCATCCAGAACACCTCCCACTGGTGGCCGTCCAGGTCGGCAAAGCCGTGCTGGTACATGAAACCGTGGTCCTGCGGCGCATTTGGCGTGGTGGCACCGGCGGCCACGGCCTTGCGCACCACTTCTTCGGCCTCGCCGCGGCTGTCCACTGACAGCGCCAGAATGACTTCGGTGGCCTTGTGGGCGTCGCTGATCGGCTTTTTGGTGAAGCCCTGAAAGAAGGGCTCCACCAGCAGCATGGCGTAGAAGTTCTCGCCAATCTCCAGGCAGGCGCCTTGCGCGTTGGTGAATCGCTGGTTGAACGTGAGACCCAGGGCCTTGAAGAAGGCCTGCGAACGGGCCATGTCCTTGATGGGCAGGTTGACGAAGATTTGTCGGAACATGATGGGTTCTCCTGGTCGTTGGTGAGTGCGCGAGGCTCAGGCTTTCTGGCTGGCTTCCATCTGCTTGAACTTGTCCAGCGCCTGGCTGGGCGGGAACTCGTCGAGCTCGATGAGTTGGCGCAGCTCGATCACGGCCTCTTTGCCTTTGCCGGCCGGGTTGGGGAAACGCCGGCTCCATTCCAGGGCTTCTTCGCGGTTGCGCACCTTGATCAGTGTGTAACCGGCGATAAGTTCCTTGGCTTCGGAAAACGGCCCGTCCACGATGCGTTTGCCCTCTGGGCCATAGTGCACGCGCCAGCCGGTGCGGCTGGGGTGCAGGCCGCTGCCGTCAAGCAGCACGCCGGCGCGCATCAGCTCCTCATGGTAGGCGGCCATCTCGGCCATCAGTTCCTCGGGGGCTTCGGGCGTGACCTCGGCCTCGAACTCGGGGCAGGATTTGACGATGATCATGAATCGCATGGGGGTTCTCCTTCGTGGCTCAGGTCTTGCAGGCCGGCGGCGCCATGTCTGGCTGCATCATGCTGTTGTGGTTGCCTTCGGTATCGCGGAACACCACGTACTCGCCCACGCCGGGAATCGCCATGGGTTCGCCGATCACCTCACCGCCCGCCGCCTTGACGCGCTGCATGGCCGCGCGGATGTCTTCGACGCCAATCACCACCGACGGGTGCTGCATCGGCCAGTCTGGCTTGAAAGGAAACAGGCCGCCGTTGATAGAGCCCAGCGCCGCTTCGGGCGGCACGGCCGGTCGTGCGCCGGGCGGCGCGGTGCTGACCAGCAGGTGGTCGCCCATCTCGGGGCCGAGCATCTGGTGGGTCCAGCCAAAGGCGGCGGCGTAAAAGCGCGCTGCGCGCTCGCGGTCCTTGTAGGGCATTTCAAAATGCACGACGGAACACATGGGAACGGTGGTAGTGCTCATGGACTTCTCCTCACAGGTTCACCTTCGCTCACTTCACCAGTTGCAATTTTGACCACAGCCTAAAAACCCTGATATTCCACATGGATATGCGGTGGCGAGTGGTCGTCGTGCCACGCTCTCCTTTATGGGTCAGACGAGCCTGGCTTTGCGTTTTGACTTGGGTTTGTCAGCAGGCAGCAGGCTGGTGTACTTTTGGTACAGCTCAAACAAAAACGCCACGCGCTCGGCGTCGCTTTTGTAGTGCTTCTTGCCACCACTGACCTCGTAGGCTTTGTCCACGGCTGTATCCAATCTTAGGTGCGCCTTGAGCAATTCGGGCGGCATGGTGAGCGGGTCGTACAGGTCGGCCAGCGTGGCGGGCTGATCGCCGGTCTGGAATCTGGCGCGTACGTCGAGCACGGTTTGCGCAGCGGCTTCAATGGCTGTTTGCGATGGATGATGCGGCGTTAAAGGCTCAGTAGTCTTGGCGACTGAAGCAAATTCTGGCCAGGGGAAGTTGTTGTAAACGATGTCTTTGGAATAGCGGTAGCGGCTTTCGAGTCGACCACAAGTGGCTCGTACCCAGGCGTTGTGCATGGTGCTGGAGAGGACGCCGAAGTGAAACAACGTTGCATTGGGCGCGAGTTTGACCAGATTGCTGCATAAGGTGGCTGGCTGCTCAAAACCAAAGGGAATGAATAGCCGACGCTCTGACGAGACTTCAGGCATCACCAAATAAGGCGTGGTTGGCATGTTTTCCACATGAAAACGTGTCGGTGTGGCAGCCAGCTTTTGCGTGGGCAGACTCTTGCTGTTTAGCCGGGCAGCCTTGACCGCCTGCACTCGCTTCATGGCTTGCGGCATGGCGCGCAATTCGCCAGGAAGGCAGTCGCCCAACCACAAGCACCAACGTTCGTAGCCATTGATGAATTCAATCGAACCCAGCCAGCGGCGAAACCATTTTTCGCTGGCCGGTTCTTCAGCGATAAATGCTAGCTTCTCTTCCGTGGTGAAAAGGTAATTACCGTCGTCAATGGGTTTGTTGCCAATGCCGATTTCTGGCACATCGCAAATCGGTTTGGATCGACGCGGCAACACCACATCAGGCGCGTCAACCAAATACGGGTTGATATTGGCGACTTGGACAGCATGCGGCTCGCCCCGGATGTCGTCGTATTCAAAAATCACTTTGCCCGGCAGGTCTTGCAGCCCAAACCCAATGATCACGCAATGCACGGCGGCCTTGCCAGAAGCCTCGTTGCTCCAGCTGAAGGTGCGGTGCGCGAAGTGAATGTGCACACCTTGCGCCAGCAGCCAGCCCCACAACACGCCGACCTGTTCGCCTTGCGTGATGCTGTTGGTGGAAACGAAGGCACACCGGGTATTTGCCGGCGCCGCAGCACTCGCCAGCACATCACCACGCAGGTAATGCGCCGCCTTCACATACCAGGCCGCCACAAAGTCCAGCAAACCCGCGTTGCCAACGCCTGCAAAGACCAGTTGGGTGTCTTCACGCTGGCTATCGTCCATGAACTTGGCGCCCACAAACGGCGGATTCCCCAGCACAAAACTGCAGCGCTCAGCCGGAATCACCTCGTTCCAGTCCAGACGCAGCGCATTGCCGTGCACGATGTGCGGCGAGGTGCGCAGCGGAATGCGGGCAAAGTACAGGCCGAATTCTTCGCTCACGCGCAGGTTCATCTGGTGATCCATCAGCCACAGCGCCACCTGGGCAATCTGGGCCGGGAACTCTTCGATCTCGATGCCGTAAAACTGATCGACATTGATGCCAATCAGGCCATGAATGTCCAGCCCCATTTGCCCGTCGGTAATGCTGGCGCGCAGCACGGCCAATTCAAGCTCACGCAACTCGCGGTAGCTGATCACCAAAAAATTTCCACAGCCACATGCTGGGTCAAAAAAGGTGAGGGTGCGCAGCTTTTTGTGGAACTCGAACAGCCGGTTCTTGTTGTTTTTGACCTTGGCAAATTCTGCCCACAACTCATCCAGAAACAACGGCTTGATCAGCTTGAGGATGTTTTCCTCGGACGTGTAATGCGCGCCCAAGTTGCGCCGCGCCTTGTCGTCCATGATGCTCTGGAACAGGCTGCCAAAAATGGCCGGGCTGATCGATGACCAGTCCAGCGCGCAGGCATCGAGCAGCGCCTCGCGCATGGCAGCGGTGAAGTCGGCCATGGGCAGCGGCTCGGAAAACAGCTTGCCGTTCACATACGGGAACGCGGCCACCTGTTCGTCGAGCGCCTGGCTGCGCTTGGGCTCGTCGGTATTGAGCACTTGAAACAGTTGCGCCAGACGCGAACCCAGGTCGGAGCCATCCGCTGCGGTGCGCTCTTCGATGAAGGTGCGCAACGACTGCGCCGGCTGAAAAATGCCGGTGTCGTCGGCAAACAGGCAAAACAGCAGGCGCACCAGCAGCACTTCGAGCGGGTGGCCGCTGTAACCACTGGCCTTGAGGGCGTCGTGCAGGCGCCCCATGCGCTCGGCAGCCTTGATGTTGACCGGGTTTTGCGGCTGGATGGTCTGCACCTTGTAACCCGCCACAAAGCCGAACAGCTTGATGTGTTTGTGCAGGTCTTTCAGGGCAAATTCAAAGGTCTCGTTGGTGGTGAGACGGTGCACGCGAAAACGTGCAAAGTCACAAACGATGACCAACTGGGGCAAGTCGCGCTCGGCGATACCGGGAAAGTAGGACAGTGCCTGCGTGAGTGCCGCGTCCAGATTTTTGCCGCGCGACTTTTGTTCCACCAGCAACATGCCGGGCCAGAACAGATCGACAAAACCATCGGTCTTGGCCTTGAGGCCGGGCAGCTTTTTGACCGCGTGCTCAAAGGTGGCCACGCGCTTGTCGGTGATGCCGAAGATCTCGAAAAAATCAATCCAGAACGGCTTGCCCTGGCTGTCCTCATTGGCCGCGTCAGACCAGGTGCGGCTGAAGGTAAGCGCGCGGGATTTGATTTCGTTCCAGGAGAGGGGCATGGGCCAGCCTATTTTTTTAATTGCGAGGGCGACCAGATCGATCAGTGGTGCCAGACGATCACATCGTCCAATGTGATTCCCCAAAACTCACCACGTCGGCAGGCTGTCAGCCGGTCATTCGCCAAGTGCGACCCCACGAGGGTAGTCATGCCGATGCCAGGTTACTGAATACCTGTTTCAACACCCTAGGCTGTTGCTCGGCAATGGTGATCAACGTGCGCGCGGCGCCAGAGGGTTGTCGGCGGCCTTGTTCCCAGTCCTGCAGTGTGCGAACGGATACGCCCAACAAGTTGGCAAACTCCAGTTGGGACAAGCCCGATTTCATGCGGGCTAGCGTGACAGCAGGCACTTCGATGCTGGCAACCACTTTGCCTTTGCCTGCTTTCATTTGGCGCACCGACAGAAGGAGCTCGGCACCGATGTCGCGTTTGGCGTCGCGGGCGAGCAATTGTTTTTCAGTCATGGGCATTTTCAATCTCCTGCTTGAGCTGTTTCAGCACATCCGTTGGCACGTTGTCACGGGCGCTTTTGGCGTAGATCAACAGCAACCATATTTCACCATTTGCCAGCCTGTTGAAATACACCACACGCACGCCACCGCGCTTACCGGTGCCTTTGCGTGACCAACGCACTTTGCGAACACCACCTGATCCTGGCACCACATCGCCTGCGTCTGGCGCATGGGCCAGCCAGCTTGCAAATTCGCCTCTTTCGTCTTCATTCCAATAGTCGGGCCACAGACCCTGAAAAAGTGGGGTTTCGACGATGGTCAGCATGGTGAGTCAATTATACGGCTTTGCCGTAGTAACTCATCATTTTCCCCAACAAGCTTGTACGATAGCGTCAACACAAGGAGGATTCCCAATGGCAACCAACGACAACCAAAAACTCGCCGTCTTGATAGACGCTGACAACGCGCAGGCATCCGTCATCCAGGAACTGCTGGCTGAGGTGTCGCGCTACGGCACAGCCACCATCAAACGCGCCTATGGCGACTGGACCACCACCAACCTCAAGGGTTGGAAAGATGTGCTGCACACCATGGCCATCCAGCCAATACAGCAGTTTGCCTACACCAGCGGCAAAAACGCCACTGACTCGGCCTTGATCATTGATGCCATGGACGTGCTGCACGCGGGCAGTGTGGACGGCTTTTGTCTGGTGAGCAGCGACAGCGACTTCACCCGCCTGGCCACCCGCATCCGCGAAGCCGGGCTGCTGGTCTACGGCTTTGGTGAACGCAAAACGCCAGAACCCTTTGTGGCCGCGTGCGACAAGTTCATCTACACCGAGATTTTGCGCACCGAGCCCGAAGAAACCAAACCCGGCCAGGAGTCGGTGGCCGAGTTACCCAAGCTCAAGCCGATGATCCTGAACGCATTGAATGCCATCGCCCGCGAAGACGGCTGGACCACGCTGTCAGCCCTGGGCAGCCAGATCAACCGCAGCCACCCGTCATTCGACCCGCGCAATTACAAATTTGCCAAACTGGGTGAACTGATCCGTCAGCAATCGGCGTATCTGGAAGTGAAAGAAGTCAAGAGCGGCGAGGGGGATGCGGTGCAGACGCATTTGCATGTGCGGCGCAAAGTGGCTGGTGCGAAAGCCTGATGAGCCCTGTGCGTCAGTCGTGGCGTGGGTTGAAGCTTGACGATGCCTTGGATTGATGTGTCAAATTGGCCTCTAGCCTTATGCATAGTGCGAAAGAAGCTATTGAATATGGAGCAAATTCAAACCATCTGAATCACCAGCTTCTTGCCGCAGGCTTGCGCGTATTTGCGCAGTGTGGCGAAAGACGGGGAGTGTTTTTCACTGCGCAGTGATGCTTCGAGCCGGGACACCGCTGACACGGTGGTGCCCATGCGACTGGCGACCTCGGCTTGAGTCAGACCTGCCGTTTGGCGGGCTTCCAGCATGGTGTGCAGCGCGGTGTATTCCTCCTCCAAGGCATCGAATGCCTCTTTTACGCCGGGTTTGGCTAGCAGCGTCTTGCGGAACGTCGCGTCATGCGGAACGGGTTGATAACCGGTTTTAGCCATGTTGCACATCCTTTAAGCGTTTACGGGCCAGGCGCAGCTCTGCGTCTGGAGTTTCTTGGGTCTTTTTCACGAACGAGTGCAGCACCACTGCAATAGATTTGCCCACCTGCGTGCAATAAACCACGCCCCAATGCCTTCCGGGCCTTTGGGACTACTTGCACGAGGCATTACGCAGCCAAATGAACACCGCGCCGTGACAAGTCGGGTTGACCTGCCAGCAGGCCAGCTACGGAAATATCTTCATCCAGTGCATCCCAATGTAGCCCGCCTTTGCTCAGCTCAACTTGCGCACGTTGCGCCGGGGTGGCCTGCAGCAGGCGAGGAAACCAGGCGAGCGGCGCGGCGATGGTGCGGCCATCGGCCAGACTGACCCACAGGTTGTCGTCGTCGAAGCGCACGGCTTTAGGCGAAGTGTTCATTCCAGCTCCTTTCGATGAGTTCCTTGTTGGCGGTGACGATGCCGAGCAGTTCGCGCAATGTGCGTGCATCAAAACCGTCACTGTCTGCCAGATAGATGGTGGGAGTCAACCAAAATTTGGCCTCGCCGTCAGCGCTACGGACATGAATGTGCATGGATTCACGGGGAATTCCTTCGTTGGAATAGAAGAAAAACCGGAATGACTTGTAGCGGAAGACGACGGGCATGGTGGTGATGGTTCAGCTTGACTGGTCTTCGTTCAGTAGGGTGAATTTATATGACAAATATGCCTCTAGTGCTTATTCGATAAGCGCAAGCAGCTATAAATAATGCAGCTGGTCAATTCCATCCATCAACCCAGGCAAAAATCCTGTGGCCACAAAAAGTAGGGGCCAAAGCGGGACTTGGCGACAAACTCCACGCCGACTTGTTCACCCTTGGGGCTCACGGTGTACTTTTCACCGTCGAACAGCAAGAAGCCTTGTTCGGTGGCTCGATCCAGAAACTGCGCCGTCTTCAAACCCAGCTTTTGCCCGATCTTGGAAGAGGTCAGTTTGTCTTCTGCATGGGCACTGTCCGCCGCCTTGTCATCTTCCCGGATGGTCGCCTCGGGTGCGCTGGTGACACGCTCCAGCGAAATGCGTACTTCATCACTGATGCGGATGATGCGCTGTGCCTCTTCATAGGCATCTTTGTAGAGCTGGCTGTCTTCGCTGCGCTGGATCAGGATGCCCATCTCGTTGTTGTTGACCTGGCTGAACTCATACAGATTCAGGCTGGTGATGATGCACAGTTCTTCATTCATGTAGCACTTGGCATGCAGGTTTTTGCAGAAGCTGGTGCGGATGTAGGTCAGGCCGCGCAGCCATTCAATCTCTTGCGGCTGCAATTCGCTTTTGCCGTAGACGATGCGCACGTCGATCTTCAGCCGGTTTTTGTCGGCCAGCAACTCTTTCATGCGGTCGTTGAGCTTGAGGAAGGGGCTGATCAGGATCAGGCGGTCTGATGCGCCTTTGATCAACTCTTCGAGGTGGTAGTTGGTGCCGGTGGTGGTTAGGAATTTGGCCATTTGATTGAGTTTCCCCTTATCGTCATGCTTTTTATCATCTATTAATTTTAAATTACCACCAAAATAATCCTATGGGTAAGTCGCTTAGACAGTAAGAGTCTGTTTCGTTGTTTTTGATAACTTTAATTTTGGCAAACAACATGGTGCCAAATTACTGTCGCAGAGTAACTGCTTATTCGAGGCCTTTGTATAGATTGACGGTGGAACCTTTCCTTTTGGATAAAGTTTTTTATTTTGAATATATGGAAAGGATCGAGCGTCACCTGTGCATACAAGCTTGCAACCAGAAATTCCAATCAGGGCAACAATGTGGGGATCATCAAAGTCATCGTCCGTGATTTGCTTCTTCAGCCATGCCTCCTGTTTGTCAACTTTTCGCATGTCAATCTCAACAACTTTTCCACATTGCCTAAGTAACTGATAGGCTTTCACAAACCATTGAACTTTGACTAGTATTTCATTATTAAAGGTGGTTCCACCTACAATAATCTTACCATTCCCATCTTTAATCCAGTCAAGCACTGGTTTAAATTCTGAATGTTTCTTGTCAGTAGTCTTAAAGACCTTCGAAAGGGTATTTGTGTCGATGATAATGCACATTATCGAATAGCTAAAAGTTGAAGTTCTTCTTTTAGGAAAAAATCTTTAAATTTTTGTGGTAAATTTTCTGGATAACTACCATCTGGTCTAATTCTAATTGGTTCAGCATGGTTTGAATTATTTTCTTTTTGACTAAAAAAAATAACTTGTGCTTGACTGGCTACCTTTCGGCGCATCCCATTCATTCGAAGACGGTATCGATCAATTAAGAAATCACTATGAGTTTCAACGAATAGAGAGTGATCCCGATCTTTAACCATTTCAAAGAAAAAATCGCCAAAGGCTGCTTGAGCTCTGGGATGTAAGTGAACTTCAGGCTGTTGAATAATAAACGAGTCAAAATTTGAAGAAGAAGCAATTTCTAACAAGATTGGCAATGATTGTGATACGCCATATCCTAAATTTGATACGCGATGATTGGCTCCACCAAATCGGACTTCTATTTCGAAAGGTGATGATGGGCTATTGCCATATTCACGCACTCCAATGGTTTCGAATAAGTGAGATTTTTCGCCAAATATGGGTATAACGTCAAGTAATTTTTTTGTTAGTTGTGCTTGTGCTTTGCTGCCAAATGCTCTCCGAATTATGGTTGGTATATGCTCTCCCTTGGGTGAGTAAGATGCTTTATTTTTTGTGTTGATTACCTGAGCCTCTGCTCTAATTGGAGCGATCCATGTTGAGTTTACAAACAGAGCTGGATTAATTCTGGTTTTTACTAGTGGATCCTTCTCGCCGCTTCTTATGCCCTTAAGTGCCAATATGTTTAACGCTGTGATGAGTGGTGATGGCAATGGTAGTTCTTTGTATTCATAAGTACCAGATTCAACAGATTCTCCTTGCATTTTTGATGTGTCATTATCTAGTAAATCTGATATGGTTGAAATGGGGGCTTTTCTATCTTCCAATTTTGCTCTATATACTTTATATTGCAAAAGTGTTTTTTTCAAAATTACTTGTATTAGGTATCCGTTTGAGATGTAGGCTAGTGATTGAATTCCTGCAATACCGTCATCATTGAAGAATTGAAAAGCCAATGAATCAATGATTCCTTTTTTTGTTAAATTGTAGTTCAATCTAAAGTATCCAATGGATAATTTTCCATTTGGATTTCGTGCAGATATAGCATCGTCATATGCTGAAAAGTCACAGTATTCAGAAGCAAGCTCTTGATTGAAATAAAAGTTTGGACTCGAAAGTATTTCGAGCAATGCCAGCACACTACTTTTACCCGTACTGTTTTCACCGACAAAAAAATTTGTCTTTGTGAATGGAATGATTGCGCGGTCAAAGCCACGAAAGTTTTTTACTGCTAATCCTGGCATTTTTTACCTTATTTGCTTGTCATTAAACATTGGCTTGGCTCGTTGAACGTGATCCACCCGATCCGCGACAAAGAACCTCTGAAGCTCAAAGCGGAAGTTCTGACCCGTCAGCACATTCGCCAGTGACGATTTCATAATCTCGGTGGCAACCTTCAGACTATAAAGGTTCAAGCGCTCTCTCCAAATCAAGCAGCCTCCGCAATTGACTCAAGCCCCGCCACCCAAAGCCCAAACCGGGGGCATTCAGTCCTCATTCGACTCAACCCAATCTCCAAAGCCGCCAGGTTCCCCAAAAACGGCTTCTGATACCCCGGAACGAGCTTTTCGACGCGCTTGGACGGCGCTGTATGTGGAGAATCATTGATTTCCTCGGGCGTAGCAAACTGATCCCGTATTTTTTGAAACTCACCACCCAGCTCTTTTCGGCCAATGCCCTCGGCAAACGATGCACAGTCGCTGAACAGCAGGGCTTCAAATTCATGCATGACCACATAGGGGATGAAGCGCAGCTCTTGTTTGGCCACGCCCAGGTGCTGGGCAAGGTCTTCCAGGGCGGCATCTTGCACGGTGCGGGCTTTGTCGTCGTGGGCGCATTCGTTGGCAGCGGCGCGACCAGGCCATGCTTTTTGACCGGTTTGGGGCAGCGCGTAGTAGTCAACCATGGTGGTTGAATGGCAGCCTTTGTCATGCATGAGGTGGCGAGCAATGTCGTCTCTGACCGCTGGCCAGGGTTTCACGCCGCCCCGTTTCTCCCGCAGTCTGGCGTTGCCCATCAGTTTGGCCGAAACGGAATGGGTCATGGTTGCCGAAATTTGCCTGATTTGCTACAAAGAGTCTACGTTCAAGCGGCCAGCAATTCCCCAAACGGCAACTTCGATAGAGAAAGCTTATTCAGGTCCGCACGCTCACTGGCATGCTGCACGTCAATGCCGACCAGTGCGCCATTGGCATCAAAGTCAAGCACCACGCCGTCGTTCACCTCATCAGAGTCCACTGAGGCCCGATCAGCCAAGTGGATGTAGAGCGAGTCAGTTGCCTTGTCGTAAGAAATTTTCATGGTGTAAACCTCCGGTCTGGAAACGCATTGTGCACGGTTGTGCCATCTTCAAGGGTGACCACACGCAGATGGCGGCCAAGCTCTTCAATCCACACCCAGTGCCGGATGCGGCCATCGTCATCCTGGACTTCGCGCTGCACCGGTCTGGCTAATGCCAATTCCAACCACTCTGCCTTGATGTAAGGCCGCTTGATCATGACATCGTTGCGAAAGTAGTTGGTGGTTTCCATGGCCTTATTTCCCCCACCCATCCCGCAACCCCACCGCCAAATTAAACACCGGCTTGGCCCCTTGCACGTGGTCAATACGATCCGCCACAAAGTACCCATGCCGCTCAAACTGGAAGTTCTGCCCCGGCAGCGCATTCGCCAGTGACGGCTCAACAATCGCCGAGACCACCTTCAAGCTGTTCGGGTTCAGACTTTCCAAGAAGTCTTTGCCGCCCGCATCCGGTTGCGCGTCGCTGAACAGGCGGTCGTACAGGCGCACCTCGGCGTTCACGCCGTCTGCCACGCCAACCCAGGTGATGGCGGCTTTGACCTTGACGGTTTCGCTGCCTGGGGTGCCGCTCTTGGTGTCGGGCACCACGGTGGCATGCACTTCGGTGATGACACCGTTTGCATCCTTGGTACAGCCGGTGCACTCAATGACGTAGCCGCCTTTGAGGCGCACTTTGTTGCCGGGGAAGAGGCGCTTGTAGCCCTTGGGCGGCACTTCTTCAAAATCTTCGCGGTCGATCCAGACCTCTTTGCCGATGGTGAAGTGGCGCGCGGGTGGTGGCTCAGTGCCTTCCGGCGGGTGCGGCAGGGCAGGCTGGCTGCAGGGTTCCAGGTGGCCGGCGCCCATCACCTCGTCCCAATTCGTCAGCACCAGCTTCACCGGGTTCAGCACGGCCATGCCGCGGTGGGCCTTGAGTTCCAGATCTTCGCGCAGGCAGCCTTCCAGTGTGGAATAGTCGATCCAGCTGTCGCTCTTTGTCACGCCGATGCGTTCGGCAAACAGTTGCAACGCTGCAGGGGTGTAGCCGCGGCGGCGCAGGCCGACGATGGTTGGCATGCGCGGGTCGTCCCAGCCACTTACCTTATGGTCGTACACCAGTTGCGCCAGCTTGCGTTTGCTGGTTATCACATAGGTGAGGTTCAGTCGGGCAAACTCGTATTGCTTGGGCGGCGGGCTGGCCAGCAGGCCGCCTTCGATCAAGCGCGTCATCAGCCAGTCGTAAAACGGGCGCTGGTCTTCAAATTCGAGCGTGCAGATGCTGTGGGTGATCTGCTCCAGCGCGTCTTCGATCGGGTGCGCATAGGTGTACATCGGGTAGATGCACCATTTGTCGCCGGTGTTGTGGTGCGTGGCGCGGCGGATGCGGTAGATGGCCGGGTCGCGCATGTTGATGTTGGGGCTGGCCATGTCGATTTTGGCGCGCAGCACCATGGCACCGTCTTCATACAGCCCATCGCGCATTTGCCTGAAACGCGCCAGATTGTCGGCAGGGGTGCGGCTGCGGAAAGGGCTGTCGATGCCGGGCTTGCCAAAGTCGCCCCGGTTCACGCGCATTTGCTCGGCCGTTTGCTCGTCCACATAGGCGTGGCCGGCTTCGATCAGGTACTCGGCGGCGCGGTACATGAAGTCGAAGTAGTCGCTGGCCTGGTAGGGCGCGGCATTGGGGGCGCCGTTCCAGTCAAAGCCGAGCCATTTCACCGAGTCGATGATGCTGTTGACGTACTCGGTGTCTTCTTTTTCGGGGTTGGTGTCGTCAAAGCGCAGGTGGCACACGCCGCCATAGTCGCGTGCCAGGCCAAAGTTCAGGCAGATGCTTTTGGCGTGGCCAACGTGCAGGTAGCCATTGGGTTCGGGTGGAAAGCGGGTGCGGATTTTGGCGGGGTCGGGCTGGCCGGCCGCATGGTGCGCCGCATCGCCCGGGCTGCCACCCCAACAGCGGCTGGCATAGGTGCCATTGGCCAGGTCGGATTCAATGATCTGGCGCAAAAAATTGCTGGGTTTGACGACGTCGGCGGCCACTGCGCTGGCAACTGGCTTGTTGGGTGTGTTTGCGGGGTGACTCATGCGCCTGATTTTAGGCGCATGAGTACCAACTATCTGGCGGAGCAGGGGGATTCGAACCCCCGGGGGATTTAACTCCCCGCACGCTTTCCAGGCTGGTACGCTACTTTCATTTACGACGGCGGATAGCCCATGCGGGTGTGTCGCAAGTGTGAACGCGCGTACGTGTGACGGGCTCGGCTGCCGGGCTGCGGGTCTTGCGAGAGCGATCGTTGTCCGAATGGCCCCAAGCGCTAGCGAGCGGTTCAGGGTGACGGTATACCTGCAGCTTCATCGGCCCGAGGTGCCCCCGAAGCGCATTCGAATCGTTCAGGAAAATTTTCTGGCAAAATGTCAGAAATATACATATACTTCTGACAAAAAGAGCATACCCATGAGCATCCTGACCACATCCATCATCTCTGCCGCTAAGGCTCTACCTGAGGGCGGCCTGCTCTCGCCCAAAGAATTCCTGCACCTGGCCAGCCGCGCGGCGGTAGACCAAACGTTTTCCCGCCTCGCCAGGGAGGGACAACTCATGCGCGTTGGGCGTGGTGCTTACACACACCCGGTTGCCGGGCGTTTTGGCATTCGCCCCCCCTCCACAGAGACAGTAATTGAAGCTATCGAGTCCGCCTGTGGCGAAGTGGTGGTGAGTCACGGTGCTGCCGAGGCCAACGCTTTGGGCTTGACAACTCAGGTGCCGACCCGCGAGGTATTCCTTACCTCTGGACCTGCACGGAAGTTGCATCTGGGCAAGCGGATGATCGAGCTCAAGCACGGTCAGCGCTGGCAGCTGGCATTGGGCAAGCGGCCTGCGGGGCGCGTCATCAGGGCGCTGTCATGGCTGGGGCCAGAACAGGCGGCGGCCTCATTGAAGCTGCTTGGCAACCAGATTCCGGCTGAAGAGTGGCAAGCCCTGCGTGCGTCACGGTCAATACTTCCTGGATGGATGGCACGGGCCGTCAGCGAAGTGATGGACCATGCCTGAGTCCTGGTTCAAGCTCAGCCGCAGCGATCAGGGTGAGGCGCTCGAAGTGGCCGCCAGCAAAATTGGCAGACCTGGGCATTTGTTGGAAAAGGACATCTGGGTGGTGTGGACTCTGGACACACTTTATCGATCACCGCTGGGTGCGGCATTGACCTTCAAGGGTGGCACATCGCTTTCGAAAGCCTACAAACTGATTGACCGCTTCTCCGAAGACATCGACCTCACCTACGACATCCTGGCGCTGGTACCCGATCTTTTGCGGGATGGAAACCCCATCCCGCTAACAGCCAGCCAGGAAAAGAAGGTCAGCTCGGCCGTTCGTACTCGCCTGCCTGAGTGGATCGCCGAGACGGTGGTCCCGGTTTTGCAGAATGGATTGAGGCAGACAGGCCAGAATGCCGAGTTGACGATGTCTGGCGAAGCACAGGACAAATTGGTGCTGACCTACCCGGCGATCAAGACCGGCACCGGGTATGCGGCGGCGAATGTGTTGCTTGAATTTGGCGCACGCGCAACGGGGGAACCCCACCAGATCCAGAAGATCGGCTGCGACATTGCAGAGGTGATCAGCGAAGTAGCGTTTCCCAGCGCTACTCCCCGTGTGATGAAGGCTGAGCGTACCTTCTGGGAAAAGGCCACGGCGGCGCACGTCTACTGTCTGCAGGGGCGTTTGCGTGGCCAGCGCTATTCACGCCACTGGTACGATCTGGCTGCGTTTGCCCAGTCGCCGCTGCTGGCCCGAGCGGCGCAAGACCGTGTCTTGGCCAACCAGGTTGCCGAGCACAAGACCATGTTCTTTTCGGAAAAAGATGCAGCAGGCAAGAGGATCGATTACTTCAAGGCGACATCTGGCGCTTTGCAATTGATTCCACAAGGCGCGTCGCGGACCGCGCTGGCAGATGACTATCACGCGATGCTCGAAGACGGTCTTCTGCCGGTCAATCAGCCTGACTTTGACAGCTTGCTTGAAGTCTGTGCGGCCATTGAGGCAATGGCGAACAAGCCCGCATGAATCAATGCGAGAGATCGAAGGCAAAGTGCACGGTGAACAATGGGCAACTGATGCACCAACGAGCAAGCCCACTGACGGATAAAGCCACTTGATGAAAAAAAATCCCTCGTAACTCATTAAATTACAAGGGATTTTCTAAACTATCTGGCGGAGCAGGGGGGATTCGAACCCCCGGGGGATTTAACTCCCCGCACGCTTTCCAGGCGTGTGACTTAAACCACTCATCCACCGCTCCAGAGCTGCGCATTCTACCTGCCCGAGCCGCGGCTTTCATTCGACGCAGGGCATCAGCCATAAAAAAAGGAAGCAAACCGGCTGGCTTGCTTCCTTGGCAGGCTGACACCACAAGGCGTCAGCACCGGGTTTGCTTTTGGCTTAGCGGATCACAGCCAGGGTTTCCAGTTTGCCGCCGCGAACGGTCTTCAGCGTCAAGGCACCGTTTTTGATGTCGCCTTTTTCATCAAAAGAGACGGGGCCGGATACGCCCTTGAAATCGGCCGTTGCCGCCATGATGGGGAGGTATTTTGCAGGATCAGCCGAGTCAGCCTTGACCATGGCGGCCACCATGACGTTCACCGCGTCATAGACATAAGGAGCATAGAGCTTGACGTCGGTGTTGAACTTGGCCTGGTACTTGACCTTGAACTCGTCCATGCCCACCTTGGCTTCGCCATCGACGCCACCGGCTTCAGCACAATAGACCTGGTTGTCGGCAATGGCGTCGCCACCAAGCTTGACCAGTTCGGTGGGGCAGATGCCGTCGCCGCCCATGAACTTGGGTTTCATGGCCAGAGCCTTCATTTGTTTCATCATCGGGCCGGCCACCGCGTCCATGCCGCCGAAGAACACCACATCGGGTTTCTTGGCCTTGATGGTGGTCAGGATGGAGGTGAAGTCAGTTGCCTTGTCGGTGGTGAACTCTTTGGCGACCACTTTGCCGCCGGCAGCTTCAACTGCTTTGGCAAACTCTTCGGCAACGCCCTGGCCGTAGGCGGTACGGTCGTCGATCACGGCAATGGATTTGCCCTTGAGCGTCGCAACAGCGTATTTGCCCAGCGTGCCGCCCAATTGGGTGTCGTCAGCCACCATACGGAAAGTGGTCTTGAAGCCTTGACGGGTGTATTTTGGATTGGTCGAAGAGGGCGAGATTTGGGGAATGCCCGCGTCGCTGTAAATCTTGGAGGCAGGAATGGTGGTGCCTGAGTTCAGGTGGCCGACCACGCCAGCAACCTTGGCATCGACCAGTTTTTGCGCAACAGCAGTGCCTTGCTTGGGATCAGCGGCATCGTCTTCAGCCAGCAGTTCGAAAGTGACCTTTTGACCACCCAGCATGACACCTTTGGCATTGAGCTCGTCAATGGCCATGCGGGCGCCGTTTTCGTTGTCTTTGCCCAGGTGGGCGATGGCGCCGCTGGTAGGACCAACGTGACCAATCTTGACAACATTGCCAGCGGGTGCTGGTGCGGGTGCAGGCGCGGCAGCAGGAGCCGGTGCGGCTTCTTCTTTTTTGCCACAAGCCACCAGCAAAGTTGCGGCAGCGATCAGGGTCAGGGTACTTTTAATGCGCATAAAAACTCCAGTTAAAAAGAAAAGTTGTAGAAGTAAATTCTAGCGGTGCACGATAGCTTACTTTGAGGGGCTGCACCATAGGGAAGTTACTCATTTGGTGCATATATTTCAGTTTTTTGCAGGCACTTGGGCGGATTCGGATCGGTTTTGGGGCGCCAATGCGTCACGCACGGCTTGCCTTGCCAGCGACGCCATATCACTTTGCGTCCGCCCAGTGAATTCTCGCAATTGTTGTGCCAGCGTTGTGCGCCGGTGTGCTCAAGACGCAGCCTTGGCTTGAAAGTCGTGGCTGCTCAAATGGCATCCCGAACCGGCGTAATGCTTCCAGCGGCCGCGCGCCTGGCGTTTGTCGTTGGCATCTTCGCTGACGATTTCAATGACGCGGGCAAACTGCTCAAAACCAGCGGGAACCTCTGAACCCAGGTTCAGCAAGATGGTTTGTGCGGCGTTGGCGGGCAGGCTTGGGGTCAGCACGATGGGGCTGTTGTCAAGCACCTGCGAAGGAGCGTCCTGAAAGCAGTGGGGCACAAAATCAGTGCTGGAAAAAGCCCAAAGCTGCCGGTCGAGCTGGTCCAGTGTGTCCACATCGGCTGTCACCAATATTTGCGCAGCGCTGGCGGCTGCTTTGCGCAACAGGCGGCACGCGTACAGCAGCCGGTCAGGCGTGTGGGTATGAAACTCAACGTTGGTCACTGGCATCATGCGGCGCTGGCTTGAAAGGACAGCACATAGTGCAACAGCAAGCCCACCGGACGGCCCGTGGCGCCCTTGGCGCCCTTGGCGCTGCCGCTTTTCCAGCCGGTGCCGGCAATGTCCAGATGCCCCCACGGATATTTGCTGGCAAAGCGTTGCAGAAATTTGGCCGCGGTGATCGAACCCCCGGGGCGGCCCGCCACGTTGGCGACATCGGCAAAGCTGGTTTTCAGGCCTTCGGCGTAATCGTCATCGAGCGGCATGGGCCAGCACAGGTCTTGCGACGACTCGCTGGCTTTGGCGATTGCCGCCATCATGGCGTCATCGGCCGAGAAAAAGCCGCTGCGCACGCCGCCCAGCGCAATCACGCAGGCACCGGTGAGCGTGGCAATGTCGAGCACGGCCAGCGGCTTGAAGCGCTCGGCATAGGTCAGGGCATCGCACAGCACCAGCCGGCCCTCGGCGTCGGTGTTGAGGATTTCGATGGTCTGGCCGCTCATGCTGGTGATCACGTCGCCCGGCTTCACGGCGCGGCTGCTGGGCAGGTTTTCGCAAGACGGAATCAGGCCGATGACATTGATGGCGGGTTGCAGTTCGGCCAGCGCCTTGAACACGCCCAGCACGCTGGCGGCACCGCACATGTCGTACTTCATTTCATCCATCTCTGCGGCGGGCTTGATGGAAATGCCGCCGCTGTCAAAGGTGATGCCTTTGCCAACCAGCACCACCGGCGGCTGATTCTTGCCAGCGCCCTTGTAGTGCAGTTCAATGAATTTGAGGGGCTCGGCAGAACCTTGCGCCACCGCCATGAAGGCCCCCATGCCCAGTTTATGGACATCCTTGAGGTTCAACACCTCGCATTTGATGCGGGGGGATTTGGCCAAGGCTTGTGCCGCACGGGCCAGATGACTGGGCGTGGCATGGTTGGCCGGGCGATTGGCCCATTCCTTGGCCAGTTCGATGCCGCGCACGGCAGCCACGGTCTGGGCAAACGGGGCGGCCAGCGCGGCGCGGTCTGGCACGCCGACCCTGACATGGCTGATGGTGCGCGCTTCGGCTTTGCTTAAAGTGGTGGCATAGACATAACTGGCTTCGGCCAGCGTGGTCATGGCCACATGGAGCGCCTGGCCGTCCGGGGCCTGGGCAAAGCACAGGGTGATGTGTTTGGGTTTGGCGGGTTTGATCAGGGCGATGGCCGCTTGCACGCCCTTGCGAATGTTGCCGGTCTTGGCATCACCCAGCTGCACCAATACCAGTCGGTCGCAAGCCAGCCCGGCGGGGCGGTAGATGTCGAGCAGGCTGGCGGGCTTGTCTGCCAGGTCGCCCGACTTGAGCGCCTTGCCGATCAGGGTGGACAGCGGATTTTGGCCGGGTTTAAAGCTGGCAGGCAGCAACATCAGCAAAACATTGCATTTTTCATGGCCAGCCGTTGCCAGGTCCAAAGTCAGCAGTTCAAAGTTCATAATTCAGCCTTTCAAAGTGCCGTAATGTTATTCCATTCATCCCTACGCAAAGAGCTGTCGCGCAGTTTTGGCGCGACCCTGATCGTGCTGGTCACGGTGGTCATGACCATGACCCTGATCCGCACCCTGGGAATGGCATCGCGCGGTAGTTTCAATCCGTCAGACGTGATGCTGGTGATGGGCTACATTGTGCTGGCCTACATGCCCACGCTGCTGACTCTGGGCCTGTTCATTGCCATCATTTCAACCTTGTCGCGCATGTACCGCGACAGCGAAATGGTGATCTGGTTGTCCAGCGGCCAGGGGCTGTCTGCCGTGGTTTGGCCGCTACTGCGCTTTGCCTGGCCGGTGTTTGCGGTGGTCGCCGGTTTGGCTTTGGTGATCCTGCCCTGGACCAATTTGCGCATCGAAGAGCTGAAGAACCAATATGAGCAGCGCGGTGATCTGGAGCGCGTCGAGCCCGGCCAGTTTCAGGAATCTGCCGACGGCAAGCGGGTCTTTTTTATTGACAAGGAGGTGTCGGCGGCGCAAGGCGGTGCCAATGTCTTTGTGGTCACCACCGAAGAGGGCAAGGAAACCGTGACTTCCGCGCGCAGCGGTCGCGTCGAAACGCTGCCGACCGGGCGTTTTTTGATGCTCGACAAGGGCCAGCGCCTGGAGCGCGCCAAGGATTCGGCCGAAATCAAGGTCAGCAACTTTGAACAATACGGCATCCAGATCGGCCAGGACGCCCTCGAAGTCATGAATTTTGTGCCGGTGAACACCCGCACCACTGCCGCATTGCTGGACAACCCGTCGCCCGCTCATTGGGCCGAATTGTCGTGGCGGCTGGGCCTGATTCTGATCTCGTTCAACTTTGTGCTCATTGCGGTTTCGGTGTCAAGCGTGAACCCGCGCGTGGCCCGAAGCACCAATCTGGTGTTTGCCTTGTTTACCTTCGTCTTTTATTACAACCTGCTCGGACTGGGCCAAAACATGATTGCCACCGGCAAGTTCAGCTTTGTCCAATTGATGCTGGGCCTGCACGGCAGCGTTTTTGTGCTGGCCCTGCTGATGCTCGCGAAACACCATCTCAACCTGCAATGGCGCGAGCTGTTCAGCCTGTCGCGCTGGCGCTCCAAGGTGGCTGCCGCATGAGAACCATTCGCCGGCTGATCTATGGCGAAGTGCTTGTGGCGGTGGCTTTTGTCACGCTGGGGTTCTTGTCGCTGTTTTTCTTTTTTGATCTGGTCGAAGAAATCCAGGCGGTAGGGCGGCACACCGCCACCGGCTACAACCTGGCGCACGCGCTTGTCTATGTGGCCCTGCTCATTCCCAGCCACCTTTATGAACTCACCCCGATTGCCGTCCTGATCGGCACTATTTTTGTCATGGCGCGGCTGGCCCAGAGCTCTGAATTCACAATTCTGCGCACCAGCGGGCTTGATCCGTGGCGCGCGCTGCGGGCGTTGCTGATCCTGGGGCTGGGTTTTGTCATGCTGACCTTTGCGCTCGGAGACTACCTGTCGCCGGTGGCCGACCGCGCCGCCCAGTTGCTCAAGGCCCGCTACACCGGGCGCATCACGGTGGGCCAGACTGGCGCCTGGCTCAAGGAAAAACAGGCTGATGGCCAGTATGCTGTCAATGTGGGTGAACTGGCATCCGATGGCGTGATGCACGACATCCGTGTTTTCGAATTTGACAACCGGGGCTCCTTGCAGTCGGTCACGCAAGCCCAATCGGCCTCGGCGTCTGACGACGAAAGCTGGCAGTTGCAGCAGGTCAGGCGCACCGAGTTCCCGGTCGAGGGTGCCGCCACAGCCCGCATCGATCATCTGCAGTGGGACTCGTTGCGCTGGCCCAATCGCCTCAGCGCAGAAATGGTGTCGGCCGCCCTGCTCAAACCCGAGCGCATGCGCGCCCTTGATTTGTTTCAGTACATCCAGCATTTGCAGAGCAACGCCCAAGACGCGCAGCGCTACGAAATCGAATTCTGGCGCAAGGTTTTTTACCCCTTGAGTTGCCTGGTCATGGTGGTGCTGGCCTTGCCGTTTGCCTATTTGCATTTCCGCTCCGGCAGCATCACCACCTATGTGTTCGGCGGTGTGCTGGCGGGCATCAGTTTCTTTTTGCTCAACAACGTTTTTGGCTACATCGGCACGCTGCAAAATTGGCAACCCTGGCTGGCTGCCGCCTTGCCGGGCCTGATTTATACGGCGTTGTCGCTGTCGGCTTTCGGCTGGCTGGTGCTCCGGCGATGAGGCGCAGCCGTTTGACGTATCAACCCTATTCTTGAAAGTCAGGCTCTTATGCAGGCAACCATTCTTTTCGGTCATGGCTCGCGCGACCCTGTTTGGCGCGTTCCCATCGACACCGTGGCGCAGCGCATGCTTGCGATTCAGCCGCAGTGCTGTGTGCGCTGTGCATTTCTTGAAATCACGGCGCCAGACCTGGCAAGCACCACTGCCGAATTGGTGGCGCTGGGCGTTCAGGGCATCACCATCGTGCCCATGTTTCTGGGCGTCGGCCGCCATGCCCGGGAAGACCTGCCGGTGCTGGTCGAGCAACTCCAGCGTGACTACCCGCAGGTTGGTTTCGTGTTGCAACCGTCGGTCGGCGAAGACGCCCGTGTGGTCGAGTTGCTGGCGCAGATTGCCTTGCCGGCTGCCACTTTTTAAAGTCTGGCAGTGCCATGAACCTGCATCAATTCCGTTTTGTCCAGGAAGCCGTCCGGCGCAACCTCAATTTGACCGAGGCCGCCAAGGCGCTGCACACCTCACAGCCGGGCGTGTCCAAGGCCATCATCGAGCTCGAAGAAGAGCTTGGCATCGAGATCTTTGCGCGCCATGGCAAACGCCTGAAGCGCGTCACCGAGCCCGGTCTGCAAGTGCTCAAGAGCATTGAACTGATCATGCGTGAAGTCACCAACCTCAAGCGCATTGGCGATGAGTTCAGTTCGCAGGACAGCGGCACCCTGTCGATTGCCACCACCCACACCCAGGCGCGCTATGTGCTGCCCGAACCGGTGGCCAAACTGCGCCTGGCCTACCCCAAGGTCAACGTCAGCCTGCACCAGGGCTCGCCCGACCAGGTGGCGCAGATGCTGATCGACGAAGTGGCCGAGATCGGCATCGCCACCGAGTCACTGGATGGCTATGACGAGCTGGTGACCCTGCCGTGCTACGAGTGGCAGCATGTGTTGGTGCTGCCCGCCGGCCACCCGCTGTGCAGCAAGGCGCACCTGACGCTGGAAGACATTGCCAACGAGCCGCTGATCACCTACCACCCGTCTTACACCGGCCGCACCAAGATCGACCACGCCTTTGCCACGCGCAAGCTCGCACCCCGCATTGCGCTCGAAGCCATTGACTCGGACGTGATCAAGACCTACGTCAAGCTGGGCCTGGGGGTGGGCATTGCCGCCGAAATGTCGGTGCGCGACGTGGCCGAAGGCGGCGCCAACAATGAACTGGTGATCCGGCCTGCGGGCCAGTTGTTTGGCCAGAATGTGGCGCGCGTCGCTTTCAAGCGCGGCGCCTACCTGCGCAATTTTGTCTATCAATTTGCCGAACTGCTGAGCTCCCGGCTCAACCGCACCCTGGTCGCCCGCGCCATGACGGGACACGTTAACGACTATGAATTGTGAAACTTTGCGGGACAGACCAAGATTTGCGAAGCAAATTTGCTCTGTCCTCAACATATTAGAACCTTGCGGGACAGACCAAGATTTGCGAAGCAAATTTGCTCTGTCCTCAACTGATTAAAAATGATCACGCTCAAAACCAAGCTGCCCAACGTCGGCACCACCATCTTTACCGTCATGTCGGCCCTGGCGGTGGAAAAAAATGCGGTCAACCTGGGTCAGGGTTTCCCGGACTTCGACTGCGACCCCAGGTTGGTGGAGGCCGTCACCCACGCCATGCAGCAGGGCAAGAACCAGTACCCGCCGATGCCCGGTGTGCCGGTGCTGCGCGAGGCCGTGGCGGCCAAGATCGCTGCGCTCTACAACCGTTCCTACAGCGCCGCCACCGAGATCACCATCACCGCGGGCGCCACGCAAGCGATCCTCACCATCATTCTGGCCGTCGTGCATCCGGGCGACGAGGTGATTGTGCTGGAGCCCTGCTACGACAGTTATGTGCCCAACATCGAGCTCGCCGGTGGTGTGCCGGTGCGCGTGCCCCTGACGCCCGGCACGTTTCGCCCCGACTTTGCAAGAATAGCCGCCGCCATCACGTCCAAAACGCGCGCCATCATCGTCAACTCGCCGCACAACCCGAGCGGAACGGTCTGGACGGCGGCTGAAATGCGGCAGCTTGAAACACTTCTGGCACCGACCAACGTGCTGTTGATCAGCGACGAGGTGTACGAGCACATGGTGTTTGACGGCCAGAAGCACCAAAGCGCGGCCATGTTTGCAGGCCTGGCGGAACGCGCCTTCGTGGTGTCGAGCTTCGGCAAAACTTACCACGTGACGGGCTGGAAAGTGGGCTACGTGGCGGCACCGGCGGCACTTACCCAGGAGTTTCGCAAGGTGCACCAGTTCAATGTGTTCACCGTCAACACCCCGGTGCAGTTCGGCCTGGCCGAGTACATGACGCACCAGGACGCCTACCTCAAGCTGCCGGATTTTTACCAGGAAAAGCGCGACTTTTTCCGGGACGGCCTGAAAGACAGCAAGTTCAAGCTGTTGCCCTGTGAAGGCACCTATTTCCAGTGTGTGGACACCTCCCGCATCAACGACCTGAAAGAAGCCGATTTCTGCCAGTGGCTCACTGCCGAGATCGGCGTGGCAGCCATTCCCCTGTCGGCTTTCTACGGCGCAGGCTTCGACCAGCAGGTGGTGCGGTTTTGCTTTGCCAAGAAAACAGCCACGCTGCAAATGGCGCTGGACAAATTGCAACGACTGTGAGCCGGACTGTCTGGTCGTGCCGTCAACCGCGCAGCGCATTCAGGCTGCGCGCCAGGCCGGCTTCCAGCGGCCAGGGTTCAGCGCCCCAGAGCGCGGCCAGCAGTTCGGCGCACAACACCGAAAAACTCAAACCCCGTGAACCCATACCAGCGCAAAGCCACAAACCAGGCTGGTCTCCTGTTTCCAGTGGTCCCACCGCGGGCAGCCGGTCAGCCGTCACGCAGCGGGTGTTTTTCCAGCCGTTGAGCGTGCCGGACTCAAACGCGGTTTGCAACTGACTTGCCAGCTCAGGCAGCAAAGCTTGCAGGTGCTGCAGGTTGCCGAGGTGATTGTCCTGGTCGCTGCGTTCGGCTTCACGGGCGCTTTGGTACGACGAACCCATGAACCAGGCCGAACTGCCGTCCATGGGCACATGGGGCACCATCGCCCCAGAACCGTTGACCGGGTAGGGTGGAAAGATAGCGGGCTCGGGTTCGGCATGCATGGCCCAACTCAACAGGCCGCGCAGACCCTGCATCGCGGGCACCCGGGTCAAACTGGCAGCACGTTCAGGTTCGTCCTGCAGCAAACGCTGTACCAAGGTAGCAGCGCCACAGGCGTTGGCCAGCACCACGCGCTCGGCGCTGCACAGCACCTGGCCCTGCGCATCCAGCAGTTCCCATGCGCCTTTGCCTTGATGCAGCCTGGCCACCGCTGCGTTGCCCATGAACGTGACGCCGGGTTGCCTGAGCCAGGCGCGCACCAGCTGCGCCGGTTTGAGCCAGGCACCGTGCGGGTGCCAGACATCCTGCGTGGTGTCGATGCCCTCGGCCCAATCGGCCTTGTGTAACGATGTTTGCGCCGGGGTTGACCATTCCTGTCCGGCATCGCGCCAGTGGATCGGCAGGGTGGGGTTGCCGTCAATATGCCGCTCCTGCACGCCGTTGGGTGCCCAGTCCCGGCCTGCCACCAGCAGGCTGCGCGCTTGCTGCAGCATCAGGCGCACACCGCTGCGCGACAGCCGTGACAGCGCGCAGTCGTCCGCCGAGACATGCGGCACGACCAGGCCGACGGGCAGTCCGGACGCGCCAGCCGCTGGCGTCTCGGCCTGATCCAGCACGGTCACATGCCAGCCGCGCCGCGCCAGCGCTGCCGCCACACTGGCCCCGGCCAGGCCGGCGCCAATGACGGCACAGGTGCCAACGGGCAAGGCGCTTGCAACGGCATTGGGCCGGGAATTTTTAAGTTGCCAGCGCGGGTCGAAGCGGGCTTGGATCAGTGCCGGGGCGGTGCTTGAGTTTGGTGTGGCAGAGGTCTCTATTTCAAAGCCACATTGCGCCAAATGGCTGCTTAAATTCGACAGGGCAAGCTGATTTGGCGCATTGGCGACCAAACGGGTGCCACGGCGGCAGCAGCGCGCCAGCGCCTTGAAGATCCAAGGTGCATCCGCGTCGTCCACTGGCGCGCTCAAGGCCACCGCATCGGCTTCGAACCGTTGCTGGCGCAGCAGGCTCAAGGTTTCGCCCACGCACAGGGTCAGCACCACCTGGCCCTGATCCAGCACAAAACGGTGGAAACCCGGCAACAGTCCGAACCATTGGCTGACAAGCTCATGTGCAAACAGCTTCAGCGCCGGGTCCTGGCCAGCACCGCTCAGCACAGTCTGGTGGCTGACCGGGTGCTGGCAAAACGCCACATAGTGCAGCAGGCGAGGGCGCTGCGGGTCCAGACGCCAGGACTGCCAACTTGTGAGAAAGCGTTCGCCCTGCGCAAACTGCGTGTCCAGCATGCGCCAGCAGGCCAGCCCTTGCCACGCGCTTGTAGGGTCTTTGTTCAGGGTTGGCTGCGGTTTTTCAGGGCTAACCGCCATCGTGCGGGTTTAATCCTTGGGTGGTACGAAGCCTTGGGCGGCATCGGCGCCACCGCCAAAAAAGTGGTTCTCCATTTGCCGTGCCAGGTATTGGCGGGCGCGTGCGTCGGCCAGATTCAGGCGGTTTTCATTGACCAGCATGGTCTGGTGCTTGAGCCAGTCGGCCCAGGCCTGCTTGCTGACACTTTGCCATATGCGCTTGCCCAATTCCCCCGGATAGGGTGGAAAGTCGAGGCCCTCGGCTTCAATACCCAGTTTGATGCAGTTCACAGTGCGCGCCATAACAATCTTTCAAGGATGGTGTCAAAAACGTGCAACTGTAGCAAGGTTTTTCACAAAGCGCGCCACTGCGTTAAAATCCGACCTATGTCAAAAGCAGATACCAAAACCAAAATCGTGGCCGATGGCCTGCGTTACAAATCCAAGGTGTCGGGTTCGCCTTTCACCGCCGCGACTTCGTTTGGTGCCGCCACCATGTCGTGCTTCCTGTGCGGCAAGCACCGCGCGCGCTCCCAAATGGTCTCGAAGAAAATTCTTGGCAAGTCACAGGCCGTGTGTTCACCTTCTTGCAAAGCCCTTGACGAAGCGTCCAAGTAAGCTGCCTTAGCCGCATGCCAAACGTTTTTTTGATGACGATCGACAACGCGCCCCGGCGCGTTTTCGCATTTTTAGGTGGTGTCTGTCTGGCCATGCTGGCCTTCGGCTTGTACTTGCAGCACAGCCAGGGGCTGGAGCCCTGCCCAATGTGCATCGTCCAGCGTTATGCCCTTTTCTCGGTCGCCATTGTGGCCGGCCTGCTCAGCGCGAGCGGCCGCAGGCGCGTCCATTTTTGGGGCTCGCTGGCACTGTTGCTGGCAGCGGGTTTTGGTGCTTTTGTGGCGGCGCGGCAAAGCTGGCTGCAGTGGTATCCGCCTGAGGTTGCCACTTGCGGCCGGGATTTTTACGGCATGATCGAAAACTTTCCGCTGCAGCGCGCCATTCCCATGATTTTCAAGGGTAGCGGCGACTGCTCAGCGGTTGACTGGACCTTTCTGGGCGGCTCCATCGCCAATTGGGCCTTTGTCGTCTTCAGCCTGGTGATCTTGCTGGCCAGCGTGATGGTTTGGCGCAAGCGTCGTTAAATGGTTGGGGTCAGAGCACATCGCTGCGCGAGTGGTCTGACCCGCAAGGTCTCAAGTTAGTTGGGGTCGGAGCACATCGCCTTGCGAGTGGTCTGACCCGCAAGGTCTCAAGTTAGTTGGGATCGGAGCACATCGCCTTGCGAGTGGTCTGACCCACAATGTCTCAGATGGGCAGACTGTCAAACGACTCGTAGCTTTTGCGCAGCCAGTTTTTCACGCGCTGGCGCTCCAGCAGTCCCAGTGCATCTTCTTCCGAGCGGTTGTGGATGGCGGCCCAGAAGCTGGCGTTCTGGCGGTCGATCTTGCGCATGCTGGCTTCGTGCAATTGCGCCAGCGTGACGATTTTTGCGCCCAGCGCCAGCGCCCTGGCCATGGCCGGCGATGCCTCAAGTTGTGAAAAATCGGTGCCGCGCCCCATGTTCTTGACAATCAGGTAGTTCGGACCGGCGCCGTACGCGTCGAGCAGCCGTTCGAGCAAATCCACCGAGTCCTTGCCGGCGTCGGCCACATGCCAGAAGTTCACCGCAATGCCCATGTCGGCCAGCAACGCCAGCAGGTCGGAGTCCTTGACCCAGCGCGCCAGCGGGGCGGCCGTTTGGGCTGCCAGATCGACGATCACGCGGGGTGTCTCGCCTTCATTGGCGTTCTCGAAAACGCTGACCACCCGGTCCAGCCCCTCGTAGCTGTCCACCAGCACGGGCGCCGCGTAATCGGCATAGAAGCGGGTAAACGAGGTGTGCGAGCGGTCGGTGTCAAAGCCCATGAAGGGCAGGTCCTTGTCGATCAGGTACTGCGCCAGCACACGCGCCACCACAGATTTGCCGACGCCACCTTTTTCGCCGCCGATGAAATTGAGAGAACTCATGATTTTCCTGTTTGTATGAAAGTTTGAAGCACGATGAAGATCACTTGAGAGCAAGCAAGAGTCATGCTCAAAAAGGTGCAGCTGTACCCTTTTAGGTGATCTTCTTGACCAGCACCTGGCTCTTGCGGTCCCAGTTGTACTTGCGTTTGCGCGCTTCGGGCAGCCAGTCGGCGTCCACTTGCACAAAGCCGCGCCGCAGGAACCAGTGCATGGTGCGGGTGGACAGCACAAAAATGCTGTCCAGCCCGGCGGCTTTGGCGCGCTGCTCGATGCGCTTGAGCACGCGTTCGCCATCGCCCTGGCCCTGCACCTGCGGCGACACGGTGAGCGCGGCCATCTCGCCGGTGCGGGCTTCCGGGTAGGCGTAGAGCGCGGCGCAGGCAAAAATCACGCCGTCGTGCTCGATCACGGTGTACAGGCCCACGTCACGCTCTATTTCGGTGCGGCTGCGCTTGACCAGTGTGCCATCCTTTTCGAACGGCTCGATCAATTGCAAAATGCCGCCGACATCGTCCACCGTGGCTTCGCGCAGGCTCTCCAGCTTTTCATCGACCACCATGGTGCCAATGCCGTCGTGCACATAAACCTCCAGCAAAATCGAGCCGTCCACCGCGAACGGGATGATGTGGCTGCGCTCGACGCCGCCTTTGCAGGCCTTGACGCAATGCTGCAAATAAAACGCCGTGTCGTTCGGCGCGTTGGCATCGGGCAAATCGGCCAGCAGCTTTTCGGCCGCCGCCAGCGGCAACTCGGTGTCGATGGGGTTGTCCTCGCTCACGGGCTGGTTTACCTGGGTGGCAATGCCGGGGATTTCGGTGACAAAGATCAGCTTGTCGGCTTGCAGCGCAGTGGCTACCGAAGTGGCGACCTCTTCCATGGTCAGGTTGAATGCCTCGCCGGTGGGCGAAAAGCCGAACGGCGACATCAGCACCAGCGCGCCCATGTCGAGCGAGCGCATGATGCCCGCGGTGTCGATCTTGCGCACCACGCCCGAGTGCTGAAAGTCCACGCCCTCCACAATGCCGACCGGGCGCGCGGTCAAAAAGTTACCAGAAATGACTCGCACCGTGGCCCCCGCCATGGGCGTGTTGGGCAGGCCCTGGCTGAACGCCGCCTCGATCTCATAGCGCAACTGGCCGGCGGCTTCCTGGGCGCAGTCCAGCGACACCTCGTCGGTAATGCGGATGCCCTGGAAGTAGCGCGGCGTGTGGCCCTTGGCCTTGAGCTGCTCGTTCACCTGCGGCCGAAAACCATGCACCAGCACCACCTTGACGCCCATGCTCTGGATCAGCGCCAGGTCTTGCGCCAGGTTGGGCAACTTGCCCGCCGCAATCGCCTCGCCGCAGACGCCCACCACAAAGGTCTGGTGACGGAACTTGTGGATGTAGGGCGCCACCGAGCGGAACCAGGGGACAAAGGTGAAGTTGAAAATGGAGCTCATAGGGCAGGCTTTAGCAGTTGCAGGCGTTTGGAAGGCAGTAGGCGAATAAAGTCACGGTCAAAGGTTGCCAGCACTTCTTGCTGCTGCAGCACGCTGGCGGCGATCCAGGCATTGGGCAGGTCGTTGGCGCTCAGATTGTGATCCAGACAGAGCGTGCGCAATTTTGGCCACTCGTCTTGCATGACCAGCATGCCAGCGCCGGGGCTGGCCAGGATGCCATCGATAAACGCGACCGCCTGGGGTGTGGGTGTGGGCACCAAAAAAACGCGCGGGTGGGTGACCAGCCGCAGGAAACTGGCGACCACGGTCCCCAGCAATTTCAGATCGGCGTGGCTGGCGACATGCGTCATGGCCCGGGTTAACCACGCCAGCGCGGTGGCGTGGTGCGGGTGATCGGCGCGAGACGCAGCCACCAGCACATTGACATCGGGCGTCATTCTTCGGCCGCTTGCAACAGCGATGTGTTGCTGAGCGGGTCAATGCCTTGCTGCAGGCCGGTGGCACCATCAAACACCGGCAGAACGACCGGGGCGGCTGGGGCAACCGGGTTGGTGCCACGCGCGTATTGCGCCAGAAACTCGCGCACTTTGGCGCTGACCGAGGTGCCTTGCTCGATGGCCTTGATGCGGGCTTGTCGAATCAGCTCGTCATCCACAGAAATGGTCAGATTTGACATTTTGAACCTCCTGTTTTCAGTGTAGCACTTGAACCTGTGTAGCACGAATTGCTGCTAAGCAAGCGCTGCGCGGGGAGGGTCCTTTGACCTGGCAAGCTGGCACTGAGCGCACAATGAGTGCGCATCAATTTCGGTGTTATGGCTGTTTCGTCAGGAGGCTAAATCATGGGCAATCGTTTGTTTCGTCAATTGACCATTGGAATTTCTGCACTTTTTCTCGTCGCTACGGGCTTTGCACAAAACGTGACGCCGGTAACGGATTTCAGTGCTGCACCGGGCAATGGTGTTTACAGCTATGGTTCGAACACACCTGCGACGGTGATGGACCTCATCCAGCGGAGTCGGCCGCGACCTGCAGCCACCGCACAAGGCGAGCTCGTCTTGCCAACGAACGCTCCCGCGGATGCGAAGCTGCCGGCCGTGGTGCTGGTACATGGCTCCGGGGGAATTTATCCCGAGCAGATCAGCTTCTGGGCCAAGTTGTTCAATGAACATGGCATTGCGGTTCTCGTGATCGATGTTTTCGGCCCACGCGGCGTCAAGTCCACCGGCGAAGACCAGAGTCAGGTACCGTTTGCGGCAGATACTGCCGACGCATTCGCCGCGCTGGGAATGTTGGCCAGCCATCCACGCATCGACCCCAAGCGCATCGCGGTCATGGGATTTTCGCGCGGGGGCATCACGGCAGTTCGTAGCGGAGTAGTGCGCATCATCGATGGCGCCGCCCCCGCCGGGTTACGCTTTGCTGCGCACGTGGCTTTGTACAGCGGTGGATGCGCCGGCTCTTTGTCTGTGACACCCAAGGCCGGCGTATTCAGCCCCGAGCCGATGCTTTTCGTGCATGGCGACGCGGACGACTATGCCTACCTCAGCGACTGCCAGCGTTATGCGCAGCGCATCGCCGCTGCCGGCACGCCCACGGAGTTTGTGGTGCTGCCCGGCATTCGCCACAAGTTTGATGTGGACAACGGCCGGCGAATCAACCTCCCGTCGAACACCAAGACCAAAGAAGGCTGCCCGCTTGAGTTCGACATCGTCGACCTCAAGACACGCGATGGTCGCAGCGGCGAGGTGCTGTCGCAGGACAAGGTGCAGGCAATCAACCGGGAGCTTTGCGCCGACAAGGGGGCGACGATTGAGGGCGACCGCAAGGCGCGAGAGACGGCGGGCAAGGCGGTGATTGAGTTCCTGAAGAAGATATTCAAGGCATGACCGTTCTCATCCCGTGCGGGGACGCGAGTACGCAGGTGCCCTCGGTATTTTGTACGAATGAACGTCAACCCTGCTGCTGGATGCAAGTTGCGCTGGATGCCGGTACTTGTTCGGCGTTTGATTTGATCGCCAGCCAGCCATAACTCGCCGCCCACCGCCGCCCCCTGACGCGGCCGCGATAATTGCGGCCCAATGTCAGTACCTTTGAAAATCGACTTTCCCGAAGACTTGCCCGTCAGCGCCCGCCGTGAGGAGATCATGGCCGCCATGCAGGCGCACCAGGTCATCATTGTTTGCGGTGAGACCGGCTCGGGCAAAACCACGCAGTTGCCCAAAATCGCCCTGGCGCTGGGGCGCGGCAAGCTCAATTACCCGCTGCTCAACCCCGACGGCTCGCGTGCGCCGCCGGGCAAGCTCATTGGCCACACCCAGCCCCGGCGCATTGCAGCCAGCAGCGTGGCCAAACGCATTGCCGAAGAATTGCACACCACGCTGGGCGACGTGGTCGGCTTCAAGGTTCGCTTTCAGGATCGGCTGAGCCGCGACAGCTCGGTCAAGCTGATGACGGACGGCATTTTGCTGGCCGAGACGCAAACCGACCCGCTGCTGAAAGCCTACGACACCATCATCATCGACGAGGCGCATGAGCGCAGCCTGAACATCGACTTTTTGCTGGGTTACCTGAAGCAAATCCTGCCGCGTCGGCCCGACCTGAAAGTGGTGGTGACCTCGGCCACGATTGATGCCGAGCGTTTTGCCGAGCACTTTTCCAGTCGACAGGGGCCGGCACCGATCATCATGGTCTCGGGGCGCATGTTCCCGGTCGAGCAGCGCTACCGGCCGTTCGAGGAGGCGCGCGATTACGACCTGAACGACGCGATCGCCGATGCGGTGGACGAGCTTTGGCGGGACGTGCACAACAGCGGCGACATTCTGGTGTTTTTACCGGGTGAGCGCGAAATTCGTGAGGCCGCTGACCACCTGCGCGGCCACCTGAGCCATCAGCCCCTCTTTCGCAATGCCGAGGTGTTGCCGCTGTTTGCCCGCCTGAGCCAGGCCGAGCAGGACCGAATCTTTGACGGCCACACCGGGCGCCGCATTGTGCTGGCCACCAATGTGGCCGAAACTTCGCTCACGGTGCCAGGCATTCGCTACGTGATCGATGTGGGCACCGCGCGCATGAAACGTTACAGCTTCCGAAGCAAGGTCGAGCAGCTGCTGGTCGAGCCGATCAGCCAGAGTTCGGCGAACCAGCGCGCCGGGCGCTGCGGCCGGGTGGCCAACGGCATCTGCATCCGGCTTTATGAAGAAAAAGACTTCAATAGCCGTCCCAAATTTACCGACCCCGAGATTCTGCGCAGTTCGCTCGCGGGCGTGATCCTGCGCATGAAGTCGCTGCACCTCGGTGTGGTGGAAGACTTTCCGTTTATCGAAAAACCGTCGGGGCGCGCCATTGCCGATGGTTACCAGCTGCTCAATGAACTTGGCGCCGTGGACGACGCCAACGAGCTCACGGCCACCGGCCAGGAACTGGCCAAATTGCCGCTCGACCCGCGCGTGGGCCGCATGATTCTGGAAGCGCGCACGCGCGAGGCGCTCGATGAGGTGCTGGTGATCGCCTCGGCGCTTTCGGTGCAGGATGTGCGCGACCGGCCCATGGAAGCACAGCAGCAAGCCGACCAGGCTCACGCCAAGTTCGACGACGAAAAGAGCGAATTCAGCGGCTATCTGAGGCTCTGGAAATGGATCAACGATGGCAAGGGCGGGGAAGGGCAGCACAAGCTCAGTAACCGCCAGTACGAACAGTTGCTGCGGCAGAACTTCGTCAGCATGCGTCGTGTGCGCGAGTGGCGCGACATCCATTCGCAATTGCACACCGTGGTGGCCGAGCACAAGTGGCGCCTGAACACCGTGCCGGCCAGTTATGAGCAGTTGCACTTGTCGATGCTGGCGGGCTTGCTCGGCAACATCGGCTACAAGCTGGAAACCGAGGGCGGTGGCGGGGGTGAATATTTGGGCGCGCGCGGCATCAAGTTTTATCCGCACCCCGGCGCGCATCTGGTTAAGAAGCCGGGGCGCTGGATTGTGGCGGCCGAGCTGGTGGAAACCACGCGTTTGTTTGGCCGTGGCATTGCCGCGATTGAGCCTCAGTGGCTGGAGCAGGTGGGGGGCCACTTGCTGAAAAAACAATTGCTCGACCCGCATTGGGAAAAGAAGTCGGCCGAGGTCAATGCGCTGGAGCGCGCCACGCTCTATGGCATCGTGGTGTACAGCGGCCGGCGCGTCAATTACGGCCGGGTGGACCAGGTCGGCGCGCGCGAGATTTTCATCCGCGAGGCGTTGGTGAACGGCCTGTGGGACTGCAAGTGGCCGTTTTTGCAGGCCAACCAAAAGCTCATCAAACAGGTTGAAGACCTGGAACACAAGGCGCGCCGACAGGACGTGCTGATCGACGACGAGTTGATCTACGCCTTTTACGACCAGCAGTTGCCGGCCGACGTCTGCAGCGGCTACAGCTTCGATGCCTGGTACCGCGAAGCCTGCAAAAAGCCCGAGTATCTGATGCCCATGCCGGTGCGCGGCGCGGCGCCCAGCGGCAACAGCAAATTATTGTTGCTGACCCGCGAAGAACTCATGCGCCATGAGGCGGCGGGCATCACCACCCAGTCCTTTCCCAAAACCATTCGCCTGGGCGGCGTCGATTGCGCGGCCGTTTACCTGCACGAACCCGGCGACGCCAAAGACGGCCTGACCGTGACCGTGCCGCTGTTTGTGTTGAACCAGGTCAATGAGGAACGCTGCGAATGGCTGGTGCCCGGCATGCTCAAGGACAAGATCCAGGCGCTGCTCAAGACCCTGCACCAACGCCCGCGCTCACGCCTGGTGCCGCTGCCCGAGAGCGCCCGCAAGATGGCTGAAACGCTGAATGCGCCGGAGGTGTTTGGCCACGGTTCGCTGCTGGATGCGGTGCTCAAACTGGTGCGTGCCGCCACCACTGTGGACGTGGTGCGCGCCGACATCAAGCTCGACATGCTCAGCCCTCACCTTTTTATGAACTTCCGGGTGGTCGATGAACACGGCCGCCAACTCGGCGCCGGGCGCAATCTGGGTGCGCTGAAGGCCGAGCTGGGGGCGCAGGCGCGCGGCGCATTTCAGGCGCTGGCCGGGCTCAAGCTGGGGCAGGGCGGCGTTAACACCGCTGCTTCTCCCGTCATTGCGAGCCCTTCGGCTGGCTCAGGACAGGCTGCAGCGCGGCAATCCACGACACCCGCCGGCATGGATCGCCACGGCCTGCGGCCTCGCGATGACGGACATCAGCGGACAGAGGATTTGGAAAAGCGCGCCACCGAAATCAAGGTTGCAGTGACCGCCCAGCGCTATACCGCCTGGACCTTTGGTGAACTGCCCGAACTGCTCGAAATCCAGAAAGGCGGCCAGACGCTGATCGGCTACCCCGGCCTGATCGACGCCGGTGACGCCGTCACCATCGAGGTCTTCGACGAGCCCGATGTGGCCGCCGTCAGACACCGCGCCGGTCTGCGCCGCCTGTTTGCCCTGCAGATCAGGGACGCGCTCAAGTACCTCGAAAAGAACATTCCTGACCTGCAAAAAATGGCCGTCACCTACATGCAGGTGGGCAAGAGCCCGGACGGCAGCGGCACCGGTGGCACGCTGGAAGAATTGCGCGAACAAATCATTCAGGTGGCACTCGACCGCGCCTTTTTGCTCGAGCCGCTACCGGCCGATGAATTTGCCTTTAAAAAGCGCATCGA
Organism: Rhodoferax sp.; assembly: GCF_028689295.1. Taxonomy (GTDB): domain Bacteria; phylum Pseudomonadota; class Gammaproteobacteria; order Burkholderiales; family Burkholderiaceae_C; genus Rhodoferax. Next base: position 185,360 of record NZ_JAQTWL010000004.1, read on the forward strand.
CGAGGGCCGCGGCCGCCTGACCCTGATCGCCACCGAAGTGGCGCGGCTGGCCGCTGCCATTCTGGCCGAGTACGCGCTGGCAGCACGCAAGATCAAGGACACCAAAAACGCGCCGGACGCCACGCAGGATGCGGCCCAGCAGCTTGCCCGCCTGATGCCCAAGCGCTTTTTGAGCGTCACGCCCTGGGCAAGCCTGCACCACTTCACCCGCTACCTGAAAGCCATCACCGCGCGCCTTGACAAATACCGTGCCGACCCGGCGCGTGACCTGGCACGCCTCAAAGAGCTGCAGCCATTGGAGCAGCGTTACGCGCGCCTGCTCGCCGAGCGCAAGGGCGTGGTCGATGAACGGCTTCAGGAATTCCGCTGGCTGCTCGAAGAACTGCGCGTCAGCTTTTTCGCCCAGGAGCTGCGCACGCCGCAGCCGGTAAGCGTCAAGCGCCTGGAAAAAGCCTGGGCGCAGCTGGGGTAGCCCAGTCGCCTCGCGGGAGCGGCGCCTTGTGGGCGTTGCGCCTTGTGGGAGCGGCGCCCTCGCCGCGATTGAATTAAAAATCCATGCGCATCCCGCGCCTGTCTTGATAATTCGCATCCCACTGCCCGCTGGCATGACTATTCTGAAAACCCATTCCGGATTTTCAAAGTACAGGAGTCGCCATGGCAATACAACTCAAGGAATTTGCGACCAACCTGGTCGCCGTGGTCGAACCCGATACCTCGGCGCGGGTGGTGGCGCAGCTCATGCGCCGGCACCATATCGGCGCCCTGGTGGTGGTGGATGCGCTCGACAAAAACAAGCCGGTCGGCATAGTCACCGACCGCGATCTGGTCCTTGAGCTCATGGCCGAAGGGCTTGACCCGGCCGTCTTCACGGCGGGCGACATCATGTCGGTCGATCTGGTCAAGGCGCAACCCGAGATGGACGCCATGGATGCCGTGCAACTGATGAAAAAATACCGGCTGAGGCGCCTGGTGATCGTTGACAAGGAGGGCAATCTGGCGGGCATCTTGACGATTGAGGACGTGTTGGGCTTGCTGACGCATGAACTTGCCGATCTGGCCGTCGATTTGGGCAGCGCCAGAGACCGGGAGACACGCGAGCAGGCAATGAAACACGCTGCTTGATAGCCAACAGGCGCCATCTGACCCGAACCCCAGCGAGGCAACGCATGGACCGACCCAGCATCATTCACAAAGACGCCGCAAACCAGCGTTTGCGACCTAACTGGACCGACTACGCCGATGAGCGCGGCAGGTTTACCTGGGACCAGGCGCGGCAGGACTTGCATGGCCTGCCCGGGGGTGGGCTCAACATGGGCTTCGAGGCGGTGGACCGGCATGCCGCGGGCACGCTGCGCTACCACGCGGCGCTGCGCTTTGTCTCGCGCAACGGTCCTGCGCTGGAACTGAGTTACGCCGAGCTGGCGCGCCTTACCAACCGTTTTGCCAATGTGCTGCAAAGCCTTGGCGTCGGCAAGGGCGACCGCCTGTTCCTGCTGGCCGGGCGCATCCCCGAGCTCTATGTGGCGCTGCTGGGCGCGCTGAAAAATGGCACCGTGGTCACGCCGCTGTTCTCGGCCTTCGGCCCGGAACCCATTGCCACCCGCATCCAGATCGGCGCCGGTCAGGTGCTGGTGACCACCGACGTGCTGTACCGGCGCAAGGTGTGCCAGATGCGCGTGCAAATGCCCAGCCTGCGCCACGTCCTGCTGGTGGCCGAGGACGGCGGTATTACCCATGAGCCCGACACGCTCGACCTGGCCACGCTGATGGCCGCCGCGCCGGACACCTTCAGCACCGTCGCCACCACCGCAGACGACCCCGCGCTGCTGCATTTCACCAGCGGCACCACCGGCACGCCCAAGGGCGCGCTGCATGTGCATGGCGCGGCGGTGGCCCACGGCGCCACCGCGCGCTACGCGCTCGACCTGCATCCGCACGACCGCTACTGGTGCACCGCCGACCCGGGCTGGGTCACCGGCACCAGCTACGGCATCATCGCGCCCCTGCTGCAGGGCGTGACCTCGCTGGTGGACCGCGAAGAGTTCGACGCCGAGCGCTGGTACACGCTGCTGGCGCAGGAGCATGTGAGCGTCTGGTACACCGCGCCCACGGCCATCCGCATGCTGATGAAGGCCGGCCCCGAGCTGGCCAAGCGCCATTGCTACCCCTGCCTGCGCTTTGTCGCCAGCGTGGGCGAGCCGCTCAACCCGGAGGCCGTGTGGTGGGGCCAGGAGGTGCTGGGTCTTCCGATCCACGACAATTGGTGGCAGACCGAAACCGGCGGCATCATGATTGCCAACACCCCGGCTTTTGATATCAAGCCCGGCTCCATGGGGCGGCCCTTGCCGGGCATCGACGCCTTCATCGTCCAACACCTGGAGGCCGAGGGCGAGCCGCCCCGGGTGCGCGTCATCGACACCCCCGACGTCGAAGGCGAGCTCGCGTTGCAGCGCGGCTGGCCGTCGATGTTTCGCGGCTACCTCAACAACGAGGCGCGTTATGCCAAATGTTTTGCCGGCGACCTGTACCTGACCGGCGACCTGGCGCGGCGCGATGCCGACGGCTATTTCTGGTTTGTCGGCCGCGCTGATGACGTCATCAAGTCGGCCGGCCACCTGATCGGCCCGTTCGAGGTCGAAAGCGTGCTGATGGAGCACCCGGCGGTGGCCGAGGCCGGTGTCATCGGCAAGCCCGACCCGGTGGTCGGCGAGGTGGTCAAGGCCTTTGTCTCGATCAAGAGCGGCTTCGAGGCGGGCGAGCCGTTGCGCCTGGACATCCTGGCCCATGCGCGCCGGCGCCTGGGCGCTGCCGTGGCGCCCAAGGAGATCGCCTTTTTGCCGGTGCTGCCGCGCACCCGCAGCGGCAAGATCATGCGCCGACTGCTCAAGGCACGCGAGCTCGGCCTGCCCGAAGGCGACACCTCGACGCTGGAGGCTGGCGCATGAGCAAAATGAAAGTGCCAAAGCCACCCAGCGGCCCGGTGCCCTGGGACAAGCCCCTGGCGCACGCCATGCTGGCCGACATGCTGCGCATCCGGCGCATGGAAGAGCGCGCGGCCGAGCTGTATGGCCAGCAAAAAATTCGCGGCTTCTTGCACCTCTACATCGGCGAGGAAGCCGTGGCCACCGGCGTGCTGCGCGCCCTGGCGACGGACGACAACGTGGTGGCCACCTACCGCGAGCACGGCCACGCGCTGTTGCGCGGCATCAGCATGCAGGCCATCATGGCCGAGATGTTCGGCAAGCAGGATGGCTGTTCGCGCGGTCGCGGTGGTTCGATGCACCTGTTCGACCGCGCCAGCCGCTTCTACGGCGGCCAGGCCATCGTCGGCGGTGGCCTGCCGCTGGCCGCCGGTCTGGCGCTGGCCGACAAGCTCGGCGGCCGCAGCGCCTTGACCGCCTGCTTCTTTGGTGAGGGCGCGGTGGCCGAGGGCGCTTTTCATGAGGCCATGAACCTGGCCGCGCTGTGGCAGTTGCCGGTGCTGTTTTGCTGCGAAAACAATTTGTACGCCATGGGCACGGCACTTGGCCGCTCCGAGTCGCAGACCGATCTGTGCGCCAAGGCGGCGTCTTACGGCACCACCACGGTGAGCGTCGATGGCATGGACGTGGTGGAGGTGCACCAGACCGCGCTGCGCGCCGCACAGCAGGTGCGCCAGCACAGCCGCCCGGTGTTTTTGGAACTGCGCACCTTTCGCTACCGCGCGCACTCGATGTTCGACCCCGAGCTCTACCGGGCCAAGGAAGAAGTCGAGGCCTGGAAAACGCGCGGCCCGATCCACACCTACACCGCGCGCCTTAAAGGGCAGGGTAGCCTGAGCGAAGACGAATTCCTGGCGCTCGATGCGGCGGCGCAGGCCGAGGTCGAGGCGGCGGTGGCGTTTGCGGAAGGCTCTGACTGGGAACCGGTGGATGATCTGTTGCGAGACGTGCACACGGCGCAGGGAGCGGCATGATGGGCCGGCGCATCAGCTACCGCGACGCCTTGCGCGAGGCGCTGCGCGAAGCCATGCAAACTGACCCGCGCGTGTTCCTGATGGGCGAGGATGTGGGCTGCTACGGCGGCACCTATGCGGTGTCCAAAGGACTGCTCGAAGAGTTCGGCCCCGAGCGCATCCGTGACACGCCGTTGTCGGAGCTCGGCTTTGTCGGCGCCGGCATTGGCGCGGCACTGGGCGGCATGCGCCCGATTGTCGAGATCATGACAGTCAACTTCAGCCTGCTCGCGCTCGACCCTATCGTCAACAGCGCGGCCATGCTGCACCACATGTCGGGCGGCCAGTTTTCGGTGCCGCTGGTGATCCGCATGGCCACCGGCGCCGGGCGCCAGGTGGCCGCCCAGCACTCGAACAGTTTCGAGGGCTGGTACGCCCATGTGCCGGGCCTGCGCGTGCTGAGCCCCGCCACGGTGGAGGACGCGCGCGGCATGCTCAAGGCCGCTCTGGCCGACCCCGACCCGGTGTTGATCTTCGAGCACGCCCAGCTTTACAACAGCGAGGGCGATCTGCCCGACGACGAGACGTCGGCGGTGGACATTGCCAGCGCGCGGGTGCGCCGCGCGGGCTCCGACGTGAGCCTGATCACGCATGGCGGCAGCCTGCCCAAGGCCTTGCAGGCAGCGCAGCAACTGGCAGCGCAGGGCATTGCGGCCGAAGTGATCGACCTGCGCGTGCTGCGCCCGCTTGACGACGCCACGGTGATGGCGTCGGTGCGCAAGTGCCGCCGCGCGGTGCTGGTTGATGAAGGCTGGCGCTCCGGCAGCCTGGCCGCCGAGGTGATGGCGCGCATCTGCGAGCAGGCGTTTTTTGACCTGGACGCGCCGCTGGCGCGCGTCTGCAGCGAGGAGGTGCCCATTCCCTATCCCCGGCACCTCGAAGAAGCGGCCTTGCCGCAGGTGGACAAAATCGTCGCGGCAGTGCAAGCAGTGATGGGAGTCGGCGCATGATCGAATTCAAATTACCCTCGCTGGGCGCCGACATGGACGAAGGCACGCTGCTGGCGTGGCACGTCAAGCCCGGCGACGCGGTCAGGCGCGGCCAGGTGGTGGCGGTGGTGGACACCTCAAAGGCTGCGGTGGATGTCGAAATCTGGCACGACGGCGTGGTGCATGAGCTGCTGGTGCAAGTGGGCGAAAAAGTGCCGGTGGACACGGTGCTGGCGACGCTGCTGGCGCCGGGCGAGGCGGCGCCGCCTCCCGGTGCGGCAGTGCCACCTCGCCCGGCGCCAAGCCGCCAGCCGGTGTCGCCCTCGGCACGCCGTCGCGCGAAAGAACTCGGCATCGACCCCGACACCCTGGCGGGCAGCGGGGCGCAGGGCTCGGTCACGCTGGCCGACATCGAGGCGGCGCACGCTACAGCCGCGCAAGGCCGTTCGGAACAGGCGCCAGCGACAGCCCAGCCGGTCGCAGCACCGGATCGCCAGCAGGAAATGCGCAAAGCGATTGCCGCCGCCATGAGCCGCTCCAAGCGCGAAATTCCGCACTATTACCTGTCCGAAACGATCCCGATGCAGCGCGCGCTCGACTGGCTGCAGCAGCGCAATGCGGGCGTGCACATCACCGAGCGCATCCTCACTGCCGCGCTCTTGCTCAAGGCGGTGGCCGTTGCGTTGCAGCGCACGCCCGAGCTCAACGGCTTTTACCGCGACGGCCGCTTCGAAGCCAGCGCGGCCGTGCATCTCGGCGTGGCGATTTCGCTGCGCGGCGGCGGTCTGGTGGCGCCGGCGCTGCACGACGTGGGCGACAAGCCGCTGGCGCAACTCATGCGCGAGCTCGCCGACCTGGTCAAGCGCGCCCGTGCCGGCTCGCTGCGCAGCTCCGAGATGTCCGACCCCACCCTCACCATCACCAACCTGGGCGAGCAAAGCGTGCAGTCGGTGTTCGGCATCATCTACCCGCCGCAAGTTGCGCTGGTGGGCTTTGGCAGCATCGCGCAGCGGCCCTGGGTGGAAGATGGAAAGCTGTGCGCGCTGCCGCTGCTGTGCGCCACGCTGGCCGCCGACCATCGCGCCTCCGACGGGCACCGCGGCGCGTTGTTTCTGGCGGAGGTGCGCGAGCGCTTGCAGCAGCCGCAGACGCTGGCCGGTGATGCGCCATGAACCGCCAGGCCCCGACATCCTTCGCGGCGAGGGCGCCGCTCCCGATATGGATTGACCTGTCAATAAGTTGATTAGGTTTTTTCTCTGTTTCTTGGTTTTTCTGAGTCAGTGACTGTGGTTCAGGGGCTACAAGGCTGTGGGGCGACG
>NZ_JAQTWL010000072.1 GCF_028689295.1 Rhodoferax sp.
TCCTTGATCGGTAAGCGCCCAGTGAACCCACCTTGAATTGAGGTCTCACATCTCGCAAGATCGTGTGCACGCAACCCATCGTGCACACCATGCTCAAAGAACCAGACCTTGCCAGCTATTCGACCCGGCGCACCCACCGGACCTACACACGCCAGTTCAAAGCCGAGCTGGTTGCGGCCTGCCAGCAACCGGGTGCTTCCATTGCTGCCATAGCCAGAGGCCATGGCATGAATGCCAACGTGCTGCACCGCTGGCTCAAAGAACATGAACGAAATGGGTGCCACCAACTTGTCGCTGCAAGTTCATCTGGGTCGGCAGTGTTAGCTTCACCTGCCCCTGCCTTCATCGCTTTGAAGCTGCCCACCGCCATGGAACCCACAGCCTGCGACATCAAGGTAGAACTTCACAAAGGCAACATCTCGATGATCGTCACCTGGCCCATCAGCGCCGCTGGCGACTTGGTGCAATGGACGCGGGCGATTCTCAAGTGATCCGCATCGATACCATCTGGCTGGCAACAGCCCCCATGGACATGCGAGCTGGCACCGATACCGCCTTGGCCAGGGTGGTGTGCGTGTTTGGTGCTGCCCATCCGCACACAGCCTACCTTTTTGCCAACAGACGCGCCAACCGCATGAAAGTGCTGGTGCACGACGGCATGGGCATCTGGCTGGCAGCACGCCGACTGCACCAGGGCAAATTTGCCTGGCCAATGGGAAGTGCAAGCCAACAAGTGAGTCTGAACCGCGTCCAATTCGATGCTTTGGTGCTGGGACTGCCCTGGCAGCGCTTGGGCGATGCTGGCATCATCACAATGGTTTGAATCATCCAAATACATAGCGCACAAGTCAATTAGGACAAGCACCGATGGTGAATTTTGTTCATCAATGAGACACTGCGTTTCATGGTGATCGCTACTGAGCAACTCCCCCACATGAGCGCAGACGAACTGCGCGAAGTGGTGCAGTCCCTGCTCAAGACGGTGACCTTCAAGCAAGCCACCATCGACAAGCTCACGCATGAGAACGCCATGCTCAAACGCCTGAAGTTTGCCGCCCAGAGCGAGCGCTTCAGCGCCGAGCAAAGAAGCCTGCTGGAAGAAACCCTCGATGAGGACCTGCAGGCCGTCAATGATGAGATCGAACAACTCCAGGTCACCGATGCGCCTGCGCCGCGCGTCAAGGAACAGCCCAAACGCCAGCCACTGCCAGCGAATTTGCCCCGCATCGAGATCAGGCATGAACCCGATTCGACCACCTGCGCTTGCGGCTGCCAGATGAAGCGCATCGGTGAAGATGTCGCCGAGAAGCTGGACTACCAGCCTGGCGTCTTCAGTGTGGAGCGCCATGTCCGCGGCAAATGGGCGTGTGCCAAGTGCGAAACGCTGATTCAGGCCCCGGTTGATGCGCACATCATCGACAAAGGCATTCCCACAACGGGTCTGCTGGCCCAGGTGCTGGTGGCCAAGTTTGCCGATCATCTACCTCTGTACCGTCAGGAGGCCATCTTTGGTCGTGCCGGTTTGGCCATTGCCCGCTCCACGCTGGGAGCCTGGGTGGGCAGTTGTGGCGTGCAGCTACAACCCCTGGTTGATGCACTGAAGGCCGACATCTTGCTGCACAGCGTCGTGCACGCCGATGAGACTCCGGTGCAGGTGCTCCAGCCCGGCAGTGGCAAGACCCACCGCGCTTACCTGTGGGCTTACGCTGCGGGTGTCTTTGAGGACACCAGGGCGGTGGTCTATGACTTCTGCGAATCCCGCTCTGGTGAGAATGCCAAGGTGTTTCTGGGTGACTGGCGCGGTAGCCTGGTGTGTGACGACTTCAGTGGCTACAAGCAACTCATGACCCAGGGTGTGACCGAAGTCGGTTGCCTGGCCCATGCCCGGCGCAAGTTCTTTGACCTGCATGCCAGCAACAAGAGTCAGATCGCACACAGTGCGCTGGAGCAAATTGCCAGGGTTTACGACATTGAGCGCGAAGTTAAAGAACTGCTTCCCGATGAGCGAAGGCGAATACGCCAGGAGAAATCAAAACCACTGCTGGATGCCTTGCATCAGTGGATGATCCTCAATCGGCAGAAGATCACGGATGGAACGGCTACGGCAAAAGCGCTGGATTACAGCCTGCGTCGCTGGTCTGCACTTACGCGCTTTGTCGGTGACGGCCAGCTGCCGGTGGATAACAACCATATCGAGAACCAGATTCGTCCGATTGCCATTGGGCGTAACAACTGGTTGTTCGCCGGTTCACTGCGTGCGGGCAAGCGTGGTGCTGCGGTGATGAGTCTGATCCAGAGTGCCAAACTCAATGGGCATGATCCATATGCCTATCTCAAGGATGTCCTGACGCGCCTGCCAACACAACGAGCAAGTCAGATTCATGAGCTGCTGCCGCACCGCTGGCAGCCGCACCTTCCATCTCTTTGATTCCCGGCCGCAGTCGCTGCGCTGTGGTCAAGATGGGTTCGCTGCGCGCTTACAGATCTCAGGCGAAATCAGTGGGCTAAAGCCCGATTGAATTCTCACTG
>NZ_JAQTWL010000038.1 GCF_028689295.1 Rhodoferax sp.
ATGTTGATGTCGCTCATGGGCTGAGAACCCATGGAACGGTCCAAACGGCCAAACGACATTCTGGCCTTAGCGCCCAAGCACGCCGGTGCTGCAGAGTTCGCGCAGGTCGCGCGCAAAACCTTCGAGCTCGGCCTCCAGCCGCGCCACGGCACGGCCCAGCACGTTGTAGGCCAGCACCGCAGGAATGGCGACTACCAGACCGGCAGCGGTCATGATCAGCGATTCACCCACGGGGCCGGAAATCTTGTCGATGGTGACATGGCCCGCACTGGCGATGCCGATCAGCGCGTGGTAGATGCCCCAAACGGTGCCCAGCAGGCCGACAAAAGGCGCGGTGGCCCCGACCGTGGCCAGCAGCACCTGGCCGTACTGCAGCTTGGCAAGCGCGGCGTGCAAGGCGTTGCGCAGTTCGCGAGTGAGCTGCTGGGCGCGGTCGCCGGCGCTGGCCAGTGTTTGACTGGCTTCAAGATGGGTGGCCAGCACCAGCGGCAACACCAGCGACTCCCGGTCGAACGCCCGGATTTTCTGGATCGCATCAGCCACTGATGCAGATTGCCAAAAAACCGCAATGCAACGCGCCACATCGCCACTGGCGCGACGCAACAACCAGGTTTTCCAGAGAATGTCCACCCAGCTACCGACCGACATGGCCAGCAGCAACAGCGCCACGCTGCGCGCCAGGGCATCGCCTTGCCAGAAAAACTGCGCCAGATTCATTTCAGGTTGAGCACGTCGGCCATGTTGAACAGACCGGCTTTGCGACCACTCAAAAAGCGCACGGCGCGCAAGCTGCCCTGTGCATAAGAGACGCGGCTGGATGATTTGTGGCTGATCTCGATGCGTTCGCCGATACCGGCGAACAGCACGGTGTGATCCCCCACGATGTCGCCGCCGCGAATGGTGGCAAAACCGATGCTGGAGGGGTCGCGTTCGCCGGTGACGCCCTGACGGGCATAGACCGCGCAGTCTTTCAGGTCGCGCCCCTGCGCGGTGGCAATGACTTCACCCATTTTGAGGGCGGTGCCCGAGGGCGCATCGACCTTGTGGCGGTGGTGCGCCTCGATGATTTCGATGTCGTAACCGGTATCGAGGGCCTTGGCCGCCATCTCCAGCAACTTGAGCGTGACGTTGACGCCGACGCTCATGTTGGGCGCCATGACGATGGCGATGTCTTTGGCGATCTCGGCGATCTGCTGCTTTTGCGTGTCGCTGAAGCCCGTGGTACCGATGACCGCATTGACGCCCAGTTCGCGACACACCTGCAAATGCGCCATCGTGCCCTCGGGGCGGGTGAAGTCGATCAGGGCCTGGGCGTGGTTCAAGCCGGTGCGCAGATCGGCGCTGATGGCCACACCGCTGCTCAAGCCCAAAGCGGCCGCCGGGTCCATGCCAACGGCCGGGCTGGTGGCTACATCGAGCGCGCCGCTGAGCTGGCAATCGTCAGCACGGCACACCGCCTCGATCAGCATGCGACCCATGCGCCCGCTGGCACCTGCCACGCAAATGCGGTGAAGTGTGGACTCGGTCATCGTCAAGAACTGAAATCAGTTGGCGCTGCTTTCCAGCGGCGGGTAGCTTGCAGGCAAGGGCGGCAAGGCCTTGGCCGGCGCAGCCTGAGGCACCGCGGCGGTGGCCGCGAGGCTCTCTGGCGACATTTCCAGCACAGGCACTTTGCCAGTCTTGCGGCCGGAATCGAGCGAGGCCACGAATTCAGCCTCGCTTGGCAAGGCATCGGCTTCCACCTTGCTCAAAACATCGCCCTGAAAAAACACCGTGACCCGGCGCGCCTGCGGCTCGACGCCCTGGCGCTTGAAGGTAAACACATAGTCCCAGCGGTCGGCATGAAAAATACTGGTGAGCAGCGGTGTGCCCAGAATATCGCGCACCTGCAATCGGCTCATGCCTTCCTTGAGGGACGCGGCCTGCTCGCGCGAGACAAAATTGCCCTGCACGATGTCTATCTTGTAGGGGGTGACCAAGCCAACCGCGCTTTGACTGGCTCTGTCCAGGCTGCCACAGGCGGTCAAACCAACCAGCAGAAGGCCTGACAAATTCAAGCAGACAGAACGAAACAGGGACTTGGACATGAGTGAAGTGGGTAGCAAAGAATTCGACGATTGTACTGGTTGCCCCCCGGCTCAGCAGGCGCTGCCAGCAGCCATGCCCGCACTCAATTCACGTTGACTCACCCATCGCCAGACGATGGCGCTCGACAAAGTCCTTGTAGGTATCCACGCCGCGCATCTGCAAAATCGTGTTGCGCACGGCGGCTTCGACCAGCACCGCGATATTGCGCCCGGCGACCACCTGGATCACCACTTTGCGCACCGGCACGTCCAGCACATCTTGGGTCAGCGGTTCATAGGGAATGCGTTCGTAATCGCGCTCCATGGTCTCGCGGCGCACCAGATGGACGATCAATTGCAGGCGCTTTTTGCGGCGCACCGCAGTTTCGCCAAAAATGCCGCGGATGTCGAGCAGGCCGATGCCACGCACTTCCAGCAAATTGAGTAGCAGGTCCGGGCAGCGGCCCTCGATCGTGTCCTGGTTGATGCGGTACAAATCCACCGCATCGTCAGCCACCAGGCCGTTGCCGCGCGAGATCAGTTCCAAGCCCAGTTCACTTTTGCCCAGGCCGGACTCACCCGTGATGAGCACGCCCAGGCCGAGAATGTCCATGAACACGCCGTGCATGGTGCAGCGGTCGGCAAAATGCTTGGACAGGTAAGCGCGCAGCACGTCGATGACAAAGGCCGACGAACCATCGGTTGTGAACATCGGGATCTGGGCGCGCTCGCACATCGACGTCAGCGCATCAGGGGCGATTTGGCCGTCGGCCAGCACCAGCACCGGCGGCTCCAGCGTCACGATGCGTCCAATGCGACGCGCGCAATCGTCAGGCGTGGCATTGACCAGATAGGCCACCTCGCGCTCACCCAGGATCTGCACACGGTAGGGATGGATGTAATTGAGGTAGCCAACCAAATCGGCGCCGGAGCGGGCGGCCCGCACCGCCACTTCGTCAAAGCGCCGCTCGGAAGCACCCAGGCCGGCGACCCATTCCCAGTGCAAGCTGCCGCGAAAAGCCTCAAAGAGCACTTCGGCGCTAATGACATTGGGTTTCACGGCAATCGCTCCAGCTCAGGGATTAATGGGTTCAAGTCAGATCGCGCCTCAAGCCGATTGCCAGTTGGCAATGCGCTGGTAAAGTTCAGTGGAATCCTTGATGGTCAAAAGCTGTTCGCGTAGCGACGCATCGCTGAGCATTTCGGCAATTTCAGACAGGATTTCCAGGTGTTTCTGGGTGGCGGCCTCTGGCACCAGCAAAAAAATCATCAATCCGACCGCCTGCTCATCGGGTGAATCAAAACCAATCGGTTGCGCCAACTGAAACACCGCCGCCATTGGCGCCTTGAGTCCCTTGATGCGGCCGTGGGGGATCGCCACGCCATGGCCCAACCCGGTGGAGCCCAGACGCTCGCGAGAAAAAAGACTGTCGGTGACCAGGGCGCGACTCAGGCCGTGCAGATTCTCGAACAACAGGCCCACCTCTTCAAAAGCTCTTTTTTTGCTTGAAACGTCCACATGGACTAGAACTTGTTCAGCCGAAAGGATGGAGGCGAGTCGATTCATGATGTACTTTGAAGGTGCGCGATGAAAATTTGGCACAAAAAAAGCCGCACGCACTTGCGGGCGGCTTGCCAGATTTTAAATTACATCAGGCGCTTGGGAGCATCGTGGTGGTGAGATTGCAAACGGTCCTTGTGGCGCACCACCTGACGGTCGAGCTTGTCCACCAGCTCATCGACCGCCGCGTACAGGTCGGCATGAGCGCTTTCGGCAAAGAGCTCAATGCCCTTGATGTGAATATTGCATTCCGCTTTTTGCCGACGTTCCTTTTCTTTGAGATTTTCCAGGGTCAACAACACTTTGACATCCACCACTTGGTCAAAATGCCGCTTGATCCGGTCAAGTTTGCTGGTCACATAACTGCGCAAAGCCGGGGTTACTTCCAAATGGTGACCGCTGATCGTCAAGTTCATAAAAGCCTCCTAAAGCTCTTGGGGAAGAAAGTTGCCAAAACGCTGGCAACTGAAAAAATTTGTGATCAATTCATGACGCTGACTATGCACGGGCTTGGCTGAATATGCAATTATTTTTTCATGATGCAATGCAACATCATCAGGACTTAATGCTGATTTCATGGCTGCAAGATGCTCTGCGATGCGATAATTTGACAGTTACAGGCCTGCACCCGCCCCATCGCTCGATCACCCACCTCATTTGGGAGTGAGCCTATGCTCAATATCTTCACCCTCGCCAACGGCCGCCTGTTTCAGGAAGAGATCGAATCGCTCGAAGAGTTGTCGCGCTTCCAGCCGATCTGGGTCGATCTGGAGTCGCCCACCCCGGAAGAAAAGCGCTGGATCAAGCAGTATTTTGGCCTGGCGATCCCCGAAGATGCGATGGACGAGGACATCGAGGAATCGGCCCGCTTTTACAAGGAAGACAACGGCGAACTGCACATACGCAGCGACTTTCTGGTGGCCGACGACGACGAACCGCACACCGTGCGCGTCGCTTTTATCCTGAACCTGGACAACATCGAGCTCAAAAGCAAGGGCGTGCTGTTTTCCATCCACGACGAGGACGTACCGGTTTTCCGGCTGTTGCGCATGCGCGCGCGGCGCGCGCCCGGCCTGATCGAGGACGCCAAAGAGGTGCTGCTCAAGTTGTTCGATGCCGATGCCGAATATTCTGCCGACACGCTCGAAGAGATTTACGACGAACTGGAAAAAGCCAGCGCCAAGGTGCTCTCGGGCGACGTGACCGACATGCTGGCCGGCGAGGTGCTGGCCGCCATTGCGCGCCACGAAGACATGAACGGGCGCATCCGGCGCAATGCCATGGACACCCGGCGCGCGGTGAGCTTCATGATGCGCAGCAAGATGCTCAATGGCGAGCAGTTCGAGGATGCGCGGCAAATCCTGCGCGACATCGACTCGCTCGACTCGCACACCGCCTTCCTGTTCGACAAGATCAACTTTTTGATGGATGCCACGGTCGGTTTCATCAACATCAACCAGAACAAGATCATCAAGATTTTCTCGGTGGCCAGCGCGGCGTTGCTGCCGCCCACCATGATCGCCAGCCTGTACGGCATGAACTTCAAGTTCATGCCCGAGCTCGACTGGGCCTTGGGCTACCCCTTCGCCTTGGGCCTGATGCTGGCCAGCGCCCTGCTGCCTATGTGGTATTTCAGGAAACGCGGCTGGCTGAAATGAGGAATCCAGGATGAAGGTCAACGGCAAGCCCTATCGGACGATCTGGCTGAATGAGGGTAATGACCGGGTGGTTCAGGTCATCGACCAGCTCAAGTTGCCGCATGCCTTCGAAATTGCCGACGTGCTGAGTGTTGCCGACATGTGCCGCGCCATCAGCAACATGACGGTGCGCGGTGCTGGCCTGATTGGCGCCAGCGCCGGCTTCGGCATGTATCTGGCTTCGCGGGAAGCGCCCGAACAGGGTTTTCACGACTTCATGCGCCAAGCGGCAGCCGACCTCAAGGCCACCCGGCCGACTGCGGCCAACCTGGCCTGGGCGGTCGAGCGCATGCTGGGGGCCATCGCGGTCGGCACCACGCCGGCACACATGCGACAACTGGCCAGAGACGCAGCGGTCGCGATCGCCGACGAAGATGCCGAGCATTGCTGGCGCCTGGGCGAACACGGCCTGGCGCTGATCGCCGCCATCGCGCAGCGCAAGCCCGGCCAGTGCGTCAACATCCTGACCCACTGCAACGCGGGTTGGCTGGCCTTTGTCGATTTTGGCTCCGCCACAGCGCCCATTTATGCGGCGCATGATGCCGGCATACCGGTGCACGTCTGGGTGGACGAGACCCGTCCGCGCAATCAGGGCGCCAGTCTGACCGCCTGGGAGCTGGGTCAGCACGGCGTGCCGCACACGCTGATTGCCGACAACGCCGGCGGCCATTTGATGCAGCATGGCCTGGTCGATATGGTCATCACCGGCACCGACCGCGTCACCCGCAACGGCGACGTGGCCAACAAGATCGGCACCTACCTCAAGGCGCTGGCGGCGCGCGACAACGGCATCCCCATGGTTGTGGCCCTGCCCTCATCCACCTTCGACTTCACGCTGGGCGATGGCATCGCCAGCATTCCCATCGAGGAGCGTGGCGCCGAGGAGGTGCGTTTTGTCAGCGGCAAAACCAGCCACAGCGGCATTGAAACGGTGCAGATTTGCCCCGACACCACGCCGGCGCGCAACTGGGGCTTCGACGTGACCCCGGCGCGCCTGGTGACGAAACTGATTTGCGAGCGCGGCATTTGCGACGCCAACGAGGCGGCCATATTGGCGCTGTTTCCACAGGAACGGGAATGAGCACGCCCATCGACGACGGAGTCATCAAGTACAGCAGCCAACGCCTTACCGGCGTGATGGCGCCATCGGCGCAACTCGAGCAACTCAACAAGGCGCGCACCACGCTGTTTGACCTGGGACTGATTGGTGCGTACCCCAACGGCATCGGCTACGGCAACCTCAGCCTGCGCACCAGCGGCCAGCAATTCCTGATCACCGGCAGCGCCACCGGGGCCATCCGTCAACTGCAGCCTGACCAGTTTTGCCTGGTGGAGTCGTTTTCCATTGACCAGAACAGCGTGCGATCTCGCGGCAGCCTGGAGGCATCCTCGGAGTCCATGACCCACGGCGCCATCTATGCGGCCAATCCGGCGGTGCACTGCGTCATGCACGTCCACAGCCGCCTGCTCTTCGATGCGCTGCTGGCACACCATGCGATCTGCACGTCACCGGGCATTCCCTACGGCACACCGGCCATGGCGCGGGCCGTGGCGCAACTGGTGGCGGCCCAGCATAGCTTGCCCGTGCTGTTTGTCATGGCAGGCCATGACGAGGGCATCGTCGCCTATGGCGCGGACATCGGCTCGGTGCTGGCCGTCCTCGTTGACACCTTGAATCGGAACCTCGCATCATGACCATAATAGGCATCATCGGCGGCAGCGGGCTCGACAACCCGGACATTCTTGAAAACGCGCAGAACCACAGCGTGACCACGCGCTGGGGTGTGCCATCGGCGCCCCTGAAACTGGGGCAAATCGGCGGGGTGGACGTGGTGCTGATGGCGCGCCATGGGCGCGAGCACACCCTCCCTCCCAGTCAAGTCAACTACCGGGCCAACATCCAGGCCCTCAAGGATGCCGGTTGTACGCACGTGCTGGCCAGCACGGCGGTGGGTTCCTTGCGCCTTGATATCGGCCGTGGCCACTTGGTGATCGTCGATCAGTTCATCGACTTCACCAAGCAGCGCGCGATGAGCTTTCACGAATCGTTTGCGCCGCACCAGCCGGTGCACACGCCAATGGCGGACCCCTTTGATACCAGTCTGCGCGCCATTTTGAATGAGGCCTGCCAGCGCCTGGGTTTTGACCATCACCCGACCGGTACGGTCATCACCATCGAGGGGCCGCGTTTTTCGACCCGTGCCGAATCCAACATGTTCCGCGCCTGGGGCGCAGACATCATCAACATGTCGATCGCCACCGAGGCCGCTTTGGCCAATGAGGCCGGATTGCCCTATGCCGCTGTGGCCATGAGCACCGATTACGACTGTTGGAAAACCGACGAGAAGCCAGTGACCTGGGACGCCATCCTGGCGGTATTTGGCAGCAACGCGCAGAAGGTGACCCAACTCCTGCGCGATGCCATTCCCCGCATTGCCCAGCGCAACGGCTGAACCAGCGACACCGGATTCCGCGCTTATTTGTCGCGCAGTTCGCGCCGCAAAATTTTGCCCACCGGCGTTTTGGGCAACTCGCTGCGGAACTCGATCACCTTGGGCTGCTTGTAGCCGGTCAGGTTTTCCTTGCAATAAGCACGCACATCGGCCTCGGTCACATTCGGATCTTTTTTGACGATCACCAGCTTGACCGCTTCACCTGTCTTGGCATCGGGCACCCCCACGCAGGCGCATTCCATGATGCCCTCCATTTGCGACACCACGTCTTCCAGCTCGGTCGGATAGACGTTGAAGCCGCTGACCAGGATCATGTCCTTTTTGCGATCGACAATTCTGAAATAACCGCGCTCGTCCATCACGCCAATGTCGCCGGTCTTGAAGTAACCGTCAGCCGTCATGACCTTGGCGGTTTCGTCGGGACGCTGCCAGTAGCCCGCCATCACCTGCGGCCCCTTGATGGCGATCTCGCCCGACTGGCCCAGAGGCACTTCGTTGCCATCGTCATCGAGCAGCTTGATCCAGGTGCTCGGCACCGGCAAGCCGATCGTGCCCGAGTATTCGGCACCGACCACCGGATTGGCTGTGGCGATCGGCGAGGTCTCGCTCAGGCCATAACCTTCCGCAATGGAACAGCCCGTTTTTTCCAGCCAAAGCTTGGCCACGGCGCTTTGCACTGCCGTACCGCCCCCGGCTGATACCAGCAGACTGCTCCAGTTCACCTTGCTGAAATCAGGGTGGTTGGCCAGGCCGTTGAACAGGGTATTCACGGCCGGGAAGAAATGAATCTTGTGCTTGGCCAGTTCGGCCAAAACCGCTGGGAAATCGCGCGGATTGGGGATCAGGATCAGCTTGCCACCCGCGCGCAGCGACAACATCATGCCCACCGTAAAGGCAAAGATGTGGTACAGCGGCAAGGCACAGACCACATTCATCTGCTCACCCGCCGGAATTTTTTGCAGCGCCGGGCTGAACCAGTCATCGGTTTGCAGCAGGTTGGCCACCAGGTTGCGCTGCAACAGCACCGCCCCTTTGGAGACACCGGTTGTACCGCCGGTGTACTGCAACACCGCCACCTCATCGGGCTTGATCACCGCTTTTTTCAAACTGCCACTGCTTGCCTTGGCGATGGCCGCATTGAAGCGCACGGCGCTGGGCAGGTTGAACGCTGGCACCATCTTCTTGACGTTGCGCACCACGTAGTTCACCAAGGCGCCTTTGAGCAAGCCCAACTGGTCACCCATGGCGCACAGCACAATGTGCTTGACCGGGGTGGCGGCCAGGCATTTGTCCAGCGTGGCGGCAAAGTTTTCCAGGATCACGATGGCCTTGGCCCCTGCGTCCTTTAGCTGGTGCTCCAACTCACGCGCCGTGTACAGCGGATTGACATTGACCAGGGTATAACCAGCCCGCAAGATGCCGGCCACTGCAATGGGATACTGCAGTACATTGGGCATCATGACGGCGACCCGATCACCCTTGACCAAGCCCAGACTCTGCAGATAGACGCCAAAGGTCTGACTCAGCTCATCCACCTGCTTGTAGCTAAGTTCCTTGCCCATGAAACTGTAGGCAGGACGATCAGCATACTTCTTGAAGCTCTCCTGCATCATGTCCACCATGGAGGCGTATTGGTTCACATCAATGTCAGCGGGAACCCCGGGTGGGTAGCTCTTGAGCCAGATGCGATCGGTCATGTTTAACACTCCAAGTTTTGAATATAAAGTTGGATTTTCACCCTTTTGTCAGATTCTGTAAGTTGTGTTTTCCCTAATTAGTGGTAATCCCCCCTTTTTCCACTGGCGTCAGAAGTAGAGGGTTATGCAGCCTTTAGTAGCCGCTGCTTTGGGGTGATCCCGCCCAGGGCCATGTGAGGGCGGTCGTGATTGTAGGACCAGGTCCATTG
>NZ_JAQTWL010000019.1 GCF_028689295.1 Rhodoferax sp.
TGACTTACCAGCGCATGTATCCGGCCACCCTCAACACTGCCGCAGAGGCCCAGTTTGCCGGCGACGTGGCGGAAAGCCTGGTCGGTGCCGCCAACGTGGTGCGTGACCTGGAGCCGAGCATGGGCGCCGAGGATTTCTCCTTCATGCTGCGCGTCAAACCCGGTGCCTACCTGCGGCTTGGCCAGGGCGCAGAAAACGGCCTGGGCAGTTGCCACCTGCACAACAACCGTTACGACTTCAATGACGACGTGCTGCCCCTGGGCGCCGCGCTGCACGCCAGCCTGGCGGAGCAGGCCATGCCTTGTCAGCCTGACAACTCAGCCCACGGCGCCTGTCTCGCGCAGGGCTTGAACAGCATCCGCATCCAGGCCCAGCGCGTTCAACAGTTCATCGGTATGGGCGCCCAGCACGGGCGGGCTCAGGCGCACACCGAGGCGCTGGCCGTCCATAGTGAAGGGGAATAACGTGGCCTTGCTGGTCTGGCCGGCGCGCGCACCGTCGGGCAGAGTGATGTCGGCCAGGCCGCCGGTCGCCAGCAGGTGCTCGTCGTCAAACAGTTCCTCGGGCTTACGGATCGGCGCGAAGGGCAACTTGTTGGTTTCCATCAAGTGACCCAGCTCAGTGGCGCTGTAGTGTGCCAGGCGTTCGCGAAGTATCGGCATCAAGGTGGGGCGCTCGCGCACGCGGTCGTTGTTGGAGGCATAACGCGCATCAGATTTCAGGTCAGCAAAACCAAACACATCGCAAAAGGTAGACCACTGCGCGTCACTCACCGCCGAGATAAAAATCTGCTCGCCGTCTTTCACCGTGAACACGTCGTACACCGCCCAAGGCGAGATGCGCGCCGGCATGGGCGCGGCGGGTTGGCCTGTCATGGCGTATTGCAACATGTGCTGGCCGACCAGAAACACGTTGTTCTCGAACAGCGCGCTTTGCACCTCCTGGCCACGGCCTGTGATGCCGCGCTGGATCAGGGCGCCCAAAGCGCCAATGGCGCCAAACATGCCGCCCATGATGTCGTTGACGCTGGTGCCCGCGCGCAGCGGGTCGCCGGGTCGGCCGGTCATGTAGGCCAGCCCACCCATCATTTGCACCACTTCGTCCAGGGCTGTGCGGTGCTCGTAGGGGCCGGGCAAAAAACCTTTGTGGCTCACGTAAATCAGCTTGGGATTGACCTGCGACAGCGTGGCGTAGTCGAGCCCGTACTTGGCCATGGTGTCGGGCTTGAAGTTTTCCAGCACCACGTCGGCGCCAGCCGCCAGCTGGCGCGCAATGGCTGCGCCCTCGGGCTTGTGCAGGTCGATGGCGATGCTTTTCTTGTTGCGGTTGAACATGGGAAAAAACCCGGCCCCCGCACCGAGCAAATGCCGGGTGCGGTCACCCTCAATCGGTTCGACCTTGATCACCTCGGCGCCCATGTCGGCCAGCACCATGCCGCAGGTCGGTCCCATGACCATGTGGGTGAATTCGACCACACGCAGGCCGGTCAAGGGCAGGGCGTGTGACGTGGTGGTTTGGTTGGATGACATCAGAGAGCTCGGCAAAAACAGGTGGACGAAACGCCCTGATTATTTCCCAGCTTGGGCTGACGTGGCATTACCCGCATTTTGGTCAAAGCTCTTGCATGGCGCTTCAAAGGCCGGTGTCAGCATCCCTCCTTAAAATCAGGCCATGCCAAATTCAATCCAAAACCCGCTGGCTCAACAGATGGCGCCCGGCCGCAGCCAGCCGCGCGCCGTGCTGTTCGATGCCTACGGTACCTTGCTCGACGTGTACAGCGTGGCGCAGCTGGCAGACGAACTTTTCCCCGGCCACGGCCAGGCGGTGAGTGTGCTGTGGCGCGACAAGCAGATTGAATACACCCGCCTGGTCACCACCAGCAACCATGGGGCGCATTACCAGCCGTTTGGCGTGCTGACCCGGGCCGCGCTGGTGTTTGCGCTCAAGAAGATCGTGGGTGGCACCTTGGCGCACGACGACTTTCTGCTGGAGCATGAGCCCGCCATCGAGATGCTGCTGGCACAGTACCAGCATCTGGACGCCTTCCCGGAAAACCTGGCCGTCTTGAAACAACTCAAGGCCCAGGGCATTCCGATGGGCATCTTGAGCAATGGCGACGCCGCCATGCTGCAGGCCGCCGTGCATTCGGCCGGCTTTGACGGCCTGCTCGATTACGTTATCAGCGTCGATCCCATTCGCAAATACAAAACCCATCCGGATGCCTACGCGCTGGGCGAGCAGGCCACCGGGCTTGCCGCGCAAGACATCGTGTTTGTCAGCTCCAATGCCTGGGACGCGCTGGGCGCCACCTGGTATGGCTACCAGACGCTGTGGGTCAACCGTTACCATTTGCCTTTTGAGGAACTGGGCACCCAGCCCAGCCGCACCGGCGCTGATTTGCGCGACGTGCTGGATTTTTTCAAAGCCTGATTTTTTCTGATTTTTAACTCCGAGTCTCACCACCATGACTGAACGCATCACCAAGAACGGCCTGCAAATTGCCGCCAACCTGTGCCAATTCATCGACACCCAGGTGCTACCCGGCACCGGCATCGCACCCGCCAAATTCTGGAAGGGTTTTGGCGCCATCGTGACCGACCTGGCGCCCAAGAATCTCGCCCTGCTGGCCGAGCGCGACCGCCTGCAAACCGAGCTCGATACCTGGCACAAGGCCCACCCTGGTCCGATCACCGACATGCCGGCCTACCGCGCCTTTCTGGACGGCATCGGCTATCTGGTCGAGCCCCCCAAAAAGGCCCGCATCACCACCCAAAACGTCGATGCCGAGCTGGCCAAACAGGCCGGGCCGCAGTTGGTGGTGCCGATTCTGAACGCCCGCTACGCGCTGAACGCAGCCAACTCACGCTGGGGCAGTTTGTATGACGCGCTCTACGGCACCGATGTGATCGATGAGGCCAAGGGCTGCGAAAAGGTCGGTAAAAAGGGCGGTTACAACCCCAGGCGCGGCGCCAAGGTGATCGCCTATGCGCGCCATGTGCTCGACCGCTGCGCCCCGCTGCGCAAGGGCTCGCATGTCGATTCAGTCGAATACCGCATCAAGGGCGGCAAGCTGGCGGTGAAACTGGCCGACGGCAGCAACACCAGCCTGCTTGATGCCAAGCAATTTGTCGGCTACCAGGGCGAGGCAAAAGCGCCTTCAAGCGTGCTGTTCGAGCACAATGACCTGCACCTGGACCTGATCATCAACCGCGCCACGGCCATTGGTGCCAAAGACGCCGCCGGTGTGGCCGATCTGGTGGTGGAAGCCGCGCTGTCCACGATTCTGGACCTGGAAGACTCGGTGGCTGCCGTGGACGCCGACGACAAGGTGCTGGCTTACAGCAACTGGCTGGGCATCCTGAATGGCACGCTGACCGAGACCTTCGAGAAGGGCGGCAAGACGCTGCAGCGCGGCCTCAACGCCGACCGCATCTACACCGCACCCGACGGCACCCCGCAGAAGGTGCGCCTGCACGGCCGCTCGCTGATGTTCGTGCGCAACGTCGGCCACCTGATGACCAACCCGGCCGTTTTGTACACCGACAAGGCCGGCACCGTGCGTGAAATTCCCGAGGGCATTCTGGATGCCGTGGTCACCACCACGATTGCCATGTACGACCTGGCCAAGACCAAGAAGGACGCCATCCGCAACTCGCGCAAGGGCTCGGTCTACATCGTCAAGCCCAAGATGCACGGCCCGGCAGAAGTGGCATTTGCCAGCGAGCTGTTTGGCCGCGTCGAAGCCATGCTGGGCCTGCCCGACAGCACGGTCAAGCTCGGCATCATGGACGAAGAGCGCCGCACCAGCGTCAACCTGAAAGCCTGCATTGCCGCCGCCGCCAGCCGTGTCGCCTTCATCAACACCGGCTTCCTGGATCGCACTGGCGACGAGATGCACAGCGCCATGCAGGCAGGCCCCATGATCCGCAAGGGCGATATGAAGAGCAGCGCCTGGATCCATGCTTACGAGCACAACAACGTGCTGGTCGGCTTGAGCTGCGGCCTGCGCGGCAAAGCCCAGATCGGCAAGGGTATGTGGGCCATGCCTGATTTGATGAAAGCCATGCTGGAGCAAAAGATTGCCCACCCCAAGGCCGGCGCCAACACCGCCTGGGTGCCCAGCCCGACGGGTGCCACGCTGCATGCGCTGCACTACCACCAGGTGCTGGTCAGCGAGGTCCAAAAAGAGATGGAAAAAACGCATGCCAGGCGTAACCCCCAGCAAGAGCGCGATGCCTTGCTGGCTGGCTTGCTGACCGTCCCTGTTGCCGCCAGCCAGAACTGGACCGAGGCCGAAAAACAGCAGGAGCTTGACAACAACGCCCAGGGCATTCTGGGCTACGTGGTGCGCTGGGTCGATCAGGGCGTGGGCTGCTCCAAGGTGCCCGACATCCACAACGTCGCCCTGATGGAAGACCGCGCCACGCTGCGCATCTCCAGCCAGCACATGGCCAACTGGCTGCACCATGGCGTGGTGACCGAGGCCCAGGTGAAGGCAACCTTCGAGCGCATGGCTGCCGTGGTCGATGGCCAGAACGCAGGCGACCCGCTGTACCAGCCGATGGCGGGCCACTTCGACACCTCGATGGCCTACCAGGCCGCCTGTGATTTGGTCTTCAAGGGCCTGGCGCAACCCAGTGGCTACACCGAGCCGTTGCTGCATGGCTGGCGGCTGAAGGTGAAGGCGGCGCTGGTTAAATAAAAAATAACCGTGTAATTTGTTGATTTAATAATAAAATTACACGGATGGATATCTCCGTTAATCCTGCTGATCGTGCCATTGTCGCGTCCCTGACCCAACTCCTGAATGAGTTCCCGGCGGTGGTTTTGCTGGGGCCGCGACAGGTGGGCAAAACAACCCTGGCGCGCCAATGGGTGGGCCGGCACGCTGGCACAGGCGCAGCCAAGCCCCTCTACCTCGACCTGGAGTTGCCATCTGCTCGACGCCAGTTGGACGATGCGGAAAGCTTTTTTGCCGCACATCATCGGCAACTGTTGGTTCTGGATGAAGTTCAGCGCGTGCCTGAATTGTTTGCCATCCTGCGCGGCGTGATTGACGAACGGCGCCGTGCGGGTGAAATGGCGGGGCAATTTTTATTGCTGGGCTCTGCGTCTGGCGTTCTCCTCGGACAGGCCTCGGAGAGCCTGGCAGGGCGCATTGCCATGCTGGAACTGACGCCTTTTCAACTGCGCGAACTGATTCCGGAAAACGCTCAACCCATGGCGCCCGGCGAAGCAGACGCACTGCTGAACCGCCATTGGGTGCGCGGTGGCTTCCCCTTGTCTTATCTGGCCAAGACAGATGCGGCCAGTTTGCGCTGGCGTGAGGCTTTTATCACCAGCTACCTGGAGCGCGACATTCCGGCGCTGGGTTTGCGCATTCCAGCGGCCACGCTGCGCCGCTTGTGGACCATGCTCGCGCACCACCAGGGGCAATTGCTCAATCAATCGCAACTGGCGGGTGCGCTGGCCGTTTCCGGGCAAACCGTGACGCGCTATATTGATCTGCTGTGCGACCTGATGCTGGTGCGGCGCCTGCCGCCCTGGAGTGGCAACGCGGGCAAGCGACTGGTGCGCGCGCCCAAGGTGTATGTGCGAGACAGCGGCCTCACGCATGCGCTGCTCGGCTTGCCCACCCTGGAGGCCGTGTTGTCGCATCCCGTTGCTGGACAAAGCTGGGAAGCCCATGTGCTGGAGCAACTCATCGCTGCCGCGCCTCAGGCCCAGGCCACTTTTTACCGAACCTCGCATGGCGCCGAGTGCGACCTGGTGCTGACTGCACCCAGTGGCCAGACCTGGGTTTGTGAAATCAAGCGATCGTCCGCCCCCACAGTCTCTCGCGGCTTTTATGAAGCGGCCAGAGATGTGGGCGCAAGCAAAAAACTGCTCATTGCACCTGTTCCCAACTGTTATCCGGCCAAAGACGGGATTGAGGTCATGCCCCCGGTCGATGCGGTGGGCCTGGTCTGCAAGTTCTTAAAATAAGCCTCTACTTCCAATCCCTGTCTTCACCATGACACCCACCTCAGCCCTCGATCCGCAGCACTGCCCGCTGTGCGGACAGCCCAACCAGTGCGCCATGGAGGTGCAGGCGGCCACCGGCGTCCAGCAGCCGCCCTGCTGGTGCACCCAAACGCAGTTCAGCGCCGAGTTGCTGAACAAAATCCCGGAAGCGGCGCGAGGTGTGGCCTGCTTGTGCGCGGCCTGCGTGAAAGCCAGTCAGGCATGAACTGGCTCGACAACATTCCGCTGGTGGTGCTGATCGCGCTGGCCGCCTGGATGGCGGTGGCGCCGATCACGCCTGAGCCGCACCTGATCGAAAAGCTGCGCATGCTGACCCAAGGCACGCTGGTCAAACCGCTGGACATTTTTGATTTGCTGCTGCACAGCGCCCCCATCGTGCTGCTGGCGGTTCGCCTGTGGCGCCAGTTCATCGCCCATTGACCATGTCTTCTGAAAACTCACTTTTGACGCCTGCCGCTGCGGCAGTCCCTGCGCGCACCGAGCCGCGCCTGACGAGCTTGTCGCATGGCGGCGGTTGTGGTTGCAAAATCGCGCCCGGCGTGCTGTCCAACATCCTCAAGGGCACCACGGCCATGCCGATGCCCAAGGAGTTGCTGGTGGGCATCGAGACCTCGGACGATGCGGCCGTGTACCAGCTCAACGACGAGCAGGCGCTGATTGCCACCACCGACTTCTTCATGCCGATCGTCGATGACCCGTTCGACTTCGGCCGCATTGCCGCCACCAACGCCATCAGCGATGTCTATGCCATGGGCGGCACGCCGATCATGGCGCTGGCGCTGGTCGGCATGCCCATTAGCGTGCTGTCGGTGGAGACCATTGGCAAGATTCTGGAGGGCGGTGCCAGCGTTTGCCGCGCCGCCGGTATTCCGATCGCGGGGGGCCACACCATCGACTCGGTCGAGCCCATTTACGGCTTGGTCGCCATGGGCCTGATGCACCCGGGGCGGGTCAAGCGCAACGCCAGCGCGCAAGTGGGCGACCGTCTGATTCTGGGCAAGCCGCTGGGTGTGGGCGTGCTGTCGGCGGCGCTCAAGAAAGACAAGCTAACTGCTGCGGGCTACGCCGAGATGATTCGCGTCACCACCCAGCTCAACACGCCCGGCCCTGCGCTGGCCGCGCTTGATGGCGTGCACGCCATGACCGATGTCACCGGTTTTGCCCTGGCCGGCCACGCGCTGGAGATGGCGCGCGGTGCCGCCTGCACGGTGCAACTGGACTGGCAGAAGGTGCCGTTTCTGGACGGCGTTCGCGAACTGGCGCAGCAGGGTTGCATCACCGGCGCGTCAGGCCGCAATTGGGCGGCTTACGGCCATGAGGTCAGTTTGCCCGCTGGTTTTTCAGCGGTCGAGCAAGCCCTGCTGACCGACCCGCAAACCAGCGGCGGCCTGCTGGTGAGTTGTGCGCCGTCAGAAGTTGACAAGGTGATGGCCGTCTTCCGGGCGCACGGCTTTGCCGATGCTGCGGATATTGGGGAAGTGCGCGTCTTCAATGGCGCGACCCACCTGCTTCTCTAAGCCCAGCTGCCGCCCATCTATTTGGCCCACCCAGGCTCAGGGCAGCCAACGCAACTGGGCCACATAGCCCAGGCTGCTGCCCTGCGTGTTGTCGCCGTCGGCACCCACGGCCACGGCGGTGACCGGTGGCAAAGTCGGGCTCTCCTGACCAAACAGCAGGGAAAAGTCCTCAGCGATATTGCGGCGCTGGGTGACCCATTGCCCGGTGGCTGATTCCGAGCCATTGAGCACCATAAAACGCACCCGCGCGCTGTAGGGGTTGGGGCCGGTGGTGCCTGCCGGGTAGCGGCTGTCCCAGAGGTAACAGAGTGTGGCGCTGGGCAGGTTTTGCCCACTGACCGAGCGGGCCAGGGCCAGCACCGAGCGCTGCAAAAAGGGGATGTCGGCCAGCGGCTGGTCCAGCATCACGCAGACCTTGAGCGCCGCATCGTCACCGGCTTTGGTTTTGATGTCGGCGGTGGCCAGCGGCTGCGCCAGTCGCCAGCGCCAGCTCAAAAATTCGGGTGCCGGGCCTTGCCATACGTGGGTCAGCACGCCGTAGGACGCTTGCGTGCGCAGCGCCACCACGCTTTCGCCGCCCAAGGTGATCGCCTCAAACTTGCTGAGCGGCGCTTTGTCGTTGGGCAGACCGCTCAAGCGCCAGGCCGGGTGCAGCGTGGCGCGCCCGGTTGCGCCGCCTGCCGTGGTCAAAGGCGCCAGTGCGGCATGGGCCGTGCTAATCCCTAAAAAACAGGTGGCGGCCAGGCCGGCCAAGTGGTTTGAAATAGGCTCGCTCATTGAAAGGCCCGCCAGCCCCACCAGATGCGTGTGGCCGTGGTGATGGTGCAGAGCGCGGCAAAGCCATAGGCCAGCTCGATGAACAGGCCGGGCCAGACACACATGGCCATGAAACAGGCGAGGGTTTCGCTGGCTTCGGTCAGTCCGCCCAGAAAATAGAACGACTTGTCGGGCGTGGCCAGGTTGCTTGAGCCCCGCTTGGCCGCCAGCACGGCAAAGGCCAGAAAGCTCGAGCCGGTGCCAATGAACGCTGCCAGCAGCACCGCCGCCGGCAGCGCGTTGCGAGCCGGGTCGCTGAAGGCAAAGGCCAGCGGGATGCTGGCGTAGAAGACAAAGTCGAACGCAATGTCCAAAAAGCCGCCGGCATCGGTCGGCTGGGTCAGGCGCGCCACGGCGCCATCGAGCGCATCCAGCAGCCTTGACACCAGGATCACGATGGCCCCCACAAGATACGCTTGAAAGGCAATCAAAAATGCGGCAAAAAGTCCCAACAAAAAGCCCAGCAGCGTGAGCTGATTGGCCGACAGGCCCATGCGCCTGGCCTGCCGCGCAAGGCGTTGGATCCAGGGGGCGATGCGTAGGCTGACAGAGCGGTCGAACATGGATAAATTCAAACAGGTTAAGCTTCGTTGTGACAAGCATAGCGGACCCGGGCGCCAGGTCGGCACGCCAGCGCTCTGTAAATGCACTCTTTTACCCGATTGGAGCTATGAATGAAGAAAACCCTGTTGGCCTTGTTGCTGCTGACCAGCGCTGCCGCCTTTGCCCAAACCAGCCCGGCCAAACAGGCGCTGGTTGACAAATTGCTTGAGTTGCAACGTGCCGGCATCGAGCAGTCGGCGCAGGCGCTCGCCCTGCGCCCCGCGTTGCAAATGGAGCAGGCGGTGAGCGTGGCCCTGCAAACCCGCGTGCCGCCTGAAAAGCGTGAGGCGGTGGCCAAGGAAGTCCAGGCCGATTTGAAAAAATATGCCGAAGAGGTGGTGCCCCTGATGCGCCAGAAGGCCGTCAAGCTGGCTCCCGGAACGGTGGGCGTGCTGCTGGCAGAAAAATTTTCCGAGGATGAGCTCAAGCAGCTCATCGCCCTCATCGAATCCCCGGTAAATCGTAAATATCAGCAAATGGGTGGTGAACTGCAAAAATCCCTGGCCGACAAGCTGGTGGAAGACATGCGCGCCACGGTGGACCCCAAGGTCAAGGCGCTGGCCACGGCCATCGACAAGCACCTGGGCTCGCCAAAACCTGCCGCCAAACCGGCAAAAGGCGCTGCGTCTGCCCCTCGGCAGTAGTCAAGGCCCTCTTGCACAGAGAGGGTCTACACCAATTTGCCGATTATTTGATGTAAAGCAAGCATTGCCCCTGAAAAATATAGTTGATAAGTGTTTACCCTTGGTTCGCAAATTACCGAGCTTTTCATCAGAAAACTGTAAGCAAGCCCCGTGATAGTCCACCCCGCAACACTGCGGGCTGGATACCGCGTAATGTACGGGCGCAGCAAGCAATTGCTGTTTTGTCTTATTTCTAAACAGGAGACTTCATGAAGCATGACTACGACAGTGGTGCCTACTGGAAGGAAACCATCAAACTTTTGAGGAATGTGCTGATCCTCTGGTTTCTGGTGTCTTTCGGGGCGGGCATTTTATTTGTTGACTTTTTCAACCAATTCCACCTCGGTGGTTACCCCTTGGGCTTCTGGTTTGCACACCAGGGTTCCATGTACATCTTCGTGGCGCAGATTTTTTACTACGCCTGGCGCATGAATAACCTGGACATCAAGTTCGATGTTCATGAAGACTGAGGACTAAAACATGGATCTTCAAACCACAATCTACCTCATGGTGGGCCTGAGCTTTGCGCTCTACATCGGTATTGCCGTCTGGGCACGTGCCGGTACCACCAGTGAGTTCTACTCTGCGGGCGGCTCGGTGCACCCGGTGCTCAACGGCATGGCCACCGGCGCTGACTGGATGTCTGCTGCATCGTTCATCTCCATGGCCGGCCTGATCGCCAACATGGGTTACGGTGGCGCCTTGTTCCTGATGGGCTGGACCGGTGGCTACGTGCTGCTGGCGATGTTGCTGGCACCCTACCTGCGCAAGTTCGGCAAATTTACCGTGCCGCAGTTCATTGGTGACCGCTTCTACTCCAAGGGCGCTGCCATGATCGCCGTGCTGTGCCTGCTGACCGCCTCACTGACCTACATCATTGGTCAGATGACGGGTGTCGGCGTGGCGTTCGCGCGCTTTTTGGGCGTGTCCGCCGACGTGGGTATCTATGTCGGTATGGGCATCGTGTTCCTGTACGCCGTGTTCGGCGGCATGAAGGGCATCACCTACACCCAGGTGGCGCAATACATCGTGCTGATTCTGGCCTACACCATTCCTGCGATCTTCATCTCCTTGCAGCTAACAGGTAATTTCCTGCCCCAGTTGGGTCTGGGCAGCACGATGACAGGTACCGATATGTCGCTATTGGCGAAGCTGGACGGTGTGGTAACTGACCTCGGCTTTGGCAAATACACCACCACCACGGCGGGTAGCACACTCAATATGTTTGTGTACACCATGTCGCTGATGATCGGTACTGCCGGTCTGCCGCACGTGATCATGCGCTTCTTCACGGTGCCTACCGTGAAAGACGCACGCTCAAGCGCTGGCTGGGCGCTGGTGTTCATTGCCATTCTGTACACCACGGCCCCTGCTGTGGCGGCCATGGCCAAGCTGAACCTGCATGCCACGGTCAATACGGCTGTAGTGAAGGGCGGCGATTTGTATGCCCCTGAAGCCAGCATTCAGGCCGAAGGTCGTCCTGACTGGATGAAGCGCTGGGAAAAGACCGGTCTGCTGAAGTTCACCGACAAGAACGGTGACGGCCGCATCCAGTACTACAACGACAAGTCCAAAAACCCTGACGCTGTGGCCAAAGCCACGGCTGCGGGCTGGAAGGGTAACGAGCTCGAAGTGAACGCCGACATTATTGTGCTGGCCAACCCTGAAATTGCCTTGCTGCCCAACTGGGTGATCGGTCTGGTGGCTGCTGGCGGTTTGGCCGCTGCGCTGTCCACCGCTGCGGGCTTGCTGATGGCCATTTCTTCGGCCGTGTCGCACGACCTGATCAAGGGCATCTTCATGCCGGAAATCTCTGAAAAGGGTGAACTGCTGGCTGGCAAGATTGCCATGGCTGTTGCGATTGTGGTGTCGGGCTACCTGGGCTTGAATCCGCCAGGGTTTGCGGCCGGTACCGTGGCGCTGGCCTTTGGTATTGCCGCTTCGTCGCTGTTCCCGGCCATCATGATGGGTATCTTCAGCAAGAAGATGAACAAGGAAGGCGCCATGGCCGGTATGCTGGCGGGCTTGTTCATCACATTGTTCTACGTGTTTGCGCACAAGGGTATCTTCTTTATCAAGGGCACAGACTTCCTGCCCTTGATCGGTGGCGCCAACCCCTTCTTCGGCATCACGCCTGAAGCCTTCGGTGCCATTGGCGCGCTGGTGAACTTTGCGGTGGCTTTTGCTGTCGATAAGGTCACCCCCGAGCCACCCGAGCATATTCAGCACATGGTTGAATCTGTGCGTATTCCGCGCGGTTCCAAAATTGTGGACGGCGCGCACTAAGCTGGCGCCAACAACCTGAGTCAACCCCTTGCCCACAGCCGTGGGCAAGGGTGACAATCAAAGCCCTGTCGGTCAACATGCTGGCAGGGTTTTTTATTTTGTTCTGGAGCCTGACATGGTGTTTGATATCAGCGTCGCAATGACGTGGATTTTGTTTTTGGCGCTTTTCCCCATCAGTTTTGTCTGGCTGCGCCGGGCTTGGCGCATTGTGATGAATCGGGACTTTTCCGAAGTGGCCGTCAAGCGCGGCGAGGCGCCGCCCAACCCGGAAAAATTTGCGCCGTACGAGATGGCGATCAATCTGGTGAGTGGTGTCATCATCGTGTGTGTGATTGGCGCTGTACTGGGCGGCTATTGGGAATACAGCACCTGGAGCGCCATTGCCGGCAGCACCATCTGGTGCAAGTTCATTGCCAGTTTTGCGCTCAGCCGCCATGCCCATGCCAGTTGGCTCAAGGGCAAGGCCTGAGCACCGGGTAACATCAACTTTCAGGAGGCAGGCATGGCTGACAGTTTGACGACGCAGCGCCTCGTGGCCCTGTTTTTCTGCGGCTGGCTGGTGCTCAATTTTCCGCTGCTGGGTCTGTGGGACGTGGATGCCAGCGTGTTTGGGTTGCCGCTTTTCCCGACGGCCCTGATGGCGCTCTGGACGCTGTTGATCGTGGCGTTGGCGTGGCTGATGGAACGGCACATCTCGCTGGATCAGGAAGACTAGCCATGTTGTCGCCCGTACTGGTGGTCGGGGCTTCGTTTGCTTACCTGCTGCTGCTGTTTGCGGTGGCCAGCTTTGGCGACTGGCGCGCGGCGCAAGGCCGCTCCATCATTGCCAACCCATGGACCTATGCCCTGTCGCTGGCGGTGTATTGCACCGCCTGGACCTACTTTGGCAGCGTCGGCCGCGCCGCTTCGGGCGGCATCTGGTTTTTGCCGATTTACCTGGGGCCGACGCTGGCCATGACGCTGGGATGGCTGGTGCTGCGCAAGATGATCCGCATCGCCAAGACCTACCGCATCACCTCGATCGCCGACTTTATTGGCAGCCGCTACGGCAAAAGCCCGCTGCTCGCCGGGCTGGTCACGCTGATTGCCGTGGTGGGCATCGTGCCCTATATCGCGCTGCAGCTCAAGGCGGTCTCGGCCGGCTATGGCCTGCTCACGGCGACCACGCTGGGCGAGTTGCCGGTGCAGGCGCATTGGGCGCAGGACAGCACCTTTTACATGGCGCTGGCGCTGGCGGGTTTCACCATGGTGTTTGGCGCCAGGCACCTGGATTCGGCCGAGCGTCACGAGGGACTGGTGGCGGCGATTGCCTTCGAGTCGGTGGTCAAGTTGATAGCCTTTCTGGCGGTGGGGCTGTTCGTGGTCTATGGCATGTTCAATGGCCTCAACGACTTGTTCACGCGTGCCCATGCGGTGCCCGAGCTGGCCAAACTGCTGCGGCTGGAACAAAGCGGCAGCTTTGCCTGGACGCAGTGGTTCGCGCTGACGCTGTTGTCGATGCTGTCGGTGATCTTTTTGCCGCGCCAGTTTCAGGTGATGGTGGTGGAAAACGTGCGCGAGAGCCATCTGCGCCGGGCGGTCTGGGTGTTTCCGATGTACCTGCTGGCCATCAATCTGTTCGTCTTGCCGATTGCCCTGGGCGGCTTGCTGTACTTCGACGGCGCCAAACTCAATGCCGACAACTTTGTGCTGTCATTGCCTTTGGCAGCCGGGCAGCCGGCGCTGGCGCTGTTTGCCTTTATCGGCGGCTTGTCGGCAGCCACCGGCATGGTGATCGTGGAGACCATTGCGGTCTCGACCATGGTCTGCAACGAGCTGGTGATGCCGCTGCTGTTGCGCACCGCCCATTTCAAATCGGAGGCCGGGCACGACCTGACGCGTGCGCTGCTGACCATTCGCCGGGCCGCCATTCTGGGGGTGCTGGTGCTGGGTTATGTGTACTACCACCTCGCCGGTGAAGCCTATGCGCTGGTCAGCATCGGCCTCATCAGCTTTGCGGCGGTGGCCCAGTTTGCGCCGGCGGTGCTCGGCGGCTTGTACTGGAAAGGCGCCACGCGCCAGGGCGCGCTGGTGGGCCTGTTGGCCGGCTTTGTGATGTGGGGCTACACGCTGATGCTGCCTTCGCTGGCCAAGTCGGGCTGGTTGCCCGATGCATTTCTGATCCAGGGTCTGTGGGGCTTGAGCTGGCTGCGGCCCGAGCAGTTGTTTGGCCTGCACGGTCTGGACAATCTGACGCATTCGTTGTTCTGGAGTTTGCTGGCCAACATTGGCGCCTATGTGGGCTTGTCGTTGTGGCGTGCGCCCAGTGGCCAGGAGGCCAGCCAGGCGTTGCTGTTCGTCGATGTGTTCGAGCGCACCACCACGGCGCGGCCGGTGTTCTGGCGCGGTCGCGCCACGGTGCCGGATCTGCTGCGCCTGTGTGTTCGCTTCATGGGCATGGAGCGGGCACAAGAGCTGTTTTCGTCTTACGCGCGCCAGGTGGGGGTGAACAGCCTGAGCGGCATCACGCCTGACGCGCGTCTGGTGCAGTTTGTCGAGACCCAATTGGCCGGGGCTGTCGGCAGCGCCTCCGCCCGGGTGCTGGTGGCCAGCAGTGTCGAGGAAGAAACCCTGACGCCCGACGACGTGCTGCGCATTCTGGACGAAACCTCGCAGTTGCGCGCGCACTCTCAAGAGCTGGAAGAAAAGTCAGCCTCGCTGGAGCGCGCCACGCGCGAACTGCGCGCCGCCAACGAGCAGCTCAAGAGCCTGGACCGGCTCAAGGACGACTTCATGTCGTCGGTGACGCACGAGCTGCGCACCCCGCTGACATCCATTCGGGCGCTGGCCGAACTGATGCGCGACGACCCGGCCATGGCCGAGGCGCAGCGCTGCCAGTTCATCGCCATCATCGTCAGCGAAACCGAGCGTTTGTCGCGGCTGGTGAACCAGGTGCTCGACATGGCCAAGATCGAGTCAGGTCATGCCGAGTGGCATAACACCGAGGTGGACCTGTGCGCGCTGGTGCAGCAAGCGGTGGTGACCACGTCGGAACTGTTTCGGGAACGCCAGACGCAAGTGAGCGTGACTGTGCCGGCGCAGCCGCTGATCTTGATGGCCGACCCCGACCGGCTGACCCAGGTGCTGCTCAATTTGCTCTCCAACGCCGGCAAGTTTGTGCCCATTCACGGCGGTCGGGTTGATGTAAGCCTGGGCAGCGACGATACCGGCGTGACAGTCACCGTGCGTGACAACGGCCCCGGTGTGACGGCAGAGCAGCAGGCGCTGATTTTCGAGAAATTCCGCCAGGGCGGCGATGCTGCCAACCGGCCGCAGGGCACGGGTCTGGGGCTGCCGATCAGCCGCCAGATCGTGGAGCACTTTGGTGGCAGACTGTGGCTGGAGTCACAACCGGGGCAGGGAGCGGCATTTTGCTTTTACCTGCCCTTCAAAATATAAAAGAGGAGCGAGATGAGTCCAAAAATACTGGTGGCCGATGACGAGCCCAACATCGTGATTTCGCTGGAGTATCTGCTCAAGCGCGAAGGCTACACCGTGGTGATTGCGCGTGACGGCCAGGAGGCGGTGGACGCCATCACGCGGGAGCAGCCCGACTTGGTGCTGCTCGATGTGATGATGCCAAAAAAGACCGGTTTCGAGGTGTGCCAGGAAGTGCGCGGCCTGGAGGCAGTGCAGGCCACCAAAATCCTGATGCTGACCGCCAAGGGTCGCGATACCGATGTCGCCAAGGGGCTGGCGCTGGGCGCCGACGCCTACATGACCAAGCCTTTTGCCACCCGTGAACTGGTGCAAAAGGTGGCCGAGATGTTGGGCCGCACTGCATGAACCGGTTCAAGATCGACCGCCGCCTGATCCTGGCGATCGTCGTGATCGGCCTGGCCACGGTGGTCTGGCTGCTGCTGACCATCGGTCTGATTGCCTCGACCCTGGATTCTGCGCAACGCGCGGTGCTGGCAGAGCAGTTGGCGCCCCGTTTTGTGCTGATCGGCATGACCTGGGTGTTCGGCCTGGTGGCCATTGCCTCAACCCTGCGCTGGCTGTTCCGGCGCTATGCCAGTGCGCCCGGGCGCTTGCTGGAGCAGACCAAGGTGTTGCTGGCGGCGCCGCGGGCCGCGCCCATGAACCACTTGGGCACCACCGAGACCCAGGCGCTGGCCGAGGTGATATTTGAGCTCGCCGCCCAGCGCGACACCTTGCGCGCCGATGTGGCCACGCAAATTGCCCAGGCCAGCTTGAGCGTGCAGCAGGAAAAAAACCGCCTGGCCGCGCTGATGAGCGAGCTCACGCAAAGCGTGGTGGTGTGCAATCTCGATGGTCGCATCATTTTGTACAACAGCCGCGCCCGGCTGCAATTCAAGGCGCTGTCGGTGGCGCCGACGCTGGCTGGTGGCGCCGAGCTGGTGGGCATCGGGCGCTCCATTTACGCCGTGTTCGACCGGCAGCTGGTGGCGCACGCGCTGGAGAGCATCCAGCAGCGCCTGAGCCGCGGCGCCGGCAGCCCGTCGGCGCAGTTCGTCACCACCACGCAAGCGGGGCAGTTGCTCAAGGTGCAAATGGCGCCGGTGCGCAATGTCGATGCATTGGGAAGCGCGGCCGAGATCAGCGGCTTTGTGCTGATGCTCGACAACGTGACGCGGGCTTTTGAAGAAGAACACTTGCGCGACCAGTTGCTGCACGGCCTGACCGAGGGCAGCCGCTCGTCGCTGGCCAACATTCAGGCGGCGGTCGAGATGCTGGCCTTCCCGGACCTTGAAGCACCCATGCACGAGCGCTTTCTGACCGTGGTGCGCGAAGAGGTGCACAGCATGAGCGCGCGCATCAACGACATGACGCAACAGGCCACGCAGGGACTCAAGGCGCGCTGGCCGCTCGAAGAAATGCTCGGCGCCGACGTGCTGCTGGCCACGCAGCGGCGCATCGAGGCGCGCAACCAGCGCCCGGTGACGCTGGAAAACCTGGATGCCAGTGTCTGGCTCAAGGTCGATAGCTTCAGCCTGACGCAGGCGCTCGACTACCTGGCCATGCGTCTGGTCGATGAGTTCGACGTCAAGTTTTTCCGGCTGCGCCTGCAGGCCAGTGGCAACCGCGCCCAGCTCGACCTGATCTGGAGCGGCCAGGCCATGAGCACCGAGACCGTGATGAGCTGGGAAATGGACAGCATGCGCTTTGGCGCCGAGAGCACGCCGCTGACCGTGCGCGATGTCATCGAGCGCCATGGTGGCGAGATGTGGTTCGAGCGCGAGCGCGTGCGCCACGAGGCATTTTTCAGGTTTCTGCTGCCGCTGGCCAGCGTGCAGGAGCAGTTGGAGGCGACGCAGATTCTGCAAAGCGACAGCCGCCCCGAGTACTACGACTTCGACCTGTTCCAGACCACCGACCAAAGCAGCGCGCTCGAAGACCGGCGGCTCAGCGAGCTGTCTTTTACCGTGTTCGACACCGAAACCACCGGCCTGAACCCGTCCGAGGGCGATCAGATCATCCAGATCGGCGCGGCGCGCATTGTCAACGGCAAGCTGCTGCGCCAGGAAAGTTTTGAACAACTGGTCAACCCCGGGCGCCTGATTCCGGCCGCCACGGTGCCGATCCACGGTATCACGCAGGACATGGTCAAGAGCAAGCCGCCGATTACCCAGGTGCTGCCGGCGTTTTACAGCTACGCACAAGACACCGTGCTGGTGGCGCACAACGCCGCCTTCGACATGAAGTTCCTGCAACTGCAGGAGCGCAACACCGGGCTGGTCTTCAACCACCCGGTGCTCGACACCCTGCTGCTCTCTGCCGTGGTGCACCCCAATCAGGAATCGCACCGCCTGGAGGCGATTGCCGAGCGCTTCAACATCACCGTGCTGGGCCGTCACACCGCGCTGGGTGACGCCATGGTGACTGCCGAAGTCTGGTTGCGCCTGCTGCCGCTGCTGCAGGCCATGGGCATCATCACCCTGCGCCAGGCGCGTGAGGCAGCGCAAAAGACCTATTACGCCCGGCTGAAATACTGAGATCTAGAAGCGCCCGCCCGCATAGCGCTGACCCAGCACGCCCTGCAGGGTTTGCACCACGCTGAACGCGTCTTTCAGGTGGCTGCGCTCGAAGTTGCTGAGTTCTTCCAGCGCCAGAAAGTTGTCAGGCGCCTGGCCCAGCACCATTTGGTGCGCCTGGTGGGCAATGCGCAGCTTGCCCAAAAACTCCAGTGCATCGCGCAGGTCGCGCGCGCTTTGCCCGGTCACTTCGCCGGCCTGCGCCGACACTTCGAGCCGGTCGTGGGTATTGGCCACCGTGACGCCGGCGGCCAGCGCATAGACCCGGGCCAGATCGACGATCGGCACGATGCCGGTGTGTTTGAGGTCGATGGTGTGCGGGTGGTCGCCACCCCGGCTGAGCGTGATCTGGCCGAACATACCCAGTGGCGGGCGGTGCTTGAGGGCGTTGCTCACCATGTGCGCCAGAAACAGGCTGTTGCCCTTGGTGTGCTGCACCACCTGCTGGCGCAGGCCGTCGAGCAGCTCGGCCTTGCCGTGGATCGCGCGCAGGTCGAAAAACACGCAGGTCAGCATCAGTGACTTGGGTTTGGGTTGCTCCACCCACTTGCGGAAATACTCGGCCCAGACCCGGCGCGGCTGGCGCCAGGTGTCGGTCATGGCCATCATTTCGCCCGGGCAGTGGATGTAGCCGCACTCGGCCAGGCCGTCGCAGACAAATTTGCTGAAACGCTTGAAGTACTCGCCATGCACGGCTTCATCAAACGCGTCATCGAGCATCAGGCAGTTGTCCTGGTCGGACTTGGCGGTTTGCTCGTTGCGCGCCTGGCTGCCGGCGGCCACCCACACGTAGTCCACCGGGGCCGGCCCCATTTGCGCCTCGGCCAGGTGAATCAGCCGGGTTGTGATGGCGTCGGTGATGGCGGTCACGATGTGGCCGGTGCTGTAGGCGCTGGCATCGGCGGCGGCCAGGTGCTGTTGTAGTTGACCGACGCGTCCGCTGATGCTTTTCAGGCCGTCGAGCGTGGTTTGCTTGTAGATGTCGCCGGCCAGGTACACCGCCGAGGTGCTGTGCTGCTCGGTCAGGTCAGTGGCGGTGATCATGCCCAGGATGTTGCCGCCGTCCATCACCGGCATGTGGTGGATGTTGTGGCGCGCCATCAGGAGCAGGGCTTCGAACGCAGGGCTGTTGGCACTCACCGTCATCGGCGCCAGTGTGGCAATGTCGGAGATCGGGCGGGTGATGTCCAGATTGAGCGCCACCACGCGGTTGCGCAGGTCGCGGTCGGTGACCAGGCCGAACAGCAGGCCCTGCTCGACCAGCAACACCGAGGACACGCGCCGGTCGCGCATGACCATTGCGGTGTCCTGGATCGAGGTGTGGGGCGGCAGCGTGATGGGCTCGCGTTTGATCAGGGTGCGAATGGGGGTGTTCAGCAGGTTCAGCGCGCTGCCGGATTCGCTGACCTGGCTGGACTGCCTGGCCTGCGGTTGATCCGCTGGCGCAATGGAGGGGAAAAAGAAGGCAAGTTGCGGGTGCTTGGCGCACAGTTGCTCGAGGCCTTGCGCCGACAACCATGCCAAATCGCAATCGGCGGCGGCCACGGCCTGCCAGGTGGCCAATTGCGGCGTCGGCGTGGCGCCAAAACCAAACAGGTCGCCCGTTTCCAACTGCACCGACAGATTCAAATCGGGGTCGCTCAGGCGCACTGCGCCGCTCAGGACGAGCACCAGCCGGCTCGGCAGTTGGCCCTGCGTCATCAGCGTGGTGCCCGCCGTCACCGAGACCAGGGTGAACTGGGCGGCCAACGCGTCACGGCTTTTGGCGCTGAGCTGGCCAAAAGTCCGCTGCCGGGAGAGGTGGCTGGTCAACAGGGGCGAGGGCTTGGGCGTGGCGGGCATGGCAGAGGCTTCACGGTTGTGACGGGGATTTGGGCAATTTTCGGCCAAATTTGAGCATGCGGGTGGCGATCAGGGTCTCGGTCAGAAAACACAGCAGGGCCAGCAAGAAGCAGGTCACGCCAGACAGAAACAGGATGGTCGCGATGCGAAATATTTGCCACTCTGTGGTCTCGCCCAGAAACAGCGCCATGATGGTCAAACCGATCATGATGGCGCAAAACGTCAGCAGCGCAATGCAGGCGTTGACCAACGCGCCGCGCTGTCGCAGTTGCTTGAGCTCGGAGAAGGCAGCGTTCATCGGATTGTTGGATGGAGCGACCTCGATGCGGTCTTCGAGCACGCGGGCGCGGTCGATGATGCGCGCCAGGCGACCGGCCACACTGCCGATCATGCCGGCCACGGCGGTGAGCAAAAAAACCGGCGCCACGGCAAGCTGGATGCCGTGGGTGACGGTGTCGAGGTCGGTGGCAAAAAACATGGTCGTTCCCCGGTGGTGAATCGTCTCACTGTAACTTCATGCGCTTCGGGTGTGTCTGTTTCTGAGCAGTGCGACCAAACCAATGGCCGCCACCGCCATCAACAGGGCCGGAAAACCAATGCCGACTGACAAGTCAAGCAACGCCCCGGAGATGCCCGACGCGATCAGCCCACCCAGGGTATAGGTCAGCACCAGCACGGCCGTGGCGTTGACGAGTGTCATGCCTTTTTCGCGCGAACCAATGTCGATCATGGCCAGGGTGTAGAGGGCGCCTCCCGCGGCGCCCCAGATGGCCACCATCGGCCAGATCAGCCCCCGGTGCTGGCTGACCCAGGGACTGGCGCAGGCCGACAGAAAAATAAGTCCGGCACAGATTGCCATCATGGTTCTGCGGCCCAGAACGGGCGAATCAAAACGGTCTGCCAGCATGCCCGCAGGCAGCGCCGCCAGCGTGCCGCCCATTCCACTGACCGACACCAATAGTGCCGCCGCGCTGGCGCCCAAGCCCAGGGTAAGCCCGTAAAGCGGCAGGATGGAGGCCAGACCGAGTTCAAAAAAACCGCCCAGGAACCCCGCCAGCATGATCACCGGATGGGACCGGACTGCGCGCAACAGTCCGTGCAGGCCGATGCCGGCACTGTGGCGATCAGCGTCCGGCGGCAGCGGTGGAATCAGGGCGGTCCAGCCCAGGCCGATGGCCAGCAGCGCCATCACCAGCCAGAGGGCTTGGGCATTGTCGGGGCCGACCCAGGCCAGCAGCGCCGGACCAATCACAAAGGTGAGTCCGATCATGGTGGCAAAGGCACCGATGTAGCGGCCCGTCTGTCCCGCTGGGGCAAATTCTGCAATAAAAGCCTCGGCCAGCACCCAGCGCAGTCCATCGGCGAGGCCAGCGACGAGTGCCAGCACGAACCACAGCCACAGGCTGCTGGTCGTGAAAAAACCAAGCGCAGCGACCAGTGGGAGGGTGGAGGTCAGCCACATGGCGCGGCGCCGTCCCAGTCGGCGGGTGATGACCGAGGCAAAGGGCGTGATGATGAAAATGCCCAGCCAGGTGGTGGCCGCAAACAGCCCGGCGACCGTGCTGGAAACGTCGGCTTGCTTGAGCAGCAGCAACAGCAGCGGCGACAGCATGAAAACGCCCGAGAGGAGGAACAAAGTTGAGCCAAAGACGCTCAGCAAGCCTTGTCGCAAGATTTATCCCGCCGATTGCAACGCCAGCCCGGCATGCTCGCGCAGCGGGTGGAAGTGGATCTTGGGGAAGCGCTCCTGCGCCAGCCGCACGTCGTAGGGACTGGTGCACAGGTAGGCCAGCGTGTCGGCCGCGTCGCGCGCCATGCGCTGCGGGTAGGCGTAGACAAATTCTTTCAGCTCGGCGGGCGAGTCGGCGGTGATCCAGCGCGCGCCGGTGTACTGGCTGCCCTCCAACCGCACATCGGCGTCGTATTCGCCTTTGAGGCGGTGCTGCACCACCTCGAACTGCAGCTGGCCGATGGCGCCGAGCAGCATGTTGCCGCCCATCTCGGGCCGGAACACCTGGATCGCGCCCTCTTCGCCCAACTGCGCCAGACCCTGCTGCAACTGCTTGGTGCGCAGCGGGTTCTTCAGCACCACGGTCATGAACATCTCGGGTGCAAAAAACGGCAGGCCGGTGAACAGCAGGTTGACCGAGCCGTCGGTGATGGTGTCGCCGAGTTGCACGCCGCCGTGGGTGGTGAAGCCGACGATGTCGCCGGCATAGGCTTCTTCCACCGCCTCGCGGCGCTGGCTCATGAAGGTGACCACGCTGGTGGGGCGCAGCTCTTTGCCGGTGCGCATCACCTTGAGTTTCATGCCCGGTGTGTATTTACCCGAGACAATGCGCACAAAGGCGATGCGGTCGCGGTGGTTGGCGTCCATGTTGGCCTGCACCTTGAACACCACGCCTGAAAAAGCGTCGTCTTCGGGGTGGACCTCCTTGATGACGGGCTGTTTGTTGACCACGAACGAGCTGGTGCGCGGACCCGGCGAGGGCGCCAGATCGACCAGCGCGTCGAGCACTTCCATGACCCCGAAGTTGTTTACGCCCGAGCCAAAGAACACCGGGGTTTGCTTGCCGGCCAGAAAGGCTTCGCGGTCGAACCTGGGACTGGCGCCGGTGGCCAGCTCCATGCTTTCCAGGGCGGTGTCCCATTCGTGGCCAAAGCGCTTCTGCAGTGCCTCGGGGCTAGACAGCGGCATGGCCTCGAAGTCGTGCGGCAGGCGCTCTGAGCCAGATTCAAACACGGTCATGGTCTGGGTGCGCAGATTGATGATGCCACCGAAGGTCTTGCCCTGGCCGACCGGCCAGGTCATGGGCACGCAAGGCATGCCAAGTTCACGCTCGACCTCGTCCAGAATGTCGAGCGGGTCGCGCACTTCGCGGTCCATCTTGTTGATGAAGGTGATGATGGGGGTATCGCGCTGGCGGCAGACCTCGATCAGGCGCCGGGTTTGACTCTCGACGCCGTTGGCCGCGTCGATCACCATCAAGGCCGAATCCACGGCCGTGAGCACGCGGTAGGTGTCCTCTGAAAAGTCCTTGTGGCCGGGGGTGTCGAGCAGGTTGATGACGTGGTCGCGATAGACCATCTGCATGACCGAGCTGGCGACCGAAATGCCGCGCTGCTTCTCGATCTCCATCCAGTCGCTGGTGGCATGGCGCGTGGCTTTGCGGGACTTCACCGAGCCCGCAATCTGGATGGCACCCGAGAACAGCAACAGCTTTTCGGTCAGCGTGGTTTTACCCGCGTCGGGGTGCGAGATGATGGCAAAAGTGCGGCGGCGGCGGGTTTCAAAAGCGTAGGTCACGGGGTGGTCTCGAATGGGAGGTGGCTGCCGGGTGGTCAGCACGGGTCAGGCAAACGGCTGGTTTGACCAGAAAACCGGGTAATTGGCGCAGCCACTAGGGAATCGCCACATTTTAAAGGCTGGGCGGGCGGTTTTCTCGGGGGTGTTTGGTGCTAAATTCAAGTGGTCACAGTTGCAGCAGGTGTTACCCATCATGGCCATCCAGACAATTCCAACCCAGCCCTTTGCAGGCCAGCGTCCCGGGACTTCGGGTTTGCGCAAAAAGGTGACGGTGTTCACCCAGCCTCGCTACCTTGAAAATTTTGCGCAGGCGCTGTTCGACGTGCTCAACGCCGGCGGAGCCGGGGGCCGCGCCTTGCATGGCCAGACCCTGGTGCTGGGCGGCGACGGCCGTTTCTTCAATCGCAGTGCGGTGCAAATCATTCTGAAACTGGCAGCGGCCAACGGCTTGGCGCGTGTGCTGCTGGGGCAAGGCGGCATTTTGTCCACGCCTGCAGTCAGCGCGGTGATCCGGCGCCGTCACGCCTTTGGCGGCATCGTGCTGTCGGCCAGCCATAACCCGGGTGGGCCGGAGGGCGACTTCGGCATCAAGTACAACGCCGGCAATGGCGGCCCGGCCAACGAAGCCCTGACCGAGGCGGTCTATGCGCGCACCCAGGTGCTGTCTGAACTGCGCCAGAGCGACGCCCCCGACATTGACCTGGATCGTCTGGTCTTGCAGCAAGTCGAGCAGCTGCAGGTCGAGGTGATCGACCCGGTGGCGGATTACGCGGCGGTGATGCGCGGACTGTTCGACTTCGCCCTGCTGCGCGGCATGTTTGCACGCGGCTTCGCGATGCGCGTGGATGCCATGAACGCCGTGGGCGGGCCCTATGCCAGGGCGATTCTGGAGGGCGAGCTGGGCGCCCCGGCGGGCACGGTGGTCAATGCCGTGCCGCTGGAAGATTTTGGTGGCCTGCACCCCGACCCCAACCCGGTCAACGCCGAAGACCTGATTGCCCACATGCAAGGGGCCGATGCACCCGACTTTGGCGCCGCCATGGACGGCGATGCCGACCGCAACATGGTGGTGGGCCGCAACTTTGTCGTCACGCCGTCGGACAGCCTGGCGCTGATGACCGCACACGCCAAGTTGATTCCGGGCTACAAGGACGGACTGCTCGGCGTGGCGCGGTCCATGCCGACCTCGGCAGCGGTGGACCGCGTGGCCAAGGCGCTGGATTTGCCCTGTTTCGAGACCCCTACCGGCTGGAAGTTTTTTGGCAACCTGCTTGATGCCGGGCGCGTCAGCTTGTGCGGCGAAGAGAGCTACGGCACCGGCTCCAGCCACGTGCGCGAAAAGGACGGGCTGTGGGCGATCTTGTTCTGGCTCAGTTTGCAGGGCGCCACGGGCCGTTCGGTGGAGACTCTGGTGCGCGAACACTGGCGTGTTTACGGCCGAAATTACTACACCCGGCATGACTATGAGGGCATTGCGGTGGATGTGGCCAATACGCTGATGGAGGCTTTGCGCGCTGCCTTGCCCGCCCTTGTCGGGCGGCAGTTTGCCCAACGTCGGGTGGTGGTGGCCGATGATTTTTCCTACACCGATCCGGTGGATGGTTCCGTCTCGGGCCAGCAGGGCATTCGCCTGATGTTTGACGATGGCGCGCGCGTCATTTTCAGGCTGTCGGGTACCGGCACCGAGGGCGCCACGCTGCGGCTGTACCTGGAGCGTTACGAGGCCGACGTGGCCCAGCAGGACCAGCCCGTGCAGCAGGCGCTGGCCGAACTGGCGGTTGTGGCCGAACAGGTCGCCGGTATCAGGGTGCGCACCGGCATGGCCGGCCCCACGGTGGCCACCTGAAAAAAATCAACCTCAAGGAGACATTCATGGTGCAAGCCCAGATAGAGACAAGAGCCCCGGAAACCCATCAACTGGTGCGGCATACCGTGGCCTTGATCCTGGCCGGCGGTCGCGGCTCGCGGCTCAAGCAATTGACCGACACGCGCGCCAAGCCGGCGGTGTACTTTGGCGGCAAGTTCCGCATCATCGACTTTGCGCTGTCGAATTGCCTGAACTCGGGCATCCGGCGCATGGCGGTGGTGACACAGTACAAATCGCATTCGCTGATGCGCCATTTGCAGCGCGGCTGGAGTTTCTTGCGCGCCGAGCTCAATGAAATGGTGGACCTGCTGCCGGCCCAGCAGCGTGCAGGCGAGGAGCACTGGTACCGCGGCACAGCCGATGCCATTTTTCAGAACTTGGACATCATCCGCTCCAGCAAGCCAAAATACATCGTGATCCTGGCCGGCGACCATGTTTACAAGATGGACTACTCGATCATGCTCAAGGACCATGTGGCCCGTGATGCGGGCTGCACGGTGGGCTGTATCGAAGTGCCTCGCGCAGAGGCCGGCGCGTTCGGGGTGATGGCCATCGACGAGACGCGCCAAATCACCGCTTTTGTCGAAAAGCCTGATGACCCGCCGCCAATGCCTGGCAATGACGCCGTGTCGCTGGCCAGCATGGGGATTTACATTTTTGACGCAGATTACCTGTATCAACTGCTCGATGATGACCTGGCCAATCCGCAGTCAGAGCACGACTTTGGCAAGAACGTGATTCCGCAGGCCGTGGCTGATGGCCGGGCACTGGCGCATCCGTTCGGACTGTCCTGCGTGTCACGGGTCAAAGAGGTGGAG
Source organism: Rhodoferax sp. (assembly GCF_028689295.1). Taxonomy (GTDB): domain Bacteria; phylum Pseudomonadota; class Gammaproteobacteria; order Burkholderiales; family Burkholderiaceae_C; genus Rhodoferax. Next base: position 25,799 of record NZ_JAQTWL010000019.1, read on the forward strand.
CCTTACTGGCGTGACGTCGGCACCATCGACGCGTTTTGGTCTGCCAACCTGGACCTGGCCTCGACCGTGCCGGAGCTCGACATTTACGACACCGAATGGCCGATCTGGACCTACCAGCGCCAGTTGCCACCGGCCAAATTTGTGCCGGACAAGGATGGCAACCATGGCATTTATGCCAATACCGTGGTGTCGGGCGGCTGCATTGTGTCGGGCTCGCATGTGGCGCATTCGGTGCTGTTTTCCGAGGTGCGGGTGCATTCTGACTGTCATATCGACGAGGCCGTGGTGCTGCCCGATGTGACCATTCACCGCCACTGCCGCCTGCGCAAAGTGGTGATCGACCGCGGCTGCGAAATCCCGGAAGGCTTGGTGGTGGGCGAAGATGCGGTGCTCGACGCGCAGCGCTTCGAGCGAACCGAAGGCGGCGTGGTGCTGATCACGCGCGACATGCTGGCCAGGCTGTGAAACGAAAGACTTTTTAGATGAATGTATTGCAAGTCAGCGCCGAGATTTTTCCGCTGCTCAAAACCGGGGGCCTGGCCGATATTGCGGGCGCCCTGCCTGTCGCCCTGAAGGCCGCCGGTTGCGATGTGCGCGTGTTGTTGCCGGGTTTTACGCCGATCATGGGCGATCTGCAGTCGTCCAGCGTGCTGGCCGAGCTCACCGCCCCCTGGGGTGAGCGCGTGCTGCTGCGCAAGGGCGTACTGGGCACGCCGGGCCTGGCTGCCTATGTGATCGATGCGCCAGCTTTGTATTGCCGACCTGGCACACCCTATGAAGACGCGCAGCGCCGGCCGTTCCATGACAACCATCGGCGCTTTGCCTTGCTAGGCTGGGTGGCGGCCAGGCTGGCGTGCGGACTCGATGCCCATTGGCAACCCGAGGTGGTGCACAGCCACGACTGGCATGCCGCCCTGACGCCAGCCTACCTGGCGTATGGGCCAGCCCAGGGCAGGCAGGTGGCGAGCGTTTATACCGTGCACAACCTGGCCTATCAGGGCGTGTTTGCGCCGAGCCATTTCTTCGATCTCGGTCTGCCCAACGCTGCTTTCTCGGTCAACGGCTTGGAGTTTCATGGCCAGTTGTCGTTCATGAAAGCCGGGCTTTATTACGCCGACCACATCACCACTGTGAGCCCGACCTACGCCCGGGAAATCCAGACGCCAGAGCAGGGTTGCGGACTCGATGGCCTGCTGCGCTCGCGTGCCCATGATCTGAGCGGTATCCTCAATGCGGTGGACGAGGCGGTCTGGAACCCGGCCACCGATTCAGCTATCGCCCACCCCTTCGATGCCAAGACGCCGGCCGGCAAGACGCGCTGCAAAGGCGCGTTGCAGCTGGAACTGGGCCTGGATGCCAGAGGAAAGGCGCCGCTGTTTGGCGTGGTGAGCCGTCTCACCGAGCAAAAGGGGCTGCACCTGGTGATGGCGGTGCTTGATGAGCTGATCGCCCGGGGCGGGCAAATGGTGGTGCTGGGCACCGGCGATGCCGCGCTCGAGGCTGCTTTCAAGACGCGCGCGGCAGCCCACCCGCAAGCAGTGTCGGTGCGCATTGGCTACGACGAAGCCTTCGCCCATCGCATTTTTGCGGCCACTGATGTCACGCTGGTGCCATCGCGCTTCGAACCCTGCGGTCTGACGCAAATGTATGGCCTGAAATACGGCAGCCTGCCGCTGGTGCACCGGGTCGGTGGCCTGGCTGACACCGTGGTCGATTGCGCGCTGGAAAACCTGGCCGACGGCACGGCGAATGGGTTTGTGTTTGATGATTTCACGCCCGAGGCGCTGGCGCGTGCCATGCGCCGCGCATTGGCGCTGTATGAACGCAAAAGCGAGTGGCGCAGCGTGCGCCAGCGTGCCATGGCGCAGCCACTGGGCTGGGACAAAGCGGCAGCGCAGTATGTGGCGCTGTACCAGCGCCTGCTTGGTTGAGTGGTCTGGAAAACAGCCGTTCTTTTGATTTTTATGGGGAGTTTGTCACGCATGGCTGATTCATGGATGGCGCAGCGCGCCGCCGGGGTGGTGTTGCATCCCACCTCTTTGCCCGGGCCGCACGGCATGGGTGACTTCGGCCCCCATGCGTATTTTTTCATCGACTGGCTGCACAGCGCCGGGCAAACGCTGTGGCAAACCTTGCCGCTGGGGCCGGTTGGGCCGGGTGACTCTCCTTACATGGGCAGCTCGGCATTTGCCGGCAATCCGCTGCTGGTGGCATTCGAGCCTTTGGTGCAACGCGGCTGGCTGACGTCACAAAGCTTGCAAGCCGATTGGGATGAGGAGCGCGTTGACTATGCGGCGGTGACGCCCTGGCGGCTGCAAAAATTGCGCGAGGCGTTTGCCGGGTTTGAGCAGCACGCCACGGCGCAGGACCAGGCTGACCTGGCCGCCTGGGTCCTGGGTGAGCAGGCCTGGCTGGACGACTACACCCTGTTCATGGCGCTTGATCAGGCCCACCGCCCCGCGCTGTGGCCCGAGTGGCCACCGGCGCTGGCCCTGCGAGATCCGGTGGCGCTGGCCAAGGTGCGCGCCAGCCATGCGCAGGAAATCGCCTTTTGGCGCTTCGTGCAGTGGCAGTTCGAGCTGCAGTGGCAGGCCATCAAGCGTTATGCCCACGACAAAGGCGTGCGGCTGGTGGGCGACCTGCCGATTTTTGTCGCGCACCACGGTGCCGACTGCTGGGCCCGGCCAGACCTCTATGAGCTCGATGCCAGCGGCCAGCCGCGCGTGGTGGCCGGCGTGCCGCCCGACTTTTTCTCAAACACTGGCCAGCGCTGGGGCAACCCGCTGTACAACTGGGCTGCCATGGCGCATGACGGCTACCGCTGGTGGATCGAGCGGGTGCGCCGCCAACTGCATCTGGCCGACCTGGTGCGCATCGACCACTTTCGCGGCTTTGTCGATTACTGGGAAATTCCGGCTGGTGAACCCAATGCGGTGAAAGGCCGCTGGCTGCCCGGTCCGGGCGACGCGCTGTTCGAGGCCTTGTCGACGGCGCTGGGCGACCTTCCCATCATCGCTGAAGACCTAGGCATCATCACCCATGAGGTGACCATGTTGCGCGAGCGCACGGGTTTCCCCGGCATGCGGGTGCTGCAGTTTGCTTTTTCCGGCGATGCCGGCAGCCCCTTTTTGCCGCACAACTTCGAGCCCGACACCGTGGTCTATACCGGCACCCATGACAACGACACCGTGCCCGGCTGGTGGGCCAGTGCCAGCGCGCGCGAGCGGGCCTTTGCTGAACACTACTTGGGGCTAGACGGCCATGCGGTGCATTGGGCGATGGTGCGCGCCGCCAGCTTTTCGGTGGCGCGCTTGTCGCTGTGCCAGTTCCAGGATGTGCTGGGGCTGGGCAGCGCGCACCGCATGAACACCCCCGGCACCATGGGCTGCTGGGCGTGGCGATTCAAATGGGACTGGGTCGGGCCGGAAGTGGCACGGCAGCTGGCCGACATCACAGCCGCCAGCGGCCGGGTGGACTTTGACCGCCTGAAAATTTAGCACCACAACAGGGTCAATGCTGGAACGATTGGCGATGAAGCGCCTGGCAAAACTCAGGTAAGGACCGAGTCTCTGGCGCTTTGCTGCAACAGCATCAGGCTGTGCGCCGCGACTCGCAGGCCCTTGCCGCCACTGCCTTGCTGGGCGCTTTGTCCGCGCGGCTGGCTGGTATCGAGCAGGGCCTGCCAGTGACCGCGCGGCAAGAGAAAGGACTCTTCGGTGGCGCTCGCGTTGAACAGCAGCAGCAAGGGGGTGGCGCTGCGGCCGGGTTTGCCGATGAGGCAAGCCAGGGTGCGTGCGGTTGACTGGTGCCAGCCATCGCCCTGCAACGTGCTGCCATCAAAATTCCACCATGACACGTCATACTGGCCGATAGCATCGGCAATGCCGTTGTACCAGCGGTTGGCAAAGGGTTGCAATTGGTGCCTGAGACCAATCACATGTTGGCTGAAGGCCAGCAGATCAGCATCTAACCCCGACCAGTCGATCCAAGTGGTGGCGTTGTCCTGGCAATAGGGGTTGTTGTTGCCATCTTGGCTGTGGCCGAGTTCGTCGCCAGCGCAGAGCATGGGCGTGCCCTGGGCCAGTAGCGTGTTGGCCAGCAGCACGCGCTGCAGCCGGGCTCGAAATTCCCGGACCACCGGGTCATCGCTGGGGCCTTCCTCGCCGCAGTTGAAGCTCAGGTTGTCGTTGTGACCGTCGCGGTTGTCTTCCAGGTTGGCCTCGTTGTGGCGCTGGTTGTAACTGACCAGGTCAAGCAGGGTGAAGCCGTCGTGCGACACCACATAGTTCACCGACTTGGCTGGCGCGCGGCGGCGCTCCTGGTACAGGTCGGACGAGCCGCACAGGCGCATGGCAAAGTTGCCGCGCGTGCAGCCCGACGGCATCTCGGCGCCCGCGGCTGCACCACGAACCCAGAAGCTGCGCATGCAGTCCCTGAATTTATCGTTCCACTCCAGCCAGCCGCGCGGGAAGCCGCCCACCTGGTAGCCGCCTGGACCGGTGTCCCAGGGCTCGGCGATCATCTTGACATGCGACAGCGCCGGGTCTTGCGCCATGGCGGCAAAAAATGCGGCCTGGGCGCTAAAGCCGGTGTCGGTGCGGCCCAGCACCGGCGCCAGGTCAAAGCGGAAGCCATCGACATGCATCTCTTCGACCCAATAGCGCAGGCTGTCCATCACCATTTGCAGCACCTTGGGCTGGCGCAGGTTCAGGGTGTTGCCGCAGCCGCTGTAGTTTTCGTAGTGGCCGGGGTTGTCGGGAGGCAAGCGGTAATAGCTGGCGTTGTCGAGCCCCCTGAAACTGAGGGTGGGGCCGGACTCATCGGCTTCTGCGGTGTGGTTATAGACCACGTCCAGAATGACTTCGAGCTTGGCCGCGTGCAGGGCGCGCACCATGTGGCGAAACTCGTCGCGTTCTGTCATGCCATCCTGCCGACTGGCAAGTTGCGGATTGACGCAAAAAAAGCCGATGGTGTTGTAGCCCCAGTAGTTGGTGAGTCCCTGGCTGACCAGGCGTTCTTCGCTGAGGCTGTAATGCACCGGCAGCAGGCTGATGGCCGTGACGCCCAAATCCTTCAAGTGCTTGATCGAGGCCGGGTGCGCCAGCCCTGCATAGCTGCCGCGCAGCTCGGGCGGTATCTGCGAGTTGAGTTTGGAGAAGCCCTTGACGTGGCATTCGTAGAGCACCGTGTCGGACAGGGTGATGCCCGGGGCGGCGTCATCGCCCCAGTCAAAGCGGTCGTGCGTGACGCGGCCCTTAAGCGCATAGGCGGCGTTGTCGTGGCTGTCCTTGTGCGCGGGGTGCAGGCGGTCGGGGCTGAAGTGCTCAGGGCGCCAGTCGAACGGGCCCACGATGTCGCGCGCGTAGGGGTCGAGCAGCAGTTTGCTGGCATCGAAGCGGTGTCCCTTGTCGGGCCGCCAGGGGCCGTGCGCGCGCAGGCCATACACCAGGCCGGGTTGCGCCCCCGGCAGGTAACCGTGCCAGACATCGACGGTATGGCAGGGAAAAGGCAGTCGCGCCAACTCCTGTTTGCCCTCGGCGTCGAACAGGCACAACTCCATGGCTTGGGCATGCGTTGAAAAAACGGCAAAGTTAACGCCGTGGCCATCAAAATGGGCGCCCATTGGCCACGGGTGGCCGTCCTGCAGACGGGAGATGGTCAAGCGGTCCATTTAAAAAATACGGTGGCCAAAGGGGGCAGGGTGAGCAAGATGGAGCATGGCTTGCCGTGCCTGGGCGTGGGCTCAGCTGTGGCGCAGCCCAGGGGCGTGCCGACATTGCTGCCGCCGTAGTGGGCCGAGTCGGTGTTGAGCATCTCGCGGTAGTTGCCCGCGCGGGGCACGCCCAGACGGTAGCCTGGCCAGACTTGCGGCGTGAAGTTGCACACCACCACGGTGAAGGTGCTGGCGTCGAGACCATGGCGCACAAAACTCAGCACCGAATGGGCGGCGTCGTTGTGGTCGATCCACTCGAAGCCCGCCGGCACGAAGTCCTGCTGGTACAGCGCCGGGGTGGCGCGATACAGCGCGTTGAGGTCGCGCACCAGGCGCTGCACGCCGGCGTGGCCGGGCAGATCCAGCAAATGCCAGTCCAGGCTCTGGTCATGGTTCCATTCGCGCTCCTGGGCAAATTCGCAGCCCATGAAGAGCAGCTTCTTGCCGGGATGTCCAAACATGTATCCCAAAAAGGCGCGCACGTTGGCGAGTTGTTGCCAGCGGTCGCCCGGCATCTTTCCCAGCAGCGAGCCTTTGCCGTGCACCACTTCGTCGTGCGAGATCGGCAGCACGAAGTTCTCGTTGAAGGCGTAGACCAGGCTGAAGCTCATTTCGCCCTGGTGATGCTGGCGGTAGATCGGGTCGCGCGCCATGTAGGCCAGACTGTCGTGCATCCAGCCCATGTTCCACTTGTAGTGAAAGCCCAGGCCGCCGGCATAGGTCGGGCGCGACACAGCAGGATAGGCGGTGGACTCTTCGGCCAGCGTGATGGCCTGCGGGCACTCCACCCCGACCACCTCGTTGACGCGTTTCAGGAAGGCGATGGCCTCCAGGTTTTCACGCCCGCCGTGCACATTGGGAATCCACTCGCCGGCCTTTCGGCTGTAGTCGCGGTAGAGCATCGAGGCCACCGCATCGACGCGCAGGCCATCGACGCCAAAACGCTCCAGCCAGTACAACGCGTTGCCAACCAGGAAGTTGCTGACCTCGGTGCGGCCCAGGTTGTAGATCAGCGTGTTCCAGTCCTGATGGAAGCCTTCGCGCGGGTCGGCGTACTCGTAAAGGTGAGTGCCATCGAAGTTGGCCAGGCCATGCGCGTCGCTGGGAAAGTGCGCCGGCACCCAGTCGAGAATCAGCCCGATGCCGGCGGCATGGCAGCGCGCCACCAGGCGGCCAAAGCCATCGGCATCGCCAAAGCGGGAAGTGGGTGCGTACAGGCCGATCGGCTGGTAGCCCCAGGAGCCGTCGAACGGGTGCTCGCTGATGGGCATCAATTCGAGGTGGGTGAAGCCCATGTCCTTTGCATAGGGAATCAGCGCGTCGGCGAGTTCATCCCAGCTGAGCCAGCGGTTGCCGTCTTCTGCGACGCGGCGCCACGACCCAAGATGGACCTCGTAAATGCTCACGGGAGCGTCCAGGGCGTTGGCCTGTTGGCGTTGTCCAGACGGCGCTATTTTTTCTGGCAACTGAGCCACGCGGCTGGCGGTGGCCGGGCGCAGTTCGGCTTGCAGCGCGTAGGGGTCGGCGCGGGCTGGCAAGACCTCGCCGCTACGCGTGCGGATCTCGAATTTGTAGAGCGCGCCCTTGGGAATGCCGGGTATGAAAAGCTCCCAGACGCCGCACTCGCGGCGCAGGCGCATCGGGTGGCGGCGGCCGTCCCAATGGTTGAAGTCGCCCACCACGCTGACGCGGCTGGCGTTGGGAGCCCACACCGCAAAGCGCGTGCCGTCCACGCCCAGCATGGCGCCCAGGTGCGCGCCGAGCACCTCGAAGGGGCGCAAATGTGTGCCTTCGCCGAGCAGCCATACATCCATCTCGCCGAGCACCAGCGGGAATCGGTAGGGGTCGTCAAGGACGCTGCTCAGGCCGCTTTCCCACTGCACCTGCAGGCGATAGGTGGCGCTGGTTGCAGCCTTGACTTTGCCTTCAAAAAAACCGGTGGCACGCGGCTTGAGGCGTGCTGCCAACGCATCATGGGCATCAAGCACCGCGACGCTGGTGGCGCTGGGCAAAAAACAGCGCACCGAGGTTTGCGCGTCCCGGGTGGCATGCGGCCCGAGCACGGCGAACGGGTCGCCGTGGCTGGCGTTGCAGATCATCTCGATGGTGTGGTGGTGCAACATGGCAAGGGCTCGGGGTGATGCGGTCGGTCGGGATTTTGAAATCAGTCGGGCGTCGGCGCAACATGCCAGATGTCGCGCGCGTACTCGCCAATGGTACGGTCTGAGGAGAATACGCCCATGCCCGCCACGTTGCGAATGGCGCACCGGCACCACGCATCAGGCCGGCTGTAGAGTTCGTCCACCTTCGCCTGGGTGGCGACATAGGACGCAAAGTCGGCCAGCAGCAGGTAGTGGTCGCCGCCCCACACCAGCGAATTGACCAGGGCCCGGTAACGCTCGGGTTCGTCCGGGGAGAATTGGCCGTCGCCAATGGCATCGAGCACGGCCTTGAGCGCGGGATTGTCCTGGTAGTGCTGCAGAGGGTGGTAGCCCTCGAGCCGCAGTTGGCGCACTTCGTGCGTTTTGAGTCCGACGATGAAAATATTGTCATCGCCAACCTGCTGCCGGATTTCGATGTTGGCGCCGTCGTCGGTGCCAATGGTCAGGGCGCCGTTGAGCGCCAGCTTCATGTTGCCGGTGCCCGAGGCCTCGGTGCCCGCGGTGGAGATTTGCTCGGACAGATCGGCCCCGGGCATGATGACCTCGGCCACCGATACGCCGTAGTTGGGCAGGAACACCAGCTTGAGCTTGTCGCCGATGCGGGGGTCGTTGTTGATGGTCAGGCCGACATCGTGAATCAGCCGGATGATCAACTTGGCCACCTGGTAGCTCGACGCAGCTTTACCGGCAAAGATGACGGTGCGCGGCACCCAGGGTGCTTGCGGGTTGGTCAAAATGGCCTGGTAGCGGCTGACCACATGGAGCAGATTGAGGAGTTGCCGCTTGTACTCGTGGATGCGTTTGACCTGCACGTCAAACAGGCTGTCCGGACTGACCCGAACACCCGTGGCTTGCGCGATGTAATCGGCCAGCCGCACTTTGTTGGCGCGCTTGATGGCCATGAATTGCCCGGTAAACGCCGCATCGCCCTGGCAGCTTTCGAGCCGCTTCAACTGGTCGAGGTCGAGCCGCCAGGTTTTGCCCAGCGTTTCGTCAAGCAGGGCGGCCAGGCCCGGGTTGGCCTGCGCCAGCCAGCGCCGCGGCGTAACGCCATTGGTCATGTTGGTGAAGCGATTGGGCCACAGGGACGCAAAGTCGGCAAAAATCGTGTGCACCAGCAGCTCGGAGTGCAGCGCCGACACGCCATTAACCAGGTGGCTGCCGACCACCGACAAATGGGCCATGCGCACCCGGCGCTCGCCGGTTTCGTCGATCAACGACAAGCGTTTCAAAAAATCATGGTCGCCGGGGCGAAAGCGCGCGGCCAGGTCGAGGAATTCCTTATTAATGCGGAAGATGATTTCCATGTGCCGTGGCAGCACTTGCTGGATCAGGCTCAGTGGCCAGGTCTCCAGCGCCTCTGGCATCAGGGTGTGGTTGGTGTAGGAGAATGTTTTGCCGCTCAGCGCCCAGGCGCGATCCCAGTCAAAAGCGTGCTCGTCGCACAAAATGCGCATCAACTCGGCCACGCCAATGGCCGGATGGGTGTCATTGAGGTGGATGGCGACGTGCTCGGCCAGGTTGTCCAGCGAGGGGTGTTCAGTCAAGTGGCGATGGATCAGGTCTTGCATCGAGGCCGCGACAAAGAAATACTCCTGCTTGAGACGCAACTCGCGGCCGGCGGGCGTGCTGTCGTTGGGGTACAGCACCCACGAGATGTTCTCGTATTCGTTTTTGGCCGAGGCAGCGCGGGCATAGTCGCCGGCGTTGAAGACCCCCAGGTCGATATGGTCGGGCGCCACCGCTTTCCACAAGCGCAGAGTACTGACCTTTTCAGTGCCGTGGCCTGGCACCACCATGTCATACGCCTTGGCGGCGACCTCGCCGGCGTGTTTCCAAGCCACATTGCCGTTGAGGTGCGCCACGCTGCCGCCAAAACGCACCGTATAAGTCAAGTCGGCCCGCGGGAACTCCCAGGGGGTGCCATCTTTGAGCCAGGAGTCGGGATACTCGACCTGGCTGCCATTCTGAATCTCCTGGGCGAACATGCCGTACTCATAGCGAATGCCATAGCCAAAGGACGGCAGTCCCAGCGTGGCCATCGAGTCCAGAAAACACGCCGCCAGGCGCCCCAGGCCGCCGTTGCCCAGGGCTGCGTCGGTCTCATGGCCGGCAATGTCTTCGAGGCGCTGGGCGTGCTGAGCCAGACCCGAAGCGGCGCCTTCGGTGAGGTTCAACGCGGCCAGCGCATTGGACAGCGTGCGCCCCATCAAAAATTCCATCGACAAATAGACCACGCGACGCGCCTTTTGTTTTTTCTCCTGCGACTGCGTGAACACCCAGCGCCTGGAGAGCTGAGCGCGCGCGACCTGGGCGGTGGCCTGCATCAGATCGCTGGCTGAAGCGTGTTCTGGCGCCACTCCGATGGTGTGCAGCAGGTGGGCGTTGATTTGGTCGGGCAGCGGGGCGGCGAGGGGCGTGGTGGAAACGTTCAACTGGATTCTTTCAGACTTTTGGCAATGGAACGGCAAAGCTGTATTTTGCACGCCAATTCGTGTTGATTTGACCGTGCGGTTACCACGTTTAACTCGCGGGTCTTGCCACATCTCTATAATCGCGCCCATTCCGAGGAGCGTTGCAGCTCACGTCAGGGCAGTATCCCGGCGCTGAGTGAGGCTCGGAACCCGCTGCGGCAACTGGCCCAGCGTTTCACAACGGCGCTCACCCACAACGCGTGAGGTGAGATTTTTCCCGCCCTGCATGCTGTGGTTGTCACCTTAACTTTTGGAGTGAACCATGAGCGCCGTATCAATAACTGCTAAACCCACTGATTTCATCATTGCCGACATCGGCCTGGCCGCATGGGGCCGCAAAGAGCTCAACATTGCCGAGACCGAAATGCCCGGCCTGATGGCCATCCGTGAAGAATTTGCCAAAGAGCAGCCGCTCAAGGGTGCGCGCATCACCGGCAGCCTGCACATGACGATCCAGACCGCGGTGCTGGTCGAAACCCTGACGGCGCTGGGCGCCGAGGTGCGTTGGGCGTCATGCAACATTTATTCAACCCAGGACCACGCCGCCGCCGCTTTGGTGGCCGAAGGCATCCCGGTGTTTGCCTACAAGGGCGAGTCGCTGACCGACTATTGGGACTACACCCACCGCATTTTTGAATTTGGTGGCAAAAAGGGCGCGGCGGCTGAAGGCCCGAACATGATCCTGGACGATGGCGGCGACGCCACGCTGCTGATGCACTTGGGCACCAAGGCCGAGAAAAATGCCAAGCTGCTCGACAACCCGACCAGCGAAGAGGAAACCTGCCTGTATGCCGCCATCAAGGCCAAGCTGAAAGTCGATCCGACCTGGTACAGCCGGCGCATCAAGCACATCATCGGCGTGACCGAAGAAACCACCACTGGCGTGCACCGCTTGAACGACATGTCGGCCAAGGGCGAGTTGATGCTGCGCGCCTTCAACGTCAACGATTCGGTGACCAAGAGCAAGTTCGACAACCTGTACGGTTGCCGCGAGTCTTTGGTGGACGGCATCAAGCGTGCCACCGATGTGATGATTGCTGGCAAGGTGGCCGTGGTGGCAGGCTACGGCGACGTCGGCAAGGGCTGCGCCCAGGCTCTGCGCGCGCTCTCTGCCCAGGTGTGGGTGACCGAGATCGACCCGATCAACGCGCTGCAAGCGGCCATGGAAGGCTTCAAGGTGGTGACCATGGAATACGCCGCCGACAAATGCGACATATTTGTCACCGCCACCGGCAACCTGAACGTGATCAACTACAAGCACATGGCGGCCATGAAAGACCAGGCGATCGTGTGCAACATTGGCCACTTCGACAATGAAATCGACGTGGCCTCGCTCGCCAAATGCAAGTGGGAAGAGATTAAGCCGCAAGTCGATCATGTGATCTTTCCGGCCAAGGGCAAGACTCCGGCCAAACGCATCATTTTGCTGGCCAAGGGCCGCTTGGTCAACCTGGGTTGCGGCACCGGCCACCCCAGCTTTGTCATGAGCTCCAGCTTCGCCAACCAGACCATTGCACAGATTGAGCTGTTCACCAAGCCCAAAAGCTACAAGGTTGGGCAAGTCTATGTGTTGCCCAAGCTGCTGGACGAAAAAGTGGCGCGCCTGCACCTGAAAAAGGTCGGCGTGCAACTCTCCGAGCTGACCGACGGGCAAGCCGCCTACATTGGCGTGAGCAAGTCCGGCCCGTACAAGGCCGACTCTTACCGCTACTAGGCACCCCATGCGCATTGACCAACTGTTGGTGCAGCGTGGCCTGGCCAGTACCCGCTCGCAGGCCCAGCGCCTGATTGCTGGTGGGGTGGAGTGGCAACTGGCCGACGGCTGGTGTCGGGCCGGCAAAAACGGTGACCACGTGCCGAACGATGCCGCGTTGCGCCTGCTCGACGACTCGGAAGCCCGCTATGTGTCGCGCGGCGGCCTCAAATTGGAAGCGGCGCTGAAGCAGGTTGGTTTGTCCGTGGACGGTTTCCAATGCTTGGACGTGGGTCAAAGCACCGGTGGCTTCACCGACTGCCTGCTGCAACAAGGGGCCAGGTTCGTTGTGGGTGTGGACGTGGGCAGTTCCCAGTTGCACCCCAAGCTGTACGCGGACCCCAGGGTGTTGTGCGTGGAAGCCGTGAACGCCCGTGCGCTGGAGGCCGCTGATCTGGTGGCTGCCTACGAAGATAGCACGGGGGATGGTGGCCAATTTGACCTTGATGATGGTGACGAAGGCCAGGACGCAGCTGACATTGAATTTGTCCCCGAATTTGACCTGATCGTGGCCGATTTGTCGTTCATCTCGCAAACGCTGGTATTGCCGGCAGTGGTGCCCTTGCTCAAAGCCGGTGGCACGCTGCTGACGCTGGTCAAACCCCAGTTCGAACTGCAACCCGGCCAAGTGGGCAAGGGCGGCATCGTGAAGGATGCGACGCTGTATCTGCTGGTCGAGCAGCGTTTGCGCGAAGCCTGTGCTGAGCTGGGTTTGAAGGTGACGCACTGGTTTGATTCACCGATCACCGGCGGTGATGGCAACCGTGAATTTTTTATTGGTGCGACCAAAGACGCAGCATCCTGAAACACCGCGGGACAGACCGACGCGCCAAGGGGCAGGCGATGTCTCCATGACTTTAGAAGGTCGTCATGACTTCCAACACCAGTTTTCCTGTCAGCGTTGAATTTTTTCCGCCCAAGACACCCGAGGGCGTCGAGAAGCTCCGCGTGGTTCGCCAGCAGATTTATGCGCTCACGCCCGAGTTTTGCTCGGTGACCTTTGGTGCCGGTGGCTCCACCCAAGAGGGCACGTTCAGCACGGTGCGCGACATTTTGAGCGAGGGCGTCAGCGCGGCTTCGCACTTCTCGTGCATTGGCGCCACGCGCGTGCGCGTGCGAGAACAGTTGGTCACTCTCAAGGCCATGGGCGTGAAGCGTCTGGTGGCGCTGCGCGGCGATTTGCCAAGCGGCTATGGCACTGGGGGCGAATTTCATTTCGCCAGCGATCTGGTGGCCTTTATCCGCACCGAGATGGGTAATGACTTTCACATCGAAGTGGCGGCTTACCCAGAGATGCACCCGCAAGCCAGGTCGCCCGAGGCCGACTTGAAAGCCTTTGCCGCCAAGGTGCAGGCGGGGGCCGATTCGGCCATCACCCAGTATTTTTACAACTCGGATGCCTATTTCCGCTTTCTCGAGGATGCCGACGCACTGGGCGTGAGCGTGCCCGTGGTGCCGGGCATCATGCCCATTGCAAGTTCAGCGCAACTAATGCGTTTCAGCGACGCCTGTGGTGCCGAGATTCCGCGCTGGATCAGATTGCGCTTGCAAAGCTTTGGCGATGACAGCGCCTCCATCAAGGCCTTTGGTCTGGATGTGGTAACGGATTTGTGCGAGCAATTGCGCGCTGGTGGCGCACCCGGCCTGCACTTTTACAGCATGAACCAGAGTGCCGCGACGCTGGAAATTTGCAGGCGGCTGGGACTTTGAGACGTCAACGCCCGTACATGTCGTCGAAACGCACGATGTCGTCTTCACCTAAGTAGGAGCCCGACTGCACCTCGATCATTTCCAGGGGCAGGCGGCCAGGGTTTTCCAGGCGGTGGGTGGTGCCCAGCGGAATGAAGGTGGACTCGTTCTCTGACAGCAAAAAGCTCTCATCACCCTTGGTCACTTTGGCGGTGCCGCTGACCACAATCCAGTGCTCGGCACGGTGGTGGTGCATTTGCAGCGACAGCGTGCCACCCGGTTTGACGACGATGCGCTTGACCTGAAAGCGCTCACCCGCATCCACGCCGTCGTACCAGCCCCAGGGGCGGAACACCTTGCGGTGGATGCTGCCCTCTGATCGACCTTTGGCCTTGAGCGCATCGACGATCTTTTTCACATCCTGGGTTGTATCCTTGTGCGAAACCAAAATGGCGTCGGCCGTTTCCACCACCACCAGGTCGCGCACGCCGACACAGGCAATCAACCGGCCTCCAGAGATCGCCAGCGTGTTTTCGCAATCCTGCAGCAGCACGTCGCCCTGGCTCACGTTGCCATGGCTGTCCTTGGGCAGCACTTGCCACAAGGCGTCCCAAGCGCCGACGTCAGACCAGCCTGCGCTCAGGGGCAATACAACTCCGACAGGTAATTCGGCTGCGTCAGCTTGGCCGCTGGCGGCAATGCGCTCCATCACGGCGTAATCAATCGAGTCGCTAGGACATTGTGCAAAACCCTCCTTGCCGACACGGATAAATTCGCCATCGGCTTGGCCTTGGTCCCAGGCGGTTTGGCAGGCGGTCAGAATGTCGGGACGGCAGTGCCCCATGGCGGCCAGCCAGACCGAGGCGCGCATCATAAACAAACCGCTGTTCCACAGATAGCTGCCCTCTGCCAGGTAAGACTGCGCGGTGGCCAGATCGGGCTTCTCGACAAAACGCTTGATCAAATGGGCGCTAGTGCCGCTCGCGCCACTGTAGGCATCCCCTGACTGGATATAGCCATAGCCTGTTTCAGGGGCATCGGGCGTGATACCAAAAGTGACCACAGCACCGGCCTCAGCCAAAGCCGCTCCCTGGCTGACCACTTGCTGGAAGGCTATGACGTCGGTAATTACATGGTCGGCGGGCATCACCAGCAGGACCGGATCGATCTGATTTTTTTGCGCGGACAACGCCGCGATCGTCAGGGCCGGCGCAGTATTCCTGCCACATGGCTCCAGCACCACGGTCCCATTTTGGCCGAGCAGGCGGAGCTGCTCGGCGATGACAAAACGGTATTCTTCATTGCACACAATCATGGGTGGCGCCAATTCGACGCCGGGCGTTCCCTGCACACGCCGCACCGTGGCTTGCAACAGTGACTCGTCCCCCACCAAACTAAGCAATTGTTTGGGATATTTTTCTCGCGACAGTGGCCACAGGCGGGTGCCGGAGCCGCCGGAGAGAACCACGGGCTGGATTAGTATGGATGTAGGCATGTTGAATAGCTCTCATAGGTCAGTCTAAGCGCGGGCAATATTACAGGGAAACAGAGCCCAATGGTCGTCACGATAAAGGGATTCGCTGCGATCAACGCAGTAGCTGGGCGACACTATCATTTCGTTAAAGCGCACGTCAACGGCGATTCGGATGTCTTCAAACAAAATGCTACGGCCCAATCGCACTGAATCGCCCCGGGTTTCGTGGAGGCCAGTTGGTTTAAGTCAGATCGTGTTTTTGGTCTTCTCGGCGAGTTGCCGATAGTAGTTTGCGTCAGCCTCGGCCGGTGGAATATACCCAATCGGCTCCAGCAGTCGGATGTGGTTGAACCAGTGCACCCATTCAAGGGTGGCCAGTTCCACGGCTTCCTTGGTTTTCCAGGGAGCACGGCGGTGAATCAATGCGGCCTTGTACAGCCCATTGATCGTTTCGGCCAGTGCGTTGTCATAGCTGTCGCCACGACTGCCCACCGAAGGCTCTATCCCGGCCTGGGCGAGGCGCTCGGTGTAAAGGATGGAGACGTACTGCGAACCTCTGTCTGAATGATGGATCAGTGCATTCTGGTCTGGCTGACGGTCATACAAAGCCTGCTCCAGCGCATCGAGCACGAAATCCGTGCGCATGGAACTGCTGACACGCCAGCCCACGATGCGCCTGGCGAACACATCGATCACAAAGGCCACGTATTGCCAGCCCTGCCAGGTTGAAACATAGGTGAAATCCGACACCCACAGTTGGTTGGGACGATCGGCTTTGAACTGCCGATTGACCCGGTCCAGCGGGCAAGGCAGCGCCTTATCTGGCACTGTGGTACGAACGACCTTGCCCCGGCGCACGCCCTGCAGCCCCAAGCGTTTCATGAACCGCTCGACCGTGCAACGGGCCACCTCGACGCCTTCACGGTTCATCTGATGCCAGACCTTGTCTGCGCCGTAGACCTGCATGTTGGTTTGCCAGACTTGCTGGATTTTTGGCATCAGGGTGTCCTCCCTCTTGGCACGTGCACAGCGCAGTTCTGGTTTGCGTTGGCAAGCAGCATGGCGACGATACCCGGACGAGGCAATCTGCAAAACTTCGCAGATTGGCTCGACCCCGTAGGTGTCACGATGTTTGTCCACGAAACCTCTCAGGACTTGAGTCGGCGGTCGAGCTCCGCCTGGGCAAAAAACGCACTGGCCAGCTTGAGGATTTCATTGGCCCGGCGCAGTTCCTTGTTCTCACGCTCCAGGGCTTTGATGCGCTCACGCTCTTCGCTGGTGACGCCTTCGCGCAGTCCGGTGTCGATCTCCTGCTTGCGTACCCATTCATGCAGGGTTTGCGGGACGCAGCCGATCTTGGGTGCGATCGATTCAATGGCGGCCCACAGGGATGGGTATTCGCCACGGTGCTCCTGCACCATGCGCACCGCGCGTTCGTGCACTTCGGGGGAAAAACGATTTGATTTCTTGCTCATGGCTCCATCTTCTCAAAGTTTGGAGCCTCCTCAATTCCCGGGGCGATTCAGCTGAGAAACATTGACTGTTAGGATGCATCGCAACCGTCCAACTTCTGGGGGTCAGTTCAAACCCGGGGCGATTCACACACCAATGCTTGACGGTCTTTGATGAATGCCAAAATTTTTCCAGCAAAGGACACAAATGGCGTGCTAAAATGAAAAGCTTCGCTGATCACGGCGTAGCTTGCACTAAAACAGCCTTCTCTGCGAAATAAAATTTTCCTAGAAATATTCAAAATTTCTAGGAAAAACGCAAAAAAGGCGTGCTAGAATACAAGGCTTCGCTGATCACAGTGAAACAAAAAAGAAGCGGTGTAAAAGTTGCTTCAAGATCATTAAAAACA
>NZ_JAQTWL010000039.1 GCF_028689295.1 Rhodoferax sp.
AGCACCCTGTTGTCCCTAATTTTTGAATGCGTGCCGAGTCCAAAGACCTTCAAGGTAGCTTGGGTATTTCGATTTTTTACTTGCTGTCGGTTGTCCCACTATTGGCCAGCTATTTGCCTTATTTTTGGCTATTTATTCTGCTTGTGAAATTGTGGCCACTCTGTATATTTACAGCCATCAACACATTTTCAAGGGATAGCAA
This sequence comes from Rhodoferax sp., assembly GCF_028689295.1. Taxonomy (GTDB): domain Bacteria; phylum Pseudomonadota; class Gammaproteobacteria; order Burkholderiales; family Burkholderiaceae_C; genus Rhodoferax. Next base: position 203 of record NZ_JAQTWL010000039.1, read on the forward strand.
TGAAGGTAGCAGACGTCGCCATCGGCATTATCAAAACAGCGAATACGAGTGATTTAAAAAACCTGCAAACCCTGAAGACGGTATGCAACAGTGATTCAGCGTTTGTCGCTGCAGTCAAAAAATATCAGGCGTACCAAAAACTGCTTCAAAAGGCATTCTTACTGAGTCGAACCTGGCAAAAACTGGGTCAAGCTCGCACCTGGAAGATTACTGTCAAAGCACTCCAGGCTGCGCTCAAGGCACTGGCTTCAGGATTCAAACGTGTGAATGACTGTACCGAATTGCCACTGTTGTTGCAGAAGCAGATTGACAAGTTAATCAAAGCCAATATCTTTCAAATACCGCACGTAGCGTAGTTATTTGTTGATCCAGAAAGGTGGTGCTCAATGGATGTCAAACACTTTGAATCATTGTCGAAAAAGTGGGCTTTCAAACTGCGTGAAGATGCACGTGATATTGAGCAGGAAATTATTACGTTTTATCTCTCCAGGCAGTTTGAAGGCAAGAACCTGGACATTTTTCAACCAGGCCATGAAGGCGCACTGTTTGAGTTGCTCAAGCACAAAATCAGAGGTAACAACCTGGAAAGCCTGGGTGGCAGTGGAAGGCGGTTGGGTGGGGCGAACGATGAGGACGACGAGGGCAAGATCGACATTCAGGACGACATTGAATCACCGGATGAAATGGCCGATCAGTTTGAGCAGCGCCTGCAGTTTGAGGCGGCGTTTTCCCGTGAACTCGATCAAATTGACGAACTGAACAATTTGGCGGGAAGCGATCTGGGTGACGCGTTCGGCTTCACAGGTGCCAATGGCAGAGCCGTTTTATCCCAGCTCAAGAAGGAAATTGTGGCCAATGCCCAAAGGCGGTTCAACGCCAAGTTGCGGGCTGCAAAGCCGCCCGCAAGGGCGAAAGCCCAGCGACAGATGGTGACGGTGTAACCGTCAGCCGTACTGGCGCCAGAGCAGGGTTGGCTGCAAACGAAGGCATCTCAGGCAGTTTTGACAGCTGGCCACCGGGTATTCCAGGCACCTTCACGCCGGCTTGTTGAAAGACTTTTTGTGCGTAGGCAACACCCACTTTTGAATCAGACCGGCCGGTGTTGTAAATGCTCAAGGCGTTGCCCAGCGAGCCGGTCCGTTCATAGCCCGCAGCCAGAATATTTGCCCCGGCAGCAATGTTGATGCAAGGGTCGAACACTTGCTCCACCGACAGACCCAACGCTGGCAAATTCTTGCTGTTGATTTGCACCAAGCCCATATCGACGCTTTCACCGCGGCCGACAGCTGCCACCGCAGCGGCCACAGCAGCAGCTTTTGATTCAAAAGTCACTGATTTTCGGGTCGTGTTGTTGTTGACCGCCCAGGGCTGGCCGCCGGATTCCTGCTTCACCACAGCGGCCGTGATGACCGGATCGACGGCGGGTGCGCACATCATCAAGAGTTCGAGCATGGCGCCCTCCGTTAACCAAATTTGGCGCCAAGGATGAACGCAGCGACGGTTGAAAACGCACCCAGCCCGGCAGCTGCCAGCACATAGAACGATATGAATGCCTCACGCGCTGTGGCAATCAGCCTGGCATCATCCAGGTCAACTTTGACCCGACCAGGCGCAGCTTCCAGCGCATCTACCACAGCCTCAGCCACTGCAGGTTTCAAAGTCTCACCGACACGGCGCGGAAACTTTTGCAATTCCCCTCGCATGGCCGTCATCATCGACACAATCGATTCAAGATTTTCATCATCGTGACTGGGCCCCCTTACCTGGCCTGGCGAACCTTTGACCAGCGCGCCAGACAGCGCTTCAAACTCAATGCGCATGGCTGCAGCAGGCACCTGGCGCAACAACACGGGCAAGAGCCAGATCCAGTTGGGATCACTTTCACCCATGCCCGCCCGTACCGCCACATCAACGATGTTTTGCACATCAGACGGCAAACCAGCGGGCGCAAGCCGTGCCGTCAATTCATCAATCAAGGTGCCAGGGCGTCGGGCAAGCGCAGGAGACGTTGCAGCCCGCGGCACAGCAGCAACAACACCTGTAATTTGGTTGATGACGCGCAGCTCTTCTTCATCAATATCACTCATCTTCAAGACTCCAGGGCGGCCAGCTTCCGGCCAACAATGCCACGGTAGGTTTGGGCGACTGTGCGCGTGCCGATGGCCACCCCTGAACCGACCACATTGCCCTTTTCAATGACCGTGTGCAACGGCATGGAGCCAATCAACTCAGCCGCGCGCGGCATCATGGCTGGCAATTCCAGTTCGGTCCATGAATAGTCTTCGCCAGACAACAGGCTCTTCCTGATCTTTGATTTGTCCCAAAACTCAAAAGACTTCCCCGCGCCATGCTTCAAATTGATCAGCACCACGCCATCTTGGTAAAACACGGGACTCCTGCCCACGCGGGTTTCCAGTTGAATGGTGCTCGACGCATCAATACCCATCACCCATATGGGTGTTGGATTCATCAGTGCCATCAGGCTTAAAACGGACTCCGTGATGTAAAGGCCGGCCGCAGAAGGCAAGGAAAAGACAAGACGGATTTCGTCTGTTTCATTGATCTGGGTTTCAGCCAATTCATTGATCAGATTCAGCCAGTCGTCTTCTGATTTGATGGGGCGTTGCAGTCCAATGATCTGGATGTCGTTGACGATTTCAGTTTTATATCCGTTATCGCACACCACATCAGGATTCATCGGGTCCGCGTCGATGACAATCAATTTATCAATTTTTGGCATACCAGAAACTTCATGATTGATAAAACTGTCCACCAAGCAACGGGACATAAAGCTTTTGCCAACGCCACCTTTATCACCGTCAACAAAATATGATTTGATCATGATTATCCTTTTGGTTGTTTAAAATATTCACACTGGAAACTATTGGGCAAACTTCCATTTGGCGATTGCTTCGTCATATTGAGATAATGCACGTTCATACATTCCCCGTATTCTGTTTTCGGCGGCAATTACTTCGAACATCCCAGCGGGGATTTTTCCGTTTTCGGGAAGTGTCTTTGAAACAGTTAAATAATCGTCTATATTCATTTTTGTGACATCAACGAGTTCGCCTTTGATTTGAATGAACTTGAGTTTTATTATTTCGTCAGGAAATTGGGTTTGACTCGGACTGGTTCGATTAACTTCCGTTTTTGTTTTTTCTTGACTTGCCTGAGATGCATCCTGGGCTACCGGGTTTTTAAATTCAAGCGGGGTGCGAGTTAAACCGGTATTGGTCGAGGTGGGTTTGCGCTTTCTGCCTCTTTTCATTGGCTTCAGTCCGCGTTCTTCACGGACGATCCCAAGATGCCGCACCAGGTGCCCTTTGGTGACCTTGATGTCATTTTTTTGGAGGGCGGCAGCGATTCGTTCCAGCGACATGCCCTGACTCAAAAAGTCTTCAATGACCTCATAGGCAGACCGCACGATCAGCGCAGGGTCATCCTTTTGGGCAAGTTCAATTTCTTCACGAAGAATTGAGTCGATTTCTGAGCTGATGCTGTGCATGATCCCCATACCGACAGGGCGCAAGTTCTGGCGTGACAGGCGGTACGACAGGCGACACAATGCGCGCGACACGCGAGCTGACAGGCAGATCAATTGCGGTGGCCAGAGCTGCCGACACGCACATTGACAGCCAAACCAAAATGCAATGACAGGCGTGCTGACAGGCGAATCAATTCACCAGCAGCCTGGGAGTAGCAGAGACTCAGTGTGCAGGGTAAGGGCCTTGTGCCCACGTTTTATGCGCAGCAAAAAACTTGGCAGCGGCCCCCTGCTCAGGGCGTTGCCCCGAGACCCCGGATCAACAGCAGCGTCGCGCTTCGCTTGACGTGCAAAATGATTTCAACCTCAACAAGTTTGGCTTCAACATAATCAGCTTCCAGGTGCGGATCTAATCTGCTGATTCATATCACTCCGCGTAGCGCAACGAACTGCTGATTCGCACCCTCTGACCGAAGTTCCAGCATGGGGCTTTTTGAAACGATGTAGGCCAACGATTGGTCGAACGAAAAGGGGTACAGCACAGACAGCGTCGGCAGCGTGGCGGCCGCGATAGCTTTGCCTTGAAACCTCAGCGCAGCTTCGATCAGCCACAAGGCCACTGTTTCATTGCCGATGCTCATGGCTTGTTTTCGAATCAAACGTTTTCCGTTCTCTACACGCTCAAGCACGCCCCAATTCTCTTGTGACTGCAGCACACGTGACACAGCTCGGCTAACACTTTCTCTGTCACCATAAATCTCGGCCATTCGTCGTTGAATTTCCTTGATTGAGCAGTCGCCCTGCATGGCGATCAAGCGCCCGGTAATTTCTGACGTATGCCCAAAAAATGGATAGGTCACCATCGCGCAGCCCCAGTTCAAGGGGGCTACTGAACTCTGGCCTTGCTGTTTGAAGAGCTCTATCCCGCGTTCAACAAAGTTCGAATACGCTGGCAAAGGCGAAATCCATAAGCGTTTCAAAATATCAAAAGTTTTTCTTCTGGAGTCGATGCCCGTCAGAACGATGGCAATTTCTTCCTTCGCTTGCTCAACAGTTTTCACGCCGGTAGCCACTTCAAGCGCAGCGGCACACCAGTCCAATTGCACATAGCGATCAAACCCAATAAGAAATCGGTTTTTGTTATGGCTCAATTTATGTCCTTGTCACTTTGACAAACGGCACCAACAGCTCTTCGACTGAGATGCCGCCATGTACGACAGCTGGTTCGCCCTGGGGCAAAAAGGCGGTGCGTCCACCTGCGAATAAAGCCATGAAATTCGCCGGTAAACCAGCGATATCCAGCCGGAATGTGTTCGGTTGAGCGGCGGCAGACTCCGCCACCAACGTCTCGCTTCGGTACGTTCGTACGCGTTCACCACGCATTTCAGGTGCCACCCCTTGATTTGGGCGTCCCTGGCCAATGGCTTCGACATTCCCGTGATCGGCTGTCAGATAGATGTGGAAACCCTTGTCGATAAGTAGCGTGAACAACCGCTCCAGGAACCCCGTTTCGCACCAGCCTTCAATCTGGTTGGCAATGCCACGCTTACCAAGCACGGCACCATGCACGATCTCATCCACTGTATCCACCACAAGGCCCGCAACCTTGAGCGACGGGCCAGACAAGGCAGCATCCAACTCAGCCAGTTGGTCATTGCGTTTGATGCCCTTACGGTAAAAGACCTCATTGGCTCGGAGCCCTTGGTCTTGCCAAAACCGTGACCATTGGGCCGGTTCAGGTGCAGTTGTCTCAATGGTGTCAGCAAATTCACGGGGTTTGAGCCCGGAGAAAAGCGCCTGTCGGGACACCGACGTCAAGGTCGGAAGCCAGGCAAAGCACGCACTCTCCTCGAACCCAAGTTTTGGAGCTCGCCGCGCCAGGGTCTCGCGGATCAGAACCCACTGGTCCACAGCCAGACCATCAAAAACAAGCAATGCGACTTTCAACTCACCCGCAGCACGCCGCATTGCCAGGTAGCGCGGTACGTGATGCACCATGACCGGCCCCTTGGCCACTGGCAGCGAAGGCAAGTCTGCATAGTGTTTGGCTACCCATTGCCGCAGGTGCTCGTCGGCGGCAGACTGTACCTCTGCCATTGCGACTTTCAGACCTTCTGCGCGCACAGTATCCAAAGCATTGAAACGGGCGATGACTTCGCCAAACCGGCGTGACAAGCTGGCCCAGTCTCGGTAAGAAGACTCCAGCGTTGGAATTGATTGGAGAATGCCCTTGAGGCCTTCAGCCACCAGGTTGCGCAAGGCCAAGGGGTCTTGGATGATGCCAACTCGCGCCCATTCTGGAATGTCTGACGGTGGGCTTTGTACTGCAAGTGGATGGAGCAGCCCATCCAAAAACATGGCATCGACGATCACCCGCACGTCTGGGTGCTCAAACGGAACGTCTACTTTGCCAAACTGTGCAAAAGTCGATTCTTCTCCAATTCGAGTCCCGTGGATGCCCAAACGCGATAAATACCGATACCAAGCCTCTTGCACCAGCCGAAGCAAAACGCTCTTGGATGAAAACAGTTCTGCAATCGGAAGACCTTTGAGCACTGCCTGATCACTGAGTACATGGGCAACATGTTCCGCTAGGACCACCGGCAGGCCAATGTCTCGATAGTGCAAGCGTAAAAGTTCACGCCAAAAATCCTCAGGCCGCGACAACAGATGCGGGCTGATCCTGAAAATGTGCGTCAGGATGAACTCTTTGGTTGCAGCTTCGCCATGCACTTGAGAGGCGTGCCTTGCCTGAGCGGCAAAAAGGGCCTCGTGGTGCTCTGCGCCAATCTGTCGCAGAACCGGATAGCTGAACTTTGGGAATACGTTGGCCAGGCTCAAGCTGACGAGCCTTGCCTGCTTTAGGTAATCCCACGGCAACTCACTGGTATTGATACCACGCAAGTGCAATATCAGCGCTTTGGAAGGTCCTGCCTTCCCCTCATCCCAGGCACTCCGATAACGATTTTCATACTCAGCCCGGAAGGCGACTGAATCTTCAAACGTCATCAACTCAAAGCCTCGTTCCCGCAACCTGGCGAGCACCTGTTCATCCAGTAAGACGTCATCGGGGTCGGCAGCAATCCACAGCCGCGCGACGTCTTCAGGAAACTCTTTAAGAATGTGGTCAATCCATTGGCTCATGGTGGTCCCACCCGAATCATCATTACGGCGTTCAGGTCAGGAACGCTGGCTTGCGCCTCGTCCAAGACAGCAAGGCGCGTTTGATGCTCGGCATTGAGCCGTTTGCGGCGATGTTCGCGCACAGCGGGCAAACCAATTCGCCCGATGGCCTTACTTCGTGCATCGAAGGCATACAGTGCACGTTCACGTTCTTCCTTGAGCCCCGAGCGGTGCTCACCAAGCATTTCAGCAAACATCCGCTCACCCTGGGTTTTTGCAGCTGCCAGGGATGTGTCAAAGCAGCTCACAGCCTGCTCCACACTGGTCGCACCCTTGATCTCGACCGTTTCAGTCAACAACAGGTCCCAGATGCGCTTGGCAGTAGGTACAAAAGTGCGGCCATCATCGGTCGCAAATACAGGCAGGAACCGTTTGCGCTTAAAGCCTTCTGCCGACAAACTGATCTCCCATAAGGACCAGACACCATGCACCGACACGGGCAGACCGCTGATCTGGATCACAGGCAAGGGCTGTCCAGAGACGCACCTTGAGAGCTCGCTGATCACCGCCCTTGTGCGAGGGTCCTCCAGCGTGACCCACTCCAAACTCGGGTTTTGCTCTGCCGTGCGGGCATCAAAGCAAACCTGCGACGACTCGCTGCCGTCCGTCCACTTCACGCGCCACGAATCTCCAGACTTCAAGGCACTGCCACCGCGTGCAGGCAAGCCGGAGGTGATGGCACGTTCCAGCCAAAACTGTGCAGGGTGATCACGCCATTTGCGAGCGGCATCAGCATCCAAGTTATGCGCATCTGTCAGCAACTCGCTGTTTTTCCGTTCATCGGCAACCTTGTCACGCACCTGATCGATCACAGCATCACAGGCCTTTTCAATCGAGGCAGGATCCTGAAGACCTTGCAGGAATAATTCATCAAAGATCGGCTCGGCATCGGCAGAATCCATCACATCGGAGGCCTTATCAACACCAAACTCCTGCGCAATGACTTCGAGTTTGGTCTCCAGCACCTGCCGAACCCGGTGTTCCACCGTGTCTTCCAGTACAAAGTTGATGGCGCGCACCACATGGCGCTGGCCGATACGGTCCACGCGGCCAATGCGCTGCTCTATGCGCATGGGGTTCCAGGGCATGTCAAAGTTAACAATCACATGGCAGAACTGCAAATTCAAGCCTTCACCGCCAGCATCGGTTGACACCAAAATCCGAACATCTTGCGCGAAGACCTGCTGCGCTTTTGCACGGGTATCCAGGTCCATGCTGCCGTTGAGCAAGGCCACGGAGAAGCCACGGCTTTCCAGAAAACCAGCCAGCATGGCCTGTGTTGGCACGAACTCCGTGAAGATCAGGACCTTCATGGCGGGGTCGTTTTCGTCTTGCTGCAGCTTGTAAATCAGCTCCAGCAGGGCTTCAGCCTTCGCATCTGTGCCCTGAGCTTCAGTTTCTCGCGCCAGGGTCAGCAGCAAGTCCACCTCGGCTTTTTCCTGTACCCAGCCTGAGGTTTGAACCGCAATGTCCACTTGGGTTTGGCCATCCAGTTCAGCCCATTCATCCATATCAGCTGCGTCGAACAGCGGCACTTGCGGCTGTGGTTCATTCAGAAGCGCTTGTCGTCTCTCCAGGGTTGTCCGGATGGCAGCAGTGCTGGAGGTGACCAGCCGCTGCATCAAGATCATCAGAAAGCCAATGTGGCGCTGCTTTGCTGCCAGCGCCTGGTTGTAGCAGTGGCGCACATAGTCGGTGACGGCCTCGTACAAACGTTGCTGGGCACCGTGGCGTGACTGCCAAGCCACGGGCTGCAGACGCGTAACCCTGGGTTTGAACAATGGCTGACCGTCCGCATCGATGGCGTTGCGTTTTTCGGTGCGGATGACGAACGGTCGCACTCGATCGCGGCTCACGCTGCCTTCATCAGGGAAAGATTCCCGGTCTATTAACTGCATCAAACGCATAAACTGATCCGTCTTGCCCTGGTGCGGTGTAGCTGACAGCAACAACAGGTAGGGTGCCGCTTCGGCCAAGGCTGCACCAAGTTTGTAGCGCGCCACCTGATCGGTACTGCCACCCATGCGGTGAGACTCATCAATGATCACCAGGTCCCACGAGGCGGAAATCAGATCCTCAAAGCGCTCGCGGTTGTAATTATTCAGCTGCTCCAGGCTCCAGCCTTTCCGGCTTTCAATTGGCTTTACCGAGTCGAGTGAACAGATCACCTGGTCGTGCATGCGCCACAAGTTTTCTTCATCGCCACCTGCACTATTTCTCCATTGCCGGAAGGCAGCAAGCTCTGCAGGGTCGATGTATTGCAGTTTCTCACCAAAGTGCAGACGCATTTCCGCCTGCCATTGGCGGACCAGACCTTTTGGTGCCACCACCAGCACCCGTTGGGCCATGCAACGAAGCTTAAGTTCGCGCAGGATCAGCCCCGCCTCAATCGTCTTGCCCAGGCCGACTTCGTCCGCCAGCAGGTAGCGGATGCGATGTTGGCTCATGGCCCGGTTGAGCGCGTAAAGCTGATGGGGCAGTGGCACCACGCTGGACTGGATCGGTGCCAGCAGCAAGTTGTCTTCCATCGCGTCCAGCAGCTTGGCAGCTGCAGCCGTGTGAAGAATGCTGTCTGCTGAGGGCTGAATGCTGTCCAGCTGAGTTAGGTCTT
>NZ_JAQTWL010000040.1 GCF_028689295.1 Rhodoferax sp.
ACACATATTCTTGCATGCCAACGCAGGTAAGAGAAGCATTGTCTTGAACCTTAAGCATGCTGAAGGTCGGGAGGTGGCCTTGAAAATGGCAGAGGGATGCGACGTGTTTATCAGCAACGTACGACCACAGGCCTTGTCTAGGCTGGGACTGGACTATGAGGCTGTACGTCAGCGTAACCCACGCATCATTCATGTGAGCTGCTGTGGGTTTGATCAAGACGGTCCAGATGCGGCTCGGCCTGCGTACGACGACTTGATTCAGGGCGCAACAGGTGTTCCATGGCTGATGAAGCAATATGGCACGCCGGAGCCGGCATACGCCCCCACCACGCTGGCAGACCGCGTGACGGGGTTGCACACCGTCTACGCCGTCACGGCTGCACTGTATGCCCGAAGTCAGTCGGGTGAGGGCCAGTCCGTGGTGGTGCCGATGTTTGAAGCTATGGCTCAGTTCATCCTGGGTGATCACATGGCTGGACTGACCTTTGAGCCGCCGATTGGCAAGCCCGGATACGCACGGCTCCTGACGCCACACCGCAAGCCTTATGCCACCAGTGATGGCATGTTGTGTGTCCTGATCTATAACGACAAGCACTGGGGAAGCTTCTTTGAATCCATTGGCGAGTCGAATGGCCTGGGTCGCGATCCGCGCTTTGTTACCCACAGCGCGCGTGCGGCCAATATTGATGCCGTCTACGCGGAAGTAGCCCGCATCATGCGCACTCGCACCACAGCGCAATGGCGCACATTGCTCGATGATGCCGATGTACCAAACATGCCGATGAACAGTCCGGAAGATTTGCTTGTCAATCCACAACTGCGTACCACTGGGTTTGTGAGTGACACTGTTCATCCGAGCGAAGGACTGATGCACACACTCGCTCACCCTACGAAGTGGTCGGCCACGCCACCTGCGCGAAGCTTCTCGCCCGCTCCGCGGTTGGGCGAACACACCCGACAACTCTTGGAAGAAGCTGGCTACACCCCAGAAAGCATCAACACCCTGATCGAACACGGTGCATGCCGCACTGACGCCTGAAAGGACTGACAACATGCAACCGAGTTACCTGATTCGAACCGCAGATGTGCCCGCTTATCAGCCAGCCAATCACCATCACACAAGCAATCAACGACTAATTGGCCCCGAAACCGTTGGGGCCCGACAAATGGAGGTATTGCTCGGAACGCTGCATAAAGGAGGTGGGGCCTTGCCCCATGCCCACCCCGGCATTGAGCAGGCCTGCTACCTGCTGGAAGGAACTGCCCATGTCGAGGTGGCAGGTCAATCCTTTGATATGGCGCCAGGCGATACCTGTTTCTTTCCTGCTGACCAAATGCATGTCTTCACTGTCACCAGTGACACCGCAGTGAAGCTGCTCGTCATCTACAGCCCCCCATATGGCGAATCTCCCGACAAAGTGATTCGCCCCGACAACGCCATTTCGAACGGAGCTTCCCAGTGAACTTTGCACCGACCCCTGACCAGGAGCAAATCCGCGACGCCATTGAGCGTATCTGCGCGCCTTTCGATGCCGACTACTGGCTGCGCAAGGACCAGGAAGGCGGCTTTCCTAATGATTTTCACCGAGCGCTGGCTGATTCTGGCTGGCTGGGCATTGCCATGCCAGAAGCGTATGGTGGTGCAGGCTTGGGCATCAGTGAAGCGGCGCTCATGATGCACACGATTTCTGCGACAGGCGCTGGCTTGTCAGGCGCATCCGCGGTGCACATGAATATCTTCGGCCTGCATCCCGTCGTGGTGTTCGGAACAGATGAGCAAAAACAGCGCTGGTTGCCGCCGCTGATTGCGGGTACTGACGGGGCCTGCTTCGCGGTGACCGAGCCGAACACAGGGTTGAATACATTGAAGCTCAAGACGCTTGCGGTGCGTGACGGCGATCACTATGTCGTCCATGGGCAGAAGGTGTGGATCAGCACGGCCCGAGTGGCCAACAAGATGTTGTTGCTGGCGCGCACGACACCTATCGAAGAATGCAAGGGCGCGGAAGGCCTGAGCTTGTTTTACACCGATATGGATCGCAGCAAAGTTGAAGTCCGGGAAATTGAGAAATTGGGTCGCAAATGCGTGGATTCCAACCAGGTCTTCATTGACGGTCTGCGCATCCCCGTAGAAGATCGCGTCGGCGAGGAAGGCAAGGGCTTCAGCTACATCTTGCACGGGCTGAATCCAGAGCGCATCCTGATCGCGAGTGAAGCCGTGGGCTTGGGCCGTGCCGCACTGAAACGCGCCGCAGGCTACGCCAACGAGCGAGAAGTGTTTGGTCGTCCGATTGGCAAAAATCAAGGCATCCAACACCCTCTGGCCAAGTCCTGGATGGAACTTGAGGCCGCTGACTTGATGGTCCAGAAGGCAGCGTGGCTGTATGACCAGCATTTACCTTGCGCCGCCGAGGCAAACAGCGCGAAATATCTGGCAGCAGAAGCCTGCTACCACGCTTGCGAAAACGCCATCTTCACCCATGGCGGCATGGGCTACGCGAAAGAATATCACGTGGAGCGGTATCTGCGCGAGTCCTGGATTCCTCGCCTCGCACCGGTTAGCCCCCAGCTCATCTTGTGCTTCATCGCCGAAAAGGTGCTTGGCTTGCCCAAGTCTTACTGATTCAGGGAGACCCCGCGTCAATGAACTTTCAGAGCCTGGAATTGGAAATTCACGGCCAAGTGGCCACAGTATGGCTGAATCGACCTGCCGTTCGCAACGCCCTGGACGAGGTGCTCATATCAGAGATCACTCAGGCGATCAATCATCTGGAGCGGCACGATGGCGTTCGCGTCGTGGTTCTGGCGGGCAGAGGCAAAGTGTTTTGTGCAGGCGCTGATCTGAACTGGATGAAGCGAATGGCTGAATATAGCGCCGAGCAGAACCAGACCGACGCTATGGTACTAGCCACTATGCTGAAAACACTCAAGCAGGTGAGCAAGCCCACCATTGCCCGTGTCCACGGCGCTGCTTTTGCAGGAGGCATGGGACTGGCTGCAGCTTGTGATGTGGTGGTAGCAGAGCCTGCTGCCGCGTTTTGTCTTTCCGAAGTACGAATTGGTTTAATTCCGTCCACCATTTCCCCATACGTTATCCAGGCATTGGGCATCCAGGCGGCCAAGCGATACATGCTCACGGCAGAGCGCATCAGCGCAAAGGAAGCCTATCGACTGGGGTTTGTCCAAGAGTTGTGCGAAGACGGCTCGATAGACGCGGCGATTGCGCGGATCTCGCAAGCATTGATAGCCGGTGGTCCGATGGCTCTGGCTCAGACGAAGGCCTTGATGAAAACAGTGGTGAACCGTCCGTTGGATGACGAACTAATCAGCGAAACAGCAGGTCTGATAGCCAAAGTCAGGGCGTCTCGTGAGGGATGCGAAGGGATGGCGTCTTTCCTGCAAAAGCGCAGGCCAACTTGGATGGATTCTGCCCTTTGATGTGCACTGGTTGCGGGTTTCCCAGCTGGGCCGAATCTGTTTTTCCTCCTCTGAGAACGCCCATTTCTGGTCTTGCCGGTTGAGGTGCGTACCATCTCAATGTCTTTGGCGATTGAAATGGCTAATCTTCAAGGCAGGCAAGGCGGTGACAACATCGGCTTCAGTGGGCACAAGAAGATGAAGGGCGACAAGGTGGTCGCCTTGTGTGACTGCAACTGCAATGTGATCGCGCCGTCAACGAGTCGCCGATGATGCGCCAGGCGCTGCCACTGATTATGCAAATTGCGAAAACGGCGGGATTCTCCCTGAACAGAAGCATTGTCAGCCTGGATGCCCACCGGCGAAAAGTAGGGTAAATGCTGGTGTAGTGGATTTCGGGTTGTCCATCGCACCGATTTGCAATTGGCAGCGATTTCCATTGGCACCCCATGTAGAGCTGCTGCAAGATGTAGTTGAAAATCTTGTGCAACGTCAGTTTGACAGGTGGCCGGCGCCCACGCTGCAGGTGCGGCAAGACAAATGCCTCGAACTGCTGGAGACTCAAACTCGTTGGAATCCATTGCCAATGCTTGCTCTGCGCCATTTCGCCTGCCAAAGCGTGCGTATTTTGCCGCAATCGACCTGTTTCCCCAGAATCCAATGTTTATGCGGTCTTCCAACCAATTCGGATCTTCGAAAAACCCGCAACCACTTGAGAAACTAAACCACGATTTGAAACTCAAAAGCGCGACACTTGCTCAACATGGTTTGAGCCGGCAGCATCGCCAACTCGCAGGCAACTGATGGAACGGAAAATGCCTGCGCATATGGGGATAATGGCCTTAGCAATTTGGATGATCAATCACATCCGCATGACATAAGAACGTATGCCCGAATCCCATCCCGACCGCACACAAGCCGCAGGCATTCCTGACGCCGAGCTCTCGCCATTTGCGCCGTTTCGCTCGCCGGTGTTCCGCATGCTGTGGAGCACCTGGCTCATGGCCAATGTCTGCATGTGGATGAGCGATGTGGCCGCCGCGTGGATGATGGCCTCGCTGACCACCACGCCGCTATGGGTCGCGCTGGTGCAGACTGCTGCCAGCCTGCCGATGTTCCTGCTCGGGCTGCCCAGCGGCGCCTTCGCTGACATACTGGACCGCAAGCGCTATTTCCTGGCCACCCAGATCTGGGTGGCCCTGGTGGCGAGCCTGCTGGCCGCCACCATTTTTTTGGGCGCCCTCTCGCCATCGCTGCTGCTGATGCTGATCTTCGCCAATGGCATCGGGCTGGCCATGCGCTGGCCGGTGTTCTCGGCCATCGTGCCCGAACTCATACCGCGACCACAACTGCCGGCCGCGCTCGCGCTCAACGGCGTGTCCATGAACGTCTCGCGCATCGTGGGCCCGCTCGTGGCAGGCGCACTGATCGCCAGCGTCGGCAGTGCATGGGTCTTTCTTGTGAATGCGGTCCTGTCGCTGGTCGCCGCCATCGTCATCACCCGCTGGCGGCGTCACCACAAGCCGCACCCGCTGGGACGGGAGCGCCTGGTCAGCGCCATGCGCATCGGTTTGCAGTATGTGTCGCAGTCGTCCCATCTCAAGGGTGTGCTCGTGCGCATCTCGATATTCTTCTTCAGCTCGACGGCCCTGATCGCCTTGCTGCCGTTGGTCGCGCGTGGATTGTACGGGGGCAGCGCCGCCACCTTTACGCTCTTGCTGGCGTCGATGGGCGCCGGCGCCATCGTGGCCACGTTGTTCCTGCCGCGACTGCGCCGCAGTCTTTCGCGCGACGCGCTGCTGCTGTGCGGCGCCGCAGTGCAGTCCGCGTCGATGGCTGTCATCGTCCTCACACACTACACGCTGATCGCGGTCCCGGCTATGGTGTTCGCAGGCGCCGCCTGGATCACCACCGCCAACACGCTGAGCGTCTCGGCCCAGACGGGCCTGCCGGACTGGGTTCGCGCGCGTGGCATGTCCATGTACCAGATGGCCATCATGGGTGCCAGTGCAATAGGGGCTGCCGTCTGGGGTCAGGTCGCAACGCTCAGCAGCGTGCCGGTGAGCCTGGCCATGGCGGCGTTGACCGGTGTCTCGGCCATGGCGCTTGCCAATCGCCTGATGCCCGGACAGGGGATGGAGGAGGATCTCACGCCCTCGACCCAGTTCAAGGCGCCGCAGGCCGAGATCCCACCCGCGCAGGGTCACGTCATGGTGATGATCGAGTACCAGATCGATCCGGCGCGCGCGGCCGATTTCCGCAAATTGATGCAAGAAAGCCGACGCAGTCGCCTGCGCCACGGCGTCGTCTCCTGGGAACTGCTGCAAGACCTGGGTGAACCCGGGCGCTTCGTCGAGATGTTCGAGGACGAGTCATGGACCGATCATTTGCGCCGCTTCGACCGCGTGACCACCGCGGATGTTGCGCTGCGCGACCGCAAGCTGGCCTTTCACATCGGCGAATCTGCGCCCCTGGTCACGCGCAGCATCATGGAGACGACCGTGAAGGCGGACGACCGCGGTCGCAGCAGTAGCCTGAAGGCAGGTGACGGCTAACCAAGGGGTACCCCCTCAGGCCGGGCGTATCCTGTGCACCGCCATGCGACTGGCCACCCCCAAAGACCTGAACCACCTGCCAGATGAATTTCTTCAACAAGCCTGACAAATTCCGGCATCGCAGCCGGCTGGTCCGGGACTATCGGGACAGCCTGAACGGACACATTCAAATTGCGTTTTTGCCGCCCTACGCACCAGACATGAACCTGGTCGAATACTTGTGGGCTTGGCTCAAGCGCCATGCCATGGCCAACTACTGTCCCAACAACCTCAGCGAGTTGCACACGACCGCACGCAACAAACTTCAAAGCGCACAAAAGCGTCCATCAATCATTGCCGCTTGCTGCATGCAGGCTACGCCGTGCTGATGTCATGAATTATGGAAACTTCAATAGAAATGGAATAAGCCGCGCCAATGCTGGGCTTCAGGACTTTTACCTCGAACGCGGAGCAGTTGACGACGTTGACCTGAAACCCGGACCAACATTGGGCTTCAGCCGTTTTCGTTCAAATTTCCAACTGCTGTTTTTGGGTTGATTCGGTATCAACGAGCGGGGATCAAGCGTCATGACGCCGGACGCAGCATCTTGCAGCTTGTAGGTTGCTCAGCCCGAGCGGCTGGAATTGTGTGGATGACACGAAAGCCATAGCGCGATCCTTCCACGTCAAACTTCACACCGGGTGACCCCATGCGGTCCATGACACCCACGACCAACGGCTGCTGGAATTGGTGGTCGGATGCGCGCATGGACCCGGTTTGCGAATAGAAAGCCAAATTCGCCTTTTCCAGCTCCTTCGCGACTGCTACCAGGTCCAGGACCGCGTCAGGATTGCGGTGTGAGACGGAATGTTCAATAGACTGAGCTAAGGCCTCAACCATCAATTGCATTCGCATATGCACATAATCTTCTGATGGCTTGGGGTACCTGGCCCGAAAGGACCGGTAAAAGGCCTCACTTTCGGAGCCCGGTACATTGGGCAGCCATTCAGCCACAGCAATCACTTTGCCCACGCCGGCTTCGCCAATGCCGGCCGGCGCACCCATTGCATTGCCGTAAAAAGTATAGAACTTGCCTTCAAAGCCAACTTCCCGCGCAGCCTTCACCAACAGCGTCAAGTCGTTGCCCCAGTCGCCGGTGATGATCGCCTGCGCAGCGCTGGCCTTGATCTTGATGGCGTAGGGTAAGAAGTCCTTGATGCGACCCATCGGGTGCAACTCGGCTCCCGCAATCACCACGTCCGGTCGCTGGAGCGTTAGCTGGCGACGGGCTTCACGAAGCACGGCCTGACCAAAACTGTAGTCCTGCCCGATAAGGTAGACGCGCTTGATGGCCTTGTCATCCTTCATAACCTCCATCAAAGCCGCCATGCGCATGTCCGCATGCGCATCGAAGCGGAAATGCCAGAAACTACACTTTTCATTGGTCAGGATGGGATCGACTGCCGAATAATTCAGAAACAGCAGGTGCTTCGCCGGCTCGCGCTCGTTGTGCTTGTTGATCGCATCCAACAACGCGGCAGCATTTGCCGAAGAATTGCCCTGCATGATGAACTGCGCCCCGTCATCAATGGCTGAGCGCAACGCTGAGAGTGCCTCATCATTCTGCCCTTTGCTGTCATAACGTAGCAGCGTCAAAGGACGCGTCGTCCCTGGGCCAAACTTCACGCCCCCACGGGCATTGACGCGCTCCACGGCCAAAACCAGGTTGCGAAATACGGCCTCGCCGGTATTCGCAAAAGGGCCGCTCAAGCCTTCAATCATTGCGATCTTGATGGATGGATTGCTTTGCGGAGTTGGGTTCTGGGCATGGCTGCTAAGGGTCAACGCGGCGTTCAAGGTCAACGCTACAGCCGCGACTTTCCAGAGTCTGATTCGAGAACTGAACATGCAACTTCCTACTTTATATATGACGCGTTATTTGAAGACAAAATCGTTCTTACTGTCGTATCCGCAAGCCGTGGCGCTGCGCGTTTACGCCTATCAAATCAAAATCCCCGCAGCAAGCTGCGGGGTATGGAACATCCAAAAACCAACCTGAGGGGATCGCCCCAAGGGGCGGGGAATTTACCCGCCGTGATTCAATACCATCGCTTACATGCCCGCGTAGTTCGGCCCGCCGCCGCCCTCGGGCGTGACCCAGACGATGTTTTGCGTCGGGTCCTTGATGTCGCAGGTCTTGCAGTGCACGCAATTGGCCGCGTTGATCTGCAGTTGGTCGATGTTGTCCGAGTCCTTGATGAACTCGTAGACGCCGGCGGGGCAGTAGCGTGCCTCGGGACCGGCGTATTTTGCCAGGTTGATCGACACCGGCACGCTGGCATCCTTGAGCGTCAAGTGCGCCGGCTGATTCTCTTCATGGTTGACGTTGCTGATGAAGACGCTCGAGAGGCGGTCGAAGGTCAGCTTGCCGTCGGGCTTCGGATACTCGATCGGTTCGCACTCTGCAGCCGGCTTCAGGTAGGCGTAGTCGGGCTTGTCGCGATGGATCGTCCACGGCATGTTGCCGCCCAGGCCGAACTGCTCGAAGCCGTTCATCACGGTGCCGATGCGCAGCCCGTACTTGAACCAGGCCTTGAAGTTGCGCGACTTGTTGAGCTCGGTGTAGACCCAGCTGGCCTCGAAGGCTTCCGGGTAGGCGCTGAGTTCGTCATGCGCGCGTCCGGCGGTCACTGCATCGTAAGCGGCTTCGGCCGCCAGCATGCCGGTCTTGATCGCGGTGTGCGTGCCCTTGATGCGGCTCACATTGAGGAAGCCCGCTTCGCAGCCGATCAGCGCGCCGCCCGGGAACACGGTCTTGGGCAGCGACATCAGGCCACCGGCGGTGATGGCGCGCGCGCCATAGGCCAGGCGCTTGGCCGGTTTGAGGCCCTTGTCCTCGCCTTCGAGGTAGTAGCGGATGTTCGGATGCGTCTTCCAGCGCTGGAATTCCTCGAATGGGCTCAGGTAGGCGTTGCTGTAGTTCAGGCCGGTGATGAAACCGAGCGCGATCTTGTTGTCTTCCATGTGGTACAGGAAGGAGCCGCCATAGGTGCTGTTGTCCATCGGCCAGCCGGCCGTGTGCACCACCAGGCCCGGCTCATGGCGCGCCGGATCGACTTCCCACAGTTCCTTGATGCCGATGCCGTAGCTTTGCGGGTCGCAGCCTTCGTCAAGCTTGTATTTGTCGATGAGCTGGCGGCCGAGGTGGCCGCGCGAACCTTCGGAAAAGATCGTGTACGTTGCCAGCAACTCCATGCCGA
>NZ_JAQTWL010000001.1 GCF_028689295.1 Rhodoferax sp.
ACTTTTTTGACTTCTGCGCCAGCACCGTCCAGCGGCTTCACGTCGGTGATGACGGGCAGGGCAGCTGGGGTTGCGCCGGGCGCAGCCTGGGCCGCTGGTGTCGTGGAGGTTTGGGCATGCGTCAGGCTGGAGAGCAGAGTGATTGCCAGCGCCGTAGCGCAGGCGCAGGACTTGAACATTCGAGCGATGTTGATTTGCATCATGGTTCCTAAAAAAGATGCTTTGGGGGGGCAACTGTCAGCAGTGTGCTGTCCATACCAAAGAAATGACCGCCACAATATGGAAAGGTTTCCATTTTATCCTGAAACAGGCATTGGACGTCATGGCCATGACCTCCGTGTTTACCCTATGCCACCAGCGCCAGCGCGCCAAAATCGCCCACGCGCTCGCCCAGGCCGGCACTGACCAGCTCGCAGCCATCGGTCAGTGCGGGCAACTTGCCATGCACCACGGCGCGCAATCGCGGCAAGAGGTAGTCGCGGTGATGCCAATAAACACTGCCGCCCATGCTGATGCGCTGCAGGTCGAGCGTGACGATCAGGTTGTAGAGCATGCGCCCCATCACCCGGCACAGGTCGTCGATCAGGTCGATGGCCTTGGCATCACCCGCGTAGGCCGCTTTGAAAAGCGCTGCGGCATCGGGGTAACCCAGGGGCTGAAAACGCCGCGCAATGGCGTTGCCGGCCACCAGCCCTTCCACATCGCCCACGTTGCCGCAGCCGCACAGGGCGTCCGAGTTATCGCTGACAAACAGGTGCCCGGCGTGGCCGGCATTGCCATTCTTGCCGCGCAGCACCTGGCCATCCACACACAACCCGGTGCCAATGCCGGTGCTCCAGGTCACGTAGGCACAGTTGGCCATCGGCTGGCCGTCAATTTGCAGTGCGCCCCAGCGGCGCTCGGCTTCCAGTGCGCCAATGCCGTCGTTTTCGACCCGCACCTGGGCAAATGTGGCGCGCAAGGGCGCTTCGAGCAGGGCGGTTTGCCAGTCGTTGGGCAGGCCGCGCGCCTTGCCCGCCAGGCCGCCGCAGATGTTGGGCGCGGCCAGCTCGACCAGGCCCTGCTTGAGCACGAAAGGCCCGCAGGAGGACACGCCCACGCGCGCTATTGCCGAGCTTTGAACCCCGGCCAGCGCGCAGCTCTGGCCGATCATCCGGATGATCTGCTGCGCCAGCGCATCGTTCTGGCCACGGGTGGCGGTGGGCTCGGTGAGCTTGCCGCGGCTGCCCCGCGCATCGACGATGTTGACGGCCACCTTGGTGCCGCCAATATCGACACAGGCGACTGGGGCGCGGCCGGCGGGCAGGCGAAAGCCATCGGTTAAAACGTGGGTTGTCATAGGAGGTGTTTCCATAAATGCATCGGTCCGGTACCTGCGCGTGAACCCAATATGCCGACCATGGGATGGAGTCTATACGGCGGTCGGTGACAGTTTTGCCATCAAACTATTTATTATTTGATTTTTGACGGCTGATGCTTCTTTGTAGTTCTCGTTCAAGTCCAAGGCCATGGCAAGGCTGATCAATTGATTGACACTGCTGATTCCGGTGGGCTTGAGACTTTGTAAATTCAATTTACTTGCATAGCCCCACCAAAACTCTGCAATGAAGGGCGAACACCATTGGCTCCACGGCTTTGTTTCTGCAATGAAATGAATAACAATGGAATTTCCACTTGAGACTATATTATTCCAGTCACTCCGCTTGGTGCGGTTAGGAAATACCTGACGATTCCATTTTGGATCAAGAGCAATTTTTCTCATTTCAGCATATTTATTAATAATGCATTGATCCATCAATGTTATTTCATTTTCGAATATCGAATAAATATCCCGGCATTTGGCTAGAAAAGCATCCTGCCGAAATCCATCAAGGTTCATCAGCATTACCCCGGAGTTGATATAACAATCCTCCTTTGCTCTTGGTATTTTGCTATTTTCTCCTTTATAAATATCTTCAACTCCCGCAATATAATTCCGCGTGACATCGATTTGATACAACGCCGACAAATCTCCCTGCACAAGGGTATCGGAGTCGAGGTAAATTATCTTGTCTTCTTTGACGAGGTCTGGTATCAACAATTTCAAGTAAACCGCTGGACTGAAGTGCTCTGTGATTTTCCAGTTGGTAAAATATTCATCACGGACGCCAATCAAAGAAATGTCGATTCCAAATTTTATTTTTATTTGATTGATCGAATTCATGCCCGCCAATGCGTCTGCTGGAACCAAGCAATAAATTTTTAATGGATGATTGGTGTGAAGAAAAAGTGAAAAAATGGATACTGCCGCATAATCCGCATATTTTGCGTCAAAACAATATACGACCGGTATAGGTGATTTCATTTTGGATTCAACGAATTGGTAACTGCCAGGGATAGTCTGAATAACATGCTACCACGCGCGGTAACAAGGCTCGCTTGACCCTACGGTCGAGATTGGGAATGTGCTCATTTGCTCTCGTGATGCGCATTCGCGGGCTAGAAAATGGGATGGTACATAAGCCACCAACGTCTGAATTCAGGGGCGACCGGCAGCTTTATCGCTGGGCGTCCCTTGAAATGATGGGTTAGCGCGTCTTTCGCTCAATTGACGTTCGACGAGCGGCCAATTGTTCTCAAACCGCAACAAGTCCTCAACCCCATACCGATTGTCCAGAGACTTGTAATTGACAGGCCTCACCCATCCCTTCGGATCCATCCAACGTGTATAGGAAGCAATGCACGCCTCTTGAATATCAGATTTCTGGCAAATGAAAAACCGATCTGCAGCGCTGGTTTTGCCAAGCACGATACAAATGTAGATCAAATCTGGATGCTCTATGTTCTTAGGGCCACCATTGACTTGTTTTTTCGTTACTTCATCCATTTCGATATGGAGCCACATATCCGCGCGACTAGGCCACGTACTTCCACGAGAAGTCTTTACCTGAATCGGAATCGTCTGCAATGTGTCATCGCACACAAGAAGGTCATATTCGGGAACGTTGCCGGTGAAGGTTGTAGCGATGAATCCCCTGCGTCCGAGCTCTGCGCAGGCAAGGTATTCCCCGATCTGACCCGCGAGCTTATTTGAGAGACCTGTCGCCATTTTGATGCGCTAACGTGGAGTTGATCGGCCTACGCGGCTTTTTGCGCAGGTCCGGTGGAATGATGGGCTAGCCATTTTTTGGCGAAATACCTTCAACCACTTCAACGCCCAGCATGTTTCGCATGGGAATAAGTGACTGAGGGAGCTTTGATTCCAGGACAAGTAATGCTCGTGCGTTTTGTGGCCGTGACTCGGTGACCAATACTGCTTCCATGACAGCCCGGTACTTAACGCACTGGAATAGCCCCCTGACAATATCGCCTTCAGCCGATATGGAGGACTTGACCTCCGCGGCTACCCAGACTTTTTTGCCATTAAATGAGACGTCCAGGCTGTCCCCAGACGGTAACGGAAATTCGGTGGTACCAGTTGGGGTGTTCGCGCCGAGCCCGATGACTTTTGGGTTCCGTGCGACATACGCCTTGAGAGCCTTGTGATCTTCGCTCTCGCCGCCACCGAAGCCGCCGGTAGCTTTGCTTACGAAAGGCGAGAAATCGGACGTTGTTGATTCAAGTTCGAGAGCATCGAGAACTTCATGCCATCGGGGGTACGAGAACACATGCTGAAGTTCTGCTTCAACGATTGCTCTCTTCTGTCGAAGCGGAAGCGTTGCAAAATCTTCTTTCTTCACGAGGAACCAACCGATGCCTTCTCCAGGCAGGCCCGTACTCTTGTTGACAACAAGGCATTGAATCGGTGGCACCTTGGATTTCCATGCTTTGGAAAGTCGCTCCAGAGACTGCCCGATGCTCCCAAGCACGTAGTTGAGGTTGCGCGGGTTAGGCATTCCCAACTCTTCAGCGAGACTGGAATAGAAAACTGGAGCACCGGCCTTCGCTTGGCGGACAAGCAAAGGGAGTGCTGCGCGAGCTCTCACCTGATATGCCTTGTCTCCCGAGATTGGTTCAGAAATTGTGGCAGTGCTCATGATGGCCTCGAACGTAGTGTTAGCAGTCTGCTTTTGTTTGACCATCAATAATCTCGTCGATTAGATGGGGCTTCCACACCACCCCCAACTGCGCTTCTAAAGATGACGCACCAAGCCGGCCCGAATATATGCCTGCGAACATGTCACCTTCGCCAAACCAATCATCATCTGCAATTTCTGTGGCCTGCGGATTGTTCTTATAGAACCCACGGTATCGAGAGATCACCGGAGAGCCAGACATGCCTGATCTCGTTGCTGTATCCACGAAATATTGTGGTTCAGATGTTCCTGGTTCGGACGCGACGCTCGCCCGCTTCCAAACTGGTAGGCCGTGGGAGTTCATTATTCCCAAAGGGTAACCAAGGACAAACACATCGTGGGAGACACGAAGACTCATCTTCTCGAACGGCATGTCATTTAGAACAATTGCTTTGAACTTTTCGCTTGGGGAAACAGGCAATGCTCCAATGTCTATCGCGCTGCCGGCAGTTGGATGGTGATACCACGCTGGGGTTCCATTTTCGATTAGCGATATGTCAAACCACTCGCGTTTGATGACTGGAGCGTTTAAGCACATGTAACAAGAGACGGCATCCGGAACCCCCCCATGATTTGCCAACGGCTTTCTGGTTATGGGATCTCTGCCGGAAAAGTTGTGCCAGTTAGAAATCAAGAACAGCCCACCATTTCGGCGATAGAAAAAGGCAGTCCCAACAGCAAGTTCAGTAACTCCGAACTTCATCTTGATGAAGACCGGAACCTGTGAGAACGGGTCAGTCGCGACGATGGCCATAGACTGCTAACTCAATATAAGGAGACAGCAACCTGTCTCCCTAACATGGCGCATGTCGCCGTAACACCGGAACAAAAAAACGACTGAAACCCGCATGGAATATAGGTCTCCGACGGCTTTCGTTCAATGGCAAGGGTCATAACAGTTCCAGAAATGCCAGCACGCGGATTTTTACGTCAACACGGGTGCCGGGTCAGTTGGGAGCAAATGTTTCGCCTGAACTATAGTCCATTGAGTGGCGCACCTGAATGACTCCCGCTGCAGCCCTTCGCGCGAACCAAGCTGACGATGTGAGCCAGAAACGTCGCCCGCAGAAATCGGGGACCATGCGCGACCCTCCGCCACAGAATTTGGTCCCCCAGCGTCCCAAAACCCCATTGGTGCGGTGCCTGAATCCCTGGTGGTCAGGTTTTATGATCAGACGCCGGGTGCCAAAGCGGTTGAAAGCTTTGGCATTGAATCTAAACTCGCACCATCTTTCTGAAACCAACTTTTCAAGCTGACGCATCATGACCCAATCCCAGGCAGCCCTGCACACCTCCAACATCACCTCACTGCCGCTGCTGGCGCGCGGCAAGGTGCGCGACAACTACGCGGTGGGTGACGACCGCATTCTGATGGTGGCCAGCGACCGCATCAGCGCCTTCGACGTGATCATGGGCCAGCCCATTCCGGGCAAGGGCGTGTTGCTGACCCAAATGGCGCTGTTCTGGTTTGACAAGTTGGGGCCGAAGGGCCTGAACATCTGCCCGATCCACCTCACCGGCGAGGCGCCCGAGAGCGTGGTCACGGCCGCCGAAATGCCGCAAGTGGCGGGCCGCTCGATGCTGGTCAAGCGCCTCAAACCCATTCTGGTGGAAGCCGTGGTGCGCGGCTACCTGGCGGGCAGCGGCTGGAAGGAATACCAGGACAACGGCGCGGTGTGCGGTGTCAAACTGCCCGCCGGTCTGAAAAACGCCAGCAAGTTGCCCGAGCCCATTTACACCCCGGCGGCCAAGGCTGAAATGGGCGACCACGACGAAAACATCACGTTCGAGAAGACCGTCGAGATGATCGGTGCTGACCTGGCCACGCGCATCCGCGACATCAGCATTGCGCTGTACAAGGCGGCCAGCGCCTTTGCAGCCACCAAGGGCATCATCATTGCCGACACCAAGTTCGAGTTCGGCCTGGACCGGGACGGCACCTTGATGCTGATGGACGAGGTGCTCACACCCGATTCGTCGCGCTATTGGCCCGCCGAGAGCTACCAGGAGGGCGTCAACCCGCCCAGCTACGACAAGCAGTTTTTGCGCGACTGGCTGGAAACCGCGCTGGTGGCGGGCAAGCCGTGGAGCAAAAGCCCGCCGGCACCGCACCTGCCGCGTGAGGTGATCGAAAAAACCGCGGCCAAGTACCAGGAAGCGCTGCACCGCCTGACGACCTGAGGTCACAACCCGATATCACCACGGATTTTTCGTGGCGTTTCATAATGGGCCTGTGTTCAACAACCCACAGGAGACCGACATGGCCGCGAAAAAGATTCTGATGATTTGTGGTGACTATTGCGAAGACTACGAAACCATGGTGCCGTTCCAGGCGCTGCTGGCCGTCGGCCACACGGTGCACGCGGTGTGCCCGGACAAAAAGGCCGGTGACGCCATCAAGACCGCCATCCACGACTTCGAGGGCGCGCAAACCTACAGCGAAAAGCCGGGTCACAACTTTGCCCTGAATGCCACCTTTGCCGACATCAAGGCGCAGGACTATGACGCGCTGGTGCTGCCCGGTGGTCGCGGCCCGGAGTACCTGCGCACCTACCCGGCGGTGGTGGCCATGGTGCGGCACTTTTTTGATGCCAACAAACCGGTGGCCGCTATTTGTCATGCTGCGCAATTGCTGGCTGGGGCCGATGTGCTCAAGGGCCGCTCCTGCTCAGCTTACCCGGCCTGCCAGGTCGAAGTCGAGCGCGCCGGCGGCACGTATGCCCAGATTCCGATTGACGCGGCGTTCACTGAAGGCAATCTGGTGAGCGCGCCCGCCTGGCCCGCGCACCCGGCCTGGATTGGGCAATTTCTGGCGCTGCTGGGCACCAAAATCACGCTGTAAAGCATGTCCACCCGCGTCCGGCGCGGGATCAGTTGAGCATCATGCTCAGCTGACGCCGGTACTGCGACACCAGCGCCGCCTGCGGGTCTTCCTGCACGGTGGTCTTGCCCAGCACCTCGATGCCGCCTGCGGTTTTGCCGGTGGCCTGCGCCGCCGCCTTGGGCTTGGGCGGGGTCAGCAGTTCCAGAATGGCGACAAAGGTTTTGCGCGGCGCCTCATCGCCCCACTTTTTGTCACGCATGATGATTTCCAGCAGCTCGTCCATGGCTGCGGTCCACTCGCCCACGGCCATCAGCAGGCGGGCCTTGGCAAAGCGGGTGTCGAAGTCGCGCTTGTTCAGGGCAATCTTTTCGTCAAACTGCTCAATTGTCCAGCTGGCATGGGGGCCGGTGGCTGCAAATTGAATCGCATTGAGCCACTGCGACAAGGCTTCAAAGCGCAGCTGGCGCGGAATCTCTGACAGTTTGGGGGCCAGCGTGGCCTCGGCTTCTTCCAGCCCGCCCTGTTCGATCAACAGTTTGATGTAGTCATAACGGGCGTCGTCGTTGCCGGGGTCGGCGGCCAGCGCGTCGGCCAGCTTGGCCAGCGCCGCCTCGGTGTCGCCCGCCTGCAGCAGTTCCTGGGCGGCATCGGCCTCGGCTTCTGCCATCAGTTCGCCCTCGCTGGGCAGGTGCTTGTCCAGGAAGGCGCGTACTTGAGTGGCCGTCTGTGCGCCCATGAAGCCGTCAGCCGGCTTGCCGCCCATCATCAAAATGCAGGTGGGAATGCTGCGGATGCCAAAGGCCTGGGCCAGTTGCTGTTCTTGGTCCGAGTCGATCTTGACCAGCGTGAAGCGGCCCTGGTAGTCCACTTCGAGCTGTTCCAGAATGGGGCCGAGCGACTTGCACGGGCCGCACCAGGGCGCCCAGAAGTCGATCAGGATCGGCTGGGTCATGGAGGCGGCAATGACCTCGGTTTCAAAATTTTGGAGGGTGACTTCAATCATGTTGTTTACTCGCAGGGGTCAAACGTAAAATTCGGGCATGAACTCAATACAAATCGGTGTGCTCATGGGCTCCAGCTCTGACTGGGACACCATGCAACACGCAGTCCACATTCTCCAACAGTTCGGCATCACCTACGAGGCCAGGGTGGTCTCGGCGCACCGCATGCCCGACGATATGTTTGCCTACGCCGAAACGGCGGTGGGTCGTGGCCTCAAGGCCATTATCGCGGGTGCTGGGGGTGCCGCACACTTGCCCGGCATGCTGGCGGCCAAGACCACGGTGCCGGTGCTGGGTGTGCCGGTGGCCAGCAAACACCTCAGCGGTGTCGATTCGCTGCACAGCATCGTGCAAATGCCCAAGGGCATTCCGGTGGCCACGTTTGCCATTGGCGCTGCCGGGGCTGCCAATGCCGCGCTGTTTGCGGTGGCCATGCTGGCCAATTCAGACATTGTGTTGCGCGCCAAGCTCGACGATTTTCGTGCTGAACAAACCCAGATGGCGCGCGGCATGACGCTGCCTCCCAAGTTATGACCGGGCCGATGTTGTTGCCCGGCGCAACGGGTTTGAATGGCAGCGGCCAGCAAACCACGCTCGGCGTGATGGGCGGCGGCCAGTTGGGACGCATGTTTGTGCAGGCCGCGCAAGCCATGGGCTATTTCACCGTGGTGCTCGACCCAGACGTGATCAGCCCCGCGGGTTTGGTGAGTCATTACCACATCAAGACCGGCTATCTCGACGAGCAAGGCCTGACGCAACTGATGCAGCGCTGTGCGGCCGTCACAACCGAGTTCGAGAACGTGCCCGCAGGTGCCTTGGCCACCCTGGGTGCCGCGCGCCCGACCGCTCCCAGCGCCGATGCCGTGGCCATTGCACAAGACCGCATCAAGGAAAAAGCGCATTTGGCGCGCTCTGGCGTGCCAGTGGCGCCCTATGCGGTGATCGAAACGGCGGCGCAACTGGCTGCGGTGGCCGATGACTTGCTGCCCGGAATTCTGAAAACCGCACGCTTGGGCTACGACGGCAAAGGCCAGATGCGCTGCAGCAGCCGCGCCGAGCTGGCGAGCGCTTGGGAGGCGCTGAAAAACGTACCCTGTGTGCTGGAGCAGATGCTGCCGCTGGCCGCCGAGTGCTCGGTGATCGTGGCGCGCGGTTGGGATGGCACGTGCGTCAATTTTGCGCCCCAGCTCAATCTGCACCGCGAGGGCATTCTGGCCGTCACCGAGGCCCATGCGGGCAATCTGCCGCCAGCGCTTGCCAGCCAAGCGGTGAAAGCAGCCCGCACGATTGCTGAAGAACTGAACTACGTCGGCGTGCTGTGCGTGGAGTTCTTCGTGTTGCAGGAGGGCTCGCCCGAGCGCGCCAGGCTCGGTGGCCTGGTGGTGAACGAGAT
The DNA here is from genome assembly GCF_028689295.1 of Rhodoferax sp. GTDB lineage: Bacteria > Pseudomonadota > Gammaproteobacteria > Burkholderiales > Burkholderiaceae_C > Rhodoferax. The sequence goes on from NZ_JAQTWL010000001.1 coordinate 9,274, forward strand.
GGCGCCGCGCCCGCACAACAGCGGCCACTACACGCTCGATGCCTGCGATGTGTCGCAGTTCGACTTGCAGGTGCGCACTTTGGCCGGCCTGCCCCTGGTTCAGCCGCGCCAGCACAGCGCCGCGGTCATGCTCAATTTGCTGGGCGACCTTTGGGTGGATGGTGCCACGCCGGCGTGGGACAAGGTGCTGGCCTTGCCGGGCGTTCACCTGCACCTGTACGGCAAGCTCAAAGCCAGCAAGGGCCGCAAGATGGGTCATTTGACCGTCACCGCTGCCACGCCCGAGCTGGCCCGCAGCATGGCGCTGGCTGCGGCCAAGATACTGGGCATTGCGCCATTTTGAGCCGCTGCACCAAACGCATCCCGTCATGGCGAGCGTAGCGCGGCCATCCATGCCATGATTTTGCCTGGTCATATACCTGAATCCATAGCACAAGCTGCTCATTGCATCAGGGCAGGTGGCTTGCTGGGCTTGCCCACCGAAACGGTGTACGGCTTGGCCGCCAACGCGGACGATGACGCGGCGGTCGCGCAAATTTTCAAAGCCAAGGGTCGACCCGCCGACCATCCGCTGATCGTTCATGTGGCCGATGCCAGCGCGGTGGCACATTACGCATCCGAGGTGCCGGAGTTTGCCAGGCAGTTGATGGCCGCCTTTTGGCCCGGCCCGCTGACGCTGATCCTGCCGCGCCGCTCCGGTGTGGCCAATGCCGCCGCCGGCGGCAACCCCACCATCGGCCTGCGCTGCCCGTCGCACCCCGTGGCCCAAGCGCTGCTGAAGGCGCTCATGGATTGCCGCGCTACGCTCGCAATGACGGCCAATTCGTCAGAACCCGTCATTGCGAGGAGCGAAGCGACGCGGCAATCCATGCCTTTGTGCGTTTGGGGCCTGGCTGCCCCGAGCGCCAACCAGTTCGGCCGCGTCAGCCCGACCACGGCCGCCCATGTGCAGGGCGAGTTTGGCGACGACTTGCTGATTCTGGACGGCAGCGCCTGTCGCGTCGGCATCGAGTCCACCATCATCGATTGCACCCGTGGCCAGCCAGTGCTGCTGCGCCCGGGTGCCATCACGCCACAGCAGGTGCAAGCGGTTTGCGGGTTGAGGGTGGTGTCGAAAGATGAGGCGCTCGCCCAGGAAACCCCGGCTCCCAAGGCCTCCGGGACACTGGAATCCCATTACGCGCCGAAAGCCAGGGTGCGGCTGATGACCGCCCAGGCCTTGCAGACGTCACTGGACCTGCTGGGTGCTGACATCGCTGGCAAAGCGTCAAAGGGGGGCTATCTGGTGGCTACCTATTCGCGCGCCATCCTCAAAACCGCCAATGCCCAGGTGTTATGCCGACGCATGCCCGATGACGCCGCCGCCACGGCACAGCAATTGTTTGCGGTGCTGCGCGCGTTCGACGCGCAAGGCGTCAAATTGATCTGGATCGAATCGCCGCCCGCCAGCCCCGACTGGGACGGCGTACGTGATCGCCTGCAACGGGCGTCAGCGGCCTGATCACCCGTGCATGCAGCCAGTTAGAGCCAGCCCGCCTGATGCAGGTTGGTGGTCACCAAGTCAGCCAGCAGTTTGTAGCCGTAGGGCGTGGGGTGGACGGTGTCGGCAAACAGGTACTTTGACACATCACCAGGATTCAGGTTGCTTGCATTGCACACCAGCGAGCTGCCAAGCGCGTTGGGGCTCGGAGCTGTCAAATTACAAGCCGGCTGCGTCACGTTGCTGAGCCCATAGCTGGATGGGTTGGCGACCTGATTGCGGTTGTCGGCAAAGGCATCGACCACGCGGACGCCAGCAACGCCTTGTAACTCGGAAGCCAACACCTCATTGAACCAAACGACCATGTTGAGGATGAGCCCCTGTGTTGCCTGGCTTTGAGCGAGGGCCGAGGGGGTCGAGCTGACATCGGGCAAATTCACCACCGCAACATACCTTGCACCTTTGCCGACGACCTGGGTTTTGATGTAGCCGGCAAGTTCCTTGGCGGCCACGCCCATGGGCAGAACAGCCTCGGCAGCGCCATTGTTCTGGCCGTAGGCTGCGCCTGCGGTTGCGCCTGCAGCCTGAGCGGTTGCGACCAACGGGCCATAAACAGCCGGGTTTGCCACGGCAGAATTGCCCGGTTGAACCGCCGCAGCGCCAACGGCTGCTCCAACCACTGAGGCATCAGTATGTGCAGGGTTTGCCGCTTCAGTTTGAAGCGCCAAACCGATCGCCTGTGCAGCAGACGCCGGGTCGGTCGCACCCGCGGCAAGCTGACCGATCAGTGAGCTCGCAAAGGCCTGAGAACCAGCGGCTGTTGCTTTGGCGACCAATGCATCCAGCAATCGCAACGCATCATTGCCACCGGCCATGACGGTCACCAGTTCGGTGCCGCTGAAGCTGCCCACTTTGCCCAGATGGGTGGCGATCTGCGTGATGATCGGCACTGTCAATTGGCCCAACGGGGAATTAACCGGCGCTGCGGCGCTGCCGGGGCCCACAGGATCGGTCACGCGGGCGCCACCCTGAGCGTAATTGGTGCACCCCGGATGGTCCACCACAGGAATGGAAAATCCTTTGGATGGGTCGCCTGTCAGGCCGGTTTGTGCCGGGCAGGGCGCGGCAACGCCAATTTGCGCCGCCATGAGTTCCGTCCAGTTGTTGCTTGGAATGGCTCCAATGATGCCATTGACGCTGTAGGTGCCACCTCCGAGCGCTGCAACGGTGCCCACTTTGTAGGTACCCACATCGCTCAAACTGTCGCCAAACGACACCAGCGCGGTGTACTGGATTGCTGGCGCCTGAACGACAGTATCGTCGCTGCCGCCACAAGCCACCACCAGCAGCGCCGCCGCCAAGGTGGCACCAAGAATTTTGAATTGCTTCATCTACTGTCTCCAAAAGATTAAAAGAACGACCGTACTATTTAACGCAAAGATCGTAACCGTTTGCAGCCGGAAACGTGACTCGGGTAAACCCGCGAGCGTTGCTCCAATATCTCAGCGATAGCGCAGTTTCATCACCAAAATGGCGCTCGCCAGTGCCAGGGTGATGCAGTTGGCAATCACCACCGGCCAGGCGCCCAACATCAGGCCGTAGATCAGCCACAGAGCCACGCCCAAGGTGAACGCGCTGTACATGCCCAGCGAGATGCCCCGGACATCCTTGGTGCGGAAAGTGTGCAGCGCTTGCGGCAAAAAGCTGACGGTGGTCAGCACGGCGGCCAGGGTGCCGATCAGGTCAGTCAAAGTCATGGTGTTCAGAAAGTGGGGGCAGCGCGCCGGTTGGCATCACCGGGCCAGATTGTCCATCACGGCCCAGTCGATGAGGGCATCCAGCGCCGGGCGCACCGCTGCGGCGTTGGGGTGATTGACGATGGCCACCAGCGCATAGCGCTTGCCGCTGGCGGCGTGCACATAGCCCGCCAGTGCGGTCACCTCCTTCAGGCTGCCGGTTTTCAGGTGAGCGCTGGCGCTGCTGGCCTTGCTGCGCTTGAGCGTGCCGTCCACACCCACCAGGGGCAGTGATGACATCAGCTCGGGCATATAGGGCGAGGCGTAGGCCAGTTGCAGCAGCTGCCCCAGCTGCTGCGCGCTGATGCGGTTTTGGCGTGACAGTCCCGAGCCGTTGTCAATGGTGGGGACATCGGTGGCGCTGATACGGCGCTGCCACCATTGGCGCACGGCTTCACGGGCTGACGCGGGGGTGGCGGGCGCGGGCAGGCCCAGGGTCAAAAACAGCTGCTGCGCCATCACGTTGTTGCTGAATTTGTTGATGTCGCGGATCACTTCGGCCAGCGTGGGCGAGGTGATCTCGAACGTGGCGGACTCGGCAGGTGCCGTGCCGCTGCGCACTGTACCGCTCAGCTGGCCACCCAAGCTGCGCCACAGGCCCTCAATGACGCGGGCGTTGTAGCTGGCGGGGTCGGCGTAGGCGACGGGCCACACTTTTTCGCCGCAGCTTGCGGGGTAGCCGCCGTTGAAGCGGATGCGTGTGGGTTCGGAAAAATCGGCTTTGAGGTTGGCGCGGTAGTCGCCACAGGCCCCGTTGCTTGCTGATTTGCCCTGGCTGAGCGGTACGCTTGTCTGCAGTTGCACGCCCCACAACGGCGGATCAAATTGCACGCGGGCACTGTTGGTCAGTGGGTCTGGCACAAATGTCATCACCACCGATTTGAAATTGATCAGCAAGGCATCGGGCCCAGCGTTGTACGGTCGCAGGGGCTCGCTGTCAAATTCGGCCGGATCCGTGGCGGGCGCCTCGAAAGCACTGTTATCCAGCAAGATGTCGCCAGCAATGGTGTGAATGCCCAAACTCTGCAGGCGGCGCAGCAGCAACCAGAGTTTTTCAAGCACCAGCTTGGGGTCGCCCTGCCCCCGGATGATCACGTTGCCTTGTAGCATGCCGTTGACCACCGGGCCATCCACCCAGACCGGTGTGGGCCAGGTGTAAGCCGGTCCGAGCAGATCGAGCGCAGCAGCGGTGGTAACCAGTTTCATGACCGACGCTGGGTTCATGGGCTGGTCTGCGCGGTGGCTGAGTCGTGGCTCGGTACGGCCGTCGGCGTCCCGTACCAGCAGGGCAATGGCGTCGGTCGGCACCTGGGCACGAGTAAAAGCTGCCTGCACCGCGCTTGGCAAGGCTTGCGCTAGGGCACTTGCGTCGCAAAGGCTGGTCAACACGCAAAGCAAGGTGTTTGCGAGGTAGCGTGTCAGGGGTTTGATAGCTTGCATTTTTCTATTATGAAGTGTCGGGTGGTCGCCGATCGGTTGTTGCACTATTCTTGAGTCTGTTGTTTGAAATGGAGCGTTGATCCCCATGGAAAAAATCATCCTCATCACGGGCGGCGGGCGTGGCATTGGCGCAGCCTGTGCGCAGCTGGCAGCCCGGCAAGGCTACGCCGTTTGCATCAGTTTCATAGCCGATGAGGTCGCAGCCACCCAAGTCGTTTCCGCCATTGAAAGTGGCGGCGGCAAGGCGTTGGCGATCCAGGCCGACGTGTCTGACGAGTCTGATGTTGAACGCTTGTTCGGCGCGGTGGACAAGCGACTTGGGCGCTTGAACGCGCTCATCAACAATGCGGGCATTTTGTTTCCGCAGATGCGCGTTGAGCAAATGGATGCGGCGCGCATCAATCGTCTTTTGGCAATCAATGTGACCGGCAGTTTTTTGTGCGCACGCGAGGCCGTGCGGCGCATGTCAACCCGGCACGGCGGTCTGGGCGGCAGCATCGTCAACGTTTCTTCGCGCGCCGCAGTCCTTGGTTCGCCGGGAGAGTATGTTGACTATGCGGCCTCAAAAGCCGCACTGGACGCCTTGACGATCGGCTTGTCGAAGGAGGTGGCCAATGAAAAGATACGTGTCAATGGCGTGCGCCCAGGTCTGATTCATACAGCCATACATGCCAGCGGTGGCGAACCGGGCCGCGTCAGCAGGCTGCAGTCGTCGGTGCCCATGGCGCGCGGTGGCGATCCGCTGGAGGTGGCAAGGGCCGCACTGTGGCTGCTCTCGGATGAGGCCTCTTACACCACCGGATCATTCATTGACGTGTCGGGTGGACGTTGACCGGGCAAACTACAGCGTGTGCCGAGGTGGTGGGTAAACCTGGATATTGGTGCCAGAAAGCAAAACGGGTTAGCAGTCGAAAACCGCTAACCCATTGATTTTATTGGTCGGAATGAGAGGATTCGAACCTCCGACCCCTTCGTCCCGAACGAAGTGCGCTACCAGGCTGCGCTACATTCCGATTTTTTGCCGTGGAACGTCAGGATTGACGCTCCAACAACTGAGCCGCCAATTGTATCAAACACTGCCTGTGCGCATTGTCTGGCAACTGCTCTGCGGCGGAGATGGCGCGGCGCGCTTCGTCTGCGGCCGCCTGGCGCGCCACATCGAGCGCGCCAGTGGCTTGCACAATGGCTACCACTCGGTCGATCAGCTCAAGCTTGCCGGTTTCGATAGCGCTTTGAATGAGTTCACGTTCGCTGGCACTGCCGCGTTGCATGGCGGCGATCAGGGGCAGCGTGGTTTTGCCCTCGCGCAGGTCATCGCCCAGGTTCTTGCCCATCACGGTGGCATCGCCGGTGTAGTCGAGCACGTCGTCTATCACTTGAAAGGCAGTGCCAAGTGCTTGACCATATTCGGCACAGGCGGCCTCTGTGCTTGCGTCTGCACCCGCCAGAATGGCGCCCACGCGCGCGCTGGCTTCGAACAGTTTGGCGGTTTTGGAACGGATCACCTGCAGGTAGCCCGCTTCATCGAGCGCTGCGTTGTGCATGTTCATCAACTGCATGACCTCGCCTTCGGCAATGATGTTGGTGGCGTCTGCCAGTACTTCCATGATGCGCATGCTTTGCGCATCGACCATCATCTGAAAGGCGCGGGAATACAAAAAATCGCCCACCAGCACACTGGCCGGATTGCCAAAGGTTTCGTTGGCAGTGGCGTTGCCCCGGCGCAGCGATGAGTCGTCCACCACGTCGTCATGCAGCAGGGTGGCGGTATGTATGAACTCCACCACAGCCGCCAGGTTGAAGCGCTGCGCGCCTTTAAAGCCGAGCGCGCCGCAAATCAACAGCAGCAGCGCGGGCCGCAGCCGCTTGCCGCCGGCCGAGATGATGTAGCGGGAAACCTGGCCAACCAGCGGTACGCCAGAGTCGAGGCGTTGCGCAATGACCGCATCAACCTCGCGCATGTCCTGCGCGATGATCGCCGTGGCGTTGTTATTTTTGGAGTGGGTGGCGTTCAAGACGGTGGCTCGGTTAGTTGCGCGCATTATAGAAAGCCCGTGCGCGACTTTTGTCTGCCTGAAACCTCAATTGGCTATGAATCGGTACTTTTCGAAACTTGTGTGATAATTACGGGCTCTGCGAAAATTCGTTTGCAGTGTTAATCTTTGAAGAGGTCAATATGTACGCGGTCATAAAAACCGGTGGCAAGCAATATCGGGTTGCTGCTGGCGAAAAAATTAAAGTAGAACAGATTGCTGCGGATGTAGGCCAAGAGATTGTGATCGACCAGGTTCTGGCAGTCGGTAGCGGCGCAGAACTCAAGGTGGGCACACCCTTGGTGTCCGGTGCAACTGTCAGTGTCACGGTGCTGGCACACGGCAAACACGACAAGGTCAGCATTTTTAAAATGCGCCGTCGTAAACACTATCAAAAACGTCAAGGTCATCGTCAACAATTCACAGAACTGCTGATTGGTGCGATTACGGCCTGACAATTTTGCGGGACAGATCTTTAGCTCTGTCCCCAACTGATTAAGAAAGAGAATCATGGCACATAAAAAAGGCGGCGGCTCGACGCGAAACGGGCGCGATTCCAAGCCCAAAATGCTCGGTGTGAAGATGTTTGGCGGCCAGCTGGTCGCTCCTGGTGCGATCATCGTGCGCCAGCGCGGCACCCAGTTCCACCCTGGTGCCAATGTCGGCATCGGCAAAGACCACACGCTGTTTGCATTGGCTGAGGGCCATGTGTCGTTCGCCATCAAGGGCGCTCTGAACCGGCACACCGTGAGCGTGACAGCAGCAGCTTAAGGGCTGACGTGCGTTCACACAAGACCCTGCGCGCGGCGCGGGGTTTTTTATTTATGAAACCTTGTTGGGCAAGCGCAGTGACGGAAAGCGTGCTGGCTCTGTACTCAACTAACCCGAGCCATTGTGGGACAGACCAACTTCGCTGAGCGCAGCGAAGTTGGTCTGTCCTCAGCTGATCAAGATGAAATTTGTTGACGAAGCCTACATTGACATCTCCGCCGGAGACGGTGGCGCTGGCTGCGTCTCGTTTCGGCATGAAAAATACAAAGAATTTGGGGGGCCTAACGGCGGCGACGGTGGTCGTGGCGGCCATGTGTTTGCGGTGGCAGATCCCAACCTCAATACCCTGGTCGATTACCGCTTCTCGCGTCGGCATGATGCCCAGCGCGGCCAGCATGGCATGGGTTCCGACATGTTTGGTGCCGCAGGGGATGACATCACGCTCAAAATGCCGGTGGGTACCATCATCTCTGATGCCGAAACGGGCGAGGTGCTGTTCGAGTTGCTCAAACCCGGCGAGGTCATCACCATTGCCAAGGGTGGCGACGGTGGCTTTGGCAACCTTCGCTACAAAAGTGCCATTAACCGCGCGCCCCGCCAAAAAACACCGGGCTGGCCAGGTGAAAAGCGCAACCTTAAGCTGGAACTCAAAGTGCTCGCCGACGTCGGGCTGTTGGGCATGCCCAACGCGGGCAAATCGACCTTGATCACGGCGATATCGAATGCGCGCCCGCGCATTGCCGACTATCCGTTCACCACGCTGCACCCCAACCTTGGCGTGGTGCGCGTCGGGCCTGAGCAGAGCTTTGTGGTGGCCGATCTGCCCGGTTTGATCGAAGGTGCCTCCGAGGGCGCTGGCCTGGGGCACTTGTTTCTGCGTCATCTGCAGCGCACACGTTTGTTGCTGCATGTGGTCGATATGGCGCCCTTTGACGACGCTGTCGATACCGTGGCACAGGCCAAAGCGATTGTCAACGAACTCAAGAAATACGATCCGGCGCTGTACAAGAAGCCGCGCTGGCTGGTGCTCAACAAGCTCGACATGGTTCCGCTGGAAGAGCGCGAGGCCCTGGTCAAGGATTTTGTCAAGCGCTTCAAGTTCAAGGGCCCGGTGTTTGAGATATCGGCATTGACGCGCGAGGGCTGCGAGTCGTTGATCAAGGCGGTTTACAAGCACATCAGCGCCCAGCAAAAGCTGGAACTGGAGCCTGAGGTCATCGACCCGCGCTTTGCCGGGGCGGTTGAACCCGGTCAAAAATGACTTGTCCAAGAAGGTCCAATGGCTCAAGAACAAGAGAACTTAGTATTGCGTGATGCGCATCGCGTGGTCATCAAGGTGGGTTCCAGCCTGGTGACCAACGAAGGCCGGGGGCTGGACGAGGATGCCATTGGCGAATGGTGTCGGCAAATGGCGGTGCTGGTGCATCAGGGGCGCGAAGTCATCATGGTTTCCAGTGGCGCCATTGCCGAAGGCATGAAGCGGCTGGGCTGGGTCAAGCGGCCGCATGAGATTCATGAATTGCAGGCTGCGGCGGCCGTCGGGCAGATGGGCCTGGCGCACATGTACGAGACCAAACTGCGCGAAAACGGCCTGGGCAGTGCTCAAGTGCTGCTCACGCACGCCGATCTGGCGGACCGCGAGCGCTACCTCAATGCGCGCTCCACGCTGCTCACGCTGCTCAAACTCGGTGTGGTGCCGGTCATCAATGAAAACGACACGGTCGTCAATGACGAAATCAAGTTTGGCGACAACGACACGCTGGGTGCCTTGGTTGCCAATCTGGTGGAAGCGGATGCGCTGGTGATTCTGACCGATCAAAAGGGGCTGTTCACGGCTGATCCGCGCAAGGACGCCAACGCAGAGTTTGTGCATGTGGCGCAAGCGGGTGATGCCACTCTTGAGGCCATGGCCGGTGGCGTTGGTTCCAGCCTGGGGCGCGGCGGCATGATCACCAAGATTTTGGCGGCCAAGCGGGCAGCGGGTTCGGGTGCTTCGACCGTGATCGCCTGGGGACGTGAGCCTAATGCCTTGTTGCGCCTGAGCCGGGGCGAGGCCATTGGCACGCTGTTGGTGGCGCCTACCCAAAAAACCCAGGCGCGCAAGCAGTGGATTGCGGACCATCTGCAATTGCGCGGTGCGGTGACCGTGGATGCCGGCGCTGTGGCCCGCCTGCAGGGCGATGGTTCGAGCCTGTTGCCCATCGGCATGGTGGCAGTCGAGGGCGATTTTTCGCGTGGCGACGTGATTGCCATCCGCGATCCCCAAGGGCTTGAAATTGCCCGTGGCTTGGCCAATTACGCCAGTACCGAGGCGCGCCTGATTTGCCGCAAGCCCTCCAGCGCGTTTGAGGGTCTGTTGGGATACTCGGCTGAGCCCGAAATGGTGCACCGCGACAACCTGGTTCTCAAACGCTGATCAGTGCTGCTGCCGGCATTGTTGAGCCGAGCTAATTGGCCGTGAGCTTTCTGAGGATGTCAGCCGCCGAGTTGGCACTGGCGTTCCCTTCGCAGGCGCCTTGACGGGCCAGTGCCAGTGCGTGTTTCGAGGGCTGCCTGTCATCGAGTCCACGCCACTCAGGCTCTTTCACGATCGTCCAAAAGCCGTTGGCGTTGGCTCGGGCATAAGTTTTGACCTCACCCGTGTTACAGCGAATGCCTTCATAAAACGCATTTAACGAGCCACTGGGGCTCATTGCCACCATGACATAGCGCACGATACCATCCGGCGTGATGGCCAGGGTGCCGGGATCAACGCCAAATTGCATGCTCACATAAGGCGGCATGTCGATGGCGATCCGACGGTTGGGGTCAAACTTGGGCGGCGCGGGAACTTCTGTTTCTTGCCAGTCGGGGTTATCAACCAGGCCTTGTGCATGCACACCGATAGAGCAGCAGACCATTCCCAAGACCAGCCAGCGTTTGCACCTTGAAGGCCAGAGTCTTGGGAACTGTGATTCACACATGCTGTTGTCCCGCCTGGGGATCGGATTCCAGGGTGGCCCCCGGCGGCATCTCGAAACTCGCATCGGGCATGTCGGCGCACGATTGCTCCAGATCAAGCGGCCGGATGCCCTGGCGAAGAAAACGGTTGCGGTAGTCATTGCGCGGCAAAAAGCGCGACAACTCGGTGAGCGCCGTCACATAGACCTCGCGCTTGAATTCCACCACGGCATCTAGCGGCACCCAGTAGTCGTTCCAGCGCCAGGCGTCGAATTCAGGGTGGTTGGTGGCGCGCAGGTTCAAATCCCAGTCATGACCAACGAGTTGCAATAAAAACCAGATTTGTTTCTGGCCTTTATAAAAACCGCGCGAGTCGCGGCGAATAAAACGGTCTGGCACCTCATAGCGCAACCAGTCACGGGTGCGGGCCACGATGCGAATATGTTCGCGCAGCAGCCCAACTTCTTCATGCAGTTCCCGAATCATGGCTTGCTCGGGGGTTTCACCCCGGTCAATGCCACCCTGCGGAAACTGCCAGGAGTGCGTCCGAATACGCTTGCCCCAAAACACCTGATTCTTCTGGTTGAGCAGGACGATGCCGACGTTGGGCCTAAAGCCGTCCCGGTCAAGCATAATCAAACCCCAATTTTTAAATTAGCTTGATTATGCACAGCATGAGCCGTGCGGCAAGCGACATAACCCTGACATATTGCCGGATATCCCTATGCGAGCCTCTCAATTTTTCATTTCCACCCTCAAGGAGGCCCCGGCTGATGCCGAAATCGTCAGTCACAAGCTCATGATGCGCGCCGGCATGATCAAAAAACTCGGCGCCGGCATTTACACCCTGATGCCCATGGGGCTGCGCGTGGTCAAAAAAGTGGAGGCGATTGTGCGCGAAGAGATGAATCGGGCTGGCGCCGTTGAACTGGCCATGCCGGTAGTGCAGCCAGCCGAGTTTTGGCAGGAAACCGGCCGTTTTGAGAAAATGGGCCCGGAGTTATTGCGCATTAAGGACCGCCACGGGCACGACTTCGTGATCCAACCGACCAGCGAAGAGGTGGTGACCGACATTGCGCGCCAGGAAGTCAGAAGCTACAAACAGCTGCCGAAGAATTTTTACCAGATCCAGACCAAGTTTCGCGACGAGCGCCGTCCGCGTTTTGGCCTGATGCGCGGACGCGAATTCATCATGAAGGACGCCTACAGCTTTGACCGTGATCAGAACAGCGCCAAAGCCAGCTACCAGGTCATGGCGCAAGCCTACCGGCGCATTTTCGACCGATTTGGTCTCACTTACCGCGCCGTGGCGGCCGACAGCGGCGCGATCGGGGGGGATTTGAGCGAAGAATTCCAGGTGATTGCCGCCACCGGCGAAGATGCCATCGTCTACTGTCCGGGCAGCGACTATGCCGCCAACATGGAAAAAGCAGAAGCGCTGGCACCCGCAGGCCCGCGCCCTGCTGCCGCACAAACCATGACCAAGACCGCGACGCCGGGCAAGAGCACCTGCGCTGCAGTGGCTGAACTGCTGGGTGTGCCGCTGAAAAACACCGTCAAATCCTTGGTGCTGGCCACCGACGCACTCAACGAACTTGGTGAGGTGGTTCAAACGCAGGTCTGGTTGCTGCTGCTGCGCGGCGACCACGACATGAACGAAGTCAAGGTCAACAAGTTGCCGGGCTTGCAGGCTTTCCGCTTTGCCAGCCTCGGTGAGATTGAAGAGCACTTTGGTTGCCTGCCTGGTTACCTAGGTCCGATCGGCCTGAAAAAACCGGTGCAACTCGTGGTGGATTGTGAAGTGGCGGTGATGAGCGACTGGGTCTGTGGCGCCAACGACGCCGACTTTCACATCACCGGCGTCAACTGGGGCCGTGACCTGCCCGAGCCAGCGCTGGTGGCCGACTTGCGCAACGTGGTGGCGGGAGATGCATCGCCCGATGGCCAGGGTGCGCTGGTGATCGAGCGCGGCATTGAAGTGGGCCATGTGTTTTATCTGGGCACAAAGTACAGCCGGGCCATGAATGCCACCTTTTTGGACCAGAACGGCAAACCCCAGTTCATGGAAATGGGCTGCTACGGCATCGGCATCACGCGCCTGCCCGCCGCCGCCATCGAGCAAAATCACGACGAGCGCGGCATCATCTGGCCCGACGCCCTGGCGCCTTTCACCGTGGTGCTGTGCCCGATCAATGCTGAGCGTTCGCCAGAGGTCAAAGCCGCTTCAGAGCAGCTTTATGCCGAGTTGCTGGCCGCCGGTGTCGATGTGTTGCTGGACGACCGTGGCGAGCGCCCGGGCGCGATGTTTGCCGACTGGGAGTTGATTGGCGTGCCGCACCGCATTAACATTGGCGACCGCGCCCTGAAGGAAGGCAATGTGGAATACCAGAACCGTCGAGACGCCGTTCCCAGCGCGGTGCCAGTCAGCGGTATTGTGGGCCAACTGCTGGCCAAGCTCAAGGCCTGAGGGGCGAAATCAATCAGCGGCGCAAGAAAGAAATGATGAATCTGACCCGGCGCGTTCTTCTTGGGAATGCCTTATCGATCCCGCCATGGTTCGCTGGGAGCGGCGCGCTTCTTTTTCAAGCGCCATCCTGGGCCGGAATGCAGGTTGAAGAGCCGCTGGCCGACTCGGTTCGCACGGCCTTGAGTTCGGCCATTTCCAACCAGGCGCCACCAGTGCCAGAGTTTCACGACACCGAGTCTCGGCTGCGCTATTTGCGCTGGCTGGGGGCCATGAGCGAACGATTGGTCAAGAAAAAATCGGACTGGACAACCCGCAAGGAATTTCTGCAAACGGTCTGGTACGAGTCCATGCGTTCAGGGCTGGATGTGTCGCTGGTACTGGGTTTGATCCAGGTGGAGAGCAACTTTCGCAAGTTTGCCGTGAGCAGCGCGGGCGCGCGCGGTTATATGCAGGTGATGCCCTTCTGGACGCGGCTACTGGCCGATGGCGATGCCGGAAAACTGTTTCACATGCAGACCAATCTGCGCTTTGGCTGCGTGATTTTGCGCCACTACCTGGACCGCGAAAGAGGTGACTGGTTCATGGCGCTGGGCCGCTACAACGGCTCACGGGGCAGGGCGCCTTACCCGCAGGCCGTGTTGACTGCGCAGAAGGTCTGGCTGGCTTAAGTCAGTGGGCCGGCGTGCCCAGCATGGTCTGCAATTCACCGTTTTCGTACATTTCCATCATGATGTCGGAGCCGCCGATAAATTCGCCCTTGTAAAAGAACTGGGGAATGGTGGGCCAGTTGCTGTAGTCCTTGATGCCAGCGCGAATGCCGTCGTCTTCGAGCACGTTGACGGTTGTGATGGCTTTGGGATCTACGCCGCAGGCTTTCAGGATTTGCACCGCGCGGCCCGAGAAACCGCACTGCGGAAAGCTGGCTGTGCCTTTCATGAAAAGCAAAATGTCGTTGTGTTTGACCAGGTCGTCAATGCGTTGTTGTGCGTCGCTCATGCTGGGTATTCCTAAGTTTAAAAACAGGCCGGATTATTTCACTTTTGAAGCGTCGTGGGGGTGAAACCCTGACGCGTTTAGGGCTGCTTGCGTCAATCAACATCAATAGTGGGGTGGTAACTCGTCGCGCAGGTTGCGCGGGGTGGCCATGTCTTCTGGCGGCGCTTGCTGGCGCAGCCAATGTACTTCGCGCTCCAGACGGTCGATCTGTTCCTGCTGGCGGATGATGATCTGGTCGAGCTTGTCGAGCAGGTCTTCGGCAAAACTGGCCTTGACTTCCAGTTGGGTCAGTCGGTCTTCGGTGTGAGTCGGTGCCATCATGGGTTGGGTTTCGGGTTGAGTTGTCCGCCGCTGCAGCGCTCGATGCCCGCCAGGTCCCGGCGAGACTGCACCGGTGCGAATCCTGCCTGTGTCAGCAAGTTGCGCACCGCCTGCGCCTGATCGTAGCCGTGTTCCAGCAGCAGCCAGCCGCCCCGTGCCAGATGTCTGGGCGCCTGGGTGATGATCTGGCGCAGGTCGTCCAGACCATCTTCACCGCTACTGAGCGCTTGTGCTGGCTCGAATTTGAGCGTCGCCAGGTGCTGGTCAAGCTCTGCAATATACGGCGGATTGGCGACGATGCATTTGAATGATTCGGAGGCGTCAGGCAATGCTGCAAGCCACGCCCCCTGATGGAAGTTGACGTCCAGCTTGAGCCGCTGGGCATTGGACTGGGCAACGGCCAGAGCGCCAGTGCTTAAATCGGTAGCGTGGACTTCAAGCGTGGGTTGGCTGGCCTTGAGCGCCAAGGCGATGGCACCGCTGCCCGTGCCCAGATCCAGCACACGGTGCCCGCCGTCCAGAGTCTCCAGCGCCCAACTCACCAGCGTCTCGGTGTCGGGCCGGGGCACCAGCACACGGGCATCCACCCGCAAGTCCAGCCCAAAAAATTCCTTGTGGCCTGTAAGGTAAGCCAGCGGCTCGCCGGCCAAGCGTCGTTGCACCAGGTTTTCCAGAGAAGCGGCACGCTCGGGCGGCAACGGATCGATGTCGTGCGCCAGCAGCCAGCCGCGTTGTGTTTCGGGTCGGTCCAGCACGTGCAGTGACAACAACTGGGCGTCCAGTCTATCCAATCCCCTGCTTTGCAGGCTGGCGAGCGTTTGCCCCACGGTGGGTTGAGCCGACTTGACTGTATTCATTGCGTCTCAGGCATTGAGTTCGAGTGCTGCCAGTTGCGCGGCAGCTTCGTGGGCCTGCAGCGCGGTCACGACATCGTCCAGATCACCTTCCATGATGGAGAGCAGCTTGTACAGCGTCAGGTTGATGCGGTGGTCGGTAAGCCGCCCCTGCGGAAAGTTGTAGGTGCGGATGCGGTCGCTGCGATCGCCGCTGCCGACCAGGCTTTTGCGCTGGGCAGCGTCTTTGGCGGCGCGTTCGCTACGGTCCTTTTCATGGATGCGGGCCGTGAGCACCTTGAGCGCCTGCGCCTTGTTGCTGTGTTGGCTGCGCCCGTCCTGGCATTCGGCCACGATGCCGGTGGGCAGGTGGGTGATGCGCACGGCAGAATCGGTCTTGTTGATGTGCTGACCGCCGGCGCCGCTGGCGCGGTAGGTGTCGATGCGCAGGTCCGAGGGATTGATTTTGATGGCCTCAGTATCATCGGGCTCGGCCAGCACCGCCACGGTGCAGGCGCTGGTGTGGATGCGGCCCTGGGTTTCCGTGACCGGCACGCGCTGCACGCGGTGACCACCGGACTCGAACTTGAGCGCGCCATAAACCTGGCCGCCTTCGACTTTGATCACCACTTCCTTGTAGCCGCCGAGCTCGTTCATCGATTCGCTCAAAATCTCGGCGCGCCAGCCGCGCCGGTCACAAAAGCGCAGGTACATGCGCGCCAGATCAGCCGCAAACAGGGCTGATTCGTCACCGCCGGTGCCGGCACGGATTTCAATAAAGGCATTGCGCGCGTCATCGGGGTCCTTCGGCAGCAGCATGCGCTGCAACTCGGCCTCGAGCTGCTGCAACTCGGCGCGCGCGGCCTCGATTTCTTCTTGCGCCATCTGCGTCATGTCCGCATCATCTGCTGAACTTTGAAGCAGATCCTGGGCGGCCGCCAGATCAGCTTCGCGTTGCTGGTAGCGTTGCCAGCGGCTCGCCACGGCGGCCACTTCGGTGTGCTCACGCGACAGCAGCAGAAATTGCGCCATGTCGTTCATGATGTCGGGGCGTGACAGCAAAAACTCCAGTTCTCCCAGGCGGTCGGTGTAACGGGCAAGTTGCTGGCGAAGAAAGGGTTTCATGAGGCAGTGGGCAAGGTGATGGGGCGACGATTTATTTGTATGGGCGATCTGATGGCTGTCATTGCGGTCGTCACCGCAATCAATGGATTTCTGCGACAGCCCCGACCCGGTCTGGGGGGTGCCAGGACAGCTATCGTTCTTTGCGCAAAAAGAAGTGCTGGATGGCGGTACTGGCGTGCTCGCGCGCCTTCGCATCGCCTGCGCGCAACTCGGCCATGGCGCCGTGCAGCATTTTTTGCGTCAGCCCCTTGGACAAGGCTTCCAGCACGGCGTCCACATCAGCGCCCTTGGCCAATAGCTTGCGGGCGCGGGCAATCTCATTTGCGCGCCACTCGTCGGCCTGGGCGTTGAGCTGCTGAATCAGGGGCACAGAGCCACGCTGGTCGATCCAGTGCATGAAACTCAGCACGCCGGCATCGACAATGGCCTCGGCCTGCGCCACCGCCGCCTGGCGGCTGGCCTGCGCGGTTTGCACCACGCTGGAGAGGTCATCGACGGTGTACAGGTAGATGTCTTCCAGCGCTTTGACTTCCACCTCGATGTCGCGCGGAACGGCCAGATCGACCATGAACATGGGGCGGCGTTTGCGCTTTTTCAAAGCACTTTCCACCGTGCCCAGGCCAATGATGGGCAGCGTGCTGGCGGTGCAACTGATGACGGCGTCAAACTCGTGCAAGCGATCGGGTAACTCGGCCAGGTGCATGACCTCGCCGCCGAAACGGCTGGCCAGCTTTTCGCCGCGCTCCAGGGTGCGGTTGGCGATCACCATGCACTTGGGCGTTTTGGCGGCAAAGTGGGTAGCGCACAGTTCGATCATTTCGCCCGCACCAACAAATAGCATTTTGACTTCGCCGAGGTCCTCGAACAATTGCCCGGCCAGGCGCACGGCGGCAGCGGCCATGCTGATGGAGTGCGCGCCGATTTCGGTCGAGGTGCGCACCTCTTTGGCCACAGCAAACGAGCGCTGGAACAACTGGCTCAGCGTGTTGCCCAATGCGCCGGCGGCTTCGGCGGCGCGCACCGCGTTTTTGATCTGGCCCAGAATCTGGGTTTCCCCCAGTACCATGGAGTCCAGCCCGCTGGTGACGCGAAACGCATGGCGAGCGGCGCGGCTGTCTTCGAGGGTATAGGAATGGGTACGCAACAGTGCAGGGGAGACACCACCGGTCTCGGCCAGCCAGTCGAGCGTGTGCTCCAGCTGGGGTTGTTCACCAGCGCAATAAATCTCGGTGCGGTTGCAGGTGGAGATCAGCGCGGCTTCGGGCTGGTTTGGCAGCGATTCGCGCAAGCCCCGCAAAGTGGGTTCGACCTGGTCGATGGCGAACGCGAAGCGACCGCGCAGGTCGAGCGGCGCGGTCGTGTGATTGATGCCTAATGCCCAGACTGCCATGACTGGATTATAAAATCTCCCGCCATGTGCTTTGACTTGCATCATTTTTTCTTTTTTCCTCAAGGTCTTTAATGAATCTGCTGGCACTGCTCAACCATGTCATCAACTTCGCGGCGCCCGCTGCGTGGCTGGCGTTGCTGCTGCCGTGGCTGGCCCGATTGCTCTTCAGCAAAAGATCGTCACGTTTTCCTCTGCGCAAGCAGGCGGTCGTCATTTTTGTTGCAGGTCTGCTGGTCTTGCTGATCGGCTTGGTGACGTTCGGTCAGGACGGCAAGATGATGACTTATATGGCCCTGACGCTCACTGCCGCCACCAGCCAGTGGGTCATGCTCAAAGGCTGGCGGGGCTAAACAAGTCCACCCGGTCGGTGATGATGCCATCCAGACCCAGGTCCAGCAGACGCCGGGCCGTGGTTTTATCGTTGACGGTGTAGCTCAGGGTCCTGAACCCGGCGCTTTTGGCTTGCGTCATGCTGGACTGGTCCCACAGGAGGTGGTCACAGATGATGGCCACACAGCCCAGGCGCAGCGCAGTTTTCAGCCAGCCGGGCCACAGCGCATCCAGCAGCAGACCCCGTGGCAGCTCCGGCTGCGCCTGCATGGCGGCTTCCAGCGCGGTCACGTCAAAGCTGCTCAGGAGTGGTGGCACGGCGGCGTTTTGCCACAGGCGGGCTGCCTCTCGGGCCACCACGTCACCGGTGTGGCGCTCCAGGCCGGGTGTGGGCTTGATCTCGATATTCAAAAAAAAGCCATTGCGCAGGCAATAGCGGGCAACGGCCTCAAAAGTGGGCAGCGGCTCGGCGGCAAAGGCGCGTGAATGCCAGCTTCCGGCATCGAGTTGGGCCAGCGTGCTCCAGGTATGGTCGCCAGCCGTGGCGCCGTGCTTCGCATCCAGCGTATCACCGGCATTGGTGGTGCGCGTCAGGGTGTCATCGTGCAGCAAAAAAGGCACGCCGTCGCTGCTCAGTTTGACGTCGCATTCGAACATGCGGTAGCCGTGGCTGGCGCCAAGAAGAAAAGCGGCCAGCGTGTTCTCGGGCGCCAGTTTGCCGGCGCCCCGGTGGGCGATCCAGCGCGGGTAGGGCCAGGGCCGGGGGGCTGGCATGGTTTATTTTTCCTGCGTTTCGCGACGCAGGGCAGGGAACAGGATCACGTCGCGGATGCTGCTGCTGTCGGTGAGCAACATCATCAGCCGGTCCAGGCCGACGCCGCAACCGCCGGTGGGCGGCATGCCGTACTCCAGCGCGCGGATGAAGTCGTGGTCATAGTACATGGCCTCGTCGTCACCATCGTCCTTGGCGGCCACCTGGGCCTGGAAGCGGGCGGCTTGTTCTTCGGCGTCATTCAACTCCGAGAAACCATTGCCGAACTCGCGCCCGGTGATGTAGAGCTCGAAACGCTCTGTGACTTCCGGACGGGTGTCGTTGGCGCGTGCCAGGGGAGAAATTTCGGTCGGGTGCTCCATGATGAAGGTGGGCTGCCACAGCTGTTCTTCCACGGTCTCCTCAAAGTACAGCACCTGCAGGCTGGCCAGGCTGCGCGTCGAGATGTGATGCTTGGCCTCGGTGATGCCCAGCTTTGGCAGCACCGAGCGCAACCAGGCAGCGCTGTCCACTTTCAGGCCCGAACCGTTGTCGAGCATCTGACCCGCTTCGGTGTACTTGCAAATGGCTTCATGGATGGTCAGGCGCTCGAACGGCGGGGACAGATCCACCGCCCTTCCGCCGTAAGTCAGCTGCAGCGTGTCCACCGCCTTGTGGGCGGCATCGCGGATCAGCGCTTCGGTGAAGGTCATCAGGTCCTGGTAGTCCCAGTAGGCCGCATAGAACTCCATCATGGTGAATTCGGGGTTGTGGCGCACGCTGATGCCTTCGTTGCGGAAGCTGCGGTTGATCTCGAACACGCGGTCAAAACCGCCGACGATCAGGCGCTTGAGGTACAACTCGGGCGCGATGCGCAGGAACATCTGCTGATCCAGCGCGTTATGGTGCGTGGTGAAGGGCTTGGCATTGGCACCGCCGGGGATCGGGTGCAGCATGGGCGTTTCCACTTCCAGAAAGTCGTGCGCCACCATGAATTCGCGTATGCCGCTGACCGCCTTGCTGCGCGCGATGAAGCGATTTTTGGTCTCTTCATCGGTCATGAGATCGACATAACGCTGGCGGTATTTGATCTCCTGGTCGGCCATGCCGTGAAACTTGTCGGGCATCGGCCGCAGGCTCTTGGTCAGCAGGCGGATGCTGCTGGCGTGAATCGACAGCTCGCCGGTTTTGGTCTTGAAGACCAGGCCTTCGGCTGCCACGATGTCGCCCAGGTCCCAATGCTTGAAGGCCGCATAGATGTCTTCACCCACATCGTCGCGCTTGATGTAGATCTGGATTCTTCCCGTGCTGTCCTGCAGCGTGGCAAAACTGGCCTTGCCCATGACGCGCTTGAGCATCATGCGCCCGGCCAACTTGGCTGTTGCGCCTTGTTCGATCAGACCTTCCGGGGTTTGCCCGGCGTGGGCGGCAAACAGGTCGGCGGCATGGTCGGTCGGCTTGAAATCGTTCGGAAAGGCGGGGCCCTTGCCCTCGGTCTGAGCCTGGCGCAGGGCTTTGAGTTTTTCGCGCCGCTCCAGAATCAACTGGTTTTCGTCCTGTGCCATCGGACTGGGTGCGGCGGCGGTGGTGTGGTCAGACATGTGGGGCAATCTATAAAAGCAGCCAAAGGATCGCCAGCAAGGCAGATAGAGGTTTGGCAAAGCCTCGTATTTTAAGAGCTTGAGGGCTCACCGTTATGCCGCCGCTATGATGCGCACTGCTTTACAACAGCGCATTGGTGCCATGCTTTATCAGATTGTTTCTTTGTTGCTCGAGGTGGTCGCAGGCATTGTCAGCGGTGCCTGCCTGCTGCGGCTGTACATGCAGGCGCTGCGCGTGTCCATGTCGGCGCGTTCGGGCAACCCGCTGGGGCGGTTTGTGTTTGCCCTGACCGACTGGATCGTCTTGCCGCTGCGGCGCGTGTTGCCTGCGCTCGGCGTGCTCGACAGCGCCAGCCTGGTGGCTGCCTTTTTGTTGCAACTGGCCAAGTTTGCCTTGCTGTGGCTGCTCGCCGGCGCGGGTGGCGGGCTGTTTGCGTTGCCCGTATTGGCGCTGTTCGGCTTGCTGGGCATGGCCATTTCTGGCATGACGGTGGCGGTGATTGTTTATGCCGTGCTGTCCTGGGTGCCCGCGCCATCGGTCCTCAGCGAGGTGATGGCGCGTCTGGTCGAACCCCTGTTGCGACCCATTCAGCGCGTGGTGCCGCTGGTGGGTGGCATTGACCTGTCGCCACTGGTGCTGCTGCTGGTGCTGCAAATGGCGGCGATCGTCCTGGGGAACCTGCAGGCGTTGGTCTTGCGTATGGGGTGAGCGCTGCCAGGGATAAAAAAGGCCCGCTGACTTTGCAATCAGCGGGCTTTTTCGGATGACGGGGTCAGTTAGCGATCGGTTTTGGAAAAGCGCTTTTGCGCGTCACGTGGCACGAACACCTTGCCACCACCGGCGGGTTTGGCAAACGCCGGTTTGCCGAACGCGGGTTTGCGGGTGGCAAAATCACCGCGCGGAGCGGCACTGGTGTTGCGGTCGCCGGCAAAGCGGTCGTTGAAGCCACCCTTGCGCTCGTAGCTGAAGCCTTCGCGAGGGGCGCTTTCACGCGGTGCAAAAGAGCGTTCTTCACGGCCAGCAAAACCGCCGCCGTTGCCCTGGTAGTTGCCTGCCCCGACCATGCGCGGTCCGCCGGCATTTCTGTCGGCGAAGCCACCACGCGGGGCATCGAAGTTGCCGCGAGGCGCATCAAAACCACCGGTGCGACCACCACCGCCAAATTTGCGGTCACGGCCGTTGAAATCACCGCCGCCACGGCTGTCGCGACCGCCAAAATTACCGGGGCGCGACTCGGGAGCACGTTGTTTGGGCTCCAGACCGGGAATGGTTTCGGCCTTGATCGGCTGGCGGCTGTAGGCTTCGATATCAAAAATCTTGCGGCGGTCGCGCAGCTCGGCAAACGTGACGGCCAGACCATCACGCCCGGCGCGGCCGGTGCGGCCGATGCGGTGGGTGTAGTCTTCAGCTTTCATGGGCAGGCCAAAGTTGAACACGTGGGTCACGGTCGGCACATCCAGGCCGCGGGCTGCCACATCGGTGGCCACCAGAATTTGCACTTGGCCCTGGCGCAATGCCATCAAGCGGCGGTTGCGCAGGCCCTGGCTCAAAGCGCCGTGCAAGGCGACCGCATCGAAGCCCTCTTGCTGCAGGTCGTTGGCCAGACCGTCACACTCGATCTGGGTGCTGGCAAAGACAATCGCCTGGTTGATGGTGCTGTCGCGCAGCCAGTGGTCGAGCAATTTGCGTTTGTGCTGGGCGTTGTCGGCCCAGAACAGCACCTGCTTGATGTTGGCGTGTTTTTCCTGCGGACTGTCGATGGTGATGCGCTGGGGCTCTCGCATGACGCGGGCGGCCAGTTGCTGAATGCGCGGCGCAAAGGTGGCGCTGAACATCATGGTTTGCTTGCGGCCAATGGTGAGTTGGTTGATTTCAGCCAGATCGTCCGAGAAGCCCAGGTCGAGCATGCGGTCAGCCTCATCGACCACAAGGAATTGCACCTGGTCGAGCTTGATTTGCATTGAGCGTTGCAGGTCGAGCAGGCGGCCCGGGGTGGCCACCACCAGATTGGCGTTTTGCAACTTGGCAATCTGCAACTGGTAAGGCATACCGCCGACGATGTTGGCCACGCGCAGGCCGCGGCAATGCTGCACCAGGTCGATGGCGTCGTGCGCCACTTGTTGGGCCAGTTCACGCGTCGGGCACACAATCAGGGCGCCGGGGGTGGGGGCACTGAAGTGGCGCGGGTTGGTCGGGTCCTTGCGCTTGGCGCGTTTCGGGGGTGCTTCACCCTTGGCAGCGGCTTCAGCCACAGCGCGTTCGTATTCGGCGCGGGCGTCGATTTCAACTTGTTCTTGCTGTTTGAGCAAGGTATGCAGCACCGGCAACAGGAAGGCGGCTGTTTTGCCGCTGCCAGTCTGGCTGGAGACCATCAAGTCGATGAAGCGGGCGCTGTTGCCGTCGTCACTGACACCTTGCATGGCCAGCGGAATGGTCTTGAGCTGCACCGTGGTGGGCTGGGTAAAGCCCAGGTCTTTGACCGCCTGGATCAGTTCCGGGGCCAGGCCCAGCGTGACAAAGCCGTTGGGAATGTCGGCTGCGACCGGGGCAGCAACTTCAGCGTCAGCCTCGGTGGCGTCAACGACGTCGTGGGGCAGCAGGTTGATGTCGTTGGAGATAACTTCGGCAGACGAGAGTTCGCCAGCCGCTAAAGTAGCGTCAGTCATGAAATATCCTAAAAAACGAAGAGCGCCGCAAGTTGTGCGGCTGCTCCGTTCATGGTTAAAAAACATCAACCATCAAACGGAACCGGCTCTGACTCAGCTAGGTGAGTGCGTCGAGAAGCTGGGAGGTCTTTTTAAGGCAGGTTGAAAACAACCTGGCACGAGACCCAGTGAATGTTGGGAGATGTACAAAATACGCTGTGATTTCAGCGAAGCCGCAAATTATGCCACAGATTCTGGTTTCTACTGCGTTGGCACGCCAAACGGTCATGGTTCAGTTTGAACGAAGGGTGTTACAAATTTGTTCGCGCGGGTTATGGCACCGTAATCTGCGTAAGGAGTCCTGAAAACAGAGGCAAGATAAATCTGGTGTTTTATCGTAAATTGACGCCGTTTTTCGATCTGAGTATTCTGGTGATCGTTAGCTATGTGAGTGAACCTGGCTAACGATCCCTACTTGATTTGTTGTTTGTTTATAGCGGCATCCATCAGAAATTCATGGCTTCTGCCATAAAATTCGTTGAAGTTCAAGGGTTAAGCCCCATAATTCGCAATATGGCCACTTACAGCACAAGCCTCGTCGCTAACGCCTTCTTATACAAGGCGCGGCAAAGCGGTGTCCAAATCTCACACATGAAGTTGCAGAAGATGGTTTTCTTCATGCACGCATGGAGTCTTGCTTCCATCGGTGCGAGTTATGTGAACGAACGGCCGGAAGCATGGCCCTATGGCCCCGTCTTCGATACTTTGTATCACGAGTTGAAGAGCTTCGGTTCGCGCAACATTGATGCATACCTGATGCAAATGAACTCCGAAACTGGAGAGCGGCAGGCTCTGGTTCCGGTCTTTTCAGACAGCGCATTTTGGGGGCTACTAGAACAAGTTTGGAATCGTTACAGCTCATTCTCAGCCCTCCAGCTATCTGCGCTGACGCATGAGGCGGGCGGCCCCTGGGATCAGGCGCGTCAGACATGTGCTGGGTGGCTTCCAGACGAAGCCGTTCGCGATTACTACAGGCCACAAATCCCGCATGTCAACTGACTCCGGATTGGGAGGCGAACCGGCCACCGCTCCCACTGGCGCAGCGCAAATAGTACCGCCCATCAAAGCACCGTCTAAAAAATTTTGGCAGTTTGGACAAGAGCGGGATGAGCGCAAGCAGATCGAAAAAGATGGCTCCCAAAGCCACAATGTTCGTCGCTTGGCAGCGTACGGCGGTGTCGTTGTCTCTGCGATCTTGTACTTGGCAGGCTTGGGAGTTATTGCTCTATTTCTCGGATTGATCCCCGGTCACGGAAGAGTTGACCCGTCGATGTGGCATATTGTTGTGGCCGTGCTGGTTGCGCTGTTCACCGTCCCCACGGTACTGGTGATTGCGATCCTCAAGGTGACATCGCCGAGCCATGCAAGTGAATTGCCGACAACGGCGCATGAGGCCCTCGGGAAGATGTTTGAAAAGGTCGTAGACAAGATATGCGGCTGAGCTAACCCGCCTAGGCGGGTTTTTATTGCCCCATCGTGTCCATCATCATCACGATGTCTTCCATATCCCAAAGGAAGTCAGCAACACCCGCCTCCATCGCTGGTGTCGTCTTGATCGAAGTGTGAATCTTGACAAAGTTGTAAACCATGAAATAGAAGCTGACTGCGTGCATGTGGTTTTGCAGCTTCTTGCTGAATGCGTTAGTCAGCCGCGTGAACCTGCGCATCCCCATCCGCATGGAAAGATTGGCCCGCTCCACATGCGATGTACTGATGTGGTCCGCGTCTGGATTGCCATAGACCCGGAGCTTTTCGCAGCTTGTCATCGTTGCCGGGCTGTAGCGGCGTTTTGATTCTTTCAAGCCTTCATCGGCATAGGTCTTGTTGAGCACGCCATAGTCCACCTTGCCCTTGAAAGCGTGCTCTACTGCTTCTGGATAGACCCTGAGACCATCGGTACTCAGTTGGACCCGAACAGCCAGGCGCGAAGCCAGGTCATCCATGAATTCATAGGCGCATTCGCGGCTGCGGGTACCCACCAGCCAGCAAGGCATCAGCTTGGTTTCCGGGTCAATCGCAGTGAACGTGTAGCAGTCACCGTTTCCATTTTCGTCGTCGGCAGGGACGTTCTTTTGCTTCATGCCGATGAAGCTCCAGATTTCGTCAACTTGAACTTTCTTGATCGTGAGTTTGCGCATGGTGCGATCTTGGTACAGAGCGCAGGCTTCGCCAGCGTCGGCCAGCAGTTTGAGGATGGTGTTCTTACTTTTGCCGGTGATGCGCGACGCTGCATTGATGCCTATACCCTCTGATAGAGCATTCAGGATTTGTACGCGGTCTTGGGTGGAGAGCTTGTTCATGTTACTGGCACCTTTATTAAAGTGAATTATATGCCAGAGTGAAAGAAAGTCAAGAAACAAACGAGAACAAAAGAGCCTCGTTAAATAAACGACTAAATTTATATGCGCGAAGCGGAACGCTCACCACAGAACGGGGTGAGCCTTAGCCGTAAAAGCAGGGCTTGACCGTAGCCAAGCCCTGATGTAGCATTCGAGAGCTACCTAGTCAGTCTAATAAAGTTCGCTGGATGCTATCCATGCTCCCTCCAATCTTTACTTAGTGCCCTTGTTCGGGCTTGGTTGCAAATTGAAAGCCTCAGTGTGTTGCGCACTGAGGTTTTCGCCTTTTATGGAAAGGGAATACCTATTTGGTGTACTCCCCTTCCCCTCAAAAGTTCTGACGATCTTCCCGTCTTCTACCAGCTTAGCCAACTCTGCGGAGATACGAGCTTTGGGAGATTTGCCAGCAACCTCATAACCGCTAGCCGCCATTACGTCATGAACCAGTGGTGCGGTGAACTCTTGAGAACCCAATTTAGAAACCACAGCCCAAACGT
Source organism: Rhodoferax sp. (assembly GCF_028689295.1). Taxonomy (GTDB): domain Bacteria; phylum Pseudomonadota; class Gammaproteobacteria; order Burkholderiales; family Burkholderiaceae_C; genus Rhodoferax. The sequence continues at coordinate 35,090 of NZ_JAQTWL010000001.1, forward strand.
CACTCGGAAAAGTACTCGTAGTTGTTGTCACAGAAAATTTCGAAAGGTCGATGACGCCTTTCATATCTGTAGCTACTTGTGGCGCAGGGATGACACGTTGCGATTCAGCAACAACGGTAGATTTTTTCGCTTTTGAAACAAGGTATTCAAGGACGGCCTCTTCTTTAATGAGGTCTATGCGAGTCTTCTCAATTTTTTCTTTTAGTTCTTCAATCTCATTCTGGATAGAGCTATGAATTGCAGTCATTTGAACCGTCCTTGCCTATCGGCGTTGCTACTAATACGAAAATTATAGATGAAACACAAACGATACACAAGAGACTAAATACATTTAAATCGAAACGAAAAAGCAAAAGCCCGCACTTGGCGGGCTTTGCAATTGATTGCACCACAGTTATTTCTGCCATCGGGCCTGTGCTGCTTTCTTGGCTAACTCTGATCTCTCTTCCTCGGAAAGCTCGGCCATGCGCTTAGCGCCCCCTTTTAGCCCGCCCTTGCGGCTGTTCTCCTGCCTGGGCGTAGTCACAGGCTTAGGCTTCTCCCCCGTAGCTTGCTGAACCACGTCAAAAGCAACTTGGGTGAAATCTTTTTTAGTCATACCGCTACGATAGCAGACTGATCTGTTTCAGGCTATGGTTTGTAACTTTTGAGATTTTCAAAGTGAACCATGACCCGCCAAACTCGATCAGTCAGGCAGTTTTATGAAGTGTGTGCGGTAGTGTTCCAACTCGTCAATGGACTCATGCACGTCGGCCAATGCGGTGTGGCGCTGCTTCTTTTTAAAACTCTTGTACACCCCGGGCGCCCAGCGCTTGGAGAGTTCCTTGAGCGTGCTGACGTCCAGGTTACGGTAGTGGAAAAAAGCCTCCAGCTTGGGCATGTATCTGGCCAGGAAGCGGCGGTCCTGGCCAATGCTGTTGCCGCACATGGGTGTGCTGCCTTTGGGCACGTACTGGCTCAAAAATTGCAGCAGAATTTGCTCGACTTCAGCTTCGTCCATCGTTGATGCCTTGACCTTGTCGGTCAGTCCGCTTTTCCCGTGCGTGCTCGTGTTCCATTTGTCCATTTTGCCGAGCAGGTCGTCGTTCTGGTGGATCACCAGCACCGGGCCCTCGATGCGCCGGGTCAAATGGGCATCGGTGACGATGACCGCAATTTCAATGATGCGCTCGTGCGCCGGGTTCAAGCCCGTCATCTCGCAATCCAACCAGATCAGGTTGAGGTCCGATTTGGCCAGGGGCGCGGGTTCAGTGGGGGTGTTGGCATTGTGCATGGCCCGAATTGTCACCGATGGCCTAAACTTCGCGCTCATGACCGACATGCCATTATCCACTTCACTCGCTTTGATCTCCTTGTTTGTCGCCGCTCTGGGTTTCGGTTTGTTACTCAGGTTCTGGCTCAGTTCGCGCCAGATTCGCCACGTGGCACAGCATCGCGAGCAGGTTCCCGCCGCTTTTGCGGGCACCATTTCCCTGGCTTCGCATCAAAAAGCGGCCGATTACACGCTGGCCAAGGCGCGCCTCGGGCTGTTGGAGATGGCTCTGGGCGCAGCCGTGCTGCTGGGCTGGACACTGCTCGGTGGACTCTCTGCATTGAACCAGGCGCTGATGCAGTGGATCGGCGATGGCATGACCCAGCAATTGGCCTTGCTGGTGGCATTTGTGGTGCTCAGTGGTGCGATCGATCTGCCGCTGTCGTGGTACCAGACCTTTGTGCTGGAACAGCGCTTTGGGTTCAACAAAATGACGCTCAAACTGTGGCTGGTTGACCTGCTCAAATCCAGTCTGATCGGCGCTTTGATCGGCTTGCCGATTGCCGCCTTGATTTTGTGGATGATGGCGGCCATCGGTAACCTATGGTGGCTGTGGGCCTGCTTGTTCTGGATGGGTTTCAACGTGTTGCTGCTGGTGATCTACCCGACGCTGATTGCGCCGCTGTTCAACAAATTTGCGCCGCTGGAAGACGAAATATTGCGCTCGCGTGTGACCGCCTTGATGCAACGGTGCGGCTTTTCTGCCAAAGGCCTGTTTGTCATGGATGGCAGCAAGCGCAGCGCCCATGCCAATGCTTATTTCACCGGCTTTGGCGCCGCCAAGCGGGTGGTCTTTTATGACACGCTGCTGGCCAAGCTCAGTGCCCCCGAAGTGGACGCGGTGCTGGCGCATGAGCTGGGGCATTTCAAACACAAACACATCATCAAACGCATCGTTTCGATGTTTGCCCTGAGCCTGGCCGGTTTTGCGCTGCTGGGTTATTTGACTCAGCAAGTCTGGTTTTACACCGGCCTGGGGGTTCAGCCCAACGTGGCCTCTGCGAACGACGCGCTGGTCCTGCTGCTGTTCATGCTGGCCATGCCGGTGTTCAGCTTCTTCATTGCGCCGCTCTTCGCCCAGTTGTCGCGCAAGCATGAGTTTGAAGCCGATGCCTATGCGGTCAGGCAAACCAGTGCGCAGGATCTGTCGACAGCGCTGCTCAAGCTCTACGAGGACAATGCCGCCACGCTGACGCCTGACCCGCTGTACGTGCGCTTTTATTACTCTCACCCCGGAGCGACGGAACGCCTGGCGCGCATGCAGGGTGGTGCCTCGGCGGCAGTTTGAGTTTTTGAGTTAAACATGCCTTTAAACCAACACTCACGGGCCTTCACGGCGACTGAAATTGTGACCAAACTGGTTAAGCTGGAGGGCTGGCGCTTGAGCGGAGATGGCGCCGAGGTGGTGATCGAAAAAACCTTCCGTTTTGCCGATTACGCCCGGACTCTGCTGTTTGTCAACGCCGTGGCCTGGCTGGCCCAGGCGCGCAACCATCACCCCGAACTGGTCGTGCAGTTCGACCGCTGCGTGGTGCGCTACAGCACGCACGATGTGGCTGGGCTCTCGCAGGCAGACTTTGACTGTGCGGCCGCAGTGGACGCGCTGCCTGGCGCTGCCAAGCCAAAGCTTTTATGAACCACGCGCAACGTGTACCCGGCCTGATCGTGGCCAACTACGGGCGTCACTTTTTGGTTGAGAACGAGGCAGGTGAGCGCCTGATTTGCCACTCAAGAGGTAAAAAAAGCCAGGGCGTGGTGGGCGACCGGGTGTTGTGGCTGCCCTCGCAGGACGAGGGAACGATTGAAAAAATTGAGCCACGGCGCAACCTGTTTTATCGGCAGGACGATGTGCGCACCAAGCTGTTCGCCGCCAACTTGGATCAGGTGCTGATTTTGATCGCGGCCGAGCCCGAATTTTCCAGCAGCCAACTCTCGCGCGCCCTGATTGCCGCTGAAGAGCAACACATCACGCCGATCATTGCACTCAATAAAAGTGATCTGGCCGAGCCTTTTGCCCGCGCCTGGAACTGGCTGGCGCCTTACCGCCACATGGGTTATGACGTGCTGGCGCTGTCGCTCAAGGACGAAGCCGCAAGTCGTGCTGCCCTGAGCCAGCGCCTAGCCGACAAAACCACGCTGGTGCTGGGTCCGTCGGGGGCGGGGAAAAGCACGCTGATCAACTGCCTGATTCCCGGTGCACTGGTGCAAACTGGCGTTTTGTCACAAGCCCTGAGCAGCGGCAAACACACCACCACCAGCACCACCTGGTACTGGGTGGATGCGGAAAAAACCACGGCCTTGATCGATTCGCCCGGGTTCCAGGAATTTGGCCTGAACCACATCGACCCAGCGCAGCTGGCGGCCTACATGCCAGACCTCAAGCCCCATGTGAAAAACTGCAAGTTCTACAACTGCAGCCACTTGCACGAACCCGGTTGCGGTGTGATTTCTGCGGTAAATTCAGACAACAAGCCTGACAGCATCAGTGTGAACCGCTATCAGATTTATGGCGATCTTTATGCTGAGCTGAAGCAGATGCGGCGTTATTGATTTGGCAGGTCAGGCCTTGGCTGTGACCAATTTGGCCAACGCCGCAACCACCTGATCACATTGTTTGGGTGTGCCCACGCTGATGCGCAAATAGGCGTCGATGCGGGCTTGTTTGAAATGCCGCACCAGCACACCCTGGGCGCGCAAGCCAACAGCGAGATCAGCGCCCTCATGGTTGGGGTGACGGGTAAAGACAAAATTGGTTTGCGACGGCAGCACCATAAAGCCCAGGTCTTCCAGCGCCAGTACCATGCCTTCGCGGCTGCTCATCACTGCCTGGCGGGTTTGCTCAAAATAGCGCTGGTCTTCAAAGGCAGCGACGCCACCGGCCAGCGCCAGCCGGTCCAGCGGGTAGGAGTTGAAGCTGTTCTTGACGCGGTTCAGCGCCTCTATCAAGTGGGCCTGGCCACAGGCGTAGCCGATGCGCAAACCCGCCAGCGAGCGTGACTTGGACAGCGTGTGCACTACCAGCAGGTTCGGGTAGCGGTCGATCAGGGCCATGGCCGTTTGACCGCCAAAGTCCACATAGGCCTCGTCGATCAGCACCACCCGGTCCGGGTGCATTTGCAGCAGGGTCTCAATGTCGTTCAGTGGTAGGCCGATGCCCGTGGGCGCATTGGGGTTAGCAATCACCACGCCGGCGATGGCCTGGTCGGCCGCACAGGCGTAGTCGGCCACGTTCAGTTGCAGGCCTTCGCGCAGCGGCACGGTGCGCACAGCAATGCCGTACAAGCCGCAATAGACCTTGTAAAAGCTGTAGCTGATGTCGGGCATCAGCAGTGGGCAATCCTGCTGGAAAAAGGCAAAAAAGGCATGCGCCAGCACTTCGTCAGAGCCGTTGCCCAAGAACACCTGTTGTGGCTTGACTCCGAAGTTGTCGGCAATGGCTTGGCGCAGCGCTGTGCCATCGGGGTCGGGGTAAAGCTGCAGGCCCTGTTGCGCGGCTTGCTGAATGGTCGCTACCACGCGGGGCGACGGGGGATAAGGGTTTTCGTTGGTGTTGAGTTTGACCAGATTCGCCATTTTGGGTTGCTCGCCGGGCACATAGGGCACCAGTTGTCCGACGATGGGGCTGATGAATTGGGGGTTCAAGACAGGGTTCTCTTTAAAAGTTGTCGCGGTTGATGACTGAACAATGCAAGTTGGATTTTGAATTCAATCTCAGGCAATGAATCGTGCCAGCGTCAGGAGTGCCAACAGAACAAGCCACATGACCACGGCACGCCAGACCAGACCCACCAAAATGGCCAAGTGCGCCAGCTCAGGCGGCGGGCGCAGGATGAAACTATGGGCCGATGCCAAACCCTCCGTTGCGGGCGAACTGGCGGCGTTTGCTGCCAATATCTGAAGGTTTATGGCGCCGGCAGTGGCGGCCAGCACCAGGCCATCGTTGTCAGTGCCTGATTGCGCCGCGTAACGGCGCCATCCATCGATGGCCTCTTCGAAATTGCCGACCACGGCAAAGCCCAGTCCAGTGATCCGTGCCGGAAGGGCGTCGATCCATTGCCATGCCGCCAGTGCATTGGTTTGCAGGGCTTGGCTGATAGGCTGCTGCAAGGCCCGCCCTTTGTAATGCCAATATCGGGCGACAAATTCGGCCAATCGGTACAACACCGCACCCATGGGACCGAAACCAAGTGCCGCCAGCACTGAAAACCAAGCCAGCACCCCAAAGACATGGCGATGGGCGGCCAGTACGGACAGTTCGATGACCCGGGCAATGATGTCGCTACGCGACCAGGACTGGATGTCGATGTGTTGCCACTCGGCTAGCAGCGAGCGCGCCAGCGCGTCGTCATCGTTGGCCAAGGCATCGCGGACCTCGGTGAAGTGAAAACTGAACTGTCGAAAGCCAAGCGAGGCGTACAGCACCAGAGAACTCCAGAGCAGCGCCAGGGGCCAACCGACCCAGAAGGCCAGTGACCAATAAATCAACAAGGCCAGCCCGGATGGCCCGCCCACAGCGAGGCCCCAAGCCAGCCAGCCGTGCAGTGGCTTGCCGGCATCCAGATTACGGCTGCAGAAACGCACCCACGAACGCATGGCAGCATGGACGGGGTTGCCGCGGCCCAAGGGACGCGCCTGTTCCAGTAACAGGGCAAACAGCACAGAGATGAAGCTCATGTCTGAATCATAGCGGCTGCATGTCTCAGGCTTGCAAAAAACGGTAAAAGTTGCGCAACATGCCAGCTGTGGCACCCCAGATAAAGCGCTCGGTGGTCGCGTCGCGGTAGGGCATCGACAACCATTCACGCTGGACGCCTTGCCAATCCATCCGATGGTGGCGATGGTGAGCCGGGTTCATCAAATAGACCAGTGGCACCTCGAACACATCTGCGACCTCGAACGGGTTGGGGTGCAACACCATGTCGGGTGAAATCAGGGCCACTACCGGCGTGACATGAAAAGCCGAGCCCGTGACATAGACCGGCAACTGGCCCAGCACTTCCACAAATTGCGCCGCCAGACCAATTTCTTCCAGAGCCTCGCGCAGGGCGGTCGCAACCGCGTCCGTATCCGTGTCATCCACCTTGCCGCCCGGAAATGCGATCTGCCCAGAATGGGTCGACAAGTGCTGCGTGCGCAGCGTGAGCAACACTGTCGGCTCCGGGCGCTGCACGATGGGCAGCAACACTGCGGCGGGCATGGGCGTGCGCTCCATAAACTTTTTCTCATGCAGGAACTCGGCCTGCCAAGCGGGCGGCGCGGCAAACCGCGATCGCAAGGCGTCAGCTTGCAGTGCCGCGGGGTGCACGGCTGGCAGATGGCGGTCCACCTGGGTCACCGGCACTTTACGCGGGTCTAGTTTGGGCGCGGTCATGGGAATCTGGCGATAAAAAGTCGAAAAAAAACCGCCACAGTGAACTGAGGCGGTTTTCTAAGCGGCGTGCTGGCGTATCAAGCGGCGCTGGCTGCCACCGTTTTACGCGCTGGCAATTTTTCCTTGATACGTGCCGACTTGCCGCTGCGGTCACGCAAGTAGTAGAGCTTGGCACGACGCACATCACCACGGCGCTTGACTTCAATGCTGGCAATCAGCGGGCTGTAGGTCTGGAAAGTGCGCTCGACACCTTCACCGCTGGAGATTTTGCGTACCGTAAAGCCGCTGTTGAGACCGCGATTGCGCTTGGCAATCACCACGCCTTCGTAGGCTTGCAGACGCTTGCGGGTGCCTTCAACCACATTCAAGCTGACGACAACGGTGTCGCCCGGGCCAAATTCGGGGATGGTTTTGCCAAGACGAGCAATTTCTTCTTGCTCAAGGGTTTGGATAAGGTTCATAGTTTCTTTCAAAGATCATGTCAGCACCAGCGTCACTATGACGCATGCCACTGTGCAAAGCACCTTGGCGGTCTTACGGAGGATCGGGAAGCCCGCAATTATAGCTTGAGAGAACAGCCTCATCCGTTGTGTCTAAATAACCAGCATTGCGGGCCAGTTCAATCAGTTCAGGACGCAGGCGTTGCGTGAGCAGCAAGCGTTGGTTGCGGCGCCAGCGCTCGATGTTGACATGGTGGCCGCTGAGCAGCACGTCGGGGACGGCCCGGCCCTGCCAGATTTCGGGGCGGGTGTAATGCGGGCAATCCAGCAGTCCATCGAGGGCCGGGTTGAAACTGTCCTGGGCATGGCTGTCTGCGTCTCCCAGCACGCCGGGTTGCAGGCGGGCAACGGCGTCGAGCAGCGCCATGGCGGCAATTTCTCCGCCAGACAGCACAAAGTCGCCCAGACTGATTTGCTCGGTGACATGGGTGTCGATAAAGCGCTGGTCAATGCCCTCATAGCGACCGCACACCAGCACCGCACCACGACTGGCAGCCCAGCGGGTGACCATGGCGTGGTCAAGGGATTTGCCGACCGGGGAAAACAAGACGACGGGTACGTCATCCGGGCGCTCGCAGCTAATGCTGGACAGGCACTGCGACAGCGGTTCGACCATCATCACCATGCCGGGACCGCCGCCGAAGGGCCGGTCATCGACCCGGCGGTAATTGCCCTGGGCAAAATCGCGCGGGTTGTGTAACCGCACATTGACTTGTCCAGACTCGAAGGCGCGACGGGTAACGCCCGTGCTCAAAAATGGCGCAAACAATTCCGGAAACAGCGTCACCACATCAAATTGCATGGGGCTGCTCTTAATAATCAGCTTGCCAATCCACCAGAATGCGGCGCTCGCCCAAGTTCACATCATCAATGTAAACCGCGACAAAAGGAATCATGATTTCCACCGTTTTGCCATCGCGCACTTGGTCGATCACCAGCACGGTTTGCGGGCCGGTGGTCAACAGGTCGCGCACATGGCCCAGGGACACGCCTTCGCGGTTGATGACGTCAAGCCCGATCAAGTCGACCCAGTAGTACTCGTCTTTTTGGGCGCTGGGAAAGCTGCTGCGCGCAATGAAGATGCGGGCACCGCGCAGACTGTCGGCCGCATTGCGGTCGTCGATGCCGTGCGCGCAAGCGACCACCATGTCGGAGTGGATTTTCGCTTCCTTGATGCGTAACTTGCCCACGCCAGAAAAGGTTTCGACACCTTTTTCAGTGGGCAGCAGAAACCAGATTCTGGAAGAAAAAAGCGCCTCGGGGTCGGCGCTGTAAGGGAGAACCTTGAACCATCCCTTGATGCCCCAGGCATCAAGGATGCGCCCGACTTCGATGGCATCTGCCGGTAATTCGGCAGCCTCCAGGCCGGGCAGCATCAACAACAATCAGGCTGCTTTGGCAGCAGATTGTTTGATCAGACGTTCAACGGTGGGGGAAGCTTGCGCGCCAACGCTGCGCCAGTAAGTCAAGCGGTCCTGGGCAATACGGATGCTTTCTTCGTTGGCGGTGGCGATCGGGTTGTAAAAACCGATGCGTTCGATAAAGCGGCCATCGCGACGGGTGCGTTTGTCAGCCACCACAATATTGAAAAACGGGCGAGCTTTTGCACCGCCACGGGCGAGTCGAATGACGACCATGATGTATCCTTTGGGGAAGTGGAATGACTTCCACGAAAATTGGCATTTAACCTGGCGTTTGAGACACGCGACATAACCACCCGGTTATGCGACACGCCAGACAGCCGCACATTATATCGTTGACAAACGCCATGCCCATCATTCGCCCCTGTCAAACTGACGACATTGCACAAATTACCGCCATCTATGCCCATCATGTGTTGCACGGAACCGGCACTTTCGAGATCGATCCGCCGTCTGAGGCGGACATGGCGCAACGCCGCACCGATGTTTTGAGCAAGGCTTTGCCCTATCTGGTGGTGGTTGATGGCTCACAAACGCTGGGTTTTGCCTATTGCAACTGGTTCAAGCCGCGGCCGGCTTACCGTTTTTCAGCCGAGGATTCCATTTACCTTGCGCCAGCGGCAGTCGGGCAAGGCCTGGGGCGCACCTTGTTGGCCGAACTGATGGCTCAGGCTGAGCGCGCCGGTGTGCGCAAATTGATCGCAGTGATTGGCGACTCGAATAACCTGGGGTCGATCAATGTCCACCGCAGCGCCGGTTTTGATCATGTGGGCACGCTCAAGTCCTGCGGCTGGAAGTTCGGGCGCTGGCTGGATGTGGTCATGATGGACAAGGCTTTGGGGCAGGGCGACAGATCGGCTCCGGCCTGAGCGCTTGGGCAAACCTCAGAACACCTGCAAGCTGATCCAATAGGCCACTGCTGCGACAAACGCACTGGCTGGAATGGTCAATATCCAGGCCCAGATGATGTTGCCGGCCACGCCCCAGCGCACCGCGCTGGCGCGCCGTGTGGCACCCACTCCCACAATGGCGCCGGTGATGGTGTGGGTGGTCGAGACCGGTACACCCATGGCGGTGGCCAAAAACAAGGTGATGGCGCCGCCGGTTTCGGCACAAAAACCGCCGACGGGCTTGAGTTTTGTGATTTTTTGCCCCATGGTTTTCACAATGCGCCAGCCACCCAGCATGGTGCCCAGGCCAATGGCGCTGTAACAAATCAGGATGACCCAGGTTGGTGGGGTGCTGTCGGCCACGTTGGTGTAACCGGTGGCGATCAACAGCATCCAGATGATGCCAATGGTTTTTTGCGCATCGTTGCCGCCATGCCCCAGGCTGTAGGCGCCAGCCGACACCAATTGCCAGCGCCTGAACCATTTATCCACCTTGAGCGGTCTGAAACTGCGAAAACTCCAGGAGACCCCGATCATCATGGCGGATCCCAGTAAAAAACCCAGCAGGGGTGAGACAAAAATAAACACGACCGTTTTCAGAATGCCGGCAGAAATCAGCGAGTCAACGCCTGCCTTGGCGATGGCAGCTCCCACAATGCCGCCAATCAGGGCATGTGACGAACTGCTGGGGATGCCGTAGTACCAGGTGATGAAGTTCCAGGTGATGGCGCCGACCAGGGCGCCAAACACCACGTGGGTATCGACCACGCCGGGCAGCACGATGCCCTTGCCCACCGTGGCCGCCACGCTCAGGTGAAAGATAAAGATGGCGACGACGTTGAAAAATGCGGCAAAGACAACGGCTTGACCCGGTTTGAGCACGCCGGTGGAGACCACGGTGGCGATGGAATTGGCGGCATCGTGAAAGCCGTTCATGAAGTCAAAGACAACGGCCATCATGACCAGAACCACCACCACCCACAGCGCGGCTTGTACCGTTTCCATAGTCCAGAACCTCGCGCCAATCAGGAGTTCTCGAGGACCACACCCTCGATCAAATTTGCCACGTCCTCACAGCGGTCGGTGATGGTCTCCAGCAATTCGTAAATGGCCTTGAGCTTGATGAGTTCGCGCACATCGGGTTCCTCGCGGAACAATTTGCTCATGGCGGTGCGCATCACGCGGTCGGCATCGCTTTCAAGCTTGTCAATTTCGTCGCAGGTCTTCAGCGCTGCTTCGGCGGTGGAGGCCTCGGCAATTTTGCTCAACAACTGCACGGCATCGCGCACCCGCTCGCAGCACTTGACGCTCAAGTCGGTGAGCCGTGTGATCTCATCCGTCATGTGATGCACGTCGTAAAGGGCCATGGTCTCGGCTGAATCCTGGATCAGGTCGGCGACATCGTCCATGGTGTTGATCAAGCTGTGAATCTGCTCACGGTCGATCGGCGTGATGAAAGTTTTGTGAAGCGCCTTGTTGACCTCATGGGTGATGCGATCTGCTGCGCCTTCGGCCTGGTTGACCTCGTTGTGGAATTTTTGACGAAGCGGCAGGTCACCATAGTTGGCCACCAGATTCGAGAAAGCACGGGCCGCCGCAACGATGTGATCTGCGTGCTGGTTGAAAAGTTTGAAAAAATTGGTGTCGCGGGGGAGCAGTTTGCCAAAAAACACGGAGAACTCCTTGGGGATGTTTCAAAACCATGACGGTTTGAAGACTTGCCTGAGTTTAACTGTCGGCGCATGATCGCCAGAAACAAAAACGCCCCGTAGCGCAAGCCACGAGGCGTTTTTTAAATCTGAACGACATCATTCAGGATGCCGTCTGCTCAAGTCCCGTCAGGCTGTAGCAGTGTCTTTCACCAAAGCCGCGGCATCGGTGTAATCCTGCACCTTGTCAAAGTTCAGGTATTTGTAGATCTTGCTGCTGTCCGCCGTCAATACGCCCATGTCGGCCATGTACTCTGCTTTGGTCGGAATGCGACCCAGCTTGGAGCAGATGGCGGCCAGCTCGGCGCTGCCAAGATACACGTTGCTGTTCTTGCCCAGACGGTTCGGGAAGTTTCGTGTTGAGGTGGAGAACACCACCGCACCTTCTTTCACCTGCGCCTGGTTGCCCATGCACAGGCTGCATCCCGGCATTTCCATGCGCGCGCCAGCGCTGCCCAACACGCCGTAATGGCCTTCTTCGCTGAGTTGTTTGGCGTCCATCTTGGTGGGTGGGGCCATCCAAAGTTTGACCGGAATGTCGCGCTTGTTTTCCAGCAATTTGGAGGCGGCGCGGAAATGGCCGATGTTGGTCATGCAGGAACCGATAAACACTTCCTCGATCTTGGTACCGGCCACGTCAGACAGGGTTTTGACGTCGTCCGGGTCGTTCGGGCAGGCCACGATCGGCTCGTGAATGTCAGCCAGGTCGATCTCGATCACGCTGGCGTACTCGGCGTCATCATCACGTTTGAGGAGTTGTGGATTTGCCAGCCAGGCTTGCATGGCCTTGATGCGGCGGTTGATGGTGCGCACATCCTGGTAGCCGTTGGCAATCATCCACTTGAGCATGACGATGTTGCTGCTAAGGTACTCGATGATCGGCTCTTTGTTGAGGTGCACGGTGCAACCGGCGGCGCTGCGTTCGGCGGAAGCGTCTGAGAGTTCGAATGCTTGTTCGACCTTGAGGTCTGGCAAGCCTTCAATTTCAAGAATGCGGCCGGAGAACACGTTTTTCTTGCCCTGCTTGGCCACGGTAAGTTCGCCCGCCTTGATGGCGTAAAGCGGAATGGCGTTGACCAGGTCGCGCAGCGTGACGCCCGGCTGCAAGGTGCCTTTGAAGCGCACCAGTACGCTCTCGGGCATGTCCAGCGGCATGACCCCGGTGGCAGCGGCAAAGGCGACCAGGCCCGATCCCGCCGGGAAGCTGATGCCGATCGGGAAGCGGGTGTGGCTGTCGCCGCCGGTGCCCACGGTGTCAGGCAGGAGCATGCGGTTGAGCCAGCTGTGGATGATGCCGTCACCCGGGCGCAGCGGAATGCCGCCGCGGTTGCTCATGAACTCGGGCAACTCGTGGTGCATTTTGACGTCGATTAGTTTGGGGTAAGCAGCGGTGTGACAGAACGACTGCATCACCAAGTCGGCGCTAAAGCCCAGGCAAGCCAGGTCTTTCAGCTCGTCTCGCGTCATCGGACCGGTAGTGTCCTGTGAGCCAACGCTGGTCATTTTGGGTTCGCAATAAGTGCCAGGCAGCACGCCTTGGCCTTCAGGCAAACCGCAGGCACGACCGACAATTTTTTGCGCCAGGGTGAAGCCCTTGCCGGTGGCCTTTGGGTTTTGCGGCAGGCGGAACAGGGTGGACACCGGCAAGCCCAATGCCTCGCGAGCCTTGGCGGTCAGGCCACGGCCGATGATCAGCGGGATACGGCCGCCAGCGCGCACTTCGTCCAACAGCACGTCGCTCTTGAGCTTGAATTCGGCAATGACTATGCCATCTTTCAGGGCTTTGCCGTCATACGGACGCAACTCGATGGTGTCGCCCATGCCCATTTGGCTGACGTCGAGCTCGATCGGCAGGGCGCCGGCATCTTCCATGGTGTTGTAGAAAATCGGCGCAATCTTTGCGCCAAGGCAGACACCGCCAAAGCGCTTGTTGGGCACAAAGGGAATGTCTTCTCCGGTGAACCAGAGCACGCTGTTGGTGGCCGACTTGCGACTCGACCCGGTGCCGACCACGTCGCCCACATAGGCGACCAGGTTGCCACGGGCGCGCAGGTCTTCGATGAACTTGACCGGTCCGCGCTTGCCGTCTTCTTCAGGCGTGACGCCGTCGCGCTTGTTCTTGAGCATGGCCAGGGCGTGCAGCGGAATATCCGGGCGGCTCCAGGCATCAGGTGCCGGGCTCAGGTCGTCAGTATTGGTCTCACCCGTGACCTTGAGCACGGTCAGCGTGATGCTTTGCGGCACTTCCGGGCGGCTGGTAAACCACTCGGCATCGGCCCAGCTTTGCAGCACCGCTTTGGCGTGTGCGTTGCCTTTATCGGCTTTTTCCTTGACATCATGGAACTGGTCGAACATCAACAGGGTTTTTTTCAGGGCAGTGGCGGCCACCTGGGCCACGGCCGCGTCGTCGAGCAGGTCGATCAGCGGGGTCAGGTTGTACCCTCCGAGCATGGTTCCGAGCAATTCAGTCGCTTTTTCACGGCTGATCAGCGCGCATTTTTCGGTGCCGTGCGCCACGGCAGCCAGGTAGCTGGCCTTGACCTTGGCGGCATCGTCAACACCCGCTGGCACGCGGTGGGTGATCAATTCGACCAAAAAATTTTCTTCGCCCTTGGGCGGACTTTTCAACAGCTCAATCAGCGCAGCGGTTTGCTGCGCGGTGAGTGGCAGGGCGGGAATGCCGAGTGCGGCGCGTTCGGCGACGTGGACACGGTAAGTTTGCAACATGGGGAACTCCTTTAAATCAAAAAATGCGCTGGGCGGTGATAGGGGTGGCGTCAGTCGGTCAAGAAGAAATGACGGGCAAGGGTCTAAGGATGTTATTTGCCATCATCAGGCAGAGAAAAAAACCTGGGCAGGATCATGGTTTTGCAAACTGGCGGTTTGATGGGCGCGCACCAGCACTTGCCAGAAATAACGGTAACTGGCGCGGTCATGCAAATGGCCATCGACTGAAATCGGCGCCCAGTCTGCGGCATGCGCGGCACAGACGATGCGGCTGGCCTGATCCACCTCATGGGCCACCGGTGCAAAGGCTGCCAGAATCGGTCGAATCTGATCCGGGTGGATGCTCCACATCCGTCCAAAACCAAGGGCACGACTGGCGTAACTGGCAGCCTTTTCCAGTCTGGCAGCGTTCTTGAACTCGGTCACCACGCAGTGTGAAGCCACTTTGCCGAAGGCGTGACAAGCCGCTGAAAGAGCCAGCTTGGCGCGCACCACCAGCGGATGGCTGAATTGATCAAGATCCTCGGGCCGACTGAGTTCGGACGTGCCCATGGCGCTGGCCGGAATGGCACCGCCATGGGCTGAGACAAAGTCCATCAAACCAAAGCTGAGTGATTCAATGCGGGGGTGCGCGGCGATGGCCGCCACATGGTGCACTGCCAGCGGCGACTCGATCAGAACGTGAATCGGCAATTGGGTGGTGCGACCGCTGGAATTGGCCGCCTGATCAATGTGGATCAGGGCAAGTTCGAGGTCGGCTACACAATCAACCTTGGGGATCATCACATGGCACAAGGACTTTGCGGCGCGCCCCACAATGATCTCGACATCTTGCTCAAATGCCGGGTGATCGACAGCATGCACCCGCGCCGCAATTCGGGACAGACCATGATGAGGCGAATGCCGGCTCGCAGACCATGCGTTTTCAGCAAGCCCTGCGACCATCTCGGCATGGTCTCTTTCTGCGCCAATTGGCGCCCCGTCCTCGCAATCGAGCGTGACATCAAAAACACAGGTGCCGAACTCTTGCGCCAGTTCGGCCTGCAAGGCCAAACTTTTGACCATGCGCGACTGCACGCCGCAGTAGTGGTCGCACACCGGCAAGGGTGTAGCGGCTGCCGGGCCGAGCAGTACGTCGCGCGGGTGGGTCACGAGCCTGACTTTGGACTGGGGATTACAGCAGGTGGGCGACGCCGGCCTGCTCGTCCTGCAGTTCCTTGAGCGTCTTGTTGATGCACTCCTGGCTGAATGCGTCAATGGTCAAACCTTCGACCAGCTTGTACTCGCCACCTTCGCAGGTGACCGCGAAACCAAATAGGGTGTCCTTTGGAATGCCATATTGGCCATCCGATGGAATTCCCATGGTGACCCACTTTCCACTTGTTCCCAAGACCCAGTCGTGCATGTGGTCGATGGCGGCATTAGCAGCCGAAGCAGCCGAAGACACGCCGCGGGCTGCAATGATGGCTGCGCCGCGTTTGCCCACGGTCGGCAGGAAGGTGTTGGCGTTCCAGTCGGCGTCGTTGATCATGTCCTTGACGCTCTCGCCGTTGATGGTTGCGAATCGGTAGTCGGCGTACATGCTTGGAGAGTGGTTGCCCCAGACCGCCATTTTTTCAATAGCAGCCACCGCCTTGCCGGTCTTGGAGGCCAATTGGCTCAAGGCGCGGTTGTGGTCCAGGCGCATCATGGATGTGAAGTTTTTGCGGGGCAGATCGGGCGCGCTCTTCATGGCAATGTAGGCATTGGTATTGGCCGGGTTGCCCACCACCAGCACGCGCACATCGCGGCTGGCCACGGCATTGAGAGCCTTGCCCTGCGCGGTGAAAATTTCGGCATTGACAGCCAGCAGTTCGGCGCGTTCCATACCGGGGCCACGGGGGCGAGAACCGATCAGCAGGGCGTAGTCCACGTCCTTGAAAGCGGTCATCGGGTCGCTGTGGGCTTCCATGCCGACGAGCAAGGGAAAGGCGCAGTCTTGCAGCTCCATCATCACGCCTTGCAGGGCCTGTTGGGCTTTTTCAACCGGCACTTCAAGCAGGCTCAGCACGATGGGCTGATCTTTGCCCAGCATTTCGCCGGAGGCAATACGAAACAGAATGGCGTAACCAATTTGACCTGCTGCGCCGGTAACGGCAACGCGGACGGGCTTTTTGCTCATGGTGAAATCTCCAGAAGGGTTAAGAAAAAATTCAGTGAGTGCAGGGTGAACAGCTCGCAGTCACCTGTTTAGAGCGCCAAGTGTACTCTCGAAAACCCTAAATTTTCAATTTGTCTTATGTCTTATATAAGATATGATTCGGAAAAAACGACAACACCATCCATCGAGACAAAACCACCATGCAAACCTTTCCTGAACCTGTCACCGAGCCCGCCATGATGTCACCCGAGGTCGCCATTTCGCAGGCGTCCATGGCAACGCCGGCCTTCAGTCCCTTGTATCGGCAGATCAAGGGATTGATCCTCAACAGCTTGCGCGCCGGCGAATGGAAGCCCGGCGAACTGATTCCCAGTGAAATGGATCTGGCGGCGCGCTTTCATGTGAGCCAGGGAACGGTGCGCAAGGCCGTTGACGAATTGGCTGCCGAAAACCTGCTCCTGCGCCGGCAAGGCAAAGGCACTTTTGTTGCAACCCATGCCGAACAGCAGGTGCAGTTCCGTTTTCTCAAACTGGTGCCTGACAGCGGCACCCGGGGCAGTGAAGGTCCGGCGCAGCGCGACATCATCGAATGCAAGCGCAGCCGAGCCAGCGCCGACGTGGCGCGGGCGCTGGCTTTGCGCAATGGCGACAACGTTCTGCAGGTGCGCCGGGTACTGAGCTTTGGCGGTGCCCCGATCATTCTGGAGGATATCTGGTTGCCTGCAGCACCTTTCAAGGGCCTGTCAGCGGAACAACTGGCCAACTACCAGGGCCCCATGTACGCCCTGTTCGAGACCGAGTTCAATATGCGCATGGTGCGCGCCGAAGAAAAGATACGGGCCATTGCGGCAACAGCGCAGCATGAGCAACTGTTGAAGGTGGCGCCAGGAACCCCG
The DNA here is from genome assembly GCF_028689295.1 of Rhodoferax sp. Taxonomy (GTDB): domain Bacteria; phylum Pseudomonadota; class Gammaproteobacteria; order Burkholderiales; family Burkholderiaceae_C; genus Rhodoferax. Next base: position 52,056 of record NZ_JAQTWL010000001.1, read on the forward strand.
CTGTTGAGTGTCGAGCGCGTTGCCTACACCTACCGCGATGAACCCATGGAACTGCGCCGTGGCTACTACCGGACCGACACGCATCACTACCACAACACGCTTGGTTAAATGGCTTCTTTCCTGGATGTCAGCTTGAAGTCCGTTTGACGTGTCATCCTTCCATATTAAAAGAAAATGTTTGACTGACATCAAACAACCGAGGGGTCTGGTGCTTGCTGCATTGCAATAGAATTTACGAGTTCTTATTTCACACGCGGTTATCCAGTCGTTAACTAACCAAGAAAGCATCGTATGTCTGAAACAACGGCTAGCACAGCAAAAAAAAATCCCGAGTTCTACAACATTGATGGCGCGTCGCTCATCAGCTACCGATGGCCACTGGCGTCGATCGCTTCCGGCATGCACCGGGTCAGTGGAGCCATTCTGTTTTTCCTGATGCCGTTCATCATCTGGATGTTTGACAACTCCATTTCCTCCGAGATTTCATTTTTGAAATTCAAGGCCGCCTTCAACGAGGGCATGCTGGGTTTGCCTGGTTTCATCTGGAAATTGGTGGCTTTGGGCATCATCTGGGCCAGCCTGCACCATTTCATCGCGGGTCTGCGCCACTTATGGATGGATACGCACCACGAGCAGGTCACCAAGGATTTCGGTCGCCAGACAGCGGTTACGGTGATGGTGCTGACCCTCACACTGACGCTTGTGCTGGGTGCCAAACTTTTCGGTCTTTACTAATCATTCTGGAGTCATTCATGTCTGTCAATTTCGGATCCCACCGCCTGGTCGTTGGCGCTCACTACGGCATGCGCGACTGGCTGTCGCAGCGTGTCACCGCCGTCATCATGGCTTTGTTCACTGTGCTGGTGCTGGCGCAACTGGTTTTCAGCAAGGGCCCGATTGGCTACGAACTTTGGGCTGGCATTTTTTCTCCGCAATGGATGAAGTCGCTGACCTTCATGGTCATTCTTTCCATGCTCTACCACGTGTGGGTTGGCATGCGCAACATTTTTCAGGATTACGTCAAACCTTACGGCGTGCGTTTTGTCATGCACGTGTTTGCCATCGCCTGGCTGGTCGCCTGCACCGGCGGTGCCATCGAAGCCCTGTGGCGTCTGTAAGCCTGCGGCAAAACGACAGGTCTTTGTGCGCCCGGCTTACGTCAGTGCGTGCAGTATTTCATAACCAAGACAAAACTTATCATGACTGCAACTTCCAAAATTTCTACGCGTAAATTTGACGTCGTCATCGTCGGGGCCGGCGGCTCCGGCATGAGCGCGTCGCTGCAACTGGCCAATGCCGGCCTGAACGTGGCGGTGCTCTCCAAGGTGTTCCCAACGCGTTCGCACACAGTGGCAGCACAAGGCGGCATTGCCGCATCGCTGTCCAACATGAACGAAGACAACTGGGACTTCCACTTTTACGACACCATCAAGGGCGGCGACTGGCTAGGCGACCAAGATGCGATCGAGTTCATGTGCCGCGAGGCACCCAAGGTGGTTTACGACCTTGAGCACTACGGGATGCCCTTTGACCGCAACCCGGACGGCACGATTTACCAGCGCCCGTTCGGCGGCCACACCAGCAACCATGGTGAAAAGGCCGTGCAACGCGCTTGCGCTGCGGCTGACCGCACCGGGCATGCCATGCTGCACACGCTGTACCAGCAAAACGTCAAGGCACGCACCAACTTCTTTGTTGAATGGATGGCCCTCGACCTGATTCGCGACGCCGACGGCGACGTGGTCGGCGTGACCGCGCTGGAAATGGAAACCGGTGAATTGCACATCCTGCAGGCCAAGAACGTGCTGCTTGCCACGGGCGGTGCCGGGCGCATTTTTGCCGCATCGACCAACGCGTACATCAATACCGGCGACGGCCTGGGCATGGCGGCGCGCGCCGGCATCCCGCTGCAGGACATGGAGTTCTGGCAATTTCACCCCACCGGCGTCTACGGCGCCGGTGTGCTGTTGACTGAAGGCTGTCGCGGTGAAGGCGCCATCTTGCGCAACAGCAACGGCGAGCGCTTCATGGAGCGTTATGCGCCGGCCTACAAAGACCTGGCAACGCGGGACTTTGTCTCGCGCTGCATGGACCAGGAAATCAAGGAAGGTCGCGGCTGCGGACCTAAAAAGGACTACATCAACCTCGACATGACGCACTTAGGGGCCGACACCATTGCCTTGCGGCTGCCGAGCGTGCAGGAAATCGGCCACAACTTCGCCAATGTGGACATCACCAAAGAGCCCATTCCCGTGGTGCCCACCAACCACTACCAGATGGGCGGCATCCCCAGCAGCATTTCCGGTCAGGTGGTTGCGCCAAAAAATGGCCAGCAAGAAATCGTCAATGGTCTGTATGCGGTGGGTGAATGCTCATGCGTCAGCGTTCACGGCGCCAACCGTCTTGGCTGCAATTCCTTGCTTGACATCATCGTGTTCGGTTTTGCGGCGGGCAATCACATCATCGAGCAATCCAAGAAGACCGCCAGCCACAAGCCGCTGCCGGAAGATGCCGCAGCCCGGTCCCTGGATCGCTTGAATCAACTTGACAAGAGTACTTCGGGTGAGTACTCGCAAGTGGTGGCTGGCGACATCCGCGCCGCGATGCAGTTGCACGCTGGTGTGTTCCGCACGCAGGCCAGCATGGACGAAGGTGTCAGGAAGATTGCAGCGCTGCGTGAACGCGTGGCGGGCATGGGTCTGAAAGACAAGTCAAAGGTGTTCAACAGCGACCGCATCGAAGCGCTCGAAGTGGACAACATGATCGAAGTCGCGCAGTCCACCATGGTCTCAGCGGCCGCCCGCAAGGAATGCCGCGGTGCCCACAGCGTGCTCGACTACGACCGCCCGGCCGACGACCCCACATGCCCGCTGGGCCGTGACGACGTCAATTGGCTCAAGCACACGCTCTGGGACAAGGCCACCAACAGCCTGAGCTACAAGCCGGTGGTGCTCAAGCCTTTGACCGCCGAGTCGATCGCCCCCAAAGTCCGCACATTCTGATCCGGAACAGTCAAGGAGAATTCATATGGCCAAACGTACCTTCCAAATCTACCGCTACAACCCAGACACTGACAGCAAACCCTATATGCAGACGCTGGAGTTGGAGCTCGACGGCAGCGAACGCATGTTGCTCGATGTGCTCGTCAAGCTCAAGGCACTTGATCCGACCCTGTCGTACCGGCGCTCCTGCCGCGAAGGCATTTGCGGCTCGGATGCCATGAACATCAACGGCAAGAACGGTCTGGCCTGCCTGATCAACATGCGCACCTTGCCCGACACCATTGTCTTGAAGCCGCTGCCGGGTCTGCCGGTGATCCGTGACCTGATCGTTGACATGACGCTGTTCTTCAAGCAATACCATTCGATCAAACCCTACCTCATCAACGAGACCAGGCCTCCTGAAAAAGAGCGCCTGCAAAGCCCCGAAGAGCGCGACGAGCTCAATGGCCTGTACGAGTGCATTCTGTGTGCCAGCTGCTCGACCAGTTGCCCGGTGTTCTGGTGGAACCCAGACAAATTTGTCGGCCCCGCCGGGCTGCTACAGGCCTACCGCTTCATTGCCGACAGTCGCGATGAGGCCACCAGCGAGCGCCTGGATAACCTCGAAGACCCGTACCGACTGTTTCGCTGCACCACCATCATGAATTGCGTCGATGTCTGCCCCAAAGGCTTGAACCCGACCAAGGCGATTGGCAAGATCAAGGAACTCATGGTGCGTCGCGCCATCTGATATGCAAACACCGGGCATGGCTGCAGGCGATGAACTGATCGACGAACGGGTTTTAAGCAAGCTCAGGTGGCGGTGTCGCCGGGGCTTGCTCGAAAACGATATTTTCATCGAACGTTTTTTCAACAGGTTTGCCACCACGCTCACTGTCAAGCAGGTGCAAGGTCTGAACGCTCTAATGGACTTGAGCGATGCAGACCTGCTCGATTTGCACCTTGGGCGCAAAACATTGGCTCAAGTCGATGCCAACCTGGTGCAGGACGAAGTTTGCGAAGTTTTGGAAATGTTGAAACAACCACTTGAAAGGTCACTATGAAGCTAGCTGAAAATAAAGCCACCCTGTCGTTTAGCAATGGCAGCCCGAGCGTCGATTTGCCGGTTTACCAGGGCACGGTTGGCCCGGATGTGATCGACATCCGCAAGCTCTATGGCCAAACCGGCATGTTCACCTACGACCCCGGCTTTCTGTCCACCGCCTCGTGCCAGTCCGCCATCACCTACATCGATGGCGACAAGGGTGAATTGCTGTACCGCGGTTATCCCATCGAGCAGTTGGCCAGGCAGTGCGACTACCTCGACACCTGCTATTTGTTGCTCAAAGGTGAATTGCCCGATCTGCAACAGCGCCAGGACTTTCACAAGCTCATCATCAGCCACACCATGGTCAATGAGCAGATGCAGTTTTTCCTGCGTGGCTTCCGCCGTGATGCACACCCCATGGCCGTGCTGACCGGTCTGGTCGGCGGCCTGTCGGCTTTCTACCATGACAGCACCGACATCACCAACCCTGAACACCGCGAGATTGCGGCCATTCGCCTGATCGCCAAAATGCCCACGCTGGTGTCCATGGCCTACAAGTACGGCATAGGCCAGCCCTACATGTACCCGCAAAACGACCTCAGCTACGCGGGCAACTTCCTGCGCATGATGTTCGGTACGCCGTGTGAAGAGTTTGTGGTCAACCCGGTGCTGGAACGCGCCCTGGACCGCATCTTCATCTTGCATGCAGACCACGAGCAAAACGCCTCCACCTCGACCGTGCGCCTGTGCGGCTCGTCGGGCACCAACCCGTTTGCGGCCATCGCTGCCGGTGTTGCCTGTCTGTGGGGCCCGGCACACGGCGGTGCCAATGAAGCCTGCCTGAACATGCTCGAAGACATTCAGCGCCAGGGCGGCATTGCCAAGGTGGGCCATTTCATGGAGCAGGTCAAGGACAAGAATTCCGGTGTCAAACTGATGGGCTTCGGCCATCGGGTTTACAAAAACTACGATCCGCGCGCCACCCTGATGCAGGAAACCTGCAATGAAGTGCTGCAAGAGCTCGGTCTGGAAAATGACCCCTTGTTCAAGCTGGCCAAACAAGTCGAAAAGATCGCCCTCGAAGACGATTATTTCGTCTCGCGCAAGCTCTATCCCAATGTTGACTTCTACTCGGGTATCGTCCAGCGCGCCATCGGCATTCCGGTCAACCTGTTCACCGGCGTCTTTACCCTGGCGCGTACAGTCGGCTGGATTGCCCAACTCAACGAAATGATCAGCGACCCCGAGTACAAAATCGGCCGTCCGCGTCAGTTGTTCACTGGCTCCGTCACGCGTAACGTGTTGCCTGTGGCTGAACGCTAAAAATACCTAGCGCTTCAAAAGCCCGCCGGCTGGCAACACCGGCGGGCTTTTTTTGTAGTTCTGAGTTGGCCTGCCAGCCGTTTAAAATCCGCGACTCACCTAGGAACCACCATGGGACGCACCCTTTACGACAAACTCTGGGACGAGCACGTCGTCCATACCGAAGAGGACGGCACCGCGCTGCTCTATATTGACCGCCATCTGGTGCACGAAGTCACCAGCCCTCAGGCGTTCGAAGGCCTGCGCCAAACCAAGCGGCCGGTTTGGCGCGTCAGCTCGATTGTGGCCACGGCCGACCACAACACGCCCACCACCGGCTGGGAACTGGGCTATGACGGCATCACCGACCCGACCAGCAAGGAGCAGGTGATGACGCTCGACGCCAATATCAAGGAATATGGCGCAGCCGCCTACTTTCCCTTCATGTCGCAGCGCCAGGGCATCGTGCATGTGATCGGCCCCGAGAATGGCGCCACGCTGCCTGGCATGACCGTGGTATGCGGTGACTCGCACACGTCCACCCACGGCGCTTTTGGCGCCCTGGCGCACGGCATCGGCACCAGCGAGGTCGAACACGTCATGGCCACGCAAACCTTGCTGGCCAAAAAAGCCAAAAATATGCTCGTCCGGGTCGAGGGCGCCATACCGCGCGGCTGTGGCGGCAAGGACATCGTGCTGGCTGTCATCGGCAAGATCGGCACTGCTGGCGGCACCGGCTTCACCATTGAATTTGGCGGCGCCGCCATCCGCGCCCTGAGCATGGAAGGCCGCATGACGGTGTGCAACATGGCCATCGAGGCGGGTGCCCGTGCTGGCCTGGTGGCGGTGGACGACAAAACCATTCAGTACGTCAAAGGCCGTCCCCTGGCCCCCGGCTACAACTCGCCCAGCGCGGCCGCTGCGGCGGTGGAGTGGGACCAGGCGGTGGCCTACTGGAAAACCCTGCATTCCGATGCCGATGCCCACTTTGACGCCATCATCGACATAGACGCCTCGCAGCTGGTGCCGCAAGTGACTTGGGGCACCTCGCCCGAGATGGTGCTCGGCGTCAATGATCGGGTGCCTGATCCTGATCGTGAAAAAGATGCCAACAAGCGCGGCGCCATGGAGCGCGCGCTGGCCTATATGGCGCTGGCGCCCGGCAAGGCGCTCAACGACCTGTATGTGGACAAGGTGTTTATCGGTTCATGCACCAACGGCCGCATCGAAGACATGCGCGAGGCGGCCGCCGTGGTGAAAATATTGGGCCGCAAAGTGGCCCCGAACATCCGCTTGGCAATGGTTGTGCCAGGTTCCGGCTTGGTCAAGGCGCAGGCCGAGCGCGAAGGCTTGCACGAGATATTTCTTGCGGCAGGCTTTGAATGGCGCGAACCTGGTTGCTCGATGTGTCTGGCCATGAACGCCGACCGTCTTGAGCCAGGTGAGCGCTGTGCCTCCACCAGTAACCGCAATTTCGAAGGCCGCCAGGGCGCCGGCGGCCGCACCCATTTGGTCAGCCCCGCCATGGCAGCGGCAGCCGCCATCCATGGTCATTTTGTCGATGTGCGCAAGTTTGTCTAACCCAACCCGTAGAACTTCACCATGAAATCATTGAGCACCATGTTGATGACAGCCGCTTTGCTGGTCATGGTCGGTTGCAACACCGTCAAGGGCGTTGGCCAGGACCTGCAAAAAGCAGGCTCAACGATCGAAGACGCAGCCAAGAGCAAATAAAGGCACACCATGCAAAAATTCACCTTGCACAAGGGCCTGGTGGCCCCGATGGACCGGGAAAATGTGGACACCGACGCCATCATTCCGAAGCAGTTCCTCAAGTCGATCCGCAAAACCGGCTTTGGCCAGAATCTGTTCGACGCTTGGCGTTATCTGGATGCGGGCTACCCCGGCCAGGACCACGACAGCCGCAAATCCAACCCCGACTTTGTGCTGAACCAGCCGCGCTATCAGGGGGCTTCCATCCTGCTGGCGCGCAAGAACTTTGGCTGCGGTTCCTCGCGCGAGCATGCACCCTGGGCGCTGGACCAGTTTGGTTTTCGCGCCATCATCGCCCCCAGCTATGCGGACATTTTTTTCAACAACAGCTTTAAGAATGGCCTGTTGCCAATCGTACTGCCAGAATCTCAGGTGACTCAATTGTTCAATGAAGTCATGGCGTTTCCCGGCTACACGCTGACCATCGACCTCGAGCGCCAGGTAGTCATCAAGTCCGATGGCGCCGAGTTGCCTTTCGAGGTGCAGGCCTTTCGCAAATATTGCCTGCTCAATGGCCTGGACGACATTGGCCTGACGTTGCGCCATGCTGACAAAATCAAGGCCTTCGAGGCCGAACGCCTGACCCAGAAACCCTGGCTCGCGCACACCATGCTGGCCTGAGCCATTTCTTCTGGATCGCAAATAATGACTATGAAAATTGCAGTTTTGCCCGGTGACGGGATTGGTACCGAGATCGTCGCCGAGGCGGTCAAGGTTTTGCACGCGCTGGATCTGAATCTTGAAATGGAAAGTGCCTTGGTCGGCGGTGCCGCCTTTGAAGCGCATGGCCATCCCTTGCCAGAGTTCACCCTGTCACTGGCCAAGCAAGCCGACGCCGTGCTGTTTGGCGCGGTGGGCGACTGGAAATACGACACGCTCGACCGCCCGCTGCGCCCTGAACAAGCCATTTTGGGACTGCGCAAGCACCTCGGGCTGTTTGCCAACTTTCGCCCGGCCATCTGCTACGAGCAACTGGTGGCATCGTCCAGCCTCAAACCGGAACTGATCGCGGGCCTCGACATTTTGATCATCCGTGAATTGACCGGCGACATCTACTTTGGCCAGCCGCGCGGCCGTCGCGTCGCCGTCGATGGACATTTTCCGGGCAGCGAGGAAGCCTTTGACACCATGCGCTACAGCCGCCCTGAGATCGAGCGCATTGCCCACGTGGCATTCCAGGCGGCGCGCAAGCGCAAGGCGGCCGGTTCCGAGGGTCGCGTGACCAGTGTTGACAAAGCCAATGTGCTGGAAACCTTCCAGTTCTGGAAAGACATCGTGACAGAGGTCGGTTTGCAGTACCCTGACGTGGCGCTCGACCACATGTACGTGGACAACGCCGCCATGCAACTGGTGCGCGCACCCAAGAAGTTCGACGTGGTGGTCACCGGCAACCTGTTTGGCGACATCCTGAGCGACGAGGCGTCGATGCTCACCGGCTCGATCGGCATGTTGCCCTCGGCCTCCATGAATGCCAACAACCAGGGCCTGTTCGAGCCCAGCCATGGCAGCGCGCCCGACATTGCCGGCAAGGGCATCGCCAACCCGCTGGCCACCATTTTGAGCGCGGCCATGATGTTGCGTTTCAGCCTGAACCAGGCGCAGGCGGCAGACCGCATTGAGACGGCAGTCAAGGCCGTGCTGGCGCAGGGCTTGCGCACTGCCGACATCTTCAGCGCTGGCAGCATGCGTGTCAGCACCCGTGAAATGGGCGATGCGGTGGTCAGGGCATTGCAATCGACGTGAAGCCGGGCACATGATTTCCTGTTTGTCCTGAATACTTGTAAAAATTTAATTGATCTGAAAAGGGTTTGTGATGAAAGTAGGTAACTTGGTGGGTTTGGTGGGCTGGCGTGGCATGGTGGGCTCGGTACTGATGGACCGAATGCAGACCGAGGGTGATTTCGCACTGATCGAGCCAGTGTTTTTTTCCACCTCCAACGCGGGTGGTGCGGCGCCGTCATGGGCCAAAAACGAAACCATGCTGAAAGACGCTTTTGACATCGACGCGCTCAAGAAATGCGACATCGTCATCAGCGCCCAGGGCGGCGACTACACCACGGCAGTCTTTCCCAAGCTGCGTACCGCAGGCTGGAACGGTCACTGGATCGATGCCGCCTCGACCCTGCGCATGAAAGACGACGCCATCATCGTCCTCGACCCGGTCAACCTGCCAGTCATCCAGACCGCGCTGAAAAAAGGCGGCAACAACTGGATTGGAGGCAACTGCACCGTGAGCTGCATGCTGATGGGCGTGGGCGCGCTTTATAAAGCGGGTCTGGTGGAATGGATGAGCACCCAGACTTACCAGGCTGCCAGCGGCGGCGGCGCCCAGCACATGCGCGAATTGCTGACGCAATTTGGTACTCTGAACGCCGAAGTCAAGGCGCTGCTGGACGATCCCAAGTCGGCCATTCTGGAAATCGACCGCAAGGTGATTGCCAAACAGCGCGCCCTGAGCGCCTCTGAGACCGCCAACTTCGGCGTGCCGCTGGGTGGCTCGCTGATTCCGTGGATCGACAAGGACCTGGGGCTTGGCAAGCAGTCCGACGAGCCCGGTTGGGGCATGTCGCGCGAAGAGTGGAAAGGCATGGCCGAGACCAACAAGATTCTGGGCCAGGGCGCCGCTTTTGGCAGTGCCGAGACCCCGGTGGACGGCTTTTGCGTGCGCGTTGGCGCCATGCGCTGCCACAGCCAGGCGCTCACCTTCAAGCTCAAAAAGAACGTGCCTTCGGCGGACATAGAAGCCATGATCGCCGCCGACAACGCCTGGGTCAAGGTGGTGCCCAACACGCGCGAGGCCACCATCCAGGATTTGACCCCGGTTGCTGTGACGGGTACGCTCACCATCCCTGTGGGCCGGATCCGCAAGCTGGCCATGGGGCCCGAGTATGTGGGCGCGTTCACAGTGGGTGACCAACTGCTGTGGGGCGCTGCCGAGCCGCTGCGTCGCATGTTGCGTATCTTGTTGCAAACCTGATACGCCGGGAGCCGCAAGGCCAGCGTTTGTTTCATTCAAGGCATGATTTGGGCAATGGATCGTCCGGTTTCACCATATAGAATCATCAGCTGTCAGCAGCCTTGCCGTCTGATGCCACGATGGCGGATCAGTACGAATTGATTGATGGCATGGGTGCAAGGGTGCGTTCCTGTTTTTTGCAGGTTGAAAACTGGAGTCAGAAAATTGATTGCAAAGTCTTATCGACGTGAACTCACCGCTGTGGCATTTGCTGCGCTCCTGGCTTTAGGAGGCACCAATGCACAGGCGCTTTCGCTGGGGCGGATTACCGTTCAATCTGCCCTGGGCGAGCCCTTGCGCGCAGAAATCGACATCCCGGAAATCAATGCCGATGAGGCCGCCACGCTGAATGCCAAGATCGGTTCGCCGGCGGCTTTCAAATCGTCGGGCATGGAGTACAGCTCGGTGCTGCCGAGTGTCCGGATAACATTACAAAAGCGTTCTGATGGACGCGCCTACCTGCGCTTGAGCGGCGAACGTTTGGTTCAGGAGCCCTTTGTCGATCTGATTCTGGAGGCCAGTTGGAGCGCGGGCCGCGTGGTGCGCGACTACACCATGCTGTTTGATCCGCCCGGTCTGCGCGCGCCGGCACAACCGGTCACGGTTCCCTTGACGGAGTCCAAGGCGGCTCCAATGCCACGTTCGGCACCGCGTTCCGAACCACTGTCCGCGCCGCCAGCGGCCCAGCCTGCCGCCCGCCAACGTGCCGCGGACGCTGGCGCCAAAGCAGCTCCGGCGACTGCTCGCGGCAACGGACAGAAGGTGACAGTTCGACCTGGTGAAACGGCTAGCAAAATTGCCATGGCGCACAAGTTGTCCAATGTTTCATTGGACCAAATGCTGGTGGCAATGCAGCAGACCAATGCCACGGCTTTTATTGAGGGCAACGTCAACCGCATCAAGGCCGGGGCGATTCTGGCTTTGCCGACGGCGGAGCAGGCCCGGCTGATCACGCCAGTGCAGGCCAGCCAGATCATCACGGCGCAAAGCCAGGATTTCAATCGTTTCCGCCAAACGCTCGCCGGCAATTCGGCGCTTGTCAAGCAGGTGCCAGCCGAGCGCGGTATCAGCGGCACCATCCAGGCGACGGTAGAAGACAAGAAGTCTGCAGTGCCAACACCCGACAAGCTGACCCTGTCCAAGGGCGCTGTTCAAAGCGCTTCCGATTTGGAAAAATTGGCCCTGGCGCGCAATGCCGAGGCCAGTGCCAGCCAGGCAGCCCAGAACATCAAAAACACCGAAGACCTCAACCAATTGGCCAAAACGGCTGCATTGATGGCGGCCTCTGGCGCCGCCTCCGCCAGCGAGGCTGAATCAACTGCGCCCAATGTCCCTGCATCGGCCCCGCAGGTCGCTGTTGCTGCGCCTGCAGCCCAAAAGCCGGCTTCTGCGGATGTGGCAGCACCCCCGGTGACCGTTCCGACACCCACATTCGGTTTTCTTGATGAACTGATTGCCGCCCCTTTGTTGCCCGCGGGTGCCGCTGCGTTGATTTTGCTGTTGGTCGGTCTGGGGTTTTATAAAGTCCGTCAGCGCAAGGAAAAAGAGCTTGCTGACAACTCCTCCTTTATGGCAAGCGGTTTGCAGGCAGAGTCATTCTTTGGCCAAAGTGGTGGGCAGGATGTTGACACTGAAGAGAGCCAGGCCCCCGGTTCTGCATTTCCGTCTCCAGCCAGTCAGTTCGGTGAGGAGGAAAATGTTGACCCGTTGGCACAGGCCGATGTTTATCTGGCTTACGGCAGGGACGTCCAGGCCGAGGAGGTTTTGAAAGGGGCACTGCTGGCCCAGCCTGGGCACCTTGCAATTCATCAAAAATTGCTAGCGATTTATGCCAAGCGTCAGGATGCCAAAGCTTACGCGGCGTTGGCGGCCCTGGCCTATCCATTGACCCAGGGCGCTGGCCCGCAATGGTCCCAGATTTGCCGGACGGGCCTGGAACTGGAGCCGGGCAATGCTTTGTACCTTGCAGAAGCTCAGTCGGCTTCTCCGCCGGGCGTACCCCCGCAGGCGACCTTATCGACCGTTGCTTCGACCGTGCCGGCGAATGTGGGGCCGGGTGATGCCGCACGGCCTGCCGGTGACAGTGTGGTCGATTTGGACCTGGATCTGGATTTTTCCATCGATGACTCAGCTTCCGCTGCTGCCAAGGTGCCCTCGGGCATGATGGCGTTTGACTTGGACTCTTTCTCGCTGGATCTGGGTGACGGCAGCTCGGACGGCAATGAAGTACCGTCAGGCGCGAGTGCCAATCCTCTGGAATCGAAACTGGCGCTGGCCGAAGAGTTCAAGGCAAGTGGTGATGATGACGGTGCGCGTGACCTGATCAAGCAGGTCATCGCCGAGGCTGATGGCGCCATCAAAGCCAAGGCACAACAGGCGTTGAGTCGAATCTAATGGCGTGCGCGGATGGGAAGTGATCCGCAAGCACTTGTCCGTGTTGCATTAGGCATCAGTTACCACGGCGGCCATTACCAGGGTTGGCAAAGCCAGTCCTCGCGGCAGACAGTGCAGGACCAACTGGAGAAGGCCTTGGGACGCTTTGCCAACCACCGGGTCTCCACCCTGTGTGCCGGGCGCACCGACGCCGGTGTCCACGGCCTGATGCAGGTGGTGCACTTTGACACGCCGCTGGCTCGCCCTGAACCCTCCTGGGTGCGTGGCCCCAACGCCTTGCTGCCGCGCGACATCGCGGTGCAATGGGCCAAGGTGGTGCCAAAGCGATTCCATTGCCGGGCCAGCGCCGTGTCGCGCCGGTATGTCTATGTGGTGTTGCAGTCGTCGGTGCGCCCCAGCCTGGATCAGGGCCGGGTGGGTTGGGTTTATCGCCCTTTGCGGCTTGAGCCCATGCAGCAGGCCGCGCAGCAACTCGTCGGTGAGCATGACTTCACCTCGTTTCGGGCCAGCGCCTGCCAGGCCTTGTCGCCGGTCAAGAACATGCTGCGCATCGCCATTTCCCAACGCGGTGCCTACTGGCGCTTTGAATTTGAAGCAAATGCGTTTTTGCACCACATGATTCGCAACCTCATGGGCTGTCTGATCGCCATTGGCGACCAGCGCCACCCGCCTGAGTGGATCAACACCGTGTTGGCCGCGCGCGACCGCGATGCGGCTGCGCCCACATTTTCACCCGATGGCTTGTATTTTTTGGGTCCGCGCTACGAGCCACATTGGGGCTTGCCGGAAGATTCTCCCTTGCTGGATGGATTGCCATGACAACACAGAATGGAAAGGTTGAGCCAAGCTGGGTTCGGACCCGCATCAAGATCTGCGGCCTCACGCGCGAGGCCGATGTCGATGCGGCGGTAGCAGCGGGTGCCGATGCGATCGGTTTTGTGCTTTACGCCAAAAGCCCGCGCCATGTCGCAGTGCAACGCGCTGCAGAACTGGCGCGACGCTTGCCGCCGTTTGTCGCGCCGGTGCTGCTGTTTGTCAATGAAGAGGCGCAAAAAATCAGCGCAGCCTGTGCCCAGGTGCCCGGCGCTGTGCTGCAGTTTCATGGGGATGAATCGCCGCAAGCCTGCTGGGCGGCCAGCGAACAAGGCCAGCGCCCGTATCTGCGCGCGGCGCGTATTCCTCTGGGAGAAGCCGGCCGCGCCTTTGATCTCGTAAAATTCGCGCAAGATTATTCACAGGCCCAGGGCCTCCTGCTCGACGCGCAAGTGGACGGGTATGGCGGCGGCGGGCACGCCTTCAATTGGTCACTGCTACCTCCAAACGTCAACGCTCACCTCGTCTTGAGTGGTGGGCTCAGCGCTGCCAACGTGATCGACGGCATCCTGCAACTGCGACCGCGATGCACTACGCTGGCGGTTGACATCAGTTCCGGGGTCGAGGTGCCGGGGCAAAAAGGCATCAAGGACCCCGAGAAAATTCGTCAGTTTGTCGCAGCCGTCCGGCAGGCAGACCACCACATCAACAATTTGAGATAAGCATGTTTGACTACCAGCAACCCGACCTGCGCGGTCACTTCGGCATCTATGGCGGCAGCTTTGCCTCCGAGACGCTGACCCACGCCATCAACGAACTCAAGGCCGCTTACACCAAGTACCAGTTCGACCCTGAATTTGTGGCCGAATTTGAGTACGAATTGGCGCATTTTGTTGGCCGCCCGTCGCCCGTTTACCATGCTGCGCGCATGAGCCGGGAGCAGGGTGGGGCGCAAATCTTTTTGAAGCGCGAAGACCTGAACCACACCGGCGCCCACAAGATCAACAACACCATTGGTCAGGCCATGCTGGCCAAACGCATGGGCAAGCCGCGCATCATTGCCGAAACCGGCGCCGGCCAGCACGGTGTGGCCACTGCCACCATCTGCGCCCGTTACGGCATGGAATGCATGGTTTACATGGGCAGCGAAGACGTCAAGCGTCAGAGCCCCAATGTCTATCGCATGAAACTGCTCGGCGCCACTGTGGTGCCGGTCACCAGCGGCAGTTGCACCCTCAAGGATGCGCTCAACGAAGCCATGCGCGACTGGGTTGCCAATGTTGACAACACTTTTTACATTATCGGCACCGTCGCCGGCCCGCATCCCTACCCGATGATGGTGCGCGATTTCCAGAGCGTCATCGGCAAGGAGTGCCTGGTGCAGATGCCCGAGATGCTGCAAGCGGCGGGCTGCAAAACCGAGCAGCCCGACGTGGTGATGGCCTGTGTCGGTGGCGGCAGCAATGCCATGGGCATTTTTCACCCTTACATTGCGTATGAAGCCACGCAACTGATTGGTGTGGAAGCAGCGGGTGAGGGCATGGACAGTGGCAAACACTCGGCCTCGATCCAGCGCGGCAGCCCCGGTGTATTGCACGGCAACCGCACCTATGTGCTGCAGGACGACAACGGCCAGGTGACGGAAACCCACAGCATCAGCGCCGGGCTGGACTACCCCGGGGTCGGCCCCGAGCACGCCTTTTTGCACGACATTGGCCGCGCGCAATACGTCGGAATTACTGACACCGAGGCGCTGTCGGCTTTTCACTACCTGTGCCGCACCGAAGGCATTATCCCGGCGCTCGAATCCAGCCACGCCGTGGCCTACGCCATGAAACTTGCCAAAACCATGCGCATTGACCAGTCGATCCTGATCAACCTGTCAGGCCGGGGTGACAAGGACATTGGCACCGTGGCCGACCTCAGTCACGCCGATTTTTACTGCCGCCCGAGTTGCCAGGGCCAGTCGGTCAAGGGTGGCCTGGCCGCTGATGAAGCCATTGTGAAGGTTGTCAAATGAGCCGCATCGCCGCCACGTTTACCCAATTAAAAGCTCAGGGCCGCAAGGCGCTGATTCCGTTTGTTACTGCCGGGTTTCCGTTTGCTGACATCACGCCTGAGCTGATGCACGCTTTTGTAGCAGGAGGCGCCGACGTGATCGAGCTCGGTGTGCCATTCTCCGACCCCAGCGCCGACGGCCCGGTGATCCAGAAAGCCGGTGACAAGGCCCTGGCTGCCGGTGTCGGCATGGTGCAGGTGCTGGCCATGGTGCGCGAGTTTCGCCAACGCAACGCCGCCACGCCGGTGGTGCTGATGGGCTACGCCAACCCGGTGGAACGCTACAACCAGAAGCACCCGCATACGAATGCCGCCGTTGCGGGCAGCAGTGCCTTTGTGCAGGATGCAGCAGCGGCCGGGGTCGATGGCGTGCTCATCGTTGACTACCCGCCCGAAGAATGCGAAGACTTTGCCGCCGAGCTCAAGGCGCACCAGATGGACCTGATCTTTTTGCTGGCCCCCACGTCCACCGACGAGCGGATGCAACAGGTCGCGCGCATTGCCAGCGGCTATGTCTATTATGTGTCGCTCAAGGGCGTCACCGGATCCGGCGCGCTGGACACCGACGCGGTCGAGGCCATGCTGCCGCGCATTCGCCAACACGTCAGCGTGCCCGTGGGGGTGGGTTTTGGCATCCGTGATGCTGCGACCGCGCACGCCATCAGTCGGGTGGCCGACGCGGTGGTGATTGGCAGCCGCATCATTCAGCTCATTGACGCGCAGCCGCGCGACCAGGTCGCCGCCACGGCCGAAAAGTTCTTGCGCGAAATCCGCACCGCGATCGATTCATAATCCTTTTATCGGTCATGCCGGACCTGATCCGGCATCCATGCCACCGCCGACAAACGACGGCTTACGGAGAATTCACATGAGTTGGCTCGAAAAACTGCTTCCCCCGAAAATCCAGCACACCGACCCCAAAGATCGACGGGCCGTGCCTGAAGGTCTGTGGATCAAATGCCCCAGTTGCGACACGGTGCTTTACAAGACCGATCTGGAGCAAAACCAGAACGTCTGCCCGAGCTGCAGTCACCACCACCGTATCGGGGCTCGGGCGCGGCTGAATGTTTTTCTCGACAACGAAGGCCGTTATGAAATCGGCCAGGAAGTGTTGCCGGTGGACGCCCTCAAGTTCAAGGACAGCCGCAAATACCCCGAGCGCCTGAAAGAGGCGCTGGAAAACACCGGCGAAACCGACGCCTTGGTGGTGATGGGCGGCTCGGTGCTGGGCATCGGCCTGGTCGCAGCCTGTTTTGAATTTGAATTCATGGGCGGCAGCATGGGTAGCGTGGTGGGCGAGCGCTTTGTGCGCGGTGTGCACACCGCCATCGAGCAAAAAGTGCCGTTTGTCTGCTTTACCGCCACCGGCGGCGCGCGCATGCAGGAGGGTCTGCTCTCGCTGATGCAAATGGCCAAAACCAATGCCGCCTTGACGCATCTGGCCAAGAAGGGCCTGCCCTTCATCAGCGTGCTGACCGACCCCACCATGGGCGGCGTCAGCGCCGGCTTTGCTTTTTTGGGCGATGTGGTCATCGCCGAGCCCAAGGCCCTGATCGGGTTTGCCGGGCCACGCGTCATTGAATCGACGGTGCGCGTGACGCTGCCAGAGGGCTTTCAGCGCGCTGAATTCCTGCAGACCAAGGGTGCGGTGGATTTGATTTGCGACCGCCGGGAATTGCGCAAGACCATCGCCAACACGCTGGCCATGCTGACGCGTCAGAGTGCCGATGCGGTGGTTTGAGACACTGCTGGTCCGCCAACAGGAATCATAAACCAGGCTGTAGGCCGCATGAATCCTAGCTTTTCGTCGTGAGGTGGCAAAATGTACCCCTAAATGTACCCCCAACTCGCGAAGGATACCCCCATCATGGCCCTAACTGATGCCCAACTGCGCAACCTGACCGAACCCGGCAAACACTTCGACGGCGGGGGCCTTTATTTAGATTTGACCAAGGCGGGCGGGCGTTACTGGCGGTTGAAGTACAGATTCGGCGGAAAAGAAAAACTCTTAGCCTTTGGGACCTACCCGGCAGTTAGCCTGAAGGCAGCCCGCGACAAAGCCAACGAAGCCCGAAAGACCTTGCTCGACGGCCGCGACCCCGGCGCACAACGCAAGGCCGAAAAAGCCAAGATCGTTCACGAAACCGCGAACACCCTTGAAGCGGTTTCCCGTGACTGGCTGGCGCACCAGGCCGCCCGCTGGGCAACGATCACACACGACCGAATCGAGGCATCCCTCAAGGCGGACATTTTCCCGGCGCTGGGTGCCCGGCCTGTTGCCGGCATCAAGCCCGGCGAAATCATGGCAGCCGTCAAAAAAATCGAAGCCCGTGGCGCTGCTGAACAGGCGGACCGGGTTTTGAAACGGATCAAAGCCGTTTACCGCTGGGCAGTGACCCACGAGCGCATCGAATCAAACCCGATGGTTGACCTGATGCCGTCTGAAATCTTGAAGCCCCGGCACGTCACGCACCGGGCCGCCCTGGCTGATAGCGACCTGCCCGCGTTCCTGGCCAAACTGGCAGCCTACCAAGGCGACCCCAACACGGTTCACGCTTTGCGGCTGTTGATGCTGACAGCAACCCGGCCGGGCGAAACACGCGGGGCACGGTGGGCAGAATTTGACCTTGACGCGGCGCTTTGGATCATCCCGGCAGAGCGCATGAAAATGAAAATCGAGCACCGGGTGCCACTTTCAACCCAAGCCCTTGACGTGCTGCGCACCATGCAAACCCTGAGCGGCGGCCGTGAGCTGGTGTTCCCCAGCCCAACCTACCCCAGCAAGCCCCTGAGCGAAAACACCTTCAATTCAGCCCTGGCAAACATGGGTTTCAAAGGCACGGCAACCGCCCACGGTTTCCGGGCGCTGTTTTCCACGGTGGCCAATGAATGCAACTGGAACCCCGACGCGATAGAACGCCAGCTTGCCCACTTGGAAAAAAACGGCGTGCGGGCTGCCTACCATCGTTCGACCTACCTTGAAGACCGCGCCAAACTGATGCAGTGGTGGGCGAACTACCTTGACGGCCGCAAGACTGGCAAGGTGTTGAAAATGAAAAAGCGGGCCGCCTGATGCCCACTCCCGGCACGCTTTGCCACGTTTCCAGGCTGCTGAATCCTGAAAACACTGGGACACTGAGGACAAACGGCCGAAACCCAGCAACCATGCGGGTTAGCGGCCGAATGGTGACTGCGGACAAAGTGCGGACAAACTGAGGACAAAGTGAGGACACTTTTATATGATGAAAGAATTCATTCAATCATTCATACCCTTTACCCCCTTGCCCTGCCCCCCTTTCCGGGCCGCCCTGGGCTTTGCCGGGCCGCTGCGAGCTTTTGCAAAAATGAGCGCAAAGGGTTTCCCCCTTGGAACCATCCCCGGCGGCGGTGCAGCGCCAGCAAAGGGCGGTTTTCTGTCAATCGAACGCCTGTGGATAACTTTTGCAGCGCCAGCATTCTGCCAACTGCCTAAAAAGTGGGCACAGTGGATAAGGTTTGCAAGTGCATGAAATCATTGAATATTCCCGTTAATGTGCGTAAAGTTGTTCATTTTCTCTACTTCATACGACGGGTGTTATGTTAAATAGTGTGCTTTTTTATACGTATATTGCACATTAACGGGAATAACGCTACACTCCAAACCATGCAAACAAAGGACAAGCAAATGACCCTTGATGAACTGGATACCGCATTGCTGGCGCTGGGCTGGAAGGTAAGCGATTTTTGCCGGGCAACCGGCCTGCACCGAAACACCCCTAGCCGCTGGCGTAATGAAGGTGTTCCGATACCGGAATGGGTGTTCAAGCACTTGACCCTACTACTTGAAATAAAGCGCCTGAGTGCTGCCTATCTGGTCCCGCCGAAAGACAGCGCCAGCAAGGAATAACGCGAACCCCTGGCGCGATCTGACCAGGGCAAAAAGACGGGGCCGGGCAATGGTGACACACTGCCCGACCCCTGACCAATCACAATCACCAAAGGATTGAAAATGGCTGCTGTGGAATCTACACCAAAAACACCCCGCCGGGCACGGCGTGCAAGCCCCAAGGCCAGCGAATGCATTCCCGCCTATGGTGCGGGCGCTGGTGTGCTGTCATTCCGGCACGGGCTGCGAGTGCGTGAGCGCAACGCGATTGATAAGGCGCTGGCCATTGTGGGACGCTGCCTGGCAACGAACCGGGCAACGTTCGCCACGCCTGACGCGGTGAAAACCTACCTTCAGTTGCAAATGTCGGGCGAACAAACCGAACGCTTCGCGGTGCTGTTTTTGGACGTACAAAACCGCTTCATTGCGTTTGAAGTCATGTTCACGGGCACGCTGTCACAAACGAGCGTTTATCCCCGTGAAGTCGTCATGCTTGCCCTGGCGCATGGTGCCACGGCCGTGATACTTGCCCACAATCACCCCAGCGGTTCGGTACAACCCAGCCGGGCCGATCACGACCTAACACAAACCCTAAAACACGCGCTGGCGCTGGTTGATGTGCGGGTGTTGGATCACGTCATAGTTGGCCCCAGTGAAGCCCTGAGCATGGCCGAACGGGGCTTGCTGTAACCTGCAAAAGTTTTGCCACGCCTAGCCCGACGGCTGACCCCCAAGGGCGAAAAGCGGGACACCCACACCGCGCCCCGATCACCTAGCCTGAACTGTTGCCCGGCGTGAGTCGATGGCCAGCGACACCGCTTCGACCACCCGGCGCGTCGTGGTCAGTGTCAAAAGGTGCGAAGCCTCCACCGTGGCACCTCGACCAGGTGCACCCCCCGCATGTTGGAGCGGCGACACCCACACCGCGCCCCGATCACCTAGCCTGAACTGTTGTCCGGCGTGAGTCGATGGCCAGCGACACCGCTTCGACCGCCCGGCGTGTCGTGGTCAGTGTCAACAGGCGCAAAGCCTCCACCGTGGCACCTCGACCAGGTGCACCCCCCGCATGTTGGAGCGGCGACACCCACACCGCGCCCCGATCACCTAGCTTGAACTGTTTCCTTGCGTGAGTTGGTGGGCATAGAAGATCCAAAAAACCACATAAAGGGGTTTTAAGTCACAGAGATTTTTGGGACAGTGTGATCCGGCAAGACCATGAAAGGCCAAGCGAATCCAAGCGAATCCAAGCAATCCAAGTTTGAAAAATATTCCAGCTTTTTTGCTTAAAGACTGGACACCTCCAATTGCATCATACCGAAACCCAAACAAAGGAAACCCATGAAAACCCAAGTAAACACACCCGCACGACCTCCCGAAACCCTGCTACGCCTGCCCGCTGTGGTGGCACGTGTTGGGCTTCAAAAATCCGCGATTTACGAGATGATGAATCGCACCCCGCCCGCGTTCCCGCGTGCCTTAAAAATTTCCCGTAGAGCGGTAGTTTGGCCAGCTTCGACCATAGAACGCTGGATTAGCGAACGCATGGCGGACGCGAAGGGCCAGTCATGAACCACGGTCTTGAACACCTCAAAGAACAGGCTTTGAAAGGCGCTGTGATTCGCTTGCGTTCGGCGGCGACCTTCGCTCGGCTGCACATCAAAAACCCCCTGTTTCAAAAGCGCATGGGCACGGGTAACACTGCCGTTTTGGTGCGGCTGGAATGGCCCGGCGTGTTGTCGGTAATCGACCCTGAAACGGGCGAACTATTGGCGGTGTCTGAACCAGGCCAGCCCGGCGATTTGCGCAAAGCCTTTGTGCCCCCTGTACCTGCCTTGGCTGGTGTTGAAAGTGGTGGCACTTCGCAAGGTGCGATCTGATGGCGCCTCAAAACGATCTACTGGCCGCCAGCCGTGAAGCCCTGGCCAAAAGCCTGCCAACCGTGCTTGAAGCCAATGAGCGCACGTACTTTTTGCGGTTCTCTATCGTCGTGGGTTTCGTTGAAATTTTCGACACCCCGGCACCGAGCTATCCCTTGATTCAGGGGTTTTTTGACTGCCTGCCAACCGCGCCAGATGGTGCTTTGCTTTCGCAAAACCGCACGTACCGAATCACCCCTTTGCCCCTGAAGTCCACTCGTTAATTTTTTAGAAAGAACCATCATGTTTGACTTTTCATTCCTCACGAAATCCATTCAAAAAATCCAAGAGCAACACCGCATCCTGACCGTTGAATATCAGCAAATTCAGACTGAAATTACCCGTGAGAAAAACGCCCGAACCAACCGGAAAGATGTTTTGGCAACCGTTGGCCCCTGGGTCAAAGAATCTGCCTCGAAATTTGCGCCGGCAATGCAAGACCGCTTATTGAATCACTTCAATTTAGGCGAAATCCCGCCCTACAAAGCCGGGTTTTTAGGTGTTGTCCGGCACGAATCCGGCGACGTTGGAATCGGTCAAATGGACAGTGCCCTTTGTGCACTTTTTGGCGACCAAATTGAAAAACTCCTTGTTGAATCAATCGAGCAAATGCCCTGGCCCGAAGAAGGTTTGCCGCGTGCCGAACGGACTGCAAAAATTGATAAATTGACCGCCCGTGCCAAAGATGTTCAAGGGCAAATCCAAGCGCTGCAAAAAAGCGCCGAAGAGGCTGGCATTGAGCTTTGAACTTTCGTGATGACGACCACCATCACCCCCGACTTGATCCGGGTCGCCCTGCAACATGTCCCGGCAAACCTTGCCCGCGATGAATGGGCACGGGTGGGCATGGCGATCAAGTCAGAATTCCCCGATGACACGGGCCGCGAACTGTTCACCGAATGGAGCGCCACAGCGGACGGTTTCGACCCAAAGGCCACGCGTTCAACCTGGCAGAGCATCAAGGCGGGCGGCGGCGTTGGCATCGGCACGCTGTTGCACCTAGCCAAATCAAACGGGTTCACCCTGCCCAAGCCTGACCAAGCGCCAGCAAAACCAGATCCCGCGACCGTGGCACGGCTGGCCAGCGAACGGGCCGCAAACCAAAAGGCCGAACAAGCCCGACAGCAAGCCGCCCACAACCACGCCAGCAACGAAGCCGCGCTACTGTGGCAGGCTGCCAGCGAAACGGGTTCAAGCCCCTACCTGACCCGCAAAGGCGTTCAAGCCTATGGCGTGCGTTTTGCGCCCGATGGCTGCCTGCTGATCCCGATGATTGACGCGCCCGGCGTGCTGTGGAACGCGCAACGCATTGCGCCAGCGAAGCCCAAAGGCGGTGGCCCTGACAAACTGTTTTTGAAGGGTGGCCGCAAATCCGGGCTGTTTCATTGGTGCGGTGAACCGGCGGCGGCATCCGTGCTGCTGGTGGCTGAAGGTTACGCCACGGCTGCCAGCGTGCACCAGGCCACGGGCCGCCCGGTGGCGGTGGCGTTTGACGCGGGCAACCTGCCCCATGTGGCAAAGGCATTGCACCAGGCGCACCCGGCCGCGCTGATCGTGATCTGTGGCGATGATGACACCGACACCCACGCCCGCACTGGCCACAATCCCGGCCGTGACAAGGCCACGGCGGCCGCCCGTGCGGTGGCTGGCCTGGCAGTGTTCCCCGATGGCCTGCCCGCTGGTGCCAGCGACTTCAACGACAAACACGCGGCCGCCGGGCTTGACGCGGTGCGGTTGCAAATCGAGGCCGCCATTCAATCGCACCAGGCGGCAAAAGCGACGGCGCAAACAACGGCGCAAACGGCCGCACAGTCAACGCAAGCCCCAAAGCAAGGCAACCGCACCACCCCGAAGCCAAACAAGGCCAGCGGGCCGAATGCTGGCCAGCCTGGCCACGCCCCCGGCGATGGCGGCCGGGCCTATGAACCCTTCACGGTTGACGCTGAAGGCGTGTGGTTTACGGGTGCTGATTCGGACGGCCGCCGAAAACCGCCCGAATGGATTTGCAGCCCCTTGACCGTGGAAGCCTGCACCCGTGACACGGACGGCGGCGGCTGGGGTTATCTGCTGGGCTTTGCTGATCCGCTGGGGATTCAAAAGACCTGGGCCATGCCCGCCCGGCTGCTGGCCAGCGATGGCGGCGAACTCCGAGCCACGCTGCTGAATTTGGGTTTACGAATCTCGACCACTCCCCGCGCCCGAAACTTGTTGACCCAGTTTCTCCAAACCCGAAACCCTGAAGAATTTGCAGTTTGTAGCGATGTCATCGGGTGGCACGGCCGCGCCTTTGTGCTGCCCCGCGAAACCATTGGGGACAGTGCAGATCGTGTTGTTTTTCAGAGTGCCCACGCTATCGAAAACACGTTCCGAAGCAAGGGCACGCCCGAACAATGGATTGAACGTGTCGGGCTGGCGTGTATTGGGAATTCCCGGCTGGTGTTTGCGGTGGCCTGCGCTTTTGGCGGGCCGCTGCTACGCCCGGCGGGCATGGAAAGCGGCGGGTTTCATATTCATGGCGATGGCAGTTCCGGCAAATCTACCGTTCAAAATGTGACCGCCAGCATCTACGGCGCACCCAGTTTTAAACGCTCTTGGAAAGCGACAGATAACGGGCTTGAAGGTGTTGCAGCCCTGCACAATGACTGCATCTTGATCCTTGACGAAATCTCGCAAGTCGAACCACGCGTGATCGGCGATGTTGTTTACATGCTTGGAAACGGCGAGGGTAAGCAGAGATTAGGCCAAACTGCTTCACTACGCCCACTGCAACGGTGGAAGCTGATTTTTCTTAGCACTGGTGAAAAGAAACTGTCCGACATCATGGCAGAGGCGCAAAAGCGAACCAATGCCGGGCAGGAAACCCGCCTGGCGCACATTCCGGCCGATGCAGGGGCCGGGCTGGGTGTTTTTGAAAACCTGCACAGCGCCCCGAACGGTGCAGCGTTTGCGAAACACTTAAACACGCAAGCCCAAGCGGTTTACGGTGCCACGGGCCGCGCCTGGCTGCAATGGTTGACCGAACACGCGGACACCCTGAAAACCACCATCCGCACCCATGCGGACGCGATAGCCGCCCGCCTGATCCCGCCCAACGCGAGCGGGCAGGTTGAACGGGTGGGGGCACGCTTTGCGCTGGTGGGCGCTGCGGGTGAGCTGGCCACGGCGGCGGGCCTGACAGGCTGGCCAGCGGGGGAAAGCGAACGGGCGGCCGCTGTCTGCTTCAATGCCTGGCGTGCTGCCCGTGGTGGCGATGGCAACGGCGAAATTTTCGCCATGCTGCGACAAGTGCGGCGGTTTCTTGAATTGCACGCTGAAGGCCGCTTTGCCATGTGGCACCGTGGCAGTGATGACCACGCCCCCAAGACCTTGCAACGGGCAGGCGTGCGGCGCATGTTGAACGCGGACGGCGAACCCATCAAGACAAATAACCAATTTGGAACCGAGTACGGCGACCGGATGCCCGCTGCCCTTGGTGAAGGCGTGAGCTTTGAATATTTCATCCTGGCTGAAACGTTCCGGGCTGAAGTGTGCCAAGGCTTTGACTACAAGGCAGTTGCCCGCGTGCTGTTGGATCATGGCTGCCTGACCCCTGACAGCGGCCGTTCGTTTGACTGTAGGGCACGCCTGCCCGGTGTTGGCTTGTCGTGGTGCTACCGGGTAACTCCCGCTATCTTTGATCTTGATTTATGAACGCCTGGCCACTGCCCAACACATACCCAACGTGTGACCGCATAGCCCGCGTGAGCGTGTGCCGGGCCGCGTGTGGGCGGCGGGCGGTAGAACTCTTTTCGCGCTGCAAAAACTGGCTGAATTCAGGCACCAGACACCAGACAAGCCCCCGACTGAACGACGGCGGACGTTATCAAAAATGAGTGTCCCAGTTGTCCCAGTTGCAATATGCCCGACTGGGACAAAAAAACCCAATGAAATCAACGGTGTCCCAGTTGTCCCACTTGTCCCAGTCAAAAAACACACCACCCGAATGAAAATACAAGTCATACCCGCCCCAAATCCCAACTCATTGAAGCGCTGCTGGCCCTGGCAAACCTACCCGGCACCGCTACCCGACGTTCAAAAACTTGCCCACCACGAGGCCGGGCATATCGTTATGTTTGAGTGGCTGGGTTTCAGTGAATCGAATGCCACTATCACCCCGACTGGTGGCCTGGCGTACTTCGGCACCAATCCCGGCCGGGCCACAGTTGGGCCGCTGGATGAATCAAGCGAAATCACAGCAATGGCCGCGAGTCTGTTCCATGGCGGTGTGATCGCCGAATTGATCTTTGCGGGCGGCGTATGGACTGGCCCTTTGTTCTATCCATGGGCATCCGACTATCAACGCGCAAACGATATGCTTCGCGCCGACTTTGGAAACCATTCAAGTGCTGGCCATGCGTTCGCCCAACGGACGGCGCTAAACATCCTGAGCGAGCGGTGGCCACGCGTGCACGAGATAGCCAAACACCTCGTTCGTCATGGCGTTTGGCCTGCATCCACCCTGTGAGTGAGAATCGTTCGCATTCAATAAAAGGTACTCCCAGGGGGTTTCGTACCGGGGGTGAATTCGGCGTCGAGCGCCCGCTATTTCCAGTCCTGCCCTAAGGGGTTATGAAGCCTGACCAAGTGCCGGGCTTGTCACTTGTGCCCCCAGTTATGCCGATTGATGCTCCCAAAAATGGGGGCACATGGCGCGATCCAGTGCAAACGCCTGCATCGTGGCACCACGACCGCCCGGCGTGATCTGGCCAGCGACAGCGCACCAGGTGCGAAGCCCCGGCAGGCGATCTTCACCATTTCACACGTTGGCACGTGTGCCCCATCTTGACTGCCTGGCGTGAACTGGTGGCCAGCACCATGCCCCTGATGTGAGTGGTTTGCCCCGTGTCGTTGCACTGCCCCTGCCATGACCGTGACCACCCGGCACAGTCACACCACCTCGACCCACTGCGCAGCGCCCGGCCTGAGCTGGTGGCCAGCATGAGCGAACCAGGTGCGAAGCCCCGGCCGGCCTGATCTGGCCACTTGTACCCCCATTCACCCCGGTTCATACCCCCAAAAGTGGGGGTATATGGCGTGCTGATTTGAAGCCCTTGCCATTGGTGAAACGGGTATCTTCAAAAATATACCCCCAAATTCAAAAAATCTACCCCCAGATGTACCCCCCGATATTGCTGGAACGTGGCATACTTACCCGAACGCTACCGAACGACAAAACGCGGTTTCCCTAGGGAAAATGAAAAAAGCCGGACGATAAAAAATCGTTCCGGCTTCAAATGTGGTCTCGCCAACAGGAATCGAACCTGTATTTCACGCTTAGGAGGCATGCGCACTATCCGTTGTGCTATGGCGAGAAGGCGTGATTTTAGGCGGTGAATCCACCCGCGGTAGTCCTGATGACACCGCCGGGTTCCTTACTTTGAAAGCGAATCGCGAATCTGCCGCAAAAGCACAATATCCTCCGGCGTGGCCGGTGCTGGCGCAGGTGGCGTTGCTTTCTTCATGCGGTTGATCTGGCGGATCATCAGGAAAATGATGAATGCCAGGATCACAAAGTTCACGGCCACTGTGATGAAGTTTCCATAAGCGAAGAGCGGAACGCCAGCCTTTGTCAACGCTTCATAGGTCATCGGTCCGGCGAAGGCAGCGGGCGGGTCGGAAAGCAGTACAAAGTAGTTGGAAAAATCGAGACCGCCCACGGCCTTGCCAACCAGCGGCATGATGAGATCTTTGACGATTGAATCGACAATTTTGCCGAATGCGGCACCAATGATGACACCGACCGCAAGATCGACCACATTGCCTTTCAAGGCAAACTCTTTGAATTCAGATGTGATACTCATTTGAGCCTTTCGCTAAGTGAAGTGGACAACAGATTTTGTGGTAACTCATCCCAAGCGAAAGCATACACCAGAACCCGGAAGCCACCGGCTGGGCCGTCACTGCGCGCGTATCAGAAAGTGCCCGATCTGCGGATGGCGTGGATTTTCAGTCGTAGCGCCGAGTCCAGATCAAATCCATTGCGCTTTGCTCGCCGGTCCGGGCGCGCAATGTGAGGTTTCTGGTCAAGTCATAAAAGATGGTGAAGACGCCCATGGTGCCAGCCAGGCCGCTCTCATATGCCACGTAAAAGTCGTTGCTGAGCCGTTTGCCCAGGGTAACAGTGGCGCCAGCGGCGCTGTCGTCACCCCCATTGCCTTTCAAGCTCAACTCATCCAGGCCCAGGCTCTCCATCAGACTTGTGCTCGGCCCCTTGCCCTTGCCACCGAGCAAGGCCAGCGCCGCCTGCTGTAGCAGGGCGGCCTCGCCACCGCTGCCACTGGCTGAGCGGCCCAGCACCAACCAGGCCAGCTTTTCGGCCTCCGGCAATTCGGGTTCGGCATAGAGCCGAATGACCGGCGACAGCGCCGTGCCGCTCACCTGGACGCCCACGCGCTGGGCGAGTTTGGGACGAATCGCCAGAATGTCGAGCATCGGGTTATCGAACGCGCCGACAAAGTGCAGCACGCCTTGCTCGATGTCCAGGCGCTGGCCATACGCGCGGAAAGTGCCGCGCACCGTGCGAACGGTGCCGGTCAGGTTGGGCGGCTCGTTGTCGATGGCATGCAGCGACAACTCGCCTGCCAGGCGTGTGTCGAGGCCACGGCCGCGCAACTGAAAGTCTTGCCCAAGATCAAGCGTGACCAGCAGGTCGGAAACAAGGCGGGGCGAACCAGCTGTGCCGGTCTTTTTTGCCGGCACGACCTGTGGCTGCGCGGTCGCCGTGCTGGGCAGGCCCCGCACAACCACGTCATCGCCCAGCTGCGGGGCGCTGTCGTCGGGCAAGGTGATCAGGGCTTGGTCGGCGGCAAGCGCGCCGCGCAGGGTCAGGCGCGCATCCTTCAGTTGCGCGGAAACCTTGCCCGATACCACCACGCGCCGGTCGGAACGGCTGCTCAGGCGCAGGGCCTTGGCCTGCACCTCGAAAGCCATCGACAGGTGCGACAAAAAATCGGCTTCGGTGTTGCCGGGCAGCCAGAAGATCGACCCGCTCGTGACCAGTTGATCGCTTCCGCTGCCCTTGCCGCTTGATGCCCCCTGCAGGGTGAAATCCTCGATGTCGATCTGCTGCCCGTGCAGCCGGGCGTTCAGGGTCCCTTGGCTGAAATCAATGCCGTCCACCACCGAGCGCAGCGCCAGGTCGCGCGCCTGCAGGCGACCCGACCATTCGGGCAGATCCAGCGTTCCGCTAAGGGTGATGTCGGCATCCATGGTGCCGCGCAGACGCCAGCCGGGCGGTGCCAGCGCCGACCAGGCATCGACCGGCGGCATCTGAATCTTCAGGCTGCCGCCAATCGGCACATTCCCGGCCAGGGTCCAGCCCTGCGCCTGCGGTGCAAGCCGGGTGCTGAATGCCGCCAGCGCCTTGCCAGCTCGCGCGCTGTCCCAGCGCAGGCTGCTCGACAAGTAGCCATCGTCCAGATTGACTTCGAGCCGGGCCTCGCGCATCTCGGCCGGCAGGTCTTGCTGGAGGCTGTCGGCTGCATGCACGCGCAAGTCACCCGAGCTGCGCTCGAGCATTACGCTCAGGTGCAGGGCATCGGTCTGCTTGGCATCCCAACTCCCGCTCAAAATCAGGTCGCTGCTCAGACCCAGATCGGCCAGCGTCTTGCTGCTGATGGCATCCAGCCAGGCCAGCGGCAGGTTGATGATCTGGCCCCGGCTTTGCCATTGGGCTGGGGATGGCGTTGCTGCAGCTGTTTTGACGTGGCGCCGGGTCCACGCGACAGGCTCCCAGCTCAGGATGGCCTCACCCTTCTGCGGGCCAAGCAGCCGGGCGCTGCCCGCCGACACGGTCAGCGTGTTGCCCAAACCAGTGGACAGCCAGTCCAGCAGGATGCCTTGGCTGGACGCAGTGCCAGTTTGCAGCGACCATTGGCCGGGGCGGGCGCTGTCCTGGGCAGTGAGTTCGAGCTGGCTCAAGCGGCCTTGCCACTGGCCGGTCTGGCGCAGTCCGCCGCTGGCCTGTGCTTGCCAGTCGATTTGCCGGGTGCCGAGGTCAGCCCGGCCCCGGGTGCTGAATTCGAGCGCGGGCAGGGTGCCGGACAGTGTCACTTGCAGGTCCCGCAGACGCCCATCAACGGGCGCGCTAGCCTGTACAGCCTGACTGCTTTGGCTGTTGCGCCAGCCGAGTTGTGGTGCGCGCAAGCTGGCATCGATGCGCAGGGCGCGGCCCTGCTGCTGCCAGCCGCCCTGCCAGCGGGCTTCCAGCCGGGAACTGCCTTGCAAGCGGCGGCCTTGCAGCGCCGAGTCAACAGCAGGCCAGCGCTTGAGCCACTGGCTGGCAAGCGTGGCATCGCTGAGGTCGAGCGTCAGCGTGCCTTGTCCGTCGTTGCGTGCCAGTTGGCCGTCGATCGCGCCCTGCAAGCCGGGCAAGCTCATCGCCAGGTGACCGTCGGCAGCCTGGGTGTTGAGGTTGTAGGCCAACTGGCCTTCAACATGGGCGTCCAGCGCGTCGATGCGCAACTGCGTGAACGTCAATATGGGGGCCGCCCACACGCCTTCAGCCTGCAGGCTCTGGAGTTGCAGGGTTTGCAGGCTGTCAGGCGGCGGGCTCGATTGGCGCAGCTTGCCTTGCTTGGGCGCGTCTGCCAGTCGCGCGCTGAAACTCAGGCCTTGGGGCGTTTGCGTGGCTTTTAGCTCACCCGCCATGGCGGCGCTGGCCAAGCGCGAGTCAAGGGCCGCCGGGTTGATGCGGTGCAGGCTGGCCTGGCCCTGCCACTGGCCGGCCTGGTATTGGCCCGCGCCGGCGATGCTGCCGCCAGCGCCGGTGGCCTGCACGGCTTGCAGCGTCCACTGGGCCTGCTCAAAAGTGACATCGGCCTGCAAGCTGTCGAGTGGCAGTCGTTGCTGGTTCCACGGGCCGGCCAGGGCGTTGGCCAGCTTGACCTTGCCCTGCCAGCCCTGGCCTGCAGGGGCTACGCTGGCTTCTCCACTGAGCTGTGTTTGCGGTGCTTGAGTCCAAAGCGCGGCCAGATTCAATGCCTGCCAGCGGGCGTTCGCCTGAGTCAGCGGCTGGGCTTGCCAGGGGGCAATTTGCGCCGATACATCCGCTTGCATGGCTTCAGATTGACTGCCTCGCGAGGCCGGACCAGCGGCTCTTTCGGGCTTCAAACTTGCCGTTAGCGTCAGCGTGGCATCAGGGCTGGCCAGCGCACCCGTGAGTTGCGCATCGGCTGCGACCGTCAAGGGCTGCTGACTGGACGCCAGGGTGGTCTGCACCACGCCATGAAGCTGCAGCTTCAGCGCCATCGGCGCCACGGCCTGGAGTTCAGTGTCGATTTGGTAGCTCCCCGATGCCATCCGCAGCTGGCCTTTTTCCAGGCGATGCAGATCGTTCTCAAAAATGTAGTGACCGCTGACCTCCGAGGCTTGCAGCGGCACGGCGCCGGTGGTGCGGAGGCTGGCCACCGCGAACGGCACATCCACCGTGATCGGCAGCCGCAGGCTATCGGGCGCCGTGAGTGGTGCCGTGCTGGACTGGCTGCGCTGGTCATCAATGAGCAATGATCCGACGCTGAGTTCGCTCAAGCGCAGCTGCTTGTTGAACATCGGCGCCAGTGTCCAGGCCACACCGATGTCGTTGGCTTCCACGCTGAGCTCGCCCTGGCGCCAGCGCAACCAGTCAATATGGCCGCCGGTGCGCAGCGAGCCCTGCACGCCTTTGGCCTCCAGCGTTTGCCCGGCCGGCAGAAAACGCTGCAGCCGCATCAACAGGGTGGCCAGCGAGCTGTCACTTCCGGTCCACAGCCACAACGCTCCCGTGAGCGCCATCAGGGCGATCAGTGCAGCGATCAGAAGTTTCAGGCTCAGGCGCAGGGCGTTCATCGGTGCAACAGTTCGTCAGAAAGTGAAACCCAGGTTCAGGTGCAGGCGCAAGCGCTCTGTATCGATACCGTAGGCCAGGTCAACTTGCAGTGGGCCCACCGGGCTTTTCCAGCGCGCACCGACCCCCACGCCCACTTGGGCTGTGAGATCAGATGGCTTGTTGGCGACGGCGCCCGCATCGACAAACACGGTGCCTTCCCAGTCGCTCAGGTTGCCGTTGATGCGGATGGGGCGTTGCCACTCGATGCTGCCGGTGGCCAGGTAGCGGCCTGCCTCGACGCTGCCATCGGCCAGCGCGACACCGATGTCGTTCAGGCCGTAGCCACGCACGCTGTTGTCGCCACCAGCCAAAAAAAGCTGGGTGCTGGGCAGGCTGATGCCCTCCCTGGCGATGACGGCGCCGGCCGAGGCCCGCATCGAGAAGCGGCCCGCTTGACTGTTGCCAAGCGGCAAAAAGCCCTGCCAGCGCGTCAGCAGGCGCGAGTACACCTGGTGCTGATCGCCCAGCGTGGTGCCGCCACCCATTTCCGCGCCCCAGCCCCAGCCAGCCGAGGGAAACGGCAGGGTGTCGTAGTAACGCACGGCAAAGGCATAGTTGGCGCTAAGGGATTGGGCAATCTCGGACTGGTTGGTGATTGGGTCGGAGGCGTCGGAACGGTCGTATTGCACATACATGTTGCGATCGATGCGCTGGCTGCGCTGGTTGCGCCCGCCGCGCAACTGCTGGCTGGTGACATTCTGGGTGCCCAGCAACTGGTCTTCCAGCAGCGCAGAAATCGCCCAACGCCAGTTGGCCGCGTCTGGCGGCGAGGTCAGTTCAGAGCCGATTGAGCTGTCGTCGCGCTGTAGCAGCAATTTGCTCACTGCGCGCCAGCCAATGCCGGGGACCTTGTGGTGGGTGTGCTCCGCCGACAGGCGCGCCCCGCTGTCGGTGCTGGCGCCGATGCCGAGCACCAGCTTTTGCCGCCGTGCTTCGCGCAGGTTCACCAGCAGCGGGGCTGACTCGGTGCTGGCGCTGGTGTCGAGCGTGATGAACGCCGAGTCAAAGTAGCCGCTGTCGGTGAGGCGCTGCTGGGCCGCCACCAGTTCGGCCTGGCTGTACTCGGCGCCCGGACTCAGGCGGGCCAGTCGCTGCACCAGCTCGGTGTCATAGTTTTTCAAACCCTGAATGACCAGATCGCCCTGGCGATACAGGCGGCCCGAATCGAGCGTGATCTGCAACTGCGCCTGGCCGGTTTCGGGGTCGATGTCGGCCAGCGAGCTGCTGATACGCCCGGTCGGATAGCGCTGGGTGGTGAGTTGGCGCAGCGCCTGCTGTTTGGCGGCATCCCAGGCGTTTTGGGTGAATCGGCTGCCGGCGCGCAGCGACCAACTGGCCTGGATCTGCGCGCGTTGGGCTGCTGCCGCCTCGTCGCTGGCGATGGCGCCAGTGAACGCGATGCTGACTTGCTGGATGCGCGTGGCTTCGCCTGGATTGACGATGATTTTGACCACCGGCCAGGGCGTGTCAGCGCTGGCGGCCTGGCGCGCCATGGTGATCTCCGGGGAAAAATAGCCCAGCGTGCCGATCAGTTGGCGCGCATCCTGATCGGCCTGTCGCATCAGGCGCGACAGCTCGTCATCGCTCAGGTCGGTGAGTTCGCGATAGCGCTGCAACTCCAGGTGGCGTGTCAGCAGTTCCTGAATGTCATCGGGCGCCTGGATGTTGATCACAAAGGCGGCTCTGGGCTGCGCCGTGCCTGGCGCTGGCGTGACAGCCTGCTGGGCCATGACCCAGGGCAAGACACCGAGCAGGACGACCGCCAGTAAGTAGCGTTTCATTTGCTCAGCAGCCGCATGGTGTCTTCGAGCCCCTTGAGAGTGAGCGGGAACATGCGCTGTTGCACGAGTTGCTGCACCAGGCTGATGCTCTGGCGGTATTGCCACACGCCTTGCGGTTCGGGGTTGATCCAGGCAAACCGGGGGAAGGCACTGGTCAGGCGCCCGAGCCATTCGACACCGGTTTCCTCGTTGTTGTATTCGACGCTGCCGCCAGGCTGCAAGATCTCGTAGGGGCTCATGGTGGCGTCGCCAATGAAGATCAGCTTGTAGTCCTTGTTGTACTTGCGGATGATGTCCCAGGTGGCAAACTTTTCGGCATAACGGCGCCGGTTGTTTTTCCACATGAAGTCATAGACGCAGTTGTGAAAATAATAGAACTCCAGGTGCTTGAACTCCGACTTGGCGGCCGAAAACATATCCTCGACCCGCGCAATGTGTTCGTCCATGGTGCCACCCACGTCCATCAGCAACAGCACCTTGACGTTGTTGTGGCGCTCGGGAATCATCTTGATGTCGAGCCAGCCGGCGTTGGCGGCGGTGGCACGGATGGTGTCTGGCAGGTCGAGCTCTTCGACATGGCCTTCGCGGGCAAACTTGCGCAAGCGGCGCAGCGCCACCTTGATGTTGCGCGTGCCCAACTCCTGGGTATCGTCGTAGTCCTTGTAGGCGCGCTGTTCCCACACCTTGACTGCGCTTTTGTTTTTGCCGGCACCGCCGATGCGCACGCCCTGCGGGTTGTAGCCGCCATGACCAAAGGGCGACGTGCCGCCCGTGCCGATCCACTTTGAGCCGCCCTCATGGCGCTCTTTTTGTTCTTCCAGACGCTTCTTCAAGGTTTCCATGAGCTCGTCCCAGCCCATCTTTTCGATCGCCGCTTTTTCTTCGGGGCTGAGGTTAAGTTCGAGCGTTTTCTTGAGCCAGTCCAGCGGAATGTCCTGGGTGAAATCGGTCACCAGCTCAATCCCCTTGAAATAGGTGGCAAAGGCACGGTCGAACTTGTCGTAATGCTTTTCGTCCTTGACCAGTGTGGCGCGGGAAAGAAAATAAAAGTCGTCAATTTTGTAGCCGCTGGGTGCCGCTGAGTCGTCGTCGGGCTGTGCTGTTTTGGGCCCGACCACGCCAAGCTTCAAGGCTTCGAGCAGGGTCAGGAATTCCTTGACCGAGACCGGCAGTTTGGCGGCGCGCAGGGTGTAAAAAAAGTCGATCAGCATGGTATTGAGACAAGGGGCTCAGAGCCAGTTTTCGACCCGCAGCCCCTGGACGCGCGAGAACTCGCGCACGTTGTCGGTGACCAGCACAAGCTTATGGTGCAGGGCTTCGGCGGCAATCCAGGTGTCGTTGGGGCCAATCGGGGTGCCTGCGGCTTCGAGCTGCGCGCGCAGCTGACCGTAGCTGTCAGAGACGCGGCTGGTGATGGAGAGCACTTCCGAATGCAGGCGGATGGTGTCAATGACCGTCAGCCGCCTGGGCGTTCGGTCACCTTTGTAATAGCCCAGCTGCAATTCACCCAGCACGATGGGCGACAGGGCGATGCGACCCCGTTCCAATGCTTCAAAGCGTTTGATCAGCGCTGCACTGGAGCGACGAATCAGCGCGCTCCAGATGTTGGTGTCCAGAAGGTAGCGGTCGGTGGTGTTTGTCATGGAAGTCACCATGCTTCGACTGGCTCTGCCGGGCCTTCGTCGCTGATGTCAGGCCAGTCTTCCACGACGGGCAGCTTGTCCAAAAACTCTTTCATGGTTTGTGGTGCTTCACGCAACACAATTTCGTCACCCCGGCGTTCGATGGTGACGCGTTTGCATTTGAGTTGAAAACCCTTGGGCAGGCGCACGGCCTGGCTGTTGCCCGACATGAAAACGGCGGCGGTGGTGGTCATGGTGCGCTCCTGGGATTGCAATATACAAATTGTATATGGTGACTAATTTTTGTGCACGGCTGCAAGACAGGATGCGAGACAGGCGATTAACGGGATTTGTCCAGCAGGTACAGTAAGTGCGCCTTGACCTCGGGCCATTCGCCGCTTCGCAGGCTGTACATCACGGTGTCGCGGATGGTGCCGTCGCGGCGCAGCGCATGGCCGCGAATGACACCGTCTTTTTTGGCACCCAGGCGCTCGATGGCTGCCTGCGATGCAAAGTTGAAGTTGTCAGTGCGCCAGCCCACCACACGGCAGCCCAGCACCTCGAACGCGTGCGTCATCATGAGCAGCTTGCAGGTGCTGTTGACATGGCTGCGCTGCGCGCTTTTGGCATACCAGGTGTAGCCAATCTCGACGCGTTTCACGGCGGGAAGAATGTCGTGAAAACTGGTGCTGCCCAGCACTTTTCCTGAGTCGGTTTCTGTGACACAGAAGGCAAAGCGGTTACCGGCCTCGCGCATGGCCAGCGCGTCTTCGATGTATTGGCGGGTTTGCTCAGGCTCGGGCACCGATGTGACGCGGATGGTCCATAGCTCACCATCGGCTGCTGCAGCGCGCAGACCAGCTTCGTGGTCAAGGGACAGCGGCAGCAGTGTGATACCACGCGCGTTCAGGGTAGTGGGTTGAATAAAAGCCATGGGTCTCTCCTCGGGTTCAGCGGTTGCGGCTCTGCATGAACACCAGTTTTTCAAACAGCGTCACGTCCTGCTCGTTTTTCAGCAGCGCGCCCACCAGCGGCGGCACGGCCACCTTGTCATCCTGGGTTTGCAGGGCGGACAGGGGAATGTCTTGCGCCATCAGCAGCTTGAGCCAATCGAGCAGCTCGCTGGTGGAGGGTTTCTTTTTCAGGCCCGGCAGGTTGCGCACGTCAAAAAACGTCTTCATGGCGGCACTCAGAAGTTCGGCCTTGAGACCCGGAAAGTGCACATCCACAATCTGCTTCATGGTGGCCGCGTCGGGGAACTTGATGTAGTGAAAAAAGCAGCGCCGCAAAAAGGCGTCGGGCAGTTCCTTTTCATTGTTGGACGTGATGAAGACCAGCGGCCGGTGCTTGGCCCGGATCAGCTCCCGTGTTTCATAGCAGTAGAACTCCATGCGGTCGATTTCACGCAGCAGGTCGTTGGGGAACTCGATGTCGGCCTTGTCGATTTCATCAATCAAGAGCGCCACCGGCTCGTCGGCGGTAAAGGCTTGCCACAGCACGCCCTTGACGATGTAGTTGTGGATGTTCTTGACGCGCTCGCCGCCATCGACATCGGCCAACTGCGAGTCGCGCAGGCGGCTCACCGCGTCGTATTCGTACAGGCCCTGCTGCGCCTTGGTGGTGCTTTTGATGTGCCATTGCAGCAAGGGCAAATGGAGCGCGCTGGCCACTTCTTCGGCCAGCATGGTTTTGCCGGTGCCGGGCTCGCCCTTGACCAGCAGCGGGCGCTGCAGCGTGATGGACGCGTTGACCGACAGCATCAGGTCGTCGGTGGCGATGTAGCTTTGGGTGCCTTGGAATTTCATGGTGATGGTCTGGAAAATGGGAGGTCAGGGGGCTTTGCAGCTTTAATTTTTTGGCGGTTCAGGGGTAAATATCGGGTTTACGCCATACGGAGAGGGTTCGCTGACTTTCTATAATTCGTTTGATCTTTATCAATTCAACAAATGTCTTTTACAGATTGTCTTAGCAAAATGAACAAATTTCTGTTGACCGTGTCGGCCTTGGCTTTGAGCTTTGCAAGCACCTTGAGCGCACATGCGCAAGACATCCATGGCGATGCGACAGCAGGCTCCAAAAAAAATGCGCTGTGTATCGGCTGTCATGGCATCAAAGGCTACCACATCGGGTTTCCCGAGGTGCACCAGGTGCCCAAAATTTCAGGCCAGGGTGCGGGCTATATCCGGGCGGCCCTGCATGCGTACAAGGCAGGGGAGCGCAAACATCCGTCCATGCGCACGCTGGCCGCCAGCCTGAGCGACCAGGACATTGCCGACCTGGCGGCCTACTACTCGTCAAATGGCCTCGGCGTCAGCTTGCCCGCCACTGCG
The DNA here is from genome assembly GCF_028689295.1 of Rhodoferax sp. Classification (GTDB taxonomy): domain Bacteria; phylum Pseudomonadota; class Gammaproteobacteria; order Burkholderiales; family Burkholderiaceae_C; genus Rhodoferax. The sequence goes on from NZ_JAQTWL010000001.1 coordinate 88,859, forward strand.
GCCGAAGGCCCGGCCAAAGCGGCTGAACTGGTCACCAAAGGCGGCTGCACCTCATGCCATGGTCCTAATTTCAGCAAACCCATTGATCCGTCCTACCCCAAAATTGCGGGCCAGCACGCTGACTATCTGTATGTGGCGCTACGCTCTTACAAAACCAACGACAAGCCGCTCATCGGCCGCGGCCACCCGATCATGGGTGGCATTGCCAAGCAGTTTTCCAATGCCGATCTGAAAGTGCTGGCCGATTACGTGGGCAGCCTGCCCAGCGAGCTGCAAACGGTGCAGCGCGCACGCATCAAATAATCAGCTTCAGTCGCGTGTGGCGTGGCGCTGCACGCTGGCCACATAACTCTGGCCGTCGGGCGGCTGGCCGCTCTGCTGGCTGTCCCAGAGCATCTGCCCCAAAGACTCCATGACCACGTGGTGCGCGTCATGCAGCGAATCGAGCCGGTGGGTGAGCAATTCCACGGCTTGCCGGATGCCACGCGGCTGGTCGATGCTGCACTGTTCGGTGATCGACAAGTGCATCGACAAATGTAAAAAACAACTGGTCTGGCCGTCTTCTGGCTGATCCATGGCGGCCAGCGCGGCCTGCACATTGGCAAGCTCGGCGTGGTATTCGGGGTGCTCGTCGATCCACAGGCTGGCGATGGTCTCGATCGCCTCCATGGCCTGACCCGATTGGGACTTGGCATAAACAGCGCAAAAAAATCTGCGAACGTCGGCTTTGGATGGGGTGAACATGATGACGCGAATTGTCGCCTGCGCCGGCTCAATCCACCTGCCAGGCCGGCAATTGCCAGTTGCGCCACACTGCCAAACCACGCAAGCCGACGGTGATCGTGACACAGGCCAGCAAAGCCAGCCAGCCCGGTGCGCCCAGTTGCCACAAGCCCACATAGGCCCAACCACCGGCAAAAGCACAGACTGCATAGGGCCGGTGGTCGCTGAAGGCGGTCGGAATCTCGTTGCAGACAATGTCGCGCAGCACGCCGCCAAAGACCCCGGTGATCAGCCCCATCAGCACGGCAACCAGGCCCGGCAGGTCGCTCGCCAAGGCCTGGTGCACGCCAGTGGCGGTAAACAGGCCCAGCCCCAGCGCATCGGGCCACTCGATGGCTTTGCGCGTCAACGCAAAATGGTGGCCGCGCATGAACAGCATGGCGACCATGCACAGGGCCAGCACGCCCCACAGCATTTCCATGTGGCGCACCCAGAAGAACGGCCGCGCATCCAGCAACAAGTCACGCAGCGTGCCGCCACCAAAGGCGGCCAAAAAACCCACCACGCACACGCCCACGGCATCCAGGCGCTTTTGCGCGGCCACCAGAACCCCCGACAGTGCGAACGCTGCCGTGCCGGCCAGTTCCACCAAAAGCCGCAGGGTTTCACCCCACTGTTGAATGTTGTCGATATTTGCGCTGTTCATCTCCGAATTGTCACACCATGGTGTTGCCTGGAAACCTTCACTTCATCACTGCTCCTTTTGGTGTTCTTCTGCCGATTGCACCGATTGGCGACTAGCTGGGCGTGCGGCTGGCGCGACGCATCAGCCAAGTGCTGTTTTACTGGTTCTTGTACGCCGAAATGTTGCTGACCGGGGTCAAATTGCTGGCGGATGCGCTGGGTTAAACCAAGAAAATCCAGTGTTTGAGACCCATCGACGAACAACTTTCGGCGTTTCGTCGTCAGGAACGCGGTGGATGCCGACATTCGAGGACGCGGTCTACTGGACTACACATTGCACCCAGTCGTCGGACTACATCTTTGGAGTTGGGGCTGTAAACGGGCTGGGATGAAGCTGTGGTTCGCATGGCCGAAAGCGCTGCGGTTAGGAATGGAGTTTGGGAGGAATTCATGGGCGGCATTGATCGGTTCTGTCGCCTGAAATTTCAACCTCACGTAGGTTAGCTATTGACAATTATTTACGTACTGCTATACTGCGCACGTATCAGCACTAATTATCTATAGGAGCCACCTATGCCACAGATCGCCATCCCTCTCGACTCAGAAATCATCGGCGAAATGTTTTTGAGGGTCGGCCCCGCTGTCGATATCAGCAACTGGATTGAAAACGTTGTACGCGGCTACTTGGAGCGCACAGCCGACGATACAGGAAAATGGTCCGATGCCTACAACGCCTATCGAGAGTCCCAAGTCGCTCCAAATGACTTCACAGCGGAATTCGGCGACCCGAAAGGCGGGTACCACTGGGCACCCTTGTTTCTCCCCAATGGCACTCTCATTCGCATGGAGTACAAGAAAAAAGTCTCCCAGGCCGCTGTCAAACACAACAAAATTGATCTAGATGGGGCAAGTTACTCGCCTTCTGAACTCGCTAGTTTCATTGCGGCAGGCACCAATCGCAATGCTTGGCGAGATCTGCTAATAAAACTTCCGGGAAGAACAGATTGGTGTTTGGCTGAGCAACTGCGCCGCCAATTGCCCAAGTAAACACGATATTAAAACATTACCAGCCGACCCACACCCATCGCCCGCTCTTGACCGAACACCATTGGAGAATGCATGAAAAACGATAGCGTTACTACCGCATTCGAGATCATCCTCGAAGAGATTGACTCGGTTGTCACTGAGGTCAACTTGCAGGGAGCTGCCTTCCTGACAAACAATGAATACCCCAAGGCCAAAGCCTCAATGGAGGTCGGCACAAAACTCAATGCATTTCATCAGAAGCTCGAACTACTGAAGAAAGAATGGCTCAGTGGCCTAGATGAGACCACCAGAAGGCAGGTGAATGTCGAAACAAGCGCTGCTACCAAAACCATTGTCTCTGGCTCAAAGGCTCCAAAGACTGTGCTCGTTGTGAAATTTGATGATGGAACCGTGCTCTCGGGTGGTAATGCCGCAGAGACATTTTCGAAAGCATTGAAAAAGTTTGGCTTCCAGCGAGTCATCGAGTTGGATGAAAAAGTCAACTATTTATCATTGGTATCCAAACAACGATTAGGGAAATACCACCAAACCGAAATTGATGGATACCATGTTTCGACCCATAGCAGTACCGACGATAAACGCGACAAGCTATTGAAAATTGCTGCTGCACTGCGGGAAATAATTACTGTCGATATCGTCCCTGCCTAGCAGCTGATTCCTAAAGACTATGATGGTCAAGCTTGAACGTCTTCTAGAGTCGGGGACGACGACGAAATTGAATTAGGCATCAGAGGAACTCATATGGTACGCACCCCCTTTGGTCGCAGTCTCCCCGATCCGCGTAGAACAAGCACGTTCTTGGATTCGTGTGCGTTTGACCCGAAATACCAGCCCGAACATGAGGCTGCTCAGCGAATTCGCTCACTTCGGCAAAGTGTGAGAATCAGTATTCTCATCGCGCACTCAAATCAGAAGGAAATTGAGCACCCAAATACGCCCGCAGACGTGAAGGTTGAAGCAACTGACATGAGTTACACCAATGAAACGGCACTGACGCCAGACGAGGTCCGTCGTCGAGCCCAGATACACGAAGCGATCACTGGCGACGGTAACCCAGCCAAATACCAAGCCGACGCATACCATGTATTCGAAGCCGGGAAGTACGGCGGCGGGTACTTCGTAACCACGGACAGGCGGATTCTTGCCCGCAAGGTTCAGCTAGAAGCCATATCCCGCGCGATTATCCTGAAACCGAGCGAATGGCTCGGCATCTATGAGGCTGAGGCTGATGCCTAACCCTACCGGAGTCGGCCAAGGTCACTAGTCAGCGATCAAAGCACTTGTTGAGTTGCTTTGAAAAACGATGCGAGCTTCCTTCAATTGTTAATTGGGATCAACATATGTCAGAGAATGTTTTTTGGGAATACAACGGATGGGCGGTCCTAATAACGATTCTCGGCCCAATATATTCCATCATCCAAGCTGAGTCGAAAATGTATGGATTCCATTTACGCAGTTGGCTTCCGCTTTTCTGGTTTGTGTCAATCGTTCTCCTGTTTGTTCTAAGTAACTGGATACCTGCTGTTCTATATATCCCATGCTGGATTCTCGGCATTTTGCTGGCGTCGATAGTGAAGCACCGGGGTCTCGGCTAGTTCTGAGCGAAAGGGTGCATGCGTGAGAATGGTACTTGGGTGTTGCCAACCCGTCAGTTCAAACGGACGCTGCGTGATAAAGCCGCGCAGCGCCGGTGATTTCTACGTTGAAAGTCTGCAGTCTGGAAATTTGAAAGTCGGCAACGGGTCTCTTGCGGTCAACTGCCATGCATTCCAAGTCTTCGCCTAAATGGGGACTACAAAAATTTCCTGGATCAACAGCATGGGAAAGCCATTTCGGGCATAAAAAAGGGCACCCTCAGGTGCCCTTTGACTGGTTGGTCAGGACTCAAGCTTCTTCGGTCTGCTCAAAAGGAAGTTTCTGCTCGCGCAGGTCGCGCTTGGTTTCCACCAGCACCAGTGGTTTTTCGTCCAGGACCGGTAGCGAGGGACGCGAGCGCGGCACGTGGACTGGCTTGGGCGCCGCTGCAATCGTGGCTTGCACCGAAGCCACTTTGGTTGCATCCGATTGCACCCATTGCAGACCGGATTGTTCGGCGACTTGCGCCAACTCGTCCAGCGGCAGCGCAAAGGGCTGCACGGCGGGCATAGCTGCCTGCTTTGGCTCAGCCCTAACCGCAGGGGCGGGTGTGGGCGCTGGCACTGGAATCGGAGTGGCCACGGCCTGGGGTGCCGGTGTCAGGGGCTGGGCCGCCTCTGGCATCGCCTCGACGGCAGCCTCTGCCGGCGCAGTCGGTGCGGGCAGCACGGGCGCCGCTGCCACGGGTTCTGGCTGGCTGCTGGGCGCTGGCACGCTGAAGTAAGACTTGCGTACAGGTTCCTGTTCCGTGGCCGTCTCAGCTTCAGTGGCTTGGGGTTCCTGGCTTGTCAGATTGGCCGAATCGCTGCGTTCACCGCGGTCGCTGCGAGGTTTGCGGTCGCGGCCATAACGGTCACGCGAGCGTTTTTCCCTCTGGCCGTTGCCTTCCTCGCGGGGTGCGTTCTCCGCGCCGGCCTGATCGGTCATGGCGGCTGAATCTTCTGCGCTGCCTGTTGCCAGATTTGCGCCACTCTCGTCGGTGCGGAGTTCTTCCTCCGGTCGGGGTGCGCGTTCCGGACGCCGTTCATTGCGGCCGCCGCGGTCGCTGCGGGGCGGACGATCACCGCGGTCGGTATTGCGGCCACCGCGTTCGGGGCGCTGTTCTGCGCGTCCCGTTGTTTCTTGCAGGTTGGCCGAAGCCTGGTTATCAGGACTTGCACTGCCAGCGTCAAGCGCGTTTTGTTGCTCTGACCTGTCTTTTCCGGCGCTGTTGCGGTCCGGGCGACGATTGCCGCCGCGACCTTCACCTCTGCCTTCGCCGCGACCGGTGCGGCCGTCGCGTCCTTCAGGGCGTGGGCCGCGTCCTTCGGGGCGGCCTTCGCCTCGGCCATCCGGGCGGCGGGCGCCGTCCCGGCCCGGGCGGCCTTCGCGCGGGGCGCGGGTTTCGTCTTTGGCCATTACCGGCTTGGGCGTTAAAGTCGGCGCGGGTGGCGTGCCAAACAGGTTTTTGAGCCAGCCGAAAAAGCCCGTTTCAGCCACTGCAGGAGCCGCAGGCACCGGTTTGGCTGTGTGGTGAACTGGTGCTGCCTTGGCGGGTTCCGGTTTGAGCGGGGCCACCGGTGCCGGCACATCGGGCAACACGCCCTTGATCACCGGAGTTTGCCGGTTGGTGGGCTCTTGTGAACGTCGCGTGACGGCAGTGGCCTCTTCGATCTCGTCGGCCATTTTGTAGCTGGCTTCGATGTTGTCCAGGCGCGGGTCGTCGTGCTTCAGGCGTTCCAGCCGGTAGTTGGGCGTTTCCAGTGATTTGTTGGGCACCATGATCACGTTGATACGCTGCTTGAGCTCGATCTTGGCGATCTCGGTGCGCTTTTCATTGAGCAGGAAAGACGCGACTTCCACCGGTACCTGGCACAAGACTGACGCCGTGCTGTCTTTCAGGGACTCCTCCTGGATGATGCGCAGAATTTGCAGCGCACTCGATTCAGTGTCACGGATGTGGCCCGAACCGCCGCAGCGCGGGCAGGGGATGGAAGCGCCTTCGGACAGCGCCGGGCGCAGCCGCTGGCGGCTCATTTCCATCAGACCGAACTTGCTGATGGTGCCAAACTGTACGCGGGCGCGGTCTTGCCGCAGGGCTTCACGCAGGCGGTTTTCCACATCGCGGCGGTTGCGGCTTTCTTCCATGTCGATAAAGTCGATCACGATCAGACCGCCAAGGTCGCGCAGACGCGCCTGGCGTGCCACTTCGTCAGCGGCTTCCAGGTTGGTGCGGGTGGCGGTTTCCTCGATGTCGCCGCCTTTGATGGCGCGCGCCGAGTTCACATCGACAGACACCAAAGCCTCGGTGTGGTCGATCACGATGGCGCCGCCGCTGGGAAGCGTGACAGTGCGGGCGTAGGCCGACTCGATCTGGTGCTCGATCTGGAAGCGGCTGAACAACGGGGCATCGTCGCGGTAGCGCTTGACGCGTGCCGCATGCTCGGGCATGACGTGCGCCATGAACTGCTGGGCTTGGTCATAGACGTCGTCGGTGTCGATCAGGATGTCGCCGATGTCGTGGTTGAAGTAGTCGCGAATGGCACGAATCACCAGGCTGGATTCCTGGTAAATCAGGAACGCGCCCTTGCCGCCCTTGGCAGCGCCGTCAATGGCGGCCCACAGTTTGAGCAGGTAGTTCAAGTCCCATTGCAGCTCGGGCGCGGCGCGGCCAATGCCGGCGGTGCGGGCAATGATGCTCATGCCGTTGGGGTATTCGAGCTGGTCGAGGGCTTCCTTGAGCTCGGCGCGGTCTTCGCCTTCGATGCGGCGCGAAACACCACCGCCGCGCGGGTTGTTGGGCATCAAGACCACGTAGCGGCCGGCCAGCGAGACGAAGGTGGTCAGCGCAGCGCCTTTGTTGCCGCGCTCTTCTTTTTCGACCTGCACCAGCAGTTCCTGGCCTTCCCTGATGGCGTCCTGGATGCGCGCCTGGCTGGCGCTGACACCGGGCTGGAAATACTGCTTGGAGATTTCCTTGAACGGCAAAAAGCCATGGCGTTCTTCGCCGTAATCGACAAAGCAGGCTTCCAGCGACGGCTCGACGCGCGTCACCACGGCTTTGTAAATGTTGCCCTTGCGCTGCTCGCAGCCTTCAATTTCGATTTCGTAGTCGAGCAGTTTTTGGCCATCGACAATGGCGAGGCGGCGTTCTTCGGCCTGCGTCGCGTTGATCAGCATCCTTTTCATGGGTAGCGTTCCTTCAATTCAAATATCAACAAACAAGCTCATGACGAGCATGGATACACGAACTGACGCTTTGAGCCGAGGGGAAAACAGCCGGAGAACGCAGACTCAGGTTTTGGGTCTGCGTGTAGGCGCGTGGAGGGGAGCGATCGGGATGGGTGTTAAATTTGCTATTGATCTAATAGCTGTATGCGTCCGATGAACGGGCGCTGATGCCAGATGCATGCCAAAGAACAGCGCGGTTGCGCGCTGCAGGCAGTTACACATCAGGTTTATCAACACAAACATATCGCTTCATTCCATTCACAGCACGGGTCTGTGAATTTTGGGTATTCCAATTTCAGGGTTTCAATGCGTCATTTTGACCCTTCACCGGTCCTGCCATGGCTGACGAGTGGTCAGTCATTTGCAGGCAAAGTGTCGGGCGGTATCGACTTTACTGGCGGGGCGGGAGGCGCGTGAACTAAACTTCACCGACTTGAAGAATTAACATTTAGTTAAATCAACCACTTACAGCGCACCACCAGTGAAAGTCATTATAGAGGGCAAACCTTCCGCCCCCGCTCCCGAGGTGAAAACCGTTTGCATCGATGAGGACAGCGCAGGGCAGCGGGTGGATAATTTTTTGATCCGCCACCTCAAGGGGGTGCCCAAAACCCACATTTACCGCATGATCCGTAGCGGCGAGGTGCGCGTCAACAAAGGCCGCATCAAGGCCGACACCCGGCTCAACGCTGGCGATTTGCTGCGCGTGCCACCGGTGCGCATTTCCGAGCGGGTGGCTGAAAAGGCGCAGGCGATGGCCCAGGGCAGCCTGCGCGGAGTGCCAGCGCGCGACTTTGCGGTGCTGCTCGAAGACGACTCCCTGCTGGTGATCAACAAACCTGCCGGCGTGGCGGTGCATGGCGGCTCGGGCGTGAGTTTTGGTGTGATCGAGCAATTGCGCATGGCCCGCCCGCAGGCCAGGTTCCTGGAATTGGTGCATCGGCTGGACCGTGAAACCAGCGGCATTTTGCTGGTGGCCAAAAAGCGCAGCGCCCTGAAAAACCTGCAAGACCAGTTCCGCGAGCGCCAGACCGGCAAAACCTATCTGGCCATGGTGCGCGGTGCCTGGCCGGCCAAACTCAAGGTACTGGACAAGCCCCTGCACAAGTATTTGCTGGACAGCAAGGACAACCAGGCGGGCGAGCGCCGCGTCAAGGTGGTGGCGCGCGACGACGCCGATGGCATGCCGTCAGTCACGCTGGTCAAGGTGCGCGAACATCTGCCTGAAGGCAGCTTGCTGGAGGTGACCATCAAAACTGGCCGCACCCACCAGATCCGGGTGCATCTGGCCAGCGAAGGTCATCCGATCCTCGGCGATGACAAGTACGGCGACTTCGATCTCAACAAGCAACTGGCCAGCGCCGGCGCGAAGCCCGGCCTCAAGCGCATGTTTTTGCATGCCTGGCGTTTGCAGTTCAGTCACCCGGCCACGGATGAGCGCCTGGAAATCCTGGCTGAGTTGCCACCCGAGCTGGCTCAATTTGCTTCACATTCTTCTTCACATTCAGCGCCATAACGCGCCCATTTATGACTTCCCGACGTTTTGATTTGATCGCCTTCGACTGGGATGGCACCCTGTTCGATTCCACCGCCATCATTGCCCGCTGCATCCAGGCTGCCGTGCTCGACGTGGGCGGCCAAAAGCCCAGCGACGAGGCGGCTTCCTTTGTCATCGGCATGGGCTTGATGCAGGCGCTGGCCCACGCCGCCCCGGACGTGCCCAAGGAACGCTACCCGCTGCTCGGCGACCGTTACCGCCATCATTATTTTGCGATTCAGCACGAAATCAATCTGTTTGAAGGTGTGCTGCCGATGCTGGCCGAACTCAAGGCACGCGGCCATCTGCTGGTGGTTGCCACTGGCAAAAGCCGTCGCGGACTCGATGAGGCGCTGGCCAACTCGACGCTGGCGGGTACTTTTGACGCCTCGCGCACGGCCGATCAAACCGCCGGCAAGCCCGATCCGCTGATGCTGCGCGAACTGATGGCCGAGTTCGACGTGCCGACCGAGCGCACCCTGATGATCGGCGACACCACGCACGACCTGCAAATGGCGCTCAATGCCGGCTGCGCCAGTGTTGGCGTGAGCTACGGCGCGCACGAGCCCGAGGCTTTTGTTGAGCTCAAGCCGCTGGTGGTGGCGCATGACGTGGCGCAACTGCATGACTGGCTGCTTGTGCATGCCTGAACGCCAGGTATGACGACGAAGGTGATTTCCCTTTGTCATTCGGACGCGCTGCTGGACAGCGGGCTGGCGGTGCCCTTTGAGGTGCGCTATTTCGGACATGACAACGCTGCCTTTGCGGTGCGCTACCAGGGCCAGGTATATGCCTACCTGAACCGTTGCAGCCATGTGCCGATGGAAATGGATTACCAGCCCAACCAGTTTTTTGACCAGACCGGGCACTGGCTGGTGTGCGCCACCCACGGTGCGACCTATGCACCGCAAACAGGCCATTGCCGCATGGGGCCGTGCCGGGGTGGTTTGGTGAAAATCGAGGTGTCGGAAACGGGTGGCATGGTGTACTGGCATACTTCAAACCATATTCAACCCGCAATTTAATCCATGAACGACCCCGTCTATGAAGGCACCGAGCCTGCCGCAGCAGCTGATGCTGCCCTGAAAGAAAACCGCAGTTGGGAGCGCGCCACGCTGGAAAAGCTCGCATTTGCCTCCTTGCATGAGCAGCGCCTGGCGCGCCGCTGGCGCACTTTTGTGCGCTTGGCTTGGCTGCTGTTTTTTGCGGCCCTGGTGTGGCTGGTTCTCAACCAGGGCGTGGCCAATCAGAATGTCTCCACCCCGCACACCGCCGTGATTGAAATCAAAGGCGAAATTGCCTCTGACGCCGAGGCCAGTGCCGAACTCATCCTCGCCTCGGCGCGCACCGCGTTTGAAGATGCCGGCGCCCAGGCGGTGGTACTGCTGATCAATTCACCGGGCGGCAGCCCGGTGCAGGCGGGCATCATCAACGACGAGATCAAACGCCTCAAGACGCTGCACCGCAAACCGGTGTACGCCGTGGTGGAAGAGTCGGCAGCGTCGGCCGCCTACTACATTGCAGTATCGGCCGACAAGATCTTTGTTGACAAAGCCAGCATCGTGGGGAGCATTGGCGTGTTGATGGACGGTTTTGGCTTCACCGGCTTGATGGACAAGCTGGGCGTCGAGCGCCGGCTTATGACGGCGGGCGAGAACAAGGGTTTTCTGGACCCGTTCAGCCCCCAGACCGACACGCAGCGGGCGTTCGCCCAGGCCATGCTCAATCAGATTCACCAGCAGTTCATTCAAGTGGTCAAGGAAGGGCGCGGTGAGCGCCTGAAAGAAACGTCCGATACCTTCAGCGGTTTGTTCTGGAGCGGCCAACAAGCTGTGGAGATGGGCCTGGCCGACCAGTTGGGCAGCCTGGACTATGTGGCCCGTGAAGTGGTCAAGGCCGAAGAAATCATCGACTACACCCGCCGCGACAACGTGGCCGAGCGCCTGGCCAAGCGCTTTGGGGTGGCCGTGGGTGCGGGTGCCATGCATGCCTTCCGGTCCGCCGCAACCCTGCGTTGACGCTTTGCCCCGTCAACGCCCGATGGCGAACACGGCCGGCGTCGCGTTATCGAGCGGCGCGGACAGGTGCTTCCAGTTTTTGATGCTGTCGCTGGTGATGCTGGTGCCAGCCAGCGTCAGCCCGCTGCTGATGGCCAGGCGGGTGTTGAGCTGCAGGGTGTGCAGCAGCGACTGCAGCATGACCAGGTTGCGGTAGGGCGTCTCGATGAAAAGTTGGGTTTGGCCGGTCTTGAGTGCCAGCGCTTCCAACTCACGGATACGCTGCACGCGCTCCTGCGGGTCTTGCGGCAGGTAGCCGACAAAGGCGAAGTTCTGCCCGTTCAGGCCACTGGCGGCCAGCGCCAGCAGGAGCGACACTGGCCCCACCAGCGGCACCACGGTGATGCCCAGCTCGTGGGCGGCGCGCACCACCGACGAGCCGGGATCGGCCACAGCGGGCATGCCGGCCTCGCTGACCAGCCCCATGTTGTGTCCGTCAAGCGCGGGTTGCAACAGGGCTCGGGCGTCGAAGTTGCCGTTGTGGTCGCCCTTTTTGTGCACTTCGCGCGGCAGTTCCACCAGCGATTGCGCCTGAATCGGCTGGCACAGCGGCGTGATTTCGTTGACGCGCTTGAGGTAGGCGCGCGCCGACTTGGCGTTTTCGCACACCCAGTGCGCCAGGCTGGCGGCAATGGTGATGGTGCCCATGGGCATGGTGGTTTCCAACGCTGCGCTTTGGGCACAGCCAAAGTCGAGTGGTGCGGGCACCAGGTAGAGCAGGCCTTTCATAGCACCTTGAGCCCGGCGGCTTCGAGCAGACGACAGGTGCGAATCAGCGGCAAGCCAACCAGCGCGGTCGGGTCGTCGTTGTCGATGCGCGCCAGCAGGGCAATGCCCAGCCCCTCGCTTTTGGCGCTTCCGGCGCAGTCGTATGGCTTCTCGGACATCAGGTAGGCCTCGATTTGCGCGTCGGTCAAATCCCTGAATAGGACTTTGACCGGTGCCAACTCGGTTTGGGCAAACCCGGTGGCCTGGCACACCACCGCGACGGCGGTTTGAAAGACAACCGTTTGTCCGCGCATGCGCTGCAATTGCGCCACGGCGCGTGCATGGGTGCCAGGTTTGCCCAGAGCCTGACCGTTGATATCCGCCACCTGATCGGAGCCGATGACCACGCTTTCGGGGTGTTGGGCGGCCACCGCTTGCGCCTTGGCCAACGCCAGCCTTCTTGCGAGGGACTCTGGCGATTCATGGGGCAAGGCGCCTTCATCGACGTCGGAGGCGATCACGTCAAAAGGCACGCGCAGCCGCTCCAGCAAACGGCGGCGGTAAACCGAGGTGGAAGCCAGGATCAACTGGCGGGGTAGGAATAGCGTCATGCCCTGATTCTCTTACACTGCGCGCATGAGTGAATTCCAACGCCCCCCCAAAATCGATGTCATGCAGGCCGGCCTGGCTTCGCAAGAGTTCGCCGGCCAAGATCTGCTCTTGAATTACGAGCGTTTGATGGCTGAGACCAATGGGCTTGGCGCGCAGAATGGCCTGGACTGGTCGGTGCGCGGCGCGTTGCAACCTGGCCAGACTGGGCAACCTCAGGCCTGGCTGCACCTAAGCGTGCGGGTGAGCCTGCCCTTGACATGCCAGCGCTGCCTGGGCCTGGTGGATGTTCCGCTGCAGATTGAGCGATCTTTCCGCTTTGTCGAGACCGAGGCGCAAGCCGAACTCGATGACGACGCCTCGCCCGAAGATGTACTGGTGCTGAGCCATGACTTTGACCTGGCTGCCTTGATTGAGGATGAAGTGTTGATGGACTTGCCGGTGGTGCCGCGCCACGAATCCTGTCCGTTGCCCGTCAAATTGACAGCGGTGGATGCCGATTTTGAAGAGGCCCAGCCCAAGCCCAACCCATTTGCGGTGCTGGCCGGCCTGAAAGTTTCCAGCGAGCACTGAGGGCCCGAAAACCTGCAGTCATGGGTTATACTCTACAGCTTTTGCGCACATCGACGTGCGCTTTTTAATCATCCCCCATTCGCTGCCGCTCTGGCAGCTTATAGCTTTAAGGAGCGGAACATGGCCGTCCAACAAAACAAAAAGTCACCTTCCAAGCGCGGTATGCACCGTTCGCACAACGCTTTGGTGGTTCCCGGTATCGCTGTCGAAGCGACCACCGGCGAAACGCACCTGCGTCACCACATCAGCCCCAATGGCTTCTACCGTGGCCGTCAGGTGATCAAAAGCAAGTCTGAAGCTTAAAGCCGTTCAGTCACCCAAGGCCCGGGGCTACCCATCGCGTAGCCCCGGGCCTTTGTTTTTTTAGGTCTGATTCGCGTTGGACTTGTCATTGACGTTTGTTGGGCGACCAGTTATTCATGATCACTATTGCTGTTGACTGCATGGGGGGCGACCATGGTCCCGAGGTCACATTGCCTGCGTGTTCCCTGTTCCTGGATCAGCACCCCGATGTGCAATTGATCCTGGTGGGTTTGCCGCAAAGCATGGCCGGCTACGCTCATGAGCGGGCGACGGTGATGCTGGCCAGCGAGGTGGTCACCATGGACGACCCTCTGGAAGTCGCGCTGCGGCGCAAGAAAGACTCGTCGATGCGCGTGGCCATCATGCAGGTCAAGGACGGCGCTGCACAGGCAGCCGTGTCGGCGGGCAATACTGGCGCCTTGATGGCCATTTCGCGCTACCTGCTGAAAACCCTCGATGGCATCGACCGCCCCGCCATCGCCGGACAAATTCCCAACGCCCGGGGCCATGCCACGACCGTACTCGATATGGGAGCCAATGTCGATTGCACGGCCGAACACTTGCTGCAATTTGCGGTCATGGGGTCGGCACTGGTGTCGGTGCTCAGCGGTGAAGACAATCCCACTGTGGGCTTGCTCAACATTGGCGAAGAAGCCATCAAAGGCAACGAAGTCATCAAGAAGGCTGGCGAGTTGCTGCGCGCAGCCGGCAAGGCGGGCGACCTGAATTTTTATGGCAACGTTGAAGGCAATGACATCTTCAAGGGCACGGCCGACATTGTGGTGTGCGACGGTTTTGTCGGCAATGTGGCACTCAAGGCCAGTGAAGGTCTGGCTGGCATGATTGTGGATTTCCTGAAAAAAGAGTTTTCGCGCAATATCCTCACCAAAATGTCCGCCATCGCCGCCTACCCGGTGATTGCCGCGCTCAAGAAGCGCATGGACCACCGGCGTTACAACGGTGGCGCCCTGCTGGGCCTGCGCGGCCTGGTGTTCAAGAGCCATGGTTCGGCCGACCAACTGGCTTTTGGCTTCGCACTGACGCGGGCGTATGATGCAGCCCGCAATAATCTGTTAGATCGTGTTCGGGTTCGGATCGCCCATGCCGCCCCCCTTTTGACGGCTGATGACGTGTCCATTTAATCGCAGACGACTTCCTCGATTTGATCCATGAAAATATATTCTCGTATTGCCGGCACCGGCAGTTATTTGCCGCCGCGACGCCTTACCAATGCCGATCTGGTCGCTGAGCTTGCCGCTCAAGGCGTCGAGTCCAGCGACGAATGGATCGTCGAGCGCACCGGTATCCGTGCCCGCCATTTTGCCGATGCTGGTGTTTTCAGCAGCGACCTGGCGCTGGTGGCGGCCCGCAATGCCTTGCAGGCGGCAGGGGTCGAGGCCAAGGACCTCGACCTGATCATCGTGGCCACCTCCACACCCGACATGGTGTTTCCCTCGACGGCTTGTATTTTGCAAAACAAACTGGGCAATCATGGGGCTCCTGCGTTCGACGTGCAGGCGGTGTGCTGTGGCTTTATTTATGCCCTGACGCTGGCCGACGCCATGATCCGCACGGGGGCGGTCAAAAAAGCCTTGGTGGTCGGCGCCGAAGTGTTTTCACGCATTCTGGACTTCAAGGACCGCACCACCTGTGTGCTGTTCGGTGACGGTGCCGGGGCGGTGGTGCTGCAGGCTTCCAGTGCGCCGGGCATTTTGGCCACCGACATCCATGCCGACGGTCAACATGCCGATATCCTGTGCGTGCCAGGGCATGTCTGCGGCGGCCAGATTTTGGGCGACCCGCTGTTGCGCATGGACGGGCAGGCGGTGTTCAAGCTGGCGGTGGGCGTGCTCGACGAAGCCGCCCGTGCAGTGTTGGCGAAAGCGGGCATGGCGGCCACCGAAGTGGACTGGCTGGTGCCGCATCAGGCCAATATCCGCATCATGCAAAGCACCGCGCGCAAGCTCAAGTTGCCGATGGACAAAGTGGTGGTCACGGTCGACCAACATGGCAACACCTCGGCGGCGTCGGTGGGGCTGGCGCTCGACTCTGCCGTGCGCAGTGGCCAGGTGCAGCCCGGCCAAACGCTGCTGCTGGAAGCGGTGGGCGGTGGCTTCACTTGGGGCGCGGTGCTTCTCAAACTGTAGCTGTGATGCATTTGGCATCTGAAAATCATTTTTATCCATTGATAACACGTTCATGAAACCGTTTGCTTTTGTTTTTCCGGGCCAAGGCTCGCAGTCGGTGGCCATGCTGGCCGGCTGGGGCGACCACCCCCAGGTGCTGGCTGTTTTGCAGGAAGCCTCTGATGCGCTGGGCGAAGACCTTGGCCGCCTGATCCAGGATGGCCCCAAGGAAGCGCTGGCGCTAACTACCAACACGCAACCGGTGATGCTGGTGGCGGGTGTGGCTGCTTACCGGGTCTGGATGGCAGAGGTCGGTGTGGCCCCGCAGGCCGTGGCCGGGCATTCTCTGGGTGAGTATTCGGCACTGGTGGCCTCCGGTGTTTTGACATTGAGCCAGGCCACGCCGCTGGTGCGCTTTCGGGCCCAGGCCATGCAGGACGCGGTGCCCGTGGGAATGGGCGCCATGGCGGCGATTCTGGGCATGGACGCGGCCAAAGTGATGGCTGGCTGCGCCGAGGTGACGGCCTCATTCGGTGCTGGCTCTGCCGAGGTGGTGGAGGCGGTCAATTTCAATGATCCCGGCCAGACCGTGATCGCAGGCTCCAAAGTCGCCGTCGAGCAGGCCTGTGTGGCGCTCAAGGCACAGGGTGCCAAACGCGCCTTGCCGCTGCCGGTGTCGGCACCTTTTCACTCCAGCCTGATGAAGCCGGCGGCGCTCAAGCTCAAGGAAAAGCTGGCGGCCACTGAGTTTGCAGTGCCGCAAATCCCCGTCATCAACAACATCGACGTGGCTGTCGAGCAGGAGCCTGAGCGCATCCGGGATGCGCTGTTTCGTCAGGCTTTCGGCCCGGTGCGCTGGGTCGAGTGCGTGCAGGCCATTGGCGCGCGCGGTTTGTCCAACGTGGTCGAGTGCGGCCCCGGCAAGGTGCTGGCGGGCATGACCAGGCGGATCGATGCCGAGATGCAGGGCCTGCCATTGTTCGATCTCGCCAGCCTGGCTGAAGTCAAAACTTTTGTACTGGATGCAGACCACCATGAGTGAAATCAAGTTTGAAGGCCAGGTGGCGCTGGTCACCGGCGCATCGCGTGGCATTGGGGCTGCCATTGCACATGAGCTGGCGCAATGCGGCCTGAAGGTAATCGGCACCGCCACCTCGGATCTAGGCGCTGGCAAAATCAGCCAGACGCTGGCAGCCTTTGCCGGTTGCAGCGGCAAAACTCTCGATGTCAACGACGCGGCGGGGGCGCAGGCCCTGATCGACACCATCGTCAAGGAGCACGGCGGGCTGCAGATTCTGGTGAACAATGCAGGCATCACGCAGGACAACCTAGCCATGCGCATGAAGGACGAGGAGTGGGATGCCGTACTCGACACCAACCTCAAGGCCGTATTCCGCATGAGCCGCGCCGTCATGCGCACCATGATGAAACAGCGCTACGGTCGCATCATCAACATCACCTCGGTGGTGGGCGCGTCGGGCAACCCGGGTCAGGCCAATTACGCCGCCGCCAAGGCCGGTGTGGCCGGCATGACGCGCGCGCTGGCGCGTGAACTGGGCTCGCGCAACATCACGGTCAACTGCGTGGCCCCCGGTTTCATCGAGACCGACATGACGGCCAAACTGGCTGACGAACAGCAAAAGGCCCTGCTCACGCAAATCCCGCTGGGCCATCTGGGCAAGCCGTCAGACATTGCGCATGCGGTGGCTTACTTGGCATCGCCACAGGCTGCTTACGTGACGGGGCAGGAATTGCACGTCAATGGTGGTATGTTCATGGCCTGAGCTTGAGGCCAATTTGATGACAAAATAAAGCCGCGTTGTCCGTACGGCCGTCGGGTTTGGAAACACATTTCAGGCCCGGCTAAAATCACGGATCTTTTCACAACCCTCTGAGGGAACCCATGAGCGATATTGAAGCACGCGTTAAAAAAATCATTGCCGAACAACTCGGTGTTGAAGAATCCCAAGTGACCAACGAAAAAGCCTTTGTGGCTGATCTCGGTGCCGATTCCCTGGACACGGTCGAACTGGTGATGGCGCTCGAGGACGAATTCGGCATCGAAATTCCGGATGAAGACGCCGAAAAAATCACCACAGTGCAAAACGCTGTTGACTACGCCAATACACATAAAAAAGCGTAATCGCCTGCAGCGCCCTCTTGTTGGGCCTCGCAAGTTTCAGCACGGCAACCCGGTCCCTGATCAGATGTTGTGTGCTGAGTCACCCCAATCCGGATCCCAGCCTGTGAAGGAGTGGGGTCTCATTCGGACGAACCACTGACTGCTTATGAATATGCCTCGTCGTCGCGTTGTCGTTACTGGTTTGGGTTGTGTCAGTCCCGTGGGCAACACGGTTGACACCACTTGGGCCAATCTACTGGCTGGTCAGTCTGGTGTGGGTTTGATCACCAAATTCGATGCCTCCACCTTCAATTGCAAAATTGCTGGTGAAGTCAAGGGCTTTGATGTGGAGTCCTACATGAGCGCCAAAGAAGCGCGCACCATGGACACCTTCATTCACTATGGCATTGCCGCGGCCGCCCAAGCCGTGGCTGATGCCGGTTTGCCCACGGGCGAAGCGCTGGAAGAAGAGCTGGCCACCCGCATTGGCTGCGTGATCGGCTCGGGCATTGGCGGGCTGCCCATGATCGAGCACATGCACACAGAGTATGAGCAACGTGGCGCGCGCCGGATTTCTCCCTTTTTTGTGCCGTCCACCATCATCAACATGATTGCCGGGCATGTCTCGATCCGGTTTGGTTTCAAGGGCCCCAACCTGGCCATCGTGACCGCCTGCACCACGGGCCTGCATTGCATCGGCCAGGCCGGCCGCATGATCGAGTACGGCGATGCCGATGTGGTGGTGGCCGGTGGCTCCGAGGCTGCGGTGTCGCCCTTGGGCGTCGGCGGCTTTGCCGCCATGCGTGCCCTCAGTACCCGCAACGATGATCCGGCCACCGCGTCTCGCCCGTGGGACAAGGACCGCGACGGTTTTGTTTTGGGCGAGGGTGCAGGTGTCATGGTGCTCGAAGAATACGAGCATGCCAAGGCGCGAGGCGCCAAGATTTATGCCGAACTGGCGGGTTTTGGCATGAGCGCCGACGCCGGCCACATGACTGCTCCCAACATGGATGGCCCGCGGCGTGCCATCGTCAGCGCCTTGCGCAACGCCGGGGTCAATGCCGACCAGGTCAACTACGTCAATGCCCATGGCACGTCCACCCCGCTTGGCGACACCAACGAATCCAACGCCATCAAGGCGGCGCTGGGCGACCATGCCAAAAACGTGGTGGTCAATTCCACCAAGTCCATGACCGGCCATTTGCTGGGTGGCGCTGGCGGGCTGGAGTCGGTGGTCACGGTGCTGGCCCTGCACCACCAAAAGAGTCCACCAACCATCAACATCTTCAACCAGGACCCCGACTGCGACCTTGACTACTGCGCCAACACGGCGCGCGATATGAGAATCGACCTGGCCATCAAGAACAACTTTGGCTTTGGCGGCACCAATGGCTCGCTGGTTTTCAAGCGGGCGCCCTGACGTTTAACGCCCGTCGCCCAAGATCATGTACAACGCCCCAGCGGTGACTTACCCGGTGGGGCGTTCGCGTTTTCAGACGGGCTTGACGATGGCTATTGTGCTGGCGGGCGGCGTGGCGCAAGCCGCTTGGTGGCTGCTGTCGACCGCGCACAGCGCTGGTCATCTGCTGGGGCTGTCGCTTTGGCTCGTGGCCGGGAGTTGGGCGCTTTGGTGCCTCAGTCAGACGGTGCTGGCGCAACTGGTTTGGGATGGCCGGGATTGGTCGTGGTGCTCGGGCAAGACCCATCAGGTCGTGGTGCCGCAGGTCATTGTTGACACGCAGCACAGTTTGCTGCTCTGTTTGCATCCCGCAACCGGGGCCACAAAGTGGGCATGGCCCGCACAACAAGCTCAGCCTGAGCGATGGCTGGCCTTGCGCCGCGCCCTGTTTAACCCCTCTGCAGAACCGGTTGAGCCTGATCCGGCGCGCCTGACAGCGATGCCAGAAGCCTGATGCCGGCCGAACAAAAACCGGGGCTGGATACACAGTCGCAATCCGGCAACAGCGATGCCCTGCTGGTGGAGCGAGCCGTTGCGGGTGATCAGCGCGCCTTCGAGTTGCTGGTGATCAAGTACCAGCGCCGCATCGAGCGGCTGATCGGGCGCATGGTGCGTGATACCAATCTGGTCGAAGACATTGCTCAGGAAACCTTTATTCGGGCTTACCGGGCGCTGCACCAGTTTCGCGGCGATGCCCAGTTCTACACCTGGCTCTACCGTATTGCCGTCAATACCGCCAAGCGCTTTCTGCTCACGCTCAAGAACGATCCTGCCGTTTTTCACAGCAGCCTGCAATCCAGTGACGAAGATGATGAAACTTTTCAGCGCAGAAGTGAACCAAGCACAGATGAAACACCCGAGTCGGTGCTGGCGGCCAAGGAAATTGGTCAAGCTGTGAATGCCGCGCTGGAGGCACTGCCTGACGACCTGAAACAGGCGCTGACGCTGCGCGAAATAGATGGATTGAGCTACGAGGAAATTGCTGACGTGATGAATTGCCCATTGGGAACCGTGCGCTCGCGCATTTTCAGAGCACGCGAAGCCGTCTCCACCAAGATCAAACCCATGCTGGACAAACAAGGCGGCAAGCGCTGGTAGTTATTGCTATTTTCAATCAGCAGCGAACCAATCAAGAGGCGAGGACAAACATGACTGACAAATCAATGGCAAACACCGAGCTGCTTTCGGCGCTGGTCGATGGCCAGTTGAGTGGTGATGAATTTGTCCGGGCGATGGCGCTTCTGGAACGCAGCAGCGAGGCACGCCAGAGCTGGTACGCCTACCATGTGGTGGGTGATGCCCTGCGCACCGGGCAGGCCGATGTGAGCGCGCATGAGGCTGATTTTGTGCTTGGACTGCGCGCCAGGCTGCAACAGGAGACGTTGCCATCGCGCCTGCAAGCTGCACCAGATTCAATGATTCCAGATGCCGCCCTGCCAGGTGCCAGAGACCGACAGGGCGAGCAACGGCCCAGCGCCAATGACCGCTACTGGCGGCTGGTCGTCGGGCTGGCTTCGGTGGCCATGGTCGGGGTGATTGCGTGGCAGGGTTTTCAGGGTTCCGGCTCGACGCGGGCACAACTGGCCTCTGCGCCCGTTGCGACGCCTGCAAGCACCCCGCAACTGGCCGTGAGTCCGGCGCCCGTCATGCTGCGTGATCCGCAACTCGATGCTTTGCTGGCGGCGCATCGACAGTTCGGCGGCACCTCGGCGTTGCAAATGCCAACAGGATTCTTGCGCAATGCCACGTTTGAGGAGGGTGCACGTTGAGACGCTTGCTGACTGGCGTGCTGAGTTTGGGCTTGCTGGTCTGCGCCAATGCGGCTTGGGCGCAAAGCGCAGGCAATCTGGCCGCAAACAGGGCGCAGTCCCCCCATGAAGGCGCGTCGATCAGTCACTGGCTGCTACGTCTGCACGACGCTGCCCGGTCGCGCTCCTATGTGGGCACCTTCGTGGTAACCACCGCCGACAGCATGTCGTCGTCGCGCATCTGGCATGTGTGTGACGGCCAGCAGCAAATCGAGCGGGTTGATGCCTTGACCGGAGCAGCGCGCAGCACATTTCGTCACAATGACAAGGTGATGACGTTTTTGCCGGAACGCCGTGTGGTGATCTCTGAAACCCGTGACGCGCTCGGGTTGTTTCCCAATTTGCTGAGCCGGGCCGACTCGTCGATTGCGCAGCAATACAGATTGAAAGTCTTGGGGCGTCAGCGTGTCGCGGGCCTCGACTCGGATGTGGTGCAATTGGTGCCGGTGGATGCGCTGCGTTTTGGCTACCGGGTCTGGACCGAGCGTGAAACCGGTGTGGTGGTCAAATTGCAAACCCTGGACGCGGCCGAGGGCGTGCTGGAGCAGGCCGCCTTTTCAGAATTGAAACTGGGCGAACCCGTCAGCATGGCCAAGCTGGCTGCGCTGATGGACGATACCAAGGGTTACCAGGTCAAAAAACCAGAATTGGTCAAGACCACGGCGGCTCAGGAAGGCTGGCAGTTCAAAGGTCAGGTGGTCGGCTTCAAACCCATGGCCTGCCATAAACGGGCAAATTCAGACGCTTCAGCGCGGCAAGGCAACACCTTGCAGTGGGTTTTTTCCGACGGACTTGCTTCGGTGTCGCTGTTCATTGAGGACTTTGATGCCTCGCGGCACAGCACCATGGTGCACCACGACCGGTTTGCCATGGGCGCGACCCACATGGCGACGCGTCGTCTGGGCGCTTGGTGGATCACTGCCGTGGGTGAGGTGCCCGTGCAGACCTTGGCCATTTTTGCCCAGGGTCTTGAAAGAAAACAATAAGTCTCTATTTCTGTATCTGAATTTTTAAAAGGCCGAAGATGATTCAACTTAACTTTAAAAGCTTGCATGCTGGCGTCCTCAGTGTGGCCATGGCGGTCACGGCATCCACCTTGTTGTTGCCAGTGTCGCCAGCCGTCGCCCAAGTGCGTGCCTTGCCTGACTTCACCGATCTGGTGGAGCAGGTCGGCCCCTCCGTGGTGAACATACGCACCCTTGAAAAGGTGGGTCCGCGGCAAAACCAAACGGGCCAACTGGACCCGGATATGCTGGAGTTTTTCCGCCGCTTCGGCCTGCCCATCCCCAGCGTGCCCAACGGTCCGCGGCCAAATCTGCCACCCGGGCATGGCCAGCCCAACCAGCAGGAGCAGCCGCGCGGCGTGGGTTCCGGCTTTATTCTGACTGCAGACGGCATGGTCATGACCAACGCCCATGTGGTCGATGGCGCCGACGAAGTCATCGTCACCCTCACCGACAAGCGTGAGTTCAAGGCCAAAATCATTGGTGCCGACAAGCGCAGCGACGTGGCCGTGGTCAAGATCGAGGCCACCAGCCTGCCAGCAGTCAGGGTGGGCGACGTGAGTCGCCTCAAGGTGGGCGAGTGGGTGATGGCGATTGGCTCGCCATTCGGCCTGGAAAACACTGTGACGGCCGGCATCGTGAGTGCCAAGCAGCGCGACACAGGCGACTACCTGCCCTTCATTCAGACCGACGTGGCCATCAATCCGGGCAATTCGGGTGGGCCGCTGATCAATATGCGCGGCGAAGTGGTAGGCATCAACAGCCAGATTTATTCGCGCTCGGGCGGCTCCATGGGCATTTCGTTCGCCATCCCGATGGATGAGGCGGTGCGCGTGAGCGAACAACTGCGTGCCACAGGTCGCGTCACGCGCGGGCGCATTGGCGTTCAAATCGAGCCTGTCAGCAAGGAGGTGGCCGAGTCCATCGGCCTGGGCCAGCCTTATGGGGCGCTGGTGCGGGGCGTCGAGACTGACGGCCCGGCCGACAAGGCGGGCGTCGAGGCCGGCGACGTCATTATCAAGTTTGATGGAAAAAAAGTGGAGAAATCGAGCGACCTGCCGCGCATGGTGGGCGGCACCAAGCCGGGTGCCAAGAGCGCCTTGACCGTGTTTCGCCGTGGCGCCAGCAAGGAATTGGCGGTGACTGTGGCCGAGATCGAAGCTGAAAAGGCAGTCGCCAAGGCCCCTGAAAAGGCACCTAAAGCCTCGGAGTCCAAAACGGGGCTTGCCTTGGGCCTGGACTTGATCGAGCTGACCGATGCGGTCAAAAAAGAACTGCGCATCAAAGGCGGTGTGCAGGTCAATGCCAGCAGTGGTGCTGCGGCACGCGCTGGTTTGCGCGAGGGGGATGTGATCATGTCCGTGGCCAATGTCGCTGTGAACAGCGTCGCCGGGTTCGAGAAAGTCGTCTCCGATCTGGATAAAGCCAAACCGATCAACATCCTGTTTCGTCGCGGTGAGTGGGCTCAGTACACCGTGATCCGATTCAATTCCTGACCCGCAAGGCATCTCATCTGGCGGTGCCTGACTTAATTACAATCGGGCACTTAACTTTGGTGTAGCCCATCCGTTTGGTCCGGGGCGCGTCTCTTTGAAACGCGCCCTTTTTTCTGTGGCTCACTTACTCTTTGAATCGGTTTTCCTGGATGCAACACATCAGAAATTTTTCCATCATTGCCCACATCGACCACGGCAAGTCCACGCTGGCCGACCGCCTGATCCAACGCTGTGGCGGTTTGCAGGAGCGCGAAATGGAAGCGCAGGTGCTGGATTCGATGGACATCGAAAAAGAGCGCGGCATCACCATCAAGGCGCAGACGGCGGCGCTGCACTACCAGGCGCTTGACGGCAAGGTGTACAACCTGAATCTGATCGACACGCCCGGCCATGTGGACTTTTCCTATGAGGTCAGTCGTTCCCTGTCGGCCTGCGAGGGCGCGTTGCTGGTGGTCGATGCCAGCCAGGGTGTGGAGGCGCAAACCGTGGCCAACTGCTACACCGCGCTGGATCTGGGCGTGGAAGTGGTGCCGGTGCTGAACAAGATGGACTTGCCCAACGCTGATCCCGACAACGCTCGCTCTGAAATTGAGGACGTGATCGGGATCGATGCCTCGCATGCCATTCCCTGCTCAGCCAAGAGCGGCATGGGCATCGACGACATTCTGGAGGCCGTGGTGGCCCGCATTCCTCCACCCAAAGGCGACCCGAGCGGCCCCCTGCGTGCCATGATCATCGACAGTTGGTTTGACTCTTATGTCGGCGTGGTGATGCTGGTGCGCGTGGTCGATGGTCGCCTGGCCAAGGGAGATCGCATCAAGCTGATGGCCACCGAGACCACCTACAACGCCGACAGCCTGGGCGTTTTTACCCCCGTCAACGAGCCTCGCAGCGCGCTGGAAGCGGGCGAGGTGGGCTACATCATTGCCGGCATTCGGGAATTGCAGGCGGCCAAGGTGGGCGACACCATCACCCTGATCAAGCCCGGCACCGGCGGTGCTGCCTTTACGGCCACGCAGGCGCTGCCCGGCTTCAAGGAAATTCAGCCACAGGTATTTGCCGGGCTGTATCCGACCGAGGCCAACCAGTACGAGGGGCTGCGCGACAGCCTGGAAAAACTCAAGCTCAACGATGCTTCGCTGCACTATGAACCCGAAGTTTCGCAGGCGCTGGGTTTCGGCTTCAGGTGCGGCTTTTTGGGACTGTTGCACATGGAAATCGTGCAGGAACGCCTCGAGCGCGAGTTCGACCAGGACCTGATCACCACCGCGCCCAGCGTGGTCTATCAGGTGGTGCAGGCCGATGGCACGGTCAAGATGGTGGAAAACCCCTCCAAGATGCCTGACCAGGGGCGTCTGGAAGAAGTTCGTGAGCCCATCGTGACCGTGCACCTTTACATGCCACAGGAATATGTCGGTCCGGTCATGACGTTGGCCAACCAGAAGCGCGGCGTGCAGATGAACATGGCCTACAAGGGGCGCCAGGTGGTCCTGACCTACGACATGCCACTGGGCGAAATCGTGATGGACTTCTTCGACAAGCTCAAAAGCGTGTCGCGCGGCTATGCCTCGATGGACTACGAGTTCAAGGAATACCGGACCGCCGACGTGGTCAAGGTCGATATCTTGCTTAACGGTGAGAAGGTCGATGCGTTGTCGATCATCGTGCACCGTTCCCAGTCGGTGTACCGCGGGCGTGCCGTGGTTGCCAAGATGCGCGAGGTCATTTCGCGCCAGATGTACGACGTGGCGATCCAGGCGGCCATCGGTGCCAACGTGATTGCCCGTGAGACAATCAAGGCGCTGCGCAAGAACGTGATTGCCAAGTGCTACGGTGGCGATATTTCACGCAAGCGCAAGCTCCTGGAAAAGCAAAAGGAAGGTAAAAAACGCATGAAACAAATTGGCTCGGTCGAAGTGCCGCAAGAGGCCTTCCTGGCCATTTTGAAGGTGGATGCATGATGCAGGCATTAACAGCTGTGATTCTGGCGGCTTTTGTCGCTTATGTGGGTGCCTGGTATTTTGGCGTGCTCGAGGGCAACTTCGCCTTGCTGCTGTTTTTGGCCTCGGTGGTCACCGGCATTTATTGGCTGGCCGAGCGTTTCTACTTCTTGCCGCAGCGGCAAAAAGCGGCTGCCGCTCTGGAGGCGCAAACCAAAGCGCGCAACGCCGAACTCGGCAAAATGGGCATCAGCAAGGTGGATGGCGACATCGCCGAGGCAAAGCACCGCATCCTGGCTCAGCCCTGGTGGCTGGACTGGACGGCGGGCTTGTTCCCGGTGATCATCGGCGTCTTCATCCTGCGCTCGTTCCTGTTCGAGCCCTTCAAGATTCCGTCGGGTTCCATGATTCCGACGCTGTGGGTGGGCGACCTGATTCTGGTCAACAAATTTCATTACGGGCTGCGCCTGCCGGTGCTCAACACCAAGATCACCGAAGGCACGCCGCCGCAGCGCGGCGATGTGATGGTGTTTCGCTATCCGCCAAAGCCCAGCCTGGACTACATCAAGCGCGTGGTGGGGGTGCCAGGCGATGAAGTGGCCTACCTGAACAAGCGCCTGACCATCAACGGACAGCCGTTGCCAACCAGCGCGCTGCCCGAGTTTTTTGACGAAGACACGATGCGCTACTTTCCCCAGTTTGACGAAACCCTGGGCGGACAACCGCACCGATTGCTCAACGACCCGGGGCGGCCCGCCTTCATTCCGGGTGCCGATGAATTTGAATTCAAGGCCAATTGCCGCTACAGTATTGAAGGCGTGGTGTGCAAGGTGCCCGATGGGCATTACTTCATGATGGGCGACAACCGTGACAACTCGCTGGATTCGCGTTACTGGGGTTTTGTGCCGGACAAAAACATCGTGGGAAAGGCCTTTTTTGTCTGGATGAATTTCGGCAATCTCAAGCGCATCGGCTCTTTTCATTGACCAGGAGACTGACATGACTTTCTCTTCCAAATCCGGCCAACGCGGCTTCACTTTGTTCGGTTTGCTTTTTGTGGGGGGGCTGGTCGCCGTAACGGGTGTGCTTGCCGCGCAGGTGGTGCCCACGGTGATTGAATACCAAACCATTCTGAAAGCGGTGAACAAAGCCAAAGATGGCAATACGGTGCCTGAAGTCCGCATGATTTTTGACCGGGCCGCGAGCATTGACGCCATCAGTTCGATTACCGCCAAAGACCTGGATGTGACCAAAGAAAACGACAAGGTGGTCGTCAGTTTTGCCTATCAGCGCGAATTCAAACTGGTGGGCCCCGCCTTTCTGACCCTCAAGTACAGTGGCCAATCGAATTGATAGTCCAGGCGAAGGTTTGAACGCGGGGCTGGTGACCCTGCAACAGCGCTTGCAACACCATTTTGCCGATGCGGGTTTGCTCAAACGCGCGCTCACGCACCGCAGCTTTTCAGTCGACCATAACGAGCGCCTGGAGTTTTTGGGCGACTCGGTGCTGGGCGTGGTGGTGGCCGACATGCTGTACCGGCGCCTGCAGAGTCTGCCCGAAGGTGATTTATCCAGGGTGCGGGCCAACCTGGTCAAGCAGGACACCTTGCACCAGCTGGCGGTGTCGCTGGGCTTGCCTGAGGTGATTTTGCTGGGCGAGGGCGAAATGCGCTCCGGCGGCCAGAAGCGGCCGTCCATTCTGGCCGATGCCCTTGAGGCCGTGATTGGCGCAGTCTATCTGGATGCCGGCTTTGCCGCGGCGCAAGCGCTGGTGCAGCGGCTTTACCAGGCGGTGCAGATCAACCCCGAGATGGACGCCATCGGCAAAGATCCCAAGACCGAGTTGCAGGAATGGCTGCAGGGACGCCGCCTGAAACTGCCAAGCTACCGGGTGGTGGCAACGCTCGGTTTGGCGCACAAGCAAAGCTTCGATGTGGAATGCGAAATTCCGGAACTCAACCGCGCCGAACGCGGTATTGGCGGCTCGCGTCGGGCTGCCGAGCAGGCCGCAGCGACGGCCATGCTGCAAATTTTGAAAGCGACAGTAAACTCATGACTACCCCTAAAAAGACAGCTTCCAATGCCGACGCTCCGGTGGTCGAGGTGCAATCTAACCTGGAAGACCTGTTGGCCGGCATGCGCCGCGACATGCGCCCCGCGGGGGCCGCCGAGGCGCCGGTCGCGGGTCAGCGTTGCGGCCTGATTGCCATCGTGGGCAAACCCAATGTGGGCAAATCCACGCTGCTCAATGCACTGGTGGGGCAAAAAATCAGCATCACCTCGCGCAAGGCGCAAACCACGCGCCACCGCATCACCGGCATGCACACCATGGGCGCGACCCAGTTTGTGTTTGTCGACACCCCGGGTTTCCAGACCCTGCATGGCAATGCGCTGAACAAGTCGCTCAACAAGACCGTGGTCGGTGCAGTGGCGGATGTGGACCTGATCCTGTTTGTGGTGGAAGCCGGCAGCTTCACCCCGGCTGACGCCCGCGTGCTGGCGCTGCTGGACAAAAAAATCCCGACGCTGCTGATTGCCAACAAGCTCGACAACGTGCACCGCCGCGGCGACATTGCGCCCTGGCTGCAGACCATGCAGGAAAAACACGCCTTTGCCGAGTTTGTGCCGATGTCGGCCAAGAGCGCCAAGGATGTGGAACGCCTGCTCGACATCTGCGCCAAGTACCTGCCCGAGCAAGCTTGGTGGTACGCCGCCGATGAACTCACCGACCGCAGCGAACGCTTCATGGCCGCTGAGATGGTGCGTGAGAAGCTGTTTCGCCTGACTGGCGACGAGCTGCCCTACACCTCGACCGTCATCATTGACAAGTTCGAAGAAGAACCGCCCCAGAAAAAAGGCCAGAAGCGGCTGCTGCGTATTGCCGCCACCATCGTGGTCGAGCGCGACGGCCACAAGGCCATGGTGATTGGCGACAAGGGCGAGCGCATCAAGCGCATCGGCATGGAGACCCGCGTCGAACTTGAAAAGTTGTTCGATTGCAAGGTTTTCATCGAGATGTGGGTCAAGGTGCGCTCCGGCTGGGCGGATGACGAAGCGCGCGTGCGCTCTTTTGGCTACGAGTAAGCGCTGAGCTGACGCTTTCACCATTCTCAGGTTTTGGGGTGGCAGGGGATGGGTTGGGGCGGCAGCCTCATACTGTCAAAGGCCCAGAAATCGGCCGCCACCCCAACCCATCCCCTGCCGGGGAGTGCTGGTTGAACTCGAACGGCGGAGGTCAAAAATGCAAATTTGGTGCGTCAACGCGGGTGACTGTATTGCAGCTGAGATTCATGACACCAGGCTACTGAGTGCATCCAGCGGGCTGGCCGTGCCGCCCGCTGCCACCTTGAGCACATGGGTGTAAATCATGGTGGTGCTGACATCCGAGTGGCCCAGCAATTCTTGAACGGTGCGGATGTCGGTGCCAGCTTGCAATAAATGGGTGGCAAATGAGTGGCGCAAGGTATGAACCGATACCCTCCATCAGCCGCATACCCGTGCCGTACAGCAGCCGGGCCAGCAGTGCAGCGACGCCGTCCAGTTGGGCCAAAAGGCCTGCCACTTCATCCTTGGTCAACACCGAAGGAATGCGCTTGGTCTGTTGGGGGCGCCCGATGTTGCTCAGCCAAGGCAAATCGATGACCAGCACTTCGCGATACAGAAACAGCAATGCACTGAGCGCCTGGTTGTGCGTGGACGCAGACACCTTGCGCTCATTGGCAAGCATGACAAAAAAGCCTCCACATCCGTCACACCCAACTCGCGCGGATGGCGCATGCCACCAACTTGCACAGCATTCCAGCGGATGAAAAAACGTATCCAATACAGATAAGCTTTCTCGGTTTTGAGGCTATAGTGCAAATACCGAACCCGCTCTCGCACCTGATCGAGCAAGCGGGTTGACTGCAACAAGGGAGCACCGGGTTTCATGGATAATTTATACCTGTGTTTGTGTACAGTGTACACATCGCAATCCCAATGTGCAAGCGACTTACAGCACGATTTTTAAAAGATGTATCGTCAGTCCCAAGATGTATCAATCGGGGTTTGCCGTCTACATTACGTTAACCAAAGGAGTCCTTCATGGCTGATAAGAAAGTCGTTTTCGTTGCCTTCGCAATTGAGGACGTGCGCATCCGCGACATGATCAAGGGGCAGTCTTTGCATACCGACTCGCCCTTCGAGTATGTAGACATGTCGGTCAAAGAAGCCTATGACGAGGAGTGGAAGAAGAAAGTGCGGACTCGCATTCTTCGGTCCGATGGTGTCCTTGTAATTGTCACCAAGAACTCCCTCAACTCTAGTGGGCAGAAGTGGGAGATTCAATGTGCCAAGGAAGAGAAGAAGAAAATGCGCGGCATCTGGGCTTACAAGGAGGACCGCACCGACCTCGTCGGTGTGAATACGATGGTCTGGACTTGGCCCAACATCGCAGCCTGGATTGATAGCCTCTGATGCGAAAAGCACTCGTCGTCGGTATCGACTACTACACCAACGTTTCGCCGCTCTATGGTTGCGTGAACGATTCGTTTGCGGTTAAGGCCATGCTTGATCGGCACGCCGATGGGTCAGTGAACTTTGGCGTGAAGCATCTAACCGCCACTGGACCAAGTGATCCTGTTGAGCGAGACGAGCTTCGGCAGGCTATCGAAAGCCTCTTCGCCGGTGATGGTGAAGTTTCGCTCTTCTACTTTGCAGGGCATGGTCACATCGAAGCAACTGGCGGCTACCTTTGCTCGTCCGACGTGAAGACCGGTAACGACGGCGTGCCATTGGCTGAGATCATGATCATGGCCAATCAGTCGAGGATTCAAAACCGCGTGATCATTCTCGATAGCTGTCACAGCGGCGTCGCGGGAGGAAGCGCGTTGCAGCAGAAGGTGACCGAGATCAGCGATGGGGTAACGATCCTCACAGCATCAACAGCGGAACAGTATGCAACCGAGGAAGATGGTGCCGGTGTCTTTACCAGCTTGTTAGTCGATGCGCTCGGCGGTGCTGCCGCAAACCTAGTCGGAGATGTGACGCCGGGTGGTGTCTATGCACACGTAGACCAGTCGCTCGGACCATGGGCGCAACGGCCTGTCTTTAAGACTAACGTCAAGCGGTTCGTTTCCTTGCGCAAGATACCCCCCCCCTTCGAGCTTGCTGAACTTCGCCGGATTTCAGAGTTTTTCCCGACTCCCGGCTTCCAGTTCCAACTCGACCCCACATATGAGCCGGAGCGGCACGAATCCTGGGCCACGAACCCGCAAGGCATTCCACCCCCGGATCCTGATCACAATGCAATCTTCAAGATCCTGCAAAAGTACAACCGCTTTGGGCTTCTCGTGCCTGACGATGCTCCGCACATGTGGCATGCCGCCATGGAGGGCAAGACCATTCACCTCACAGCTCTCGGCGAGCACTACCGGCGGCTAGCAGCGAAAGGGCTCATATGAGCAGCCGATTGTTTTTCAGCACTCTGAGCGGGAATTGGCATAACAAGTCGTTCCAGCGGACCGTGAAAAAGCTGCGCCTTTCGCCGCCCGCTGAACTCCAACGTCGACCCTCATAAGAACCTAAAGAGACTCTGCTATGCCATTTGAAGCCAAAGCGTATCGCGTGTTGATTGCCTCGCCAGGCGATGTTGGTGATGAGCGACTAGTCATTCCAGAGGTAATAAACGAATGGAACGCCGTATCCGCGTTTCGTGCAAAGTCGATATTGATGCCCGTTCGGTGGGAAACCCACACTTACCCAGCAATGGGGGACCGACCGCAAGCGATCATCAACGAGCAGATCGTCAAAGACTGCGATCTCTTAGTGGGCATATTTTGGACGCGTATCGGCACTCAAACAGGCGTCTCAGTTAGTGGGACGGCGGAAGAGATAGAGCAATTCGTTGCGCAGAAAAAACCAGTAATGCTTTACTTTTCGCAGACTCCAGTAGACCCTGAAAAACTTGATATTGACCAATTTAAAGTCATGCGGGAATTCCGCGACAAAATGCGCCGTAGCGGGCTTACAGAGTCTTACGCTGGAACGGCTGACTTCCGACAGAAGTTTGTCCGCCAGCTAAGCTTCAATGTTGATAACCTGCTCAGCTTAGCTCAGAAACCCACTCGTCCGGCATCCCGTCCATCGTCTGATGCCAAGGCTGGACCCGCTGCTCTATCCCCTTCAGCGGCATTTCTCGGAAAAGAGGCCATTGCGACGAGGGATCAGGTCTCAGACTATGTTGTTAAAGCTATTCAGAGTACAGCGGCTGAGGACGGCTGGGCAAACATTGCTGCAGTGGGCCAGTATCTGAGCACATACACACCTATAAAGTACAAGTTACTCGGCTACGAGACGCTCAAGTCATTCTTGGTTTCCACCAAACTCGTTGAGCTCAAGGCAGAAAAGAAGTCTCCTCGTGCCCAGACTTTGGACTCGGCCTCAGTCCGGCTAATCGTCAAGTAATACTGATGCTGTCTAAGTGAGGGTTAACAGGTTGCTCGTCGCGGACACACAGCAGCAGAATGCCGCTCCGCGGCGAGTGCTGCGTGCCGGACAGCGCCAACGTTGGGCAACACAAGAGCGCTTCCGAAATGCTTAGCGTTGCTGTTCATTTTGCCGTCGGGTCGGGTGCTTCACTGCTCATGTTTCTGGGCTTCACTTGGTTATCGGGGGCGCGGAGCTTCTCTGCACCGTTCGCAGTCCTGTTCATCGGTTTCACATGCGGGTTGCTCTCGCACTTCGTTTCGCCGTGGGCGACCCCTGTGGTTCTTGTCCTGTACGGCGTAGCATCGGCCATTGAGTATCGCAATGACCGCATTACCGCAAACAAGCATGCCTCGGAGACTGCCCGCCAATGATTGACGTTGTGTCGCCCAACAGCACGCCCCACCCGGACGCGCGGGAAACACCGCACCTTGGTCAAGTAGCGCTGCCGCGCGCCGGTGGGCGTGAACGTTGGGCCTAACCAATGTCACTACCACGGATGACTAACCGCTTCCAAAGGCACTTTGCAAGTCGAAAGGCTTTGCGAAAGGCCCACCCTACAGCTCGGGGAAACAATAGCCCAAGGTTGACTATCGAGACGGTCAGTCACGTGGCTCAGATAGCCTTGGCTGTGGTTGCAATATTCGGTTACTTCTACACTGTTTTACCCGTCTATCAGAAGGAAAGACTTGCTGAACAGGTTGCCGAATACGAGGGCATTATCAAGAAGCAAGCGCCTAAGATCGCCGAAGCCGAAGGGCGTTTGGCCGAGTTGGAGCAAGAACGCTGGCGGCTGACGCAAAACCTAAAGAATATTGAAGGGCAATTGTCGATAGCGCGCGATCAGAAGAGCAAGATTGAAGGTCAGGT
Source organism: Rhodoferax sp. (assembly GCF_028689295.1). Taxonomy (GTDB): domain Bacteria; phylum Pseudomonadota; class Gammaproteobacteria; order Burkholderiales; family Burkholderiaceae_C; genus Rhodoferax. Next base: position 121,235 of record NZ_JAQTWL010000001.1, read on the forward strand.
TCAGTACATGACCTTCCGCTATCGATTACCCGACGGGACTCCCGCAACAACTCAACAACAGGTACGGACGGCACAGACCCTTGAATTGCGGCGATCATTTTTGTCGACCCTTAATATGTCATGTACCTTGGGCTTGGGTGGTGATGTGTTCCCCTCCTATTCGCATCTCAAGGAAGATGAGAAGAGCAAGTTCTGGCCGTTTACCGAAAAGGAACTCGGTATATGGAAGGAATATGGCCCAAAGTATCCGCTAAAGCGAGCGACTGAATGCATCGACTCTGTTGCTGCCAGCTTTTCGCAACGCTACGGGAGTGATGGCCCTACTTCGGATATCGAAGAACTTCGCAAAGAGGCTGTTCAATACGCGAACACTGCTGGATCAAAACAATGGGCACCACCATTTGAACCGGCAGACCTGTTGCAAGAATTGGGTGCCAAACGGTCCGCAATAGAGTCTGATATGAACGCCGCACTCAATAAGGTAGAGGATGAATACGGTGATTGGGAGTCTGTCTTCGGAGAATCTCGACGCGCTATCTTTAAGCATAACTACGAGGTCAGAAAACAAAACGCAAAAACTCAAGCCCTCAGTAGCCGCTTGTCCCTGGCATACAGCACGCAAGAAAAAGCAAACGTATTTAGAAAAGGCATTAACCAAGAAGTTAAACGTTTGATCATCAATGAAGACAAGAGAGGTTCAAGGTAATGAAGCTCTTGCCCAACCCATCATTCCACCGGACCTGTGTGAAATGCCGCGCAGTCCGGTGAATTCAAACGTTGGGCATGTGTAACCCCGTGATAACGAAATCAAAGAATCGATAACTATGTATTACAAGTACAGAGGCAACTCAAAATACACGGATATGATCTTTTCCACGGGGAAAGTGCGTTTATCGACAGCGCATGCACTTAACGATCCGTTTGAATGTTCTCTCCAAGTAATTGGCGCAAATTGGATAAAAAAAAAACTCTTGAGATGAAAAGCGCCGGAATTGCTGGTTTTGTTATTGCGGTTCATAAATCTATAAAGGAAAGAACTCCATTTTTTGGGGTAAATCCAGATGAGCTTCCGCATATCCTTGAAATACTTTCCCAAAAAACCGACATAGCAAGCTCGTATGAGTATTACAAGGATGTAATGTTGAGAGTAAACGGACATCCATCTTCCAACCCTGATACGTTATTCGAAAACCTAGATGATCAGCTGAATCAGGTCGGAATATTCAGTTTGTCTTCAAGTTGCTCAGTTCAGTTGCTTTGGGCGCACTACGCTGAAGATCACAAGGGAATTTGCATCGGGTTTTCACCAGAAGAAGGTAAGAAATTTTGTAGCACAGAAAATTTTATGAAGGTGATTTATTCGGATGAAATACCAAGAATGTCTGATGAAGGGTTTAATGTTCAGATGAGTATGAGTGTTGATGAATCAGGCAGGCCGTACACTTCTTCTTTTAAGATCGCCTTTTCAGATAAAACGTTTCAATCTGCAATAAGAACAAAGCCAACTTGTTGGGCGTATGAAGAAGAATGGCGTTACGTTGAACCATTGGGAGGAGACTACGAATGGCCAGGCAGAATATCAGAGATTGTTTTTGGCCTAAAATGTCCTCAAAAAGTACGGGAACATTATATAAATCTAGCCACTAGAAACATTCCAAATGAAGTTCTTCTTTATGAAATGGTAAAACAAGAAGGGGGAAACAAGGTTGTACGCACCCCCTACAAAATCGAGAAAACAACACCCCCCATTTCGCTCGCAAGCGGGAAAACAGTAGATCAAGACGGAAATAAGATAAAGCAGCTGAGTGTTGAGCAATTTGCTCATGAAGTAATGAGACTGCTAGAAAAACGTGATTTCGAAGAGGCTTTGTATCAACTTGACTCCAATTCAAGTGATTCACCTGATTCACCACACCTTCTAAATTTAAAAGCAATGGCCTTGGGGATGAGTGGAGACCATGAAGGCGCTCTTGATGTGTTTAGCAAATTAAATAATATGTTCCCCGATCAACCAGATATTTTATATCAACAAAGTTGCGCTTTAAGCGCGCTGCTTAGAAACTCTGAGGCTATTGAACTGCTCAAAAAGGCTAACGAATTAGATCACAATGATCCAAGCATTCCTTTCAACCTCGGCGTAGAGATAATTAGGGGCGGTGGCGATATTGAATATGCGAAAGGCGTTCTTAATACTTCGAGATTAATGGGGCACCCAAGAGCGGCCTTGGTGTTAAAAAGTTTGAATGAACAAGAACTACTTAAGCCCAACAGTCAGGTCAACAAGGACGCTTCGCGCTGACGCGCTCGCGCCTGTTACCTGAAACGTTAATGCACCAAATCCGATGAATTGGATGACCGCTGTCTGGAAATTTGGCTGTCGGCTTCGGGTCTTTTAAACTTAATCGGACCTCCAAAACCCCAAAAATGATGAATTTTTATTAATGGCCACCAAGCGCATTTCTGACGAACCGGCCTATGTGCTGCATCGCTACGACTGGAGCGAAACCAGCCTGATTCTGGACGTGTTCACCCGCCACCATGGCCGCATGGCGCTGGTGGCCAAGGGCGTCAAGCGGCCCAGTTCCAGCTTTCGACCGATTTTGTTGCCATTGCAACCGTTGCACCTGGCTTTTGGTGGCGAGGCTGAAATCAAAACCCTCAAAGCTGCCGAGTGGCAGGGCGGTCACGTCATGCCGACCGGTGACGCGTTGATGTCGGGTTATTACCTCAATGAGCTGCTGATGCTGCTGCTGGCGCGTGAAGACCCACATCCGGTTTTGTTTGATGTTTATGCCAGCGTGGTGCAGATCATTGCCAGCGAGCACGGCGAGGTGCTCGAAGCAGCCCTGCGTGCCTTCGAGCTCTTGCTGCTGCGTGAAATTGGCCTGCTGCCCTTGCTCGATACCCAAACCATGACGCTGCTGGCGCTGCACCCGGATGAACATTACAGTTTGGTGCCCGAAGGCGGTTTGCGACTGGCCAACGACGCTGACCGCAGCAGCTTGAGTGGAGCCCAGTGGACGGCGCTGCAACTAGCCCTGGGGGACCGCGTGTCCCTCACGACAGTGTTGCGCGCTTGTGCTGAAGTGGCCAGCGCGCTCAAGCCCCAATTGCGCACCCTGCTCAATTACCATTGCGGGGTGCCCACCCTGCGCACCCGGCAAATGATGATTGATCTGCAAAGCTTATGAACACTACTTCCTTGTCTGTCAACCTCAACAAGGTTGCGCTGGTGCGCAACACCCGGCACCTGGGCATCCCCAGTGTTACTCGCGCGGCCACGCTGTGCCTGCAAGCCGGTGCCAACGGCATCACCGTGCACCCGCGTCCCGATGAGCGCCACATTCGCGCCAGCGATGTGCCCGAGCTGGCCAAATTGCTCAAGGACTGGCCGGACCGCGAGTTCAACATCGAGGGCAACCCCTTGCACAACCTGATGGACGTGGTGGGTGCGCTGGTGGCGCGGCAGCTGCCGGTGCACCAGGTCACGTTTGTGCCCGACGCGCAAGGCCAGTTCACCAGCGACCATGGCTGGATGTTCCCGGCCGATGCAGCGGTGCTGAAGCCCTTGATCGATCAGGCACACGCGTGGGGTTTGCGTGTCAGCCTGTTCATGGATGCCGATGCCTCCGTCATGGCGGCGGCCAAGGCCGTGGGCGCGGACCGCGTCGAGCTCTACACCGAACCCTACGCCGCCGCTTGGGGCACGCCCGGTCAGCCAGCGCAACTGGCGCGATTTGCCAAAGCCGCCCAAGCTGCGCTGGACGTGGGGTTGGAAGTGAATGCCGGCCATGACCTGAACCGCGACAACCTGACCGCCTTTATCGCTGGCGTGCCGGGCGTGAGCGAAGTTTCGATTGGTCACGCGCTGATCGCCGATGCGCTGGAGCTGGGTTACAGCGCCACCGTCAAGGACTACCTGCGGTGCATTCGTGAAGCCGCATGATCTACGGCATTGGCACTGACATTTGTGACGTGCGCCGCATCCAGGCCAGCCTGGATCGCCACGGGGAACGCTTTGCGCAAAAAATCCTGAGCGATGCCGAACTCGCCACCTGGCGCCAGCGCAGCCAGCGCTGGCCCGAGCGTGGCGTGCGCTACCTGGCCACGCGTTTCAGTGCAAAGGAAGCGTTCAGCAAAGCCATCGGCCTGGGCATGCGTATGCCCATGACCTGGCGCCTGTGCGAGGTGGGCAAGCTGCCCAGCGGCCAGCCGCACATCGTGTTGCACGGCGAACTCAAAACATGGTTCGAGGCCAAAGGCCTGAGCGCCCACATCAGCGTGACCGATGAAACCGACTACGCGGCGAGCTTTTGCGTGGTGGAAGGCAAAAGCGACAATGCGCTGTCATCTTTTTCATAAGGTACATCATGACCCTGCACGCCCCCCTGATCATCGACATCGCCGGTTTGACCCTCAGTAAACAAGACAAGCGGCGCCTCAAGCACCCGCTGGTGGGCGGCATGATCCTGTTTGCCCGCAACTGGCAAAGCCGTGACCAGCTCACCGCGCTGTGCCACAGCATCAAGAAGCTGCGCAAGGATTTGCTGATTTGTGTTGACCACGAGGGCGGTCGCGTGCAGCGTTTCAAGACCAATGGTTTTACCCATTTGCCGCCCATGCGCGCTCTGGGCGAACTGTGGCTGAAGGATGGCAAGGCCGGCGAGGGCAGCGGTGCCATGCGTGCCAACCGCGCCGCCACCGCTTGTGGCTACGTGCTGGGTGCCGAGCTGCGCGCCTGCGGCGTTGACCTGAGCTTTACCCCGGTGCTGGACCTGGATTACGGTGAGAGCAGCGTGATTGGCGACCGCGCCTTTGCCCGTGACCCGCGCGTGGTGAGCCTGCTGGCCAAAAGCCTGATGCACGGTATGCTGCAAAGCGGCATGGCCAACTGCGGTAAACATTTCCCGGGTCACGGCTTTGTCAAGGCCGATTCACACACCGACATTCCGGTTGACAAGCGCAGCCTCAAAGCTATTCTGGCCGACGATGCCCAGCCCTACGACTGGCTCGGCACGGCCCTCGCCAGCGTCATGCCGGCCCATGTGATCTACCCTAAGGTCGATGCCCGGCCGGCTGGTTTCTCAAACAAATGGCTCGGTGACATCCTGCGCGGTCAACTCCACTTTAGCGGCGCGGTATTCAGCGACGACCTGTCCATGGCCGGTGCCCGCGTGCTGGACGGCCAGCCGGTCAGTCCGACCCAGGCGGCCGTGGCGGCACTGAATGCCGGCTGTGACCTGGTGCTGCTGTGCAACCAGTCAGCAGGCGAGGGCGCCGAGCTCGACGCCCTGATCAACGGCCTGACCGAAGCACAACTCAAGGGTCAGTGGCAGCAGCTCGACGCCAGCGAAGAACGCCGTCTGGCCTTGTTGCCTGCCGGGCACGCCACGCCATGGGACGATTTGATGGTGCAGCCAGCCTACATGCAGGCGCTCGACCTGCTGCCCTGAACTCAGGGCGAACGGTGCAGCCGTGGCGCTGACAGCTCGGCGATCATGTCGTTGGTCGCTGCGTCCACATCGGGGTGCAGCTTGAGCAGATTGCCCGCCATGAGCAGCTTGCGCAGGTCCTGCAGGTCTTTCACGGTGGGTGCCACCTTGATCTGCGCAAGGGCAGCCGAGCTGTTGCCGCCCTTGATCAGACCGACTATTTTGGGTGCCCAAACGCTGGGACGTGACATGTGCAATTTCCTTTGAGTGGGGTGGCTATTTTGGCTGGTCTTGCGTCGCCATGCGAGAAAATTCAAATCTTTAAAAACTTGCAGGCCAGACTATGAAAGACAAACTCCTCAGCAGTGGCCTGGTGTACAGCACCGACAGTGGCCGGATGTGCCCGCAATGCCGCCAGCCACAGGCGCAGTGCAGTTGCCGCTCGGCCGTCAAGCGTCCGGCGGGCGACGGCATCGTGCGCGTGTCGCGCCAGACCAAGGGGCGGGCCGGCAAGGGCGTGACGCTGGTCAAGGGCTTGGACCTCGATGACGCGGCCCTGATCGCTTTGGGCAAGCAACTCAAGACCGCCTGCGGTTCGGGCGGCACGGTGAAAGACGGCGTGATCGAAGTGCAGGGTGACCATGTCGAGCGTGTCATGGCGCTGCTCAAGGCCCAGGGCCACAGCGTCAAGCGTGCCGGGGGCTGAGGTAAGTCCCTAAGGCTCACCCGCAGCTTCCCACAGCCGGGCGCCCGAGGTTTCCAGATGCGTCAAGTACACCCGCACCTCAAATTCGAGCTGGTGGTAGCCGGGCTCCATGTGTTGGCAGAGCTGGTAAAAAGCCTTGTCGTGGGCTTTTTCCTTCAGGTGCGCCAGTTCGTGCACGGTGATCATTCTCAAAAATTCATCGGGAACGTTTTTGAACAGCGACGCGATGCGGATTTCGCGCTTGGCCTTGAGCTTGTTGCCCTGCACGCGTGACACGCTGGTGTGTGTGCCCAGCGCGTTTTTCACCACATGCAGCTTGCTGTCAAACAGCACCTTGTTGACCGGTTCGGCGCCGCGCAGGTAATCGGATTTAAGCGCTTGCACATAGTCAAACAGGGCGCGGTCGGTGCGCACCGTGTGCGCCTGCGGGTATTTTTGCAACAGCCAGTCGGCCACCTTGCCGTGCTGCAGCATGTGCGCCACCTGCGCCAGCGTGGCGGCGGGGTAGCCTTGCAGGTATTTCAAACCAGCGCCGTGTCTTGGGTCAGCACCTCGCCGCGCAGCGTGAAGGTGCGGGTGTCGGTGATGGTCACATCGACCATCTGGCCGACCAGGCGCGGCTGGCCGACAAAATTCACCACCCGGTTGCACTCGGTGCGGCCCATCAGCTCGGTAGTGTCGCGCTTGGACGCGCCTTCGACCAAAATGCGCTGCACCGTGCCCATGCGGCTCTCGGAAATGCGCTTGATGCTGTCGTTGATGACCGTTTGCAGGTGCTGCAGCCGGCGCAGCTTGACCTCGTGGGGCGTGTCGTCTGCCAGGTTGGCCGCGGGTGTGCCCGGGCGCGGGCTGAAAATGAAGCTGAAACTGTTGTCAAAACCCACGTCGTCGATGAGTTTCATCATCTTGCCAAAGTCGTCTTCGGTCTCGCCCGGAAACCCCACAATGAAGTCGCTGCTCATCGCCATGTCGGGGCGGATGGCGCGCAGCTTGCGCACCGTGCTCTTGTATTCCATGGCGGTGTAGCCGCGCTTCATGGCCATCAAAATGCGGTCGCTGCCGTGTTGCACCGGCAGGTGCAGGTGGCTGACCAGTTTGGGCAATTTGTCGTAGGCGGCAATCAGCGAGGGCGTGAACTCGTTGGGGTGGCTCGTCACATAACGAATGCGCTCTATGCCGGGAATGTCCGACACGTATTCCAGCAGCGTGGCAAAGTCGGCCATTTCCGACGTCTCTCCCATCGGTGCGCGCCAGGCGTTGACGTTTTGCCCCAGCAGGGTGATTTCCTTCACGCCCTGGTCGGCCAGGCCGGCTACCTCGATCAGCACGTCCTCAAACGGGCGGCTCACTTCTTCGCCGCGCGTGTAGGGCACCACGCAGTAGCTGCAGTATTTGGAGCAGCCTTCCATGATCGACACAAAGGCGCTGGCGCCTTCCACCCGCGCGACGGGCATGTGGTCGAACTTTTCGATCTCGGGAAAGCTGATGTCCACTTGCGAGCGGTTCAGGCGCGCCCGTTCATCGAGCATTTGTGGCAGCCGGTGCAGGGTTTGTGGTCCAAAGACCACATCCACATAAGGCGCGCGGGCAATGATGGCTTCGCCCTCCTGGCTCGCCACGCATCCGCCGACGCCGATCAGGGCGCCTTTTTTTTTCAGGTGTTTGACGCGGCCCAAATCCGAGAACACCTTTTCCTGCGCCTTTTCGCGCACCGAGCAGGTATTGAACAGGATCAGGTCGGCCTCTTCCACATTGTCGGTTTGCGTATAGCCCTGGGCTGCACCGAGCACGTCGCTCATTTTGTCCGAGTCGTACTCGTTCATCTGACAGCCGTAGGTTTTGATGAATACTTTTTTGCTCATGGTGAAACTGGTGTTGTGTGTTTTTTTGCCACCGTCACCGGCAGGGCGAGCAGCCCACAAAAAAGCCCTTGAGGGCAAAGAAGCAGCGGTTCATGGTGTTCATCCAGAGGCTGTTGAAGAAGGCGCAATTTTAAAGCACGGGCGTTTTTCCCGACGCCGCCAGCGCGCGCAGCTTGTCTTTTTTGCTTGGGCGCATGCCCTTGATGCCGCCGTTGCCGGGAGCCTCGGGGGCGCTGGAGGCGGGCGGTGCGGCCTCTGTCGCCTCGAACCCCGGGATGCTCTCCAATTCAACCTCAAGTCGCTGGCGCTTCGCAATCAGCCGCCAGTGCGCCAGCGTGGCAGCACTGACAAAGCTCAGCGCCAATCCCGGTTCACCCGCGCGGCCGGTGCGGCCCACGCGGTGGGTGTAGTCGCTGGCCGAGCGCGGCAAGTCGAAGTTCACCACCACCGGCAAGCCCGCAATGTCCAGCCCGCGCGCCGCCACATCGGTGGCCACCACCACACCCAGGCGATCGGCCTTGAAGTCGGTCAGCACCTGCGTGCGCTTGCCCTGGCTCAGCTCACCGTGAAAGGGCTCGGCCGTCAAGCCGGCCTTGCGCAGCTTGTCGGCCACAATTTCTGCCGCAAATTTGGTGGCCACAAAAACCAGCACCCGTGTCCAGGCGTTCTGCCGGATCAGGTGGCGCAGCAATTGGGTGCGTTTGGGCGTGTCCACGGCAATGGCGCGCTGAACGATGGCCGTGGGCGGTGCGGCGTCGGGGCGCACATCCACGCGCACCGGGTCATGCAGCAGGGTGTTGGCCAGGGACTGCACGGCTGGCGCGAAAGTGGCCGAGAAAAACAGGCTTTGGCGTTTGGCGGGCAGCAGTGCCAGCACTTGGTTCAGTTCTTCGGCAAACCCCAGGTCGAGCAGGCGGTCGGCCTCGTCGAGCACCAGCAGACGCACGCCAGAGAGCTTGAGGGCGTTGTGCGCCACCAGGTCCAACAGCCGCCCCGGCGTGGCCACCAGCACCTCGGTGCCGCCACGCAAGCCCATCATTTGCGGGTTGATCGAGACCCCGCCGAACACCACGCTGACCCTGGGCTGCTGGGGCAAGTGCTGCGCCAGGGCACGCAGGGTGTCGCCCACCTGGGTGGCCAGCTCGCGCGTGGGCACCAGCACCAGAGCCTGCGCCTGCCTCCCCGTGGAGCCTGTCAGGCCATGCAGCAGTGGCAACGCAAACGCCAGCGTTTTGCCCGAGCCGGTGTGCGCGCAGCCCAGCACATCGCGGCCCTGCAGTGCCGGCCCAATGGCTCCCAACTGGATGGGTGTGGGCGCGTCGAAACCCATGCCGCGAACGGCCTCAAGAAGCGGGCTGGACAAGCCAAGTGTGGAAAAGGACATAGGAATGGTGCGGGGTGAAGTCAGGGGCGGCAAGGAGGAGCGGCAATATAGTGGGGCAGTTTACGTGTTTCGCATCAGCCAGCAGTGGCAGACGGCGGCCATGGGGCGGGACGCATAATCACCCCCACTCGCGGCCGCCGTCAGCAGGCGGCACACAGCAGACTCAAAGGACAACATGAAAAAAACATTCCAACTCAACATCGAAGGTAAAAACCGCGACCGCGTGCTCGATGCCACCAAACACGAAGTTCGCCAGTACATCAAGCGCGAGCGCCGCAAAACCCTGCCCGAGGGCGTTGACTTTTGGGACTTTGACTGCAAGTTTGGTACTAACCCGGACAACGCCCAGGGGGTGCATTTTGCCACCCTGACCGCCTTGATCGACGCTGTGGCCAAAGAGGGCGGCGATGCGTTTTACCTGGAACTGCTGGCCAAACCGGGGCACCGCACCGCCCGCATTGGCGCTGATCCGCAAGCAGACGATAGCCTTTAATTGAAAAACCCGCAAAGGCCGTTGACCGATGCGGGTTCTTGGTTTTTGGTGGTGGTAGGTGGACTTGAACCACCGACATCAGCATTATGAATGCTGCGCTCTAACCAACTGAGCTATACCACCGACAGGGCGAGATTATAGCGATTCGCCAGCCACTTTTTGGCTGGCTGCGTGTCATTGGTGGGTAAAAACGGCCTTGCGTTTGTTGACAAACGCGTCCATGCCTTCTTTTTGATCGGATGTGGCAAACAAGGCGTGAAACAGCCGGCGCTCGAACATGATGCCGTCATTCAAGGTGCCTTCAAACGAGCGGTTGACCGATTCCTTGACGGCCATGACGGCCACTTGCGAGAACTCGCTGATCAACAGGGCGGCGCCCAGCGCTTCTTCCATCAGTTTATCCAGCGGCACCACGCGGCTGACCAGCCCGGCGCGTTCGGCTTCATTGGCATCCATCATGCGCCCGGTCAGCGCCAGGTCCATGGCCTTGGCTTTGCCCACCGCGCGCGGCAGGCGCTGCGTGCCACCGGCACCGGGAATGATGCCGAGCTTGATCTCGGGTTGGCCAAAGCGGGCGTTGTCGGCGGCGATGATGAAGTCGCACATCATGGCCAGTTCGCAGCCGCCGCCCAGCGCAAAACCGCTCACCGCGGCGATCACGGGCTTGCGCACGGCGCGAATTTTTTCCCAGTTGCGGGTGATGAAGTCGTCTTTGTAGACATCGGCAAAGGTGTAATTGGCCATGCCGCCAATGTCGGCGCCGGCGGCAAACGCTTTTTCGCTGCCGGTGATGATCATGCAATGGATGCCGGCGTCAGCGTCGAAGGCGTGCAGCGCGGTGCCGAGCTCGGTCATGAGCTGGTCGTTGAGCGCGTTGAGCTGCTTGGGTCGGTTCAGCGTGATGATGCCCACCTTGTCGGCTTCGGTGCGCACGGTGATCAGTTCGTAAGTCATGGGGTCTCCTGTTGGTGAAAATTTGAGAAATCAAGCGGCGACTTCGCCATTGAGCCAGGCGTTGACAGGCTTTGTGTCGGTCACCGAGAGTGTGGCATTGCGCACGGTGTCCGGCAAGTTCAATGACAGCGTCAACAGGCGCTGGTCGCGGGCAATCAGCGCCCGGCAACGGGTGTCGCTGCCGAGGTAAGTGGTCAGGTCGTCGAGTTTGTTGAGTCGCCAGCGGTGGCTGGTTTTGCCCTGGCCCGTGGTCACGCCCAGCCACTCGTCGCCCGCGGCAAAACCAGCCAGTTCGGCGGCGCTGCCGCGCAGCACGCTCTTGACGCGGATGCCTTGCTGCTCATTGAGCTTCAGGCCCAACTGGTCTGGCAGTGGGGCACGCTCTTCCTCAACGTGAATGCCGTGCTGTTTCAGCAGTTTCTTGAGCGGCAGGTCAGCCGTGCCATGTACCCATTGCTGCAGCTCCGTCGCATACGATTTGCCCGACAGCTCGGCCAACACCGCCAGCAGGTCGTCCTGCGTCATGGGGCCGCCCTGGCAGCGCAGCCACAGCGCGCGCATCACCGCGTCCAGGCTGGTCTTGCCACTGTGGCGCAGGCTCAAATCCAGGCACAGTGCCACCAGCGAGCCCTTGGTGTAATAGCTCACCGTGGCGTTGACGGTGTTTTCGTCCTGCCGGTAGTACTTGACCCAGGTGTCACGGCTGGATTGGGCCACGCTTTGCACTTGGCGCCCGGGCGTTTGCAACACCTGATGGATGGTCTTGGAAAGCAGCTTGAGGTAATGCGCGTTGTCGATCAGCCTGGCACGGCGCAGCAAGAGATCGTCATAGTAATTGGTGAAACCTTCAAAAAACCACAGCAGTTCGGTGTAGTTTTCCTGTGTGTAGTCGTAGCGGGAAAATTCAGCCGGGCGCAGCCGTTTGACGTTCCAGGTGTGAAAGTACTCGTGGCTGATCAGGCCGAGCAGTGTGGTGTAGCCATCCGACGGCGCGCCCGATTTGGCTTGGCCATGACGCGGCAAATCGGCGCGTTTACAGATCAGCGCGGTCGAATTGCGGTGCTCCAGCCCGCCATAACCCTCATGTACGGCGTTGAGCATGAACAGATAGTGGCGCTGTGGCGCCTGCTGCGGCTGGCGACCATGCCAAAAGCTGATTTCGGCCTCGCAAATGGCCTGGGTGTCGGCCAGCAGGCGCGCGCCGTCAAAGCTGGCAGGCGCACCCGAGACGATGAACTGGTGCTTGATGCCGGCGGCGACAAATTCTCCGCGCCAGAAGGGCCCAAGCTCGACCGGACTGTCCACCAGTTCGTCGTAGTTGGCGACCAGGTAGTCGCCAAAGCCGCGCTTGGTGATTTTGCTTGGATTCAGAGCCGTGGCGGCTTGCCAGTCCTTGGGCAGACCCTCGTCGGCCAGCGTCAACTGATGTGGCGTGTCTTCCTGGCCGTGCACGCGCAGGCACAGGCTGGTGCCGTTGAAAAAGCCGCGCTGGGTGTCGAGCCAGGCGGTGCGCACCGAGTTGTCAAACGCATAGACCTGATAGGTGAGCACCAGCGCCTTGCCGGCTTTGGCGTCGATTTGCCAGCTGCACTTGTCGCGCTGGGTGATGACCACCGGTTTGCTGCCTTGCCGCGCTTGCAGGCCTTGCAGGTGTTTGGCGAATTCGCGCACCAGATAGCTGCCCGGAATCCAGACCGGCAAACTCACCACCTGATCAGCAGCGGCTTGGGCGACGGTGAGCGTGACTTCGAACAAATGCGCGTGCAAATCCAGCGCGCGCACCAGATAGCCCACGGGGGCTGGAGTGGCAGAAGGCGTCAGCGCGCCCATCAGTTCAGGCGTTTTTCAACCTGATCAGCACCAATGGCGCCAGGCACGCGGCTGCCATCGGCAAAGACCAGTGTGGGGGTGCCGGTGATTTTGAACTTGCGCCCCATTTCCACATTGCGGGCAATGGCCGTGCTGTCGCAACTGGCGGCGGCTGGCGTCACATCGCGCACCATCCAGTCTTGCCAGGCTTTGGTCTTGTCTTTGGCGCACCAGATGTTTTTGGACTTTTCAGTCGAGTCAGGGCTCAGGATCGGATACAAAAACAGGTAAACCGTCACGTTGTTGATCTTCTGCAGATCCTTTTCAAAGCGCTTGCAGTAGCCGCAGTTGGGGTCTTCAAATACCGCCAGTTTGCGACTGCCGTTGCCGCGCACAATGGTGAAGGCGTCCTTGAAGGGCAGCGCAGCAAAATTGATCGCGGTGAGCTTGTCGATGCGTTCTTCGGTCAGGTTGCGCTTGAGCCGGGTGTCGATCAGGTTGCCCTGCACCAGGTAATTGGCTTCCGCGTCGGTGTAATAAATCTCGGCGCCATTGACACGCACCTCGAACAGGCCCGGAATCGGCGTTTTGCTGACTTCGTCAATTTGCTGCAGCTGCGGGATGCGCTCACCCAGGTTTTTGCGGATGGCGGCTTCCTGCGACCAGGCCGAACTGGCCAGCAGCAAGGCGCAAGCGATCAGGGGGGAGAGGAGTCGTTTCATGGGTGTCCAGTGTGGATGAGTTAAGCGCTGTCTGAGCAGTCGGCGTGAAATAAGTTCTAGATGCCCATGGCCCGGCGCGCCGCCCAGTGCTTGGAGAAGCCCAGACGCTCAAAGCCCGACAAGCCCCAGTTGCGGACCTTTTGCCAGCCAGGGCCGGGTTTGTCGAACAACTGCTGCAAGGCCGTCATGGCGGCGTCAGTCGCGGTGACTTCGGTTTTGCGGGCGCGCTCGTACTGGCGCATCAGTTTGGCATCGTTGACCGGACGCCAGTAGGCCCGGCTATGCAATATCCGGGTGAGCTCGGCCACATCGCCCAGACCCAGATTCAGTCCCTGGCCGGCCAGCGGATGCACGGTGTGTGCCGCATCGCCCGCCAGCGCCCAGGCCTGGCCGTTCATGACCCCGACCCAGCGGCTGGCCTGCGCCGACTGCAGTGGCCAGGCCTTGCGCGGGCTGATCAGGGTGAGCTTGCCCAAAACGCCTTCGCTGATCTGCTCAAGCTGTTCGCAAAAGTTGTCTTGCGCCTCGACCAGCATGTCTTGCGTGCGGCCATCGCGCACCGACCAGACCATGGCCACGGTGCTGCCTTGGGCGCCGTCGAGCGGCAAAAAGGCCAGGATTTCACCTTGGGTGAACCACTGGCGCGCCACCTGGGCGTGCGGTTTTTCGCACTGCAGACGCGCCGCAATGGCGTGCTGCGGGTAACGCGTGGCCACAAACTCAACGCCAAATTCTTCCCGCGTGCGGCTGGCCTTGCCTTCGCACACCACTGTCAGCGCGGCCGGGCAGGGGGCATCCAGCAGCTCGATGTGCGGCTGAAAGCGCACTGCATCGCGCAACTGGGCCTCCAGCGTGGGCACATCGACAATCCAGGTTAGCGCCGGCACGACCAGCTCGGTCGCGGAAAAATTGACCGCGCCACCGTCGTCACCCTTGACCTGCATGTCGATCACTGCAGTGGCGTGCGCTTCATCGGGCCAGCAGCGCACCGATTCGAGTAGCGCCCTGGACTTGGCGTTGAGCGCATAAGCCCGCACGTCAGGCTCGCTCGTGGCTGGCATTGGGGGGGCATAGAGACCGATGCGCAGCCGGTCGCGCGCCAGCAGCAGCGCCAGCGCGTGCCCCGCAATGCCGCCGCCGCGAATGCAAATATCCAAATGATGTGTCATGGCGCGGATTGTAGAAGCGCGCCAAAAAGCCGCATCGCATACACTCACCCCCTTGATTTTGCAGGTTTTCAGGGCATTTTTCGCGGCCTGACCTCATTGAAGTTTGTTTTAGGATTTGTTATGAAATGTGGCATCGTGGGCTTGCCCAACGTCGGTAAATCGACCCTGTTCAATGCGCTGACCAAGGCCGGCATCGCGGCTGAAAATTACCCCTTTTGCACCATCGAGCCCAATGTGGGCATTGTTGAAGTGCCCGACGCCCGACTCGACGCCCTGTCGGCCATCGTGCATCCGGAGCGCGTGCAGCGCGCCATTGTCGAATTTGTCGATATTGCCGGTCTGGTGGCGGGTGCCAGCACCGGTGAGGGCCTGGGCAACAAGTTTTTGGCGCACATCCGCGAGACCGACGCCATCATCAACGTGGTGCGTTGTTTTGAAGACGACAACGTGATCCACGTGTCCGGCAGGGTGGACCCGATCTCGGACATCGAGGTGATCCAGACCGAACTCTGCCTGGCCGACCTGAGCACGGTGGACAAGGCGCTGTCGCGTTACCAGAAAGCGGCCAAATCGGGTGGCGACAAGGAAGCGGCCAAGCTGGTCGGCATCCTGGAGCGCTGCCAGGCCGCCCTGAACGAAGCCAAGCCGGTGCGCGCACTGGACTTCAGCAAGGAAGAGCAGCCACTGTTGAAACAGTTCTTCCTGATCACGGCCAAGCCCGCCATGTTTGTCGCCAATGTGGCCGAAGACGGGTTCGAGAACAACCCTTTTCTGGACCGCCTGACGGCCTATGCCACCGCGCAAAACGCGCCGGTGGTGGCCATTTGCGCCAAGCTGGAGGCCGAAATGGCCGACATGAGTGATGAGGACCGGCTGATGTTCCTTGAAGAGCTCGGCTTGCATGAGCCGGGTTTGAACCGCCTGATCCGCGCGGCCTACGATTTGCTGGGCCTGCAGACCTACTTCACCGCCGGCGTCAAGGAAGTGCGCGCCTGGACCATCCACAAGGGCGACACCGGCCCGCAAGCCGCCGGCGTGATCCACACCGATTTCGAGAAGGGCTACATCCGCGCCCAGACCATCGCCTATGACGACTTCATTGCCTTCAAGGGCGAACAGGGCGCCAAGGACGCCGGCAAGATGCGCGCCGAAGGCAAGGACTACGTGGTCAAGGACGGCGACGTGATGAACTTCCTGTTCAGCTCGTAAGACATTGCCGCCTAGGCGCCAAAAGCGCCCATCAGCGCGGCCGTCATGGTGATGTAGCGCGCACATTTTCCGATGGCCATGTAACCCAGGCAAGGCCAAAAGGGCAACTTTAGCCAACCTGCCACCGCGCACAGGGGGTCGCCCACCACCGGCAGCCAAGCCAGGAGGCAGGCCTTGGGGCCGAGCCGTTCCAGCCAGGCCAGCGCGCGCAGGTGGTGTTTTGAGTGCCGGTATTTGTCCACCACCTTGTGCGAAGCCAGTCCCATCCACCAGGTGACTGCGCCGCCGAGCGTGTTGCCGACCGTGGCCACGGCAATCGCCGGCCAGAACAGCGACGGGTTGAGTTCCACCAGGCCGAACACCACCGGCTCCGAACCCAGGGGCAGCAGGGTGGCCGACACGAACGACACTGCAAACACGCTGCTGAGTCCAAATTTTGGCAGCGCCAGCAAGGCGAGAAGGTGATCGATCCAGAGTTCCATGGGTGCCGCAGTATAGGTTTTGCGGGGTGACTGCAAGGATCGTGCTTTATTTCATTTGCTGAAATTTTGGGCAGCTAGAATCCCTTATCCCCAAACACTGTGTTGCTTATTTTTCTCCAGGCATTGCCATTTGCTGTGAACGTTTTTGCATGAACATCGGTCCCTACGTTTTGCCCAACCGCTACTTTGTCGCCCCCATGGCGGGGGTGACGGACCGGCCGTTTCGCCAGTTGTGCAAGCGCCTCGGCGCGGGTTACGCGGTGAGCGAAATGGTGACCAGCCGGCCCGACCTGATGCGGTCACTCAAGACCTCGCAGCGCGCCAACCATGACGGCGAGCCCGGCCCCATCGCCGTGCAGATTGCCGGCACCGATGCGCCCATGATGGCCGATGCAGCGCGCTACAACATCGACCGGGGCGCCCAGATCATCGACATCAACATGGGCTGTCCGGCCAAAAAAGTGTGCAACAAATGGGCTGGTTCTGCCCTGATGCAGGACGAGGCGCTCGCCTTGAGCATTGTGTCGGCCGTGGTGCAGGCCTGTGCCCCGCTGGGCGTGCCGGTCACCCTCAAGATGCGCACAGGCTGGTGCAACAGCGCCAAGAACGCGGTGCAACTGGCCAGGGCGGCCGAGTCGGCCGGCGTGCAGATGGTCACGGTGCACGGCCGCACCCGCGAGCAAGGCTACCGCGGGCAGGCCGAGTACGACACCATTGCGGCCGTGAAAGCCGCGCTGCGCATTCCCGTGGTGGCCAATGGCGACATCGACAGCCCCGAGAAAGCGCGCCACGTGCTGGCAGCCACCGGTGCCGACGCCGTGATGATTGGCCGCGCGGCGCAGGGGCGGCCCTGGATTTTTCGGGAAATCGCCCACTTTCTGGCCACCGGCGAGCCGCTGGCGCCGCCGCTGGTGGCCGAGGTCAAGCACCTGTTGCTGGACCATCTGCACGACCACTACAGCCTGTACGGCGAATTCATCGGCGTGCTCAGCGCGCGCAAACACATTGCCTGGTACGTGCGGGCGCTGCCCGGTGGCGAGGCCTTTCGCACCCACATGAATACACTGACGGATTGCCAGACGCAATGGGACGCGGTGGCCGATTTTTTTGATGAACTCAATGCGCGCATGGATCGCCTGCCTCAGCCCGCGCGCCAGATGCATGACCTTGATCGCGAACTGAATAACAAGATGGAGACCGTTCAATGAAACCCCTGCATATTGCAGATTGTGTGCGCAGCAATTTGGAGAATTACCTGACCGATTTGGGCCACAGCGAACCCAATGGCATGTACGACATGCTGCTGGCCGTGGTGGAGAAACCCTTGCTCGAAGTGGTGATGCAGCGCGCTGACAACAACCAGTCCAAAGCCGCCCAATACCTGGGTCTCAACCGCAACACCCTGCGCAAGAAACTGCTGGAGCACAAGCTCATCGATTAAGCCTGATACGTCATTGCGAGCTTGGCATCGTCACTGCGAGGCCGCAGGCCGTGGCAGTCCATGCCCCCTGGATTGCCGCGTTACGCTGGCAATGACGAATTCATGAACCTGCCACCCACTCTCAATTAACTTACCCCATCCCCATGAACGCTTTAATTTCTGTTTCCGACAAAACCGGTATCGTTGAATTTGCCCGGGCCCTGCATGCGCTGGGTATCAAGCTCATCTCGACCGGCGGCACCGCCAAATTGTTGGCCGACCAGGGCCTGCCCGTGACCGAGGTGGCACAGCTCACCGGTTTCCCGGAAATGCTCGACGGCCGCGTCAAAACCCTGCACCCCAAGGTGCACGGCGGCCTGCTGGCGCGGCGCGACCTGCCCGAGCACATGGCCGCGCTCAAGGCGCACGCCATCGACACCATCGACCTGGCTGTCATCAACCTGTACCCGTTCGAGGCCACCGTGGCCAAGCCCGGCTGCACGCTCGAAGACGCCATCGAGAACATCGACATCGGCGGCCCGGCCATGGTGCGCAGCGCCGCCAAAAACTGGAAAGACGTGGGCATCCTGACCGACGCGTCGCAATATCCGCAGGTGCTCGCCGAGCTCAAGGCTGGCGGCGCGCTAACCCTGGCGACCAAGTTTGCGTTGAGCGTGGCGGCATTCAACCGCGTGGCGCAATACGACGCGGCCATCAGCGACTATCTGTCCTCACTCAACTTTGAAGAGGGCAACAACACGCCGTCGTGCAAGCTGTTCCCGGACCAGTCCAACGGCTGTTTCGTCAAGCTGCAAGACCTGCGCTACGGCGAAAACCCGCACCAAAGTGCCGCCTTCTACCGCGACCTGCACCCGGCACCAGGCTCGCTGGTGACCGCCGTGCAACTGCAGGGCAAGGAACTCAGCTACAACAATATCGGCGATGCCGACGCCGCGTGGGAATGCGTCAAGAGCTTCAACACCCCGGCCTGCGTCATCGTCAAGCACGCCAACCCGTGCGGTGTGGCCGTGGGTGCCGATGCGCTGGCGGCTTACAGCAAAGCCTTCCAGACCGATCCCACGTCAGCCTTTGGCGGCATCATCGCGGTCAACTGCACGCTCGACGAGCGCGCGGCGCTGCAAATGTCCAAGCAGTTCATCGAAGTGCTGATGGCCCCTGACTACACGCCCGAGGCGTTGGCGGTGTTCAAGAGCAAGGTCAACGTGCGCATCCTCAAAATCGCCTTGCCGCCGGGTGGTGGCAGCGACTGGGACAACGGCCGTAACGCGGTGGAGAGCAAGCGCGTGGGCTCGGGACTGCTGCTGCAGACTGCCGACAACCACATCCTCAAGCTGGCCGACCTCAAGGTGGTCACCAAGCTGCAACCCACGCCAGAGCAATTGCAAGACCTGATGTTTGCCTGGAACATTGCCAAGTTCGTCAAGAGCAACGCCATCGTGTTTTGCAAGGACGGCATGACTTACGGCGTGGGCGCGGGCCAAATGAGCCGGCTCGATTCGGCGCGCATTGCCAGCATCAAGGCCGAGCATGCGGGCCTGAGCCTGAAAGGCACGGCAGTCGCCAGCGATGCCTTCTTCCCGTTCCGCGACGGCCTCGATGTGGTGGTGGATGCCGGCGCCACCTGCGTGATTCAGCCGGGCGGCTCGATGCGCGACCAGGAGGTGATCGACGCCGCCAATGAGCGCGGCGTCGCCATGGTCTATTCGGGCGTGCGCCATTTCAGGCATTGAACTGGTCAAAAGAAGCTTTTGCCAGGCTTTGAGTTCTGGCCGATTTTGGTGATGGCACAGATCGGGGCATGGACCCATGCCCTCAATTTTGGCGGGTGACCGCTGCGCTGAATGAAGCAAGTCTTGATGCTTGCGGAGGATCGGTTTGCAGCGTCACGAGTCATTGGGGTTTTGGCTATGAATGACTTGTTAAAGGTTGGTAGAGGACTTTGAAATCTCCAAATTACTCATTCCAGACCCGACATCGAAGTGATTGCCTTTGCTGTCGTGGTAACGTCACGGATGAAATGTAAAGGGAGATAGCAAGTGGCACTATTTGGCAGCAAGACTTCAACAGCAGTTGCATCAGAGGTCGTCAACGTAAAAATCACGTCTACTGTCAAATATGACAAACCAAAAATCCTCCTTATAGACGTGGAGTCGAGCGCCCTTGACACCCTGGCCGAAACTGGGTTCAACGTCAAAGCCGGTACGTTTGGGCAACCTTACAAAGTTCAGATGGCCTCTGGATTTCAGCCGCTCATTTCCGATCCACTGTTGCCGAACCACACCGAGCAAGAAATCGTAATCGTTGATCTTCACTATGAAGTTGCAGATCAACCCGTTGGCAAAAAGAAGCGACCAGACGGCGAGGTTGATTTGTGGGGAAAGTGTGATTGCGGGTTCATTGATCCGCGAATGAGGTGCGCGGCAATGGTACGAAGTGACTTCGACAGAATATTGGCGGCTGGTGGAGTGTTCGTGGTTTTTGCGGCTGCCAAGACACGGGGCTCAATTCAAGCCGCCAGAAAGGGCTATCACGGACTTGAAGATCAGCGACCCTGCAATTGGAGCGAATGGAGTTTCGTATCTGACTTACAAGATATGGATGTATCCCAATCTCACGGCGAAGAAATGAATGTTGTCGATCAAAACACCCCTCTTGGGAAACTCATCAAATCGCATCTTTCAGGTGGCTCTTATGACTGCACCCTATCAGGGGGATTTCGACGTGCAGATCCTTGGATAGCACTTGTTAAAAATAAATTTAACGAAGCTGTCGCGTTGTTTCGTCCTCATGGACCAAAAGGTTTTGTCATTGTTTTACCGCAACTCAAGGGCAAGACAGGCTTCTTGAATTCCCTTTTTACGGATGTGTTGCCAGAGATGGCTCCACATCTCTTTCCCGGAATTGAACAAGGCAGATGGACACATTTGCCGGACTATGAACTGCCAGAGGTTGTCCAACTGCACGCTCAACGTAGCCAACTCGAAGCGAAATTCCAGGCAGATTTGACTGCCTTGGATGAGCAGGTGTTGCAGGCACGAAAACAAGACGGTTGGATGCACGATTTGTTAACGCAAACAGGCGATCCACTTGTGGCTGCAGTGCAAATGGGCTTGAAAACTCTCGGCTTCAAAAGCGTCATTGACATGGACAAAGTGAGAGACAAGGAGGGGAAAAGTCGGCGTGAGGATTTGCAGATTCAGGATGTCAGTCCAACACTCGTTGTTGATGTCAAAGGTATAGCTAGCTTTCCTGGCGACGAAGATGTACTTCAAGCCAACAAGCACGCAACGCTTTTGATGCGCGAACAAAACAGAACAGATGTTTTTGGACTGTCTTTGGTTAACCACCAACGGCATATTCCTCCTATGCAGCGGGACAATGAAATGCCATTTAGGCAAGAGCTTCTCCATGTCGCATTGGAAAGCCAGCTAGGTTTGTTGACGGCGTGGGATTTTTACAGGTTGGTAAGGAATGCTTGTCTGAATCAGTGGAAATTTGAGCACGTACAGCCAGTTCTCTACCAGCACGGGCGCTTTGAAATCGTTCCCGCACATTACAGCTACCTTGGCAAAGTAACCAAGGTATGGAAAGACAAATTTGGCGTTGATATTGAGTCTGGAGCAGTTGCGGTTGGGGAGGGAGTTGCTATTGAATTCAGCGTTTTGTTCGAAGAAGCAGATGTCGCAGAACTCATGGTCAACAACAATAAAGTCCAAGTTGCGAATGTGGGCGACAAAACGGGAATACCTTGGCCAACGACAAAACCCAAGTTGCGTGAGGGCTTGAGAGTTTTTCACGTTGCAAATTGAATTGTTTCTTTGAAATTGTTAATTACTGGAAGGTATTTTTTGAAGTTGAGTTTTCAAAAAACTGGCACTTCTGAACGACAGCTTTCGCGCGCGTACTTGACTCACGGAAATTCCGTATGAATAACCGCAATGGGTCTTGAAGAGTCATAAGCGAGCCATTCACTCCAGCCGGACTAACTGCCTAAAATCTGTGAATCGCGCTTTGTAGGCCCACCTCATTCCCTCTGGTAACCACCATGTCCAAACTCAAACTGACCTATTTCGATTTTCATGGCGGTCGCGCCGAGCCCGTGCGCCTGGCCCTTCACATTGGCGGAGTTGCATTTGAAGACTACCGCTTTGCGTTCCCTGAATTCGCCGAGGTGCGCAAGTCCACTCCCTTTGGCCAAGTACCCACCCTGCAGGTGGATGGCGTTCAGGTCACACAGTGCGACTCGATCCTTCGTTACGCGGGCAAGCTGGCAGGCTTGTACCCTGCCGATGCATTTCAGGCGCTGCTGTGCGACGAGGTCATGTATGTGGTGGAGGAAGCCGGCGTCAAGCTGGGTCCGAGCTTTCGTATGACGGGCGATGCTCAAAGGGAAGCCCGCACTGCCCTCGTCAACGGCTCCATGCCCGTGTATCTTGCCTGGCTGCAAAGCCAGTTGCAGGCGCATGGCGGAGAATACTTTGCCGACCATCGTCTCACCGTTGCTGATCTGAAGGTGTTTGTCGACGTGCGCGCCCTCAATTCCGGTCGCCTGGACCACGTTCCCACCGATCTGGTGGAAAAAGTTGCCCCTGCACTGAATGCCCACATGCAGCGTATCGCCCAAACCCCGACCGTGGCGCAGTATTACGCCAAGTTCGGTGCTTAGGAATTCTTTTGGCCGGCAATGCGACGTGATGAGGAACGGGTTCTCGCGGGTCGAAAGCGATTGCCGTTGACAATCTCTCTCCAACCGAGCCATTCCAATCGCCTACCTGATGCAAGTTCCGCATTCCCCTGAAACGTCTCTCGCTCACAGTCAACAGCTTCCGAGGCCGCGCAAGCCGGGCTGGCGTGTTTTCCTTGGCAGGGCAGCCTGGTCCAGGTATACCTATGAACGGCCCGTAGGTGGTGATCTGAAGCTGCTCGGCAGCGTGAGCAAGGGCTCGCAGGTTGGCGCGCTGGCCATGACGGCTGAAGGTGAGTATGTTCAGGTTGTTGGCGACTATCTGGTGCCTCTGAAAGCAAAGGAGATAGCGAAGGCTGTCGCCAATGCGCCCAAGGAACCGAACCCGGTTTTGTCGGGAGAGACCCCGTCCTGGCTAGCCTCCCGCAAGGAAGCCCCAGCTCCGGTGGTCGTCGTGAAGAAGCGCCGGGTTGCGGTGATGCCGTAGCCTGTTGGAGAGTGTTTTTTTTATGAACTGCTTTTGCCGGTTTGCTGGCAGCAAGGCAGCGGCTGCTGACATAGGTCTGCACGAAATGCTCGCTCCAGACCCGACATTCACCCCTGAAGCCTGACCGTCAGCAATGTGGAGTGGGTTTCGCGGATAGCTGCACCGGCTGCCGACCAAGTGCAGTCATCCATCAATGTCAGGTAGGGAGAATTCCAAATTCATTCAAATTAATGGCCATAGCCACTAAAGCCTGGGTGACTGAATATCCTCAGGTCTGTAGTGGCATCCGGATGAACTGGAAATGGCTTGATCCTTTTGACACATATAGTTTTCTTCTTTATGGTCGGCAACGTACTCGTTTCCGTCAGAAATTAAGCAATTCATTTGCCTTGACAATTCTGTTAGCGATGGACTCAATGCTTTCACGCTTTTGCATTGCTTGGGATCGGAGAAGTTTGTACGCATCTGACTGATCAACGCTTCGACTCTCCATGACGATTCTTGTCGCTTTTTCAATCAGCTGGCTGTGGGCTTGCTTCTGTTCCAAGCGATCTATGTAGCGCTCAAGGGCACGCCTTGTTCGGTATTGGCTGAGTGTTACCGCGATAGCTGTGAGAAGACCCGCCGAGCGCACTGGGGAGGCTATTGTGGCGAATGCATCAAGTTGTAAAACAGCTGTTATCGTGATCGGATTTTCAAACGTCAAGACGGGAATCAAGGCTGGAGTTGAAGGCTGTCCAATCCATCGATACTTCAGTGACAAGGTTTCTGGCCTAACGGCGAGAAGGACCAAATCTGTTCCTTCAGGCAGCACATCCAATTCCGGCCAAAACATCTGGTACTTGCAACCTAGCCGACGCAACTGACCGCAGATTTCTTCACCATCCTGATCGTCGGGATGAACAACGACCACGTTAAGTTCGCGAATGTCTTTGAGCACCGAGAGTGTAATTTCGGGTTTAATCACGGCGTCACCCCTGGCAAAAGCCTATCCAAATTTGAATTCTTTTCGGCGGTCCAAAGTGGGGATGTATGCGCGATCACGAACGGGTCGGCACGTACCAGCTCAGAGGCACTGGCCAGCACATCAAATTGACCATTGCTGTTACATCGACCGATTCGAGGATTCAGATAAGTATGATTGTTTTGCTCATCAATTTTTACAAGCCCTTGCGGGGCGTCAAATTCGAGACCAGGCAAAACGTGAGCCAGCAATGTTGGGTCGTCACTTTCGCAAATTGAGATCGCCTTGGCGAGCAAGTGCATCTGAAAATAGGCAGCTTCCCAACAAACATTTGTGCTGCCACTGTCGCCGAAGCGCGCTTTTTGCAAGGCCACTACCCGATGGTTTTCGATCGTTGGCAAGCTTTGAAAATATCCGGCACAAGTTATCAGGCCCTCCGCCAGATCAGCACCAATGGCAGCGATTTCGGTTTCGCTGCTCATATGACTGGCCACTGGCGTTTTAAATGGGTCCAGACCTGCATCTGCAAGGGCTCGGTGAAGGTGAGCATTGCCCGCACCCACTACGGTTGAAAAAATGAAATCCGGGCTAAGCGCCTGGAGTCGTGACGCCACGGATTTGAAATCGTCCAGCGTCGCGTTCAGTGGCAAGTATGTTTCATTGACTTTCTCTCCACCGCGCTCCTGAATCAACTCGTTCATGATCCGATTTGATTCGTAAGGACAAACGAAATCAGATCCCACCATGGCCACGCGCATGCCATGATGAGACAACATGTAGCTGGCCAAAGGCAAAATATTCTGGTTAGGTGCAGCGCCAGCATAAAAAACATTTCGGCTGTACTCGAACCCTTCATATGGCGTTGCGTAAAAGAGCAGAGCGTTTTGACGTTCGACGATCGGAATCACTGCCTTGCGAGCGCTTGACATGTAGCAGCCCATGATGAGCCGCACCCCATACTCACGAATCAGCTTTTCAGCCATGCCAGGGTAGTTGCCTGGCATGCACGCTGGATCCAGGGAGATCAGTTGGATTTCACGACCGTTGACACCGCCTGTTGCATTGATTTCCTCGATAGCAAGTTGTGTGGCCTGCAATTGAGTTCGCTCTACCAGCGAGGTCACGCCAGTAGTTGAGTAAAGAACACCTATCTTGATAGGCATGGAAGTTTTTGACTGCATGTAGGTGACGTTCTTAAATTTGAGCAATGACTGTGGTGGGCCGGAACGCACTGGAATTGAGCTTCTTTTCCCTGATTCGGTGCATTTAAGCCCACCCTTGAGCCGATGAATGCAAGATTCGTGCATTGAACAAGCATCAATGCCGACTATTGATTGGCATGCATTTTGCTCAGAGTAATTGACCGCGACCAAGGCTTCAATGCCAGTCGTCGTGGACACGTTACCGAAGACAAAAGCGTCAACGGTGACAACGGCAAAAGAGCCCGCAACCATATGCATTGGTGCGGGCTTTTTTTTTGAACTTTCAATTCAGACGGAGTCATGCAATGAAAAGACGTAATTTCCTATCGGCAGTCGGGTCGGGTGTGGTTGTAGCTTCAACATCGTCCTTGCCATCAATGTCCATGGCAGCAGAAGAAAAGGGCCCCATCAAGCTTGGCCTGTTGTTTTCTCAGTCCGGTGCGATGGCCAACAACGAGTCTTTGCTCAAGGACATCTCATTGATGACCATTGATCAGATCAATGCCAAAGGTGGTGTTTTGGGTAGGGAGGTTCAGGGTGTGGTCGTCGACCCAGGTTCTGACTGGCCGATGTACGCGCAAATGGGAAAGCAGTTGATTCAGAGCGACAAAGTGTCCGCGTTGTTCGGTTGCTGGACTTCAGTGTCACGCAAAACGGTCTTGCCTGTCGTCGAGGCGCAAGACAGCTTGCTCTTCTATCCTCTGCACTTTGAAGGCGAAGAGCAATCAAAAAATGTGGTCTACCTGAACTCGCCTCCCAGCAGCTCGGTTTTGCCCGCAGTTGAGTATTTGATGAGTGCTCAAGGCGGCGGCGCCAAGCGCTTCTTCATGATTGGCAGCGATTACGTATGGCCACGCACGATCAACAAGATGCTCAAGGGTTACCTCAAGACCAAAGGCATTCCTGATTCGGCCTTGCGCGAGCAATACGTGCCTTTCGGGCACTCGAATTTCCAGACGATCATTCGTGAAATCAAGGCCTTTGCAGCACAACCTGGTGGCCAGGCCATCGTGGTGATGACCGTGGTGGGTGATTCGGTGCCAGCCATGTTCAAGGAGGCCATCAACCAGGGCGTGAAAGCCACTGACATCCCGATCCTGGGTCTTGACGTTGTTGACAGCGACCTGGAAGGCCTTGACACCACCCCGCTGGTCGGCCATCTGAGTTGCTGGTGCTACTTCCAGAACGTTGACACGCCACTGAACAAACAGTTGAAGGCTGAGTGGCGCCAATATGTGGAAGCCAAGAAGCTGAAACATCGCCCCGATATGGTGATTGACCCAATGGTGAGCACCTACATGGGGCTGAACCTCTGGGCCGCTGCAGCCACAAAAGCGAAATCAGTCGCGCCCGCCGCTGTTCGCAAGGCGCTTCCGGGCATGACGGTGGCCGATCCAGCTGGCTACATTGCCAAGATGGACCCAAGCAACCAGTACCTCTGGCGCGGCAACATGATTGGCTCCATCAATGCCAAGCAGGGCTTTGACATTCTCTGGAAAGCCAAGGGATTGGAAAAACCCATTCCGTTCAGTCCCTACATCAAGGCCTGACGGCCAAGTGTGCTCTGAGTCCGGGCTGCGGCCTGGCCTCAGAGCTGCATTGATTCTTCAACCGTGAAAAATTTTTCAACCATGAAACATTTCTGGCGATTCCTGGTGGCTACAGCTTTGGTTGCACTGACCGTGCAAGCAAATGCAGCGCCATTGTCAAGCGCCCAGCGCTTGTCTTTGCTAAATGGGCTTTGTGGTCCCGAGCAGGTCACCGCGTTAAATCTTCTGGTTGAAGCAGCGGCAAGTGAAGAACGTGTTTGGGCATCACGCATTATCGAATCTCTGAGCAATGGCACCTTCATCTGCAGTTCTGAACGCGGTCCTTTAATAAGCGGCAGCGACGCTGTCCTTGACGCTGCGACGTTGGCACCAGCTGTTGGCGTTGCAGCTTCTGAGGAGCTTCCACTGGTGCCCACGATTGTGCTGCGCCGGGCACTGAGCATCGTGACAGCGCAACTTGACCTTACCAGTCCGGACCTAAAGACGCGTCGCGCCGCTGCCACACAGGTCAACGATTCTTTCGCCAGCCTCAATCCGACTGTGGTGGCGCGCGCACTGGCCGCTGAAAAAGACACAGAGATCAAGGCTTCATTGTTAATGGCGCTGGCCAAACGAGGTCTTCAAAGCGATGTGCCGTCTGAGAGACTGAAAGCGATCGCGGCAATTGCAGAGGTTCCCAGCGAAGCTGGCCGCACTCTGCTGATCAATTATTTGGACAGCAAAATAGACACACTTGACGCTGAATCCGTCAGCGCGGCGCGGTCGGCGCTTCAATCAATCAATGACATGCTCCGTCTCGGACACGTTGCATCGGTAATCTTCAGTGGTCTCAGCTACGGCAGCATTTTGCTCATTTCAGCATTAGGTCTATCCATCGTTTTTGGCCTGCTCGGCGTCATTAACCTGGCGCATGGCGAATTCATCATGATTGGTGCCTACAGCACCTATGTTGTCGAGCAATTGATGCAGTCTTATGTGCCAGGCCTGTTTGACGCCTACATCTTTGTCGCCATTCCCGTCGCATTCCTGATATGCGCATTGCTGGGCGTCGTGCTTGAAGTATGCGTCATTCGACACTTGTACACACGTCCTCTTGAAACCTTGCTTGCGACATGGGCCGTCAGTATTGCGCTGATCAAACTTGTGCAGTTGACTTTTGGCTCCCAGAACGTTGAGTTCATCACACCTGAATTTTTGAATGGTGGTATGCGTGTCTTCGCCGGATTTTTCATTACCTGGAACCGCATTTTTGCCATCGCGTTGGCGCTGCTGATTTTTGGGATGACTTACTTCCTGATAAAACGCACACGTTTCGGCTTGCTTGTGCGTGCCACCACGCAACGACGCGATACGGCTCGAAGTCTGGGTGTGGCAGCGGAAAGTATTGATCGTCTCGCCTTCGGCCTTGGTGCGGGACTTGCGGGTCTGGCGGGCGTGGTACTCACGCAGATCACCAGCGTCAATCCATCTATGGGCACGAGCTTTGTTATTGACGCTTTCATGGTTGTGGTGCTCGGGGGCGCTGGCAGTTTGGTGGGCACTGCAGTCTCATCACTTTTTCTAGGTCAAATTAATCAGTTCATTGAACCTCTTTATGGCGCAGTAGCGGCCAAGGTGACTGTGTTGTTACTCATTGTTTTGATCATCCAGCGCCGACCACAAGGTTTGTTTGCGTTGAAGACAAGGACTTGATGCCATGAAAACATTCACACTATTCACCCAACGCAGCCGACCGTTTGCATTTTCCCTTCTGTTTTTGGCCCTTGCAGCCTACCTGCCGATTTCCCATTTGGTATTTGCTCCTGACAGTGCCTTTCACTTATCGCTGTTCCTGGTCAACCTGATTGGACAGATTGTGTGCTTTGCCTTGTTGGCACTGGCACTGGATTTTGTCTGGGGCCTACTTGGCATTCTCAGCCTGGGACATGGGGTTTTCTTCGGGATTGGCGGCTACGTCATGGGTTTTTATCTGCTGAATGCAGCCTATGGTGACACGCAGGTTTTGCCTGACTTCATGTTGTTCATGGGGTGGGATAAATTTCCGACGGTCTTGGAGTTGTTTGCACACCTGCCAGTTGCCGTGATTCTGGCCATTGTTATGGCCGTCGCAGTGGCGGCTGTATTCGGCTTTGCCACATTCCGCTCGCGCATCAACGGTGTGTATTTTTCCATCATCACACAGGCGCTAACCTATGCATTGATGCTGCTGCTCTTCAACAATGACTTGGGGCTTGGTGGTAATAACGGCTTGACAGGTTTTACCTCAGTGGCAGGATTTCCTTTGGCCCAGGCTTCAACTCAGGTCTGGCTTGCTTGCGCCGCATGTCTGGTGTTCTCTGCGGCTTATCTGTTGCTGCGCACCATTGCCGATTCAAGCCTGGGCCAGGCGATGGTCGGAGTTCGAGACGATGAACCGCGACTGCGCTTTCTGGGCTACCGTACCGACCGCATCAAGCTCGTCGCCTGGTGTCTCTCTGCAGCAGTTGCTGCCGTGGCGGGCATGCTCTATGTGCCTCAGGTCGGCATCATCAACCCCGGCATCGTGTCGCCACTTTTGTCAGTGGAAATTGCGGTCTGGGTTGCCATTGGCGGACGCGGGACCTTGATTGGCGCAGTGTTAGGCGCTGTGCTGGTCACTAGTCTGAAATTCTGGTTGAGTGCCAGCATTCCCAGCTTGTGGCCATTTGTGTTGGCTGCGACCACGCTATTTATTACCGTGGGCCTGAAAAATGGCTTATGGAGCGTCGGTTCATTGATCCGTGGCAAGCGCGGGGAATATGTATGACAACTTCCATCGCTCTTTATGTCAATGGTCTGAGCGTCAATTTTGGCGGCTTTGCCGCGCTGACTAATTTGACCCTGGAGATTCCCTACGGTCAGACGCGAGCCATCATTGGTGCCAACGGTGCTGGAAAAACGACGTTTATGGATGTGATAACCGGCAAGACGCGCCCGACCAAGGGTGAGGTCTTTCTCGATAAATCGGTTGATCTGACTGCACTTGATGAAGCCGCTATCGCCAGAAAAGGCATTGGCCGCAAGTTCCAGAAGCCAAGTGTCTTTGAGGCATTGCCGGTGGAACAGAACGTTGAGCTGGCTGTCCGCAAAGGACAGGGATTTGCCGCCATGCTGACGTCAAGCCTGAAGACCAGTCAGCGCCGACGCATCGAAGAGGTGCTGGTCACCATTGGATTGGTCGAGGAGCGCAGGCGCTTGGCTGGCACTTTGTCGCATGGCCAAAAACAATGGCTCGAAATCGGTATGTTATTGGCCGCCGAACCCAGAGTTTTGTTGCTGGATGAGCCCGTTGCGGGGATGAGCGATGAAGAGACTGAACGCACTGTTGGACTCATCAAGCAGCTGGCATCACCTGATCGAGCCATTGTTGTTGTTGAACACGACATGGATTTTGTCAGCCGTGTTGCTGATCTCGTCACGGTCTTGCATGAGGGGCAATTGCTCGGCGAGGGCTCCATGGACTCTGTCCGCACTGATCCACGCGTGATTCAGGTTTATTTGGGGCGGAGCTGAACATGTTGAATATCACAGGACTTAATCAGTATTACGGTGGCGGCCACGTATTGCGAAACATTGAGCTTTCGGTGCCTGACGGTTCTTGCACTGTGCTGCTGGGTCGTAATGGCGTTGGTAAAACAACCTTATTGCGCTGCCTCATGGGCTTGCTGCCCATACGTTCTGGCAGCATCAGTTTTGTCGGCCGCGACATAAGCCGCGACTCGCCGCAGACACGCGCTCGGGCGGGAATGGGCTATGTTCCCCAGGGAAGAGAGGTGTTCCCGGACCTTACCGTGGATGAAAATTTGCGCATTGGAGCCCTCACTGGAGAGCGACGTCTGGCATCTGCCCAAAAGGTGTTTACATATTCCGACGTCAATCAGCTATTCCCGGTACTTAAAACAATGAGCTCCCGTGTGGCGGGCAATCTTTCAGGCGGGCAGCAGCAACAGCTGGCCATTGCCCGCGCACTGCTGACTAATCCGACTTTGTTGATCCTGGACGAACCCACAGAGGGGATCCAGCCATCCATCGTTCAGGAAATTGAAGCTGTGATTCAGTCGCTCAAAGGACAGATGTCGATCCTGCTGGTCGAGCAGTTCTATGACTTTGCCGCAGCCGTTGCCGATCAGTATGTCGTCTTGGTGCGCGGTCAGGTGGTGGCTCATGGACTTGGTCGAAACATGGAGACTGACAAGGTGCATGAACTCATCACGTTTTAAGCAAGTTTGTATTTTTTTAAAGGAGATTGAAATGACATGGCTTTCGCAATCGATCATGCACACACGCGGCGTAGCCCGTGGCGCAATAGGCACTACGCACGAACTCAGTGAGGCTCGACAAGGGACGTTTCACTACACCATTGGTCCTTACTCGCAACCTGTGATGCAGATTGCGCCGGGAGACCGTGTGGTGGTAGACACACGCGATGCGTTTGACGGCAAGATTCAGACTGAGCAGGACCTCCCAAGCGCCAAATTGCGTGTTCCGTTCTTAAATCCGCAAAGCGGTCCAATAATGATTGAGGGTGCCGAAAAAGGCGACGTTGTGGCAGTCCACATTGAGTCAATGTACCCGCGAGGTGCCAATCCGCGTGGCACCTGCTGCTTGATCCCTCGTTTTGGCGCCCTTACTGGAACCCACTTCACTGCGCTTTTGAATGATCCCCTGCCCGAAATTACCCGCAAGATCGATATTGATGAAGAAGGTGTTTACTGGAGCCGACGCGTCACGTTGCCCTACCGGCCTCATATCGGCACCTTGAGTCTGTCGCCAGAGATTGATTCGATCAATTCGTTGACCCCTGACAACCACGGAGGCAACATGGATGTGCCCGACATGGGGCCGGGGAGTGTGACGTATCTTCCTGTGCGTTCTCTTGGCGCCCGCCTTTTTATTGGTGATGCACATGCATGCCAAGGGGATGGTGAAGTCTGCGGAACGGCTGTTGAATATGCCAGTCGCACCACGATCCACGTTGATCTCATCAAGGGTTGGGAAATTGACTGGCCAAGACTGGAAACCGAACATCAAATCATGGCCATCGGCAGCGCTCGCCCGCTTGAGGATGCCACACGTATTGCGTATCACGAGCTTGTCATGTGGATGGCCCAAGAATACGGCTATGACAAATGGGATGCCTACATGATGCTCAGCCAATGCGGCAAGGTCCGGCTTGGTAACTTTGTTGACCCCAAATACACAGTGGCAGCCGGGGTTGAAAAGAAATATTTGGTCATGCCTTGAGCATCGAGTCATTCATTTACAACTAGGAGTACCGCATGGATCTTGGTCTTAAAGACCTCAAGGCTGTTGTCACCGGTGGAACCAAGGGCATTGGCCGGGCCATCGTGGAAACGCTTTTGAGAGAGGGTGTGCAAGTCGCGTTCTGCGCCCGCAGCCTTGAAGAAGTGGCTGCAACAGAGGCGGAATTCTCGCGCTTTGGCGTCAAAGTTACGGGTCGGTCAGTAGATGTGGGAGATGGGCCAGCCCTCGCCACTTTTGTTGATGAGGCAAGCAAAACCTTGGGCGGTCTTGACATCGTGGTTGCCAACGTCAGTGCTCTTGCGATCAGCAACGATGAAGCCGGTTGGAAGAGCGGCTTTGACATCGACATGATGGGAACTGTGCGCCTGGTCAATGCTGCATTGCCAAGTCTTGAAAAAAGCACAAACGCGGCAATTGTCACGATCTCCAGTGTTTCCGCCCGCGAAATTGACTTCGCGGCTGGACCTTATGGAGCCTTCAAGGCGGCAATCGTTCACTACACGCAGGGACTGGCTTTGCACCTTGCTACAAAAAAAATCCGCGCTAACTCCGTGTCGCCTGGCAACACCTATTTTCAGGGCGGCGTGTGGGACAAGATTGAAAAAGGTAACCCGACGCTGTTCAAAGAAGCATTGGCGTTGAATCCAACGGGAAGAATGGGAACCCCGCAGGAGATTGCCAATGCAGTGGTATTTCTTGTCAGCCCAGCGGCTAGCTTTGTCACTGGCACTAATTTAGTGGTTGACGGTGCTTTAACAAGGGGTGTTCAACTCTAAGTCACTATCTACGAGAAAATATAACCTCGGCCGCATGTGGTGTTCAGCTGTTATGCGAGTGACCGGTTATTACACTCGGCAATACAAAAGCCACTGACTCCTTTGGGCACGTTGACGTCCGCCACGAACGCCTTGTGACGGATAATGAATTGGGCAACCCGTAAGCTGACCGTCGTGACCGGCGGGAACGGGTCTGAAGCCGTCAGCGTTTTCTTGCATCGCCAAGTCGTGAGGGTCTTTCTCAAGCAGGCCTTTAGACCCTTTAATACTTTGGCAATAAGGTATTACTTTGGAAGCAGTTTAAAGATTTCACGTGCTGCCGCCACGGATTCGGCAATGTCGGCATCGGTGTGCGCGTTGCTGACAAAACCGGCCTCGTAGAGCGCTGGCGCAATGTAAACGCCACGGTCCAGCAGTCCGTGGAACAACTGGTTGAATTTGGTGCCATCGGTCCTCATCACCTGGCTGTAGGTGCTGGGCAGGGTGTCGAGCAAATAAAAGCCCATCATGCCGCCCTCAGAGTCGCCACAAAACGCCACGCCTTCAGCCTTTGCGGCTTGACTCATACCGTTGATCAGAGCGCGGGTCTTGCGGCCCAGTTCGTCGTAAAAGCCGGGCTTGCTGATCTCGGCCAGCGTTGCCAGGCCGCAGGCCGTGGCCACCGGGTTGCCGCTCAGTGTGCCGGCCTGATAGACGGTGCCCAGCGGCGCCAGGTGTTCCATCACCGCGCGTTTGGCGCCAAAGGCGGCCAGCGGCATGCCGCCGCCAATCACCTTGCCCATCACCGTCATGTCGGGCTCGAAGCCGGGAATTTCTTTGGCATAGACGCTTTGCGCGCCGCCCAGCGCCACCCTGAAGCCAGTCATCACCTCGTCAAACACCAGCAGCGCGCCGTATTGCGTGCAGAGCTCGCGGCAGCGTTTGACAAACGGCACGCTGGCGCGCACGAAGTTCATGTTGCCGCAGATCGGCTCCATCATCAGGCAGGCGATTTCATTGCCTTGTTCGGCAAAAGCGGCTTCGAGCTGCTCGATGTTGTTGTACTCCAGCACCAGCGTGTGCTGCACCACCTCGGGCGGCACGCCGGCGCTGGTCGGGTTGCCAAAGGTGGCCAGGCCCGAGCCGGCTTTCACCAGCAGCGCGTCAGCGTGGCCGTGGTAGCAGCCCTCGAACTTGATGAACTTGCTGCGCCCGGTGGCACCACGCGCCAGACGGATGGTGCTCATGGCAGCCTCAGTGCCGGAACTCACCAGTCGCACCATGTCCATGCTCGGCATGATTTTCAGGATGGCTTCGGCCAGTTCCACTTCGCGCTCGGTGGGAGCGCCGTAAGAGAAACCTTCGAGCACCGCTTTTTGCACTGCTTCCACCACCGCCGGGTGGCCGTGGCCCAGAATCATCGGGCCCCAGGAGCCGATGTAGTCGGTGTAGCGCTGGCCGTTGGCGTCCCAGATGTAGGCGCCTTGCGCGCGGCTGATAAACCGTGGTGTGCCGCCGACGGCGCGAAAAGCGCGCACCGGAGAGTTGACCCCGCCCGGGATCACTTTTGAGGCGCGGGCAAACAGGGTGGCATTGCGGTCGATGGAGGATGTCATGGTCTTCTTCAGGCAAAATTGGGGGATGGGTACCGAGGTTGATTGCTGAAATCAGCCTGAGGTGCATGGAGATGGATATTCTATTGGAAGGCCTTGGACGCTGTGACGCAATCGACAACCTGGATGTGCCTGATTTGTGGCTGGATTTATGACGAGCAAGTGGGTGATCCCGAACATGGTGTGCCAGCTGGCACGGCCTGGCGCGATGTGCCGCTCAATTGGACCTGCCCCGAATGCGGGGCACGCAAGGAAGATTTCGAGATGGTTCAAATTTGAAGTGTCGGTGGGCCTGACTTCTTGACCATCGCATAACGCTGCAATGTTTTTGTCCGAGCCTCGTCGTGCGCCACGATCGGGTGAGGGTAGTCCCGGCCCAGCACCACGCCCGCCATTTGCAACTCGAGCGGTTTGGCCGCCCAGGGCGCGTGGATAGCTTTGTCTGACAGCTTGGCCAGTTGCGGCAGGTAGCGGCGGATGAACTTGCCCTGCGGGTCGAACTTTTCGCTCTGACTGACCGGGTTGAAAATGCGAAAGTAGGGCTGTGCGTCACAGCCGCTGGACGCCACCCATTGCCAGCCGCCATTGTTGGCCGAGAGGTCGAAGTCGTTGAGCTGCTCGGCAAAGTAGCGCTCGCCCCGGCGCCAGTCGATTCCCAGGTCTTTCACCAGAAAGCTGCCCGCCACCATGCGCAGGCGGTTGTGCATGTAGCCGGTCTGGTTGAGCTGCGCCATGGCGGCATCCACCAACGGGTAGCCGGTGCACCCTTCGCACCATGCCTTGAACAGTTCTTCTGCGTGCAGGCCGCTTTCCCATTCAATGGCGTCGTATTCGGGCTTGAAGGCCTGGTTCGCCACATGCGGAAAATTGGCCAGAATGGCAAAGTAAAAATCGCGCCACACCAGCTCGCTGAGCCACACGGCCGCGCCCGCGCTGCCTGCGGCCTGGCGCTGCAGGGCACTACGCACCAGCTGGCGGATCGACACGGTGCCAAAGCGCAGGTGCGCGCCCAGGTAACTCGGGCCTTTGACCGCCGGAAAGTCGCGCGTGGTGTGGTAGTCGTCCATGCGTTCAAAGAAACTTTCATACAGGGCATGACCACCGCGCTCACCGGTTGGAATTTTCAGGCCGGCCAGGTTGGTGACCTCGAAGCCGATGGCGCCCAGGCTGGGCACGGGCCGCTGGAATTCTGGTGGGCGTTCGCTCAATTGCGAAGCCAGCGCAGCGCTGTCGTGACACGCCAGATGTTCAGGCGCCACGCGTGACAGCCAGTTGTTCTTGTAGGGGGTGAAGACACCATAGGGCGTGCCGGACTGGGTGAGGATGTCGCGGCCTTCAAAAATCACCTGGTCCTTGCAGGTGAAGAATGCACAGCCAACTTGCGCCAGCGCCTGGCGCACCGCTTCATCGCGCGCCAGCGCTTGCGGCTCGTAGTCGCGCGCGGCAAAGACCGCCTGCGCCTCTAATTGGACCGCCAGGCGCGGGATGTCTTCGCTGGCCATTGCATGGCGCACGATCAGGCCCGCGCCCGCCTTGCCGCTGAGTTGGCGCAAGGCCGCGTCCAGGTCCACCAAAGATTCACGGATGAATTCCACGCGCCGGTCAGCCCGTGGCAGCCCCGTCAGAATGGCCTCGTCGAAGACAAAAACACAGTGCAGCTGGCGGCATCGCGAGAGCGCCAGTTGCAGTGCCGCGTTGTCGTTGACGCGCAAATCGCGCCGAAACCACATCAGGCCGGTGTCAAAACTTTGGGTCATGTTCATCGCTAAAATTGTTCCATGTCATCTGATTCTGCGCCCATCAACCTGACGAATCATTTTCTGATCGCCATGCCCGGTCTGCAGGATCCGCTGTTCGGGCAAAGTGTCGTGTATCTGTGCGAGCACAGCCCGCGCGGGGCCTTGGGACTGGTCATCAACAAGCCCTGCGAGATCAATCTCAAGGGCCTGTTCGACAAGGTCGAGTTGCCCTTGACTCGCCCGGACCTGCAGGCGGCGCCCGTGTTCTATGGCGGCCCGGTGCAGACCGAGCGCGGCTTTGTGCTGCACGAGGCCACTTTTGCCGATGACAAGCAGCCCGAACAGCCGGTCTATACCAGCACCATGATCATCCCGGGCGGCCTGGAGATGACCACCTCGCGCGACGTGCTGGAGGCTATCTCCACCGGGAGCGGGCCGCGCAAGGTGCTGATCTCTTTGGGCTATGCGGCCTGGGGCGAGGGCCAGCTGGAGTCCGAACTGAGCGAGAACAGCTGGCTCACAGTGGAAGCCGATGCCCGCCTGATCTTCGAGACGCCGGTGGCCGAGCGTTATACGCAGGCGCTCAAGTTGCTGGGCCTGGAGCCCTGGATGCTGGCACCCGATGCCGGACACGCATGAGCACCCTGACCGACAGTTCAAGTGTCAACGCACAGCCGCTGGTGCCGGCCCATTTGCAGACTTTCATGGCGCTCGACTTCGGCCTCAAGCGCACCGGCTTGGCGGTGGGGAACCGAATTTTGCGCACGGCCCAACCGCAGGGCACGATCAGCGCCGAGGGCCAGGCCCGTTTTGAGAAAGTTGCGCAGCAGCTCAAGACCTGGCAGCCCGACGCGCTGGTGGTCGGTGTGCCGTTTCACCCCGATGGCGCCGCCCACGAAAACACCGTGCGGGCGCGCCGCTTTGCGCGCCAATTACATGGCCGTTTCAACTTGCCGGTGTTCGAGGTGGACGAGCGCTACACCACCACCGAGGCCCACTCGCAGGGTGCGCGTGACGCCGATGCCGCCGCGGCCTGCATCATTCTGGAACAGTTTTTAAGGAGTCTTCCATGAGCACACTGGCACTCGATGCCGAGGCGCTGTATGCCGATCTGGCGGGCAAGCTGCGCCCGCTGCTGCAGCCGGGAACGCAACTGCTGGGCATCGCCTCGGGCGGCGTCTGGCTGGCCGAGCGCCTGCAGCAGGACCTTGGCATGGCGCAGCCCTTTGGCGTGATTTCGTCGGCCATGCACCGCGACGACTATGCCCGCCGCGGCATGACAGTGTCGAAGCAGACGCAAATCCCCTTTGACGTCAATGGCGCCCATGTGCTGCTGCTCGACGATGTGCTGTTCACCGGACGCACGGTGCGCGCGGTGCTGAACGAACTGTTCGATTTTGGCCGCCCGGCCAGCGTCAGGCTGGCGGTGCTGGTGGACCGCGGCGGCCGCGAGCTGCCGATCCAGGCCGACCTGTGCAGCGCGCGCATTCACCTGCCCGCCAGCCAGTCGCTGGCGCTGCTGCGCGCTGATGACGGCCGCTTCAGTTTTAACGTGAAAGACATTTAGCCATGCTGTACCAGCGCAATCCGCAGCTCAATAAAAACGGCGAGCTGATCCATTTGCTCTCGACCGAGGGCCTGCCCAAAAGCATCCTGACCCAGGTGCTCGATACCGCCGCCAACTTTGTCTCGGTGGGCAACCGCGAAGTCAAAAAGGTGCCCCTGCTGCGCGGCAAAAGCGTTTTCAACCTGTTTTTCGAGAACTCCACGCGCACCCGCACCACCTTCGAGATTGCCGCCAAGCGCCTCAGCGCCGACGTGATCAACCTCGACATCGCCAAGTCGTCCGCCGCCAAGGGGGAATCGCTGCTCGACACCATTGCCAACCTGAGCGCCATGGCAGCCGACCTGTTTGTGGTGCGCCACAGCGAATCGGGCGCGCCCTACCTGATCGCCCAGCACGTGGCGCCGCATGTGCACGTGGTCAACGCCGGCGACGGCCGCCACGCCCACCCCACGCAGGGCCTGCTCGACATGTACACCATTCGCCACTACAAGGGCGACTTTGCCAACCTGACGGTGGCCATTGTGGGCGACGTGCTGCACTCGCGCGTGGCGCGCTCCGACATTCACGCGCTCACCACGCTGGGCTGTGCCGAGGTGCGCGTGGTCGGCCCCAAGACCCTGGTGCCCTCCGACATGGCGCCCATGGGTGTGCGCGTCTGCCACACGCTCGAAGAAGGCATCAAGGACGCCGACGTGGTCATCATGCTGCGCCTGCAAAACGAGCGCATGAGTGGTGCGCTGCTGCCGTCGAGCCAGGAGTTTTTCAAGAGTTTCGGCCTGACCCCCGCCAAGCTGCAACTGGCCAAGCCTGACGCCATCGTGATGCACCCGGGCCCGATCAACCGCGGCGTCGAAATTGACTCGGCGGTGGTCGATGGCCGCCAGAGCGTGATCCTGCCGCAGGTGACCTTCGGCATCGCGGTGCGCAT
The DNA here is from genome assembly GCF_028689295.1 of Rhodoferax sp. GTDB lineage: Bacteria > Pseudomonadota > Gammaproteobacteria > Burkholderiales > Burkholderiaceae_C > Rhodoferax. The sequence goes on from NZ_JAQTWL010000001.1 coordinate 159,670, forward strand.
GGCGGTCATGAGCATCGTGGCCGGCAACGAAGCCTGAATCGTTTAAGAGACAAACAGATGAACAAGCAAAAACGTGTGCTCATTCAGGGTGGCCGGGTCATCGACCCCGCCAGTGGTTTTGACGCGCAAGCCGACGTCGCCCTGGCCAACGGGGCCGTCCTCGCCATTCAAAATATCCCAGCAGATTTCCAGCCCGAGGTCACGATTCAGGCCGATGGCTGCCTGGTCTTGCCGGGTCTGGTGGACCTGGCGGTGCGCCTGCGCGAGCCGGGCAACGAACATGCCCGCATGCTCGAATCCGAAATGGCGGCAGCCATGGCCGGGGGTGTCACCAGCCTGGTCTGCCAGCCCGACACCGACCCGGTGCTGGACGAGCCCGGCCTGGTTGAAATGCTGCGCTTTCGCGCCGAAAAACTGGAACAGGCGCGCGTCTATCCGCTGGGCGCGCTCACGCGTGGCCTGAAAGGCGAAACGCTCACCGAAATGGTGATGCTGACCGACGCCGGTTGCGTGGCCTTCAGCCAGGCCGAGGTGATGCTGGGCAATACCCAGGTGCTGCAGCGCGCTTTCCAGTACGCCACCACCTTTGGCTACGCGGTCTGGCTGCGTCCGCAAGACTATTTTCTGGGGCAAGGCGTGGCGGCCAGCGGCCCCCTGGCCACGCGCATGGGCTTGAGCGGCGTGCCGGTGATGGCCGAGACCATTGCCCTGCACACCATTTTCGAACTGATGCGAGCCACCGGGGCTCGCGTGCACCTGTGCCGCATCAGCAGCGCCGCCGGCGTGGCGCTGGTGCGCCAGGCCAAAGCCGACGGCCTGAAAGTGACCTGCGATGTCAGCATCAATTCACTGCACCTGACCGACGCCGACATCGGCTACTTCGAAAGCCGCGCGCGACTGAACCCGCCCCTGCGCCAACAGCGCGACCGTGACGCGCTGCGTGCCGGACTGCTGGATGGCAGCATTGACGCGCTGGTGTCGGACCACACGCCGGTGGATGAAGATGCCAAGAACTTGCCGTTTGCCGAAAGCGAGCCCGGCGCCACCGGGCTGGAGCTGCTGTTGAGCCTGGCCTACAAATGGCATCAGGACAGTGGCGTGGATTTGATGCGCGCGCTGGCGGTAGTCACCACCGGCCCGGCCAATGTGCTGGGCTCGGCGCTCGGCCACAGGCTGGGCCGTACCGGTCGCTTGCAGGTGGGTGGTCTGGCGGACGTCTGTGTCTTCGACCCGCAGGCCGCCTGGACGGTGCAGGCCGACACCCTGGTCAGCCAGGGCAAACACACGCCGTTCTCAGGCTACGAGTTGCCCGGGCGTGTGCGCTGCACGCTGGTGGGCGGGCGCGTGGCGTATCAGGCAGGGTGATCTGACCCACAGCCAGGCCGCTGGATCAAAATCAGTGACTTTGCTGAACCCGATCAATCAGCCGTTGTTTGACCCAGTGGGCAACAATTTTCAAGGCCGATGCTTGTGTCACGGGAAGGGCTCTAAGAGACCCGAAGCGGAATTCGATGGCTCCAGATGGGATGCCACAAAGCTGCCATTGACGGCGAATTGACAAGCGGTGAGTGATGTAAGGTCAAGTACTGCAACCAAGATCTTTGACCAATTCACCCATTTGGGGGATAAGCATTCGTTCACCGAATAGACAGAATGCGGCTTATGGGGCCAAATTTCTGAGATTCAATCAGTCTCACGCGACCGCAGCTTCGCAGCGATTGCGTTCGCTGGGCAATAATCAGCAACAACACGTGACAATTCGTCTCATGCGTAAAGGCAACAATGGATCTGCAGCACCTGGCGATTTCTCGCGCAATTCTTTTTGACATTTTGCCCGACAAGGAAGATAAGACGCCAAACGATCCAACCGGAGGAGCGGCCCTTTCCGCACTGCCGAATTCTGCGAAGTTGATGGTGGCTAGCCGCATTGCAGGCGCTCTGGGTAAGAACGCAAACGGCTTAGAAGTTGCGATTACCAATTCCGGGCCAACCAGTTTCTTTCAGGCTGCCTGCAAGGCCATGGATAGCAGCGATGCAAATTTTTTGGTACAAGCGCGCGAGATTGCCGTGATGCTGGCGGCTGCTCAAACGAACAAACATCTCGCGCACAGCAAGTTGATGCTTATACAAGCTTCTGTCACGGCGGGGCAACTTCCCTGTTTGATCGCGGTGAAAGCAGAACTTCAGGATGGGTTGGCAGATAGACCCGCTGCGGGAGAATTGGGAATGGATGTTCAGCATTTGAAGGACATCTTTATGACGGACAGCCAGCGGCTTTTCAAGATCGGTTACATGCAGCGCACTGTAGCGACCGCGACTTTCAATCAGGGGCAATACGAGGCAAACGAACATATCGTTCATCTCTTTGACCATTTGATGAGCGCCACTGAGACGCGGCACGCTGCTTTCTACTTCTACAACAGTTTTTTGGGATGCAACACCGCGCACTCGGCCCGCGCTCGTACCAGAGATTTCTTCGAGAACACTATGGCCTTCATCAAGGCCTCTGGGCTTCCGGTAGACGGAAAACTTGATCTCATGGAAGCGCTCCGAACTGAGTTGAAAAGTACCTCCAATGTCGTCAATGTCGTTGCCTTTGCTTCTGCGCACATGGCCCCAACGGTGAAGCAGGCATACGAGGGGTTCATGATTGAACAGAAAGGCTTCCCAAACCATGCAGTGGAAAAGGACACTTTCTACGTGAACGCAAGACTCAAACGCCGCCGAAAGATTACGTTCTCGAACGACATCTGGCTATCTACGCCGCCCGATCTTATGGCGAGTGTCATCACGGTTGAAAACGACGACGGATCGACCACCGTGACCGTTCCAGGTCTAGTGGAGAAGCGTGAATGACGCCAGAGGCTTTTGGCGCTCGGCTTGATGAGCAGCGTCCGAGTCTCAATGCTTACGGGCAATATGTAATCGAAAAGGTCACGTCTTCGCTGCGAGCAAATTTATCCACAGAGAAGTTCAATGAACTGCTTAAAGTGACGCCGTCGTTCCGCGTGAAGGACACGGCCTCTGCACTGCAAAAAATCACCAAAAAGGGCTATAAAGATCCCGTTTCCATGATGACTGACGTAGTCGGCGTGCGATTCGTAGTTCTATTGGAAGCCGACATCGACCTTGTGGAAAAAGCTATCATAAGTTGCAGTGGGGCATGGACGCCGCGCAAGGATCGCTTTCCACTGTTTGAGATCCAAGAGAACCCTGAGGCTTTTGAGTATCAGTCGACACACTTCGTTATTCGCCTCAATCAAGACACACAAGCTGGGAACCTTACGATCTTGGCGGACACGCCGTGCGAAGTACAAATCCGCACACTGGTGCAGCATGCCTACGCGGAGTTTGTGCATGACCGCGTTTATAAACCCGGAAAACATGTGCCCGCTAGCGTCAGACGCCTCGTTGCTCGTGCAATGGCCATGCTGGAATCCACAGATCTGATTTTCGCTGAAGCTGCCGAAGAGCTGGCATGCGTCAACCTGTCTTTGGATCAGTGGATGGAACTATCGGTCACCGTTTACAACAGACATTGCGGGCAGCATATAACGAGCGTTGCCGAGGGTGAGGCTCGCTTATTCTTTGAGACCTTCAGAGACCTTTTGCCCAGTGCCAACAGCCGTGAAATTGAAGCGCATTTTCGAGATCACGCTGCGACCATTACGCAGTATCGAGATGATCAAAACGTATTTGGTCATCCGTTCGTAGTGGTCTTAATGTGGGTAGTAGCGCGGCACGATCAAGTTGTAGCAGCCCGATGGCCAATGGGAAAATATCGGGCCGACTTGTCGGCAGCGGCGAGCTTGTTGGGTATTGCTCTTTAACACGCCTCGGAGGCTCATTAGCCCCGTCCGAGTGGGCTCATTATCTTGGCTAGATGCGGACCGTCAGCATACCCATGGTCAAAGGCTGCCACCAACCTACAGCCGGATTCTGATTGGCTCAGTTTTCGGTCGGCGGCAACACTGCTTTCCAAAATGGCAGTTGTTGTCGATCTTGGAGCCTAGTTTACGGCTCAGATGATCGCTATCCCTCACCCGCTTACATCAGCCGAACGATTGATGGAGTGTCCGTCTTACTAGGCACGCAAACGCCGAGAGGCATGACGTCGATTTCACAGGCCGAATGAAACATGAGGTCCGACGGAACGAAATTAACTTCGGCATCGGCATTGCCTGGCACTGTCTGAAGAGCACCATCGACTACGCAGACATGAAAGTGCACATGTTCATTCAGACTGGAGCGGTAAGCGGCGCAAGGGTCCACCACGTTTGACGGCTTTTCAGCAGTGCGATACTGCGGCTCATGTGGTCGAAAGGTCCAAACGTGGTGGCCGCTATTGCTGATGGCTCGGATGGTGAGTAAAACGGAAAGAGACTACATGACTGCGAATAAATCAAACCCCATCATCGGCATCATGCTGGAAGGCTTTCAGGTCTTTGAAAAGCCCACGTACATTCCGCTGGATCGGTTGACGTTGCTGTTCGGGCCGAACTCGGCGGGCAAAAGTGCGGTTCAGGATGCTATAGATTTATACGCGGCATTGATGTCTAGAGAAACTGCCGGGTCCTACATGCAGTTTTATGAGGCAAAGGCGTTGCTTGCCCGCCATTGGCGCCGAACTGGTTGCAGTGATGATTCCCGTGTGGATAAGTTGAGCATCGGGGTCGTTCATACAACCCAAGTCGATATCCATTCGGTCCTTGAGTATCAGCTCGAACGGAAAATATGGGGTGAATTTCTTGCTAGAAATGGCCATGCATGGGAATTAGAAAATCGCTGGTATTTTGAACGTTACGAACAAGAGGGAGAGGACATAGAATTTACAACTCGTTTTGAATTTTTAATTGAATCAGTAATGCTCGTTAAGCACAGCAATACCGAACTTCAGCTGAACTTGAAACATCCACTTTTAAGTCAAACTGAATTGAAGGTGGATTTTGCTGCGCTAGCGAAGACCTATCCCGATGAAGTGACCTTGGACAATGGTCAATTGATTATTCGTGGACTTTTTTTGGATTTTCACCCGCGAGGGGCTCGGAATGGGCAACACCATGACAGATGGATGACATATCACACGAGCCAAGGTCTAAAGCATGTTTCAAATGATAAGTCAACTTTTTTCTCTGCTGCCATTGTGGAGCTGAATGTTGTTCTTGATTGCATATTGGACACTGCCATTGGTAATTCCAGATTCATACCATCAAAGGTCGATGCATCGCGTTTGGTGCCCTCTCGGCAAGCTCTGACTTTTCAAATCGGCAATTTGTATGACGCAATGCAGCAAATGCCATTTCCCGAGGAGCCAATTTATAGAAAGCTGGCGGAATCGTTGGCAAGCGAGTTAACAAATGTACAGGTAGCTTTTTCAAACCCAGCGGATCGACGGAAGTATGCAGATGCGGTCAATCACGCGCTGGCAGATCACCTTTTTTTAGAACAGGGATATCGGCTTGATTTTGATTTTCGGCTATTGATGTCAGAAGCGAACTCAAAGGCTGGATTGATAGAGGGCATGGGTCTGGACCCGAGCGAATTCGGCTTTTTGGTTGAAATTCATCTTCGCGATGGGGCTGGGCGTAAGCACCTGTTTCAAGATGTCGGCAGTGGAATCGGATATCTATTGCCCGTGCTGTGCGCTGTGTATGAAAAGAGACCTGGGGTCGAATCTACGTGCTTCATTCAGCAACCAGAGTTACACATTCATCCTGCCCTGCAAGCGGCCATGGGCGATGTTTTCATAGAAGGCTGTGATGATGATAGCCAGATACTGATCGAAACCCACAGCGAGCATCTTCTTCTGCGCATCCTCAAACGTATCCGCCAAACCCACCTGCAGGTGGCTATCGCGCCCGAACTCAAAATCAATGCCGACGATGTATGCGTGCTGTACTTTGATCCATCCCCCGACGGAACCACAACCGTAAAGCACCTAAGAATCTCAGAAGACGGTGAATTCATGGACCGCTGGCCACGCGGTTTCTTTAGCGAGCGTGATCAGGAGCTGCTTGATGAATGAGTTGTTTGCCGCTGACCCATTGGTCTGCACCAGTGCCAGTGACTTGAAATTGCTGTTCGCATCTTTTGGGCCATACGCGGGGCGCTACCTGGCCAATTACCCCAGTGATTGGGCGACTCAAGTACAGCGTGGTCTGGACCCGGTTGGTGAAATAGAAGCGGCCAGAATTCAGACACTTTTGCGACGCGCCAAAGAAAATTTGACACTGGTGAATCGGTTAAACCTGCCCTGGAAGCCTGACCAGGCATGGCTGGCGAATGCATCTCCATTGCTGGAGGGAAGCAGCTCTGTGTTTGAAGGACTGATTGCCAACGGGGGGACGCCGCCAACGGTCCACGAGTTACATGATGTTGACCTACCACCGACAGCGGAAGAGCGTGTTGCGGGCACTGCTAACGAGTACGCCAGAATTTCAAAAATTCTGTTGCTGTTAAGTCCCGAAATCGCATTTATTGACCCTTACCTGAATCCACAGAAACGTGCGTGTTCTGCTGTCCTTGGGGCATTGTTCGATTTGGTAGGCAGGGGTAAGTGCCAAAAAATCACACTCTGGACTCGGGCGGCAGATGTTCTGGGTGCCGGAAATACCAATGCTGTAATGGCAGACATGAAAGAAACATTGCAGCGCTTGGCGGTAACGGCCAACTTTAAGTCTGGTCGCGAAATAGAAATGAATTTGGTTGAGGATGAATCCCGGCAAACCAAGATGCATGGTCGGTATGTGCTGTCTGTTAAAGGCGGTGTTCGTCTGGATCAGGGCTTTCAGCAGCTACCTAATGGGCGACAAGTGGATGTAGGGCCAATAGGAAAAGTCATTCACAACGAACTGTTGGACATTTTTTTCGATGGCAGGCACGATATGCGAGTTGTCGAGAGAATAGCATTTAAGGTATGAGCATTCGGCCCTTTTGAGGACTAGTTTCGGGACACCACCCCGATGTGCTCCAGAATCCTCCTGATCTTCGCGCCTTCGGTATCCGCCTTTGCCCACCGCACTATGTGTATAGCAGCGGCCAACGTAAGGGGGAAAACGTTGGATGAAAGAATTGGGCTTCCATATAGCGGGTATTCATGAAGGACTCTTTACGCTGCATATCTGACAGAAAAATAGCATATTGCAATCTCAAATATTGGCAATAACGCTACGCTGAAACACGCGTGAACCCCAAATTTCAAGCGCTGGTCAACTTGACCAAATTCTCATCGAATCCCTTAGCTTGGCCGGTTGAAAGTCACCACATGATCGACCTGGGGGCGAATGCCGATCCACTCGCCCAGGGAATGGTCGTGGTGGCTGGGCACCAGCGCCATCACGGTCTCGCCCGTGGCCAGGCGCAGCGTGTACAGGAATTCGGCGCCGCGAAACGCCTTGCGCAAAATCTGCGCCTTGACCTGTGCGTGGTCGTCGTGCACGATGTCGTCGGCGCGCAGCAGCACATCGCAGGCGCCGTCCGAATAGGCGCTGGGCAGCGGGCATTCGCTCATGTCAGTCAGGTTGCCCAGCGGCGTTTGCACCACCACCTCGCCTGCTACCTCGCGGATCACGGCCGGGGCAAAAACGCCATGGCCAATGAACTCGGCGACAAAGCGCGAGGCCGGCCGGTGGTAGAGCGTGTAGGCGTTGTCCCACTGGTGTAATTCGCCCAGGTGCATGACGCCGATGATGTCGCCCACCGCAAAGGCTTCCAGCTGGTCGTGGGTGACAAACAGGGCGGTGGCGTTGGCCGCCTTCAGGATGCCGCGCACCTCGTAGGCCAGCCGTTCGCGCAGGTCCACGTCGAGGTTCGAGAAGGGTTCGTCGAGCAGCAGCAGACGCGGTTTGGGGGCCAGCGCTCGCGCCAGCGCCACGCGCTGTTGCTGGCCGCCCGAAAGTTCATGCGGAAAACGATCTTCCTGCCCCTCCAGCCCCACCAGCGTCAGCACCTCGGCCACTCGGGCCTGGCGCTCGGCGCGCGGTAAATGATCGATGCCGAAGGCCACGTTGCGGCCAATGCTCAGGTGCGGGAACAGCGCGTAGTCCTGAAACACCATACCCACCTGGCGCGACTCCGGCGGTAGCGAAACGCCGGCCTGGCTCACCACCTCGCCGCCCAGGCGGATGGCCCCGGCACTGGCGCGCTCCAGCCCGGCCACGGCGCGCAGCAGCGTGGTCTTGCCGCAGCCCGACGGACCGATCAGCACGCCAATGTCGCCGGCGTGCAGGCCAAAGGACACGTCACGTACGGCGGGCGTGCTTTGGCCGTCATAGATGACGCTGAGTTGGGAGACTTCGAGGAACATGGAAAATATTCTAAATGATTACAATTCTCATTTGGTTTTTAACTTCCTTGCCCTTACATGCTCTTGCCCAGGCTGCGTCAGTTGTTGTTTTTACTGTTGACCGCGGTCTTCATGCTGCCGGTGCTGGCGGTGATGGCGTCCTGGCTGGCGCTGGGCGAGGCTGACGGTGCCGCCTGGCAAATTTTGCACGAGATGGCGCAAACCGTGCTGCCCGACTACCTGGGCACCACGCTGCAGCTGAGCGCACTGGTGGGCGTGGGTGTGGTGGCGGTGGGGCTGTCCTGTGCGGCGGCGGTGACGCTGTTTGACTTTGCCGGCCGGCGTTTCTTCGAGTGGGCGCTGCTGCTGCCACTGGCCATGCCGGCCTACGTGGTGGCTTATGCTTACACCGATTTTTTGCAGTTCAGCGGGCCGTTTCAAACCCTGGTGCGCGAGCTGACCGGCTGGGAGGGCAGGGTGTTCCCCGAGGTGCGCAACCTGGGCGGTGCCGCCTGGGTCTTCATTTTTTCGCTTTATCCTTATGTGTATCTGCTGGCGCGCACCGCCTTGAGCGAGCGCGCCGCGCACTTGATGGAGGCCGCCCGCCTTCTGGGCGCGCCGATGCGCCGGCGCATGTTCGAGATTGCCCTGCCCTTGGCGCGACCGGCGGTGGCCGCTGGCACCGCGCTGGCCTTGATGGAAACGCTGGCCGACTTTGGCGTGTCGAGCTACTTCGGCATACAAACTTTTACCGCCGGCATCTACAAGGCCTGGCTCTCGATGGACAACCGGTTGGCTGCCGCCCAATTGGCCACCGTGCTGCTGGCACTGGTGGCCCTGCTGCTGTTCCTGGAGCGCCGTTCGCGGCAAAAGCTGCGTTTTGCCGCCAGCCGCGGCGCCCGTGCCGGGTCAATGGAGGCGCGGCCCTCGTGCTTGACGGGCACCCGGCAATGGGGCGTCTGGCTGCTCTGTGGCGTGCCGGTGCTGGCCGGGTTTGTGCTGCCGGTGCTGTTCATGCTGCGCCCGCTCGTTGCCGACTGGTCGGTGCTGTCCTGGGGCTCATTTTTGAGCTGGACCTGGAACAGCGTGCGCCTGGGCGCCATCAGTTCGGTGATGGCGGTGGCGCTGGCCTTGGCGCTGGCTTTCAGCGTGCGCCGCCGCCCCGATGCGCCGACCCGCTGGGCGGTGCAACTGGCGGGTTTGGGCTATGCCGTGCCGGGCGCGGTGATCGTGGTCGGCTTGCTGCTGCCGGTGGGCTGGCTGCAGGCCAGGTGGCCCGAGAGCGGCGTGGGTTATCTCATGACCGCCACGGTGATGGGCCTGGTGTGGGCCTACCTGGTGCGCTTTAGCGCGGTGGCGTTGCAATCGGTGCAAAGCGGCTATGCGCGCATTCCGGCCAGTTTTGACGACTCGGCGCGCATGCTCGGCAGTGGCGAATGGGGTTTGTTGCGGCGGGTGCACTGGCCGCTGCTCAGGCGCTCCACCGCCGTCGCTTTGTTGCTGGTGTTTGTGGATGTCATGAAAGAATTGCCAGCAACCCTGGTGCTGCGTCCGTTTAACAGCGACACCCTGGCGGTGGTGGCCTACCAGCTGGCGCGCGACGAGCGCCTGGGTGAGGCGGCGCTGCCTTCGTTGGCCTTGGTGCTGGCGGGGCTGATCCCGGTTATCCTGATCAGCCGAACACTTCGGTCGCACAATGGCTGAACATCAAATTACAATTTGATCCGTCAAGCCCGACGTGCCCCCATCGAAGCAATGATAAGGACTCCCTTCATGCCAATTCAGTCGTCCACCACTGACACGCCAAAAACGGTCAAAACCGACCAGACATTTGAGTCGGCCGCTGACTTGTTTCGTGTCATGTCGGCACCGATGCGGCTCAAGATCATCAATTGCCTGTGCGATGGCGAAAAGAATGTGAGCTACCTGCTGACGCAGGTCAAGACCACCCAGCCCAACATGTCGCAGCACCTCAACACCTTGTACCAGGCCGGTATTTTGGGTAAACGCCGTGAAGGCGTGCAAATTTTTTACCGTGTCATCGACCAGCGCATTGTCTCGATCTGTGAGGCGGTGTGCCATGAAATCGACAGCAAGACGACCAGCCTGCCAGCTTGACTGATCTCGCGGTCACATAGCCCATATGGGCTACCTGGCCCCACCCTTTGCGGTGATAGACGCTGGTGTCTGGGTCAACAAAAATCAATAGACTGCAACCTGCCGTCCTTTTCGGGGAATGGCGTTTGGATCTATATTTCGGCTGCAAGCCATTAACTTACGGAGATATCCCATGGAATTTAACAAAGAATTTGACGCGTCCGGCCTGTCTTGCCCGTTGCCCATTGTCAAAACCAAAAAAGCGCTGGCTGACATGACTTCGGGGCAAATCCTGAAGGTGATCGCCACCGACCCTGGTTCAGTCTGCGACATGGCTGCTTTTGCCGAGCAAACCGGCAATGACCTGCTGGAGCAGGGCAGCGAAAACAGCAAATTCGTGTTTTTCCTCAAGAAAGCCTGATCTCCAGGATCACCCTAGAACTTTATTTGGAGCTCACGCATGGCAGCTAAAAAAATGGCCCTGATCGCCACCAAGGGTACCCTGGACATGGCTTACCCGCCGTTCATTCTGGCCTCCACCGCTGCAGCGCTGGGCTGGGAAGTGCAGATTTTTTTCACTTTTTACGGCTTGCAGTTGCTGCGCAAGAATCTGGACAGCATCAAGATCAGTCCCCTGGCCAACCCGGCCATGCCGATGCCGGTGCCGATGCCCGTGATGGTGCAAATGTTGCCGGGCATGGAGTCCATGGCGACCATGATGATGAAAAACAAGATGAAGTCCAAGGGCGTGGCTTCACTGCAGGAATTGCGCGACATCTGTCTTGAATCCGATGTCAAGTTTGTGGCTTGCCAGATGACTGTCGATTTGTTTGAATTCGAGACCAGCGAGTTCATCAAGGAAGTTGAGTACGGCGGTGCTGCCACGTTCATGAAGTTCGCCGGTGAATCCGACGTCTGCCTGTTCATTTAAGCCATGCTGAAAAAACTGTTTTTGGGCGCAGCCCTGGTGTGTGCGGCGCAGCTCAGCCTGGCCCTGTCGCCTTATACCCACGCCAACAAATTACCGGCGGCCGACCTGCCGACCCAATTGGCCCAGGTCGAGAAAAAGCTCCAGGCCGAAGGCTTTACCGTGCTGGGCCAGCACACGCCCAAGGCCATCGCCGGACGGGCCAGCATAATCGTGTCAGACCCGGCTTTGTTGGCTGCCATTCGCGCCTCCGGTCCCGGCAGCGGCATCGTCGCGGCAGGTATTCGCGTCGGCATCAGCAGCGACGGCAGCGTGTCTTACATGAATCCTGACTACTGGTACCGGGCTTATCTGCGTGGCAAGTTCGCCGGGGCGCAAGATGCGGTCAAGTCGGTGCAGCAACGACTGGTGAAGGCGCTGGGCGAAGGGACTGGTTTCGGTGGCGATGTGCCGCAGGAGCAGTTGACCGACTACCGCTATATGTTTGGCATGGAGCGCTTTGATTCCGCCAATTCCGAAGTTGGCAGCTATGCCACTTTTGACGATGCGCTCAAGGCGGTGCAGGGCAACCTGGCACAAGCCTTGGGCGATACCCGCAAAGTCTATGAAGTGCTGATGCCAGCGCAGAAAATGGCCGTGTTCGGTGTCGCCATGAACAGCGCCAGTGACGGCGAAGGCTGGTGGGTCAACAAGATCGGCACCGATTTTCCGGCAGCCTTGCCTTATGAGCTGTTCATTGTTGACAACAAGGTCTATGCCCTGTACGCCCGCTACCGCATTGCCCTGGCCTGGCCCGCTTTGGGCATGGGGCAATTCATGACCATCATCAATGCACCTGAGGCAATCCGCAACACGATGGTGCGTTTGGCAACAGCCAGTGCATCAGGTAAATAAACAAACTGCCCCGGGAGTTTCTGATGACAGAAGCAACGAATCTGGCTAGCGTGGTGGTTTGGGGCGGTCTTGCGCTGGGGATTTTTTTTGGCGCTATCGCCAACAAAATCAACTTTTGCACCATGGGCGCCATTTCGGACGTTGTCAACATGGAGCACTGGGGCCGCATGCGCATGTGGCTGCTGGTCATTGCCGTGGCGCTGATAGGTAGCAGCCTGCTGCACTACTTTGGCCAGGTCGATTTGAACAAGTCAATTTACCAGCGTCCGATCCTGCCCTGGCTGTCCCTGCTGCTGGGCGGCACCTTGTTTGGCGTCGGCATGACGCTGGCTGGCGGCTGCGTCAACAAGAACCTGATTCGGGTTGGCGGTGGCAATTTGCGCTCCCTGGTGGTCCTCATTTTTGTCGCCATTTCTGCCTATATGACGATCAAGGGCTTGTTCGGTCAGTGGCGCGCCGCTTACCTTGACCCAGTCAATATCGACCTGTCAACACTTGGCTTGCAGAATCAATCCCTGCCAGCCCTGGTGAGCAAACTGACCGGCATATCAGACGGCGCAGCGTTGCTGACCTGTGCCTTTGTGATCGGCTTGGCGTTGCTGGTGTTCGTGTTCATGAACGCTCGCTTTAGAAGCAAGCTGGCGCCGATATGGGGTTCAGTCGTTTTGGGCTTACTCGTCGTCGCGGCCTGGTATCTGAGCGGGCACATTGGCTACGGTGAAAACCCGGACACGCTGGAGACGGTCTATTTTGCAACCAATACGCGAACCATCGAGTCACTCAGTTTTGTCGCTCCCACCGCCTATAGTCTCGAGTTGTTGATGCTGTGGACCGATCAATCGCTCAAGGTGACTTTCGGCGTGGCCACGGCCATCGGTGTCGGATTGGGCTCATGGGCCTATGCCTTGACAACGCGCAAATTCATCTGGAAAGGTGAGGGATTCGCATCATTTGATGATTTGCGAGCCCAGCTCTTCGGGGCCGTGCTGATGGGTTTTGGCGGCGTGACCGCCATGGGGTGCACCATTGGACAAGGCTTGTCAGGCATTTCGACGCTTTCCATGGGTTCCTTCATTGCGTTGTTCGGCATCATCTGCGGTGCTGTGGCAACGATGAAATACCAGGTTTGGCGTGCCTGAGCCGGGCGCCCCATGGTGATCAGTATCAATGGCGTTCATTGAAGATGTCACCGAGGGCAACTTTGACGAGCGGGTGCTCGCCGGCTCCCACCAAGTTCCGGTCGTGCTTGACATTGGCGCTGACTGGTGCAGCCCATGCCGGATGTTGACCCCTTTGCTTGAGCGATTGGCCAACGACTACGGCGGTCAGTTTGTATTGGCGAAAGTGGATGCGGATGAAAACATGCGCATTGCAGGCAGGCATCAAGCCAAAGGCTTTCCAACCGTGATTGCATACAGCAAAGGGGCGGTGACCGACCGTTTTCACGGCATGCAGACTGAAGGGTTTTTGCGCCGTTTTCTTGACCAACTAATGGCGCATCATGCGTCCCAACCCCATTCTGGCAAGCCAGATGGACCCGACTGAAAAGTCAATGACACCTGCACTTAAGAGACTCCCAAAATGAACTTACCTGAACGCGACGGCGACGGTTATCTCACCGACATGGGCGCCTGGACTGAAGAAATAGGCCGAGCCATGGCGGCTGCCGACGGCTATGAGCTTGACGATGTGAAGTGGTCGCACATCCTCAAGGCGCGCGCTTATTACGACGAGTTTGGCAGCGTGCCGCCGATCCGGAAATTTGCCAAATATATCGAGGAAGAGCAGAACAGCGTCTTCAAACTCTGGATGACAGGTCCGATGAAACCCATCACCAAGTACGGCGGTCTGCCCAAGCCCACGGGCTGCGTTTAGGTTTATGGGCCTGCCGGTGCCCGGCGCCGGATTTGCCACGCGGCGATATGTTCGACAACGGTCTGCCAGGGTAGATCGAGCAAACTCTCAAACCGGCTGTGTGCCAACTGCACCATGGCGTGCACATCGGCGTCGGGCGCTGCCAGCGCTGCTTGCAGTCCCTGGAGTCCGCCACAGCTCAGCTTCATCGCTTTGATGTGAGGAATCTCTGCAGCCGGGCGCGGCAGCCGCAAGGCAAAGGTGGCGCGCTCGTAAAACAGGTCTTTCAAGGTGCTGCAATTGATGTGGGCCACCGCCAGCGTGCAGGCCACCACCTCGCGCTCGGCCAGCGCTTGGCGCCGGGCCAGGCTGCAACTGGCGCAACCCGCCAGAATCGCTTTGGCAAAGACGCAGGGGTTGGGATTGAGCCGCTCGCGTGAGGCATGGAAGGCCGCTTCATCGACCACCGCGCCGCCTCAGTCGTCGCCCTTGGGGCCGGCCGTGCGCACCTGGCACAGCAGGTCTTCGGCCTGCAGCGGGTTGTCGGCAAAAATCACCTTGACTTTTTCCGAGGCTGGCAAGTCGAGCTCCAGCCGCAGCACCTTGGCTTGTTTGGACGCCTCGGCAAAACTCGCGAAGACGCTGAGTTGCTCAAACTGGGCAAAAGGTTTGATGCGGTAGATGTAGTAAGGCATGGTGCAAATGGGGTGAGGTTGATCGCGGCGACTTCAGATGTAATGCTTGGAAGCGCGGCGGCGCCCGGGTAGCGCCTTTTGAATGATGACGCCGCGCACCGGCGACAGATCTGCGATGGGGTCATCGGCAAAGGCCGGATTCAGGGCGTGCAGCAGCCAGCCTGCCTCGGTGCGCAGCAGTTGCCTGAAGGTCCACTGCTCCTGATGCCAGGCCAGCACGTAGGAGCCGTCACGTGCGAGACCTTCGGGCTCGATGAGGATGATCTCGCCTTCCAGAAACTCCGGTGCCATGCTCTGGCCCTGCACCATCAGCGCAAAAGACTCGCCACCAGCGCAATCGGGCAAAACCGCGTCGAAGGCCGTCTGGGAGGCCTCGGCATGGCTTGCCGCGACTTGGCTGGGTCGGATGGTTTCATAAGTTTGCGCTTGCATGCCGAAATCAGTCAATGGGTTGTAAAAATCAAAGCACCAACGATGAAATCTGGGCTTCGGCGACCCCCGCAGCGCGCAATTCATCGTGCAGTGTCATGACGAATTCGGCCGGCCCCGCCAGGTAAAAGTCGCAGTCGATGTCAAACAAATCGGCGCGCATGGCCTGGGCCATTTGCCACGCCCCCAAGGCTGCATCGGGGTGGGTGATCAGCTCGTACTCGAATTGATCGAGGGCTTCCGACCAGGCACGGCACTGGTTGCTGTAAAAATGACCATCAGGCCGGGTGGCCAGCCAGAACAGCGACAGCGACGGCGCGGCATCGAGCGACAAGGCGTGCTCGATCAGGCTCTTGACCGGACCAAAGCCGGCATCGCAGGCGGCAAAAACCAGCGGGCGGTGGCCCTCTGCCAGCACGAATTCGCCGCTCGGACCCAGCACTGTGACGGTGGCGCCTTGCTTGATGTCACCGGCAAAAAGGCGTTGGGCAAAACTGTCGGTCTCGTTGCGGGTGATGAAGAACAGCAGATTGCGTTCGTCGCAGGGACAACTGGCCAGCGGATAACTGGCAGACACGTCGTCATGCCCCGGCAAGGTCCAGCCCAGTTGCACCGACTGGCCGGCCAGAAAGCGCAAGCGGTGGCTGCGCGGGGTTTGCAGGTGCAGCAACAGCGTGTCGGGGGCCAGTCGCGTGATGGCGCGCACCTGGGTGGCGATCAGTTGCACGGGGATGTCACGCGGGTCGCTGGCTTCGAGCAATTCCAGCGTGAGCTCGCTGCTGGCTGCGGTATGGCAGCACATCAGGGTGTAGCCTTGGGCTTTTTCGGCTTCGGACAGGGGGTAATCAAAGTGCTGGGTCTTGGCCACTTCACCCGAGATGACGCGCACCTTGCACATGCCGCAACTGCCGTTGCCGCAGCCGTAATTGAGTTTGAGCCCGGCGTGCAGGCCGGCCTGCAACAGGTTGGCGCGGCCTTCCACGGCGAACTGGTGTCCGCTGGGACGCACCGTGACCTCGGCGGTCATCACTTTGAGCATATCGTCCATCACTTCCAGTAGGTCAACCGACTCGGTGGCCAGCACCTTGGCCAGCCCATGCGTGATTTGTTGTTCCAGTGCCAGCCAGCTGGCGGCGCCGGGGTGCTGGCTCAGTTGCTGGCGGATTTCCTGTTGCAGGGCCACCACCAGCTCGTGGTAACGCTGCAGGTGTTTGCGCACATCGGCGAGCTCCTGGCTTTGCGCGAACAGGCGTTGCGCCAGCACTTCCTGGCTTGGCAGCATGCGTTCGCGCACCCGTTTGCCAAAGGCCTCGTCGCGAATTTGCGAGACCCGCTCCAGCAGCCCCGACTCTTCGAGTTTTGCATCCGGGTATAGCTTCAGCAACACGTCGGTCGAAACCCAGCCGTCGTTCAAGACCAGAGTGCCGTCACGCACTTGTTGCTGCAGCGCGCCGCGCGCCACGCCCAGTAACTGGGCGGCACGCCAAATGCTGACCTTGTGACTCATGGTGCGACGGCTCCTGAAGTGGGCCGGGCCAACCGGTCGAGATAACGCGCCCGGTAGAGCAAGCGGGGCTGCTGCGGGTCGTCGGTAAAACCGGCGCGGTCGTGCAGCACGTTGTTGCACACCAGGCCCATGCCGGCTTCGAGCGTCAAGCGAAAAATATGGCGGCTGTTGCTGGCCAAAAAATCAGCCAGGAAGGTCACGGCCTCACGCGTGGCGGCATCGTCCTTCCAGACAATGCTGCGCGTCCGCGCCGTGTAGCGCATGTTCAATTGGCCGCTGGTGGTATCGACCATGAACACCGGCCCGGCTTGCTCGGGGCGGGCTATGCCGTCATCATCAATCCGTTCTGGAATGGTCATGGCATCCGGCGCCATCAGCGCGCGCACCCAGTCGGGGTTGGCTTCGCGCAGCGCAACGTAAGCCATTTCGTGATTCATCAGCGCAGTTTCGCCACCCTGGCGCGCCGGACGCACGCAATGCAGCACCATGGCACGGATGGGGCGGGTCTCGGGTTGGTAGTAACCGTCAGTGTGCCACTTGATGGGGCGGTTGGTGTAGGGGATGAAGGCCGGGCGGTCGCCCACAGGAGCGGCCACGGCAATCGGCGAAATGCCGTCTTCGTCGGCGAGCCAGTTGCCGTCGAGCTGGTGCAGGCCAAGCTGGCGCGCCAGGTGCACCGGAATGGCCTTGTCTTCGGCGATGACCGGGCTGCGGTAGATGGCCATGTTGGCCACGGCGCAGCGCTGCAACAGCGCGTCGCGCTCGCTGGCGGACAAGGCCCGGGGATCGGCCACATCGACAACCAGGTCGGCCGCCTGGCGCGGCTGACTGGCCAATTTTGCGTCGCGCCAGCGCTGGTAGGCGCCGGCTTGTGTCAGGTCAAAAGGATGACTCATGGCAGCTCAATCACCCGTGTTCGCAGCGCGGGACGCGCGCGCCGGCCGGGGCTCGGTGGACAACACCCCGTCCATGCCGCGCTGGATCATGTCGAGGGCGTCGGGTACTTCGCTGGCCATGATCTGGTCAACCACCCAGCGCTGGTCCTTTTGCGGCATCAGCGCTTCGATGCGGTGCCCGAGGTAGCGTACAAAGGCAAAGTCCGGCCCCTTGGCATCAAAGCCAAAGTCGGCATAGTGCTCTGACAATTCGTTGAACAGGTCGATGAACTGCTCGTAGTGGCTGGCTTGTCCGGCGGCTGGCTCACCCATCAGGCCGTCTTCGTTGTCTTGCAAAATCTGCGCCACGCGCTGCACCAGCGCAGTCATGAATTCGCCGCGCTCGGCGTCAACCATGCGCGCATGCGCCATGCGGTCGAGCACCTGGGTCAAAAATACCAGCACCTCGCGGGTGAAATCAAAATACTGCGGCCCGACCTCGATGTCAAATCGCGCGCTGCGCATTTGCTTGAGCATGTTTTGCGCCACGCGCCAGGTGATGAAGGCCATGGCGCTGGCGTTTTGCTGCGGCGTCTTTGCGGCGCTATCGTGAAACCACTGGCTCTTGATTCTCAACTTGGCCATAGGTCGCCCCGAAGGTGGCAGGGCTGCGAGGACGGCAAACGCAGGGGCATATCAGTAACCGCCCTTGCCCAGGGGTTGCGGCAGTGCCGCCACTTTGGGGCCTTGCTTGGCGGGACCAATGGGGAACAAGTCGTAGAGGTACTTGCTGTCAACGCCCGGATGAACTTCGGCAAAGCTTTTCAGCATGTTGCGGAAGTTGGGGGTATGGCCGTGCTCGCGGTATTGCTCGCGCAGGTAGTTGATCACTTCCCAATGCGCATCGGTCAGGCTGATGTTTTCCGCAGCGGCAATGACGCGGACCGCGTCATCTTCATACAGTGGCTCCAACAAAAAACCTTGCTCGTCGGTTTCGTATTCAGTGCCATTGATGGTGTAGCTCATTGAATCTCTCCTTGTTTCAGTTGATGAATTTGGTCACACCGCGGCGGCGGATTTGTGCGGAATGAAAATGCCGCAGCCCAGCAGCCGGTGCGGGCCGATGCCGTGCTGTTGCAGGTGCAGCGAGGGCTCCGGGGCCAATCCGTGCAGCATCAGGCTGAAGGTGGTCACCACACCACTGGCAAGCGTCATGCGCTGGCGCTTGCCGCACACGCGCTCGCCGCCGATGCCCAGATCAGTCAGCTCCCGGGTGACGGCAGCCATGAAAGCCACCTCGTCGGTGTCGGCCGCCACCACGTGGTAGGCATAGAGCGTGGTGTGCGGCACCAGCTCGCGCACATGCGGCGCGTCCAGATGCAGGGCGTGGCCCGCCACGTCGATGTCAAGGCCGGGGCCGTCCAGCAGTTCGCTGGCGCGCGGGCGTGACAAGCGCAGCAACAGTTTGGTCCGGCGCGACAGCATGGCCTGCGGCTCGGTGCCGGGCACCAGCTTGATGCCCTGCACGCCGGCCAGCGGCTCGCCTTCCAGCCAGGGCCAGGCGCTGCACAAGGCGTCTCTGAGTGGCTGGGCATGGTCGCGCGGCAGAAATCGCCCGCTGATGGGGAAAATCAGATCGACCGTGGAGCAGAGTTCAGGGGCTGCGGTGGTCATACAGGTTCTTGCGAAGGGGTTTGGTTGTCAGGCTGTTCCGATGCCCAGCGCAGCAAGGCCTCGCCCCATTGCCGGGCCGACTGGGGGTCGATGTCAAACACGGTGAAGCGGCTTTTCTCACGGATGCGGGTGCGCAGCAGGCTCATGCCGCCGCCTTCATAGTCCAGTTGTTGCAGCTCAATGACCTGCGCACTCACGGGAATGGTGAATTTAGCCAACGGTGTCAGGGTGGTCATGGTGTGGGTGGTGGCTCAATAAGAAAACTGAAAAACAAACTGGCAGGCGGTGTTGCCATGGGGCCATGGGCCCGCATCGCCAGGCAACGCGCATACCGCTATTGGGCGCAAAGTGGGCCCCGGTCGTCTATTACCGGGACGGGTGGGGTGATATAGCCCAAATGGGTAGCCCCAAATACCCAACGAGGGGGATAGCAGAGGGGGCAGCGCCAATCGTACTATTTGCCTCACGGTTGACGCAGTAGCCCGGCATGCAGGCCACTGAGTAACACACCCGGTTCGACGATACAGCGCAAGACTTGCGCACCCTTGACAGGAGACACTCTATGAGCATTAAGCAACACGATACCCCCATGCTTGACCAGCTTGAAAGCGGTCCATGGCCCAGCTTTGTCACCGGTCTGAAACGACTGGCCAAGGACAGCGAGTACATGACCGACCTGATGGGTCAGCTGGAGCACTCGTACAAAACCCGCAAGGGCTACTGGAAGGGTGGCACGGTGGGCGTGTTTGGCTACGGCGGTGGCGTTATTCCCCGTTTTTCCGAAGTCGCTGAAATGTTTCCGGCTTCCAAGGAATTCCACACCCTGCGCATCATGCCGACTGCGGGAATGCACTACACCTCTGATTTGCTGCGAAATATGTGCGACATCTGGGAACGTCATGGCTCCGGTCTGATCGCCTTTCACGGCCAGTCGGGCGACATCATGTTCCAGGGTGCCAGCACGGCCAACGTGCAGGGTGCTTTTGACGAGCTCAATGAACTCGGCTTCGACCTCGGTGGCGCCGGCCCGGCCGTGCGCACCAGCATGTCCTGTGTCGGTGCGGCACGCTGCGAGCAGTCCTGCTTTGACGAGGCGCGTGCCCATCGCCAGGTGCTCAACACGTTCCTGGACGACATGCACCGTCCGGCCTTGCCCTACAAGTTCAAGTTCAAGTTCTCGGGCTGTCCCAACGACTGCATGAACTCGATCCAGCGCGCCGACATGGCGGTCATTGGCACCTGGCGCGACAACATCCGCACCGACGAAGCCCTGGCGCGCAAATGGTTTGAGAAACACGGCATGACCGAGTTGGTCAACGACGTGGTCAGCCGTTGCCCGACCAAAGCCATCATGCTCAAGGAAATCAAGGATGTCGCCACTGGTGACAAGATCTCCAGCGTCAAGCTCAGCGACAGCCATTGCCTTGAAATCGACAACGGCAACTGCGTGCGCTGCATGCACTGCATTAACGTCATGACCGGCGCGCTGGCCACCGGCGTTGACAAGGGCGTCACGGTGCTGATGGGCGGCAAGCGCACCCTCAAGATCGGCGACCTGATGGGCACCGTGGTCATTCCATTCATGCCCATGAAGACCGACGAAGACTACGAGGCGCTGGTGGAGCTGGGCCAGAAGTCGATCGACTTCTTCGCCGAAAACGCGCTGGAGCACGAGCGCACCGGCGAGATGATCGAGCGCATCGGTCTGATCAATTTCCTCGAAGGCATCGGCGTCGAGATTGACCCCAGCATGGTCGCCACGCCACGCACCAACCCCTACGTCCGCACCGACGGCTGGGATGATGAAGTGGCCAGGATCAACGCCCGCAAAGCGGCCTGAAGCCGGCTAGTCCTCAACTGATTAAGAAAGATCACCATGGCAACTATGCGCACCCCCATTGAGAGCGGCGTCCCGGATAACAAGCCGTTCCTGCACCCCCTGATGGCCAAAAATTATGGCAACTGGAAGTACCATGACCGGCCGCGTCCGGGCGTGCTGCACCATGTGGCCCACAGCGGCGACCAGATCTGGACGGTTCGTGCCGGCACGCAGCGGCAAATGGACCTGTTCACCATCCGCAAGCTGTGCGACATTGCCGACACTTATGCCGACGGCCATGTGCGCTTTACCATTCGCTCCAACATCGAGTACATGGTGTCGGATCCGGCGCGCGTCGAGCCGCTGGTGGAGGCGCTGACCAACAGTGGTTTCCCGGTTGGCGGCACCGGCAACTCGGTGTCTTCCATTGCCCACACCCAGGGCTGGCTGCACTGCGACATTCCGGGCACCGACGCCTCGGGCGCCGTCAAGGCCCTGATGGATGAATTGCACGCCGAGTTCATCAAGGAAGACATGCCCAACCGCGTGCACCTGTCCACTTCCTGCTGCGAGATCAACTGCGGCGGCCAGGCCGACATCGCCATCGTCATGCAGCACACCAAGCCGCCCAAGATCAACCACGACCTGGTGGCCAACATGTGCGAGCGCCCGACCGTGGTGGCGCGCTGCCCTGTGGCAGCCATCCGCCCGGCCATGGTCAACGGCCGGCCTTCGCTGGAAATTGACGAGTCCAAATGTATGTGCTGCGGTGCCTGCTTCCCGCCCTGCCCACCGATGCAGATCAATGACCCCGAGCACAGCAAACTGGCGATCTGGGTGGGCGGCAAAAATTCGAATGCGCGCGGCAAGCCGACATTCATGAAGATGGTGGCCTCGGGCCTGCCCAACAACCCGCCGCGCTGGCCTGAAGTGTCAGCCATGGTCAAGAAAATTCTCTACACCTACAAGGAAGACGCGCGCTCCTGGGAGCGGGTGTCGGACTGGATCGAGCGCATCGGCTGGCCCGCATTTTTTGAAAAGTGCGACCTGCCGTTCACCAAGTACCTGATCGACGACTGGCGCGGTTCGCGTTCCAGCCTGAACGCATCGACCCACATCCGTTTCTAAACAGTTGAGGATAGAGCTAAAGATCTGTCCCGCAAAGTATCAGGAGTACCATGAAATTCGGCATCCTCGTGAACGAAGGCCCCTACACGCACCAAGCGTCCGACACCGCTTACCAGTTCGTGGTGGCTGCTTTGGCCAAGGGCCACACGATCCAGCGCGTGTTTTTTTACCATGATGGCGTCAACAACGCGACCCGGCTCACCGAGCCGCCGCAGGATGACCGTCACATCGTCAACCGCTGGTCGGCGCTGGCGGCAGAGCACAAGGTCGACTTGGTGGTGTGCGTCGCCGCCGCCTTGCGCCGCGGCATCAAGGACGAGGTGCTGGCCCCCGGCTTCCGTATTTCGGGTCTGGGACAACTGGTGGACAGCGGCATCAAGGCGGATCGCCTGGTCACGTTTGGCGATTAATCCAGTAAAGAGAAGAACACACCATGAGTGAACAAGCAACAACTGTAGCCAGCGGCCCCAAGGTGAAGAAATTCATGTTTGTCAACCGCAAAGCGCCCTACGGCACCATCTACGCCCTGGAAAGTCTGGAGGTGGTCTTGATCACCGCTACCTTTGACCAGGACGTGAGTCTGGTGTTTATGGACGATGGCGTTTATGAACTGGTCAAGGGCCAGCAGACCAAGGGCATCGGCATCAAGAACTTTTCGCCGAGCTACCGGGCACTGGAAGGCTATGACATCGAGAAGCTGTACGTTGATCAGGCGTCGCTCGATCAACGCGGTTTGTCCGAGGCCGATCTGTTGGTTCCGGTCGAGGTGCTCGACGATCAGCAAATGGGTGAGCTGATGGCGCAACAGGATGTGATTCTGAGCTTTTAAGAAACAAGGACCAACCATGTTGCACATCATCAACAAATCCCCTTTCGACACCAACGCGCTCGACACCTGCCTGCGAATGGCGCAGCCGGGCCAGGCGGTGCTGCTGATCGAAGACGCCGTTTACGCTGCCACGCAGGGCAGCGCCACGGCCGCTCGCATGCGTGAAGCTGGCGCCAAACTCAGCCTGTATGTGTTGCAGCCCGACCTCGATGCCCGTGGCATGACGGCCAAACTGCAGGACGGCATCACGCCGGTGGACTACGCCGGCTTTGTCGATCTGGTCGAGAAATACCCCACCTCCCAATCGTGGCTTTGAGCCGATCCTGGCAAATCAATTATTTTTAACTGGAGAACACTATGAGCTTTGAAATCAACGGCAAGACCTACGACACCGACGAAGAGGGTTATCTGCTGAACCTGGCCGAATGGACCACCGAGGCGGCCGCGCATCTGGCCGAAGAAGAAAAAGTGCCGCTCACCGACAACCATTGGGAAGTGATCAACTTCCTGCGCGAGTACTACAACGAGTACCAGATTGCTCCGGCGGTGCGCGTACTGACCAAGGCCATTGGCAAAAAATTTGGCGAAGAAAAAGGCAACAGCAAATACCTGTACGACCTGTTCCCCTATGGCCCGGCCAAACAGGCTTGCAAGATTGCCGGTTTGCCCAAACCCACCGGCTGTATCTGATTTGACGTGAACCTTTAACGAACTTGCAGGCTCGCCCATGTCCACCTTGACGGTCATTTATGCACTGCTGTTTTATGTCGCTACTGCGGTGTTGGTGCTGGGTGTGGCTGGCAAAATTCGTACCTATGCAAAATCTCCGGCACCGCTGAAGATTCCCACCACGCCAGCGCCCACCACTGCTTCTGGCGTGGTTTGGCGCATGGCGCGTGAGGTGGTCTTTTTCGAGAGCCTGTTCAAGTCCAGCAAGTGGACCTGGATTTTTGGCTGGCTGTTCCATGTGACGCTGTTAATGGTCACTTTGCGCCATTTGCGCTACTTTCAGGAACCTGTCTGGTTGCCGGTGCAATTGGTGCAGCCGTTTGGCGTGATGGCTGGTTTTGCGATGGTCGCAGCCTTGGGCGGTTTGTGGGCGCGGCGCCGGTTGGTGGACCGGGTGCGTTATATCTCCACGCCCTCAGACCATCTGATGCTGGCACTGCTGCTGGCGATCGGGCTCAGCGGTCTGACCATGCGTTTCGTGGCGCACACCGACATCGTCGCCCTCAAGGCTTTTGTGCTGGGCCTGATGCGTTTTAACTGGCAGCCCTTGCCCGCTGATCCGGTGCTGCTGGTGCATCTGGCGCTGGTGGCCCTGCTCATGATCATTTTTCCGATCAGCAAACTGCTGCATGCGCCCGGACTGTTTTTCAGCCCGACCCGCAATCAGGCTGACAACGCCCGTGAAGTTCGCCATATTTCGGCCTGGGCAGCCGCGCTGGATAAAAAAGCCTGAGCACACACCATGGCAACTGCTGCGTTCGAAACCCCCAAGCTGAAGAGTTATCCGGTCATCCCCCTGATCCAGGTCGGGGCGATGTCGCACATCAAGTCGTTTCCTGCGGCGAGTCCGATCCAGAAATCCCTGGGGTTCCCTGAAGAACTGGTGGCAGACTGGCAGGACAAGGCGATTGCCAAAATGGGCGAGTTGCTGGGCAAATATCGCTCACTGCAGGTGTACATGGATGCTTGCGTGCATTGCGGTGCCTGCTCTGACAAATGCCATTATTTCCTCGGTTCAGGCGACCCCAAGAACATGCCGGTGGCACGCCAGGACCTGATGCGCAAGGTCTATCGCCGTTACTTCACCTTTGCCGGCAAGCATTTTCCCAAGCTGGTGGGCGCGGTGGACCTGACGCGCGAGGTGCTCGACGAGTGGTACAGTTATTACAACCAGTGTTCCGAATGCCGCCGCTGCTCGGTGTTTTGCCCCTACGGCATCGACACCGCCGAGGTCACCATGGCGGCGCGCGAGATCATGGACTCGATTGGCTTGGGGCAGAAGTACTCCAACGAGATCATCGGCAAGGTGCACCGCATCGGCAACAACCTGGGCCTGCCGGGCCCGGCGCTGATCAACACACTCGAAGGCCTGGAAGAAGACACCAAGGACGATACCGGTGTCGATGTCAAGTTTCCGATCGACGTCAAGGGTGCCGAGGTATTGCTCGTCACGCCTTCGGCCGACTTTTTCTCGGAGCCGCATGTGGAAAGCCTGATTGGCTACGCCAAGGTTTTCCATGCCGCAGGCATCAGCTGGACGCTGAGTTCGCACGCCTCGGAGGCCGGCAACTTTGGCATGTTCATCGGCAATTACGAGCAGATGCGCTCGATCTCGATGCGTGTCAAGGAGGCGGCGCTGGAACTCGGCGTGAAGCGCATTGTGGTGGGCGAATGCGGCCATGCCTGGCGCGTGGCCTACAGCTTCTGGAACACCCTGATCGGGCCGTTCGACTACCTTGACCCGCGCTATCCGGTACCCCAGCACATTTGCGAGTTCACCGACGACCTGATCCAGCGCGGCGCGCTGCAGTTCGACAAGGAAGCCAACGACAATCGCATCGTCACCTTCCACGATTCGTGCAATGTGGCGCGGGCCTCGCGCATGGGTAACATGCCGGGCGGCCAGTTTGTCATTCCCCGGCGCATCATCACCTCGGTGGCCAATCATTTTTACGACATGGCGCCAGAGACGATCAAGGAAGGCACGTTTTGCTGCGGTGGTGGCGGCGGCCTGCTGACCGACGACCTGATCGAACTGCGGGTCAAGGGCGCGCTGCCCCGCATGGAAGCCCTGAAGAATGTCGTGGACGATCACGGCGTCAATTTCATGGCCACCATTTGCGCCATTTGCAAGGCCCAATTTACCAAAGTCCTGCCGTATTACGGCTTCGACATGAGCATGGTGGGCGGTGTCCACCAGTTGGTCAGCAAGGCGATTCGCCTGGGTGACAAATAGCCCTGCCGTTCATATTTTCAAGCATAAAACCAGGAGACTCCGACATGTCTGCGAATCCAGAGGCCATTTCCGCCAAACCCATGAACTTCCGCCGCTACAAAGACGGCGATACCAAGGTCAAGACCTGGCAAGCGCAAATTTTTGATGCCGGTCATTCGCACAAATGCCCCACCTATATCCAGAGCACGCCGCCCTGCCAGGGCAGTTGCCCCGCTGGTGAAGACATTCGCGGCTACCTCAACATCGTGCGCGGCATCGAGAAACCACCGGCCGGAATGGTCTGGCAAGAGTACGCGTTTCGCCGCCTGACCGAGGCCAATCCGTTTCCGTCGGTGATGGGGCGGGTCTGCCCGGCACCTTGCGAGTCAGGCTGCAACCGTAACCAGCTTGAGGACTTTGTCGGCATCAACTCGGTCGAGCATTTCCTGGGCGACTATGCCATCAAGAACAAACTGGCCTACATCAAGCCGGCGCAACTCACCGGCAAAACCGTTGCGGTCATTGGCGGCGGCCCGGCCGGCATGTCAACCGCCTACCAGTTGGCCCTCAAGGGCCACTCGGTCACCATTTTTGACGAGCGTGCAGAGCTCGGCGGCATGATGCGTTATGGCATTCCGGGCTTTCGCACACCGCGTGATGTGCTTGACGCCGAGATCCAGCGCATTCTGGACCTCGGGGTCAGCGTCCGCATGAATTGCCGCATTGGCACCGACATCACGATGGCGCAGATTCGCGAGCAGTTCAACGCGGTGTTCCTGGGTCTGGGCGCGCAGGCCGGCCGGGCCTTGCCGGTGGAGGGTGCCGATGCGCCCAACTGCGTCACCGCCACTTCGTTCCTGAAGGCCTTCAATGACGGCCGTCTGCGCCATGTGGGCAAGCGCGTGGTGGTGATCGGCGGTGGCGACACCTCGATCGACGTGGCCACGGTGGCGCGTCGCCTGGGTCACATCGACAAGATCAACGAGTCTGACCGCCCCGAGCACGCCATTGCCGGCCATGTGGCCCACGACGTGGCAGCCGCTTCGGTACGCCAGGGAGCCGAGGTCACGTTGACCACCATTTTTGACATCGAAAAAATGCAGGCCTCCAGACACGAGGTCGAGCACGCCTTGTCCGAAGGCATCACCATCCGCGGTGGGATGGCGCCGGTGGCCGTGATCCGTGGCGAAGACGGCCGTGCCGTGGCCTTGCGCATCATGCGCTGCGAGGCCAAGATAGTGAGCGGACGACTTGAGATCAAGAACATCGAAGGTACTGAAGAAGACATCCCTGCCGATTTGATCGTCTCGGCAATTGGTCAGGCGGTGGACTTTACCGGCCTCGAAGAGTTCAACAACGGCAAGGGCGCCATCAATTCCGACAAGAACTACCAGGTGCAGGGCCAGCCCGGCTTCTTCGTCGGCGGCGATGTGGTGCGCCCGCATTTGTTGACCACGGCCATTGGCCATGGCGCCATTGCGGCCGATGGCATTGACCGCTTCCTTCAGCATGAAGCGCTGGAAAAGCGTCCAAAAATCGACGTGCACACCTTTGATTTGACGCGCAAGTTGATCGAAAAGGGTCTATCCCTCACCGAGGTTCATGAACCCACTCGTGGCACTGACAAGAGCACTGCGGCCATTCATAATTTTGACAACCGCTCGGATCGCTATGTAATCTCGCACAAGGAATTGTTCTTGGGGCATTTCGGCTTTGCACCGCGAAATAAGCGGGGCATCGTGTCGCTGACTGCTGAAGAAGCGCTGGACAACTTCGAGGAACGCCTGCAACCCCTGCTGGAAGCGCAGACGGTGGCCGAGGCCAAGCGCTGCATGAGTTGTGGGCAATGTTTCGAGTGCGACAACTGCGTGGTGTATTGCCCGCAGGTGGCGGTGTTCAAGGTGCCCAAGGCCAAGGCCACCATCGGCCGCTATGTGGATACCGACTACAGCAAGTGTATTGGCTGCCACATCTGTGCCGACGTCTGCCCCACGGGTTATATCCAGATGGGCTTGGGGGAATAAGCTCATGTTGCGGCGCACATGGTTTTCCTTTGTTCGCCTGTGTCTGGCGCTTACTGTCGGCCTGGTTTTAGGCGCGGGTTTGACGGCCGTCGCACAGACATCCCCGGCTGGCGCCAGTCAAGGTTTGCAACCCATGATCGAAAAAGCGCGAGGGGGGCAATGTGTGGAAGAACCCGCGTTCATGCGCCGCAATCACATGAAACTTCTGATACATCAGCGTGATGACACGCTTCGCGGTGGCATTCGCACCGGCAAGCACTCATTGAAAGCGTGCATTACCTGTCATGCCAGCCAGACCAGTCAAAGCGTGAATGCCGAACCAGGCAATTTTTGTCAGAGTTGCCACAGCTATGCGGCGGTCAAAATTGACTGCTTTCAGTGTCATGCCAACCAACCAGCGGGCATCGTGGCACAGCAACAGGTCAAGCCATGAAGCACGATCACAACACCCCGCAGTCTGAAACCGTCACAACGCCTTCGAGCCGTCGTGGCTTTCTGGGCGTTGCCGCGGCTGGGATGGCGGGCATTTTGTTGGCGCCGGGCGTTCGCCTGTTCGAAATTGCCCAGGCCGCACCGACAACTGGCAGTGCCAGTTCAGGCGCCAGCAGCAAGGTTCGCTGGGGCATGCTGATCGACAGCGGCAAATGCGCCAGCGGTTGCACCGATTGCGTCACAGCCTGCAACACTGAAAACGGCCTGTCGGGTGGCACGCTGCCCACGGATTCGCAATGGATCCGCAAGCTTGAGATCAAGGACGTGCGCACCGGGCATACCCAGTCCCTGCCCATGATGTGCCAGCACTGCGCCGAGCCGCCTTGCGTCGATGTCTGCCCGACAGGGGCCTCTTTCAAACGAGCCGATGGCATCGTGCTGGTGGACAAGCACATCTGCATTGGCTGCCGCTATTGCATCATGGCCTGCCCCTACAAGGCACGTTCTTTTGTCCATGAACCCTTAACCCGGCAAAAGCCGGATGTACCCCGGGGCATGGGCACGGCCGAAGCCTGCACCTTGTGTGTTCACAGGGTTGATCGGGGTGAGCAGCCTGCCTGTGTGAGCGCCTGCGCGGACGCAGGGCACGGTGCGATCATCTTTGGCAACCTCAACGATCCCGAGAGCGAAATCTCGAAGCGGGTCGCCAGCTACCCCTCCCGTCAGATTCGTGAAAACCTCAATCTGAACACCGGTGTGCGCTACATCGGTATTTGAAGAAAGAACGACGCATGAAAATCGTTTTGCGCGAATTGCAAGCTACCACGCGCGGCTACTTTCAGCTGCTCGCTGTTCTGGCGGTGATCATCCTGCTGTTTGGGGCTACCGTGCTGTACATAGAGCACCATGGTCATATTGTCACCAGCATGAACAATCAGATTGTCTGGGGGCTGCCGGATGTGTTTGCGGTATTTTTGCTGCTGTCCGCCACCGGGGCGCTCAGCATCGCACTCATGGCTTCGTTTTTCGGCAAAGCCGAGTACCGGCCTGTGGCGCCGCTGTCGGGTTTGCTGGCCATCGCGATGCTGCTCGCGGGGGTGATGATGCTCATGTTCGATCTGGGACGACCCGACCGGGCAAATCTGGCCATGATGAATTTCAACTTCAAGTCGGTCTTGGCGTGGAATCTTTTCCTCTATTCCGGTTTTGCCGGTTTTACCGCTTTCTATCTGTGGACCCTGATGGCGCGTGGCATGCAGCGCTTCACCCTGTTGGCCATTTCCCTGGCTTTTGTCTGGCGCATTGGCTTGACGACAGGCACCGGCTCCATTTATGGTTTTCAGGTCGCCCGTCAGGCCTTTGACACGGCACTGATGGCACCCATGTTCATCGCGGTCTCCCTCAGCTATGGTCTGGCTGTCTTCGTACTGGTGTTGATGCTGGCCTGCCGGAGCAATGCTTGTGCGATAGGGGACGCCATGATGGCACGCCTGGCGCGTCTTCAAGCGATCTTCATCGCTGTCGGAATGTACTTTGTGCTGGTGTATCACCTGACGAATCGTTACTTCACCAGGCACCATGATTTCGAAGATTTCATTTTGTTCAGCGGTGGCATTTACCCCCTCTTGTTCTGGTTGGGTGTGGTTCTGCTGGGTGGCATCCTGCCGTTGCTGTTGCTGTTGCAGCCAAAGATTGGTCAAATGCGCCAGCGTATCGTCGCATCAATGTTCCTGGTCATCGTTGGCGCTTTTGCGATGCTGTATGTCATCATTATTGGTGGTCAGGCTTTCCCATTGGTGCTGTTCCCCGGCCGACAGGTGACCAGCACTTTTCACGACGGAGTGATCAACCTCTACACACCCTCCCTGCTGGAGTGGATGCTTGGCTTCGGCGGCCTGGCCATAGCGGGTCTGATCGTGATGATTGGCCTCAAATTGCTTGGCTTCCTGCCGAATCGACTTGATGACACCGCGATTGAAATGAGCTTGACCAAACCAGCCGTGGCGGCGACCTGAAACTGTGCAGTGCCTGTCACGTTTTCTGGTTTCGGCCGCGCACAAGTCGTCAGGCAAAACTACCGTCACGATCGGCCTGTGTGCCGCCCTGTCAGCGCGGGGACTGGTCGTGCAGCCGTTCAAGAAAGGTCCGGATTACATTGATCCGATGTGGCTGAGTCAGGCCAGTGGGCGCGATTGCTTCAATCTGGATCCGTACCTGATGACGCCCGAGCGACTTGTCGCCGGTTTTGCGCACCGTGCCGCTGCGGCCGACATCAGCATCGTGGAAGGCAATAAAGGTTTGTACGATGGGCTGGCGCTGGATGGCAGTAACAGCAATGCTGCGCTGGCACATCTGCTGGGCCTGCCCGTGGTGCTGGTG
Source organism: Rhodoferax sp. (assembly GCF_028689295.1). Classification (GTDB taxonomy): domain Bacteria; phylum Pseudomonadota; class Gammaproteobacteria; order Burkholderiales; family Burkholderiaceae_C; genus Rhodoferax. The sequence continues at coordinate 190,462 of NZ_JAQTWL010000001.1, forward strand.
CTGGACGTGCGTGGCATGACGCGTGGCATTGCCCCGCTGATTCTGGGCTATCAGGCTTTTGATCCCAACATTCGCATTGCCGGCGTCATCCTGAACCAGCTCGGCGGCAGTCGCCACGAGGCAAAATTGCGCGCGGTGATCGAGCATTACACCGACGTCACCGTGCTCGGTGCCATCGCCCATGACCCGCAGTTGGCGCTGGTCGAGCGCCATCTGGGGCTGATGCCGAACCAGGAATGTGATGATGCCACGCAGCATGTGCAGATCATCGGCCAGCGCATTGCCGGGCAGGTCGATCTGGGCAAAATCATCGACCTGGCCAACAACGCACCCGCCTTGACTGAGCCGCCAGCCAGCATGCCGGTGGCCGCGGATGCCCTGGGCACAAGCTCCAGCCCGACACTGCGCCTGGGCATCATGCGCGACAAGGCGTTCGGCTTTTACTACCCCGACGACCTGCTGGCGCTGCAGGCGGCCGGGGCCGAGCTGGTGCCGGTGAACGCCTTGCAGGACAGCGCCTTGCCGTCTTTGGATGGCTTGTTCATTGGCGGCGGATTCCCTGAAGTCTTCATGCCGGAGTTGCAGGCCAATGCCGCCTTGCGCAGCAGCATCCGCAGCGCCATCGAGGCAGGACTGCCGGTCTATGCCGAATGCGGTGGCCTGATGTACCTGGCGCGCACGCTGCGCTGGAAAGATACGCAGGTGAACATGGTGGGTGCGCTGCCGGTGGATGTGCTGATGCACGATCGCCCTGTGGGCCGGGGCTATGTCACGCTGCAGACCACTCCCGATGCGCCCTGGCGGGACGCAAGTGACACGACGGATCAAACATTGCGCGGCCACGAATTTCACTATTCCAGCCTTGAAAACGTGCCGGCGGACCTCAAGTTTGCTTACAAGATGCTGCGCGGTCATGGCGTTGACGGCCAGCATGACGGTGTGATCCATCGCAACGTGCTGGCCTCTTATGCACACCTGCGCACGGGCGCCGCCTCGGACTGGGCGCACCAATTTGTCAACTTTGTGCGACGAAAGAAAATGGCAAATCAAACGCAACTTCCCGGCGCCGCCCGCACCCTGTTGGTCAAAGGCCAGCCGGTGGCGACTGACGTGGAAGGCTATCTGAAGCATCTGGACGACTGGTCGGAAGATTTTGCCCGAGCGCAAGCCCAGTCTGAAAACCTTGTCCTGACCGAGGCCCATTGGCAAGTGATTCATTTCTTGCGCGCCTACTTTGATGAGCACCGGGTGCAGGCGCAGGTGCGCGCCATGATCCAGCACTTTTCCAAAGCATGGGGGCCCGAATTGGGCAACAATCACCATTTGCATGAACTTTTTCCGATCGGTGGGCCACAAAAGCAAGGCAACCGATTGGCCGGTCTGTTAAAGACCAAGGGCGAACATTGATTTTTTTACAGGAGCAGAACCCATGTTTAACTTGACCCCCGCCGCCGCCCAGCAAATCCAGCAGGCCGCTCAAGCCAGCGGTGCGTTGGAACTGGCCTTGCGGGTTGCCGCCAAAAGAGACGCCGATGGAGAAATGCAGTATGGCATGGGCTTTGACGACCCGAAGGACGAAGACATGAAGCTTGAGCTTGAAGGCGTTGCGGTGGTCATTAACGGCGAGTCCCAGGAATTGCTGTTCGACACCGTGCTCGACTTTGTCGAGCTCAATCCCGGCGAATTCAACTTCATCTTTATCCCTACCAGCCACCCATCCTGCGGTTCAGGTTCGGTGACCACCGGTGGTTGCGGCGGTGGCGGTTGTGGCGGCGGTGGCTGTGGCGGCAAGGGAGCCACCCATTGAAAGCCGATGTGAAAAACTTTACTCCTGATATTGGGCGCGTTTACCTGGTCGGTGCCGGCCCGGGCGACCCCGAATTGCTCACGCTGCGAGCCGTGCGCTTGTTGAAGCAAGCCGATGTGATCGTCTATGACAACCTGGTGTCCGATGGCGTGCTGGCGTTTGTGTCGCCCAGCGCCGAGCGCATTTACGCCGGCAAGCGGCGCAACGAGCACACCCTGCGCCAGGAGCAGATCAACACGCTGCTGGTCAAGCTGGCCAGCGAGGGCAAGCAGGTGGTGCGTCTCAAGGGTGGCGACCCGTTCATCTTTGGCCGTGGCGGCGAAGAACTGCAAACGCTGGCGGGGTCCGGCGTGGCGTTCGAGGTGGTGCCGGGGGTGACAGCGGCCTCGGGCGTGTCGAGCTATGCCGGCATCCCGCTCACGCACCGCGATTACGCGCAGTGCTGCCTGTTTGTCACCGGCCACCTCAAGGATGGCACGGCCGACCTCGACTGGCCCAGCCTGGTCCGCTTGAACCAGACCGTGGTGATCTACATGGGGCTCGGCGGTCTGCCGGAAATCTGCAGGCAGATGGTGGCGCATGGCGCCTCGCCCGAGTTGCCGATTGCCGTGGTGCAGGACGGCAGCCTGCCAACCCAGAAGGTGGTGACCGGAGCGCTGTCGAATATGGCAGAGCGGGTGGCGCAGGCTGGGCTCAAGTCACCGTGCCTGACGATCATCGGCGAGGTGGTCAAACTGCACCAGGAGTTGGCCTGGTTTGAGCAGGTCAAAAGTACGGTAGCGTCCTGACTGTTCTGGCTGGGGTGCTACGTCCCATGGGTTGTCACCAGGCTACAAAGCTGGGGTCCCATTGCCGGGGTGCCGTCTTCATTGCTGACATCGGCTCAGCCTCGTCGGTTATTTGTTTGAGTCCGAGAATGGCTCATAACCAGGCTTTTCGCCGCACGTTTGATCTCGTCGGATGTCGTCATGCGTCCAACAGACAGTCGCACTGCTCCGGCGGCACGCGCGGCATCCACGCCCATCGCCGCCAACACTCCGCTGACCGTATCATGTTCAGAATGACACGCTGATCCAACGGATGCCGCCAAAACGTCAGCGACCTCCGCTAATAAAAGACGCCCGCTAACACCCGGAAAGGAAACGTGCAGTGTATTTGGCAGTCGCTGTTCTGGGTGCCCATTGAGTTGTACCCCCGGAATTGCAGCGATCAGTTCTTGATGCAGCTGGTTTCGCAAGGTCAGCATGTGCGCCGCCATGGTTTCCAGCGAGGTGTTGGCCAGTGCCGCAGCTGCCCCGAGCGCCACAATCGCAGCCACATTCTCGGTGCCAGGTCGCAAACCGTGTTCCTGATCCGCGCCGTGCAGCACAGAGAGAATCGGTGTGCCTTCACGCACGTACAAGGCACCAATGCCTTTGGGTGCATAAAACTTGTGACCCGCCAGCGTCAGCAAATCCACACCCAGGGCATCGACATTGAGCGGTACTTTGCCTGCAGACTGGGCGGCATCGGTATGAGAAAGGATGCCACGCTGGCGGGTCACGCTTGCGATTTCCGGGATGGGCTGCAAAGTGCCGACCTCATTATTGGCATGCATGATCGAAACGAAAGCGGTGTCGTCTCTCAACACCTTGACCAGCTGTTCCGCGGAGACTTGACCAAAGGCATCGACCGGCAACACCGTCACGTGCCAGCCTTGTGCGCGCAACTGCATGGCCGGCGCCATCACCGCCGGATGTTCGACGGCGCTGATGACGATATGGCGCTTGGACGTTCCGTTCTCGATCATCGCCCGAGCAGTGCCAAGCAATGCCAGATTATTGGACTCGGTGGCACAGCCGGTAAAAACGATTTCGTGAGGCTTGGCACCGATCAGGTCGGCGACCTGGCGTCGTGCATTTGCAACCGCTTGCGCAGCACGTCTGCCGTACGCATGCGTGCTCGACGGGTTGCCGAATTGCTCGCGCAACCAGGGCAGCATCGCATCCAGCACTTCTGGTGCGACAGGGGTCGTGGCGTTGTAATCGAGGTAGATGGGATCAGTCATGCTGGAGTCTTCTTTAAGTTCTTGGTTGCTTGTTCATTGAGCGCTTGGCCACCCCTTGGCGTGCCAGGCAGTCATACCACCCCGCACGGGCTGTGCGTCAATGAATCCGGCAGCGGTGAGCAGTTGAGCGGCTTGTGCTGAGCGCCGATCAGTGCGACAAACCAGTCGAATGGTACTTTGCTTGTAGTCTTCCAGTTCAGCCATGCGTTTTGGAAAATCCTCCAGAGCCAGGTTTAACGCACCAGAAATGTGTCCACCTTCACCTGTGAATTCTGACGCGCCACGAACATCCAGAACCAGCACTTCCTCCCCGGCGTCAAGCTGACGTTTCAACTCGGCAACGTCTGGCATGGGCTTGGCCCTGAACTTGCGTATCCAGCGTGGCAGGAATGCCATGGAAGTCACCAGGGCCAGCGCGATCAGAATGGCGCGCACCGTCCCTTCTCCACCGCTGAGGGCTTCTCGCCCGGCGTAGCCCAGCCAGGTGAACGCCAGCGCGCCTGGCAGCATAAAGAGTGCACTGGCCAGCACGTAAGGCAGGAACGCAATGCGCGTGAGGCCAAGCGCGTAATTGAGCAAATTGAAAGGAAACAAAGGAACCAGTCGGACAAACGCAATGAAGCGCCACCCTTCGGCAGCGACGCCGTCATTAAGACGACTCAAGCGCGGACCCGCACGCCGTGCGATCCAGTCGCCCCCAAGGTACCTGGCAATCAAAAAGGCCAGTGCAGCGCCCAGCGTGGCACCCGTGAGGCTCCACAACGTGCCCCAGATCGGGCCAAACAGTACCCCTCCGGCCAGCGTGATGACTGAGCCGGGCAGGAACAGCACGGTTGCGGCTGCATACAAGGCGATGAAGACCAAAGGTGCTGCCGAACCGGCGCTTTCCACCCATGTTTGCAGGGCTGCAACGTCAAAACGGTCGCGCCATGCGACAGCCAACCCGATCACGCTCACCAGTGCCAGACCCAGCAGCCAACGCACGGTATTTCTGTTCATGATGATTCCTTGCTCCCAGACCAAGTGCGGCGGTTGATGGCGTAACCGTCCACTTTGCCCCTGAACGGCATCAAGAGCATGCCGTCCAGTCGCGCCACCTCGCGCGGATCGGTGTGGCCGTGAATGCCGATGGTCATACCCAGTTGGCCAGCGCGGGGTTGCTCGCGGTAGGTGCCTAGCAGCCGGTCCCACCAGGGCAGGTTGAAGCCAAAGTTGGAATTGGTCTCGTCCTCTTCGACTGAATGGTGCACGCGGTGCATGTCGGGTGTGACGATGACCCAGCGCAGCACCCGGTCAAGGCCAATAGGCAGGCGGATGTTGCCGTGGTTGAACATGGCTGCCGCATTGAGGACCACCTCGAAGATCACCACCGCCAGCACCGGCGGCCCGAGCACCGCGATGGTGGCGATCTTGATCAGCATGGACAGCACGATCTCGATGGGATGAAAGCGCGCACCGGTGGTCAGGTCGTAGTCGGGGTCGGCGTGGTGCACCCGGTGCAGTCGCCACAGCACAGGCACAGCGTGCACCATGACGTGTTGCAGCCAGATCACGAAGTCCATTACGATCACGGCCAGAGGCACGGCAAGCCAGAACGGCACATTGAAGTGATTCAGCAGACCCCAGCCGTTGGCCGCACTGAACGCGGCCATGCCCACCGCAGCCAGAGGGAACATCAGGCGCAGCAACACGGTGTTGAGAATGACCAAACCGAGGTTGCTGGCCCAGCGCATGGCCTTGGATGCGGTCAGCGCGCGCTGGGGTGCCACCAGCTCCCAAAGCGCGACGAGCGCAAAGACACCCACAAAGAAGCCTAGCCGGATCGCAGGCTCGTTTGAGAGTACAAACTGTTCAAATTCCATGTTGTCTCCATTAAATCAACGCAAACTATTGCGCTGGATCAATATCATTCAATCCAACGGACGTTAGAATATACACCATGAACAACCGATCACTCAAAGACCTTCTGTACGAACAGGTCGCCCGTGTGGGCAAAGCGCTCTCCAGCCCCAAGCGGCTGGAAATACTGGAAATGCTGGCCCAGGGTGAGAAGGCGGTCGAGACCATTTCCACAGATGTGACCATCGACAACAAGCTCGCCAGTGCGCACCTGAAGGCACTCAAGGAAGCCCGGCTGGTGCAAACCCGCCGCGACGGCAAGCGTATTTATTACAGCCTCACCGGTCGCGATGTAGCACAGTTGGGTGTGAACTTGCGCCAGGTGGCCGAGGAGCACCTGATCGAGTTGCGCATGGCGCTGCAAGACATGATGGCGGACCCGGACCGCATGGTCAGTGTCGGGCGCAAGGAACTGATGGCGCAGGCCAAGCGTGGCGAGGTCATCGTGCTCGATGTTCGTCCAAAGAACGAGTTCGATGCGGCGCACCTGCCCAATGCCCGTTCATTGCCCTTGTCCGAGTTGGCCAGGCGCCTGGCCGAGTTGCCACGCGACGTGGAGATCGTTGCCTACTGCCGTGGCCCGTTTTGCCTGATGTCTGATGAGGCGGTGAAGCTGTTGAAGGCGCATGGCTACCAGGCCCGCAAGACCTTCGACGGGGTGAGCGAGTGGCAGGCAGCAGGATTGCCGATTGCCAAAAACTGATTAACCAAGGAGAAACCTATGACATCCATGCTTTTTATCATCAATGATGCGCCCTATGGCAACGAGCGCGCCTACAACGCCCTGCGCGTGGCTGCGGCGGTTGCCGGCAAGGAAGGCCAGCAAGTCCGGGTGTTTTTGATGGCCGATGCGGTGGCCTGCGGCAAGGGCGGCCAGAAAGTGCCCGAGGGTTACTACAACATCCAGCTGATGCTGGGCAAGATCATTCGCAAGGGCGAGGTGCTGCTGTGCGGCACCTGCATGGATGCCCGCGGATTACGGGCCGAGGAACTCATGGACGGAGCGCTGCGTGGCACTTTGGCACAACTGGCTGACTGGACCGTCGAGGCAGACAAGGTTTTGGTGTTCTGACATCGTCCGGGCGTTGAAGCCCGGTCCATCATCATGTTCACACCTTTAAGATTTCAATCTGCATTAGCCTCTGGCGGCGTCGCGTTGATGCCGTTTGTGTTGATGCAATTCACCTTTGCGCACACGGACAAGCTGATCAGCATCAATGACTTTGCCAGCGGATGGGATGTGGCCAGCCTGTTTTTGGTGACCGTGATGCTGCTGAGCACCCTGATGCATTTTTTCCTGATTCTGAAAATTTCCATCGAGTTCGTTCACTGGGCCCGTCAGGGGGATGCGCTGAAGGTTTTCCTGTCGGATGCGGCCATCAACATTGGCATTTTTTCGCCCATTGTGGCTTTGGGAATGACGGCGAATGTCTTGCTGGGCCCGGTGGCGTTTTTCTGGCCGGACTTTTCCAGGGCGGTCCCAACGCTGATGGGCTACGGCATTTACCCCTACGCCTTGCTGTTTCTGGCGCTGGGGGCGCTGTCGTTGGCGGTTGCCAAAACCTGGTTCTTCCGGGACGGCAAAGCCGTGGTTTTTACCTTCAACTGGCTGCTCGACGTGTTTGCGTGGGGCATGGTGGCTCTGGCCGGGGCGGGCATCACCATGGCCGCAACCGATTTGCAAGTGGCCAAAGTTGCCAGCATCCTGACGCTGATTGCCATCAGCATGGGTCTGTTGATTTACGGCATCAAAGGCATTTATCTGCTGGTTTGCCAGCTGAACCATGGGGCCAGCATGGCCGAACCCATGAAGCCGGCGCATTTTGTGGTGGTGCCCATCAATTGCCTGTTTGCCATTGCGATTTACAAAATTGCCGGATACACAGGCAAGTCTCTGGGTGTGGATATCTCGTCGCTGGCATTTGTCTCGGTGGTCATCCTGTTTTCAATCTCCATTTTCTGGATCTTGTTTTGCGCCGTGGCTTTCAAGGACTGGTTCCGTTACCAGTTCATCAAACCCGAGTTTTACCCGAGCCAATGGGGCTTGGTGTGTGTATTGGTTGGTCTGGAGGTGTTGGCGGTTTATAGCCACAGCAATTACTACGCATCGGCTTTGCTGCTTGGGTTTTCTTATCTGAGCATTGTTCTGGCGGCTGCCATCTACACCTTTGTCTATTTGAAATTTATGGGTGTGATCAAACCAAGCGCTCCCCGTTAGCCCTTCGATTTCCATTGAACTACCTGAACCATCCGAGCAAAAAATGAAACGTTCACTACTGACTGCGAGCCTGCTTGCACTTGCCGTGCAATTCACCTCCTTGCCAGCTGCCTCCGAAGACAAAGCCGCCGTGGAGGCCATGGAGTCCTACCTGGATTTCGTCGACTACGGAGGTGCCACGATCTTCCCGGAGCAAGTTTCAAAGGATGACTGGAAGAAGTTTTTTGTCATTGACGCCAGAGACAAGGACCAGTTCGCCAAAGAACACATTCCTGGCGCGGTCAATATCGAATGGCGCCGGGCACTGGCTGAGCGCAGTCGCATTCCCAAAGACAAGCCGGTGCTGCTTTATTGCAATACTGGGTCCTTGTCGGCTCAGGCCGGCTTTGCGCTGCGCGTAGCCGGTTACGAAAATGTGCGCATCCTGCAAGGGGGATTTGCCGAGTGGAAAGCCAATGGCGGGATGGATGTTGCTGAAAAGGCAGCTGCTGCGGTAAAGCACTGAAACGCGTGACCTGAAATACAGGGCTGAATTTTTGATGATCAGTGCGGTGGCATCTTGGGCTTGGGGTTGTGGTCGGCAACCACCTTGGTGCCGTCGGCCGAGTTGCGGTACTCGAACGAAAATACCGCGGCTTCCACCCGGGAACGCAGGTTGAGCTTGTCCATGATGTGGCGCACATGCAGCTTCACCGTGTTGTGGCTGATGTCGAGCGCCCGGGCTATGACCTTGTTGCTCTGGCCGCTGGCCACATGGTCCAGCACCTGGCGCTCGCGTTCGGTCAGCGTGGCCACCAGGTCGCCCATGGCCGAGCCCTTGGGGCCTGATTGCAGAATCTGGGCAAATTTGAGCATCATGGCCGACGCCACCACCATCTCACCGCGGGCGGCACGGCCAATGGCGTCGATCACCTCTTCGGGATCCATGTCCTTGAGCAGATAGCCTTTGACACCGGCACGAAGCGCCGCCGACATGTCGTCCTCGCTGTCGCTCATGGTGAGGATCACCACCGGCACATCACAGCCCCCGGCGCGGATCATGCGCAACACGCTCAGGCCGTCGGTGTGTGCCAGGCGCAGATCCAGCACCAGCAAATCAGGATGATGTTCTTGCAGCAGCGGTGCCACCAGGTCAGGATCTCCAGTGGTGCTTACCACCGACATGCCGCCGCGGTGCTCCAGCAACTCCTTCAGACCATTGCGGCAGAGCGAATGGTCGTCCACCAGCATGACGCGTATTTTTTCTGTCATGATGCCTCGCATCCTTTGTCTGTCACGAACGGAATGCGCAGCAGAACCCGTGTGCCCACGCCGTCTTTACTCGCGACTTCAAGGCTGCCGCCGAGCCGTTTGGCGCGGCCTTGCATGATGTCCAGGCCGAAATGGGTGGACGGCACCAGCGGTCGGGCCGAGGTGACGATGGTTGATACATTGGGCTCATCCATGCCGAGGCCGTCGTCTTCGATCACAAATTCCAGGTGTTGCGGCGTCTGGCTGATACGCACCACAGCATGGCGCGCCATGGAGTGCTTGGCAATATTGGCCAGCGACTCCTGGATGATGTAGAAGATTTGCACTTCCTGTTCATCGCTAAGGTCCAGGTGGGGCACGGCGTTGCTGATTTCAAGCGTGATGGCATTGCGGCTGAAAAAACCGTCCGCCAGGGTGGTGAGGGCGTGGATCAGTCCGAGCGGATCCATGCGGGTGCGGAAGTAGGTCATGACTTCACGCAGGTTGTCATGCACTTCTGTCACGGCTGTTTTCAGGTCTGAAAAATACTTTAGCGCCTGGGGTTCGTCATGCGCGTGAATGGCATCGCTGAGCAGCGGCAGGCGCATGCGGGCATAGGCCAGGGTTTGCGCTAACGCATCGTGCACTTCATTGACCATGTCCTGGCGCTCTTTCATGACCGTGAGCCGCAGGCGCTCGCGCTCGATGTGCGCATTGTGCAGGGTCAGCCCCAGCAATTGGCCCACCAGGCGCAGCAGCGTCTGGATCGAAACATCAATCTTGGTCGTGTTGTCGAAGAACAGGTTGTAAATGCCAAGAATTTGCTGATTGTGGTGTAGCGAGATGGCCAGCATACTCTTGCACTGGGAGCCAAAGTACAGGTTATGCCCCTTTTTGGCACAGGTTGCCAAGTCGTCAACCCAAACCAGCACATCGGCGCTGGAGGCCGTGCCGCATGCGCCGCAATGTCGCTCAACCAGCCGCTCGTTCTGCACCACCTCATCGGGCAAACCCTGCTGTGCCAGCAAGCGCATGAACTTGCCATCATCCGTCAAGACCCGCACCGCGCCCGCCTTTGCGCCTGCCAGGCCAATGATGGCGCTTAAAAAAAGCGCCAACAACACCTCCAGGTCTTCGGGCTTGCCCGAATTCATGGTCAGCAAATTGGCAAGGCTCGCCGAGTCCGCCGAAGTGGAATGAATGATGGATGCAGTGGCTACGGTCATGGCAAGAAGAATTTCGCACCATCGTAAAACATTATTCGAAACTTATGTATTGCGGAAAACCATTGTTTCATAAGAATTATTTCTATGCTACCCATTTGGGTTACTGCCAACCACCCTTGTCGGTGATAGACGCGCTCTGAGACCTTGTTTTTAATAGGGTCACTTTATCTTTGTGTGAAGGTCCATGGGCTCAACACAGTTTGCAAGCCTTGTTTGTTGACCTTTCCAGCGAAAAATTCCGCGTCACCGCATGTCTGTCATACCGATTCACAACCCTCTCAGCCCGCCGTTGTCTGGCGCCACGCTTGAGATGCGCAACACCACATGCTACATGTGTGCTTGCAGGTGCGGTATCCGGGTGCATTTGCGCAACGGTGAGGTGCGCTACATCGAGGGTAATCCCGACCACCCCTTGAATCAGGGCGTGATCTGCGCCAAAGGTTCCTCCGGCATTATGAAGCAGTATTCGCCAGCGCGGCTGACCAAGCCCCTGCTGCGCAAGCCGGGCAGCGACCGCGGCGATGGCCAGTTTGAAGAAATCGAGTGGGATGTGGCGTTTTCAATGCTGCAGGAGCGGTTGCAAAAAATTCGCGCTACCGACCCCAAGCAGTTCGCCCTGTTCACCGGACGCGATCAGATGCAGGCGCTCACCGGCCTGTTTGCGCGCCAGTTCGGCACCCCCAACTATGCCGCTCATGGCGGCTTTTGCTCGGTCAACATGGCCGCCGGCATGATCTACACCATTGGCGGCTCATTCTGGGAATTTGGCGGCCCCGACCTGGAGCGTGCCAAGCTGTTTGTCATGATGGGCACCGCCGAAGACCACCACTCCAACCCGATGAAAATCGCGATCTCGAAATTCAAGCGCGATGGCGGGCGTTTCATTTCGATCAACCCGGTGCGCACCGGCTACTCGGCCGTTGCCGACGAGTGGGTGCCGATCAAGCCCGGCACCGATGGCGCGCTGCTGCTGGCGCTGATCCACGAACTTATCGAACTGGGACTCTATGACCGGGAGTTCCTGGTGCGCTGCACCAACTCCGGGCAGTTGATCAACATGGACAGCGCCAACGACGAGTTCGGCATGTTCGTGCGCACCGAAGTGCCCGAAGAAGAAGGCTGTTTTGATCCGCAAAACAAGCTCTGGTGGGACCGCGTGAGCAACCGCCCCGTCGTGACGCACGCCGAGGGCTGCGACCCGTTTCTGTTCGGCGAATTCAAGCTGTCGGACGGTACGGTGGTCAAGCCCGCGTTCCAACTCCTCAAGGAGCGGGTTGCGGCTTACACCCCCGAGTGGGCGGCTGGCATCACGGGTATTTCGGCCGAGGTGATTCGTCGTCTTGCCCACGAGATGGGCGTGACCGCCCGCGACCAGAAAATTGAACTGCCGATTTCCTGGACCGACTCCTGGGGCAAGGAACACGACACGGTGACCGGCAATCCGGTTGCTTTTCACGCCATGCGCGGGCTGGCCGCGCACTCCAACGGTTTTCATACCGTGCGTTCGCTGGCGATCCTGATGTCGCTGCTCGGCACCATCGACCGTCCGGGCGGATTCCGCCACAAGGCGCCTTTCCCGCGCCCCATTCCGCCTTGCGCCAAGACGCCGAACACGCCGCTTGCCGTCAAGCCCAATACGCCGCTCGACGGCCTGGGGCTTGGCTGGCCTTCCGAACCAGACGACCTGTTCGTGGACGACGCCGGCAAGCCGGTGCGCATCGACAAGGCTTTCTCCTGGGAATACCCGCTGTCGGTGCACGGCATGATGCACAACGTCATCACCAATGCATGGCGTGGCGATCCCTACCCGATCGACACGCTGATGCTGTTCATGGCGAACATGGCCTGGAACTCGACCATGAACACCTCGGAAGTGCGCAAGATGCTCAACGACAAGCGCGAGGACGGCGAATACAAGATTCCGTTCCTCGTCGTCTGTGATGCCTTCCAGTCGGAGACCACCGCGTTCGCAGATCTGGTGCTGCCCGACACCACCTACCTTGAACGCCACGACGTGATGTCGATGCTGGACCGGCCCATTTCGGAGTTCGACGGTCCGGTCGATTCTGTGCGCATCCCGGTGCTGCCGCCCACGGGCCAGTGCAAGCCGTTCCAGGAAGTGCTGATCGAACTGGCCAGCCGCTTGAAATTCCCGGCTTTCGTGCGACCTGACGGCACCCGGAAGTTTCGCGATTACCCCGATTTCATCGTCAACTATGAAACCGAACCCGGCTCTGGCATCGGCTTTCTTTCCGGCTGGCGCGGCAAGGGTGGCGAGAAGTTCATGCGCGGCGAGCCGAATTCACGCCAATTGGAAATGTACGCGCAGAACAATTGCGTCTATCACCACAAACTGCCACTGTCTTACCAGTACATGCGCAACTGGAACAAGGGCTATCTGGAGTGGTCGCAACGCACCCGGATTACGCGTTACGCCGAGCCCATCCTGATTCACATCTATTCGGAAGTGCTGCAAAAATTCCGTCTCTCAGCGCAGGACAAGGGCATGTCACGCAAGCCGCCGGAGCATCTCAAGAAGAACATTGCGGAATACTTCGACCCACTGCCTTTCTACTACGAACCACTTGAAGCGCAAAAAACCGACCGCACCAAATATCCGCTCAGTGCGATCACGCAGCGCCCCATGGCGATGTACCACTCGTGGGATTCGCAAAACGCCTGGCTGCGCCAGATTCACGCGCACAACCACCTTTACGTCAACCCGAAAACAGCGCGCGCGCAGGGGATTGATGATGGCGGCTGGATGTGGGTCGAGTCCCAGTGGGGCAAGGTGCGCTGCCTCGCCAAATACTCCGAAGCGGTTGAGCCTGGCACGGTCTGGACCTGGAACGCCGTCGGCAAGGCTGCCGGCGCATGGCATCTTGAGCCCGATGCCAACGAGTCGCAGCGCGGCTTTTTGCTCAACCACCTGATTTCAGACGAGTTGCCGGGCACGGCATCCGGCGCTCCGATATCCAATTCCGACCCGATCACCGGGCAGGCCGCGTGGTTTGACGTTCAGGTGCGAATCTACAAGGCCGGACCCGAAGAGCCGGCAAGCACCTGGCCGCAATTCAAGGCGGTACCTGCGGCACCCGGCACAGGGGGCGTCAATCCGGGCTGGCTGGCCTATTTCGCCGGCAAGGGGGCGCGCAAATGACGCAGCTCGCGCTGGTGATCGATCTGAATGTATGCGTGGGTTGCCACGCCTGCGTGACCAGTTGCAAGCAGTGGAACACCTCGGGCACGGCCGGCCCGCTGGCTGACTTCAATCCCTATGGCGCCGAGCCCACGGGTACCTTTTTCAACCGGGTGCAGACCTTCGAGGTCGGCGAGTTCCCGAACACGCAAACGGTGCACTTCCCCAAATCCTGCCTGCATTGTGAAGATCCGCCGTGCGTGCCGGTGTGCCCCACGGGGGCCAGTTACAAGCGCGCCGAAGACGGTATCGTCCTCGTTGATTCCGACAAATGCATTGGCTGCAAGTACTGCTCGTGGGCGTGTCCCTACGGCGCACGCGAGCTCGATGAAGGGCGCAAGGTGATGACCAAGTGCACACTCTGCGTAGACCGGATTTACGACACGGCGCTGTCCGAGCGTGAGCGCAAACCCGCGTGCGTCCTGGCTTGCCCGACCAGCGCCCGCCTGTTTGGCGACATCCACGACGCCGAGTCGGCAGTTTCGCTGGCGATCCGTGAGAAGGCGGGGTACACGCTCATGCCCGAATGGGGCACCCATCCGTCGAACCACTACTTGCCAAGGCGCAAGACCGAGATCAACCTCCATAAGGACGAACTCATTCGTGCCGATAACCCGTTGAAGATAGACGGCCTCCTGCCCAAGCCGGACATGTCTGAACCTTCACTCGACGATGTGTTGTCCTGGTAGGCAAACAACATGAAACCAGCCTTCTCCGTTATCTTCCTGACCACCCTGATCGGTGCCGCGCAGGGCCTTTTTCTGGCGTTGTTCACAGCGCAGTCGTACGCCTTGTTCAGTCTCCTGCCAGTGCAGGACAGCCAGTCGTTTTATGCCGTCGGCGTGTTGCTGGTGCTCATCATCAGCGCCTTGGGGTTGGCCAGTTCTTTCTTGCACCTCGGGCGTCCCGAGCGTGCCTGGCGATCAGCCGCCATGTGGCGCACCTCGTGGCTGTCGCGCGAGGTCATCGTGCTGCCGGTATTCATGGGCGTAATGCTGCTCTACGGTCTGGCGCATTACACCGGTTGGAAACCGATTTTGGTGACATTGCCGGATGGCGTTGCGATCGACGTCAGCGTGATTCTGGGTGTCATCGGGACCGTGCTCGCCTTTGCACTTTTTATCGCCACCGGCATGGTCTATGCCTGCATGCGTTTCATGCAGGAATGGCACAGCCCGTTGACGGTGATCAACTATATTCTGCTGGGTGGTGCTTCGGGCTTCACACTCGCAGCCGCCTTTGCCACCAGCCAGGCACCTGAACTCACAGGTTTTTTCGCCGGTTGGGCCCTGATCATCACGCTGCTTGCGTTCGCAAGCCGTGGCGCCTCGCTGATTCGCAACAGTCGCCTGCGTCCAAAATCAACGCTGCAGACCGCCATTGGCATCAAGCATCCGCGAATTGTCCAGAAATCGGCGGGATTTCTGGGCGGCGCATTCAACACCCGGGAGTTCTTCCACGGCAGCTCGCAGTCCACCTTGCGCTCAGTGAAATGGACCTTCCTCGGAACTGTATTTTTGGCGCCGGTGCTGCTTCTGATGGCCGGTCTCTGGTTGGATTTTCCCGGCGCGCTGATACTGGCTTTCACCGTCCAGTATCTGGGCTTGCTTGCTGAACGGTGGTTCTTTTTTGCCCAGGTGAACCATCCGCAGAACCTCTATTACCAGGCGATCAGTTGAATCTGCTCATGAATTCTTTTTTTAATCAACGCTGTATCTGCGACGCGATTGCCATCAATCACACGTCTGGATATATCAAAACCAAGAGGAGCTGATACTATGTCTCTCGTTGAACCCCATGGCGGGCACGGCCTGCTGGAATTATTGCTAGAAGGCGATGCACTTGCTGCCGAGCTGGCACGCGCTGCCAGCTTGCCCAAGGTCCGCGTCAGTTCGCGCGAAAAGGGCGACATCATCATGTTGGGCATCGGTGGCTTTACGCCGTTGGATGGATTCATGTCGCATGCCGACTGGATTGGCGTCTGTGACGGCATGAAACTGGCCAATGGCCTTTTCTGGCCTATTCCCATCACCCTGTCGACCGACCCGGCTACGGCCGGGACCATCAAGATCGGTGGCGATATCGCGCTGACCGACCCGGACAACGGTGAAATTCTCGCGACCATGCGCGTGACGGAAAAATACGCAATCGACAAGGCGCACGAATGTGCGACCGTGTTCAAGACCACCGATGCCAAGCATCCTGGCGTCAAGCTGGTCATGGAGCAGGGCGACATTAACCTGGCAGGCCCGATCAAAGTATTGTCCCAAGGTGATTTTCCGCAAAAATACGGTGACCTTTTCATGTCGCCCAGGCAGACGCGGGAACAGTTCGAGGCCCTGGGGTGGAGCAAGGTGGCGGCCTTTCAGACCCGTAATCCAATGCATCGGTCGCACGAGTATCTGGCCAAAATTGCGATCGAAACCTGTGATGGCGTCCTGATTCACTCGCTGCTTGGCAATCTCAAACCGGGCGACATTCCCGCCGAAGTGCGGGCCAAGGCGATTGGCACGCTCACCGAGAATTACTTTGTCAAGAAAACCGTCATCCAGGCCGGCTACCCTCTGGACATGCGTTATGCCGGTCCGCGCGAGGCGTTGCTGCATGCGCTTTTCCGGCAAAACTACGGCTGCTCGCACCAGATTGTCGGACGCGATCACGCCGGCGTCGGCAGTTATTACGGCCCGTTCGACGCACATCACATCTTTGACACCATTCCTGAAGACGCGCTGCAGACACAGCCTCTCAAAATCGATATCGCATTTTGGTGCTACAAATGCGGCGGCATGGCTTCCGGGCGAACCTGCCCACACACCGATGCCGACCGCCTGCAGGTCTCGGGCACCCAGTTGCGCAAATCGCTGTCCGAAGGTTCGGATGTGCCGCCCGAATTCAGCCGCCCCGAAGTGCTCGCCATCCTGCGCGAGTACTACGCCACTCTGGCTGAGAAATGATTCCCGTTAACCCCAACCCCAAGAAGGAGAAGTGAAATGCCAACCTATGTGAGAACCGAAAAATGTGATGGATGCAAAGGTCAGGACAAGACTGCTTGCATGTACATCTGCCCCCACGATCTGATGGCGCTGGACAAGGATGGCTCGCAAACCGGCCATGCCATGAAGGCGTGGAACCAGGAGCCTGACCAGTGCTGGGAATGTTATTCCTGTGTCAAGATCTGCCCGCAAAACGCGATCGAAGTACGACACTACGCCGACATCGTGCCTTTGGGCGGCTCGGTGCAGCCGATGCGCGGCTCCGACTCCATCATGTGGACCATAAAGTTCCGCAACGGAACGCTCAAACGCTTCAAGTTTCCGATTCGCACCACCGCCGAAGGCGCCATTGATCCCTACGGCAACAAGCCGATGCCCACCATGGCGGACCTCGCCACGCCAGCCATGTTTACCCAGAACATGATGGGCGGCTACCGTACCGGCCAGGCGGCAGAACTGATCCGTGTCAAATAACCCAACCCATTCAAAAGGTGAATCGAATGTCTCAAGCTAGTTTTGAAAATCCAAAAATCGTCCAGGAAGACCTGGATATCCTGTTCATCGGCGGTGGCATGGCGAGCTGCGGTGCTGCCTATGAAGTGATGCGCTGGGCAGATGCCGTCAAGGCCGAAACCGGCATCGAACTCAAAATCAAACTGGTCGACAAAGCTGCCCTGGACCGCTCCGGTGCCGTGGCGCAGGGTCTGTCCGCCATCAATACCTACATCGGCCCCGACCTGGACCCGGCCGACTACGCGCGCATGGTCTCCAACGACCTGATGGGCATCACCCGCGACGACCTGACTTACGACATGGGCCGTATCGTCGATGACTCCGTGCATTTGTTCGAAGAGTGGGGCCTGCCGATCTGGAAAACCGATGCCGAGGGTGTCCGTCACGACGGTGCCGAGGCGCTGAAAGAAGGCATCCCGACGCTCAAGGACGGTGGCAAACCGGTACGCTCGGGCAAGTGGCAGATCATGATCAACGGCGAGTCCTACAAATGGATTGTGGCCGAAGCAGCCAAAAAGGCGCTCGGTCTGGCGCGGGTCGAAGAACGTATCTTCATTGTCAAACTGATCAATGACAAGAACGATCCTTCCCGCATTGCCGGCGCCGTGGGCTTCTCGGTGCGTGACAATTCAATCCATATCTACAAGGCCAAGTCAGTCCTGCTGGCTGCCGGCGGTTGTGTCAACCTGTTCCGTCCGCGCTCCGTGGGCGAAGGTCAGGGCCGCGCCTGGTATCCGGTCTGGAATGCGGGCAGCACTTACGCGATGGCGGCCGAGGCCGGCGCCGAGATGACCATGATGGAAAACCGCTTCGTGCCGGCGCGTTTCAAAGACGGCTATGGCCCGGTCGGTGCCTGGTTCCTGTTGTTCAAGGCCAAGGCCATCAATGCCTACGGTGAAGACTACATGGTCAAGAACAAGGAAATGCTCAACGACTATCCGCCCTACGGTCAGGCCGCTGTTCCCGCTTCCTGCCTGCGCAATCACCTGATGCTCAAGGAAATGAAAGACGGCCACGGCCCGATCTACATGGACACCGTCACGGCGCTGGCCAAACTGCGCGAGGCGCTTTCGCCCAAGGAGGTCAAGCACCTCGAAGCCGAGGCCTGGGAAGACTTTCTTGACATGTGTGTCGGCCAGTGCGGCATCTGGGTCGGCGAGAACATCGAGCCCGAGAAGAAAATGTCCGAACTCATGCCCACCGAGCCCTACCTGCTCGGCTCGCATTCCGGCTGCTGCGGCATCTGGGTATCGGGTCCGGAAGATCTGGGCGCACCGACGACCGAAGAGTACGACGGTGTCCCGGCCCATCTGCCCAAGGGCTGGAACTGGGGCTATCGCTCCATGACCACGGTCAAGGGGCTGTTCAGTGCTGGCGATGGCGTGGGCGCATCGGGCCACAAATTCTCTTCAGGCTCGCATGCCGAAGGGCGTATCGCCGCCAAGGCCATGGTCAAATATGCGTTGGATAACAAGGCATGGACGGTTGAACTCGATACCTCGGTCGAACAACTGGCCGCAGAGATTTACCAACCTGTGCGCACTTTCCTGGAATTCAAGGATTTCAGCACGGCCATTGATGTCAACCCGAACTACATCACACCCAGGATGCTGCAGATCCGTTTGCAGAAAATCATGGACGAGTATGTGGCCGGTTGTAGCACCTACTACAACACCAATGACAAGATGCTGGCAGTCGCCGAAGAGAAACTGGCATTGCTCAAGGAAGATTCGCTGAAAATGCGCGCCAAAGACCTGCATGAGTTGCTGCGGGCCTGGGAAAATTATCACCGCATCATCACGGCTGAAGCGCACATGAAGCACATCCAGTTCCGCGAAGAAAGCCGCTACCCCGGTTTCTACTATCGTACCGACAAGAACTTTGTCGACGAGGAAAACTGGCACTGCTTCGTCAATTCAATCTACGACAAAAACACCAAGCAGTGGACTTGCTTCAAGCGCAAGCACGTTGACCTGGTGGACAAGTCCAAGCTGTTCAAGGTAGCCGCACCGCACTGATGCGCCGCTCACTCTGAGCCGTGTAAGATAGCGAAGGCCGGGCACCGCAAGGTGTTCGGCCTATTTTTTAGGTTCACAAGGTTGCAACGATGCAAGACAACAATACACAAGATCTGCCCTTTCTCACCAGTCCGGTGTTGCCCAAGACCTTTGATGCCAGCAAGGTGATCCAATTTCAATGCCGCAAAGGCATTGCTTGCTGGAACGCCTGCTGCAGCAACATCGACATTTCTCTGACACCTTATGACATCCTGCGACTCAAGCGCCGTTTTGGGACCAGTTCCGGCGAGTTCCTGAAAAAATATACCGTCCCCTTCGAATTCGAACAAAACAGCATCGCTGGCGTCAAGCTGCGCCCGGTTGCGAATGGCACAGCCTGCCAGTTCATGACGCCCGAGGGCTGCAGCGTCTATGAAGACCGCCCGACCGCATGTCGCTACTACCCGGTTGCGCTGTTGTCGCTGCGGCGCCAGGATGAAAGTACCGACCATACCTCCTACGCCCTTGTCGAAG
The DNA here is from genome assembly GCF_028689295.1 of Rhodoferax sp. Lineage (GTDB taxonomy): Bacteria > Pseudomonadota > Gammaproteobacteria > Burkholderiales > Burkholderiaceae_C > Rhodoferax. The sequence continues at coordinate 210,125 of NZ_JAQTWL010000001.1, forward strand.
AGCCGCATTGCCTGGGTCACAAGGAGCCGCGCCCGATCAGCGTCGGCGACTACCGCAAGGAGCAGGGCCTGGAAGAATATGACGATCAGGCACGCGGCTGGCGCCAACTGATCCTGAAGAAAAAATCATCCGGACCGAGCATTGGTAAACCCTCCAAGCGCAGCCTGGAGCTCTTTTTCATGGTCTGCTATGACATCGATCGTTTCAGCCAGTTCGTGGCCAGCGAAGGGTTTAGCGATATCTACGATTTGCCGGCGCAAGAGCTGAAAAACATTCTTTGCGACGATCTTGAACTGATGCAGTTCGGTTTTCGCTTTCTCAGGCAAGTCCTGTTCGGCGAGGAGTCCATCCCGCTGCGCAAGGAAGCGGCGCAGGAGCGCCATCTGCGACAACAGGAGAGACGGCAACGCCTGGAGACCGAAGCCGCGGCGAAGCGCGCGCTGGAGCAGGATGAAATGTACAGCGATCCGGAGGAGTGAACCCGGATTCAGAGCTGCCGCCAGGGCAAACCATGAAAGCGCCAGCCGCCCTTCGTACCCCGATGGTGTTCCGGGTCCAGCGGACCTTCAAAACCTTCGAGCACGTTGCTCACATCTGTGAAGCCGAATTTTTCAAGTGCCAACCCGGCATCGACTGACCGATTGCCACTGCGGCAAATCAGAATGACGGGCCGTTCCTTGCGCCCGGCGATGGACAGGGCAGCATCGCAAAAATGCGGATTGATCTCGAAATCAGGTTCAGTATTCCACTCGATGTTGACGGCATCGGTGGGATGGCCGACGTAATAGAACTCGGCCTCGGTGCGGCAATCGATAAACAGCGTATCGGGATTGGCACTGAGAATTTCAAGTGCCTGTTTGGGATGAAAATGTTCCATGCTTGTCTCCTTGGGCGCATTGTGCCGCAATAAAACAAGGTCACAAAAGACATCCTTGTCATATCTATATTCCACCCGGCTACAGCGTGCCGACGCTTGCCAGGCATGAAGGGAGGTAAATCCTAGGCGCTCCAGTAGGGCGTGGCGATTGGCTCACCCAAATCTGACTCGATCAGGCGGCGCCGCACTTCGAGCAGGTGGGCAATGAGCGCGCTCTCGCGAGCGGCGTAGGCCTGCGTATCCGGAATGCGATTCACCACCACACCGAGCAGCTCGGTGATCGCATTGCCAATTGAATTCTGGCTGATCGTGACAATCAGTTTGCCGGCATCATTGCGGTAGATCAACTGCTTGAAGGCCGGTTGCCAGCGGATGGCATTGGCATATTTGGCATCGACGATGCAGTGGTCGCGGACTTTCTTCGCGGTCTTCATGAAATCATTGTTGAACAGCAGCACGCTTTCCACCTCATCCGGGAAATAGACATCCTTCAGCATGGGTGCATTGCGGGACGAGACCTGGGAGAAAAAAGTGCGGTAAAAATCGATAAAACCTTTCAGGAGTTCATCGTATTCTTTCCAGAAATGAACGTCCTTGAGTGCGGCTGCTCCGCCCTGTATTTCCCAGCTTGGCAAACCCTGGGGATAGCCGGTAAGCTCGATGCGGGCTTCGGTCTCAGGGGCCGGTTTGAGAATCTTCAGATGCAGCGCCCGCTCGAAAAACTCGCGATACACCTCGCGCATGTAGGCCTGGAACAGGCTGTTCTGGCCACCATCGGTCAAATTGGGATTCTTGTCGTCAGCCAGCTTGGCAGGGCGCAGTTCTGCCTTGGGGAAGACAATAAAGTGGTTATGCAGCATGCGAATGCTGGGCACACCGGGCGAGGTCAAGGGCCAGGTCGCATCCAGACTGGCTTCGCCGGCCAGAATCAGGGCTTCGCCCGGATCGGGATATTGCTCCAGCATGTAGTCAATGATGACTTGATTCATCCGGTTCCACACATGCTTGACATTGTCGGTAACCTGCGTGCGCCGTACCGGCCGTCCCAGCGGGTTGAGAATGGTCTTGGAGGTGTTGTAAATGATGGAGCAATCAAACTCGTTGCTGTGGCCCAGGGCCTTGCGATACAGCAGCAGGTTTTCCGAATTGGTCAGCAAACCGTTATTGCTCATCAGGTCATTGAGATTTTCGGTGCTGTTGAAAAACTCGTTGTGCACCATCCCCTGTGGAATTTCGAGCGGAATCGGCCGGAAGGGCGTGTAAATTTCACGCGGACCAAACTGCATCGTGACGTTCCTCAAGTTGCGCGTTGGCCGAGTGATTGCCCGGAAAATTTACTTTTTCCCGGTCTCGGCCTTGCTGGCAATCTCCTGCAGCTTTGTCGGCTTGATGATGTGACCGTCCAGCCCCGCTTCTTTCATAGAGCTGCCGTAAGCCACGCTCATGACTTGGGAGTAGTACATCACCGGCATGTTGAGTTTGGTGCCATGGATGCGGTTGATCTCGGACTGATAGACTTCCACATTGGCCTGGCACAGGGGGCAGGGCGTGACAATCATGTCGGCGCCGTTGTCGTAAGCTGACTCGACAATCTCACGAATGAGCTTCTGACTCTTTTCTGGCTCTGGAAATGCCAGCGCCCCACCGCAGCAACTCACTTTGTGCTCCCAATTCTCAATGGCTTCGCCACCCACTGACTCGATCAGTTTGTCCAGGTACAGGGGATTTTCGAACGACTCACCGGCAATGCCAAACGGGCGGTTGGTCTGGCAACCCACGTAGCCGGCAAACTTGAGACCTTCAAGCGACTTCACCACCGGCTTCTTCAAGGCATCGTAGCCAAAGTCCTCGATCAGGACCTCAACCATATGGCGCACCGGCGCGCTGCCCTTGTAGCTGAGCCCTGCTTCCTTCAATGCCGTGTTGGTGTCAGCCAGCAGTTTTTCACTACCGTCAATTTTTTCCTTGCACTCGCGCGCATTCAACCAACAGCCAGCACAGGTGGCAACAATGTCTTTTCCCGGCAGGTGTTTTTCGGCCAACACCAGGTTACGCGCATTCAAGGCCAGGCGTTCAAGTTGCCCGCCGCCCGCATAACTGATGGATGCGCTGCAACAGTTCCAGTCCGGAATCGGCGTCAGTTCGATATCCAGTGTTTTGCACATTGAATTGACCGACACCACGTAATTGGAGGCAGACGCCTTGGGCTGGGATGAGCAGCCGGGATAGAACGCGTATTCTTTTTTGGACATGATGGTTCCTAATCAGGTGAGCAAGATTTCACGATGCTGCACGGTGTTGCTGCTCTTCAATCTGGCGGGCGGTCTTGAGCATCGCCGTGATGCCCTTTGCGTCCTTGCAACGGTGCCCGCCGAACAATTCAAACGGGTTGAGCCGCTTGGCCATCATCAACTGGCGGCCGGAGTCGCGCATGACCCAGGCTTGTTTGATACCTGCCATCAGACCATCCTTGAAGTACAGTCTCATGGTCAATTTGAGTTCATTGAGCCGGCCGGTCTTGACGCAGTTGTTCCAGAACAGGACAGAAAAAAACCGGGTTGACTGCTTTTTCGGCGCCAGGCCGACCTGGTGCGCGTAGGCGGCCAGCCCGTGCACGATGTGCGTGATCGGGAGTTTGCGCGGGCAGCGCGCCATGCAGTTGTAGCACGAGGTGCACATCCACATCGAGTCCGACTTGAGCACTTCCTCGCGCTTGCCGGCACGGATCATCATGAATAACTTTTGCGGCGTGTGTTCCCAATGCGGTCCGAGCGGACAGGAGCCGGCGCAAACGCCGCACTGCATGCACATCTTGACCCATTCGCCGTCCTCGACGTTGGCCTCGACTTCCTTGAGAAAGTTGTTGTGGTAGCGCGCGCTGGCTGCCGTGTTGCCAGTGCTCGTTGACATGGTGGTTGTTTGCAGCTTTTCCATTAGTTGAACCCCTTCATGGGCGACATTCCCAATTCCTTGATTTTTGCCGCATAGTCGTTGATCAATGCGGCCACACGTTGATGGTCCGTAATGGCAACCTCGTAGCTGGCCACGCGCTCGGGCTCCAGCCCCATCCCCTTGAGCGTGTCGTCGATCTTGCTCATGCGGTAATGGGCCAGTTCCGAACCCTTGACAAAGTGACACTGGTAGTCATCACCCTTCTTGCACCCCATCATCATCACACCGTCCCAGCCGCTATTGAGCGCATCGGTGATCCAGATGGCATTGACCGAACCAAGACAGCGCACCGGAATGGCGCGCACAAAAGCAGAGTAGACGGTGCGCGACAGGCCAGCCATGTCGAGTGCCGGGTAGGCGTCGTTCTCGCAGGCCAGCAACAAAATGCGTGGTCGTTCGGAAAACTCGTCGGGCATGTCAAGCGACTTGATCTGACTGCCCACCGTGTCCACCGAATAGTTCTCGAACGAGATCACCCGTACCGGACAGGCGCCCATGCAGGTGCCGCAGCGTCGGCAACGCGATTCGTTGAACACCGGAAAGCGCCGCTCGTCCTCGTCGATGGCACCAAAAGGACATTCGACCGTGCAGCGCTTGCACTGGGTACAGCCCTCAAGCCGGACAATGGGGTACGACAGGTCGCCAGAGCGCGGATGCGCGGCCCGACCCAGCATCGCGTTTTCCACCGTCTGAATGGCCTTGAGTGCTGCGCCGGTGGCGTCATCGGTGGCTTGCTGCATGTCCATGGGACGGCGCACCGGGCCCGCCGCATAGATGCCGGTACGCCGTGTTTCGTAGGGGAAACAGATGAAGTGCGAATCCGTCAAGCCGGCTTTGAGTTGCGGCAAATCCTTGCCCTGGCGGTAGGTCAGATTCAGGATGGAGACCGGCTTGACCTCAGGCTGTTGATCTTCAGGAATATCAATGTTCACCCCGGAATTGGGTACCTGTCCGGTCGCGAGCACGACCAGATCAGCGTCAACAGTTGCGTCTTCGTCAAGAATCAGATCGCGGAAGTTCACCGTGCAACCGGCGCCTTGCGCCTGGACCTGGCTCACCTTGCCCTTGGTGAAGGTCACGCCCTTGCGTTGCGCACTGCGGTAAAAGTCCTCACTCATGCCGGGCAAACGCAGGTCGGTGTAAAGCACCACGGTGTCAATGTCAGGATTGGCATCCTTGAAGTACATGGCCTGTTTGACACTGGTGGCACAGCAGTGGCCGGAGCAATACGGCAAGTGCGCGCCGGTCGCATCGCGCTGCCCCGCACACTGGACAAACACCACGCTTTGCACCACCTGGCCATCGGCGCGCTGGATGGTGCCGCCATGGGCAGCCTGGGCGAGCGCTTCCAGTCCGGCCTGGTCCACCACACCCGGCAAGCCGGCGCCGAGTTCAGGCAGGCGTGCCATGTCGTAGGTCGAAAAACCGCTGGCCTGAATGATCGCACCCACCATCTCCTGCACCACGGTGCCGCTCTCCTGGGCAATCTTGACCGCAAACCGGCCCGGTGCCCCGGCCGTTTCAGCCAGCGTGGCATTGAGGTGAACGTTGATGGCCGGATGCAACATCACTCTGGCAATGAGTTCCTCGATGCCGGTGGCCTGAGGCTCGGCGTAGGGTTCACGGAACGGCACCCGCTTCCAGAGTTTGGCCGCCCAACCGCCCAGTGCCGACGTTTTTTCAACCAGCACCACCTGGTAGCCGGTTTCTGCCGCTTCGATGGCCGACGTCAGACCCGACACACCGCCACCCACCACGAGAATGCGCTTGTTGGTGCCGCGCTCCGTGCTGCCAGCGGGCAACAGCATCTTTTTCAGTTCGGCGCAGCCCATGCGAATGTAATCGTCGGCCATCTCCTGGCGCACTTCATCATGCGCTGCCCCTTCGGCCACGATCCAGATCACGCCTTCGCGCAAATTGGCGCGCGCCATTGAAACGCCGGGAAAATTGAAGGCCTCGGTCTTGGCCCGACGCGAGCAGGCGCCGATCAGCAGATGGCTGATGCCCTCGTTCGCAATATCGTCGCGGATCATCTGCACGCCAGCGGCGCTGCAAAGGAAGTCGTGGTGCTTGACCACCTGCATCTTGCCTTCCCTCTTGGCAATTTTCTCCAGCCCGTCGATATCGAGCACATCACCCAAACCACAGCCAGCGCACAGGTACGCGGCAAATTTATTGTCAGCCACTTTAAGCTTCCTCCCCAACGGTCTGATGAATAACCTTGATGGCGCGCAGCGCCGCGCCGGTGGCGCTTTGCACTGAACGATTCACATCAAGCGGACTGGCTGCAGCGCCGGCACCCACCATGCCGCCGTCTAACGTGCCCTCGATGAATCCGGAAGAATCCGTGATCAGATCATCCGGCAAGGTGAGGCCGTTGGATTCCGGCTCCATGCCGATCGCCAAGACCACCAGATCATGCGTGCTCGCATAGCGGTGATAGCCCTCGGTATCAACACCGTTCAGTACCAGATCCTGATTCCTGGCCTGATCGATGCTCGCCACCTTTGATTTCACAAAAGTAACCGATGCATCCTTTTGGACCATCTGATAAAAATCCTCAAAGCGGTCTATCGCACGAATATCGATGTAGTACACCGTTGATTTGGCCGCATCACCCTGGGACTCACGCACGTACTGCGTCTGTTTCAGCGTGGCCATGCAACAAATGCGCGAGCAATGCCGCAAATGGTTTTCGTCGCGTGAGCCGGCACACTGGATGAAGGCAATGTTTTTGGCTTCCTGTCCGTCCGACGGGCGTAGCAGCTTGCCACCGGTCGGGCCGGCCGGATCAGCCATGCGCTCAAACTCAACGCTGGTGACGACATTGGGAAAGCGCCCGTAGCCGTAGGGTTGAATCTTGGCTGCGTCATAGGGTTTCCAGCCGGTCGCCCAGACCACAGCGCCCACCGCAAGCTCGACCGTTTCTTCCTGCATCGCAAGATCGATGGCACCGACCTTGCAGGCGGCTTTGGCCTTGTCGGCATCTTCGGTGCCAATAAGGGACGGGTCCAGCACATAGCGCTGAGGATAGGCCATGGCAAACGGCAGGTAGGCAGCCTTGATCTTGTCCTGGCCATAGTTGTGCGGATTGGGGATTTCAGCCCCAACCGCAGCGGCGCAATCGCCGCAGACGGTGCAGTTCTCGTTAACGTAGCGCGGACGTATCTTCAGGGTGGCGGTATAGGCACCGCGCTTGCCCTCGATGCGGACGACTTCGACCATCGTCATCACGCGCACGTTGCGATTGCCCTTGAGCCGTCTCAGATTGATCTCGAGCCCGCAGGTCGGGTGGCACATCTTGGGGAAATAGCGGTAAAGCAGCGCGGTACGCCCACCCAAAGTAGGGCTGCGTTCGACGAGTACAACGTCCCGTCCGCATTCGGCCGCTTCAAGCGCCGCCGTCATGCCGCTGATGCCACCGCCAACCACGAGTATGGTCTGACTGGTTGCGATAGGTGCTGTCATGAAATCTCCACTGCGTTACAAAGTAAAAAAATGGTGTTGGCAAGCTTGCCGATTCATATGGACCGGGCTGGTCATTGCAGGCTCCGGATCTCGAAATCGAAACTGGCAAGATCGGCCAGCAGCCAGGTCGCCGGCGCACCGAGCCCGCCTACGCTGCCCGGATTCACCAGCCACGTCATGCCTCCCGCAATGGTCGGCTGCTGCGCCACGCTGGCCACATGCGAGTGGCCATAGCAGACAATATCGTAGTCGCCGGTGCAGGCCATGCCGCGCCCATAGTGCGGGTAATGCGTCGCAAACAACTTGCGTCCAGCAAAGGCCTTGTCAATGTCGGCGCCGTGGTAAGTGATCAGCCCGCCGGAAGCAGCGCACAGTGTCGATAAAGCCAACAGGTCGCCCAGGTTGTTGCCATGGACGACATGGACCGGCAAACCGATTTCAAGCAGCGGACGCAAGGTCATGGCACCGATCAGGTCTCCGCAGTGGATGACAGCCTCGGCCCCGGCCTCTTTGGCCGCCATGACCGCTGATGCCAGCATGGGGGCGCGGTCATGGCTGTCCGAGACGATGCAAAGTTTCATGGTGTTGGCGTCATATCACCAGTGGACCGTGATAGTCGTCATCCGTGGAACCGGCGGGCAGATCAATCGCCGTGGCCCCGCTCGAAATGCCGGCACTCTGGCTTGCATGATCCGCCTGGACGCGCAACAGTGTCAGAACGCAGCGCCGCAAATCGGTGTACTCGTCATGGCCAGTGCCATATTGGTCAGCATCGGCATAGAAAAACTGGCACTTGTAACGCCCCTGCGCTATTTTGCAAAGGACAAAATGAGCCCCGCGTTCGCTCCAATAGAGCGTTGGGCAAACCGTCAATTCATCGCTGGCAGGGTCAAGCTTCAGTTCGCTGTCTGCAAGTTCAGGGGACATGTGCTTGCTGTAGCGTTGCTGCAAAAGCTCGGCCACCAGTTCAAGTTCTTGCCCAGTGAAATCGGAAACAGTGGTGTCCACGGCGCTCTTCATTTTTTAAAAGACCCTTCATCAAAGGGTGCGAATTTTGAATTATTGTTAGCGATGCCACGCCATAAGTCACCTACCCACTTGGACTATCACCCGGGCTATCCGTTTGGAGTATGGTCTGGCCAGACGTTATGTTTTGTAATTCTTTCCAGCCTGCAGGCCACCTGACACAGAACGTGTCCGACCTTGATCTCCCTTGCAAAGTCTTTTTAGAAATTTTTTTGCGCAAAATGCTGCTCCCTATTTTTCTGCCCGTCGGCCTGGATGCACTCGCCGACGATGTTGCGACTCTGACCGAAGCACGCAAGCTCGCCGGTTCGGTACCCTCAGAACAGAGCGTCTGCGCGATCTGGCGTGTATGACTCAGGTTAATCCCTTGCAAAATTCCTGCTGTCAGCCAGGCGCCCGCAGTAAATCTGCTGTCGGACGGTGGCTTGGTTCAACACTGTAATGCTTCACCACTCGCGCAAATACTGGCTCTACCATCTGTTTCCATTCATGCAGTGGAAACATCTGGTGGACCGCAACACCATTCGCGCCGACCTGATCGCCGGGCTCAGTGGTGCCCTGATCGTGTTGCCGCAGGGCGTGGCTTTTGCCACCATCGCCGGGATGCCGCCTGAATACGGTTTGTACGCGGCCATGTTGCCGGCCATCGTTGCCGCCCTGTTCGGCTCAAGCTGGCATCTGGTTTCCGGCCCCACCACCGCCATCTCGATCGCAGTGTTTGCCGCCATCAGCCCGCTGGCCGAGCCCGGCTCGCCGCAATTCATCAGCATGGTGCTTACGCTCACTTTTCTGGCCGGTCTGTTTCAGTTGATTCTGGGCCTGGCGCGCATGGGCGTGCTGGTCAATTTCATTTCACACACGGTGGTGATCGGATTCACCGCCGGTGCGGCACTGCTCATCGCCGCCAGCCAGGTCAAGAATTTTTTTGGTCTGGACATTGCGCGCGGTGTGCCCTTTCATGTGGTGATCGAGCAGTTTTTTCTGCAAATGGGCAACGTCAACCCTTATGTCTGCGCGGTCGGGGCGATCACGCTGGCGGTGGGTATCGCTGCCAAGAAATTCATGCCCAAACTGCCGTACATGATCGTCGCCATGGTCATCGGCAGTGTGGTCGCCTATCTCATCAATGCCGAATTCGGCCCATCGGTCACCCAGATCAAGACCGTGGGCGCGTTGTCGGCCAGCCTGCCGCCCTTGTCGATGCCTGATTTTTCCTATGCGACGCTCCACAAGGTCCTGTTCCCGGCCTTGATCGTCACCATGCTGGCGCTGACCGAGGCCGTCTCCATTTCGCGCGCCATCGCGGTGAAATCCGAACAGCACATCGACGGCAATCAGGAATTTATCGGGCAAGGCTTGTCCAATCTGGTCGGCAGTTTCTTTTCCGGTTACGCCTCCAGTGGCTCATTCAACCGCAGTGGTGTCAACTTCGAAGCGGGCGCCAAGACCCCGCTTGCCACGGTGTTCGCCTCGATTTTTCTGCTGCTCGTTTTGCTGCTGGTCGCGCCACTGGCGTCGTATCTGCCAACAGCGGCCATGGCGGGCATTTTGTTTCTGGTGGCATGGGGCTTGATTGATTTTCATCACATCGGCGCCATCGGCAAAATCAGCCGCGCCGAGACGGTCATCCTGTGGGTCACGCTGTTGGGGACACTGGTTGATCTGGAAAAAGGCATCTTCTTTGGCATCCTGCTCTCGTTGGCGCTTTACCTGTATCGCGTGTCAAGGCCCTCTGTCGTACCTTATGTCCCCGCCATGGAGCAGGGGGCGTACCACTTTGTCAATGCATTGGGACGTCCGGAATGTCCGCAGTTCCGCATCGTGCGCATCAATGGCTCCATCTTTTTCGGTGCGGTGGACTTCGTGCGCAACGCACTGCTGCAGATCGACGAGTCCAACCCGCGCCAGAAGACCGTGATGATCCTGGCGCGCGGCATCAATTTCATCGATGTGGCGGGCGCAGAAATGCTGGAGCAGGAAGCGCGGCGTCGCCGCAAACTCGGTGGTGGCCTGTATTTTTATCGGTGCAGTAAAACCATCTATCAGTTTCTGCGCAAGGCCGACAAACTCGACGATATCGGGGTGGGTGCATTCTTTCCAGCGATGTCGAACTGGATCAAGCCGATCTATTCGACGCTGGATTCAGAGATTTGCCGCAACTGCAAGGCGCGCATTTTCACTGAATGCAACGAACAGCTGCCTAACGGCGAAGCCAGATCATCATGAATAAGAGTATTGCGCGCTTCTTCCCCTTTATTTCATGGTGGCCGCTGCACGGCAAGACACTCCGCGCCGATCTGATGGCCGGCATCACCGTTGCGCTGGTCCTCATTCCGCAATCCATGGCCTACGCGCAACTGGCCGGGATGCCGGCTTATTACGGACTGTATGCGGCGTTTCTGCCGGGCATGATCGCGGCGCTGTGGGGATCGTCCGCGCAACTGGCCACCGGTCCGGTGGCCGTGGTTTCGCTGTTAACGGCGTCGGCACTCGCGCCGCTGGCGGCAACCGGCTCGGAACAATTCATCGCGCTGGCGGTGCTGCTGGCCTTAACGGTCGGTGTCATCCAGTTGACCCTGGGTATCTTCAAGTTGGGGGTGGTCGTCAGTTTTCTGTCGCATCCAGTCATTGTTGGCTTTACCAACGCCGCTGCCATCATCATCGGCCTGTCGCAAATGAACAAGCTGTTTGGCATTTCGATGGGGCGCAGCGAGCATTTCCTGCAGGACGTATGGGGCGCCCTGCAACTGATCGGCGAGACCCACTTGCCGACACTGCTGATGGGGCTGACGGCCTTCGTCATCATGGTCGGCATGAAGCGATTCACGCCCAAGCTGCCCAATGTACTGGTCGCTGTGACACTGACGACCGTGGTGAGCTGGTCCATTGGCTTCGAGCACAACATCATCGGCAGGCCCGATCAAATCATGGACATTGAGGTTAAAAGCCTTGCCAACGAGTTGACTCAGGCAGAATTGAAAATCACAGAATTGAGCACCAAGCTTGGTCATAAGTCAGCTGAATTGAAGCAGCTTAAAGTGAATCAGGAAGGAGGCCGTCAACACTCGGCCGCCCTCAACTATGAAATCGAGCTGCTTAAACTCGAACTCAAAGACCTGGAAGATCAAAATCGCAAGGCAGCCCGTTTCCTGCGCAAATTCATATTCGAGCAAATCCCGGCCAACGCCACGCAACCCGCCCGACTCTATTTGCTCGGTCAGCTACCGCAGGGTGAAATATCTGACGGCTACCGCTGGCGCATCAAAAAGATGAACAAGGGGGAGCTCCAATTGGTCGGTGGCGGCGAAGTAGTGGGCAGCATTCCATCGGGCTTGCCGGGGTTGGCGCTTCCGAGCGTTCACTGGAGTGATTTGAGTATGCTGTTTTCCAGTGCACTGGTGATCTCACTGGTAGCTTTCATGGAAGCCATCTCCATCGCCAAGGCGATGGCCGCCAAAACCAAACAACGCCTCGACCCCAATCAGGAATTGCTCGGCCAGGGCCTGGCCAACGTCATGGGCAGTCTGACCCAGGCATTTCCGGTCAGTGGCTCGTTTTCGCGCTCGGCTGTCAACCTCAATGCTGGCGCGAAGTCGGGGATGTCTGCCGTATTTGCCAGCATCGTGGTGCTGTGCACCTTGCTGTTCCTGACCCCGCTGCTGTACCACCTGCCGCAGGCCGTGCTGGCGGCCGTGATCATCATGGCGGTGAGCGGTCTGATCAACTTTGTTGCCATCAAGCATGCCTGGCAAGCGCACAAACACGATGGCATCGCCGCGGGTGTGACGTTCGTGGCCACGCTCGCCTTTGCGCCGCATCTGGATAGTGGCATTCTGCTGGGTGCGGTTGTGGCCATTTTGCTGTTTTTGTACCGTAGCATGAAGCCACGTGTGGCCCGCTTGGGGCGCTACACCGACGGTACCTTGCGCGACGTCAAGGTCTATCCCGAGATACCCACCAGCGAGCAGGTGATACCGGTGCGCTTCGACGGCCAACTGTATTTTGCAAACGTCGCATATTTTGAAGATGCCGTGCTGGAAGCCGTGGCGGCGAAACCGAACGCGCCCTATGTGTTGTTGGTTGGAAACGGCATCAACAATCTCGATGCTTCCGGCGAAGAAGTCATCAAGGCCTTGTTTGAGCGGCTGCGCGATAACGGCATCACACTGGTTTTCTCCGGCCTCAAGAAACAGGTGCTCGATGTGATGCATCGCACCGGACTGTTCGAAGAGATCGGTCAGGAACGCATCTTTGCCCATGAGGACCTGGCACTCGCGGCGATTTGTGCATGGCTCGGTGAAACCGGCAAGCATGATCCCCTGAATCCTGCCAACAAGCCGCAGCCATCATTGGAAGTCCTGCAACAATAATGAAATCAAAACACTCTTTCGGGCGGCAAACAACACACTTTTCTCAACCTTGAATGAAAGCACTGACACCATGAGTGACGCATTGAACTATCTGCTGAAAGCCCGGCCCGAAACCCTGGGCCACTACTTTGCCTTTCTGAAAGACAGCGGCAAATACCTCGATCCCAAGACCCGCAATTTGATTTCTGTGATCACCAAGGTCCATGCGCAAACCGACCGTGGTTTTCGCCAGTATCTGGGCCGTGCCTTGCGCGAAGGCTGCACGCCGATGGAGGTGCTCGATGCGCTGCTGATGGCTTTTCCGGCGCTGGGGCTGGCCAAAATTGTCTGGGCCGTGGACATCATCCTCGACATGAACATTCCAGGCTTTGCCCCCGAAGTCATCACGCAACTGACACCGGTAGCCGGCGAGTGGCGCGACGTCATGGCCGCCAGGGATGTGCCGGACGGCGAGGTCACGCGCACCGAATGCCAGGGCCGCGGCCTGTTCATCTACCGCGACAAAAAAGCTTACCAGGTGTATGACAGCCACTGTCCGCATCAGAGCACCGATATTCCCGAGCTGGCTGTCAAAGGTACCACCTTGACCTGCCCCAAACACCAATGGCAATTCGATGCCAAAAGTGGCGACTGCATCAAGAAAGGCAATAGTCCGCTCAAACGCATCGAAGCCAAAGTGGTCAAAGGCCGCCTGCTGGCTTTCTGGTAAGCCAGCCAGGCGCTTTTGGCCATCACCCATCACCCCAAAGTGAACCCCAGAGTAATCATTGACAACCACCAACCGGAGACAACCATGAAAGCAACCCGCAAACTTTTTTACCTCACCCCCCTGTGCGCGCTGCTTGCCGCCGGGGCCGCGCATGCCACCAATGGCATGCTGATGGAAGGCTACGGCCCCATCTCCACCGGCATGGGCGGGGTCTCGCAAGCCATTGACCACGGCAACGCCGGCATGGCGCAGAACCCGGCCACGCTGGGCATGATTGCCGACGGCACGGCACGCCTGGATGTGGCGTTCGGCATTCTGGGGCCGGATGTCACCAGCAGCATTCCTGCCTATGGCATGACTGCCGAATCAGGCGGTACGTCCTATTTGATGCCCGCTTTTGGCTACACCCGTCGCAGCGGTGCGCTGACCTATGGTCTTGGCATTTTTGCGCAGGGCGGCATGGGAACCGAATATGAAGCGAATTCGTTTTTGGCCATGGGGTCCGGTTCGGCGGTACGCTCGGAGCTCGGGGTGGGTAATGTGATCTTACCTGTTGCTTACCAGGTCAATCCAGACCTGACGGTCGGTGCCACCTTGAAATTCATGTGGTCGTCACTGGACATGCGCATGGCAGCCTCTGGCGCGCAGTTAGCGGGGATGGTGACCGACGCCAGCGGCAATCTGGCGATGGCGCTAGGTCCTTTGTCAGGCGCCCCCTGGGCACGCATCGACTTTTCTGACGATAGCGACTTCTCTGGCGAGGCCAAGTCCACCGGCTTTGGTGCAGCCCTGGGGGCCACTTACAAGGTCAACAAGGATGTCATGATGGGTGCGTCCTACCAATTCAAGTCGTCACTGGGCGACATGGAAACGGGCAATGGTGACGCCAGTATTTCGGCGATCGGTGGTTTTATCGATCACGGCAAAATCACCGTGCTTGACTTCCAGATGCCTTCTGTCTTTGCGGTAGGTGCCAGTTGGCAAGCCAGTCCATCGCTTTTGTTGGCTGCCGATCTGAAATACCTTGGTTGGGCCGACGCCATGGAGAGTTTCAAGATGCGCTACGACAGTTCGGGAATGGGTGGCTCGGTGAGTTTCGCCATGCCCCAAAACTGGGAAAATCAAACCGTCCTGAATTTGGGCTTGGCCTGGAAGGCAAACCAGGCGCTCACCTTGCGTGCGGGTATGAATCTGGCGGACAACCCGATACCTGATGCCTATGTGAATCCCTTGTTCCCTGCCACCGTGAAAAATCACTACACGCTGGGTTTGGGTTACCAAGTCTCGCAAGCGGGTGACTTCAACATGTCGGTGACGATGGCGCCCGATGTCACGGTGACAACTCCTCAGGGAATCGAAATTTCGCACGGTCAGACGAACTGGCAGTTCATGTACAGCCACCGCTTCTAAAGTCGTTTTCCACCTGCCTGAGTCAGCAGGCTATGCAAAAAGTGGGCGCAGCCAGTCAATGGCAGCGTCCACAGCCTTTTCAGGGCTTGAGGTAAGCGAAACCCTCCTTGCTTTGCAGCCTGGCGGCTTCGGCCACGCCCGAGGGCACCAGCTTGGTTTCCATGAGCAATTTGTCGGGGTCGATGTTGCGTGACACCAGGGTGTTGTTGCAGACCCGAAATTCGACACCATTGCCCGCCAGGTCGCTGACCATGCCCGAAAACTCCCGGCCCTTGCTGTCTTTGGCATCGGCAATCAAGAAATCGATGCCTGGCCCGTTGGTCACTACCACGATTTTGGCTTTGGGGTCGGCGTTGAGGTGGTTTTGGATGTTGCTCATGGCCCCGGCGATGGTGTCAATGCCGGTGGTGATGTGATAGACCACCTTGGTCTCCTGGGCACTGGCAAGGGTGGCGCACAAGGTCAGGAAAAATGCGAGTAAAAATTTGACCACGGTTTGTCTCCTGTTGAAAAGTTTGAAATGGATAGCCCGGATTCTGTCGCCCGGCGACTTCTTTGGGTGCTCGTGCAGCAGCTTCTGAAAAATTGCACACACTGCGGGTTTCTACTGTAATGAGTTGTGACCAATGCTTCGTACCATTAACACATACAACGCAGTTGGTGAATTGGTTGTTGTGATACCCATGTTTTCGGTTGGGTTTTTATGGATAAACAATTAAAGGAGACAAAGTGAAGAAAGTTTACAGATTGTTTTCGGGCCTGGCGCTTGCAGGCCTTTGTTCCTGGGCCAGCGCTGATGCCCTGCAGGTGCGCAGCATGGCTGCAGGCTGTGCTGCCTGCCATGGCACCCATGGCGTGGCGGCACCGGGCATGGATGACCTGGCGGGCGCAAAAAAGGAAATTCTGCTTAAAAGGATGCAGGACTTCAAGTCGGGCAAGAGGTCGGCCACGGTGATGCATCAGCTCGCCAAGGGTTATTCCGACGAGCAGATTGATCAGCTCGCCAGTTACTTTGCCGCATTGAAGCATTAAGGAGAACAATATGTTACGTCGTCAATTTGTAAGAACATTGGGTGCCGGTTCAGCATTGGGCGCCTTGGGTTCCCTGGGGATGCTGTCAGGCTGCGCTTCCATGGGCGGTGGCAACGGCCCCAAAGTGGTGGTGGTGGGGGGTGGCTTCGGCGGTGCTACGGCCGCCAAGTATGTGCGCATGTGGTCTGACTACGGCATTTCTGTGACCTTGGTCGAGCCCAATGCAGCGTTCCTTTCATGCCCTCTGTCCAACCTGGTGCTCAGCGGAGTCAAAACCATGGACTTCATCACCACGCCCTATGACGGCTTGGTCAAGAACCACGGCGTGCAAGTGGTGCACGATAGCGTGACGGCCATCGATGCTGACAAACGCACCGTCAAGCTGGCCGGCGGCGGTGAGCTGGCATACGACCGTTTGATTCTGTCGCCTGGCATTGATTTCATGTGGGAGGCCCTGCCGGGTATGGCCGCCGCTGGCGCCAAAGACAAGGTGCTGCATGCCTGGAAAGCCGGTCCGCAAACCGTGGCCTTGCGCAAGCAGCTCGAAGCCATGCCCGATGGGGGTGTGTTCGCCATCTCGATTCCATTGGCACCCTACCGTTGCCCGCCCGGCCCGTATGAGCGCGCCTGCCAGGTGGCCAGCTATTTCAGCAAGGCCAAGCCAAAATCCAAGGTGTTGATTCTGGATGCCAATGACGACGTCACTTCCAAAGGCCCGCTGTTCAAAAAAGCCTGGGCGGAGCGCTACCAAGGCATGATTGAGTACCGTGGCAAACACGTCGTGTCCGATGTGGATGCGGCCACCAGCACCCTCAAGTTCGAGTTTCACGAAGACCTGAAAGCCAATGTGCTCAACGTGCTGCCGCCCATGCGTGCCGGCGCCATTGCAGTGCATAGCGGTTTGGCGACTGCCAACAAACGCTGGTGTGAGGTTGACTTTTTGACCTACGAGTCAAAGGCAGCCAAAAACATCCACTTGCTGGGTGATTCGATTCAAAGCGCGCCTGCCATGCCCAAGTCCGGGAGCATGGCCAACCAGCATGGCAAGACCTGTGCTGCAGCCGTGGTGGCCTTGTTGACGGGCAAAACCCCCAACCCCTCGCCGATCTACACCAACACGTGTTACAGCTTCGTCAGCAGCAACGCAGCTGTTCATGTGGCCAGCGTGCACACCTATGATCCGGCCAAGAAAACCATGGTGACCGTGGCGGGATCAGGCGGCGTGTCAACCGCTGCCAATGAAGTGGAAGGGGAGTATGCGCTGGCTTGGGCGCGTAACATTTGGGCCGATTCCCTTGTTTAGCCGTAGCGACAGTGCGCTGATGACAACGCCGTGAGGCAAACGATCGTCAGCGCACTGTGGCTTGTTTACCTGATGTTTGGTGTGTTGGCACCTGTTCAGGCTGAAGAAGCGCCACCGATGGTGCTGTACCAGGTGTCGCCGTCCGCCTGGTATGTGCAGGGGCTATCGGAGCTCGGCTCGCCTGCCAATCAAAACTTCATTTCGAACGCGGGCTTTGTTGTGACCCCGAAGGGCGTGGTGATGATTGATGCCCTGGGCTCGCCAGCTCTGGCCGAGCGCCTGGTGGCAGAAATCAAAAAAGTCACGCCGCTGCCCATCACCCACGTGCTGGTCACCCATTACCACGCCGACCACATTTATGGCCTGCAGGTTTTCAAGGCGCTGGGCGCCAAAATTGTGGCGCACCGCGCCACTCTGATTTACCTCAACAGCGACACGGCACGGCTGCGCATGGAGGCTTCGCGTGCGCAACTGTTTCCCTGGATCGATGACAAGACGTATCTGGTCGAGCCCGATACCTGGCTTGACGGTGACCAGGACCTGCTGCTTGGCGGCATGCTTTTTCAGGCCAGAATCGTTGGCCCGGCGCATACGCCAGAGGACATGGCTTTTTATTTGCCGTCCGAAAAAGTGCTTTTTGCGGGCGATCTGGTGTTCCGTAGCCGGATTCCGTTTGTCGGCCAGGCCGACAGCCGCCATTGGATCACGGCGCTTGACCAGTTGCTGACATTCGACACCCAAGTGATCGTGCCTGGCCACGGCCCGCTGTCGGGCGACGCGCGCCACGACATGCAGCAAACGCGAGAGTATCTGGTTTACCTGCGCACCGCCATGCAGCGTGCTGCCGAGGCCATGGAGCCGTTCGATGAGGCCTACAAAAACACCGACTGGTCGCGCTTTGAAAATCTGCCACTGTTCAAGGTGGCCAACCGCATGAACGCCTACAACACCTATTTGCTGCTGGAACAGGAAGCCAAATAATGAGCCCTCGTCATTTTTTCCTGACACGTCGCCACTGGTTGCTGGCGGCTGGTGCCGCCAGTTGGGTGGGGGCAGGGCGTGCCGCAGAGCAGGTTTTGCCCGTGCCCGCTTCACTCTCTGAGGCCTTGGCCAGGGCGCTGCAAAAGGGCAGCCCGCTGCTGGTCCTGGTGAGTCTGGACGGGTGTCCATTTTGCAAAATAGCCCGTGAAAATTATCTGGCTCCGCTGCAGGGCCAGGCGGGCCTGTCCATCGTGCAAATCGACATGCGCAACCGGCAGATGGTGCAGGATTTCGGCGGGGTCAGCCAAACCCAGGACCAGTTGATTCGCAGTTGGGGCATCAAGATCGCGCCGACCGTGTTGTTCTTTGGCCGCGGCGGGGTGGAGGTCGCAGAGCGTTTGGTGGGCGGCTACATTCCGGATTTCTACGGGGCTTACCTGGATGACCGGCTGCGCACCGCTCGTGCCGCCGTGGCTAACTGAAAGGCATCGGATGATCCCGATCAAAACCGAATCGGCCTGGCGTGGCACCTCCGACTGTCGCCAGTGCGGCATTCGCGACATGGTGCTGTTCGCTGATCTCAATGAATATGATTTCGCACACATTCATGCGCCAATCGATGATCTTGAATTCGCGCACGCGGTGGCTTTGTACGCTGAGGGCAGCCCGGTGCAGGGCATTTTCACCTTGCGCAGCGGCATGGTGAAACTGGTGCGCAACACGCTCGATGGCCGGCCGCGCATTGTGCGCGTGTTGCGCTCGGGGGATGTGATTGGTCTGGAGGCCCTGGCGGGGCCGCGCTATGACAGTGATGCCATTGCCTTGACCGCTGTCACCGTCTGCCGTATTCCACAGCGTGTCATTCAAAAGTTGGCCGCGAGCAGCCCGAGACTGCACACCCAGTTGATGCACAAATGGCAGCGCGCGCTCAAAGACGCCGACGACTGGCTGGCCGATATGAACTTTGGCACGGCGCGCCAGCGGGTGGCCAATCTGGTGTTGAAGATGCGCAACCCCAGCAGGCCTGATGTGGCCGTGCTTTTTTCACGCGAAGACATGGGGGCCATGCTGGACCTGAAGCTTGAAACCGTCAGCCGCGAGATCACCCGCCTGGTGCGCGATGGGATCATCGAGCAGATGGACAAACAGGGGCGTATTTACTTCGTGCGGCAACCGGAGCGTTTGTCGGTGGCGTGAGCGCGGCGCCATTTGACGGTTAGCTTTGATCAACAGGAGGCAGTCTGCAATGAAGCATCTCGTTTTTTCCGTATCGGCTTGGCTGACCACCGCAGCCATGGCACAGGAAGTTCCAGCCCTGTACCACGGCGCTGATTTGAAGCTGGGCGAAAAGCTGATGGCAGAGCACCAGTGCGACGCCTGTCACAGCCGTAAAGTGGGCGGCAACGGCCATGCCATTTATCGCCCGGACGGGCGGGTGAATTCCCTGGCGGCGCTGCGCGGTCAGGTGCAAGCCTGCAGCACGATGCTGAATTTAAGCTTGTTTCCGGAAGAGGTGACCTCGATCGCGGCGGTGCTCAATCGGGATCATTACCACTTCAAATAAGTGAAAACCCCAGTTACAAAACATCGCTTACACCGTACATTGACGCATTCGCATGTGCGGATTGAGGTAACAGGTGTCAGCCCACCCAATCATTTTTTTGTTGACGCTAAAGCGTGCCGTCAACATCACGGTCTCGTCAACGCCGGTGCGCGTCTCGGAACATTAGTTTTTTGAATGGGGAAAAGTATGAACTCGGGCAGGTTGATCCCGGCGCCTGAGCACTTTTTGTCGCCAGGCGGCATCAAAACCGTTTTTTCAGAAGCCAGACAAGGCCGGCGCGACTTTATTCGCCAGGCTTTTGCCGCGGCTGCCGTTGGCGCTGCGGCGCAAGGCGCGGTGGCGCAGGGCAAGCCGGTGCCTGCCGGGGCCGGCGACCCCAATATTTTGAATTTACCGGAACACAGCGTGGCATTGGGGCAGGGCGTGGCGCAAAACGACGGCTACGGCAAGCGCTCGCTTTTTGAGGCGGCGGTACAGCGCCGTCCAAGCCCGGGCTTGACGCAGACCGCGCAGGCGTCGGTGTCGTTTGCGCCCCTGCAATCGCTGTTCGGCATCGTCACCCCCAGCGGCTTGCACTTCGAGCGTCATCACCAGGGCTGGTGGGACATCGACCCTTCAAAACACCGGCTGATGATCAATGGCATGGTGAAGGCGGCCAAGGTGTTCAGGCTCGATGAGCTCATGCGCATGGCCCCGGTGTCGCGCTTCCACTTCATTGAATGCGGCGCCAACACGGCGGTGGAATGGGGCAACGTGGCCGTGCCCACGGTGCAATACACCCACGGCATGGTGTCATGCAGCGAATTTACCGGCGTGCCGCTGATCACCCTGCTGGAGCTGGCGGGCGCCGATCTCAAAAATGGCAGGTTCGTGCTGGCCGAAGGTGCGGATGGTTCGGCGCTGACGCGTACCATCCCGATGCATCTGATCAAGTCGGGCGAGGTGTTGGTGGCCTACGGGCAGAACGGCGAGATGCTGCGCCCCGAGAATGGCTATCCGTTGCGCCTGGTCGTGCCCGGCGTTCAGGGCGTGAGCTGGGTCAAATACCTGCGCCGTATCGAAGTCGGCGACATGCCCTACGCCAGCAAAGACGAAGCGATTCAGTACATCGACCTGCTGCCGAGCGGCCAGCACCGCCAGTACACGAGCCTGCAGGAGTGCAAAAGCGTGGTCACCACGCCGTCGGGCGGACAAGTGTTGTTGGACAAGGGTTTTTACAACGTCACCGGACTGGCGTGGAGCGGCAAGGGCAAGATCAAAAAAGTGGACGTTTCGGTGGATGGGGGCCGCAATTGGCATGGCGCCCGCCTGGAGTCACCGGTGCTGTCCAAGGCGCTGACGCGCTTCAACCTGGACTGGGTCTGGGATGGCAAGCCGGCCATCATTCAAAGCCGGGCCATGGATAGCACCGGCTTTGTGCAACCCACCTACAGGCAATTGCGCGCCGTTCGCGGGACACGGTCGGTCTATCACAACAACGCCATTCAGTCGTGGCTGGTGCGGGAAAACGGCGAGGTGAAAAATGTCCAGCTGTCGTAGCGCCCTCATCTGCCTGGCCTGGCTGGCGCTTGGCGGCTTGGCGGCAGCCCAGTCGGTCGCCAAAATGGCTGGTTTGGGGCGCGATGCGACACCTCTGGAAATGGCCGCTTGGGACATTGATGTGCGCCCCGATTTCAAAGGCTTGCCGGCAGGCTCGGGCAGCGTGGCGCAGGGCCAGGTGATATGGGAAGGCAAGTGTGCCAGCTGTCACGGTTTCTTTGGCGAATCAGGCGAGAAATTCAGTCCGGTGATTGGCGGTGTTAAGGACCAGGACCTGGCGACGGGGCATGTGGCCAACCTGACCACGCCCGACTATCCCTGGCGCACCACTTTCATGAAGGTGGCCACCATTTCGACCGTGTGGGACTTCATCAACCGCGCCATGCCTTGGATCGCCCCCAAGACCCTGTCAACCAACGAGGTCTATGCGGTGCTGACGTTCATGCTGAACCTGAGCCACATCGTGCCGGACGATTTCACGCTCGATGAAAAAACCATTCGCGATGTGCAGGCCCGCATGCCCAACCGCAATGGCATGACCACCGACCATGCGCTGTGGCCAGGCCAGGAGTTTGGCAGCGCCAAAAAGCCCGATACGCACAACGTCGCCTGCATGAAAAATTGCGCCGCCGAGCCCAGACTGAGCTCGGTGTTGCCAGACTTCACGCTCAACGCGGTTGTCAACACATATGCGGACCAGGCTGACGCCCTGGCCGCCAGGATCAAGTCTGGTGGTGCCGGCAATCGGGGCCTGACCCCCGAGCCAGCCCATACCTTGAGCGTTGCCGAGTCCAGCCCCCTGGCGGTCGGGCGGGCAGCGGAAGCGGGCAAGTAGCGCCCGGCAGAGTCAGATCGGTGTCATTTTTTTCAGCATGTACTTTAAGAAGGAGATTTCAATGCAAACTCGTCGCGAGACACTCAAACACAGCGCCATCGTGGCCGGCCTGCTGGCCACCACCGGCCTGTTTCCCCAATACGCGCTGGCCTACAACAAGCCGGCCTTCGAAGCCAAATCGATGGCCGATGCGCTTAAGGCGCTGGGCGCAGGTGCGCCAGCAGAAAGCAAGGATGTCATCATCGTTGGCCCGGACATTGCAGAAAACGGTGCGGTGGTGCCCTTCACGGCCAGCACCACCCTGGCCGGCGTCAAACACATCCTGCTGCTGGTCGAAAAAAACCCGGCGGCCCTGGTTGCCCTGTTCAACGTGACCGACAGCGTGGAGGCCAACTTTGCCACCCGTTCCAAGATGGGGCAGTCTTCGGACGTGTATGCCGTGGCCATCATGAACGACGGCAAAGCCCTGTTTGCCAAAAAAGAAGTCAAAGTTACCTTGGGCGGTTGCGGCGGCTGAAGCCGGTTTGCACGACCACTTGTTCAATCATTATTCAGGAGTTTAAAAATGGCAGATCCAATGCGCATCCGCGCCAAAGCAGAAGGCGGCAAAACCACCGTTCGCGTCTTGATGAGTCACGAGATGGAGTCCGGCCAGCGGAAAGATTCCGCTGGCAAACTGATTCCCGCGTGGCACATCAATGAAGTCTCGGCCAGCCACAACGGCAAAGTCGTGATGACCGCCGAATGGGGGCCGGCTGTCGCCAAAAATCCGTTCATGCAATTCAACATCAAAGGTGGCAAGGCCGGCGACAAGGTGGCGATCACCTGGAAAGACAACAAGGGTGACAGCCGCACCGACGAGGCCACGGTGTCCTGATTCAGGCCTGTCTGTTGGCATGTTCATCAACAATGAGGAGACCATGAAAATGAAAAGAATGATGTGCCTGTTGGCACTGGCAGGACTGGCGGGCACTGCCGCCCATGCCCAAAAATCGGCTGCGGTGCTGGCCATCGAGGAATACCGCGCCATGCTCGCCGACGGTAACCCGGCCGAACTGTTCGAGGCCAAAGGAGAGGACCTGTGGAAGCAAAAGCGCGGCCCCAAAAACGCGTCGCTGCAGCAATGTGACCTGGGTCAGGGTCCCGGTGTGGTCAAGGCTGTTTTTGTGACCTTGCCGCGCTACTTTGCCGACACCAACAAGGTGCAGGACCTGGAGTCGCGCCTGCTCAGCTGCATGGAAAACCTGCAGGGTTTTAATGCCGCAGAGATTGCCAAAACGCCGTTTGGCAAGGGTGAGCAAAATAATGTGACTGCGCTTGCGACCTGGATCGCCGCAGAATCGCGCGACATGACATTCAACCTGCCGCAAGCCCATGCCAAGGAGAAAATCGCCTACGAGGTCGGCAAGCGCCTGTTCTTCCAGCGTGGTGGCGCGCATGATTTTTCCTGTGCCTCGTGCCACGGCGCCGACAACTTGCGTATCCGTATGCAGGACCTGCCCAACCTGACGAAAAACCCTGGCGACGGCATCGGCTTTGCCGCCTGGCCGGCTTACCGTGTTTCCAATGGCCAGATGTGGGGCATGCAGTTGCGCCTGAACGATTGCTACCGTCAGCAGCGTTTCCCATACCCTGGTTTTGCCAGTGATGCCACGGTGGCTCTGGGCGTGTATCTGGGTGTCAACAGCCACGGCTCCAAGTCAGTTGCCCCGGCCCTCAAACGCTGATACCAAGGAACCCAATCATGAAACAACAACACAAAATGGCACTGTCACTAATGACCATCGCGTTGGCGGCAGGCTGCGCGTCGGTTCCTGGTTCGGCTGAACTTGATCAACTGACCGCTGCAATCGTCAAATCTTCCTTTAGCGATAAAGGCATCGTCAAGGCGTCCGTCCTTGACACCGACGAGGTTATTCAAGCCTGCAGCGCCGCCGATGTGGCGGGCAAGCCCCTGAATGAAGAAGTCGCCCTGAAACTGCAGGCGGCCCAGCTCAAAACCATCACCTGGCCGGCGGACGGGAACTACCTGGGCGACTGGAAGGCCGGTGAAAAACTGGCCCAAAGCGGTCGCGGCATGACCTGGACTGACACGGCCGATACCGCCAACGGCGGCAATTGCTACAACTGCCACCAGTTGGACCCGAAGGAGATTTCCTTTGGCACGATTGGCCCGACGCTGACGGGTTACGGCAAGACGCGCGGTGTGATTGCCGACCCCACCAGCCCGGCGTCCAAGGCCATCATCGAGTACACCTGGGGCAAGATCTGGAATGCCAAGGCCTACAACGCCTGCTCCATGATGCCGCGTGCGGTGCACAAGGGCATCATCACCGAGAAGCAGGCCAAAGACCTGATGGCCTTGCTGCTGGACCCCAAGTCGCCGGTCAACAACTAGGCTGATTTTTTTTCAACATGGCCCGGCCTGCCCGGGCTTTTTATTTTTTACATTTTGGCAGTCACACCATGAATTTGACCAAACGCGAGTTTTTCCAGGTGCTTGGCGCTGGCACCATGGCCGGCATGGGGCTGGGCGCCTACGCACAAGCGGACCTGGCGACGGCAGTCAACGGACTTTATGACGTCCCAAAATTCGGCAATGTGTCGTTTTTGCACATGACCGACTGCCACGCCCAGCTCAAGCCCATCCACTTCCGCGAGCCCAGCATCAACCTCGGTTTTGGCAACATGAAAGGCAGGTTGCCGCATCTGGTGGGCGAGCACTTGCTCAAGGCGTCCAACGTGCGCCCTGGCACTGCCGAGGCCCATGCGCTGACCTATCTGGACTATGAGCAAGCGGCCAAGCGCTACGGCAGGGTCGGTGGTTTTGCCCATTTGGCCACGCTGGTCAAACGCATGAAGGCGAGCCGCCCTGGCGCGCTGCTGCTCGACGGCGGCGACACCTGGCAGGGCTCGGGCACAGCCCTGTGGACCAACGGCCAGGACATGGTCGATGCCTGCAAGCTGCTCGGGGTGGACGTCATGACCGGCCACTGGGAATTTACCTTGGGGATGGCGCGCGTGCAGGAAATCATCGAGAAAGACTTTGCCGGAAAAGTTGACTTTGTCGCGCAAAACGTCAAGACCAACGACTTTGGCGACCCCGTCTTCAAGCCCTATGTGATCCGCGAGATCAACGGCGTGCCCTGCGCCATCATCGGCCAGGCGTTTCCCTATACCCCGATTGCCAACCCGCGCTACATGGTGGCCGACTGGGCCTTTGGCATCCAGGACGACAACATGCAGAAGATGGTCGATGAGTGCCGTGGCAAGGGCGCCCAGGTGGTGGTGGTGTTGAGCCACAACGGCATGGACGTCGACCTCAAGATGGCCAGCCGGGTCAGCGGCATCGATGCCATCATGGGCGGCCACACGCACGACGGCATGCCGGTGGCCAGCATCATCAGCAACAAGGGTGGCAAAACCATCGTCACCAACGCCGGCTCCAACAGCAAGTTCCTGGCCGTGCTTGACTTTGACGTCAAGGATAAAAAAGTCGCCGACTTCCGCTACAAGCTGCTGCCCGTTTTTGCCAACATGCTCCCCGCCGACAAGGAGATGGACGCGCTCATCACCAAGGTGCGCGCGCCCTATGAAGCCAAGCTCGCGGAAAAACTGGCCGTGACTGAGGGCACGCTGTACCGCCGTGGCAACTTCAACGGTACCGGCGACCAGTTGCTGGTGGATGCCTTGATGGACGTGCAGGGCGCCGACCTGGCGTTTTCACCCGGATTCCGCTGGGGCACCACGCTGTTGCCCGGCCAGGCCATCACCCGTGAATGGCTGATGGACATGACCGCCACCACCTATTCCTATGCCACCCTGACCGAAATGACCGGCGCCACCATCAAGGCCGTGCTCGAAGACGTGTGCGACAACCTGTTCAACCCCGACCCCTATTACCAGCAGGGCGGCGACATGGTGCGTGTGGGTGGTCTGGCCTACAGTTGCAGCCCGTTTGAGACCATGGGCAAACGCATCAGTGACATGCGTATCAATGGCAAGCTGATCGACGCCGACAAAAAATACAAGGTGGCGGGCTGGGCACCGGTGGCCGAAGAGGCCAGAAGCCAGGGCAACAAGCAGGTCTGGGAGGTGGTGGAAACCTGGCTGGCCGCGCGCGGCGGCAAGGTGGCCAAGCGCAAGCTCAACACGCCCAGGATCATCGGCGCGCTGCCCAATCCAGGCTACGCGGCATAACTCTGGAGAGCAACTGGCGCAATCATGTTGAGTCGTGCAAGCGTTTTCAAATCAGCCGTGCCGTGGCTGCAAATCTTTCTGGCGGCGTTGCTGTGGGCCAGTGCCACCGTGGCGCAGGCTGCCGAGCCCATTTTCAAAACCGTCAAGGTCACTGAACGCGTCTATGCGCTGGTGGGCGAGCTGACGCAACGCTCGCCTGCCAATTTGGGCAACAACATGACCAGCGGCTTCGTCATTGCCGACGATGGTGTGGTGGTGGTGGATTCTGGCGGCTCGGCCGAGGGCGCCAAGCTGATTCGGCAAGCCGTTCGCGCGGTCACTGACAAGCCCGTTCGCTGGGTGGTCAACAGCGGTGGCCAGGACCACCGCTGGTTTGGCAACGATTACTTTCAGCGCGTGGTCGGGGCCAGGGTGATTGCCTCCGAGCCGGGTGTGCTCGATATGAAAGCACGCGGCTTGCAGCAGTATGAAGCAGCCAAGGTCAACCTGGGCGAGAAGGTTGCCGGCACGGTGCTGGCGTATCCGGATGTGACGTTTTCCAAGCGCCACAAACTGGCGGTGAACGGGGTTGACATTGAACTGATCGAATCGGGCGGTGCCCACACCAGGGCTGATATTTTTGTTTGGCTGCCCAAAGAAAAACTGGTGTTCACAGGCGATGTTGTGTTTGTCGATCGGCTGCTGGGCATCCAGCCTGGCATGGGTTTGCTGTGGATAGCGGCGCTGAGCTACCTGCGCGATGAGCTGCGGCCCGTCACCGTGATCCCCGGCCACGGCGGGGTGGCCACCTTGGGCAAAGCCATGAAGGACAGCCTTGGCTACCTGACGCTGCTGCGCGACGGTGCCGCGCAGGCCTTTAAAGATGGCGCATTTGACCCGGTCGAGGCCTCGCAGGCCATTGATCAGACCCCGTTTTCCTACTTGGTGAACTTCACCGACGCCCGGTTTCGCAGCAACAACGCCATTCGCATGGCCGAAGAGGTGTTCGCCGGCATTCGTTAGCGTGAGCCTCGCGCGCCAATCACCACCCGGCTGCGCCAGCCCGGGCTCGGCGATCCTGCCGTAGGAACTTCGCAACTCTGGCGCGGCTACGTTATCCAGCGCACAGACCGGGGTTGAAGTCATTTGTATATTGGAGCGCAACTGGTGGGCAAAGTGCGCGCCTGTACTGGAACCCGGCGATGAATATCAATTTTCAAACATTCAAATTCTCAAATCTCGATCTGCCCGGTCACAAGTTGTCGCAACTTGATTTGCTGGAGGGATGGCCACGTTTATCGGCCTTGCTGAGCACGCAGAGCGGTCTGGCCGTTCTGGCGATCCTCATCACCTTGGGCCTGATGCTGGCATTTCACCAGATTGTGCTTGGCGCCGTCGAACAGGGAGAGTTGCTGCAGCAGGCCAGAGACCAGCAAAGCGAGGCTCTCCGGCGTTGTGGTACCTTGCGCGGACTCGAGGCGCGCGATAACTGTCGCTTACAAATTAATGGCGGTATCAGCGCGTCAGCGCCATGAACAGCCTGGGCAACTGCTCGGGTAACCGGGCAATGTTGTCGATCACCGTGTACTGGCGGCCGAAGATGTCGCTCACATAGGCATCGGCTCTGGCATCGAGGTTGATACAGTAGCTGAAGATGCCTTGCTGGTCGAGTTCACGCACCGCTGCTTTGGCATCTTCGATCAGCAGGCGTTCATCGTGCACGTCGATGTCGGAGGGTTGGCCGTCGGTCAGCACCAAAAGCAATTTTTTGTCAGCCCGCTGCGCGCTCAAAGTGTGTGCCGCGTGGCGCATGGCCGCGCCCATGCGGGTGCTGTAACCTGCCTGCATGGCGGCCAGCCGGGCCTTGACCTCGTCACCCCAGCGCTCGCCAAAACCCTTGAGGTGCAGGTAACGCACGTCATGCCGCGTGTTGCTATGAAACCCGGCAATGGCCAGCGGGTCGCCGAGTTGCTCTATCGCCCATGCCAGCAGCGACACCGCTTCCTGGCTCAGTTGCAGCACGGTTTGTTCGGAGCTGGGCGCTTTTTCGTTTAATGATGCTGACAGGTCCAGTAGCACTGTGACGGCGATGCTGCGGCCGTTGGTGGAGTGGCTCATGTTGATGCGCAGCTCGGGCTGGCTGCCCGCGCGCAGGTCGATCAGCGACCGGATGGCCACGTCCAGATCCAGTTCGCTGCCGTCTTCCTGGTAGCGCACGCGCACCTTGTCCTGCGGCTTGAGCAGGTCCAGCAGGCGCTTGAGGCGTTTGGCCAGCGCGCTGTGTTTGGCCAGCAGCGCATCGATGTCGGCGGCGTTGCCAGACGGGTGCAACCGTTCGTACAGGCTCACCCAGTCGGGCCGGAAGGTCTGGCTGCTGTAGTCCCACTCTGGATAATGGCGTGGCGGCAGGCTTTGAATTTCGTCAGTGGGCGGCGTCTGGCGCGGTTCGTCAAAACTTTCCTCGTCGTCGCTGAGCTCGTGAAAACGCCACAGATGGCGGTTGTCATCACGGTAGTCCACCACCGTGTCTTCAAACCAGGTGTCCGGCAACTGGTCGCTTTGCAGACGGGTCTTGCCCAGGTAGCTAAGCGCCAGGCTGGCGATCTCAGAAGTGCTGGAGGCGCCTTGCGCCAGCAGGGCATGAAAGCGCTGTACCCAGTCGCTGATCTGTACGTTCTGGAACCGTTGCGGTGGGTCGAACAGGGCGCGAGACAGCAGCGCGAGGCGATGGCGCAGGCAGGAATGCGTGGCCGGGTTGCAGGCACCTGCCACGGGATTCGGGTGCAGCGCCATGAAGATGCGGCGCAAGCCTGGGTATTCGCGCATGGCCAGCACCTCGACCCGGGCATCTTCAAACATTTCTATCGCCAGCCGCTGCGCCGGGCTGAAGTTGTCGGCAAAAACGGCTGAGCTCCAGCGCCGGTGCGCCGCGATGTGCGCCAGCGCGGCGCGATAGCGGTCCATGCCGCTGATGCCGGCGCGCTCGTCATACACGTCGGGCAGCCGGATGCCCATGGCATCAAAGTAGGGCATGGGCTGACGCTGTACCTCGAAAGCGGTGGCGTAGGGCACCAGTACATCGCCGTCTTGCCAGAGTGCGCGCAAATACAGGTCGAGCGCGCGGGTGTGGTCCATTAGCAGCGTGCCGTGGCGCTCGCGCTGCAGCACCGCACGGCTGTCGGCGCTTTGCAGGCTGAAATACTCGCGCTGCTGTTCCGGGTGGTGGCTGTAATTGCGGATGCCGTAGTCCACCCACTGGCTCAGACCCTGAAGACTCAGCAGCGCAAGCAGTTGGGGTGATTTTTCAAAAAAGAGCGCGAGGCTGGGGCTGGCGTAGGTTTTGTGGATGCCGTGGATCGAGCTGCTGGTGCGCTCCATCAGCAGCAGGCTCAGGTCCAGGTAATGCTGCAACTGGGTCTGGGTCGGCAGTCGCCGGGCTACCGCTGACAACACCTGCAGAAACGGCGCAATGGCCTTGCCATTGGGTGACTTATTGATCAGCTTGACGGCTGCCATCACCGGGCTCAGGGCGTCTTCGCCGACCCGTTGCGCCACCTGGGGCCATTCCTGCAGAAAGATCAGCACGGGCTCAACACCCCGGCCCATCTTGCCCAGAAACCGCGCTTGGGCCAGATAGTCGTCCAGCCCATCGGTGCTGAGCCGGGCCTGCGCGTCCATCATGCAGTCGGCAAAGACGTCGGCCACCTCGGTAAAACCGCTGTCGAGCTGCGTGCGCCAGGCTTGCAATTGATCAGCGCTTGGTGCCATTGCGATCGGCGTGTTGAACAGGCTTGTCATTGCGAGCGAAGCGCGGCAATCCATGTGCCTCAGCCGAACACTGCCTCAATCGCGTGATCGAGCGTGGCGCGAATGTCGGCGTCGTCGGTGATGGGCCGCACCAGCGCCATGCGGCAGGCGTCCAACGGCGCGACATCGCCCTGCATCAGCGTGGCCGCATAGACCAACAGGCGGGTGGAAATACCTTCATCCAGCCCATGTCCCTTGAGGGCGCGCGCTGCGGCGCCTACCTTGACCAGCCGCACCGCGTCGGCCAGCGCAATGCCAGTTTCGGTGGCAATGATGCTGGCTTCCAGCTCGGGTTGGGGATAGTCAAAATCAAACCCTACAAAGCGCTGTTTGGTGCTTTGTTTCAGGTCTTTCATCAGGCTCTGGTAGCCGGGGTTGTAGGAGATGACCAGTTGAAAGTCTGGGTGCGCCTGGATCAGCTCGCCTTTTTTGTCCAGCGGCAACTGGCGCCGGTGGTCGGTGAGCGGGTGAATCACCACCGTGGTGTCCTGGCGCGCCTCGACAATTTCATCCAGGTAACAAATGGCGCCGATGCGTGCCGCTGTGGCCAGCGGGCCGTCGAGCCAGCGCGTGCCATTGGCTTCCAGCAGGTAGCGGCCCACCAGGTCGGAGGCGGTCATGTCCTCGTTGCAGGCCACGGTGATGAGCGGTTTGCCGAGCTTCCAGGCCATGTACTCGACAAACCTGGATTTGCCGCAACCTGTGGGACCCTTGACCATCACGGGCAGTTTGGCCCTGTACACCGCTTCATACAGCGCGACCTCGTTGGCCTGCTGTTGGTAGAACGGCTCCTGGGTGACGCGGTAGGGTTCGGCAAGGTCAATCATGGTGTCTTCCTGGTTTAAACAAGAATGCCTCCGGGGTGCGGAGGCATTTCTTTAAAGGTCCGCTAGGTGCCAGAGCTTACTTGTGCACGCCCAACTTCTCGCGCCAACCCGGGAACAGCTTGTCGGCATCGCCAGGGAACGACTCGAAGGCGCGGGCAAATTCCTTGTGCTCCTTGGCAAACTCGATCGGGTCGGCGCCCGACTTCCAGCATTCATACGACTGGCGCAGCGACACAGCACCGGCGGCGGGCGAGTCGATGTGGCCGTAAGCGCCGCCACCGGCAGTATTGATCACGTTGCCGTGGCCCAGGTTCTTGAAGAAACCAGGCAGGCGCAATGCGTTCATGCCGCCCGAGATGATCGGGGTGGTGGGTTTCATGCCATACCATTTCTGGAAATAAACCGGGCCCTGGCACTCGTCGCGTTCGATCATGTAGGCGATGTTGCGGTCGTCGCCTTCACCTTCCATCTTGCCGTAGCCCATGGTGCCGACGTGGATGCCTGAGGCACCTTGCAAACGGCTCATTTTGGCCAGCACGAACGCGGTGTAGCCGCGCTTGGCGCTGGGTGACGTGATCATGCCGTGGCCGGCGCGGTGGTAGTGCAGGTACTGGCTGGGGTACTGGCGCCGTGCCGTGGTGATCATGCCGGGACCGCCGACAAAACCGTCCACCAAAAAGGCCAGCTTGTCGGCATCAGGGCCGAAGGTCTCCAGCGCAAAGTCGGCGCGGGCGCACATCTCGTAGTGGTCGTCGGCGGTGATGTTCATCGAGAACAGCTTGGCCTGGCCGGTTTCGTCCTGGGCGCGCTTGAGCGAGTCATAGACCAGCGGCAGCACTTTCTTGATGGGGGCGAACACCTGGTTGCCTTGCGGCTCGTCGTTTTTGATGAAGTCGCCACCCAACCAAAACTGGTAGGCAGCCTGGGCAAAAGGCTCGGGGCGCAGGCCCAGCTTGGGCTTGATGATGGTGCCGGCAATGTAGCCGCCGTCCTTCACCGGGCGGCCCAGAATGCGCCACAGGTCGGAAATGTCCTTGGCCGGGCCGTCGAACATCTGGATGACGCGCTCGGGCATGTAAAAGTCGTGAATCTTGGCATGCTTGATGTCGCCCATGCCCTGGTTGTTGCCGATCACCAGGGTCAGGAAAGACACCAGCATGAAACGGCCATCGGTCACATTGCGGTCGAACAGGTCGATCGGGTAGGCAATGCGCATGTCCTCGGTGGCTTCGTCGATGTAGTACACCAGCGCATCCACGCCACGGGTGAAATCGTCGGTGGTGCTCACCTCCACATTGGTGCCGGTGGAAGACTCGGCGGCAAAGTGCGCTGCTGCCTCCAGATAACCGTGGCCGGATTTTGGCGCCATCTTGTAGGCCACCAGAATGTGTTTGCCGCCGGCAATCAGGTCTTCTTCCTTGAGGCTCAGGTCAGCGTAACGGTTCGATTGATCCATGTGAAATCTCCTGTTAAGTGGGTTGTGCTGTCGATGGATTGAACTATAGGCAGGCTCATTCATCATGAAAATTCAAATAAATTGATTTTTTAATCAGTTTTTCTTGATGAATTACCTGATGCACCAGTTTTGAGGCGAGAAGCCAAAGTCACGGACAATGGAGGCCATTCACATTGACTGTTCAGTTGCTTCAAAGGAGTTGATTCATGCCCATTGTTGTGTTCAATCAAAAAGGCGGGGTGGGCAAGTCCACCATTACCTGCAATCTGGCGGCCATCAGTGCCAGCCAGGGTCTGCGCACCCTGGTCATCGACCTGGACCCGCAGGGCAACTCCACCAGCTACTTGCTGGGCGACACCGCCAGCGACGAGCAACCCAGCGTGGCAGGGTTTTTCGAGCAAACCCTGAGCTACAGTTTCCGCACCGTGCCACCCACCGACTACGTGGTGGAAACGCCGTTTGAAAACCTCGATGTGATGCCCTCCAGCCCGGCGCTCAACGAACTGCTGGTCAAGCTCGAGTCGCGCCAGAAAATCTACAAACTGCGCGAAGCCCTGGTGCAACTGGCAGAGACTTACGACCGCATCTACATCGACACGCCCCCGGCGCTGAACTTCTTCACCCGGGCCGCGCTGATTGGTGCCACCGGCTGCCTGATTCCGTTCGACTGCGACAGTTTTTCACGCCAGGCGCTCTATGCGCTGCTGGAAAACGTGCAGGAGATTCGCGCCGACCACAACCCCGAGCTCCAGATCGACGGCATCGTGGTGAACCAGTTCCAGTCCCGTGCCAACCTTCCCCAGCGCATGGTGGCCGAACTCATCGAGGAAGGCCTGCCGGTGTTGCAGCCGTACCTGCCGTCATCCGTGCGCATTCGCGAGTCGCACGAGCAGTCCCTGCCCATGATCCACCTGGACCCGAATCACAAAATTACCCTGGCGCTGGTGGAATTGCATGACGGGTTGCGGGCGTAAGGTAGGTCAGCAGATTGGACAGAACCGAGCGGTTGTTACTGTACAAGGACTGGTGGTCGATCGGGATGTCTGTTCAGCTAAAGCTTGCTCTGTAAGTCACAGGATCCAAAACGCAATGTTGATCAAGTGCGCCGGGCAGGTCAAACATCCGGGGTGATTTTCTGAACTCAAACAAGCGGTAAAGGTGAAATTGATCTTTGGCCCCATGGGACAGAGTCAATTCGCCGCGTGAAACGAAAAACGGTGTCTCACGACCAAAAGTTGTGGTCTTGACTTCTATCAGGCGCTCCCTGCCATCGGTCTCAAATGATAAAACGTCGTAGCCAAGGCCATCCCCCTTGGATCGAGAAACGTGCTCTACGTTGTCAGCCAGCCGATGCAGGCCAAGTTCGATCAGACGCCAATGTTCAAACAAGACGATGAATTCCTCTCCAGCAAGACCCAGTGAACGGTTTTTGGCTTCGCGTTCGAGATAGTCGCGCTTGACAACTTTGAACGCCAAAGGGTTGCGCGGCTCACTCAACGCTCGTTGGTCATTCTTTGATGGTGCCGCGGCTATCACCTTCGTGAAGTCGGTTTGTGTCGGCGTGATCGCTGGCTGTTGGACGGCAGCGAGCGCTGCTTGATCCAGGGATGCAGCGCCGTTTACCTGCTCTTCCGCGATGACCCCCAGAAGCGCTTGGTAGTTCGATCGTGGTTGATAGCCACGAATGTAGGGAAATCCGAGATCAATCATGGCCGCGCTGATGTTGCAGTGTTTGAACTCGATTGAAGCATCGGTTCGACCACCAAGCTTGGTTCGAAGGTTTTTTCGATGTTCGGTCTTGTTGTAACTTTGACCTGCCAGTTCCAGCGTGAGCATCATTAGGTAGTCCGCCACAATGGCCTCTACTTCTTCCCGTGTCCAATCCATGTGCGACCCTAACAACTAATGTTGATTTGCCTTGAGGATACCTCACCACCTGTCGTGGGCCATGTCACAGGATGGATGAATGCGCCGGCGCGTTCCGGCTTGATCGTCTTTTTTCAGGGCATCAATCATCAACTCCACGTATCCATCAACGCCCCGCCTTGCTCGATCAGAAATTCCTTGAACGCGAGCGCGGCGGGGGATAGCTTTTTTTCGCTCAGGTGGGTCACATACCAGTGGTTGATCTGCGGCAGGCCCTGCACATCGAGCAGCGCCAGATGACCGCTGGCAAGTTCGTGGCGCACCGTGCGCATCGACAAAAAGCTCAGTCCCATGCCGGCCATCACGGCTTGTTTGATGGTTTCGTTACTGGGCATGGCCATCACGACTTGGAGCGGTGTCTTGTTTTCCTCGAACAGCCGCTGCATGGCGGCGCGGGTGCCGGAGCCTTCCTCGCGCACCACAAATTTGTAATCGGCCAGGGCGCTGAATGGCAGGTTTTTGCGCCGCACCAGCGGGTGGTCGGGGGCGGCGACCATCGCCAGCGGGTTGGTGGCAAACGCCGTGGCCTGGCAATTGAGGTGGCTGGGCGAGCGGCCCATGATGACCAGGTCGGCCTCGCTGCGCGCCAGCAAGCCCAGCACGTTTTCGCGGTTGTCGATGCTGAGCTGGACATGAATGGCGGGGTTGAGCCTGCCAAAGCGCACCAGCAGCATGGGCACAAAATATTTGGCTGTGCTGACCACCGCCAGATCAATGCGGCCTTGTTTCAGGCCGACATGCTCGGCCATCTGGGCTTCCAGGTCCTTGAACTGGCTCATGGCTGCGGTGGCGTGGGTCAAAAAAATTTCACCCGCGTGGGTGAGCTTGATGTTGCGCCCCGTTGGCTCGATCAGCGCCAGGCCAAAGGCTTCTTCAAGCTGGCGGATTTGCATCGACACTGCGGGTTGGGTGACAAACAGGCGTTCGGCCGCCTTGGAAACCGAGCGCTGGCGCGCCACTTCCAGAAAGGTTTGAATCTGCTTGAAGGTGTAGGGACGCATAAATAAGTTAAATCTGATGATTTTTTAATAAAACGTGATTAGAGTTTATGGGTTGGGGCGATTAAAGTAAATCCATGCCGCAAAAGTGGCCAATGCAAGCCCATCTTACGAAAGTCGCCCATGTCCCTGTCTTCGACGTCCAAGCTGAAAGCGCTCATTTTTGATGTGGATGGCACCCTGGCCGACACCGAGCGCGTGCATCTGGCCGCTTTCAACCATGCCTTCAAGGAAATGGGCATGGACTGGGTTTGGGACGAGGCGCTTTACACCGAGCTGCTTGAAATTTCGGGTGGCAAGGAGAGGATCCTGCATTACTGGAAGCAGGTGAACCCCGACATCAAGGCGCTCAATGCGCAAGACCTGAACGACCGCATCGGCCGCATCCATGAACTCAAGACCGCCGCCTATGAAAACGCCGTCAACAACGGCGAAGTCAGCCTGCGCCCCGGTGTGCTCAGGCTGATGGATGAGGCGCTTGCCGCCGGATTGCAGTTGGCCATTGCCACCACCACCTCGCCGGTCAACATTTCCGCGCTGCTGCGCCACGCCATCGGCCCCGACTGGCGCCTGAATTTCACGGCCATTGGCGATGCTTCCACGGCGCCCATCAAGAAGCCGCACCCGCAGGTGTACTTGCAGATGCTCGATGCCCTGCAGTTGCCCGCCGCGCAGTGCCTGGCGTTCGAAGATTCGAGCAACGGCTTGCGTTCGGCCACCGCTGCGGGTTTGGCGACCATCGTCACGCCCAACGCGTTTACCGCCCACCATGATTTCACCGGTGCGCTCAAGGTGGTGCCTGATTTGAGTCAGGTCAAGCTGCTGCAATTGCGCCAGTGGCACGCGGCGCGGGCGAAGTAAAAAAGCGCTGAACTGCATTACCCTCAAGAATTTCAAACTTTACAGAAAGCCGCCCATGAACACTTCCCCCGTTTTGCGTTTGGCCCCGAGCATTTTGTCGGCTGACTTTGCCCGTCTGGGTGAAGAAGTGCGCGCCATCGAGGCCGCTGGTTGCGACCTGGTGCACTTTGACGTGATGGACAACCATTACGTGCCCAACCTGACCATCGGCCCGCTGGTGTGCGAGGCGATTCGCCCGCATGTGAGCATTCCGATCGACGTTCATTTGATGGTCGAGCCGGTCGATTCGATCATTCCGCTGTTTGCCAAGGCGGGTGCCAACATCATCACCTTTCACCCCGAGGCCTCCAAGCATGTGGACCGCAGCCTGTCGATGATTCGCGAGCTGGGCTGTAAGGCCGGCCTGGTGCTCAATCCGGCAACTCCCGTGGACTGGCTCGATCACGTCATGGACAAGCTCGACATGATTTTGCTGATGAGCGTCAACCCCGGCTTTGGCGGCCAGAAGTTCATCCCCAGCACCTTGGCCAAGTTGCGCCTGGTGCGGGAAAAAATTGACGCGCATGTGGCCGCTGGCGGCCAGCCGATCTGGCTCGAAGTGGACGGCGGCGTCAAGACCGACAACATCCGCGAGATCGTGGCTGCCGGTGCCGACACCTGCGTGGCCGGTAGCGCCGTGTTCGGTGCGCCAGATGCCGATGGCGGCTACAAGGGCGTGATGCAGGCGCTGCGCCGCGCGGCGCACCCGGCTTGACGCTGCGCGCCTTCGATTCATAAATTTAAAACATCTGGAGATACCATGCCTTTGACCATCCGATCCAACCGCTCGACCCTGACGCAGTTCCTGATTGAGGAGCGGCGTCGCTACCCGAGTGCCAGCGGTGACTTCAACGCCCTGATTCTGGACGTGGCGCTGGCCTGCAAAGGCATCGCCAAGGCGGTCGCCTATGGCGAGCTGGCCGGCATGACCGGAAATTTTGCCGCAGAGGAGGGTGGCTCGGTCAATGTGCAGGGCGAAACGCAAAAGAAGCTGGACGTGATGTCCAACGATGTCTTCATGCAGCGCACCGAATGGGCCGGCAACCTGGCGGGCATGGCCTCTGAAGAAATGGAAACCCCGTACCAGATCCCGGCGCAGTTTCCGCGTGGCAAATACCTGATCGTGTTCGACCCGCTGGACGGCTCCAGCAACATCGATGTGAATGTGTCTGTGGGCAGCATTTTCAGCATCCTGCGCGCGCCGCAAGACGTGATCGACTCGGGCCGCGACGTGGTCGATGCCGACTTTTTCCAGCCCGGCGCCAAGCAAATGGCTGCCGGTTATGCGCTGTATGGCCCCACCACCATGCTGGTGCTGACCGTGGGTACCGGCGTCAATGGCTTCACGCTCGACCCGACGCTGGGCGAGTTCATGCTGACGCACCCCATGATGCAGATTCCGGAGGATACGCAGGAGTTTGCCATCAACGCGTCCAATGCCCGCTTTTGGGAGGCGCCGGTCAAGCGCTATGTCGATGAGTGCCTGGCTGGCAAAACTGGTGCCCGCGGCAAGGACTTCAACATGCGCTGGATTGCCAGCATGGTGGCCGAGGCGCACCGCATCCTGATGCGCGGCGGCGTCTTCATGTACCCGCGCGACACCAAAGATCCGTCCAAGCCCGGCCGCCTGCGCCTGCTGTACGAGGCCAACCCGGTCGGCATGATCATGGAGCAGGCCGGCGGCCGCGCCTCCACTGGCGAGTTGCCGATGCTGGATGTGCAGCCCACCAATCTGCACCAGCGCATTGGTTTTGTCTTCGGCTCCAAAAACGAGGTCGAGCGCATCGAGCGCTACCACCGCGAGCCGGTTCAGGTTGAGCTGACCAACCCGCTGTTTGCCGAGCGCAGCCTGTTCCGGGATTGATTTTTGTAAATTTCATATTTGAGGAGTTTTCACCATGTCCATACGCCACCCCATCATTGCCATCACCGGCTCCAGCGGTGCAGGCACCACCTCGGTGACGCGCACCTTCGAGAACATTTTCCGCCGTGAGAATGTCACTGCTGCCGTGATCGAAGGCGACAGCTTTCACCGCTTTGACCGCAAGGCCATGAAGATCAAGGCCGCCGAAGCCGAGGCGGCAGGCAACAAGAACTTCAGCCACTTCGGCCCCGAGAACAACCTGTTTACCGAACTTGAAGCCCTGTTTCGCGACTACGCCGCCACGGGTGTCGGCAAGCGCCGCAAATACCTGCACGATGCTGAAGAAGCTGCACCTTACAAGCAGGACCCCGGCACCTTCACACCCTGGGAGGACGTGCCCGCCAAAACTGACCTGTTGTTCTACGAGGGCCTGCACGGCGCCGTGGTCACGCCCGAGGTCAACATCGCCCAGCACCCTGATTTGCTGATCGGCGTGGTGCCGGTGATCAACCTGGAGTGGATCCAAAAACTCTACCGCGACAAAAAACAGCGCGGTTACAGCACCGAAGCCGTCACTGACACCATCCTGCGCCGCATGCCCG
The DNA here is from genome assembly GCF_028689295.1 of Rhodoferax sp. Classification (GTDB taxonomy): domain Bacteria; phylum Pseudomonadota; class Gammaproteobacteria; order Burkholderiales; family Burkholderiaceae_C; genus Rhodoferax. The sequence goes on from NZ_JAQTWL010000001.1 coordinate 248,750, forward strand.
ACTACGTGAACTACATCTGCCCGCAGTTCATGCACACCCACGTCAACTTCCAGCGTGTGCCGATGGTCGACACCAGCAACCCGTTCATCGCCCGTGAAGTACCCAGCCCGGACGAGAGCATGGTGGTGATTCGTTTCAGCAACCCCAAGGGCATCGACTTCCAGTACCTGCGCAGCATGATCAACGACAGTTTCATGAGCCGCGCCAACACCATCGTGGTGCCCGGCGGCAAAATGGAACTGGCCATGCAACTCATCTTTACGCCCTTTGTCTGGCGCATGATGGAACGGCAAAAGAAAGCAAACTAATCATGAATACACCCACCCCCGAATTCGCCAAACAGATGGCCAATGCCATCCGCATGCTGGCTGTGGATGCCGTTGAAAAAGCCAAGTCCGGCCACCCCGGCGCACCCATGGGCATGGCCGACATCGCCGAAGTGCTGTGGAACCGGCACCTGAGCCACAATCCGGCCAACCCGCAATGGGCCAACCGCGACCGTTTTGTGCTCTCCAACGGCCACGGCTCGATGCTGATCTATGCGCTGCTGCACCTCACGGGCTATGACTTGCCAATGGAAGAACTCAAGAACTTCCGCCAGTTGCACAGCAAAACCGCCGGTCACCCTGAAGTGGGTGTCACGCCGGGCGTGGAAACCACCACCGGCCCGCTGGGCCAGGGCATCAGCAACGCGGTCGGCATGGCGCTGGCCGAGAAGCTGCTGGCGGCAGAATTCAACCAAGCCGATGCAACAATTGTTGACCACTTCACCTATGCCTTCATGGGCGACGGCTGCCTGATGGAAGGCATCAGCCACGAGGTCTGCTCGCTGGCCGGCACCTTGCGCCTGTCCAAGCTGGTGGCGTTTTACGACGACAACGGCATCTCGATCGACGGCCATGTCGAAGGCTGGTTCACCGACGACACGCCCAAGCGCTTCGAGGCCTATGGCTGGAACGTGATTCCTGCCGTTGACGGCCACAACCCTGCGGCGCTCGACGCCGCTGTGCGCGCCGCCAAGGCGCAGGCGGTGCTGCCAACAGGCAAGCCGACGCTGATCTGCTGCAAGACCATCATCGGCCTGGGTTCGCCCAACAAGGCCGGCACCCATGACGTGCATGGCGCGGCGCTGGGCGCGGCTGAAGTGGCCGCCACCCGTGAAGCGCTGGGATGGACCTCGGCGCCGTTTGAAATTCCGGTGGAGATTGCCACCGCCTGGAACGCCGTGGCCCGTGGTGCGGCGGCTGAGCGCAACTGGCGCACCGCTTTTGAGGCCTATCGCGCCAAGTACCCGCAACAGGCCGCCGAGTTCGAGCGCCGCATGGCCGGTGACTTGCTGCCCGCTTTCGCTGAAAAGCTGCCTGCCGTCCTTGAAACCATCGCCGCCAACACAGTAGCGTTTGCCACGCGCAAATCAAGCCAGAACGCGCTGGACGTGCTGGCGCCCTTGCTGCCTGAATTCTTTGGCGGTAGCGCCGACCTGACCGGCTCCAACCTGACCAATTTCAAGGGCTGTGTGAAGGCGGGCCGCGACAAATGGGGCAACCACATGAGCTACGGTGTGCGTGAATTCGGCATGGCCGCCATCATGAACGGCATCGCGCTGCATGGCGGCTACATCCCCTACGGCGGCACTTTCCTGACATTCAGCGACTACAGCCGCAATGCGATCCGCATGGCCGCGCTGATGAAGATTCGTGTCATCCACGTCTTTACCCACGACAGCATTGGCCTGGGCGAAGACGGCCCCACGCACCAGAGCGTTGAGCACATTCCCAGCCTGCGCATCATTCCCGGGCTGGACGTGTGGCGCCCGGCAGATGGCCTCGAAACCGCCGTGGCTTGGGCTTGCGCAGTGGAGCGCAAGGACGGCCCCAGCGCCTTGTGCCTGTCACGGCAAAACCTGCCGCGCCTGAGCGACATCAGTCAGGCCGACAAGATCCGCAAGGGCGGCTACATCCTGTCCGACATGGACGGCGCGCAAGCGGCTATTTTGTCCACCGGCTCGGAACTGGAACTGGCCATGAAGGCGCAAGCCGAATTGGCCACGCAGGGCATAGCGACTCGTGTGGTGTCCATGCCGTGCAGCAATGTGTTTGACCGCCAAAGCGATGCCTACCAGGAAATGGTGTTGCCGCTGAGCATGCCCGCGGTGGCCATCGAGGCCGCCCACCCTGACTTCTGGCGCAAATACGTCGGCCGCACCGGCGTGGTGATTGGCATGCCGACTTTCGGTGAGTCAGCCCCCGCTCCCAAGCTCTATGCGCACTTTGGCATCACGGCCGAACGTGTGGTGTCGGCAGTGAAGACGCTGGCCCACCGTGCCGCGCACCGCAATGCCCAGCCGCTGCCCGACACCGTGGTGCCGTCCAGTAACTAAGGCTTGAGTTCATCATGTCTGTGCGCGCTTTCGACCTGATCCTGTTTGACCTGGATGGCACGCTGGTGGAGACAGCGCCTGAGATCATGGACGCGGTCAACGACACCCTGGGCCGGTTTAAATTGACCGGGGTAACGCAGCAGCAGGTGAACGACTGGATCGGCCACGGCACGCTTGAACTGCTGGTGCAGGCTTTGGCCGACCGCAGCGGCATGACGACCGAGCAAGTGCGCAGCAGCGACCTGCTGCGCCAGATGGTGCCGGTTTATGACGGCCATTACCAGCAGCGCTGCGGCACCCGCAGCCAGCTTTACCCGCATGTGCGCGAAACCCTGCAAGCTTTGCGCGCCCAAGGCGTCAAGCTGGCGGTGGTGACCAACAAGGAAAGGCGCTACACCCAGGTGGTGATGAACGTGCATCAGCTTGTGCCCCTTTTCGATGCCGTGGTCAGTGGCGATACCCTGGCCACCAAAAAGCCCAATCCGGCGGGCGTGCTGCACTGCCTGGCGCAGTTTGGCATGGCCAGGGAGCGCACCCTGTTTGTCGGTGACTCCAGCATCGATGCCGCCACGGCGCGCAACGCGGGCGTGGCGGTGTGGCTGCTGCCCTATGGCTATAACATGGGTCAGCCCATCGCGTCCTGTGCGCCTGACCGGGTGATTGCGGACTTTTCATCGCTGTTGAGCCCATCGTTTCCAGATTGAAAATAACCACCCAACAAGGAGTGAAAACCATGAAAGTATTACGTTTTGCCGATGTGATTGCCAGCGGATTCGCCAAGGGAAAGCGGGTGTTCATCCGCGCCGACCTCAATGTGCCGCAGGACGACGCGGGCAACATCACCGAAGACACCCGCATCCGCGCCAGTGTGCCCTGCATCCAGATGGCGCTGGACGCCGGTGCCGCCGTGATGGTCACCAGCCACCTGGGTCGCCCCACGGAGGGCGCCTTCAAACCGTCTGACTCATTGGCCCCGGTGGCCAAACGACTGAGTGAACTGCTGGGCCGCGAGGTGCCGCTGGTCGCCAACTGGGTCGATGGCGTGGATGTCAAGCCCGGCCAGATCGTGCTGCTGGAAAACTGCCGCGTGAATGTGGGCGAAAAGAAAAACGCTCCTGAACTCGCCAAAAAACTCGCCGCCCTGTGCGACGTGTTCGTGCACGATGCCTTCGGTACCGCGCACCGCGCCGAAGGCACCACCTACGGCATTGCGCAATACGCGCCCATCGCCTGTGCTGGCCCCTTGCTGGCGGCCGAGATCGATGCCATCAACAAAGCCCTGGCCAACCCCAAACGCCCGCTGGTGGCCATCGTGGCGGGCTCGAAGGTGTCGAGCAAGCTGACCATTTTGCAGGCGCTGGCGAAAAACGTGGACCAACTCATTGTGGGCGGCGGCATTGCCAACACCTTCATGCTGGCCTCGGGTTTGAAGATTGGAAAAAGTTTGGCCGAACCTGGCTTGGTGGGTGATGCCAAAGCCGTGATCGAGGCCATGAAGGCACGCGGCGCCGAAGTGCCGATACCCACCGATGTGGTCACCGCCAAAACCTTCGCCGCCGATGCAGTGGCCACCGTCAAGGCCGCCACTGACGTGGCAGAAGATGATTTGATTCTGGACATCGGCCCGGTCACGGCGGCCAAACTGGCCGAACAACTCAAACAGGCTGGCACCATCGTCTGGAACGGCCCGGTGGGCGTGTTCGAGTTTGCCGCGTTCGAGAATGGCACCAAGGTCATTGCGCACGCCATTGCCGAGTCCTCAGCCTTCAGCATTGCCGGCGGCGGCGACACGCTGGCAGCCATTGCCAAGTACGGCATCGAAAAGGACGTGGGCTACATCAGCACTGGCGGCGGCGCCTTTCTGGAAGTGCTGGAGGGCAAAACCCTGCCCGCCTTCGAGATTCTGCAAAAGCGCGCGGCGGGCTAATTCTTTATCACTAACAGGAGACTCTCATGGCTTTCGTATCCCTTCGTCAAATGCTCGACCACGCTGCTGAACACAACTACGGTGTGCCCGCCTTCAACGTCAACAACCTGGAGCAGATCCAGGCCATCATGGAAGCCGCTGCTGCCACCGACAGCCCGGTCATCCTGCAGGCCAGTGCTGGCGCGCGCAAGTACGCCGGCGAGGCCTACCTGCGCCATATGGTGCTGGCAGCAGTGGAGTCTTTTCCAGACATTCCCGTGGTGCTGCACCAGGACCACGGCGCCACGCCTGCGGTGTGCATGCAGTCGATCCGCTCGGGGTTCACCAGCGTGATGATGGACGGCTCTTTGCGCGAAGACGCCAAAACTCCCGCCAGCTACGAATACAACGTGGATGTGACGCGCCGCGTCTGCGAAATGGCGCATGCCGTGGGCGTGTCGGTCGAGGGTGAACTGGGCTGCCTGGGCTCACTGGAAACCGGTGAAGCCGGTGAAGAAGACGGCGTCGGTGCCGAAGGCAAACTCAGCCACGACCAGATGCTGACCGACCCGGTGCAGGCCAAGGACTTTGTTGAAAAAACCGGGGTCGATGCGCTGGCCATTGCCATTGGCACCAGCCACGGTGCCTACAAGTTCACGCGCAAGCCCACCGGCGACATTCTGGCCATCGACCGCATCGCGCAAATCCATGCGCAAATTCCCAACACCCATCTGGTGATGCACGGCTCCAGCAGCGTGCCGCAGGAGTGGCTGGCCATCATTCGCCAGTACGGCGGCGACCTCAAGGAAACCTACGGCGTGCCGGTCGAAGAAATCCAGCGTGGCATCAAGAGCGGTGTGCGCAAGGTCAACATCGACACCGACATCCGTCTGGCCATGACCGGCGCCATGCGCCAGAGCTTTGCCCAAAACCCAAGTGAGTTCGACCCGCGGAAGAGTCTGATCGCAGCGCGCAAAGCTGCCGCAGGCATCTGCAAACTGCGCTTCGAGGCCTTTGGCTGCGCCGGTCACGGGTCAAAAATCAAGCCGATCCACCTGGATGTGATGGCTGCGCGCTACGTTTGAGTGAGTCAACCGCCTTCACTTGGAAAAGGGCATGGCGACTTGTTTTTTTACGAGTATCGGACCGGTGCGTCACTGAGTTTGTCAATGGCACTTGTTTGCCTTTTGAGACCAGCCGCCGGTGCGTTCGGTGTCTTTCCATTTAGATGGCTCCTGAAGACCCGAAGCCGACAGCCAAATTTCCAGACAGCGGTCATCCAAATCATCTGATTTGGTGCATTAACGTACCGCTTCAGCGGGCTGCGAAATGGGTAGAATTTTGACGATCCGCCGCAAGCAAGTTAAGCATTTGTTCTCACGACGCCAAGTTCTTCAAGTGCTTCAAATATGTTCTTGAAAGCCACGACAAGCCTCTGGTCCAAGTTCTCTCGTTGAAGGGCAAACATGAGTATCTGTGTTGTTGTATTGAAGCACGCCCACGCATTTGAGAACCTATATGCAGAGAATTTCCAGTCAACTGCAACTTCCAGACCGGGGTGCGAATGCGCATTCTTGAGCTCGAGAGTCGGATGCACGGCCATGTCGCGGAACTTGATAATGTCAGTAATGGCCTTTTTAAATTCCTTAACGTGCTTTTTCTCCGGTTTCAGTACTCGCCTGACTACCTCAAAAATCTGGGCGCCACGTCCCGTTCGGTTTGCCTTCCACCGATTGATGTCATCTTCGGATAGCTTTGCGTACGGACGCAGCATGTCATAGATCGAATCAAGAGCAATGCCGCAGGAAACGATGACTTCCATTGAGGGAGCCAATTCGGCTATGAGCAGTGCCTTTTGGTGATCGGCGTCATCATCCCAGTTCGAAGCAATATCCTCGGATGCGCGCTTGGCGTCCTTCAGTCTATCTCTGGCGATTCTCAACCAAAGCGGAATCACGTTATAGGCTGTTGAAAGGATAAGTTTGGACGCCAACTGCCCAGACTCGTCCATGGAGATGACCAAGTCGCCGGGCAGTATCCCGACGCTCATGCCCTTGAAGATCAGAACTCCCATTTCAATGATTGCTTTAAACGAGGTCGGCCTGATGTCTGAATTCACCGGACTTGCGCGGCTTTATGCGCAAGATCAGGTGGAATGACGGGCTTCCCTATTGCTCGGGTCGATTTGCTCATGCAGAATGGTCAGGAGTTGATCAGCTGACAACTCGGCCGAAGTGAATTTCCTGCGCAGCTGCTCGAAAGCGGAGAGCATCCGGCGGTGCATGTCAATGGAGGGATAATGACAGTTGAATCCGCGGCCTTTGAACTCCACGAAGCGCTCTAATTCATTCACCAAAAATAGCGCGGTGCCAACGTATTCACTTTCGTTGTTGCCGTCAAAGCCCTGGAAACGGGGCGAATCGCCGAGCACACCCAAGCATTGCTTGATTGACTCTTTTCCGGAGGAGTCAAGACGAGCGTAAGAGCGCTCGATGCAACTCCACATGTCCAAGATGTCAAGAACCTCTCTGACAATCTCCGGATCCTCAGCATCGGAGAACGGAATCCCGCTGTACTTCCATCGAATGCCCCACAGCATGTCGTTGAAGATAGCTGACCTGAGGAAGTCTGGCTCCATTTCGCTATCGACCTGGAGTTTCTGGTGCAACTCCGTCAACATCAGAATGATGATCTTCTCGCCGTCTGAAAGTTTCATCTTACCTCCCGTCTAGTGATTTCGGTGTTTGCTCGCGCTGGCCGTCCGCAACTTTCTTCGCAATTGGCATGAAGGCTGAAATGCTGTAGTAAATACTTTTTCCTGCAGCCTTTTTCTCCTCTGGAGTGTTCGCATCCGCAAGAGCCTCGATGTCCGGCTTCAGTCGCTCGCAAAGAGCTCGGGCTTCATTTCCGAAGAAGTCGGAGAAATGGCCAGTCTGTTCAGATAGCAGCCGCGCGTATTCTTCAATTTGCTTGGCAAGCTTGGCCGTGTCGACCCCGCGTAGCAGCTTGGCGTTCGTACTGGGCCCAACCTCCGAAGCAATGGCTAGGATTCTTTTGATGTCTGTATACACTTGAGATACCTCAATCAGCCGGCGACGCTGGATGATCTCGTCTCTCATGGCTGCGGCACGCGTTGCTGCCTGCGCGGCCTTCTTGGCTTCTATGAAAGCCCAGATTGCCGCACCTATCGAGGCAACTGATCCGAGGATTGAAAGGGGGCTGTCCATGGAGCGCCAAGTGGTGGTGTTTGGGAAGCCTAACCTGAAAGTGAGCAGCCGGCGCGGCTTGTCGCGCAGGTCCGCTCGACTGCAAGGTTATCCATCGCTGTGGCCCCACTCTGCTGGCACTTGGCAAGCTTTAGGAGGACCATCGTCTGATAAGCAGCATTGACCTTCTTGGGCACAACTCTGACGCCGGAATCCTTGTCCGGATATCCCACGCCAGCGATGTTGAACAAGCCCATTTCGTCGTGCCTCCAAGTGACTCCTAGGTCAACGCCGCATTGCACTTGAATGTCGTGAAGAAGACTACATAAAGAGTAAAGAATGCCGCGTAGATGTTTGCTGCGATGCTCTTCACTGTCCAGAGGACCGGGACCATATAAACACAAGTCATTCGGGTCATTCGCCGATGAGCACATGAAAAACGTCGCTGCGACGTTTGCGTGGCTCTTTGTTGACAGGACTTGATAAAGATTGTCCCGCAGCTCTTTACCATCCTGCGAAACTTCCTTCCTTATCCATGCAGGCGACCCAAAGGTATCCTTGTATCGCTTTTCTGCGACTTCCATCGACGTGTCGGACGGAACCAAGGTGAGCCATTCCCATGATTTCGTAGCACTGCGCCGCAAGACCAAAGATAGCCAGCCTGTTTCGAGCCCAACTCTCGCAGAGTTGTAGGACTCCACGAAGAAGCCACTCATGCAAAGTGATACAGCCGCAGAAAATGAATTGCACGACCGTACCAAGAGCATGTACTGCGCGGTTGCGCTTGGAGAAGCGAAAGGCTTAACAGTTGACGCGAATTGAACGTATCTTTCGATAACGGAAAGCAGCTCGACACGGATATCGGCGTTGCTATTCATTGGTCCAGCGATGCGCGATGAGTGATGCAACGTGATGTAGATCGTCGGATGTCCTGGGCCCCAGGACATCCGACGGGACACACCCGAATTTCACTTGCTGATGCCGAAGTCCCAACGAGTGGTAAGGCACATGCCGCCAGGGTTCGTAGTAAATTTCACAAAAAGTTGAAGTCATTTCCATCCCTTTTAACCTTGTCGCCTATCCTGGTGAAATTTGGATAATGTCGAACTCACATCTTACGATGTTTCATCTGTTAGAACTATAGCTCAGTGGGCCACGCGCCTGAATGTCGGCTCCCGCTGCACACGAGTCGGCTTCTGGCTGGGCCTGATCTCCCGAACTGAACGATGGCTGTTGAGATTTCGGTTCGGTGAATGACTGTGGTGAAGCAGCAATGACGGGAGTGCTCAAGGCGCGTCTTGATTCAGGCCGGCAAATAGCGCACTTGGTTCGGCTGCATCACCGGCGTCAGCTCAAACCGTCGCGAAAACTTCTTGAAGAGCTTGGTCGACGTGGCGTTTTTTCCAATCAGCTTGGCGCTGTGCAATTGTTTGACGACATCGCCCAGGGGCTGCATCTGACCCAGGCGCAACGCGGGAGCCGCAGACAGAATTTGCTCCAGGGTGACGTCGGCCTTTGTCGTCTCGTCAGTAGCAGTCGGTGCTTTTTTCTTCACCGCAACTTTTTTTGCAGGTACTGCGTCAAGTGCGCTTTTTGCAGCGACTTTCTTTGCGGGCGCTTTTGCTGACGGCGCGGTGGCCGACTTTTTCGCTTTTACCGCTGGCTGCGCCTTGCCCACAAAAAGCACAGAATCGTAGGCGTGCGCTGCCTCAGAGGCCATTTTGCTGGGCTCGGACACGCAGATCATGCGGATGCCGTGTTCCCTGAGCCTGACCACCAGCGGGACAAAATCGGCATCTCCTGAGCCAATTGCCATGGCGGTCGGCCTGGGTGTCTGGCAGGCCAGCGCCATGGCGTCGACCGCAAGCGCAACGTCCGTGGTGTTTTTCGACAGCGACAGATTCACAAAGGGACGAATGGACCAGGCCAGCATGGTCTGAGCCAGCCCCTTGAGGTTTTCCGCACTACCGTAAGCCCTGCGCACCGCCATGCTTCCTTCGGCGGCTTCCAGGCTGCTGCACGCCTCCTCGATCCAGGCGGAAGACGAGAGGTTGTCGGCATCGATGAGAAAAACGAGCATGGGATGATTTACCTTAAAAGGTCAAAGCGCTCCGAGAACGCTGTCATGCGCGCGCGGTTCTTGCCAAAATCATAACGACCTAACAGGGATTGCGAGCGGAAATCGATCCGGCCAGACTCGGCACCCAGCACAAAATCGACCTGGTCCCTGAAGCCCAGTGGCGTGGTGAAGATGACCTCCAGCCAGACCGGATCGCTGCGCACAATGGCCGCTTCAGGGTGGCTGGCCAGGGCGGCGCGCAGCAAGGCCATGCCCTGCGCGGTATTGCCGGCATAACGCAGCGCCGGCATGCCGCTGCCGCCCAGAGAATTCACGCAGTTGCTGCTGCGCGGGCAACTCAGGTCGGTGGGATGGACATTGGCCGCAAGCCTGATTTCCGGGCCGGCTTCCTGCGCCGCGCAACCGGCGAGCAGGAGCGCGATCAGCACGGTGGTTGTCTTCATCAAGAGCTCGAACCGGCTTGGCATGGATAGGCGTGTGCCAGCGCGTTGGTCATGACCAGGGCCACCGGCATGTCGGCCTCGTAGATGCCCGCGCTACGCCGGCGCTCGGCGTCATACAAGTGCCGGGCCATGTGCGGCTCCAGGCGGCGACCTTTGAGGCAGATGACGGCTTTGGCGCCGTTGCGCACAGCCTGCAGGTGCGCCTCCAGCGCGCCTTCCATCACGCCGACCAGATAGTAGTTGGTGTAGTTTTCGCCCTGCTGGTCGGTCATACCCAGCGCCTGCAATTCGCGCAGGCTCATGGCGCTGGCCTGACTGGCCAACAAGGCGCCTGCCAGTGCAAGCGCTGCAGTTCGTGCAAAGATGCTCGGGGCGGATGTGGTTTTCATGGGTAACGTTTACGCAGGCTGCGCGAATTCAGCATCAAGCCGGCCAGCAGGGTGACCAAGGCGACGGTGCCCAGAATGAGGGTGGCCGTGGTCCATGGCCGGCCGACTTGTTGCCTCATCTGGACCAGCAGCACCACGGCCAGAATCCAATTCAACGTGGCGCCGTAGGCGGCCAGTTGCAGCAGCATCAGGCTCCACCGCCTTCTGTACAAAAACAGCAGCGGTGTTGCCAGGCTAAAAGCCATCAGGCCATAGCTTTCCGTCCTTAAAAAATGGGCAGCCGTGAGCGCGGTGGCGATAAGGAAAAGAACAATTCGCAAAGCCATCAAAGTCATCCGGAAATCAAGCAATGGCTTCCATTTTTGCATTGTTTCAACTATTTCGCTTCTGTTCAGCCTGGGTTCATGCAGGCACGCGCAAACTGCATGCCATATCAACCCAAGGAGCTTTCCATGAAACGTATCGTCATCACCAGTTTGTTCGCCGCCGCCTTGTTCGGCGCCCAGGCCGCCACGTTCACCGACCACGCGTTGGTTCGCAGCGCCGAGCCACAGTATGAAAACATCAACGTGCCGCGCAACGAATGCAGTAGCCACTGGGTCAACGAAGGCCCCGACCGCGTGACTTCAGCACCTCAAAATACTCAGTCCCGCCAGTATGGCGGCGCCATTGTGGGCGGCCTGGCGGGTGGCGTTCTGGGACACCAGGTGGGTGGCGGCAGAGGTAAGGACGCAGCCACCGTCGTGGGTGCGGTGCTGGGCGCCATCGCCGGCGATCACCTTGAAAACCGCAATGCACCCGCCCAATACAACTATGGTCAGCATGACAACGGGCGTTACGAAACAGCGCAACGGGAAGTCCAGCGTTGCCGCACCGTGTATGAGGTGCAAAGTCGCATCTCCGGCTACCGCGTGATCTATGACTACCGTGGTCAGCAGTACACCACGCTCACGCGCAACAACCCTGGCAACCGCCTGCCGGTGCGTGTCAGCGTGGACCCGATTGAACAATAATCAGCTGGCCATGGACGGTAGTACCATTGCAGTCACTGCCGCCCAAGACGACCCCAAGCCATGAAGTTTTTGACTACCTTGATCACTGTCCTGATGCTCTCGCTGTCGCCGCCGGCCCAGGCCGATGTCAACCGCGATGCCGCCGCCGCCATGGTGCAGAAAGCCACCGGCGGGCGCGTGCTGGCGGTGGAGCAGGCCGAGCAGGGCGGTCGCCCGGTCTGGCGGGTCAAGGTGCTCACGCCGCAGGGGGAAGTTGTTGTGGTGCTGATCGACGCCGCCAGCGGGCGCAGGCTTTAGCGGTATGCGCCTGCTGCTGGTTGAAGACGATGCGGTGTTGCGGCTGGGCCTGAAGCGCCAGCTCGAAGCCGAGGGTTACCGTGTCGATATGGCCGCCGACGGCGCCGATGGCTTGTTTCAGGCCCGCGAGTACCCACTGGACCTGGCAATAGTCGATTTGGGGCTGCCCAAGCTGAACGGACTGACGCTGGTGCAGACCCTGCGCGCCGAGGGCCGCACCCTGCCGATCCTGATTCTGACCGCGCGCGGCAGCTGGCAGGACAAGGTGCTGGGGCTGGAGGCGGGCGCCGACGACTATCTGGTCAAACCATTCGAGTACCCCGAGCTGGCGGCGCGCGTCAAGGCGCTGTTGCGGCGTGCCATCCAGGCGACCTCGGAGGTGCTTACGCTGGGTGCCCTGAGCATCGACTTTTCTGCCCAGAGCGCCCGGCTCAATGGCGCGGCGCTCGACCTGACCACGTTCGAGTACCGGCTGCTGGAATACCTGGTGCGCGAGCGCGCAAGGGTGGTGAGCAAGCAGGAACTGTCGGACTACCTGTACCCGCACGACGAAGACCGTGACAGCAATGTGTTGGAGGTGCTGATTGGCCGTTTGCGGCGCAAGCTCGATCCGGATGGCCTGCTGGCCCCCATTGAAACGCTGCGCGGTCGCGGCTACCGCTTCGTGTTGCAGTGAAGCCACCACTGTCCATTCGTGCGCGCTTGGTCTGGGCTGCTTTTGCCGTGTTGCTGGTCTTTTTGGCCGGCGCCGGTTGGGCCGTGCAGCAGGCTTACACGGACAGCGTGCGCAGCCAGCGCTTTGCCCGCCTGCAAACCACCATTTACCTGTTGATGGCCGGCGCCGAACTCAACGCTCGGGGCACGCTGGTCATGCCCGCCGCGCTGGCCGAACCCCGGCTGTCCTTGCCCGACTCGGGGCTGTACGCCAACATTGCCAATCCGGAAAAAAATGAAGAATGGCAGTCGTCGTCCACGCTCGGCCTCGATCTCCCTTTTGTGCGCCAGTTGGCACCCGGTCAGTGGCGCTTTGAAACCGTCAGCGCAGAAAAAACAGGTCGGGCGTTTCTGGCTGCGAGCTATGCGGTCAAGTGGTCGGTGAACGACCGGGCGGCTCCGCTGGTTTTTTCGGTGCTCGAAGACATGGCCGCGTTCGACAAGGAGTTGCAAGCCTTCGAGCGCACGCTGTGGCGCTGGCTGGGTGGCGCCGGGCTGTTGTTGTTGATCACGCAAACTTTGCTGCTGCGCTGGGGGCTGGCGCCGCTGGGGCGCGTGGCGCGGGAAATCCAGCGCATTGAAAAAGGTGAGCAGGCCAGGGTGGAAGGCAGTTATCCGCGCGAGCTCGCCGGGCTCACGCACAACCTCAATGGTTTGATGGACCAGGAGCGGGCCCGGCAAACGCGCTACAAAGACGCGCTGGACGATCTGGCCCACAGCCTCAAGACGCCGCTGGCGGCCTTGCGTGCCTCACTGGATGCGCCCGGCGAACTCGCCGCCATGGTGGCGCAACAAGTGGCCCGCATGGACGACATCGTGGTGCACCAGTTGGGTCGGGCCGGCGCCAGCGGCGCTGCGCGTTTTGCGCCGCAGCTGGCGCTGGCGCCCGTCCTGAACCGCATACGCGACACACTGGCCAAGGTCTATCTGGACAAACACCTGGTATTTGCGCTGGACTGCCCGGCTGACTTGAGCTGGCGTATCGACGAAGGCGACGCCTTCGAGATGCTGGGCAACGTGCTCGACAACGCGGCCAAGTGGGCGCGGCACACGGTGTCAGCGCGGCTCTGGGTGGACGGTAAGCGCTTGTGTATCCGCGTTTGTGATGACGGCCCGGGTTTTGCCGACCCGCAGGCGGTATTGGCCAGGCGCGTGCGGCTCGACGAGCAGGTGCCAGGTCATGGTATCGGTCTGGCCGTGGTCAAAGACCTGGTGGCCAGCCATCAGGGCGAGTTGACTGTTTGCCGGGCTGATCTGGGCGGCGCGCAAATCGACATTGCTTTGCATGCGGCGTAATCCAAACTCTTTTCATGAATAACCCTGTCATTGCGAACGCAGTGAAGCAATCCATGGCCCCGACTGCATGGATTGCCGCGCTTCGCTCGCAGTGACGAAAAGAGGCGTCATTGACCTTCGACCCCAGGGCGCTGCTGTTGCATTGCTGCATCGATCGACTGCTTGACCTGCTGGCCAAGTTGTTCGCTTTGCTGCCGGGGTGTCGCACCAGGTGTCGTTTGTGGGACGGCCACCTGCAGCCCGTCCTGGGGCTGGGCTTTGATGCCGGAAACATCAGTGAGCTGTTTCTTGGCAAGAAAGCCCACCAGGGCCACCACCACCAGAAGACCCAGGATGCTGAAAATTGCGCGCATAGGCTTGTCTCATAAAAAAGTTGCAGGATGGAACTTTAACTGCAGTGCCGTTTCCTATCTTCGGTATCCTGCTTCGGCCATCACATTCAAGGCTCACCCCATGACAATGAATTTACGATCTCTGTCCGCCCTGGCCGCACTGGTTATGGGTGCCGCGCTCTTGGGCGGCTGCACCACCGCAAAAGTTCCTGCGGATGGCAACGGCCTGACGCCTTACCGGCTCAGCAAAAGCCTGAAGGCAGGCGACATCATCCACTTGCCGACCGGCACCACCATGGACTTCGAGCAGGCCATCGGCATGATCGCCGCAGCCCGGGTCATCTACATCGGCGAGATGCACACCAACCTGCAGGCGCATGAGGCGCAGCGGCGCGTCATCGAGGCGCTGGAGCAGCGTTTTCCGGGCCAGATCGCCATCGGCATGGAGATGTTTCGGGAGCCGCAGCAGAGCGCGCTCGACCGCTGGGCGCGCGGCGAACTCGACGAACTGCAATTTCTCAAGGTGTCGAAGTGGTACGACAACTGGGGCTCTGACTTCGGCCACTACCGCGGCATTTTGAACTTTGCCCGCGAACACCGCCAAGACGTGCTGGCGCTCAACCCCTCCAAGGAAATCCAGCAGCAGTTTGCCCAGGCCGGTGCCGGGCCGCTGCCGTCTGAACTCGCCGCCAGGGTGCCGCAGACCGACTTCTCCGATCCCTTTCAGCGTGCCTTGCTCGAAGCTGTTTTCAAGGGTCATTCGGTGGGCGGCAAACCCTCTGCCCTGAGCGCCGAGGCCACAGCCAAAATGTTCGACCGCTTCTACCGCACCCAGATCCTCTGGGAGGAGTCGATGGCCAGCCGCATTGTTGACTACCTGAACAGCCCCGCTGGCGCCGGCAAAAAGATGGTGGTCATCGCCGGCTCTTTTCACGTCCGCCATGCGCTCGGCGTGCCGCGCAAGGTCTTGCGCCGCGCCGCCTGGCCCTACGTGATCGTGCTGCCCACGGAAATTTCGATCCCCGAGGAGCACAAGGAGGAACTGATGATGGACGTCGATACGCCTGAAATCCCGCTCATTGCCGGGGACTTCGCCTGGCTGATTCCCTACGAGAACATCAAGACCCAGAAGGCGCAATTGGGTGTGCTGATGCGGCTGGATTCAGGCACCGTGGTCATCGACAAGGTGGTGCCGGGCTCACCCGCAGCGCAGGTCGGCCTCATGCCCGGCGATATCTTCGTTTCGCTCGATAACTTTCCCGTGACTGAACAGGGCGATGTGAGCATCGTGATCGGCGGCAAGAGGCCGGGCGACGGGGTCACGGCGAAAGTGCACCGCGCCGGCCGGGAGATGGTCTTTGAGCCGCGGCTTGGCGCCCCGACAGCGCACCCGGTCAAGCCCTAGTCGTCCCGTCAATCCCTGGTTGAGTGCCGCTCAGGCGCTCAACGGCGCACCAGACGCACCGCAAGTTCGTGTGACAGGTTGGGATGTGTCACCTTGGCGTAGGGCGGCTTGGGCCAGACCCAGGCCTTCTTGGTGAACAAGGCGCGCATGGCATTGATGTCGCAGTGGTAGGGCGGGCCGTGGATGACACCCTGCTCGCTGGCGGCCGGGCGCAGCATCTGCATGTAAAGCACCCACAGGCTGCCCTCGGGATTGAGCCACCGGTGCAGTTGCTGCGCGTAGTCCAGCCAGTGCTCTGGGTGAATGGCGCACAGACAGGTTTGCTCGTAAATGGCGTCGAAGGTGTGCTGCGGCTGGTAGCTCAGCACATCGGCCTGAACCACGTCCGCGACGAGTCCCTGCGCCTGCAGCAGCGCGCGCGTTTTGGCCACTGCGGCGGCGGTGTAGTCGATGCCGGTGACGTCGAAGCCGCGCCGGGCCAGTTCCGCCACTTCCCAGCCCGTGCCGCAACCTGGCACCGCGATGCGGCAGGGCAGCAATTCACCGCTGTCGAGCCAGGCCAGCAACTGCGGGCTGGGGCTGCCCCGGTCCCAGCCGGTTTCATTGTTGTCAAAACGCTGCTGCCAAAAATCGTTGGTCGGGCCTGCCATCGGAGTTGCTTTCTGAGGGGTGAAAAGTCAGAGTATGTCCCAAGCCATGGCGGTCGTTTACAATTTGTTCATCAGGCCGGTGCAAACCAGTCCTGTACACGCTAGGGGTGCTGGTTTTCGCAAGAGGATCGGCTGAGATAACACCCTGGAACTTGATCAAGGTAATACTTGCGCAGGGAAGCGTCGCTGAACTCAGCCTGACATTCTGTTCGGGCCGAACGTGCACTACCCTGCCGTCGATAAAGGAAATTCGATGGCATTCTGTTTGAAACTCTCCCCCCTCGCGCTGGCGCTTGCCGCAAGCGCTTCCCTCCCTGCCTTTGCCCAGACCGTGCCGCAGAACCTGCAGCCTGTCACCGTGACCGGCAAAACCGCGCCGATGCTCGATATCGAGCTCGCGGATGTCTCCGGCTTTGGCGTGCCGCTGGCCAAATCGCCCCAAAGCGTGACGGTGCTGAGTGCAGACTTGCTCACCGCCAGCGCCGCGCAAACGTTGTCACAGGTGATCAAGCTCGACGCCTCACTGGCTGACAGCTACAACACCACCGGCTACATCGAGAGCGTGTCGATTCGCGGGTTTTTGCTTGATCAGGGCGGCAATTTCAGTCGCAATGGCCTGATCACCTCGAACGACGCACCGATCGCGCTGGAAAACAAGGAGCGGATCGAAGTGCTCAAGGGCGTGGCCGGCCTGCAGTCGGGCGTGTCGGCGCCGG
The DNA here is from genome assembly GCF_028689295.1 of Rhodoferax sp. Classification (GTDB taxonomy): domain Bacteria; phylum Pseudomonadota; class Gammaproteobacteria; order Burkholderiales; family Burkholderiaceae_C; genus Rhodoferax. The sequence goes on from NZ_JAQTWL010000001.1 coordinate 265,577, forward strand.
GCGGTCTGGTGAACTATGTCACCAAGGCGCCCATGAAGGACAACTTCGTCACGGCGGAGCTTTCCGCCAATGACAGCGGCGGCGCCAAACTGCAGCTCGATGTCAACCAGAAACTGGGTGCGGTCGGCGTGCGCCTTAACCTGGTCGATGAAGCCCTGCGCACGCAGTATGACCAGGCCGACGGCTCGCGCCAGTTGCTCAGCCTGGCGCTGGCCACCGAATTGAGTCCGGCCACTTCGGTGTCGGCCAATCTGGAATACCACCGCAAGCGCCAACCCTCGGTGCCCGGTCTGGGCTTGCTCGACAGCAACGTTGACGGTGTCGGTGACACGCTGCCACGCAGCATCAATCCACGCCTGAACCTGAACAACCAGACCTGGTCGCAGCCGTTCGAGGCCAGCAGCACCACGGCTGAAGTGGCGCTCAACCATTCGATAGATGCTAGCTGGCGCACCCGCGTTGCGTTTAACACGCAGCGCCTGGACATCGATGACCGGCTCGCATTCCCGGACGGCTGTAGCAGCGCTGCGAACTATGTTTATCCCGGCTTGTGCGCCAATGGCGATGTCGATATCTATGACTACCGCAGCGAAGGCGAGCGGCGCAAGCTGTGGAGTTGGGACGCCCGCCTGGACGGCAAGTTCAAGGCGCTCGGCCTGCAGCACGCAACCCGGCTTGGTTTGAACGGGCGCAGCGCCAGCGCCGACCTGGCGCCGATGCAGGCCTACAACTGGGTCGGCATTACCAATATTTACACGCCGGTTGCGCTGCCCGCCGATGCCACGCTGACGAGCCTCAACACCAACAGCCGTGAACGTGCGCTGGCGGGCTATGCCACACTGACGTCGGATTGGCGCCAGAACGTGCAGTCGTTCGTGGGCCTGCGCATCACCCGCGTGAAGCGCAGCAGCGAGCGCAGTGATGGCTCGCGCGCCGAGTCGTTCGAGCAGACGGTGAATACGCCGTGGGCGGGGCTCGCCTGGTCGCCCAGCGCAGCCACGATGCTGTACGCATCTTGGGGTCAGGGTGTTGAGCTTGAAGTGGTGCCCAATCGGCCGGATAGATTTGTCAACTCGGGGCAGGTGCTGCCGGCGCTCAAAAGCGAGCAAACAGAGATTGGCCTCAAGTGGCAGGCCAATCCGCGCCTGCTGCTGACGGCCGCGGCCTTCAGTGTTGACAAGCCCTATGCCGACGATGTGCCCGCAGCAGATCCGGCCAACTTGCCGACCCAGGTGGCCGGCGCCAAGACTGCGCGCCACCGTGGCTTGGAACTGGCCGCCAGCGGGCGCGTGGATGCGGCGCTGTCCTTGCAAGCGAGCCTGATGGCGCTCAATGCCAAGTACACCCAGGCGGTTGATTCAACGCTGGTGGGGCAGCGCGTGACCAACCTGCCGCGCCTGAAGGCGTCCCTGTTTGCCGATTACAAACTCGCGGCTCTGCCTGGTTTGTCGCTCAATGGACTGGCTACCTTTGAGAACGGCAAGACGGTGATGGCGGATGGCAGTGTGGAGTTACCCACTGCTTGGCAACTTGATGCCGGGTTAAGCTACCTGCAGCGCATTGCGGGCAAGGAAACGCTGTGGCGCTTCAACGTCGAGAACCTGACCAACCGTACCTATTGGCGCGAAGCGCCCACCACCTATTGGGGCGGTGTGTACCTGTTTGCCGCAGCGCCGCGCACACTGCGGGCCAGCGTCACGGCGGACTTCTAAAACGTAAGTGCGACTTTCAACGGCGTAAAAAAGCCCGCGTTGAGCGGGCATTTTTTGAACTCAAAACTGAATTACTTCAGTTTCATTTCCTTGTAATCCACGTGCTTGCGAGCTTTGGGATCAAATTTCTTGATCAGCAACTTCTCGGGAGTGGTCTTCTTGTTTTTGTCAGTCGTGTAGAAGTGACCGGTGCCGGCTGTCGATTCCAGCTTGATTTTTTCGCGTCCGCCTTTGCTTGCCATGATGGTTCCTTTGTGCTTAATTAGTTGAGGACAGAGCTAAAGATCTGTCCCGCAAGGTTTCAGGCTTGACCACGGGCGCGCAAATCTGCGAGCACGGCGTCGATGCCATTTTTGTCGATCAAACGCAGACCGGCGTTGGAGATGCGCAGGCGCACCCAGCGGTTTTCTGACTCGACCCAAAAACGGCGGTATTGCAGATTCGGCAGGAACCGGCGCTTGGTTCTGTTGTTGGCGTGGGAAACCTTGTTCCCGACCATGGGGCCTTTGCCCGTGACTTCACATACGCGTGCCATGTGGACACTCCGATACTTTTAAACGGCCCCGACTGACGCCAGGGGCCTCACCTCGCCAAGAATAGGGTGGCGGTAACCCGATTGCCGCCAGAATCCCTCACGGGATAAGCAGCAAAGCCCGGCATTATAGCCCGGCCTTTCGGCGTGGCGCTGGCCGTGTTTATGCTTGTTCCAGAAAGCGCTGTGCGTCCAGCGCCGCCATGCAACCCGTGCCCGCGCTGGTGATAGCCTGGCGATAGACGTGATCCTGCACGTCGCCGGCGGCAAAAATGCCGGGCACGCTGGTCTGGGTGGCAAAGCCCAGGCTGCCGCCCTTGGTGATGAGGTAGCCGCCGGTCATCTCCAACTGGCCCTGGAAAATCTCGGTGTTGGGCGCATGGCCGATGGCGATAAAGCAGCCCTTGAGCGTGAGGTTTTCGGTGGCGCCAGTGTTGACATTCTTGAGGCGCACGCCGGTCACGCCGCTGGCGTCGCCCAGCACCTCGTCCAGGGTGCTGAAGGTCTTGAGTTCAATCTTGCCGGCGGCGACCTTCTCCATCAGTTTGTCGATCATGATGGGCTCGGCTCGGAACTTGTCGCGGCGGTGAACCAGATAAACCTTGGCGGCAATGTTGGACAAATACAGCGCTTCTTCCACGGCCGTGTTGCCGCCACCGACCACGCAGACGTCTTCGTCCCGGTAGAAAAAACCGTCGCAGGTGGCGCAGCCCGAGACGCCCCGGCCCATGAAGGCTTCTTCGGAGGGCAGGCCCAAGTATTTGGCCGAGGCGCCGGTGGCCAGGATGAGCGCGTCGCAGGTATAGCTGCCGCTGTCGCCGGTCAGGGTAAACGGCCGTTTGGAAAAATCGACCTTGCTGATGTGGTCGAACACGATCTCGGTCTTGAAGCGCTCGGCGTGCGCCAAAAAGCGCTGCATCAGGTCGGGGCCTTGCACGCCATCGACATCGGCGGGCCAGTTGTCCACCTCGGTGGTGGTCATGAGCTGACCGCCCTGGGCGATGCCGGTGATCAGCAGCGGCTTGAGGTTGGCGCGCGCGGCGTAAATGGCGGCAGTGTAGCCGGCCGGGCCGGAGCCCAGAATCAAAACCTGGGCGTGTCGGGTATCTGTCATGTTAAAACCTTGAGTTGTGGGGCTTGCGCCGTGTATATTAGGCCCGAGTTTAAAGAAAACAGAAATGACTTATTCACTCAATACTTTTAATCCTTCCTCGTCAGAGGAGGGTCTGGCGCGCACCGGCCTGGTCCGTTTTGCCAATGAAATCGCCTTGATCCTGGGTTTTGTGGCATTGGCGCTGTGGATCATGGCGCTACTCACCTACTCCCCGCAGGATCCTGCCTGGTCCACCTCGGGCACGGTGGCGGCACCGCTCAATCTGGCCGGGCAACTGGGCGCCTGGATCGCCGATGCCAGCTATTACCTTTTTGGTTTCTCGGTTTGGTGGTGCGTGGCGGCCGGTGTGCGGGTCTGGCTGAGTGCCTTGGCGCGCTGGCTGCGTGGTCATGGGCAGTGGACCATTGATGCGTCAGCGAATGCTGCTGCGAACGAGGCACGCTTGCGCTGGCATGTCGCCTTCTGGAGTGGTTTGGCTTTGCTGCTGGGCGGCAGCGTGATGCTGGAATGGGCGCGTTTTTACAGCCTGGAGGCGCAGTTGCCCGGTCATGTCGGCGGCATGCTGGGATTCTGGCTGGGACCTTTGGGCGTGCATTGGCTCGGTTTCGTGGGCTCGGCGCTGGTGGCCATTGTGGCCGGTGTGCTGGGTTCGGCGCTGGTGTTCAGGTTTTCCTGGGGCCAATTGGCGGAGCGGCTGGGTGCCTGGCTCTATTCAAAAATTGAAAACCGGCGTGAACAGCGTGAGCTGGAGCAGGACTTCTCACTGGGTCAGGAAGCCGCGCGGGCACGCGAAGAAGTGCTGGTGGAGGAACGCCAGGAGCGCCAGGAGCACCCTGTCAAAACGGTGCTGATTGAGCCGGTGATGGCGGATGCGCCAAAAAGCGTACGCGTGGCCAAGGAGCGCCAAAAACCTTTGTTCCACGAAATGCCAGATACCAAATTGCCCCAGGTGGAACTGCTCGATGGTGCCCTGTTGCGTCAGGAAACCGTGGCCCCCGAGACCCTGGAGATGACCAGCCGCCTGATCGAGAAAAAGCTCAAGGACTTTGGCGTCACGGTCACCGTGGTGCTGGCACAGCCCGGCCCGGTCATCACACGCTATGAAATCGAGCCCGCCACTGGAATCAAGGGTTCTCAGATTGTCGGTCTGGCCAAGGATTTGGCGCGCAGTTTGAGCCTGGTGTCGATCCGGGTAGTGGAAACCATTCCTGGCAAGAACTACATGGCTTTGGAATTGCCCAATGCCAAGCGGCAAACGATCAAGTTGTCAGAAATTCTGGGCTCCAACGTCTACCACGAGGCCAAGTCGCTGCTGACCATGGGTCTGGGCAAGGACATCGTGGGTAACCCGGTGGTGGCCGACTTGGCCAAAATGCCCCACGTGCTGGTGGCCGGCACCACGGGTTCTGGCAAATCGGTGGGCATCAACGCCATGATTTTGAGCCTGCTCTACAAGGCCGAGGCGCATGACGTGCGCCTGTTGATGATTGACCCCAAGATGCTGGAAATGTCGGTCTATGAAGGCATTCCGCATCTGCTGTGCCCGGTGGTCACCGACATGCGCCAGGCCGCCAATGGGCTGACCTGGTGCGTCGCCGAGATGGAGCGTCGCTACAAACTGATGAGCAAAATGGGGGTACGCAACCTGGCGGGCTTCAATGCCAAAATGGACGAGGCCAAGGCGCGTGGCGAGTTCATTGGCAACCCGTTCAGCCTGACACCGGAAGAACCCGAGCCACTGGACCGCCTGCCGCACATCGTGGTGGTGATCGACGAGCTGGCCGACCTGTTGATGGTGGTGGGCAAGAAAATCGAAGAACTCATTGCCCGGCTGGCCCAAAAAGCCCGCGCTGCCGGCATTCACCTGATTCTGGCCACCCAGCGCCCCAGCGTCGACGTGATCACCGGACTGATCAAGGCCAATATTCCCACCCGCATCGCGTTTCAGGTCAGCAGCAAGATCGACAGCCGCACCATTCTGGACCAGATGGGTGCCGAGGCGCTGCTGGGCATGGGCGACATGCTTTACATGCCCAGCGGTACCGGGCTGCCGATTCGCGTGCACGGCGCCTTTGTCAGCGACGAAGAAGTTCACCGGGTGGTGACCTATCTGAAGAGTCAGGGTGAGCCCAATTACATTGAGGGTATTCTGGAAGGTGGTACTGTCGACGGCGACGACGACTCCATGGGTGAGGGCGGCAGCGGCGGCGGTGAGAAAGACCCGCTGTATGACCAAGCTGTCGAAGTGGTACTGAAAAACCGCAAGGCCAGCATATCGCTGGTGCAGCGCCACCTGAAAATCGGCTACAACCGCGCCGCGCGACTGGTGGAAGACATGGAAAACGCCGGACTGGTCAGTTCCATGAGCAACAGCGGCCAGCGTGAAATTCTGGTGCCGGCCCGTAACGATTGACCGTTGGATGTATTGTCATTGCGGGCCAGACCCGCAATCAGTGCATTTGCGTTTACCTAATCAACCAGCAAAAGGTCAGCATTGAAACGATTTTTATTGACAGCATTTTTAATGATGACGTGCGCTGCCGGCGCCGGCGGCTTGAGCAGCCTGGAGACTTTTGTCAGGACAGTCAAAACCGGCCAGGCAACTTTTACCCAGGTCGTGACTTCACCCGCCCGAGAAGGGCAGGCGCCACGGGTGAAAACCTCCAGCGGTCAGTTTGAATTTGCCCGGCCCAACCGGTTCCGCTTCGACTATGCCAAACCCTTCGTGCAAACCATCGTCGCCGACGGCCACACGCTGTGGTTGCATGACGTGGACCTGAACCAGGTCACGGCGCGCAAGCAGGCTGCCGTGTTGGACTCCACGCCGGCCGCCCTGATCGCCTCGGCGGCGGACGTGCAGGCCTTGCAGGCTGATTTTGTGCTGGCGGATGCGCCCGACAAGGACGGTTTGCAATGGGTGCTGGCCACGCCCAAATCCAAGGACGGGCAACTGCAGTCGGTGCGGGTCGGTTTCAGGGCGGCTGGTGAAGTTGCCAGGCAGACGGTCATGTTGGAGGTGCTGGAAATTCTGGACAATTTTGGCCAGCGTTCGGTGCTGACCTTCAAAGGCTTCAAGGTCAACCCGTCATTGCCGGCGAGCAGTTTCCAGTTCAGTACCCCAAAGGGCGCAGACTTGATCCGGCAGTGAGCCGCGTTAGCGGTGCACCAGCACGGGAATTTTTGCCTGGGTGAGCACCTTTTGGGTTTCGCTGCCAAGAATGAATGCGGTCACCCCCTTCAAGCCATGTGAGGACATGAAGATCAGGTCACATTTTTGCCTGGTGGCCACCTGGAGGATGCTTTCGGCAGGGAAATCGCCCGTCAGTGTGATGCACTGGCAAGGTACGCCCTGCGCTTTGGCGACTTTCTCGATCAACCCGAGATGACGTGCCGCCGCGCGTTCGATCATGGCGGCGTGCTCTTCGGGTGGCATGTAACCGACCGGAATGATGCCCTTGTAAATGAGAGGCGTGGGCGACGGCGCCACAAACAGGCCGGTTACTTTGGCGCCGACAGATTTGGCCAGGTCAATGCCGGCCTTGATGGCGCGGGACGACAGTTTCGAGCCGTCCGTCGGGATCAGGATATTTTTGTACATGGCAAATCCGATCAATCAATGCGTCACTTGGCAAAAGGAAGTACCCAGATCAGCATGCCGATCACGTAGCAGACCAGGGTGGAGATCAGGACAAATGGAATGCTCCAGGAAAGAAATTCGCGCAGGGAGATTTTGCGCTGTTCTTCGCCCTGGCAGATGTTCAGGGCAACATAGAGCGCTGGTGCGCCCGCAACGGTCAGGTTGCTGCCGAGCGTGCCCGACCACAGCAGCATCCACCACAGCGGCCAGTGCGGAACCAGGTTTCCATCCAGATCCTTGATCGTGTGCAGGAAGGTCAGGATGTAGGCGTCGTGTTCGACGATGCCGACGATCGGCACCGTGACCCAGTACAGCAGGGTGGCACCCAGCGCATAGTTTTCGACGAAGATCGGCCGGATCAAGTTTGCCAGGGACTCCAGCAGATGGGCTTTTTCCAGACTGCCGACCAGGGCAAACAGGGCGATGTAGAAGAAAACAGCACGCCAGTCGAGTTCGGCCAGAACCTCTTCAAAAGCTGGCGCCTGGGCGCGCTTGCCGAGCAGTTCGAGCAGCAGCACCAGCGAGATGGCGCCGGTCATGGCAATGAAGCCAAGCTGGACGCCCAGCATTTGCCGCATGGCCATGCCCACTACCGTGAGCAGAAACCAGACGATGACCACGGTGGCAAACAGCGGACTGGGAATTCGGGCCTCGATGCCGAGCTGGTCGATGTCGAGTTGCTGGCGCCCACGCGACCGGAAGCCGTAGGCATACATGGCCGCCAGGGTGATTGCAAAGGTGATGGTCAGGATGGGAAAAGAGGACGGCCGGCCGGAATGGTAGAAAAAGTCCATGAACTCGGCACCGGCCACGCTGTGCAGCATCTGCGGCGGCAAGTCGCCTAGCAGCATGGCAGAGCCCATGAAATTGGCAGAAAAACCGATCATCAGGATCAAGGGGGTGGCCGGCATCTTGAGCGCCCTGGCCAACGGCAGCGCCACCGGTGCCAGCATCAGGATCACGACCACGTTGTCAACAAACAGGGAAATGGCGCCTGCCAGTGTGGAGAGAATCATGACCAGCAAGCCGGCGCGTCCGCCCGAAAGACGCAGTGCCTGAACGGCCAGCCAGCTGGGGATGCCGGTTTTGCCGAAGTAAGTGGCAATGATCCAGATGCTGATCAGGATCGCCATCACGTTCCAGTCGACCAATCCGAACGCTTCGGTCTCTGTCATGACGCCCATCCAGACCATGGTGACAACACCCAGCAGGGCGGCCACCGTGCTGTCGATCACATTGATGATGATCAGGAAAATGGTGACCGCAAAGACAGCGGCCGCCATCCAGCTGAGTGCGTCCATCCGGTTTGGCTTTCGGCGCCGTCTTTACTTGACCAGCACGACCGGAAGTTTTGACAGATGGACGATTTTCATGGCGATCGATCCGACCAGGAATTCCTTGAGGGCGCCGCGCCCATGCGTCCCCATGACGATCTCGTCGCAGCGCAACGCGTCGGCCAGGTCGGTGATGGTTTCCGCGACTTTGCCAACCTCAAGATGGCAGGTGTACCCGGCGCCGGCTGCATCAAGCAGTCTGCGCGCCTCCTGTAACTGCTTTTCGCTTTCCTCACGATGAAAGCGGGCGATTTGGTCCTGGCTGACAAAGTGGCTGATGTCGTGGGTGAAAGGCGCCTGGACATTGACCAGATGAATGATCAAATTGTCCGGATTCGCATAGCGGGCGCGCTTGGCGATCACCCAATTGACGCTCCGCAGCGAGCATTCCGAGCCGTCAACGGGGATGAGTATGGTTTTCATGTTGGGCGTTTCATGGGTGGTTTTGAGCGATTATGTTGGCTTCGTCATGCCGGGAACAAGTCGTGTTCCCTACAGTTTGTGTGGGAATGACTGCCTGCGTTTATAGAATGCGACATGGCCGCAGCATTACCAAACTTCCCGCAAACAAGCCTGAGTGGCATCGCCTTGTCTGCTGACCTGCCCAGGTTTGGGTTGGCGCAGGTACAGGGGATCGCTTGAACCCCGTGCCGTCCGGCCACCCGCCGCTGGCTGAGCGCCTGCGCCCCAAAACCCTCGACGAGGTGGTGGGGCAGCAGCATTTGTTGGGCGAGGGCATGGCGTTGCGACTGGCGTTTGAATCGGGTCAGCCGCACAGTTGTATTTTTTGGGGTCCGCCGGGCACCGGCAAGACCACCATTGCGCGGCTCATGGCCAATGCCTTCGACGCCCAGTTCATCACCATCAGCGCGGTGCTGGGCGGCGTCAAGGACATCCGCGAAGCGGTGGAAAAAGCACAACTCGCGCAGCAGCAGGGGCGACGCACGCTGGTGTTTGTCGATGAGGTGCACCGTTTCAACAAAAGCCAGCAGGACGCGTTTTTGCCGCATGTGGAAAGTGGTCTGTTCACCTTTATCGGGGCCACCACCGAAAACCCTTCGTTCGAGGTGAATTCGGCCCTGCTGTCGCGTGCCACTGTCTATGTGCTGCAGCCCTTGACGCCCGAAGATTTAAGGCAGATCGTGGCTTCGGCCCAGTCCCTGCAAGCATTGCCCGCGATCGAACCCAAGGCAATCGAACGCTTGGTGGCCTATGCCGATGGCGATGCGCGCCGCCTGCTCAACACGCTGGAAACGCTGGCGGTATCGGCACAGCAGGAAAAGCGCGCAGAGATCACTGACGTCTGGCTGCTCAAGGTACTGGGCGAACGCATGCGCCGTTATGACAAGGGCGGCGAACAGTTTTACGACACCATTTCGGCGCTGCACAAAAGCGTGCGCGGCTCCGATCCCGACGCCGCCCTGTATTGGCTGGTGCGCATGCTCGACGGCGGTGCCGACCCGCGCTACCTGGCGCGCCGCATGATCCGCATGGCCAGTGAAGACATCGGACTGGCCGACCCGCGTGCATTGCGTCTGGCGCTCGATGCAGCGGAGGTTTATGAGCGCCTGGGAACACCGGAGGGCGAGCTCGCGCTGGCCGAGTGCGTGGTCTATCTGGCGGTGGCGCCCAAGTCCAACGCGGTGTACAAAGCGTTCAATGCAGCCAAGGCGTTTGTCAAGCAGGATGGCACGCGCCCGGTGCCCATGCACCTGCGCAATGCGCCCACCAAACTGATGAAAGAGCTGGATTACGGCAAGGACTACCGCTACGCGCATGACGAAGCCGACGCCTTTGCCGCTGGCGAGCGCTATTTGCCTGAAGGCATGGCTGCGCCGGGTTTTTACCAGCCGGTGCCGCGCGGGCTGGAGATCAAGATCGCCGACAAACTGCGTGCCCTGCAAGAGCGCAATGCGCAAGCGCGCTGAAGTGGCATCGGTCTTGCATGCAAGCTCTCTTGCAAGGGTAAACCCGGGCCAATGATGCACTATGGTGGTGAATACGCATGGCTACAATCCTGCCACTCAAACACGTCGTTGGCAGGCTGGCTGCCGACACACCGGCAAGGCTCATAAGGCTGCACAACGGGTCAGCATAAGTGTTGACACATCAACCGGCCAAAAATCGGAGAAAAATATGGAAACCTTGATCCAGCAGATCATCAATGGTCTGGTGTTGGGCAGCATGTATGCCTTGGTCGCGTTGGGCTACACCATGGTGTACGGCATCATCGGCCTCATCAACTTCGCCCACGGTGAGGTACTGATGGTGGGGGCCCTGACCAGCTGGACCATCATTGGCTGGATGCAGGAGGCCATGCCGGGCGCTCCAGGCTGGATCATTCTGCTGATCGCTCTGGTGATTGCCTGCATCGTGGCGGCCACGCTCAATTTCACGATTGAAAAAGTGGCCTACCGGCCGTTGCGCAACAGCCCGCGGCTGGCGCCCTTGATCACCGCCATCGGCATGTCGATTTTCCTGCAAACGCTGGCCATGATCATCTGGAAGCCCAATTACAAACCGTATCCGAACCTGATTGGCGGCACCCCGTACGAGATCGGCGGTGCGGTCATTTCGGTCACGCAGGTGCTGATTCTGGGCGTCACGGCGCTGTCGCTGGCCACGCTGATGTACCTGGTCAACTACACCAAACTGGGGCGTGCGATGCGCGCCACCGCAGAAAATCCGCGCGTGGCTGCACTCATGGGGGTCAAGCCCGACCTGGTGATTTCGGCCACCTTTGTCATTGGTGCCGTGCTGGCGGCCATTGCCGGCATCATGTGGGCCGCCAATTACGGCACGGTGCAGCACACCATGGGCTTTTTGCCAGGCCTGAAAGCCTTTACCGCAGCCGTTTTCGGCGGCATCGGCAATCTGGCTGGCGCCGTGGTGGGCGGCATTTTGCTGGGCCTGATCGAGTCGCTCGGGGCCGGCTATATAGGCAAGCTCACGGGCGGTGTGCTGGGTAGCCACTACTCGGACATTTTTGCATTTGTGGTGCTGATCATCGTGCTCACGCTGCGGCCCTCGGGCCTGCTGGGTGAGCGGGTGGCGGATCGTGCTTGAAGCCTTGTGGGAAAGACCGCAGCGACGCGATAGCCGAGCCAGATCTGTCCCCAACTGATTAGGATGTATTCATGACACAACAAAAAAAGATCATCGTTTTTCTGCTGGCAGCCGTGGGCTTGCTGGTGCTGCCGCTGGTGTTGCAGGGTTTTGGCAACGCCTGGGTGCGCATTGCCGACATGGCGCTGCTGTACGTGTTGTTGGCGCTCGGGCTGAACATCGTGGTGGGCTACGCGGGTTTGCTCGACCTCGGCTACGTGGCATTTTTTGCCATTGGTGCCTACATGTACGCGCTGCTGGCCTCGCCCCACCTGATCGAGACCTTTCCGGCCATTGCTGCCATGTTCCCCGATGGCCTGCATTTGCCGATCTGGCTGGTGATCCCGGTGGCGGCTGGCCTGGCAGGCCTGTTCGGGGTGTTGCTGGGGGCGCCCACCTTGCGCTTGCGGGGTGACTATCTGGCCATCGTGACGCTGGGTTTTGGTGAAATCATTCGCGTTTTCATGAATAACCTGGACCAGCCCGTCAACATCACCAACGGCCCCAAGGGCTTGGGCCAAATTGACTCCTTGAGTTTCTTCGGTCTGAGCATGGGCAAGAAAGTGGTAGTGGCAGGTTTTGAGGTGGCCTCGGTCTCGCTTTACTACTACCTGTTTCTGGCGCTGGTGGTGTTCAGTGTGATCATTTCGCACCGCTTGCAGTTGTCACGGGTAGGCCGCGCCTGGATGGCCATTCGCGAAGACGAAATTGCCGCCAAGGCGATGGGCATCAATACCCGCAACATGAAGTTGTTGGCGTTTGGCATGGGCGCCACTTTTGGTGGTGTTTCGGGCGCCATGTTCGCGTCGTTCCAGGGCTTCATCTCGCCCGAGTCCTTCAGTTTGATGGAGTCCATCATGATTGTGGCGATGGTGGTGCTGGGCGGTATTGGCCATCTGCCGGGGGTGGTGCTGGGTGCGGTGGCGCTGTCGGCCTTGCCAGAAGTGCTGCGCTATGTGGCGGGCCCATTGCAGAACCTGACCGATGGGCGGCTCGATGCCTCCATCCTGCGTCAGTTGTTGATTGCGCTGGCCATGATCATCGTGATGTTGCTGCGTCCGCGTGGCTTGTGGCCGTCGCCTGAACACGGCAAATCCCTGCAAACGACCAAGCCCTGACGTGCTGCTATTACCGAACAACGCACGCCAAGGGCACGCCCGGGCGGGGCACTACTGAAGAAGGATTCACATGACAGACACCGTACTCAATGTGGCCGGCGTTTCCAAGCGCTTTGGCGGCCTGCAGGCCTTGAGCGATGTGGGTATTTTGATCAAGCGCGGCCAGGTCTATGGCCTGATCGGTCCCAACGGCGCCGGAAAAACCACTTTTTTCAACGTGCTCACCGGCTTGTACACGCCCGATACCGGAACCTTCGAGCTGGCCGGCAAGCCCTATCGGCCCACCGCCGTGCATGAAGTGGCCAAGGCCGGCATTGCCCGCACCTTTCAGAACATCCGCCTGTTTGCCGAAATGACGGCCCTTGAGAACGTCATGGTGGGCCGCCATGTGCGCACTCACTCCGGCTTGCTGGGCGCGGTGTTTCGCACCCCCGGTTTCAAGGTAGAAGAAGCCGCCATTACCGAGCGCGCGCAAGAGCTGCTGGACTACGTCGGCATTGGCAAACTGGCCGACTTCAAAGCCCGCACCCTGAGCTATGGCGACCAGCGCCGCCTGGAGATCGCGCGCGCCCTGGCGACCGACCCGCAATTGATCGCACTCGATGAGCCCGCCGCCGGAATGAACAGCACCGAGAAGGTGATGCTGCGCGAGTTGATCGACAAAATTCGCAACGACAACCGCACCATCCTGCTGATCGAGCACGACGTGAAACTGGTGATGGGCCTGTGCGACCGTGTCACCGTGCTCGACTACGGCAAGCAAATTGCCGAGGGTACGCCGGCCGATGTGCAGCGCAACGACAAAGTGATTGAAGCCTACCTTGGCACCGGAGGACACTGACATGGCCGAAGTTTTATTGAAAGTCAAAGGCCTCAAAGTGGCCTATGGCGGCATCCAGGCCGTCAAAGGGGTCGATTTTGAGGTGCGCTCGGGGGAACTCGTGTCCTTGATCGGCTCCAATGGCGCTGGCAAAACCACCACCATGAAAGCCATTACCGGATCGCTGCCCATTAACGATGGCGACATCGAGTACCTGGGCAAGAGCATCCGTGGCCAGGGTCCCTGGGATCTGGTCAAGCAGGGCCTGGCCATGGTGCCCGAAGGCCGGGGCGTCTTCACCCGCATGACGATCATCGAAAACCTGCAGATGGGCGCTTACATTCGTAATGACAAAGCCGAGATTTTGCAGGACGTTGACAAGGTGTTCACCATCTTCCCGCGCCTCAAGGAGCGCAAGGACCAGTTGGCCGGCACCATGAGCGGTGGCGAGCAGCAAATGCTGGCCATGGGCCGCGCCCTGATGAGTCGCCCCAAGGTGCTGCTGCTTGATGAGCCTTCCATGGGTCTGGCACCCATCATGGTGGACAAGATTTTTGAAGTGGTGCGCGACGTCTATGCCCAAGGGGTCACCATTTTGCTGGTGGAGCAAAACGCCAGCCGCGCGCTGGCCATTGCCGACCGCGGTTACGTCATGGACTCGGGCCTGATCACCATGACCGGTGACGCCAAAACCATGCTTCATGACCCCAAGGTTCGGGCGGCTTACCTGGGTGAGTGAGTCTGACGATGAGTCATTGAGGTTTTGTTGTGTCATGTCAGGATCACGAAACCGGCTGTCGGCAGGTTTTTTCATATTAGTTGATATTGCTCAAGCTTTGGAGGGGTCAGTCGCTGCAAAGTAGCGGTCATGTTTACCGTCAACACCATTGATCCCAGCGCTCAGCCTCTCAATATTGCGCGCGGGCAGCGCCTGCTGCAGCGTGGTGTCGAACCCGTCCAGGTCAGTTACATTGAAAACGGGCGTGTTGCGCTGGGCGTCCTGGAAAATGGCGTGATGGAACATCAGATAGGCGTGCTTGAAGGTCCCTGCTGGCTCGATACCAGTTCAGCTGTGCTTAACTTGCCCCATTTGGTGGATGCTGTGGCTGATACCCCGGTTGACATGCGCCAGGTCAACATGGCGGCTTTTCGTAAAGCCATTGCCCATTTGTCTGAATCGGCTCAAGCGGTGTTGACCGATGTGGCCATGGCGCACCGCCGCCAAACCGAATTTGCCGTGAGCCGACTGGCCAAGGATGCCGAGGCGCGTTGCGCCGAATGGCTGCTGAGCCACGCCCAGTCCGGCGCCCAAGGCCAGATGGCGGTTGAATTGCACCAGCGCAAGCGCAGCATTGCGGTGCAACTGGGCATCGCCCCCGAGACTTTCTCGCGCGTGCTGCGCCATTTGCGCGAGCAAAGCCTGATCAGCGGCTCGGGTCGGGTGCTCAACCTGGTGAACCCCAACGCACTGCGCTCACTCGCTGGCGTTCAAGTTTGAGACCTTGCGGGTCAGACCACTCGCGCCGCGACGTGCTCTGACCCCAACTGATTAAGCTTGCAGCGCCCACAACACCCGCTCGGCCGTGGCGGGTGCATGCAGTCGAACCGTTTTCCCGTCACCACACCCCTGAGCAACAGCCTCTCGCAGCGCCTCGAACACGCTGATGGCGAGCATGAAAGGCGGTTCGCCCACCGCCTTGGAGCCGAACACGTTGTCCTCGGGGTTGGGCTCGGGCCATAAATCGACCTTGAAATGCGCTGGCACATCGCCGGCCGTGGGTATCTTGTAGGTGCTGGGCGCATGTGTGGTGAGCAAACCCTGGTCGTTCCACACCAGTTCTTCCGACGTGAGCCAGCCCATGCCCTGCACAAAACCGCCTTCGATCTGACCAATGTCGATAGCCGGATTGATGGAGCGGCCGACATCGTGCAGGATGTCCACTTTCAACACACGGCTCTCGCCGGTCAAGGTGTCGATGGCCACCTCTGAACACGCCGCGCCATAGGCAAAGTAATAAAACGGCCTCCCGCTCAGGGTGGTTTTGTCGTAATGGATTTTGGGCGTGCGGTAAAAACCGTCACTCCATAGCTGGATGCGGTTGGCGTAAGCCAATGCCACCACGTCCTTGAAACTGCGCGTGGTTTTGGGCGTAATGACCTGGCTTGCGGCAAATTGCACCGCGCCGGCGCCCACGCCGTCGAGGCCGCTCACAAACGCCGCCAGGTTGTCGCGCACATGGCGCGCGGCAAACTGGGCCGCGCGGCCGTTGAGGTCGGTGCCGGCCGAGGCGGCGGTGGCCGACGCGTTGGGGACCTTGCTGGTGTCGCTGGCGCTGCCCCGCACGCTTGAGAGCAATACGCCCAACTCGTCGGCCACGAGTTGGGCCACTTTGGTGTGCAGACCTTGCCCCATTTCGGTGCCGCCATGGTTGACCAAGACGCTGCCGTCCAGATAGACATGCACCAAAGCCCCGGCCTGGTTGAACAACGTGGCGGTGAAGCTGATGCCAAATTTGACCGGTGTCAGGGCGATGCCGCGCTTGATCACCGCGCTGTTCTGGTTCCAGCTGGCAATGGCTTCGCGGCGCTGCTTGTAGTTAGCGGTCAGCGCGAGTTGTGAGATCAGGGGTTGCAGGATGTTGCCTTCGACCGTCATGCCGTAGTGGGTGGTGTTGCGTTTTGCCTCATCGCTGTACAAGTTGCGTTGCCGCACGGCGAGCGGATCCAACCCCAGATGGCGCGCGATGTCGCCCAAAATAGCCTCGGTCACGATCATGCCCTGCGGTCCGCCAAAGCCGCGGAAGGCTGTGTGGCTCTGGGTGTTGAGCTTGCAGCGGTACGAAGTGATCTCGACGTCCTGCAAAAAGTAGGCGTTGTCGGCATGAAAAATGGCGCGGTCCGCCACCGGCCCCGACAAATCGGCGCTGAAGCCGCAGTGCGCCAGCATCTTCAGTTGCAAGCCGCACAGCCTGCCACTGTCGTCAAACCCCACGCGGTAGTCGTAGCTGAACGGATGGCGCTTGCCGGTGATGAGAAAGTCATCATCGCGGTCGAGCCGCAGCTTCACGGGGCGCTGCAACTTGTGCGCTGCCAGCGCCGCCCACACGGCCAGATGCCCCGCCTGTGTTTCCTTGCCGCCAAAGCCGCCGCCCATGCGCCGGCACTGCACCGTGACCGCGTGGTTGTCGATGCCAAGGGCATGGGCCACCCAGTGCTGCACCTCGCCGGGGTGTTGGGTGCTGCTGTGAATCAGCCACTGGTTTTGTTCCTGCGGCAACGCATAAGCCACCTGGCCTTCCAGGTAAAAGTGCTCCTGGCCGCCAACTTCCAGCGTGCCCTGCAGGGTGTGTGGTGCGCATGCCAGGGCCTTGTCCGCATCGCCCCGGCGCACGGTCACCGGTGGCAGCACAAAACTTTGCGCCTTGAGCGCTGCGCGCACGTCCACGATCGCGGGCAGCGGCTCAATCTGCGGCACCACCAGACGCGCCGCACGGCGTGCCAGCATCACGCTTTCGGCCACCACCAGGCCAATCACCTGGCCGACGTGCTGTACCGTGTCCTGCGCAAACACCGGTTCATCGCCGGCAAGGGCGGCCAGCACCTTGCTGCCCGGCACATCTGCGGCGAGCAGCACGGCGTGCACACCGGTCAGGGTCAGCGCGGCCTGCGTGTTCACACCGAGCAAGTGGCCGTGGGCCACCCTGGACAGCACGGGTGCGGCGTACAGCGTGCCGCGCAGTTCCGGGATGTCGTCGATGTAGGTCGCGGCACCGGCAATTTGTGCCGCTGCGCTCTCGTGCGGATGCGGCTGGCCACTGGCCATAGGCGATTCTGCGTTCTGGGGCAGGGCGGTGTTCATGCATTTTCCCCTGCCAATGTCAGGGCAGCCAGGCTGACCTCTGCCGCCCCCTGGTTCTCCAACCAGAAACGCTGCAGCAGGTTGCCCAGCACTTGCGTGCGGTAGGCGGCGCTGGCGCGCATGTCCGAGATCGGCTGAAACTCGCTGCGCAGACAAGCTTTTGCCTCATTGACGACGTCTTGTGTCCAGGCCTGACCCGTCAGCGCAGCCTCGGTTTGCCGTGCGCGCACCGGGGTGGCCGCCACACCACCGACGCCGATCGAAGCCTGTGTGACGCGGCCGTCATGCACTTGCAGCTTGATCGCCAGACAGACGGCGGAAATGTCGTCTTCGGTGCGTTTGGAAACCTTGTACGCCCCCAGCCATTCATCAGTCTGTGGCAGCGGCACGCGAACAAAGGCCAGCACCTCGTCGGCCGCCATGACGTTTTTGCGGTAACCGGTGTAGAGGGCCTCCAGCGGCAACTCACGCTGGCCGCGCAGACTCATCAGCACCACGCTGGCGCGCAGCGCGATCAGCAGCGGCATGCTGTCGCCAATCGGCGAGCCGTTGGCAATATTGCCGCCCAGGGTGCCGGCGTTGCGCACCGGCAGGCCGGCAAAGCGACTGAAAAAGGCGTGCAGTTGCGGCCGATCCAATTCGAGCGCGGCGAAGGCGTCGTTCAGGCTGACCGCAGTGCCGATAACGGTGTGGCCGTCTTGCACCGTGATGGTCTTGAGTTCCGCCACCCGCGTCAGATCGAGCACCTGCGCAAACTCCATGTGCAGCTTGTTGACCCACAGACCCACATCGGTGCAACCTGCCACCAGTTGTGCCTGCGGCCGGGCGGCCCGGGCAGCCAGCAGCGCATCCAGACGGGTTGGCGCGTCGTAAGAACAGGCGGCTTCCCAACTTCGGTTCGCTGGCGCGATGGACGCCAACTGCCGGCGCAAGCGAGTCTCGTCCAGGTACACGCGGGGCAGGGCGCCCATCTGCTCGGCGGCATCGAGAATGGGCCGGTAACCGGTGCAGCGGCACAGGTTGCCCGACAGCGCCTCCTGCGCCTCGGTGCGGCTCACGGGTTGGTCCTGCAAAACCCGGTTCTGGTACAGGCCAAACAGGCTCATGGCAAAGCCCGGGGTGCAAAAGCCGCATTGGCTGGCGTGGCACTGGTGCAGTGCCTGCTGCACCGGGTGCGCCGTGCCGTCCACGGCGGCCAGTTCGGCAGCGGTCCAGAGTGCCATGCCGTTGATGGCGTGCGCCATTTTGATGCAACTGTTGACAGCGCGGTAGCTGATCTGATCGTCCTGCAAGTCCGCCAGCACCACGGTGCAGGCACCACAGTCGCCTTCGTTGCAGCCTTCCTTGGTGGCGCTGTGCGCCAGGTCTTCGCGCAGTAGTTGCAGCAGCGTGCGGGTGGGCGCGATGTTGTGCATCGTGACGATCTCGCCGCGCCAGACAAATTGCAGGATGGGTGGGTTCATTTAGGCACTCGCAGGCTAGGGTGGATGGTGATCCGTGGCACCACGGTCATAAGCATAGAGCAAATGTCGTACCCGATCACCATGCCGTGGCAGCGATGTGGCATTGATCTTGCGAGTTTTTTCTGACTTCATTGCGACCCGCCAAGACCGAAATCCAGATTCCATTGCATTTTGCTGGTAAAAACAGCACCTGACTCAACTGACCCATTTGTTCATGACCACGCCCCGTCTTCAACTCACCGGCATCACCAAGCGCTACCCAGGCGTGGTGGCCAACAGCGACGTGAGCCTGACGGTGATGCCCGGGGAAACCCATGCGGTGCTGGGTGAAAACGGCGCTGGCAAATCGACCCTGATGAAAATCATCTTCGGCGCGGTCAAGCCCGATGCCGGTGAGGTCAGGATCAACGGCCAGCTCATGCAGATCCGCAACCCCAAGGACGCGCGAGCCAACGGCATCAGCATGGTGTTTCAGCATTTCAATTTGTTCGACACCCTGACCGTGGCCGAAAACGTCTGGCTCGGCCTGGCGCGCAGTTCGCTGGATCAGGTCACCGCCAGCATCGTGGCCAAGGCCACCGAGTACGGCCTCGACATCGACCCGGCGCGCCCGGTGCACACCCTGAGCGTGGGCGAGATGCAGCGCGTTGAAATCATCCGTGCCCTGCTGACGCGCCCGGAGTTGCTCATTCTGGACGAGCCCACGTCGGTGCTGACGCCGCAGGCGGTCGAAAAGCTCTTCGTGGTACTGAAAAAGCTGGCCAGCGAGGGCTGCAGCATTTTGTATATCAGCCACAAACTGCATGAAATCCGCGAGCTGTGTAATGCCTGCACCGTGTTGCGCGCCGGCAAGGTCACCGGTGTCTGCGATCCATCGCAGGAGTCCAATGCGTCCTTGTCACGCATGATGATCGGTGCCGAACCGCCGCAACTGCAGCATCGCCCGCAAAAGGCTGGTACCGTGGTGCTGGACGTGAAAGGACTCAGCCTGTCGCGTGAGGACCAGTTTGGCGTTGAACTCGAGGGTATTGACCTGCAGGTGTGCGCCGGTGAAGTGGTGGGCATTGCCGGTGTCTCCGGCAATGGTCAAAAAGAGTTGATGGTCGCCTTGTCGGGCGAAGACTGCCGCGCCCCCAAGGGCAGCATTCATATGGGCGAGACCGATGTGTCGACCCTGCACCCGGGTGAGCGCCGCAAGCTGGGCCTGCACTTTGTGCCCGAAGAGCGGCTCGGACGCGGTGCCGTGCCTACCCTGAGCCTGGCGCACAACCTGCTGTTGACGCGCACCGAAGCCATCTCCTTGCCAAAATTTGCCGGCGGCTGGATCAAGGTACGCGCGCTGGAGCAACATGCTGCGCAAATCATCAGTGATTTCAACGTCAAGGCCGGTGGCCCGCGCGCGCTGGCACGCTCGCTGTCGGGTGGCAACCTGCAAAAGTTCATTGTCGGCCGGGAGATCGATGCTCAGCCCAAACTGTTCATCGTGTCGCAGCCGACCTGGGGTGTCGATGTGGGGGCGTCAGCGCAAATCCGGGCTGCCATTCTGGCGCTACGCGATGCTGGCTGCGCGGTGCTGGTGGTGAGCGAGGAACTCGACGAGTTGTTCGAGGTGAGCGACCGGCTGCACGTGATTGCCAAGGGCAGCTTGTCGCCATCGGTGCCGGTGGCCGAGGCCACAGTCGAAAAAATAGGCGAATGGATGAGCGGCCTGTGGGACTTTGATGTGCAACAGCATCTGGCCGCGCTCGAAGCGTTTGTCGCCAATGCTGCGGCCAGCCAGCCGGGAGCGATGCATGCTCAAGCTTGAAGCACGCGCCGAACCTTCCAGGGTCTGGACCTATGGCGCGCCACTGCTGGCGCTGCTGATCACGGTGCTGATCGGCGCGCTGATGTTCGCCGCGCTGGGCAAGGACCCGCTCAAGGGCCTGGAGATGTTTTTCTGGCTGCCCATTCACAACGCCTACGCGGTCGGTGAACTGATGGTCAAGGCAACGCCTTTGCTGATCATTGCGCTGGGTCTGGCCGTGTGTTTCAGATCAAATGTGTGGAACATTGGCGCCGAGGGCCAGTACATCATCGGCGCCATCTTTGCCGGCGGCATCGCGCTGCTGGCCAACGCTGACAGCAGCCGCTGGATCGTGCTGCCCATTTTGCTGGCGGGTGTGCTGGGTGGCATGTTGTGGGCCAGCCTCACGGCACTGCTGCGCGACCGCTTTCATGCCAACGAAATTCTGGTGAGCCTGATGCTGGTCTATGTGGCGGTGCAGGTGCTGAGTTATCTGGTGGGTGGTCCCTGGAAAGACCCGATGGGTTTCAACTTTCCGCAAAGCAAGACCTTTGAGGCCGTGACCCGCATTCCGCGCCTGCTCGACGGCTCGCGGGTGAGTATCGGCGCGCTGCTGGCGCTGCTCAGCGTGGCCGGGCTTTGGGTGTTTTTGTTTCGCACGCGCGCCGGTCTGGCCTTGCAGGTGGGCGGGCTGGCACCGGCGGCGGCGCGCTACGCCGGGTTTTCTTCGCGCAAGGCGCTTTGGACGGCATTGCTGATGTCGGGTGGCGCGGCCGGCCTGGCTGGTGCACTGGAGGTGGCCGGTCCCATCGGCCAGCTCACCCCTTATGTGCCGGCGGGCTACGGCTTTGCTGCCATCATCGTGGCTTTTGTGGGTCGTTTGCACCCGGTCGGCATGGTGTTTTCGGCCCTGCTGATGAGCATGTTCTACATCGGCGGCGAACTGGCGCAGTCGCGCCTGGGGCTCACCAAATCGCTCACCGGGGTGTTTCAGGGCTTGCTGCTGTTCAGCCTGCTGGCCTGCGACACGCTGGTCAATTACCGCCTGAAGTGGAGCAAGTGATGGAATCCTACGCCTTGCTGCTGGCCGCCACGCTCAACGCGGGCACGGTGCTGGCGATCGCCTCGCTGGGTCTGCTGATCAATGAAAAAGTGGGCATCGTCAACCTGGGCGCCGAGGGCATGATGCTGTGCGCGGCCATCGCCGGTTTTGCCACCGTGGTCACCACCGGCTCCGACATGATGGGTTTTGCCGCTGGCATGGCCGTGGGCGCGGGTCTTGCTGCCGTGTTTGGCGTGCTGGTGATCTGGCTCAACACCAACCAGTACGCCACCGGGCTGGCGCTCACGCTGTTTGGCACCGGCTTTTCAGCCTTTGTCGGCACGGGCTTTGTGCAGGCCAAAATTCCTGAACGCGCCAGTTTTTCCATCCCTTATCTGTCGGACATCCCCTGGTTTGGACCGGCCCTGTTTCGCCACCATCCGCTGGTGTACCTCACGGTGTTGCTGGCACTGGCGATGATCTGGTTCATGTACCGCACCCGCAGCGGTCTGGTGCTGCGCAGCGTGGGTGAAAGCCCGGAGTCGGCCCATGCGCTGGGTTACCCGGTGCGCCTGATCCGGCTGCTGGCGGTGGTGGCCGGTGGCGCGCTGTGCGGCTTGGCCGGGGCTTACCTGGCCGTTGTTTACACGCCCTTGTGGGTCGAGGGCATGGTCGCCGGCAAGGGCTGGATTGCGCTGGCGCTCACCACCTTTGCCACCTGGCGTCCGGCCCGCGTGCTGCTGGGTGCCTATCTGTTTGGTGGCGTCACCATGCTGCAGTTTCACCTGCAGGGCATCGGCGTCGATGTGCCGCCGCAGTTTTTGAGCATGTTGCCCTATGTGGCCACCATTCTTGTGCTGGCGCTGATCTCGCGCAACCCGCAGTGGATCCGCATCAACATGCCCGCCAGCCTGGGCAGGCCGTTCTACCCTGGCGCATGAGCGTTCCGGTTCATAATTCCATTTTTCTCGCTGTCCAACCCATCCCTTGATAAGGAAAACTCATGACTGATCTGCAAAAACGTTCGCTGCTCAAAGCAGCTGCTCTTACCGCGGTGGCCGCTGCCGCGCTGGTGGGCTGTGGCAAAAAGGAAGAGCCCGCTCCGGCACCCGCGCCGGTGGCCGCCGCGCCAGCGCCCAAGCCTGAGCCCCTCAAGATTGCCTTTGCCTACGTTGGCCCGGTCGGCGACGGTGGCTGGACCTTTGCCCATGACAATGGCCGCAAGGCGTTGGAAAAGGAATTTGGCGACAAGATTGCCACCTCCTTTGTCGAAAACGTGCCCGAATCGGCCGATGCCGAGCGTGTGCTGCGCGACATGGCGGGGCAGGGCAACAAGCTGATTTTCGGCACCACCTTTGGCTACATGGAGCCCATGCTCAAGGTGGCCGCTGACAACACGGGCGTCAAGTTCGAGCACGCCACCGGCTACAAACAAGCGGACAACATGCGCACCTACGACAGCCGCACCTATGAAGGCGCGTACATGGCCGGCGTGATCGCCGGCAAGATGACCAAGACCAACACGCTGGGGGTAGTGGGGTCGATCCCGATCCCTGAAGTGGTTCGCAACATCAACGCCTTCACGCTCGGCGCGCAAAGCAGCAACCCCAAGGTCAAGACCAAGGTGGTGTGGGTGAACGGCTGGTTCGACCCACCCAAAGAAACCGAAGCCGCCACCAGCCTGATCAACGGCGGCGCTGACGTGCTGTTCCAGAACACCGATTCTCCCGCAGTGCTCAAGACCGCTGAAGCCAAGGGCAAGCGCGCCTTCGGCTGGGACTCCGACATGACCTCCTATGGTCCCAAAGCCCATCTGGCATCCGCCGTCATCAACTGGGGTCCGTACTACATCAAGGCCACCAAAGAAGCGCTGGACGGCAGTTGGAAAGCTGGCGCGGGAGCTCACTCCTGGTGGGGCGTGAAAGAGGGCGCCATTGACATCGTGTCGATCGCCGAAGACGTGCCCGCCGAGACCAAGGCCAAAGTGGAAGAGGTCAAAAAAGGCCTGGCAGACGGCAGCTTTGCCATCTGGAAAGGCCCCATTACCGACAACACCGGCAAGGTGCAGGTGGCCAAGGACAGCGTGGCTGACGACAAGTTCCTGGGCGGCCTGAACTTCTTCGTCAAGGGTGTCGAAGGCAAGGTGCCGGGCGCCAAGTAAAGCGGGTTTAAACCCCGAAGCAAGCCGCCTTCGGGCGGCTTTTTTTGCGGACTGCGTACGAGGCGGATCGGCGGGGATGGGGCAGACGCCGGGCGCTCAGCGTCCTTCGGACTTTTTAATGTCGCGCCCAACATCTGCCCCATCCCCGCCAAGCGTTGCTGACTGATCAGGTCTGGGTCATTGGGACAGTGGTGCCAACTACTGTTTCAGAGCCGTTGCTGCCGCTCACGGGGACATCTCGTAAATCAAGTACGCGGTACCTGACACTCAGGAATACCCGCTTTAGGGAAGTCCAGTATTCACGTTCATGTCCCCAAAGAAGTTGCGCAGCCGTTTGGGCACGGACAGCACCCACTGGCGCACCGGCAGCCGGGGGAAGACGTGGTCCGTCAGGTGTGCCGCTGTCTCCACCATGCGCCGTGTGTTGCACGAGGGGCAGACGCCACGGCCCTTACAGGAGAAGGCTACGAAGTAGGCGTGCCCGCAATCACCACAGCGGGCGCGGGCAAAACCGTGGGCAAAGATGCCGCATTCGAGGTATTTACGAAAGGCCTGGCGCACAAAGGGCTATGGCGTGTGGTGGTCGCCCTAGCCGTCGAACTGACCCGCACTGGCCATCGCGTGCCAGGTCTCGAAGTGTTCGGCAATGGTTTGGTAAAGCAGCGTGCGCTCAGGATGGCGCGGGTTGTAGAGTTTGAGTTTGCCTCGCGCTGGCCCACCCGCGTGCGGATGCAAATGCGATTGCGCTGGACGGTCGACGGTGGGCATGGGGCAGTGCCAGCGGGGGCTGGGTGCCTGATGATACTTGGGTTATATCCAGCATTGTGCATTCTCTGCTGTCAGCGGGTGGCTCAATCACTCCTGAATTAATAGCTTCTTGCGAACATTCCACGAGGGCTTGAGGCCAAAAATACAAGAACACCCGCAGTCTGCACACAGCCCGCTTCAGACTGCACCCCAGCACGGCTGCAAGCCACGTCCCCTCACCTCTCCACGCCATGCAGAATCCGCCACTGTTTGACCAGTGCATAGATCGCCGGGATCACCGCTAGCGTCAGCACCGTGCTGGAGATCATGCCACCTACCATCGGTGCGGCGATGCGGCTCATCACTTCAGAACCCGTGCCCGTGCCCACAAAATCGGCAGCAGACCCGCCATGATGGCCACCACCGTCATCATCTTGGGGCGCACGCGTTCCACCGCACCTTCCATCACGGCGGCGTAGAGGTCGGCCACCGTTGGGACACGTTTTTCTTCCTGGCATTTTTCTTTAGCTTCCTTCCACGCATGATCCAGATAAATCGGCATGAACGCAATGACGGCGAGAACTTGTCACGGTCCAGTAAATTAAGCTAACATGACAAATGGGTCAGACACTATATTTTCAAAATTGCACTTCAACCTTGAATCTGCTTGAGTTAAATAGGGGAAATTTATGAAATTAATAAGGTATATCTCCGTAGCGATTGCGGCGCTCGCTTTGATGTTTTCGGGTGCGAGCCAGGCGGCATCGTCCTACAATTTCACCACCTGCGGTGCCACCGGCCCGACCGGGCCCTCGCAGGGTAACTGCGACGCGGCTTACAGCGGCACCACTCTCGCTGGCGCAGTCACGATGAGCGGCGGCATCCAGACCTGGACCGTACCCACCACCGGCACCTACCGCATCGAGGTCTCCGGCGCGAAAGGTGGCGACTCCATCGCCGGCGACAACGGCACCTTCATCGGTGGCAGCGGTGCGACCATCGGGGGCGACTTCCATCTCACCGCAGGTGAACAGATCAACATCCTGATCGGCCAGGAAGCCCCGACGGTGCCGACCGCCCCCAGCGATAGCCCACTCTCGGGCGGCGGTGGCGGCAGCTTCGTCTGGCAGGTGACGGGAAATACGCTGCTGATTGCAGCCGGCGGCGGCGGCGGCGCCGGCGATGGCTACAACAGCATTGGCGGTAACGGAGCGGACGGCGTCGCCACGGGCGCTGGTTCCCTGCCTGCCGGCGTTGATGTCTGCGCTTCGCTTGCCGCGCCTGGTGGGGGATGGACGACTACCTACTACACCTGCGGCGATTTCCACGCTGGCGGGGGCGCCGGCTGGAACTCGAATGGCGTGATCAACGCCGATTCCTGCTCTAACGGCACAGGCACAGACGCTCTCAGTCCGCTGAACGGCGGCACTGGCGGCGAGGGTAACGATGACCTCGAGCCCGAAACCGGGCCCGGTGGCTTCGGCGGCGGCGGCGGCTCCGCGACCCAGTGCGGCTCCACCGGTGGCGGTGGCGGTGGCGGCTACACCGGCGGCGCCGGCCTGGGCTGCTCCGCAACCGACGGATGCGGCCCCGGCGGGGGTGGCGGTGGTTCCTTCAACTCGGGCGCCAACCCGACAGCCCTCAACGGCGCGAATGCCGGCGACGGGGTAGTGACAATTACCGCTGTCAGCGCAGCCCCCGTCGCGGCAATCCCCACCCTTTCCCAATGGGCGCTGCTGATGCTGGCGCTGATGATCGTCGGTGCGGCCGGACTGTACACCAGGGTGTCCAGACCACAGGCCTGACGCTTCAGCGCAGGTTTGGACGGATTTGGAGGTGCCCTCGCTGCGCGTTAAGCCCGCAATTTGCCGCCCGGCGTACCCAATCCGCTACCAGACGTTGTGTGCAAGAGGGTGATGTGCGGTGCGTGGTGTGTATCGGGCGCAGAGTCGTCCCGCAGCGAGTCAGATTCGCCGGTTGTGCCTTTCACCAATTGATGCGCTGATCGACACAGTAGTCCGGTACCGGTTGCTCCGCCAGATCCCAATCGGGCTCGATTTGGGTACTCTCACCTCGCTGCGCACACAGTTATCCCACAGTGGTGGCCCGGGCGCCGGGGCTATGAGAGCGCCAATGGCCGGTTTGGAGGAGGCCAATTGCAAACCGCTGCCATCACGATCGTCACCTTGAAATCGCAGATGAGTAATGCAAGTTCTGCTCCAATAGCGCAGTCAAGCCCAGCAATGAGATCACCATGCGACAAGTCAAACCCGTCCCCTTTGAGCGCCTGCCTGAGCTGCTCCGGCGCATGCCCAAGGCCGAGCTGCACATGCACGTCGAGGGTTCGCTGGAGCCCGAGTTGATGTTTGCCCTGGCCGCACGCAACGGGATGACTGTGCCTTATCCAGATATTGAATCGCTGCGCCGGGCCTATGTGTTCAACAACCTGCAGGAGTTTCTGGATGTGTACCACGCCGGCACGCTGGTATTGCGCACCGAGCAGGACTTTTACGACATGGCCTGGGCCTACCTGCAACGTGCTGCGGCTGACAACGTGTTGCACGCCGAGATTTTTTTCGACACGCAAACGCATACCGGCCACGGTCTGAGCGCCGAGGTGGTGATCAACGGCCTGCACCGGGCCTGCATCGACGCCCAATCAAAACTGGGCATCAGCGCTGCATTGATTCTGTGTTTCCTACGGCATCTGTCTGAGGCAGAGGCCTTCGAGGCGCTGGAGCAGGCACTGCCATTGCGCGACAAACTGGTCGGTGTGGGCCTGGCATCCAGCGAGCAGGGCCATCCGCCGGAAAAATTTGCCCGCGTGTTTGCCAGGGCGCGTGCCCTGGGTTTTCGGCTGGTGGCGCACGCGGGTGAAGAAGGCCCGCCCGCCTATATCTGGAGCGCTTTGGACGTGCTGAAAGTGGAGCGCATCGACCATGGCGTGCAAGCGATGCGTGACCGCAATCTGGTGGAGCGGCTGTTCAAAAGTCGGGTGCCGCTGACGGTGTGCCCGCTGTCCAACCTGAAGCTGCGGGTGTTTCCCACGCTGGCGCAGCACAACCTGGGTGCCATGCTGGATGTGGGCTTGGCGGCCACCGTCAATTCAGACGATCCGGCCTATTTTGGCGGCTACATCAATGAGAATTTCACGCAGACTTTTGCCGCGCTGGGGCTGACGGCTCAACATGCGTACCAGTTGGCGCACAACAGCTTTGCCGCCAGCTTTATCGACGCATCAGCCAAGCGGGCTTTTCAGGACCGCCTGGAAGAGGTGTTCGAGACCTTCGAATGACTCAGGGGCGCACCGGCACCCAGAGTTGAAGGTGCGGCAGCATGACGCGGTAGGGAGCCAGCAGCACGGCGGCCATCAGCCATTTGATGCCCAGGTCGCCAGCGGCCAGCGTCAGCCAGTTCATGTCGGACCCTGCAAACGCCAAGAAGAAAAAGATGCCGGTATCGACCACCGAAGCCACGAGGGACCCGATCAGCGGCGCTTTCCACCACGACATGGCGCGCAGTTTGTTGAACGCCACAATGTCAAGCATCTGGCCGACGATGAATGCCACACCGGAGGCCACGGCGATGCGCCAGGGCGCCAGCGCCAGCGACACCAGCACGGCAATTGCAAAACCGGTCCACGCCACGCGCCGCGCCGCCTGGGCGCCGACCGCGCGGTTGGTCAGGTCGGTCACCAAAAACGCCACCGGGAAGGTAAAGGCACCCCAGGTCAGCCAGTCGTTGATGGGAAACTGCACCAGGTAATTGGACGCAACGATGACGACCAGCATGGCCAGAATGGGTCGCCAGAGCTTCAAAAGAGGGATTTGCGGGGTATTTTTCATGCAGCGATTATCGCAGCAGAGCAGGCAATCCCGGACATCATGGATTGCCACGTCGCTGCGCGCCTCGCAATGACGATTTATAGCTGTCATTGCGAGCGAAGCGCGGCAATCCATGCAGTCCATGCGGATGTGGAATTCGAAAACTAGGTAAGCTCTACAGCCTATGAAAGCCTACCGCGCCGCCGTCCTCCGCTTTGCCACTGATCGCGAACCCCGCCATGCCGCCCTGTATGAGGACGACGGCCTGCTGGTGGTCGGCGCCAACGCGCAGGGCACGCAAGTGGTGCAGGCCGTGGGACCCTACAACGAGGTTCGCCCGCGCTATCCTGATCTGGCTGTGACGCATTGGCCTGACCGCATCATCGCCCCCGGTTTTGTCGATCTGCACAGCCACTACCCGCAAACCAACGTGATCGGCTCGCCGGCCGAGGGCTTGTTGCCCTGGCTGGAAAATTACACCTTTCCGGAAGAAAGGCGCTTTGCTTCACCCGGTTACAGCACCGAAGCCGCGCAATTCTTCATCGCAGAACTGCTGCGCCATGGCGTCACCACCGCGCTCACCTTTGCCACCTCGCACCCGGCATCGGTGCACGCCATTTTTACCGAGGCACAAAGGCAGCGCCTGCGCCTGATCACCGGCCTGTGTTTGATGGACCGCCACGCGCCGGCTGATGTGCTGAACCAGGCATCGGCCGACGGCACGCTTGACGCTACCGAGCAAAGTTTGCTGGACTCCGAGGCGCTGATACAGCAGTGGCATGGCGTCGATCGGCTGGGCTACGCCATCACGCCGCGTTTTGCGCCCGCCAGCACCGAGGCCCAATTGCGCGGCGCGGGCGAGCTGGCGGCCAAATACCCGCAGGTGTGGATTCAGTCGCATGTGGCCGAAAACAAGGCCGAGATTGCCTGGGCGCGAGACCTGTTTCCTGCGTCACGCAGCTACCTGGCCACTTATGCCGACTTCGGCCTGCTGCGCCAGCGCGCCATCTACGCCCACTGCATCCATGTTGATGATCAAGACCGCGCCCTGATGCGCGACACCGGCGCCGCCGCTGCGGTGTGCCCGACCAGCAACCTGTTTCTGGGCAGTGGTTTTTTTGACTACGCCGGGGCTGACCGGGTCGGTTTTCAGTATGGCCTGGCCAGCGACGTCGGCGGCGGCACCAGTTTCAGCCCGTTTCACACCATGCTGGCGGCTTACTACGTGGCGCGCGAGGGTCAGACCAAGACCGGGCTGTCGTTGTCGCCGCAACAACTGTGGTGGCAGCACACCGCAGGCGCCGCGCAGGCGCTCGGCTTGGCAGACGTGGTAGGCAATTTGCAACCGGGCTGCGAGGCCGACTTTGTGGTGCTGGACCCGCAAGCCACGCCACTGCTGGCGCGCAAGACGGCGCTGGCCGGCAGTCTGGACGAACTGCTGTTTTCGATGATCGTGCTGGGCGACGACCGGCTGGTGGCGCAAACGGTGATTTCTCAAGCTATGGAAGCCTTTGGATGAACCCGCGCAAAGGCTGTCACAACACCCGTAGTGCTGAACTTGCCATGCATCTTCTTATAGGAGAGAATGCCCGCCAGATATCGGCATCGGTATCTTCAAGCTTGCACATTGCCATATGAA
This sequence comes from Rhodoferax sp., assembly GCF_028689295.1. Taxonomy (GTDB): domain Bacteria; phylum Pseudomonadota; class Gammaproteobacteria; order Burkholderiales; family Burkholderiaceae_C; genus Rhodoferax. The sequence goes on from NZ_JAQTWL010000001.1 coordinate 295,470, forward strand.
TGCTTGTGCTCATCTTCCATACACAATTAAGGCCGCTTATGAAACACACAAAGATAGCCCTCACAACGGTAATGTTCGCATTCTGCATGGCGGCAGCGAATGCCGCAACTGCGACCTTTAACTTCACTGGCGCGGAACAGCAGTGGGTCGTGCCGACTGGCGTTACCCAAGTGGGCATTGACGCTTCGGGCGCAAGCGGCTGGTCGGGTGAGAATGCTGGCGGACGCGGGGCCAATGCCACCGGCTCGCTGAATGTCACGCCTGGCGAAACGATCTACATCTATGTCGGAGGACAGGGTACTGTGGCGACGGTCCTCAACACCCCGATGGGCGGCGGCTTCAACGGCGGTGGACATGGCCAATCCAACTACACTGACCCCGTCAATTCAGTGGGCGGCGGCGGGGGTGCATCCGATGTGCGCCAGGGCGGCAATGGCCTGGCCAATCGTCGTCTCGTCGCAGCTGGCGGGGGCGGGTCCACTGACAATACCGGGACCTGTGGCGGTGACGGCGGCGGCTTGACCGGTTTGGACGCCTGTGTTCTTGACTCTTACCATAATGGCAAGGGCGCTACCCAGTCAGCTGGGGGAGATGCGGGAGGCGCCCTTGGTCAGGGTGGCAATGCGGATAACACCATGACTCCGTGGAACGGCGGCGGCGGCGGTGGATATTACGGTGGTGGCGTATCCACCGAACATTCCGGCGGCGGCGGCGGCTCTTCGTACATCGGGGGGGTGACTGGTGGTGCGATGCTCGCCGGGCAAGTTACAGGTGATGGACAGATTGTGTTGACCTACTCTATCAACGCAGCAGTTCAGGCGATCCCCACTCTCTCTGAATGGGGCATGATCATCCTGTCTGGATTGATGGTATTGGGTACCTTTTTGGTACTGCGCCGCAGGCAGATGTAATTCAACCCCATCGTAAAAAATGCCCGCTTCGGTGGGCATTTTTGTATTCATGCGCCGCAAAGTTGCCTCGGTATAAAACGAGAGCTCTCGGAGTTTGATGTTTTTTATTTATGCGGGTGTCGTTCAGTGCCATATCTGCCATTTTTAGGTGTTTTGACGTCCGGACTCCAAGCCATTAATTAACTTGAATAAAAACTTTTCTCAAAAAATAAGTACCATCAAAAGTACGTCATTTTTCAATCAAGCTGCGACGCGCTTGCGCGTAGGGTGATTTTGGTTTTGGCATTTTTGACCCTCCCTTTCAGTTGAAAAGTGTCCGTCAAAAGGGGGCACTTCAACTTGTGGTGAAAGGCACAAGGTTAGCCGTAGCGCCCGGTGTGCAGGATCTGCAGCTCGATCTTGCCGTCGGCCTGGTGCACCGCGTCGGTCACCACACGATGGCGCCGCGCCCGAGGTCGTGAGGCGGCCGGCAAAGGGCTTGGCCCAGCCCGCGATATTGGGCGCAAAGCCGTCCGTCACGATCAGGCCCACGTCGCCTTCAGCCCGCTCGCGGAAGTACGCGGCCAGCTTGTTCAGGTCGCGGCCGTCTTCGAGGCCGGTGTGCATCGAGCCCATCAGCACCCGGTTCTTGATCTGCGTGAAGCCCAGATCCAGCGGTTTCAGCAGGTTCGGGTACAGCGCCAGTCCGGGCAGGGCCAGAGTCAGGGAACTGGAAGGCATGACAGGAGTTCGCTTTCGTGGGTGAGCAGGATCAGGCAAGACTGCCATCATAGGCAGCCCAGGCAGCCCAGGCAGCCCAGGCAGCCCCGCCGCCACCCATGCGACATCAAGAGCGTCTGCGCAGCGGCTCCAGGAGCGCCGACAGGCCGTTGTGGTCGATCTCGTGCATCAATGCCAGCAAACGGCCGATCTCGCCGTCCGGGAAGCCTTCGCGGGCGAACCAGTTCAGGTAGTCGCCCGGCAGGTCGGCAATCAGGCGGCCCTTGTACTTGCCATAGGGCATCTCGCGGGTGTCGGACAGTTTCAGAGCTTCCCTGTACAGCTCGCTGGCCTCGTCATCTCGCTTGGCTAGGGCTAGAAGGCGAGCCAAGTTGGCAAGCGGAAAAGGGCTTCGCTTGTCACACGCAATCGCCTTGCGGTAGGATTCCTCAGCCGACTCGTAACGCTTGAATCGATCCTGCAACAGGTTTCCCAAGCAGTACCACGGCGTTGCCCATTTCGGATTGAGCTCGATGGCCTTGCGGTAGGCGGCTTCAGCCTCTTCGTTGCGGTCGAGTTTGGCTAGAAGAATGCCCAAGTGGTTCAGCCTCTTCGTTGCGGTCGAGTTGACGCAGCAGATTGCCCAAGAAGTCCCACGGCAACGCTGATTTTGGATCGAGCTCGATGGCCTTGCGGTAGGCGTCGGTCCATCACCGAACGCACGCGCAATGCAGTTCCCGCATGGATGCCATACTGCCTGGCTTTTGAACCCGTCATACGGCTTTCCCAGCGCCACGCAGCCCGGCGCAGGCAACTGCTTGGTCCCTGCCAACACCTCAGCCATTCGCCAGCAAGCAACGGGTTAAGGCGTTTTTCTGCGCACCTTTTGGCGTATGCTCGTGTTTCACCCCGCGCAAGACGTGATGAACATTCCAACTACTGAACCCCAACTGGTTTTCATGGCCCGTGGTTTGACCAAGGTCTATGGCGCCGGCGACACCGCGGTGCACGCCCTGCGCGGCGTGGACCTGGACATTGCGCGCGGCGAATTTGTGGTGCTGCTCGGTGCGTCGGGCAGCGGCAAATCGACGCTGCTGAACATTCTGGGTGGTCTGGACTCGGCCACCAGCGGCTCGGCGCGCTGGAACTATGCCGGGCACACCCATGAGCTCATTGGCGCCGACGATGCCGAGCTGACGAGTTACCGGCGCGAGCATGTGGGATTTGTGTTCCAGTTCTACAACCTGATCCCGAGCCTGACCGCGCGTGAAAACGTGGCGCTGGTGACCGACCTGGCCCAGGACCCGATGAAACCCGAGGACGCGCTGGCGCTGGTGGGGCTGGGTGAGCGCATGAACCATTTTGTGTCGCAGCTTTCGGGCGGTGAGCAGCAGCGCGTGGCGATTGCGCGGGCCATTTCCAAGCAGCCCGAGGTGCTGCTGTGCGACGAGCCCACCGGTGCGCTCGACTGCGCCACCGGCATCATGGTGTTGCAGGCCATCGAGCATGTCAATCGCACGCTCGGCACCACCACCATCGTCATCACCCATAACGCACCGATTGCCGACATGGCCGACCGCGTGCTGCGCCTGGCTGATGGGCGCATCGTCGAGACCCGCGTCAACACGCACAAGGTGGCGGCGTCCAGCCTGAAGTGGTGAGCGCTCGATGAAAGCCATCCACATCAAGCTCTGGCGCGACCTCACGCGGCTGCGCGCCCAGGTGATCACGATTGCGATGGTGGTGGCGATTGGCGTGGCCGGTTTCGTGGGCATGTTTTCGGTGCACGAATCGCTCAAGGGTTCGCGTGACGCGTTCTACCGCGACAACCGGCTGGCCGACGTGTTTGCCAACGTCAAGCGCGCGCCGGTGCACTTGCGCGAAAGACTGGCCGCGCTCGACGGTGTGGCCGAGGTCAAGCTCGACGTGGTGTTCGATGCGCAGGTGGACCTGCCAGGTGTCGAGCCGCCGGTGACCGGCCGCTTCATCGGTGTGGAGCTGGCGCGCTTGCACTCAGGGACCCAGGGCCTGAACGCGCTCACGCTCAAGCGCGGGCGCTGGCCCGAGCGCAATAATGTGCTGGAGGCGCTGGTCAGCGACCGTTTTGCCGTGGCGTGCAGCCTGAACCCCGGCGACACGGTGCACGCCATCTTCAACGGCAAACGCGAGCGCGTGTTTCTGGTGGGCACAGTGGCCTCGCCCGAGTACGTGTTTGCCTCGCAAGGCGGTGCGCCTGACGACCAGTCGTTTGGCATCTGGTGGATCGACGCTGCCCGCATGACCGATGCCTTTGACATGCAGGGCGCGTTCAACCAGGTGGCGCTGCGGCTTGACGCGGGCAAGCCGGAGGCACCGGTGCTCGAGGGGGTTGACCGCTTGCTGGCGCCCTATGGTGCCATCGGTGCGGTGGGGCGCGACAAACTGCTGTCGGCCAAGATTGTGGCCGACGAGCTGTCGCAACTCAAGGTGATGGGCACCGTGCTGCCTTCGATCTTTCTGGCGGTGGCCATGTTCATCCTCAACGTGGTGCTGAGCCGCCAGGTGGCCACCCAGCGCAGCCAGATCGCCGCGCTCAAGGCGCTGGGCTACAGCGACGGCGCCATTGCCTGGCACTACATCCAGTTGGCGCTGGTCATCGCCGGGTTGGGTGCGCTGGTGGGGATGGGCCTGAGCGTGCTGATCGGGCGCGGCATGCTGGGCTTGTACGACGAGGTGTTTCGTTTCAACACGCTGGCCTACGTGACCGAGCCCTGGCTGATCTTGACTTCCCTGCTGATCGCAGTCACCGCCGCTGCTTTAGGCACCTGGACGGCCATTCAGGCGGTGGTCAGCCTGACCCCGGCGCAAGCCATGCAGCCGCCGACACCGCCCACCTTCAAGCCCACGCTGATCGAGCGTCTGGGCCTGGGCCACTGGGTGAGCACTGGCGTGCTGATGGTGATCCGCAATTTCGAGCGTCGCCCGCTGCGTGCCGCCTTGACCGTGACCGGCATTGCGCTGGCGGTGGCGCTGCAGATTTCGGGCGCGTTCTGGCTCGATGCCATTGCGCACATCGTGGACGTGCAGTTTCGCCAGGTGCAGCAGGGCGATGTGCTGGTCAATTTCCAGCGCCCGGTGCCGCTGGGCGTGGTGCAAGACCTGAATCGCATGCCCGGTGTGATGGCCGCCGAACCCTACCGCAGCGAGCCCGTGCGGCTGCGTTTGCGGGGCCGCAGCGAAGACACCGTGCTTACCGGTTACCGCCCCGATGCCAAGCTGATGCGCGTGGTGGACGAGCAGCGCGGCGCGGTGGCCATGCCGGCGCACGGTGTGGTGCTGTCTGCGCTGCTGGCGAACGCGCTGGACGCGCGGGTGGGTGACCATATTGCGCTGGAGTTCAGGCTATGGAACCAGGTGCACACCGAGGTCGAGGTGGTTGACATTGTGCACACCATGTTTGGCAAACTGCTATACATGAACTTGGACGCGATGAACACATTAGCCCGCGACGGCGAGGGTGTGGCCAATGCCGTGCTGCAGGTGGAGCCGCAGTCCATGGGCGCTTTCTGGGCGGCGGTGAAGGCGGCGCCGGTGATCAACGCGGTGTTTGACAAGGCCGGTTCGATGGCCAACTTCAACAAGACCACCTCGCGCAACATGGGGGTGTTCAGCGGCATCCTCACGCTCTTTGCGGTGGCGATGGCCGTGGGTATCATTTACAACGCCGCGCGCATCTCGCTGTCAGAGCGTGCCTGGGAACTGGCCAGCCTGCGCGTGCTGGGCATGACGCGGGCCGAAGTGTCGGTGCTGTTGCTGGCCGAGCTGGGGGCTGAGTTGCTGCTGGCTTTGCCCATCGGGGCGGCCACGGGCCTGGGCTTGGCCACGTTGATGATGCAGTTGATGTCCTCCGACAGCATCGATTTTGCGGTGGTGATCGAGCCGTCCACCTATGCCTCGGCGGCGCTGATCGTGCTGGCCGCCGGTGTGGCCAGCGCGCTGCTGGTGCGCCGGCAGATCGACCATCTTGACCTGGTTTCTGTATTGAAAGTACGCGAATGAATGACAAGAATAGCTGGAAAAAATACCAACGCTGGCTCATTGGCGCACTGTTGCTGGCCGCTGCGGCCGCGCTGATCTATGCGGTGTACCGGCCGCGCCCGCTCATTGTGGAGGTGGCCACGGTCAGCACCGGCACTTTTGAGCAGACCATCGAGGAAGACGGCCGCTTGCGCCCGAAGAGCCGCTATGTGATCACCGCGCCCACTCAGGCAGCCTTGCTGCGCCCGACGCTCAAGGTGGGTGACACGGTGCGCTCGGGTGACGTGGTGGCCATACTGGAGCCGGTGGCGCCGCAGATGATCGATGCGCGCACCCGCACGGTGCTGCAACAGCGTGTCGGCAGCTTCGAGGCCGCGCGCCGTACCGTCACTGCGCAGGTGCAGCAGGCGCAGACCGCGCTGGCGCAGGCCGCGTTGGAGGCGGAGCGGGCGGGCAAACTCGCGCAGGACAACTTCATCTCGGCGTCGGCGCGCGACCAGGCCGTGCTGACGCGCCAGGCCGCCCAGCAGGCGCTCGAAGCAGCCCGGGCCGAGCAGGGCAGGGCCGATTTTGCGCTGGCCGAAGCCCGCGCCGCGCTGGCGCGCGCCGAACCGGCAGCGACTGGGCAAAACATGGGCCGCTGGGATTTGAAGAGCCCGGTCGATGGCCAGGTGCTCAAGTTGCACCAGGACAGCGCGGTCGCCGTAAGCGCCGGCCAGCCGCTGCTCGACATTGGCGATACGGCGGCAATGGAAGCGGTCATCGACGTGCTGTCGGGCGAGGTGCGGCAGATTCAGCCCGGCGCGCTGGTGCAACTGTCGCTGGGCAGCGGCGCACCAGCGCTCACCGGGCGGGTCACACGCATCGAGCCGGTGGCGTTCACCAAGGTGTCGGCGCTGGGCATTGAGGAGCAGCGCGTGAATGTGATCGTGAGCCTGGAGCCGGTCGCAACTGAGGCACAGCGCCTGGGCGATGGTTTTCGCGTCGATGCGCGCATCACCGTGTTCAAGCAGGCCAGTGCCCTGCTGGTGCCCACCGCCGCGCTGGTGCGCGACGGCGCGCAATGGCGCGTGTTCGTGGTCGAAGCCGGCCGCGCCCGCGCCCGAGCGGTGCAGCTCAATGACCGCAATGCCGACGCGGCCTGGCTTAAAGAGGGTCTGCGCGAGGGCGAAACCGTGCTGCTCTACCCCGGCAGCATGATTGCCGACGGGCAGCCGGTGCGCTTGCGCAACGGGCCGAAAGCACCGGGTTAAACCCAAACATTGACGCAGACGAAGCTGTAAGCTTATTGAGTTACATTCAACAAGAGGGATTTATTGGGGATAAATTCCGGTGTTTAGAAGTCTGCGATAAAAACAAACGACAGAGACATGAAAACCACTCAGCCACAAAATTCGAGCGGCGCTGGCAGATACCAAAGAGCCACTGACCGGTTCATTTCTGAGCTACCGATGGAGATCAACGGATCACCAGGTGTCACCAGAAATATCAGCGCAACGGGCGTCTATTTCGAAACCAGCGAAGAGCCAGCGTCCGGCGCCAAGGTCAGCTTTACGATCGATGTGCTCGTCAACGGTGAATCCTTGAAAATGGTCTGCTCGGGGGAGGTGGTCCGGGTGGATCACAAAGAAGGAGCAGTCGGTATCGCCGTGAAATTAGACAATTCAGTTTTTGCTGGCGCTCGCACTGAAGCGCGTTCATGACCGGTATCAGGTCACAGCCCTGAAAATCCTGCTCGGTGACTTGCCTGGAGTCTCCACTTTCCCTGAACCCGCTGCTTACAATCGCGCCAACCCCAGGAGTTGAACCCGATGACGATCAAAAGCGATAAATGGATCCGCCGCATGGCCGAGCAGCACGGCATGATCGAGCCCTTCGAGCCCGGCCAGATCCGCCAGGATGCAGTTGGCAACAAAATTGTCAGCTATGGCACCAGCAGTTATGGCTACGACATCCGCTGCGCGCCCGAGTTCAAGGTCTTCACCAACATCCACAGCACGGTGGTGGACCCCAAGAATTTCGACGAAAAGAGCTTTGTCGATTTCAACGAGGACGTCTGCATCATCCCGCCCAACAGCTTTGCGCTGGCGCGCACCGTGGAGTACTTTCGCATCCCGCGCAACGTGCTCACCATCTGCCTGGGCAAAAGCACCTACGCGCGCTGCGGCATCATCGTCAACGTGACCCCGTTCGAACCCGAGTGGGAGGGGTATGTGACGCTTGAGTTCAGCAACACGACGCCGCTGCCGGCCAAGATTTACGCGGGCGAGGGCTGCGCCCAAGTGCTGTTTTTCGAGAGCGATGAAGTCTGCGAGACCAGCTACAAGGACCGCGGCGGCAAGTACCAGGGCCAGCGCGGCGTGACACTGCCCAAAGCCTGAGTGTCAACAGGACAAACACCATGAAATGGGAAGGCAACCGTCAGTCCGACAACGTCGAGGATCGCCGCAGCGGCAGTGGCGGACTGGGTGGTCGTGGCATCGGCATCGGCTCGGTGGCCATCGCGCTGGTGGTGTCCTATTTTCTTGGGATCAGCCCGTTGACGGTGCTCAATCTGCTCAGCGGTGGCGGCCTTGACGGACAAACCCAGTCGGCACCAGCCCAGAAACCCCCCGCCGATGACCGCATGGCGGCGTTTGTTTCCACTGTGCTGGCTGACACCGAAGATGTCTGGAAAGAGGTGTTCGTTCAGGGCGGGGCGACTTACCAGGAACCCAAGCTGGTGCTGTTTCGCGGCACGACGTCCACCGCCTGCGGGCAGGGGCAGGCCGCGATGGGGCCGTTTTACTGCCCTTCAGACCAGAATGTTTACATCGACCTGGATTTTTACGAGACCCTGAAGAACCAGCTGGGCGCGCCCGGCGATTTTGCCCAGGCCTACGTGATTGCCCACGAGGTGGGTCACCATGTGCAAAACCTGATGGGTATCACCACCAAAATGGAGCAGATGCGCGGCCGTGTCAACCAGACCGAGTACAACGCCCTGAGCGTGCGTCTGGAGTTACAGGCTGATTGTTTTTCCGGAGTCTGGGCCAACCACGCTCAGGCGGCACGGCAGTTGCTGGAACAGGGCGACGTCGAAGAAGCCATGAACGCCGCCGCGCGGATTGGCGACGACGCCCTGCAGCGCGCCGGTAAGGGCCAGGTGGTGCCCGACAGCTTTACCCACGGCACCAGCGCCCAACGCCAGCGCTGGTTCGAGACGGGCTTGAAAAACGGCAATGTCAAGGGCTGCGACACCTTCTCGACGCGCGCCTTGTGAGCGTTGTAGGATAATGGTGCATTGATAGCATCTGAAACCTGGCATTGAATGACCGATTTGACTTCTGAATTTTCCGCTGAGCTGACCTCCGACACCCCCATCATGGCCTTTGCACAGCTGCAATTGGCCGCACCGCTGGCCCGCGCGGTGGCCGAGATGGGCTACGAGTCCATGACCCCGATCCAGGCCCAGGCCATTCCCGTGGTGCTGCAGGGCCGCGACGTGATGGGCGCCGCCCAGACCGGCACCGGCAAGACAGCCGCCTTTGCACTGCCGCTGATGCAGCGCATGCTCAAGCACGAAAACGCCTCCACTTCGCCCGCGCGCCACCCGGTGCGCGCCCTGGTGCTGTTGCCCACGCGCGAGCTCGCGGTGCAAGTGGCCGAGCAGGTCGAGCTGTACGGCAAGTACACCAATTTGCGCAGCGCGGTGGTGTTCGGCGGCATGGACATGAAGCCGCAGACCCTTGAGTTGAAAAAGGGCGTCGAAGTGCTGGTGGCCACGCCGGGGCGCCTGCTGGACCACATTGAAGCCAAAAACTGCGTGCTCAACCAGGTCGAGTACGTGGTGCTCGACGAGGCCGACCGCATGCTCGACATCGGGTTTCTGCCCGACCTGCAGCGCATTCTGAGCTACCTGCCCAAGCAGCGCATCACGCTGCTGTTCTCGGCCACCTTCTCGCCAGAAATCAAGCGCCTGGCCAACAGCTACCTGCAGGACCCGGTGACGATCGAGGTGGCGCGCTCCAATGCCGCCGCCTCCACCGTGGAGCAGCATTTTTACAGCGTCGAGGGCGACGACAAGCGCCACGCCCTGCACCAGGTGCTGAAAGACCGGGGCCTCAAGCAGGCCTTTGTGTTCGTCAACAGCAAGCTGGGTTGTGCGCGGCTGGCGCGCTCGCTGGAGCACGAAGGCCTCAAAACCACGGCGCTGCACGGCGACAAGAGCCAGGAGGAGCGTTTGAAGGCGCTCGAATCATTCAAGAGTGGCGAAGTTGACTTGCTGGTCTGCACCGATGTGGCCGCGCGCGGCCTCGACATCAAGGACGTGCCCGCCGTATTCAACTTCGACATTCCGTTCCACGCCGAAGACTATGTGCACCGCATTGGCCGCACCGGTCGCGCGGGTGCAACTGGCCTGGCGGTGACCTTTGTTGCCAAGAGCGACCAGCGCCTGGTGACCGACATTGAGAAGCTGCTCAGGACCAAGATCGAACTCGAAGCGCTTGTGTTTGAAGAAAACCTGCCCGACATCCGCAAGCAGGGCCACATCAACGATGGCCGCAGGCTCTACCGCGAGGACGGCAGCGACCAGCGCCGCCCCGAAGATTTTGCGCGCGGTCCGCGTTCCGAGGCCCGGCGCAGCCGCCCGGTGCAGCAAGACCCGTTTTTTGAAAAACCCTACGAACCGTCCCTGCCACCGGAAGCCGCACCCGCCTGGGAAGCCGCTGCCGGGCGCCCGGGCGTGCGCACGGTTTCGAGCAACATCAAGACCAAACGCAAGGTCGCCGCGCTGTTCCAGACGGCTTGATCGCAGGGGCTTATTCGCCCGGCCTTTGCGCCTGCTCGCACTTCACCTGAATCAATTCGTGCTCTTGCGCGCTGCCACCGAGCTTCAGCGCGCTCAAGTGGCCGCCCCAGACACAGCCAGAATCCAGCGCCAGCACATCGTCGCGGCCCAGCCAGCCCAGCGTGGACCAGTGACCAAACGCCACCGTGACATCGACGGTCTTGCGTCCGGGCACCTCAAACCAGGGCAGGTAGCCCGGCGGTGCCGCATGGGCGCCGTCGCTGGTCTGGAACTCCATCACGCCGTCAGATGTGCAAAAGCGCAGCCGCGTCAGGGCGTTCACAATCACTCGCAAGCGCTCCGCTCCAGTCAGGCTGTCGTCCCAGCGGTTGGCCGTATTGCCATACATCTGATGCAAAAAGTCGATCAGGTCGGGGCCGCGCAATACCGTTTCAAATTCTTTTGCCAGCGCCATGGTCTGCGTGGCGCTCCAGCCTGGCAGCACGCCGGCGTGCACCATAAGGTACGCATGTGCCTGGTGTTGCAACAAAAAAGCCATGTGCTGCTGGCGCAGCCAGGCCAGCATCGCCTCGCGGTCGGGTGCTTGCAGCACGTTGTCTAACGTGTCCTTGCGGCTGGGCCGGCGCGCCCCCACGGCTGCCGCCAGCAAATGCAGGTCGTGGTTGCCAAGCAAACATTGCGCGGCATCCCCATAACTCATCAGGCGGCGCAGCACGCCGGCCGAGTCGGGACCGCGGTTGACCAGGTCGCCCAAGAAGTAGAGCGTATCCGTGCTGGGTGAGAAGGAAATGGTGTCCAGCAAATGTTGCAAAGCGCTGTCGCAGCCCTGCACGTCGCCAATCAGGTAAAGTGCCATGGTGTTTATTGTCCTTTGAGATGCATGGAATTTCTGCTGATTGTCTTTTTGACCCTGCTTAATGGTGTTTTTGCCATGTCGGAGCTGGCGCTGGCCGCCAGTCGCAAGTCGCGTCTCAGCGCCATGACCGAAGCGGGCGACAAGGGCGCCCAAGCGGCGCTCACGCTGCTGGAAAACCCCAACCAGTTTTTATCGACGGTGCAGGTCGGTATTACCTCGATCGGCGTGCTCAACGGTATTGTGGGCGAGGCTGCGTTCAGCGCCGGGCTGGCCCACTGGCTGCAGGGTTGGGGCATGGCCGAGAAGGGCGCGGCCCTCGCCGCCACGGCGCTGGTGGTAACCATCATCACCTATACCACCATCATTTTTGGCGAACTGGTGCCCAAGCGAATCGGCCAGTTGTATCCGGAACAGGTGTCGCGCTGGGTGTCGCGCCCCATGCTGTGGATGGCCCGGGCGGCGGGGCCGTTTGTGAAATTGCTGTCGGGCTCCACTGCCGCCATGCTCAGGCTGTTGCGGATCGACACCAGCGCGGTGCGCGCCATGACCGAAGAAGAAATTTCTGCCAGTCTGGTCGAGGGCGTCGATGCCGGTGTGATCGAGGAGCACGAGCACCAGATGGTGCAAAACGTGTTTGGCCTCGATGACCGGCAGCTGACCTCGCTGATGGTGCCGCGCGCCGAGGTCGATTGGCTTGATGCCGACATCAGCGTGGCGCAGGCGCTGCAAAAAGTGGGCACTGATGGCGCCCTGCGCGCGCATTCGTGGTACCCGGTGTGCCGTGGCTCCCTCGACGATGTGGTCGGCAAGATCAGTGTGGCCCACATGCTCGAACTGGGGGCGGGCGCGCCGGGCACGCTGGAAGACTATGCGAGTCCGGCTGTCTTCGTCCCCGAAACCCTCAGCGCCATGACCTTGCTGGAGCAGTTTCGCGCCAAGGTGGGGCGCCTGGTGTTGGTGGTGGACGAATACGGCGTGGTGCAGGGCCTGCTCACGCCGCATGATCTGCTGGAAGCCATCACCGGCGAGCTGCAGCCCAGTGCCAAAACCGAAGCCTGGGCGGTGCAGCGCGACGATGGCAGCTGGCTGCTCGACGGCATGATGCCGGTGAGCGAGCTCAAGGCCCGCCTAGACATGGATGATCTGCCCCTGGAGGAGCGCGGCCGCTATAACACCCTGGCCGGTTTGTTGATGGCGGTGAGCGGCCACATGCCGGTGACCGGCGAGAAAATTGAATGTGAAGGCTGGTTGTTCGAGGTGGTGGACCTCGACGGCAAGCGCGTGGACAAGGTGCTGGCCAGCCTGATGCCTGTCAAAGCAGATACGGAATGAACCAGCGCGTGCGCGACTGGTAGTGCGCATAGGCCGGATGCAGCGCCGCCATCCAGCGTTCTTCAAGCACGGCCTTGGACAGCAGCATCAGGCACAACACACCCCAGAGCAACCAGGCCAGGACATCAGCGCGCGTCAGGACGCAGGCCAGGCCGAACAACATCACCGCGGTGTACATGGGGTGGCGAATCCAGCGGTAGGGGCCGTGCGCCACCAGTTTGCCATCAGCACGCGGGGTGGGATGAATGTTGAAATTGCCGGGCCGGTTGGCCGTCAGTGCCCACAAGCCGACCAGCCCGCTCAAGCCCAGGGCCAGCCAGGCCAGTGCTGGCACGGAGTGCTGCATGAAACGGGGCGCTGCCAGCACGATCAATGCGCCCAGGCTGCCGAACTGGCCAAGCACCAGCAGTTTGCCAAGGGTGTGTGGATTCATGCGCGAGTGCCTGTTCGAGTGGGTGTTGACTGAAGGGTGATTGCTGCTACTGTAATGTCTTTGCATGATCAAATCTCAACGAAACGCAAGCATGGATACTGGTCAACGATACGCACAGTCAAACCAGCGCCTCTTTCTGGCGCTTTGGCCCGACGACCGCGTGCGACGGCAACTGGCCGCCCATGCCGATCAATGGCTGTGGCCAGAGGGCTGTGTGCGCTACGCGCCAGAGGACTGGCATGTCACGCTGCATTTCATGGGTGATGTTGCAAGCGAAAAAGTGCAGGCGATTGCCGCCGCTGCTGCGCTGCCGTTCCAGCCTTTCGATCTGGTATTCGACCAACCCCGGCTCTGGCCCCGCGGCCTGGCCGTGGTGTGTGCCTCGGAACTGTCCGCGGCGCTGAAAAGTCTGCACGAGGCGCTCGGGCAAGCGCTGTGCGCGCTTGATGTTGCGCTGGACAAGCGACCCTACGTGCCCCACGTCACGCTGGCGCGCCATGCCGAGGCTGCAGTTCCACCGGCCGCTTGCGAACCTGTGCGTTGGCCAATGCGGGGTTTTGCGCTCGTGGTTTCCACCGGGCTCAAGGCGCCTCGTTACCGGGTGCTTCGCCAGTACCTTTGACATCGGCGTCGCGCCATCAGTAATACATGTAGGCACGTGACCAGGGTGTCGGGTTCAGGTCTTCGCGGTTGCCGGCCTTGCACGCCAGCACCTGGTACAGCGACACCCAGTTCTGCGCAAACGCATGCGCGCAGCCGGCCAGGTAGATGCGCCATACGCGGTAGGTGGTCTCGCTGACCAGCGCGCGAATGGCCTCGCCGTGCTGCTCGTAGTTTCCCGACCAGCAGGCCAGCGTGCGGGCGTAATGGCGGCGCAGGCATTCCACGTCGAGCGCTTCCAGCCCGGCGCCCTGCATGGCCTTGAGCGCCAGGCTGATGTGCGGCAGCTCGCCATTCGGAAAGACATATTTTTCTATGAAACCCGCCGCCCCCAGGGGCGTCACGCCGCTGCCCGGGTCGGTGGAGGTGATGCCGTGGTTCAGCGCCAGGCCGCCGTCCCTGAGCAGGGCGTTGATCTTGCCGAAATAGGCCTCCAGGTGGTTCAGCCCCACGTGCTCGAACATGCCGATCGAGGTGATCTTGTCAAACTGACCGTCGCGCGCACTCATATCGCGGTAGTCCTGCAGGCGGATCTCGACCTGCTTGCCCAGGCCGGCCTGCGCCACGCGCTCGCACGCCAGCGCATGCTGGTTTTTCGACAGGGTGATGCCGACCACCCGAGCGCCGTATTTTTGCGCCGCGCGAAGCGTCAGCCCGCCCCAGCCGCAGCCGATGTCGAGCAGGCGCTCGCCCGGCTTGAGCATGAGCTTGTTCAGGATGTGATCGTGCTTGGCGATTTGCGCGGCTGCCAGTGACTCGGTTTGGTTGGGAAAGTAGGCGCAGGAATAGACCATGGCGTCATCGAGCCACAGGCGGTAGAAGTCGTTGGAGACATCGTAATGGTGCGCGATGGCGTGCGCGTCCCTGGCCCGGTCATGGCTCAGGGCGCTGAACAGACGGCCGAACCGGCCCCGCATGGGAACGCCCACCTGGGCCAGGCAGGTTGCGGCGGCAACAATGTCGGCCGCCAGCCCATCCACGTCGAAGTGGCCGTTGACGTAACCCTCGGCCAGGTTGTCGAGGCTGGGCGGCACAAAATAGCGCAGCGCAGCCGGGCTCGGGACGTTGACCGTGACTCTGGGTTGCGGCCCCAGATCATGCTGCATGCCGTTCCAGAGCTGAAGGCGCAACGGAATGGCTGTTTCGGGTTGCAAGCCGGTCAGGAAACGGGACACCGGGCTGTGCATGACGTCCATCAACCCGGTTCCACGACTTCAGACTGAAAGCCTTGCAGCACGCCAGAGGGCGAGGCTGGTTCTGGTGCGGGCGTTGAAAAGAGGGTGTAGGCGGCGGTAGAGGCCGCCGCGACCAGGGCCGCCGCGATCAACGCATAAACTAGCTTGTGTCGATTCATGTTTTCTCCTGCGAAAGGGCATGGCGTGTTATTGCTGCCATGGGTCAGGATGCTAGGGCGCCCACTTTCGCACCGATTGCGAATTGTCATTCGGCCCGCAACTGGCGCGTGTAATCTTGCACGCTTGGACGGTGCCGTTTGAAGGGCGCAAATTGAACAAGAAACAAACCTGGAATGTGGGCTACTGGCTGTTGGCAGCCATGCTGTTGTTGTGGCTGCAGGGCATCTGGCAAAACGCCAGCCAGTCCGAGGTGGTGCCCTACAGCGCGTTCGAGCAGGCGCTCAGCGAGGGCCGCATTGTCGATGTCACGGTGACCGACCTCACCATGACCGGCCGCCTGAAAGCCACCGAGGAGCAAAAAAACACTCTGGTGACCGCGCGCATCGAGCCCGACCTGGCGGCGCGCCTGGACAAGTACAACGTGCCCTATACGCGCGTGGTCGAGAGCACCTGGCTGAAAAACCTGGCGTCGTGGATCGTGCCGTCGCTGGTGTTCTTCGGGCTCTGGTTTTTCCTGTTTCGCAGTTTTGCCGACAAGCAGGGCCTGGGCGGTTTCATGTCGGTTGGCAAAAGCCGCGCCAAGATTTATGTCCAGACCAATACCGGCGTCACCTTTTCCGATGTGGCTGGTGTCGATGAGGCCCGCCACGAGCTCGAAGAGGTGGTGGACTTCCTCAAGCATCCGCAAGAGTATGGCCGCCTCGGCGCGCATATTCCCAAAGGCGTGTTGCTGGTGGGACCGCCCGGCACCGGCAAGACGCTGCTGGCCAAGGCCGTGGCAGGTGAAGCCGGCGTGCCGTTCTTTTCGATCTCGGGCAGCGAGTTTGTCGAGATGTTCGTGGGCGTGGGCGCAGCCCGGGTGCGCGACCTGTTCGAGCAGGCGCGAAAAATGGCCCCGGCCATCATCTTCATCGACGAGCTCGACGCGCTGGGCCGCGCCCGTGGCGCTTTTCCGGGTCTGGGCGGGCATGACGAAAAAGAGCAGACGCTGAACCAACTGCTGTCTGAAATGGACGGTTTCGATGCGTCGGTCGGGCTGATCATTTTGTCGGCCACCAACCGTCCCGAAATCCTCGACCCCGCGCTGTTGCGCGCCGGGCGCTTCGACCGCCAGGTGCTGGTGGACCGGCCCGACCGCAAGGGCCGCATCGACATCCTCAGGGTCCATGTGCGCAAGGTCAAGCTCGATACGGCGCTGAAGCTCGAAGACGTCGCTGCGCTCACCCCCGGCTTCAGCGGCGCCGACCTGGCCAATCTGGTCAACGAGGCCACGCTGGTGGCCACCCGGCGCAAGGCCGACCAGGTCACGCTGCCCGACTTCACGGCCGCGGTGGAGCGCATCGTGGCCGGCCTGGAGCGCCGCAACCGGGTGCTCAACCCCAAAGAGCGCGAGGCCGTGGCGTTTCACGAGATGGGTCACGCGCTGGTGGCGCTGGCCCAGCCGGGCACCGACCCGGTGCACAAGGTGTCGATCATTCCGCGCGGCATTGGCGCTTTGGGCTACACCATCCAGCGCCCCACCGAAGACCGCTACCTGATGACACGCCCCGAACTCGAGCAAAAAATTGCCGTGCTGCTGGGCGGGCGCGCCGCCGAAAAGCTGATCTTCGAAGTGCTGTCCACCGGCGCTGCCGACGACCTGGCCAAGGCCACCGACATGGCCCGCGACATGGTGACGCGTTATGGCATGGACGAGGGCCTGGGCTACGTTGCCTACGAGCCCAGGCGCCAGCAGATGCTTGATGTGCCAGCCGGCGTGCTGCCGCAGGCCAGCCCGGTGTCGGAGCACACGCAACAGCGCATCGACGACGCCATCCGCGGCATCGTGATGGACGGCTTCGATCACGCCAATGCCATTTTGCAGACCAACCGGGACGTGCTGGAACGCGGCGCGCATGCGCTGCTGGACAAGGAAACGCTCGACGAGGCCGCCATCCGCGCCCTGGCCACTGAACTCATTCGCGTGCATTGAAACAGCGCGCAGCAAAAGTGCGATTTATCAAAACCTGTCAACGACAAAAAGCTACGCTGAAAGCCATAGAAATCTGGAAGAAAGATCATGCACACCACGCAAACCACCCATTTTCTTGAAGCCATTTCCGACCATGTCTGGCGCACGCGCTATTGCTGGTCGGAGGAGGGCCATGTGCCCGAGCCCTCGATCGACGCCACCTTCGACCGGGTGGCGCTGGCGGTGTCAGCGGCCGAAACGCATCACCGCGATGACTGGTGCGAGCGCTTCCGAGCAATTTTGAGCGACTTCCGTTTTTTGCCGGGCGGGCGCATCCTGGCCGGTGCCGGCACCGTGCGCCAAACGACGCTGTTCAACTGCTTCGTGATGGGGCCGCTGGAGGATTCGATCAATGGCATTTTCAACGCCCTGCGTGAAGCCATGGTGACGCTGCAAGCCGGCGGCGGCGTTGGCGTCGATTTTTCCACCCTGCGGCCGATGGGCTCAGCAGCGCATGCCAGTGCCGGCGTGGCCTCTGGGCCGGTCTCTTTCATGGGCGTCTGGGAGGCAGCCAACGCCGTGCTGGAGTCGAACAATGTGCGCCGCGGCGCCATGATGGCCACGCTGCGCTGCGACCACCCCGACATTGAATCCTTCATCGACGCCAAGCTCGCTGGCGGCGTGCTGCCGCACTTCAACCTGTCGGTGGCGCTGACCGACGACTTCCTGCGCGCCGTGGAGACCGACAGCCCCTGGCCGCTGGTCTTCCCGCTGGGCCAACACCCGGTTCCAGTGGGAGGCGAGGTCTGCGAGCGCGTCTGGTCGGGCGACACCACGCCCCGGCTTTGCCTGGTGCACCGGCGAGTTCCGGCGCGTGTGTTGTGGGACAAGCTGCTGGCGGCGCAGCTGGCCAGCGGCGAGCCCGGCGTGCTGTTCATCGACCGCATCAACCGCGACAACAACCTCTGGTACTGCGAGCGCATTGCCACCACCAACCCCTGCGGCGAAGTGCCGCTGCCCGCTTATGGCGGCTGCAACCTGGGGTCGATCAACCTGACCCGCTTTGTGCAGGAGCCCTTTGGTCGGCAGGCCAAGGTGGATTGGGCTGCCCTGAAGGCGGTGGCCGGTATTGCCACCCGCTTTCTGGACGATGTGCACGACCTGTCCCTGTTTCCGCTCAAGGCGCAGGAAAAAACGGTGCGCGCCAGCCGCCGGATCGGCCTGGGCATCACCGGCCTGGCCGACATGCTGGTGATGCTGGGGCTGCGCTATGGCTCCGAAGCGAGTCTGGACCTGACGCGCGCGATCATGACCACGATCCGCGACACGGCCTACCTCACGTCCATCGAGATCGCCAGGGAGAAGAGCGCCTTCCCCGACTTCGACAAAATCAAATATGGCGCCAGCCCGTTCGTGCTGGGGCTGTCGCACGAGTTGCAGGATGGCATTGCCGAGCATGGCATTCGCAACAGCCACCTGCTGGCGGTGGCGCCTACCGGCACCATGAGCCTGCTGGCCAACAACGTGTCGAGCGGCATCGAGCCCATTTTTGCCGCCGATGCCACGCGCCGCGTGCGCGGTGCCGACGGCCAGCCCGTCAGCTTCGAGGTCGAAGACGCCGCTGTGCGCCAGTACCGGAAATTGCACGGCGCCAGAGCCGTCTTGCCGGCGCATCTGGTCACGGTGGCCGACATCAGCGCCGAAG
Organism: Rhodoferax sp.; assembly: GCF_028689295.1. GTDB lineage: Bacteria > Pseudomonadota > Gammaproteobacteria > Burkholderiales > Burkholderiaceae_C > Rhodoferax. The sequence goes on from NZ_JAQTWL010000001.1 coordinate 314,181, forward strand.
AACAGTTGCGCATGATGGCGGTGGTGCAGTCCTGCGTGGACAACGCCATCTCCAAAACCGTGCGTCTGCCGTCCGGCGCCGGCCCGCTCGACCTGGAACTGGTCATGCTCCAAGCCTGGGAGCTTGGGCTCAAGGGCTTTGCGGTGTACCGCGAAGGCAGCCGGGACGGCGAGTGCTTGTAGCGCCGACCTCAGTCGGCCATCGCGGGTGCAAGTCCGCCCCGCAAAGGCCGGTCAATGTACAGATATCAATCAGGTAATTCCAACGCCCGATCCACACGCTTCTTCAGTTCGGGTCCGGTGAACTGGGTCAGGTCGCCGGTCACACTGCGTTTGAGGGCTTTTTGGGCTGCCGCGCTCAAGCAGGGCTTGAGCTCGCCCAGCATCTGGCTGCTGGTCATCAGCACCAGCGCGTTGCAGCGATGCGTGGCCACCGAATCGTTGAGGTAATCGGCCAGTTGCCGGGCAAAGCTGGCGCGCGCCTTGTCATCGGTCTGGGTTTTGGGTTCGAACTGGGTGCCGGCATGGCCGGTGCGGCCGTGGCCCTTGCCGGCTGTGCCCGTCAGGGCGCCGCCCTCGGCCTGGCCGGTCAGGCTGGCGCGCGGAAAGACAAAGTCGGTCAGTTCGGTGAGTGCGTGGTCTGGCGCGCGCTCGAAGCAGCGTGCCCGTTCGCCATTGGCGATCAAAATCCAGGTCTTTTCCATGATGGTCCTCTTCCTTTGTGAATGTCAAAACATGGGGCCAACGCCACCTTCGGGCGTCGACGCTCCCAACTCGGACGACGGCTTGGCGGGCGCTGTCGCAATCATGCAATCGGTGGTCAGGATCAAGCTGGCGATGGACGCCGCGTTTTGCAGCGCCAGCCGCGTCACCTTGGCCGGGTCGATCACGCCCATCTGCAGCAGGTCGCCGTAGGTGCGCGTGGCTGCGTTGTAGCCAAAGGCTGGTTCGGTCGATTCGTCCACCCGGTTCAGAATGACCGACGGCTCGTCGCCGCCATTGCTGACAATGCGCCGCAAGGGCTCCTCCAGGGCGCGCGACACCAGCCGGATACCCGAGGTCTCGTCGAGTGAGCTGCCCGTCAAATCCAGCAGCGCCCGACGCGCGCGCAGCAAGGCCACACCGCCGCCCGGCACAATGCCTTCTTCGACCGCCGCGCGGGTGGCATGCAGCGCGTCTTCAACCCGCAGCTTGCGCTCTTTCAGTTCAGTCTCGGTGGCCGCACCGACCTTGATCAGTGCGACACCGCCAGACAGCTTGGCGGCGCGCTCATCGAGCTTTTCGCGGTCATAGTCGCTGGTGGCAAGTTCGCGCTCCTTGCGGATGATGGCAATGCGCTCCTTGATGGCCTGTGGCTTGCCGGCGCCGCCGATCAGCGTGGTGGCCTCCTTGGTGATTTCGGCGCGGGTGGCGCGCCCCAGGTCGCTCATGGTGACCTTGGCCAGCGTCAGGCCCACCTCGTCACTCACCACCGTGCCGCCGGTGAGCACGGCAATGTCCTGCACCATGGCCTTGCGCCGGTCGCCAAAGCCGGGCGCCTTGACGGCACAGGTTTTCAGCGTGCCGCGGATGGTGTTGATGACCAGCGCCGCCAGCGAGTCGTTGTCCATGTCTTCGGCAATCACCAGCAGGGGTTGGCCGGTCTTGACAATTTCTTCGAGCAGCGGCAGCAGATCCTTTAGCGACGACAGCCGGCCTTCGCACAACAAAATCGCCACGTCTTCCAGCACCGCGCTCTGGCGCTCGGCGTTGTTGATGAAGTAGGGCGACAAAAAACCGCGGTCGAACTGCATGCCTTCCACCACCTCCAGCACGCTCTCCAGCCCCGAGCCGTCTTCGATGGAAATGGCACCCTCGCGGCCCACCTTGTCGATGGCGCTGGCGAGCAGGTCGCCAATCGAGCGGTCGTTGTTGGCCGAGATGGCGGCCACGTGGGCAATTTCCTGCGACGTGGCGCAGGGCCGGGACAGGGTCTTGAGCTCGGCCACCACGGTGTTGATGGCCAGCTCGATGCCGCGCTTGAGGTCCATCGGGTTCATGCCGCCGGCCAGGTAGCGCAGGCCCTCCTGGATCATGCCGTGCGCCAGCACCGTGGCGGTGGTGGTGCCGTCGCCCGCCATCTCGCTGGTGCGGGCCGCCACCTCGCGCAGCAGCTGCGCGCCCATGTTCTCAAAGCGGTCTTCGAGCTCGATCGACTTGGCCACGAGCACGCCCGAATTCACGATTTGCGGTGGCCCGAAGTCACGCTCCAGAATGACCGTGCGCCCGCGCGGCCCCAGCGTCACCTTGACCGCCTCGGCCAGCGCATCGACACCGGCGCGGATCTTGGCGCGGGCGTCGTCGTGGAACAGGAGTTGTTTGGGTTTCATGGTGCATGCTTTCATGAATGACTGGTGCACATGCTAGGCCGACCAATTGCGGCATGAATGAGAAATCTCAATGGTGCAGAAGTTAGCCGATTCAAAATGAGCCATTATTTTTTTTGGCAATACTGAAAAGGGGATCGTCATGAAAAGATTTGCATGGCTTCTGTGCGCTGGCGGTGTCATGGCATCGGCAGCGCTGCTGGCCGGCTGCGTGCTGGAACTGCAGAACAGGCAGCCAGCCGAGGAACTTGCGCGGCTGTCGCAGCCGCCCGGTTCGGTCTATACCGGCTGGCGCGTTTTTCAGGACCGCTGCGCCGGCTGCCATGGTCCCGCTGGCAGCGGCACGGCGGCCGCGCCAGACCTGTTGCCAAGGGTGCGTCAAATGAGCTCGCGCCAGTTTGTTGACTTTGTGCTCACACGCTACGACTGGAACCTGCCGGTAGCCCGGGCCGGTGGCGACAGCGCCGCGCGCGCAGAATTGATCGAGCAAATCCTGCAGCGCAAGCAGGGCGCGCTCACCATGCCCGTGTGGCAGGGCGAGCCGCGCGTGAGCGCCCACATTGTTGACCTGTATGCCTACCTGTCGGCGCGCGGCGATGGCACGCAAGGGCCGGAGCGGCCGGCGCGCTAGCGCTGGCTAAAATGAACTTCAATGGCGTTCAGCGCTCAAACGTGGCACGCCATCATCCAACACGAGGATCATCATGAAGAAACTGCTTCTTACGTTTGCTGCACTCATCACCGGCAGCATGAGTCTGGCCCAGGAAGTTGGCCGCGTGATTTCGTCAACCCCCATCATCCAGCAAGTCGGCCAGCCCAGAAACGTGTGCACCACTGAGCAGGTTGCCGTGCAACAGCCCAAGTCGGGTGCTGGCGCCTTGATGGGCGCGATTGCCGGCGGCGCGGTGGGCAATGCCATCGGCGGCGGCTCGGGGCAGGTGGCTGCCACCATGCTGGGCATCTTTGGCGGGGCGATTGTGGGCGACAACATCGAGGGGCAGCCCATGACGCAGGTGCAAAACGTGCAGCGATGCAGCACGCAAACCTTTTATGAAAATCGCACCATGGGCTACAACGTCGTGTATGAATATGCCGGCAAGCAGTATTCCGTGCAGATGCCCAGCGACCCCGGCCCCACGGTCCAATTGCAGATCACCCCGGTCGGCGCCAATTCACAAGGGCTGGCGCCCACTGCCGCAACCACCTACCAGCAGCCGATCTACACGCAGCCGAACACGATCATGCTGGCCCAGCAACCTTACCCGGTGTACGTGCGCCCCAGCTATTACCCACCGATCAGCCTGAATCTGGGTTACGTCTATTGGCGTGGGGCCAACGGTGGCCACTACGGCCACCGGCATTGACCGAGCCCTGAAGTCTTCAGGTCGCGGGCGGACGCCACAAGCATGGTCTTGTCGGTGATTGCTGCCGATGCGCCCTGCCCACATGAAAGACTTGAACGTGAACATCACCACAAACAAACCCCACGTCAAGGTGTCGCGAACGGTTGAGCAACTGATTGCCGGCCAAGCCACCTCCGACGGCGCGGGCGTCAAACTGACCCGTGTGCTGACGCACAACCTGCAGCACCGGCTCGACCCGTTTCTGATGCTCGACGCCTTTGGCAGCGACCAGCCTGACGACTACATTGCCGGCTTTCCCGATCACCCGCACCGCGGTTTCGAGACCATCACCTACATGATCGCCGGGCGCATGTTGCACCGCGACAGTGCCGGCCACGAAGGGTTGCTGGAAAACGGCGGCGTGCAGTGGATGACGGCCGGCAAGGGTGTGATCCACTCCGAAATTCCGCAGCAGGAAGAGGGCGTGATGGAGGGCTTTCAGCTCTGGCTGAACCTGCCCAGGCGGGACAAGATGATCACGCCCTGGTACCGTGACTTCAAAAACGCTGACCTGCCGAAATTTGTGACCGAAGAAGGCGTGGCCGTGACGGTGATTGCCGGAGAAAGCCATGGTGTGAGCGGCGCCGTGACGCGCGACACCACGCAGCCCAACTACCTGGACCTGCACCTGCCCGCTGGCAGCCATTTTGCGCAGCCACTGGCCGCTGGCCACAACGCCTTTGTCTATGTGTACCGCGGCGAGGTCAGCATCGCCGGCAAAGCCGTGCCAGCGCAGCGCATGGCCATTCTGGTCAATGACGCGCAGGCCGATGGCGTGGTGATCGAGGCCAGCGTGGACGCCAAGGTGCTGCTGGTATCGGGCCAGCCTTTGAAAGAGCCCATTGTTCAGTACGGCCCGTTCGTGATGAACTCGCAGGATGAGATTTACCAGGCGCTGAGCGATTTCCGCGATGGCCGGCTGGGGGAGTTTGCCTGAGTTGTTGTGTGCCTGTCGCGGCCATTGTGCTCGGTGGCTGGTAAACCAGTGACTTGCATAAACAATAAACGTAACTACAATAACCCATGACAAGAATCACCTATGACCCGGCAAAGGATGCATCGAATCAGCTGAAACATGAGGTATCTCTGGCGCTGGCAAACGAGCTTGAATGGGACACGCTGCTTTGCAAGCCCGACGCTTGCCGCGAGTACGGCGAACCACGCCGGATTGGTTATGCCATTGCCGGTAACCGCCTTTATTGTGTGGTATTTGTCGACCGCCCTGATGATGCAGCCACAGAGCGCCGCATCATCAGTTTGAGAAAAGCCAACAGCCGAGAGGTAAAACGCTATGAAGCCAACAGTTAGATCACGACGAGTGCTGGAGCACCCCACGCCTGCAGAGGATGCCGCTATTGCCGCTGGCATCGCTCAAGATACTGACACGTATGAACCAAGCGACCGGGAATTTGCCACGATGCGCCGCCCTGGACGACCTATGGGAAGTGGCACCAAAACGCAAATCACACTGCGCCTGGACACTGTCGTTGTGGAGAAATTCAAGGCCACGGGCGAAGGCTGGCAGACGCGAATCAATGAAGTGCTGAGAGCACTCGTATGACCTTCCCATGCTTCTTTTGAAGCTGGTGCTTGCCTGGTGCTAGCCCAAAAAAAATCCGCTACGGTTCAGGTAGCGGATTTCTTTTGACTGTATTGGTGCCGGAGAGATGAATCGAACACCCGACCTTCTCATTACGAACGGCTCTAGACTGTCCTCTGCTCTGAGGTCATAACGCGTAACTCGATTTTTAGCTGTCACTTGGCTACATCGGAGTTACGTATGAAAGATCAAGTTTCTGAAGATTCACTAGACCGCACCATAGCGGCCTGTGCTTGGCTCGTTGACATTGCGCAGCGGTCCGTTGACCGCCACGGCTGGGACCCTGTCATCGTTCGCTATCTGGAGCGTCTTGGGCAGAGCGCCTATGAAGCGCAATTGGAGGTCCAGGGGGGTATGGGGGCTGTGGCCCACATGAAGCGAAGCGTAACGGCTGTTGAGGTGCTCGCACACCTGCCTGCATGTCGCGGGGCGCAGCATTTGAACGATAAGGCGTGCCCTGCGTGCCATGCCAAACAAGTCAGCGTTGGCGGGGAGCTGATGCAATGAAGAAGAAACCGACCATTGATGCTCGGCCAGACCGGGCGCAACCGTACATCATGCGCATTGCTGATCTGCTCTCAGACGACCCAGTCCTTGTGCATGTCATAGGGCCACGTTTCAAAGTTGTGGCCTACGCTGACCACAAAGCCAAGCGCGTGACCTACTCATTTCGTGGCGTGGACGATACAGAACCCGATGAATGGGATTTAAAGCCGGTCTAGTTCTTTACTCGACTTGGACGGTTCGCATAGCATTGGGTTGCAAATAACGGGTATGGTGTCCCGGTCACAAAACACTCGGTCTGACACATACGTATCACCGGGGCGGCGATTGAGCCACAAGCCCTGATACTTGGCCATAAGAACCAATGCGTTTGCGAATCCTTTAACCGGGTTCGCTGCTGCATTCGCATGTGAACCCAAAGATTTGGAGTTCGCATGTTTGATTCAATTTCTCAAGACTCATTTGACGATCAAGGCGGCGCGTCTGCACGCGCGGCGGGGACCCGCATGCGGGGCGGGGCCGCGTGTGACGAAGCGCCGGGTTCGCCCCGTTTAGTAACTACGGGGAGAAAGAACGGTAGAGAAAAACCGTATCCTGTGGATGAAGAAACCGGGGAGCGGGTTCAATTTGTTGCAGATCGTCGGGATGGGATAACTATCCTTCGGCATCTTGTACCGTCAGAAACTGCTTCACCTGGAGTGGCTTTGATCGATGCACTGGCGTTTTCACTGGTGCCGCCTGAAGAAAACTCCTATGTGTGGCTGATCAAGCAGATGGGCCAGTTCCTTGAAATTGGCCCTATCGAGCAGCGTCGTGGGCTGTTTGGCTTTCGCTATTCCGCACGCTTTGGCGATGGTGCCGGCATGATTGCGTGGGGCGGGGACAGTCAGCGGGGCAGGGTGTATTTCAGCCTGATGGGGCAGGGGTGTTCAATGGTCAAGAATTGGTCCGAGCTGGCCAATTGGCTTGAAGCAAACCGGGCCACCATCAAACGCGCTGATGTGGCCTATGACGACTTCGAGGGCAAGCTGGTCAACATCGCATGGGCCGTCGAGCAGTACAAGGGGGATGGTTTCAACGCTGGCGGGAGAAAACCGACCCATTCGGTTTTTGGTGACTGGCTTGAAGGTGATGCATCGACCAAGGGCCGCACCTTGGGCATTGGCAACCGGGCCAGCGGCAAATATGCTCGCATCTATGAAAAGGGCAAGCAGCTCGGGGAGGGTACAAGCCCATGGACGCGCATCGAAGTTGAATGGCGTGCCCAAGATCGCTTTATCCCTTTTGACATCCTCACCCGACCAGGTCATTACCTCGCGGGGGCTTATCCGTGCCTGGAGTTCTTGACCGAAGAGCAGTCCACCATCAAGACCGTTGCCAAGGCCGGGCAGATTGCTTATGACACTGCCGTTGAAAATGCCAAACGTCATTGCGGCAAGACCGTCACATTGATGCTCGATGTGCTTGGCGGTGACTATGGCGAAGTCGTCAATAGCCTGATGCGTCCCGGCTATCCGGCTCGGATCGACCCCTACACATACCATGTCAAGCAAAACCCGGCCATGCTGGATCGTCAACTCGTGGGGGCGTCATGACCCTCTACAAACGTGAGAAATACTGGTGGGTCAAGTTCGCGCCGATCAAGGGCGAATTAAAGCCATTTTTTACAAGCACTGGCACGGCAATAAAACGCGATGCACAAAAGTACCATGACAAGCTACAGGCTGAACGATGGGAGCAAGACAAACTCGGCGTGAAACCTCGTCATACGTGGGATGACGCTGCGGCAAAATTTCTGGAGGAAACCAGTCACAAGCGAACGCATGAATGGGACAAGTCCATGTTGCGATGGTTCCAACCCCATCTAGGGGGGAAAGATTTGATCGACATAAATCGGGCATTGCTTGATCAGGTTAAAGCGGTAAGGGCAAAGGGTTTCAGCACGGCCACCGCGAACCGCTATATGGCATTGGTCAGAACTATCCTGCGCAAAGCCTGCAACGATTGGGAATGGCTGGATCGCGTGCCTAAGGTGGGCATGTTCAAGAATGCAGAGGGGCGTATCCGCTCCCTATCACGCGAAGAGTTTGCGCGGCTCATGGAAGAACTGCCGGAGCATCTGGCAGACATGGCGCGGTTCTCGGTTGCAACGGGTCTGCGACAAGCCAACGTAACCCGCTTGCAATGGAAGCAGGTCAGCTTGGAGCGCCGCCATTTGTGGGTGTCGGGTGCAGAGCAAAAGAATGGTCGGCCTCACTCGGTGCCATTGAATCAAGCTGCCATTGATGTGCTGTTGAAACGCCAGCGGGATCACCCCGTGCACGTTTTCACCTACGATGGAAACCCAATCGTCCAGGTCAACACCAAGGCATGGCGCAATGCGCTTCAGCGTGCCGGGATAATGGATTTTCGGTGGCATGACCTGCGGCACACCTTTGCTACGTGGCATCGGGAGGCTGGAACACCAACGCACGAATTGCAGAGGCTGGGAGGATGGAAAACGCAGTCGATGGTGGAGCGTTATGCTCACGTTGCACCGGAAGGGCTTCAAGCTGCCGCGTCTCGATTGGATCGGATATTACAACTGTGAAAAATCAAAAAATTGAAATTGATGCTCTGCGAGTACTGCTCGAAACACAGTTGCAAGTGTTAGCGCTAACGGTGGTCATCACCCATAAAGGTTCTGCGACGTTCCTGGAGCAGGAGCTTTGCAGTTCGCTTCCTGACGCTGTTCAGGGTGTAGTTACTCCAATGGCAATGGCTGTCGGCGGTTCGGTTCAGTCAATACTCGAGCTGTCTTCTGGGCCTGCAGGCAGCATTCGGGATTGCTACCCGTTAGCGCGGTCAGTAGTGGAAACAATGACTAATGCAAGTTATGTGTTGGCCGGGGGAACTGAAATAGCCGAAAAGGCAATTCGCCATGCAAAGCAAAAGTATCACAGGGATATGGATCGAATTTTTGGAAAAGGCAGCAACACAATGCGCCTCCGCGCTGTGGGTGTGTCTGAGGCCGAATTAAGTTCGGAATTGAAAGACGCCTTGGATGAATTTACTGCAAAAAACGGACGTGAAAAAAGTTGGACAGATGATTCCGTTGCTACCCGTATCTCTGTGATCGGGGAAAAGCTGGGTCCAATGGTAGCGACGAGACTTTTAGGTGCCTATGCCCTGGTCTATCAGGACGCCTCCGAAATCGTGCACGGGAGCTTATATGGAATAAATCTATTCAACATAGGACGCGGAAAGACGCCTACGAATGTTGAAGAATTTGTTGAAGTTGCAAATGGGCACTTGATTGGAATTCTGTATGCGTTATTTTTTGCAATAACAAGCTACGTCCGCTCGAATGCGGAACTGCAAGGGCATCAGGCGCTTGTTGACTTGGATAGCGGCCAATGGGAGCGATTTGAAGGACTTGTTAAAGGCCAGACAACTGGCGATAATTAGCGGAGAGTTACGCGTTAGTTACATGAAAAAGCCCCTAACCATGACAGCTAGGGGCTTTTTGTGAATGGTGCCGGAGAGATGAATCGAACACCCGACCTTCTCATTACGAATGAGCTGCTCTACCGACTGAGCTACACCGGCTTGGAAAGAGCGCAATTATAGCGGTCGGTTTACGGCTCGCTGTGGTAGCGGGTGACGCGTTCGACCTCGTTTTTGGAGCCCATGAAAACGCTCACGCGCTCGTGTAATTTGGTGGGTGTGATGTCCATGATGCGGCGCTTGCCATCGGTGGCCACGCCACCGGCCTGCTCGATCAGCCAGGCCATCGGGTTGGCCTCGTACATCAACCGCAGCTTGCCTGGTTTGTCGGGCTCGCGCTTGTCCCACGGGTACAGGAAAATGCCGCCACGCGTCAGGATGCGGTGCACGTCGGCTACCATGCTGCCGACCCAGCGCATGTTGAAGTCCTTGCCGCGCAGGCCTGCTTTTCCTTGCAGGCATTCGTCGATGTAGCGCGTCACGGGTGCCGCCCAATGGCGCTGGTTGCTCATGTTGATGGCGAATTCCTGGGTGTCTTCGGGCACGCGCAGGTTTTCCTGGGTCAGGATGAATGAGCCCTGCTCACGGTCCAGCGTGAACACCGCCACGCCATCGCCCACAGTGAGCACCAGCGTGGTTTGCGGGCCGAACACACAGTAGCCGGCGGCGACCTGCTGGGTGCCGGGCTGCAAAAAGTCGTGCTCCGACACGCCCGCGCCTTCGGGCTTGACCAGCACGCTGAAGATGGTGCCAATGCTCACATTCACGTCGATGTTGCTGGAGCCGTCCAGCGGGTCGAACATCAGCAGGTATTCGCCCTGCGGGTAGCGGTTGGGCACCACGTAGATGCCTTCCATTTCCTCGCTGGCCATGGCCGCCAGGTGGCCGCCCCATTCGTTGGCCTCGATCAGCACCTCGTTGGCGATGATGTCGAGTTTTTTCTGCATTTCGCCCTGCACGTTCTCACTGCCGGCGCTGCCCATGACGTCGCCCAGGGCGCCTTTGTTGACCGCCTGGCTGATGCGTTTGCAGGCGCGCGCCACCACTTCGAGCAGCAGCCGCAGTTGCGAGGGAATGTGGCCTTCAAGGCGCTGCTGCTCGACCAGGTAGCGCGTCAGGGATATTCTCTTGGGCATGTTTTTCTCCTCGATAGTGTTGTTCAATCAGCCAGGGCGCGGCTGACCACCTCGCGCACGTCGTTGCTCAGGTCGGGTTTGGCTGCGACGCGCTTGAGGGCTTCATAGGCCGCGTTGCGGTAGGGTTCGACCAGTTTTTTCCAGCGGTCCAGCGCGCGCGCCAGACGCGCGGCCACTTGCGGGTTGATGGCATCGAGCGCCAGCACCTGGTCCGCCCAAAACACGTAACCCGCCGCATCGGCGCGGTGGAACGCGCCCGGGTTGGCGCTGCAGTAGCTGAAGATCACGCTGCGGGCGCGATTGGGGTTGCGAATATTGAAGTCCGCGTGCTTGAACAACTGGCGCACCGCCGGCAGCACCTGGCCGCCGCGGTCGGTGCAGCCGGCCTGCAGTGCAAACCATTTGTCCAGCACGAGCTCTTCGGCTTTGAACAGGCTGTGAAAACGCGCCAATGCGGGCGTGGCCAGTGCATGACCGCTGTTCACCAGGGCACTCAGGGCATTGAAGCGGTCGGTCATGTTGTCGGCGTCCTTGAAGCGCTGGTAGGCCTTGCCGGGCCAGACCGTATCACCTGAGCGGCGTGCGGACAGACACAACATCGACAAGGCCAGACCCGCCAGCGCGCGGCGGCCGCTGGACAGGGTGTCGGGGCGGTAGCCGCCGTTTTGACAATGCACCTCGTAAGCCCATTGCCAGTCGGTGGCGAGTTCGCTGGCGAGTTGCTCGCGCATGGCTTCGCGCACGGCGTGGATGCGCTGCGGATCGACCACGTCGAGTTGTTCGGCGATGTAGCTTTCTGATGGCAGCGTGAGCACCAGTTCCTTGAAGGCGGCATCCAGCGTGGGGTGGCGCAGCACCGAGCGCATGGCAGCGATCGTGGCGTCATCCAGGCCTTCAGCGCCCGTTGTGACTCGGTCAGCAGCGATGGAGGCTATCGCGCAGCGCAAGGCCAGGCGTTGGCCGGCTTCCCAGCGGTTGAACGGGTCGGGGTCGTTCGCCAGCAAGGTGAGCAACTGGGCGTCGGTGTAGTCAAAGTCCAGAATCACCGGGGCGCTGAAACCGCGCAGAATCGACGGTACCGGTTCTTCGTGCACGTTTTCGAAGGTAATCGACTTGCTGGCCTGTGTCATGACGAACAGGTGGCTGGCCGCCGCAGTGGCGCCGCCGCCTTGGACCTGCAAGGGCAGGGCGGCACCGCTGCTGGCGCCCACCAGCCCCAGGCTGACCGGAATGACGAACGGCTCCTTGCTGTCCTGGCCAGGTGTGGCCGGGCAGCTCTGCGTGAACGTCAGGGTATAGGTCTGCGTTTGCGCGTCATAGTGCCCGGTGGCCGCCATGCGCGGTGTGCCGGCCTGGCTGTACCAGCGCTTGAACTGCGGCAGCAAGCGGGCCAGCGCTGAATCGGGGTTGGCATCGGCTACGGACTGCGCAAAGTCATCGCAGGTCACGGCCTGCCCATCGTGACGGGCGAAGTACAGCGTCATGCCCTTGGCAAAACCTTCGCGTCCGACCAGTGTCTGCATCATGCGCACCACCTCGGCGCCTTTTTCGTAAATGGTGACGGTGTAAAAGTTGTTGATTTCGAGGTAGCTGTCGGGCCGCACCGGGTGCGCCATGGGGCCGGCGTCTTCGGGGAACTGGGCAGTGCGCAGCACGCGCACGTCTTCAATGCGCTTGACGGCGCGGGCCGATGCGTCGGTGCACAAGTCCATGCTGAATTCCTGGTCGCGGAACACCGTCAGGCCTTCTTTCAGACTGAGCTGGAACCAGTCGCGGCAGGTGATGCGGTTGCCGGTCCAGTTGTGAAAATACTCGTGGCCGACCACGCTCTCGATGTTGGCAAAGTCCACATCGGTGGCGGTGGCCTGGTTGGCCAGCACGTACTTGGTGTTGAAGACGTTCAGGCCTTTGTTTTCCATGGCACCCATGTTGAAATCGCTGGTGGCCACGATCATGAAGCGTTCCAGGTCCAGCGCCAGGCCAAAGCGGGCTTCGTCCCAAATGACGGAATTGATCAGCGAGGCCATGGCGTGCTCGGTCTTGTCCATGTCGCCGGGGCGCACATAGACCTGCAGCAAATGTTCGCGGCCGTTGCGGGCGGTGATGCGCTGCTCGCGCGCCACCAGTTGGCCGGCCACTAGGGCGAACAGATAGCTGGGCTTCCTGTGCGGATCGACCCAGGTGGCATAGTGGCGACCGTCTTCCAGGTCGCCTTGCTCGGTCAGATTGCCGTTGCTGAGCAACACCGGGAATTTCACCTTGTCAGCGCGCAGCGTCACGGTGAAGCTGGCCATCACATCGGGGCGGTCCAGGTAATAGGTAATGCGGCGAAAGCCCTCGGCCTCGCACTGCGTGAAGAACGAGTCGTTGCTGACATAAAGACCCGACAGGGCGGTGTTTTTGACAGGCGCGCAGGTGGTAAAAATCTCCAGCTCGAAAGGTGCGCTGCCCTCGGGCAGGTTTTCCAGCACCAGTTGGCCCGCATCCATCTTGAAGCTGGTGCCGGCGCCGTTGACCAGCACGCGCGCCAGGTCGAGCTCGTCGCCGTCCAGCCGCAGCACTTGCGCGGAAACGTCGGGGTTGCGGCGCAGCGTCATTTTGTTGAGCACGCGGGTCTTGGCCGGGTCGAGGTCGAAGCTCAGGTAAACGGTGTCGATCCAGAACGCCGGGGCGGTGTAGTCGGCGCGGCGAACCACCGTGGCCGGGCCGCTTGAGTCACGAAGTTGCAACATGCAGAGTCTCCAAAAAATTCAATTGAACAAGATCATGGTCAGTCCATGTCGAAGGCCAGCGCCTCGGTCATCAAACGCCCTGCTTCAAAGAGGCTTCGATGAAGGGGTCGAGGTCGCCGTCGAGCACCTTTTGCGTGGCTGAGGTCTCATAGTTGGTGCGCAGGTCCTTGATGCGGCTGTTGTCGAGCACATAAGAGCGGATCTGGTGGCCCCAGCCCACGTCGGTCTTGCCGTCTTCGAGTTTTTGCTGCTCTTCTTGCTGCTTGCGCAGCTCGAAGTCATACAGCTTGGAGCGCAGCCGCTTCCATGCGATGTCGCGGTTGCCGTGCTGGCTGCGGCCGTCCTGGCACTGCACCACGATGCCGGTGGGCAGGTGCGTCAGGCGCACCGCCGAGTCGGTCTTGTTAATGTGCTGGCCGCCCGCACCGCTGGCGCGGTAGGTGTCGGTGCGCACGTCCGATGGGTTGATGTTGATCTCGATCGAGTCATCAATCTCGGGGTAAACAAACACGCTGGCAAAGCTGGTGTGGCGCCCGCCCGACGAGTCAAACGGCGATTTGCGCACCAGCCGGTGCACACCGGTCTCGGTGCGCAGCAGGCCAAAGGCGTATTCACCCTCCACCTTGAACGACGCGCCCTTGATGCCTGCGGTGTCGCCGGGGGTTTCGTCTTCGATTTCGGTCTTGAAGCCCTTGCGCTCGCAGTAGCGCAAGTATTGGCGCAGCAGCATGCTGGCCCAGTCGCAGGCTTCGGTGCCGCCGGCGCCGGCCTGGATATCGACAAAACAGTTCAGCGGGTCGGCCGGGTTGTTGAACATGCGGCGGAACTCCAGTCCCTTGACGATGGCTTCGAGTTTGGCCACCTCGGCTTCGATGGTGATCAGACCGGCTGCGTCATTGTCCGCTTTGCTCATCTCGAACAACTCGGTGTTGTCAGCGAGTTCGCTTTCCAGTTCGCTGATGGTCACAACCACGCCGTCGAGGGCCTTTTTCTCGCGGCCCAGGTCCTGGGCGCGCTTGGGGTCGTTCCAGACAGTGGGGTCTTCGAGCGAGGCGTTGACGGTTCTCAGGCGTTCAAATTTGGCATCGTAGTCAAAGATACCCCCGTAATTCGAGGGTACGGGATGTCAAATTGCTGAGTTGCGTGCCAAGGGCGTTGATGCGTTCTGCTTCCATGATGCGTGTCCTGATCTTTGGGGTGTCAATTAACCCGCTATTTTCTCATGCCAGCAGATGGCATCGCGCCATCAGGTTACTTCATCCCCCAAACAGGCCCTTGAGCGCCTTGCCCACATCAGGCAACCCGGGAATGCCCAAGGGCGGCTTGCTGCCTGCGTCAGCTGGTGCCGGTTCTTCTGTGCTGCTGCGCGGCTGCCGCCTGGAACTCGCCGCGGCACTTTCTTCGCCCAGCGTGACCATGGTCATGGCCTTGACACGGACCTTGGCAGTCCACTCGGGTTCCCAGGCAATGCGCTTGTCGGCCGGGCGGGGCGGATGGGCCAAGTTGAGTTCGTGGCCGTAGGCAATGCCGCGCAGCATGGCGCCTTCTGCCTTGGCAAAAATGCCGGCTGGAATGGCACATTCGGTTTTGTTGGCGGGCAGCAGGACTTTTTCCTTGAGCCACTTGTCCACATTGGCGTTGCTGGCGTAGTCCATCAGGCCCCAGCCGGGCTCCGGCACCTCGGACGAGCTCCAGATCACCATCTCGGTGGTGCCGGCGTTGTCGCTGCCGCTCATGGCGTTCAAAAAGTAGGCTTGTGCGGTGGGCAAACTTTGCCAGCTGATCTGGCTGGCTGCGGCCCCGCCGCCCTGGTTGACCAGCGCCAGTTTGGGCATGAAGTCCTGCTGCTGGCCCAGGGTAAATTGCAAACTGGCGGGCAGCCCGTCGCCGCTCAGCGCATGCGCGCCGGTCAAGGAGGCGCCGGCAGGCACTTTTTGACGGTGCGTCTCGTTGGGCCAGATCGCGTGCCCTGGAATGGCCTTGGCGCCGCTGTCGCGGGTGGCGCGGCCCATCATGAATTTGCCGTAATCTTCCACGCCGGCCTTGGCAAAGTCCAGAATGCGCGGCTGGCCCGGGCGCACGGTTTCGCTGCAGCCCCAGTAAAACAGAATGCGGCCTTTGGGACGCTCAGGAACTTCATCGACGCTGCCGCCCTGGCGACCCGGCCTCTCGGCTTGCGCCTTGACGGGCAATAGCGTCAGGCTGGGGCCCATCGCCTGGCCGGGTGGAATCGTTTGAACAGCCTCGGTACCTGCGGGCTTGCGCTGGGTGCGCACCGCCAGGTCCAGCCAGCGTCCAGGCATCATGCCGCGGGTGGCTCCAAAACTGACACCGCCCATGCCAGGCATGCCGGTCATGCCGCCCATCAAACCGCCCAAGGCGCCCATGTCTGGCATGTCGTCCATACCCGCCATGGAATTGGTCGCCACATCCATCCAGTACTGCGCCACCGGTGGTTTGACCACTTGGGTTTGGGCTGCAGCTGCGCTGCAGGCAAGCATTGCCGCCGACGCTAGCGCGATGACCTTTGGGTTTGGATGGTGGCCAGTGAGTGATACCTGTTGTTTTTTCATGAGCAGCCTCCGCAAATGGTGAATGGAAATTACCTCTCGGTAAATAGCCTACCACTGGCAAAACATTCACGCCACTGATTTTTATGAAATGAAACGCTCGATCAAAGTCGCCACCGCCTGCGGCTGGTCGTGGTGCAGCATGTGACCACATTCGGGCACGGTCACGGTTTCTACCTGCGCCACCGATTCAAGCCGCTCGTGGTGTTGCGCCAGGGTAAATTGACCGCGCCACCAGGCCGTCATGCTGTCGTCTTGCGCCTCCACCATCAGCATTGGCGCGGCAATGTTGCGGAAAAAGGACAGTACTTCATCGACCCGGTAGAGTTGCGCGCTGGTAATTTTGTGCGCTGCCTCGCCCAAAATCGTCCACTGACCCGGCGTGATTTCTGCCGACCAATGGTGAGCGAGCCAGCGTGCCTTGTCCATGCTCAGGTAGCGGTTGTTCTTGGCCAAACGCGAGGCCACGGCGTCAAGCGAGTCGTAGGTTTTGAGGCTCAGGGTGCCAAGGTGGAACTGCTTGACCTCGTTCATCCACTGTGTCAGACGCGCGGGGGCTTGCGTTGGCACGGTGTCGGGCAAGCCAAAGCCTTCCAGGTTGATCAGTCGGCGAATGCGCTCGGGCCGAAGCCCGGCATACAGCATGGCCACATTGCCGCCCATGCTGTGGCCGACCAGGTTGACCGGCGTGTCGGGGGCGTAGTGGTCCAGCAGCGCATCGAGGTCGGCCAGGTAATCGGGAAACCAGAAACTGTCAGCGCCGCCAGAGGCAGTCAGACCAAAGCCGCGCCAGTCGGGCGCGATGATGAAATGCTCGCGGGCTAGCGCATCCACCACGAACTGGAAGCTGGCCGCCACGTCCATCCAGCCGTGCAGCAGCACCAGCGGCGTTTTGCCGGTACCGGGCCGTCCCCAGCAACGAACGTGGTAACTAAGTGTTCGAATAGGGACAAACTCGCTATGGGATGTTCTTTTGATTGGGTACATTTGACAGATCATAAGGAGTCATCGCCATGCCAGTCAGTCAATCCAGCGACATTGTGGCTGGACAGCCGTCCGCCATCGTGGTACGCGCATGGGATTTGCCATCCGGTTACGCCCGGCTGCACAGCGCATTTGCCTGGCAGGTGCCTGCCCAGTTCAACATGGCGCAAGCCTGCTGCGGACGCTGGGCAGCGCTGACAGGCGCTTCAAAGACGATAGCCGTTCAGGACTATCTGAGTGCGACTGAAGGTACCTCTCATAGCTATGCCGAATTGCAGGACCAGGCCAACCGGTTGGCCAATGTGCTGGTCGGCTTGGGCGTGAAGCCTGGCGAGCGGGTGGCCATCGTGATGCCGCAGCGCTTCGAGACCGCCGTGGCCTACATGGCCGTGTTGCAAATGGGTGCGGTTGCCATGCCGCTGTCGCAACTGTTCGGTCCGGAGGCGCTGGCGTTTCGGCTGCAGGACAGCGCAGCGGTGGTGGCCATTGGCGACGCGCAGACGCTGGCCAATGTGCGGGCGGTGCGCGCCCAATGCCCGGGTCTGTGCAAGCTGCTGGGCGTGGGGCTCGACCCCGCAACCCAACAGCTGGCCGACATGGATTACGACGCGGCGCTTGCAGCGGCCAGTAACCGGTTTGTCATGGTGGCCACGCGCGCCGACGCCCCGGCCATCTTGATCTACACCAGTGGCACCACCGGCAACCCCAAAGGCGCGTTGATACCGCACCAGGCGCTGATCGGTAACCTGACCGGATTTCTGTGCAGCCAGAACTGGTTTGGTTTCGACGTGGCAGGGCTGGGCGAGCCGGTCGAGAGCTTGCACCAGCTGACCGATCCGGGGCGCCTGCCCACGGGTTCCAGGGCCATCTTCTGGAGTCCGGCCGACTGGGCCTGGACCGGCGGCCTGATGGACGCGCTGTTGCCCTCGCTTTATTTCGGCCGGCCCATTGTGGCATTCAATGGCCGCTTCAGCCCGCAAGTCGCGCTGGAACTGCTGCGCGACTGCGGCGTGACGCATACCTTCCTGTTCCCGACCGCGCTCAAGGCGATGATGAAGGCTTACCCGGGCAGTGCCGGCCAGACCGTCAACCAGCAGTTTGGTCTGAAGCTGCAGGCCATCATGAGCGCTGGCGAGGCCGTGGGCGATGCGGTGTTTGACTACTGCCAGGCACAATTGGGCGTGACGGTCAACGAAATGTTTGGCCAGACCGAGATCAACTACATCGTGGGCAACTGCGCTGCCCTGTGGCCGCCCAAACCCGGCAGCATGGGCATGGGCTACCCCGGCCACCGGCTGGCGGTGATCGATGACAACGGCCATGAGTGCGCCGCGGGCGTGCCAGGTGATGTGGCCGTCAACCGCCATGACATCCACGGCCAGCCCGACCCCATTTTCTTTTTGGGCTACTGGAAAAACGCAGCCTCCACGCTGGCCAAGTTCACCGCTGATTGGTGCCGCACCGGCGACCTGGCCAGCCGCGATGAGCAAGGCTATCTGTGGTACCAGGGCCGCAGCGACGACGTTTTCAAGGCCGCGGGCTATCGCATCGGCCCGGGCGAGATCGAAAACTGCTTGGTCAAGCACCCGGCCGTGGCCAACGTGGCGGTGGTGCCCAAGCCTGATGCGGCGCGCGGCGCGGTGGTCAAGGCCTTTGTCGTGTTGTCGCCCGATTTTGCAACAGCTCGCGCCGGCTTCGCGGGACTGACGGCGCAGTTCGATGCTGACCTGATCAGGCAACTGCAGGATCATGTCAAGGACAAACTCGCGCCCTACGAATACCCGAAGGAGATCGAGTTTCTGGAAGCCCTGCCCATGACCACCACCGGCAAGGTGCAGCGGCGCGTGCTAAGGCTGCAGGAAGAGGCGCGGGCCGCCGAAGCAAAGTCCAGCGCAAGCCCGTAAACTCCAAAGATCGGCCTTGAGGCCAGTTTTTTTTGGAGCGCACATGAAAACCATTCAACTGGGTCAAAGCGCCCTGCACGTCACGCCCATCTGCCTGGGCACCATGACCTTTGGCGAGCAGGTCGATGAAGCCACTGCTTTTGACATCCTGGACCGGTCGCTGGAGCGCGGCGTCAACTTCATCGACACGGCTGAGATGTATGCCGTGCCGCCCCGCGCGGCAACCTTCAACGCGACCGAGAAAATCATCGGCAATTGGCTCAGCAAACACCCAGGCGCGCGGCAAAAGCTGGTGCTGGCTACCAAAGTGGCCGGGCCGTCGCGCAGCATGCCGTGGATTCGCGGCGGCAGCCCGGACTTGACGGGCGCTGATATTCTGTCGGCGTGCGATGGCAGCTTGCTGCGTCTGCAAACCGACGTCATCGACTTGTATCAAATTCATTGGCCGGTGCGTTCGGTGCCGGCCTTTGGCGGCATTTATTACCAGCCTGACAGCGGCAGTGAGGGCACGTCCATCCATGCCCAACTGGAAGCGCTGCACACCTTGGTGCAAGCGGGCAAGGTGCGGGCGGTGGGCTTGTCCAACGAGACGCCCTACGGCGTGCATGAGTTCGTGCGCCTGGCCGAGCAGTATGGCTTGCCGCGCGTGGCCACGGTGCAAAACCCATACTGCTTGCTCAATCGCACGGTCGAGAACGGCTTGGACGAAACCATGCATCGTCTGGATGTGTCGCTGCTGGCGTATTCGCCGCTGGCGTTCGGCTTGCTCACCGGCAAGTACGACGCGCAGGGGTTAACGGGGGCGGACGTGCCTGACCAGGCACGGCTGAAAAAGTTTGAATCTTCGCGAAAGCAGCGCTGGGGCCGCCCCGAGGCACTGGCAGCGGCGCGGCGCTACAACGCTCTGGCGCGCGAGCATGGTCTGACGCCGGTGCAACTGGCGCTGGCGTTTTGTTACACCAAATGGCAGGTGGCCAGCACCATCATCGGCGTTATCTCGGTCGCGCAACTCGATGATTGCCTGAATGCCTGGGGCACCACGCTGAGCCCGGAATTGCTCCAAGCCATCGACGCGCTGCGCTGGGAAGTGCGCGACCCCGCGCAGTAAGATGGGCCGTCGCCCGTGAACGACCTGGATAGGAAGCTTCTCATGAACCCTCTTTTTCCCCGGCTGATCGCCGCATTTTTGGTGGGCCTGGGCATCGCCCTGGCCGGTTTTGCCGTGAGCCACGGCCTTGAGCGCTTTCGTATGTCGGATCGTTCGGTCACGGTCAAGGGTTTGGCCGAAAAAGAAGTGCAGAGCGACTTTGCGGTCTGGACGCTGTCCTTTCGCCGCGCGGGGAGTGACTTTGGCGGCGTGCAGCAGGCGCTGGCAGCTGACCGCGACAAGGTGACTGCCTTCCTCTTCCTGATAGCGCGTGGTTTCACCGATGCTGAGGTGGAGGCCAGGCCTCTGCAGGTGCAGGACCTCTTTGCGCGCGAGTACGCGCAGGGTAATCAGCCTTTGCGGTTCAACGGTACGGGTCAGGTGCTGGTGAAGTCCGACCGGGTGGCTGAGGTGGAGGCGGCGGCGCGCGCGGTCGACCCCCTGATTCAGGCCGGCGTTCAGTTGGGCGGAGAGGGTGAGGGGCACAGCGGTCCGCGCTTTCAGTTGCGCGGCGTTAACGACGTCAAGGCGCCGTTGCTGGCCGAGGCCACACGCAACGCACGTGAGCAGGCGAATAAATTTGCAGCTGAGGCGGGCGCCCAACTGGGCCCCCTGAAAAATGCCAATCAGGGCGTGATCCGCATCACCGGCGACGATGGCAATGATTTTGACAACGGCAGCTCGCGCCTGAAGCGGCTGCGAGTCGTGAGTACCTTTGAGTACGAGCTGAAGTAAACCCCAGCCACCTTGCTGGACGACAAACTTATGGCGAAAAGAGAGCACATCAGCGAAACGCCGGCAACCCAATTTCTGAAATGCCACGAAGTTGCCTTCAGCGAGCACCCTTACGAGTACCTGGAACACGGCGGCGCGCTGCACAGTGCGACCGAGTTGGGCTGGGACCCGCACTCGGTGGTCAAGACCCTCATCATGCAGGACCAGGACGCCAAGCCGCTGGTGGTGTTGATGCACGGCAACCGCAAGGTCTCCACCAAAAACCTGGCACGCCAGATCGGCGCCAAGTCGGTGCAGTCCTGCGAGCCCGAAGTGGCGAACCGGCACAGCGGCTACCTGGTGGGGGGCACCTCGCCGTTTGGCACCCGCCGCGCCATGCCGGTGTTCATTGAATCGACCATTTTGGAGTTGCCAAAAATCCTGATCAACGGCGGTCGGCGCGGCTATCTGGTGGGCATCGACCCCCAGGTGTGCGTGACCTTGCTGGGGGCCAGGCCAGTCCAGTGCGCGCTGGCAGAGATACTGAGCTGACCGGGCCCTGCTTTCTTATTTCAGTCAATCACCTCTGGGGCCGTTGTGGCAGTCGTAGCAGCCCACCTTTTGTCCGGCCGAGAAGGTCTTGGTGCCATTTTCCACAGCGAACGTCTTGCTCATCTTGACCTCGCTGAGCGCGCTGCCGCGGTAGTCTGCGCCGTGGCAGTAAGCACAGGGGGTTGCTCCGCTGCTGCCCTCTGCGACATCCTTGTGATCGGAGATCCAGCCGTTGCCGGTACTGTGCATGCCGTGAGGTCCGCCGGTGACGGTGCTTGGCATGGTGGCATGGCAAGCGGTGCATTCGTTCACCGTGCCGGCGTGGCCTTGCAGGTCCTGGCTCAACACATTGTCATTGACATGCGAGGACGGGTATTCCGCATGCGTTGCGCCGTGGCAGGATTCACATTGCAGGCCGCCATGGCCGGTGCTGAAGCGGTACAAATTCAGGCCGGCTGCGGGAGCGTTGGCGTTCGAGGCAAAGCGCTGATCTGCCCAGACCTTGGGCGTGCCGACTGCGGTCACACCACTGAGTTCGCGTTTGCCGTCATGATGGCAAGACTGGCAAGTGGGTTGATTCAGCCAGCCGGTGCGGGCGTTGCTACCCACCGCCAGCATACTGCCATGGCAGCTCTGGCAATTCATGGCGGGCTTGCCGCTGGCGTCGAGCGCGTTGCCCATGGGGCCGCGCAGGCACTGCGTCTCAGAACCCGGGTGACACAGGTAGCAGGAGGTGCGGTTGCTGCTGCTGTCGAGTGTGAGCTGGCTGACCGGATCCTTGACGCTGGCATGCTGCGTGTGCAGGGCCTGGGTCAGCGGCGTGATGCCTGCGATGCCGGTGCCGGGCAGCGCATTGGAGCTGTGGCACGAGGCGCACAGAACCGGCTTGCCCGCTTGTGCGGTGGCCGCCAGGCCGCCAGCGCTATAGCCCAACTGGGTGAGTGCCGAAATAAAGGCCGGATAGGCCAACTTTTTCTCATCATGCAGGCGCAGGATGTTCTTCTTCCAGTCCTTTTCCGGATCAGCATCGTTGACCCAGCCGGCTGCGGGCTTGGCATCGGCACTGGGCGTGGATGACGCATGGCACGACTTGCAACTCATTTCGTCGCTGACGGGCAACACGGTGCGCGCCGTCGCCATGACCTTGCCGGCGGCATCCTTGGCCACCACCTTGACCATCGGGTAGAAATTCTTGACGCCGTTGTCGTCGTAGGGCGTGATGGGGATGCCCTCGGCCTCAAACCATTTATTGGTGGCATTGAAGGTCATCGGGCGCGGCGTGATCGAGGTCGTGGCATTGCCCTTGAGCCCCACGTCATTGGCCAGGGCGACACCAAAAAGTGACTTCACCCAACTCCAGAAGTTGGTCTTACCCATGCTGGAGGTGTTGATGGAACCGCTGGCATCGGCCATGGCTTCATAGGTCAGCGTGACGCCGCTGGTCACCAGGCCGCCGCTGGTGCTGACCAGCTGCGCATGCAGGTTGTTATAGGGGGGCAGGATGGAAAATACCGAGTAGTCCTTGCCGTCAACGCAATGCATGCCCAGATCATTCCAGGCCAGCAATTTGTAGCTGCCGCCTGCCGCGGGGGGCGAAGTGGGATCAGTCCCTGTGCCGTCGCCGTCAGAACTGTCATGGTCGTCATGATCTTTTTTCTTTTTCGCGTCCTGGCTCTTTTCCTTGTCGGTTTTCCGGCTCGACGCCAATTGGGAATCAGGGCTGGAAGTTCCTACGTCACTGCCGCCACCACAGGCTGCCAGCAGCGCAGCCGCTGCCGCTGCAATCAGCCCGGTGCACAGGGCAGAACTCATTCGTTGAATCATCACATCTCCTCAAGTTTGATTAAAGTCCCCCTGCTTCATACCACCGCGCGGAGCTGCTTGTTGCAGGGTTTCAAGGCGTGACGAATGGGCGATCCGCCGTACACGGAAGAGACCTTTGTCGCGCTGGCTTCGATACTAAAACCTTACATTCAATAATGCTTATTGAGTAAAGTAACGTTGTGTAACTTCATGCGCAATGATCCATGCGGGGATTTGCCTGGCAAAGCGCGTGATGGTCCAACGCCACGCTTGAGGAACTGGCAGAATCAGCCTTTACGCTCAAGTGCTTGGGCAACCAGGAGTTGATTTGGAATTGGTGCAAAGTTTTTTACTGTTGTTGGCGGTCTTGGCCGGCTACCTGATCGGGTCGCTGTCGTTTGCGGTTATCGTCAGCCGGGTCATGGGTTTGAGCGATCCGCGCACCTTCGGCAGCAAGAACCCGGGGGCCACCAATGTGCTGCGTTCTGGCAGCAAGGCGGCGGCCATCCTCACGCTGCTGCTCGATGCCGCCAAGGGCTGGCTACCGGTGGTGCTGGTCAAGTGGTACGGACAAGCCTACGGGCTGGGCGACGGCACCATGGCGCTGGTGGGGCTGGCAGCTTTTCTGGGCCATGTCTTTCCGGTCTATTTCAAATTTTCCGGCGGCAAGGGCGTGGCCACGGCATTTGGCGTGTTGCTGGGTTTGAGCAGCTGGCTGGGGATGGCCACAGCCTTGCTCTGGCTGCTGATGGCGTTGGTATTTCGCTACTCGTCGCTGGCTTCCATCATCGTCGCTGTGCTGGCCCCTGTGGTGTATGTGCTGGGTGATGGCGGGCTGTGGATCATGAACAAGAGCGTGGCGCTGGGTGTGGCCGTGATGTCCCTGGTTTTGCTTTACCGCCATGCCGAGAACATCAACCGGCTGATCAAGGGGACTGAATCAAAACTGGGCAAAAAAGCAGCGGCCGATTCGGTGGCACACGCGCCAGTGCATGGGCACGCCAAACATGGCCATCGGCATCCGCCCCAGATTGATCAGAAACCCAAAGACCGAAGCAATCGCCCATGAAACTCTGCATTCTCGAAAACGACACCCTGGACCCCGCGGTCGAGGCAACCTACATCGGTTACGGGACCATGTTCGATCGCCTGTTGCGCCAGGCCGGCGCTGCGGGAGAAATTGATATTTTCAACACCGTCAAAGGCGAGTATCCGTCCTCGTTTGAGCCTTATGACGCGGTGCTGCTCACCGGCAGCAAGGCTGATGCGTTCTCGCAAGAACCGTGGGTGCTGGCGCTCAAGGAGAAGGTGCAGGAGCTCCTGAAAACCAAAAAAAAGCTGATCGGCGTCTGTTTCGGTCATCAGTTGATTGCGTTGTGCCTGGGCGCCAAAGTGGGCCGCGCGCCACAGGGTTGGGGCGCCGGGCGCATGCAGTACCAATGGCTGGCGTCCGACTTGCCGCAGGCGCAGGGCCGGGAACAGGTGGCGTTATTGGCCAGTCACCAGGATCAGGTGTTCGACCTGCCCAGCGGCGCCAAACTGCTGGCCACCAGCGACTTTTGTCCGGTGGCGGCGTTTGCGGTCGATGACCACGTGTTTTGCGTGCAGCCGCATCCCGAGTTTGTCGAGGACTACAGCGCTTTTCTGCTCGACAAACGGCGCGCCATGTTTGGTGAGGAAAAGTACCAGACTTACACGCAGAGTCTGGCCAAGGGCCACGACGGCCATGCCCTGGCGCGCATGATGGTGGCGTTCATCAACGGACAATAGCCTGCTGCTGTGTGCCCAGTTGCAGGATCAGATGATGGTTGAGGTGTTCCTGTACCCTTGCCGCAGGCAAGGCGGCGCTGATGGCCGGGCTGCCGTTGGCGCAGACGTTCAGGCTGGGCGGACGCAACAACTGGCCGTTGTCGTTGAGCAGAATCGCCACGTCGGGGCGGTTGTCCTGGCGGCTGCGGCGCAGCACCACGCCCTGGCTGCCATCGTCAAGCTGCACAAACGTGCCGGGCGGGAACAGGCCCACCACGTGCAGCAGCGTCTGACCCACCAGCCGGCTGCGCATGTTGTCGTTATTGAGGATGTCCTGGGCCGACTCGGTTGCGCTACGGCCCGCGCGCGATTGCCGCGGGCTGATCATGGCGGCATAACGGTCAACCACGCCGAGCATTTGCGCCAGGCGCTGGGCCACCGTGAGTGAATACTGAGGCATGTCCGGAGCCTGTTGGTGATGATGCTGTCGCACCGTTTGCAACCAGACCTCATCCTTGATGCCGAGATGGCGCAGCAGGTCGGCACTGCGCGTTTCATGGTCGCGCACCGCGGCTTTTTGATCTGGCGTTGGCTGCTCGCGCTGGTTCGCCAGTTGGTCCTGCAACTCGGTCATGGCGATGTTCATGGTCAGCGCGGCGTGCACCAGGCTGTCGCGCTCGGCCTGCGGCAAATGAAATTCCTCCGCCACCAGATGGCTCAACACGGCGCACACCAGAGCGTGCGAGGCGCTGTAGCCCACCGGTGAGTGGGCGGCCAGCTGGAACAGAAGGTACAGCGCCACGTCGGTGTCGTACTGGATCAGGTTTTGCATCCAGCGGTCATATTGACGGATGCGAGCCTCGAATTCCTGCACTTTGTTCGGGTGGCTCAGGATCATGGCCAGGCCCGCCTCCAGGTCCGACCAAAGACCCAGCAGGTCTTCGTATTCGTCCTCGGATTTCAGGATGAAACTCATGGCGCAGCCCTTGCCCGGAACCGTTGCGGGTGCAGGTTAATCGCGGAAGTTGTCAAAGCTCAGCGGAATGTCGGTGATTTCCTTGCGCATCAGGGCCATCGCGGCCTGCAGGTCGTCGCGCTTGGTGCCGCTCACGCGCAGCTTGCCGTCCTGGATGGCGGCCTGCACCTTGATCTTGCTGTCCTTGATGATGCGCTGGATTTTTTTGCCCAGTTCGGTCTCGATGCCGTCGCGCACCTTGATCACCTGCTTGACCTTGTCGCCGCCCATTTTCTGCACGTCGCCCTTGTCCAGAAAACGCACGTCCACATTGCGCTTGGTGAGCTTGTTGCGCAGGATGTCCTCGATCTGGCTGAGCTGAAAATCAGCGTCGCCGATCAGCGTGATTTCCTTGTCCTTGAGTTCGATGGCAGCCGGCGTGCCCTTGAAGTCAAAGCGGGTGGTGATTTCCTTGCCGGTGTTTTCAATGGCGTGCTTCACATCGACCATGCTGGCTTCGCAAACGGTATCAAAAGAGGGCATGAGGGTTCTCGCTAAATGTTCGACAATCCCGCCATGTTAGTCCAGAAAAACGTTCCGCTGCAGCCTTTTAATACCTTCCACATCGTGGCCAAGGCCCGTGCGCTGGTGCGCATCCGTGGTGAGTCCGACGTCCAGGCGCTGCTGGCCGATCCCGAACTGGCTGCGGCACCGAAGTTTGTGCTCGGTGGTGGCAGCAACATCGTGCTCACCGGCGATGTCAAGGCGCTGGTGCTCAAGGTCGAGGTGATGGGCCGCCGGCTGGTGCGGGAAACTCCCAGGGCCTTCATCGTGGAAGGTGGTGCCGGCGAAAACTGGCACGACTTTGTCACCTGGACGCTTGAAGCAGGCTACCCCGGCCTGGAAAACATGGCGCTGATTCCTGGCACCGTGGGCGCCTCGCCGGTGCAAAACATCGGCGCCTACGGGGTCGAGCTTCAAGACCGCTTCGACTCGCTCGACGCCATCGACCTGCAAACCGGCCAGTTGTTTACCCTGAACGCGGCGCAATGCGCGTTCGGCTACCGCGACTCGGTGTTCAAACATGCCAGCGCCTCGGATGCCAGCGCCGGTCACCAGGCCGTGGGCCTGAAAGACCGGGCGCTGATTCTGCGCGTGCGTTTTGCCCTGCCAAAACCCTGGAAACCGGTGCTGGGTTACGCCGACATCGACAAAAAAATGGCCGAGCAGGATGTCAGCCAGCCGACCGCGCGGCAACTCTACGACTGGGTCTGCGCCATTCGCCGCGCCAAGCTGCCCGACCCCGACGTCATCGGCAATGCAGGCAGCTTCTTCAAGAACCCCACGGTCACGCCCGAGCAATGCGCCGACATCATCGCCCGCGAACCCAAGCTGGTGCATTACGTGCTGGCCGATGGCTCGGTCAAGCTGGCTGCGGGCTGGCTCATCGATGCCTGCGGCTGGCGCGGCAAGTCGGTGGGGCAGGCGGGCGTTTATGAAAAACAGGCGCTGGTACTGGTCAACCGCGGTACCGGGGTCGAGGGTTCGGGCGCCACCGGCGGCGAGGTCATGCTGCTTGCCAAGGCGATCCAGACCAGCGTGTACGAGCGTTTTGGCATCCGGTTGGAGACCGAGCCGGTCATTATTTAATTCACCCCAGGGCAGCGCTTTGCGCATGTTTTAACGCATCATCAACGACATGAAAAAAATTATTGTTTTAGGCGGCACCGGCTTCGTTGGTACCCATGTGTGTGAAAAACTGGTGCGCGAGGGCTGGCAGGTGACGGTGCCCACGCGGCGCGCCGACAACGCCAAAGCCGTCAAACTCTTGCCCGGCCTCACCGTGCTGGAACTCGACGTGCAGGATGAAGCCGCCTTGACGCATGTTGTGGCAGGGCATGGCGCGCTGGTTAATTTGGTGGCGATTCTGCACGGCACGCAGGCAGCGTTCGAGCATGTGCATGTGGCCTTGCCGCAAAAAATTGCCCATGCCTGTTTGGCCAGCGGCGTGGCCCAGGTAGTGCATGTCAGCGCGCTGGGGGCCGATTCGTTGCAACCCACGCTGGCGCCGTCCATGTACCTGCGGTCCAAGGGCGAGGGCGAGGCCGTGCTGGTGCAGGCGGCCATGGGCGGAAGCGCCGGGGACGCGGCGCAGGCCGGGTTCGACCTGAGCATCTTGCGCCCCAGTGTGATCTTTGGCGCCGAAGACAAGTTTTTGAACATGTTCGCCAAGCTGCAAAAGCTGCTGCCGATGGTGCCCTTGGCGGGCGCTGATGCCAAATTTCAGCCGGTCTGGGTGCAGGATGTGGCCACTGCGGTGGTGCGCTGCCTGAGCGGTGCCAGCGCCGCGCCTTCGCCGCGCGTGATCGAGGCCTTTGGCCCGGAGGTTTTGACCCTGAAACAACTGGTGCAAATTGCGGCCCAGCTCAGCGGCTCAGGCGGCGGTATGGGCCGGCCGGTGATCCCGCTGCCGGCATGGGCCGCGCGGCTGCAGGCCACCGTGATGGGCATGGCCCCGGGCGAGCCGATGATGAGCCTGGATAACCTGGACTCGATGAAAGTCGACAACGTCGCCACCGGCAAGCACCCCGGGCTCGATTCGCTCGGCATCAAGGCCGCAGCCGTGCGGCCGATCGCCAAGCAATACCTCGGCCGCTAGACATCCTTCGGCCTGAGGCGGGCCTCCTACAAGATGCCTGACCCCTTGTAGGAGTGGCGCCCTCGCCGCGATGGGCTCAGCGCTTGTTCTCGCCCGTGAGGCTGAGCAGGTCGCCACCTCCACCCAGTGACAGCAGACCCGACTTGGCATAAATGCCCAGCTTGGCTCGGGTGTCGACAATGTCGAGGTTGCGCATGGTGAGCTGGCCAATGCGGTCAGCCGGCGAAAACGGCGCGTCTTCCACCTTTTCCATGCTCAGGCGCTCGGGCGCGTAGGTCAGGTTGGGGGACTCGGTGTTGAGCAGCGAATAGTCATTGCCGCGGCGCAGTTCCAGCGTCACTTCACCGGTCACGGCGCGCGCCACCCAGCGCTGCGCCGTCTCGCGCAGCATGATGGCCTGCGAGTCAAACCAGCGGCCCTGGTACAACAGGCGGCCCAGCTTGCGGCCGTTGTCGCGGTATTGCTCGATGGTGTCTTCGTTGTGGATGCCGGTGACCAGACGCTCGTAGGCGATGAACAGCAGCGCCAGCCCGGGGGCTTCGTAAATGCCGCGGCTCTTGGCCTCGATGATGCGGTTCTCGATCTGGTCGCTCATGCCCAGGCCGTGGCGCCCGCCAATGCGGTTGGCTTCGAGGATAAGGCTCACCAGGTCGGGGTATTCGACGCCATTGAGCGCGACAGGGCGGCCCTCTTCGAAGCGCACCGACACTTCTTCGGCCTTGACGACGCAGTCGTCGCGCCAGAACGGCACGCCCATGATCGGGTTGACGATGCGGATGCCACAGTTGAGGTTTTCCAGGTCCTTGGCCTCGTGCGTGGCGCCGAGCATGTTGGAGTCGGTCGAATACGCCTTTTCGGCGCTCATCTTGTAGCCAAAGCCGTGTGCGGTCATGAACGCCGACATTTCGGCGCGGCCGCCGAGCTCGTCAATGAACGCCTGGTCGAGCCAGGGCTTGTAAATCTTGAGCGACGGGTTGGTTAGCAGGCCGTAGCGGTAAAAACGCTCGATGTCATTGCCCTTGAATGTGCTGCCGTCGCCCCAGATGTTGACATCGTCTTCCTTCATGGCGGCCACCAGCATGGTGCCGGTGACGGCGCGGCCGATGGGCGTGGTGTTGAAGTAGGTCACCCCGGCGGTGGAGATGTGAAAGGCGCCACTTTGCAGCGCGGCCAGGCCCTCGGCCGCTAGCTGGCTGCGGCAGTCGATCAGGCGCGCTTTTTCGGCGCCGTATTCCATCGCCTTGCGCGGAATCTCGTCGTAGTCGGACTCGTCAGGCTGGCCCAGATGGGCGGTGTAGGCGTAGGGCAGGGCGCCCTTGAGCTTCATCCAGTGCAGCGCGGCGCTGGTGTCGAGGCCGCCCGAAAAAGCGATGCCGACCTTTTGGCCGACTGGAATATTTTGAAGGATGGTGGCGCTCATGGGTTTCAACCGAAGTGGCAGATGTAGTGGTAGGGCTCGGTGACACGAATGTCGAATTTGGCGTTGCCGGGGATGCTGAAGCGCTCGCCAGCGCTCGACTTGACCCAGGCCCCGCTGTCGGCCAGCCGGTATTCGCAGCTACCGCCCACGCATTCCATGATTTCTGGCGCGCCGGTGTTGAAGGTCAGGGTGGCGGGCAAAACGACACCCACTGATTTTTTGGTGCCGTCAGCCAGCGTGATGCCATGGCTGATGCACTTGCCGTCGAAGTAGACGCTGGCTGTCGTGGTGACGGAAACACCGTCAATGTGGGTGGTGGTCATGGTGGCTTGCAGCTTGTTTGAAAGACGCTGATTTTAGGGGACCCGATGGGCCGCAAAAGCTGCCGCGTCAAAGCCCACGCTGACCTTGCCGTCGGGCCAGACCACCACCGGGCGCTTGATCACGCTGGGCTGGGCCAGCATCAGCGCCGTGGCCGATGGCGTGTCCACCACGGCCAGGCGCGTGACTTCGTCGAGCTTGCGCCAGGTCGTGCCCTTGCGGTTGAGCAGCAGTTCCCAGCCCATGGCGGCGATCCAACCGGGCAGAAGTTCAGCGGGCACACCCTCTTTTTTGAAATCGTGAAAAACATACGCAACCCTCTGGTCAGCCAGCCAGGCGCGGGCGTTTTTGACGGTGTTGCAGTTGGGAATGCCGTAAAGCGTGATGTGGGAGGTCTTCATGCCCGCCATCATGCCATGGGCAGGATTTAAAACTGCCGTGCTGCCGTCAGCCGGGTCGTCTGGTGGACAATTCGGGCTATGACGACACCCAAGCTTCACACTCTTCAAGACTGGCTCGCCTACTGCGAGCGTTTGCATCCCACAGCGATTGATTTGGGCCTGGACCGTGTGCACACCGTGGCACGGCGCATGGGAATCCGCTTTGATTGCCCCGTGATCACCGTCGCCGGCACCAACGGCAAGGGGTCGACCTGCGTCATGCTGGAATCCATTTTGCTGCAGGCCGGCTACCGCACCGGGGTCTATACCTCGCCGCATCTGGTGCATTTTGAAGAACGCCTGCGCCTCAATGGCGAGGCCGTCAAGGCACACGAACTGGTGGCTGCCTTTGCCCACGTGGAAAGCGCCCGCGTTCAGAACAACGAAGCCATTTCGCTGACCTATTTTGAATTCTCCACGCTGGCCATATTGGATGTGATGCGACGCAGCGCGCTGGAGGTGGTGATTCTTGAAGTCGGCCTGGGTGGGCGCCTGGATGCGGTCAACATCATCGAGCCTGACTGCGCCATCATCACCAGCATCGACCTGGACCACACCGCGCTGCTCGGCGAAACCCGTGAAGCCATCGGTTTCGAGAAAGCCGGCATCATGCGCACCGGCAAACCGGCGGTGGTGAGCGACCCCGTGCCGCCGCAAAGCGTGCTCGACCGGGCGATGGAAGTGGGGGCCGACCTGTGGCGTGTGGGCATCGACTTCAATGTCACTGGCGACAAGCAGCAGTGGGGCTGGGCCGGGCGCGGGCGGCGCTACAGCGGCATGGCCTACCCGGCGCTGCGCGGCGCCAACCAGCTGGTGAATGCAGCTGGCGTGCTGGCCGCGCTGACCGCCTTGCGTGACCGTTTGCCGATCACGGCGCAGGCGGTGCGCAACGGCTTTGCCTTCGTCGATTTGCCGGGGCGATTTCAAATTGTGCCGGGCCAACCCAACCTGGTGCTCGACGTGGCGCACAACCCGCATGCGGCGGCGGCGCTGGCGGCCAACCTCGATGCCATGGGCTTTTTCCCCACCACGCACGGGGTGTTCGGCAGCATGGCCGACAAGGACATTGCCGCCGTTATTGATCGCCTCAACCCACTGGTGGATAAGTGGTATTTCACCAATTTGCCCACCGAACGGGCGGCAAGGGCCACCGATTTGATGGCGCAATGGCAGGCGCTGAACCAGCGCAAGGACTGCACGGCCGAGGTCTGTGCTGACCCTGAGTCGGCCCTCCAGGCGGCCCTGGCCGCGGCAGACCCCGCTGATAGAATCGTCGTTTTCGGATCGTTCCTGACGGTGGGCGGCGTGCTCAAAGACGGCGTGCCCCAATTGCAGGCCAAGCATTTGCCCCATTCCTGATTCACACCAACTTATCTGCATGGACTTTTTCAAGTTTCGCAAAAAAGGCGATCCCGCCCCGAGCACGTCAGTACAGCCAGAGAGTGTGGAGCGCATGCGCCAACGCGCCAAGCATCGCCTGATCGGGGCCGCCGTGCTGGTGCTGATCGGCGTGATTGGTTTTCCGCTGTTGTTCGACAAGCAGCCCCGGCCCATCGCGGTGGACACCCCGATCGACATTCCAGATAAAAACAAAGTGCCGCCCCTGGTGTTGCCAGAGGCGCCCGCGTCCAAGGCCAGTGCTGTTGCGCCCATCACGCCTCCACCTGTCACCCCGGTTCCAGCGGTTGAGCCCAAGCCGGCAACACCGCCGTCCGTGGTGATCACCGAAACGGCGGAGCCGCCCAAGCCAGTCAAGCCTGAAGCCAGCGCAGTGAACCCTCCTGTTGCGGCCAAACCCGCCGAGGTCAACAAGGCTCAGGCGTTGCTCGACGGCAAGGCGGCCGATGCGCAACCTGCCGCGTCGGACGGCCGCTTTGTGGTGCAAGTGGGTGCTTTTGCCGATGCCGCGCGAGCGCGAGAGGTGCGGCTGAAGGTGGAGCGTGCCGGCCTCAAAACCTATACCAACGTGGCCGAAACCAAAGACGGCAAACGCATTCGGGTACGGGTGGGGCCGTTCACGACCAGGGCAGACGCTGAAAAAGCAGCGGAGAAAATCAAAAAGCTGAATTTGCCCGCCGTCTTGCTGACACTGTGAGGCGTGGCTTATGACCCTGGCTGCGCTGGACTGGATATTTGCCACGGTATTGCTGATGTCTGTGCTGCTGGGTGCCTGGCGCGGCCTGGTATTCGAGGTTTTGTCGCTGGCCAGTTGGGTGGCCGCGTTTGTGCTGGCGCAGTGGCTGGCACTGGATGTGGCAGACTTTTTGCCGATGGGCGGCGCCAGCGAGACGATGCGTTACGGCGCAGGTTTTCTGCTGGTGTTCATTGCCACGGTGATGCTGGGCGGCCTGTTCGCCGCGCTGTTGAAAAAGTTGATGGCCACGGTGGGCTTGCGGCCGGTTGACCGGGTGCTGGGGGCGGGTTTTGGCGCACTGCGGGGCGTTTTGCTGCTGCTGCTGGCCACCGTGCTCGCCGCCATGACGCCTTTCAAATCCAGCCCGGCCTGGCAGGAATCGACTGGTGTGGCCATGTCCCTGACTGTCATTCAGGAGCTCAAACCCGTCTTGCCGCATGACATGGTGAAGTATTTGCCCGCTTGAACAAGTCGTTGAAAAGATAGGAAAACTATGTGTGGAATCGTTGGGGTTGTCAGTCATGCGCCGGTCAATCAGCTGATTTACGACGCGTTGCTGTTGTTGCAGCACCGTGGTCAGGATGCAGCGGGCATCGTGACGCAACAGGAGCGCAAGTTTTTCATGCACAAGGCCAAGGGCATGGTGCGCGATGTGTTCCGCACCCGCAACATGCGCTCGCTGCCGGGCAATTGCGGCCTGGGCCAGGTGCGCTACCCGACGGCGGGCAACGCCTTCAGCGAAGAAGAGGCGCAGCCCTTTTATGTCAATGCGCCGTTCGGCATAGTGCTGGTGCACAACGGTAACCTGACCAACGCTCACGCCCTGAAAGCCGAGCTCTTCAGTGCCGACCATCGCCATATCAACACCGACAGCGACTCCGAAGTGCTGCTCAACGTGCTGGCGCACGAAATTGGCGAGACCACGCGCGGCCTGCCTCTGACACCGCACGACGTGTTCGAGGCGGTGCGCAAGGTGCACCGGCGCGTTCGCGGCTCGTATGCCGTGATCGCCATGATCGCCGGCCATGGCGTGCTGGCGTTTCGCGACCCGTTCGGCATTCGGCCGCTTTGCATGGGTGTGACGGACGGCACTGTGATGCTGGCCAGCGAATCGGTGGCCATGGAGGGCACCAACCACAAGTTCGAGCGCAATATCCAGCCCGGCGAAGCGGTGTTCATCGACCTGCAAGGCCAGGTGCATGCGCAGCAGTGCGCCGACCACCCGGTGCTCAACCCCTGTATTTTTGAATTTGTCTATCTGGCCCGGCCCGACTCGGTGATGGACGACATATCGGTGTACCAGGCGCGCCTGAACCTGGGCGAAACCCTGGCCAAGCGGGTGATCTCGACTGTGCCGCCCAACGAGATCGATGTGGTCATTCCGATCCCTGAGTCCAGCCGGCCCAGCGCCGCGCAACTGGCACAACTGCTGGGCTTGCCCTACCGCGAAGGTTTTGTCAAAAACCGCTACGTGGGGCGCACCTTCATCATGCCGGGGCAATCGGTGCGCAAAAAGTCGGTGCGCCAGAAGCTCAACGTGATCGCCAGCGAGTTCAAGGGCCGCAACGTGCTGCTGGTGGACGACTCCATCGTGCGCGGCACCACGTCCAAAGAGATCGTGCAAATGGCGCGTGACGCCGGTGCCAACAAGGTGTACATGGCCAGCGCGGCGCCACCGGTGCGCTATCCCAACGTGTATGGCATCGACATGCCCACCGCGCAGGAACTGGTGGCGCACAACCGCACCGTGGAGGAAATTAGGCAAATCATTGGCTGCGATGCCCTCATCTACCAGGATGTGGACAGCATGAAAAAAGCCATTGGCTCACTCAACCCGGCCATCAAGAACTTTGATGCGTCCTGCTTTGACGGTGTTTATGTCACCGGCGACATCACGCTGGAAGATATCGAGCGACTCAACGCCAACCGCGTCGATGGCGATGAAACGCTGGAGGACAACTCGCGCCTGGCCCTGCCCAACCACGAAGACTGACCATGCCCGCCAAAAAACTCCCCGAGCACCTGCACCGAGACACGCTGGCGGTGCGCGCCGGCATTGCGCCCAGCCAGTACGGTGAGAATTCCGAGGCGTTGTACCTCACCAGCAGCTTCGTGCAGCCTGATGCCGAGACCGCCCGCAAGCGTTTTGCCAACGAGGAAGACGGCTACACCTACACCCGCGTCGGCAACCCGACCGTGACCGGCATGGAGCAGCGCCTGGCGGCGCTCGAAGGCACCGAGGCGGCGATAGCCACATCCAGCGGCATGGCCGCCGTGCTGTTGCTGGGCATGGGACTGCTGCGCGCCGGTGACCACGTGGTGTGTTCGCAGTCGGTTTTTGGCTCCACATTGCGCCTGTTTGCCGGCGAGTTCGCCAAGTTCGGCGTCGAAACCACCTTTGTCTCGCAAACCGATGTGGCGCAATGGCGTGCCGCGCTCAAATCCAACACCAAACTGCTGTTTGCCGAAACCCCCACCAACCCGCTCACTGACATTTGCGACATCGCCGCGCTGGCAGAAGTGGCACACACCGGCGGCGCGTTGCTGGCGGTGGACAACTGCTTTTGCACCCCCACGCTGCAGCGCCCGATCGAGTTCGGCGCCGACTTCGTGATTCACTCCGGCACCAAGTACCTGGACGGCCAAGGCAGGGTGGTGGCGGGGGCCATTTGCTGCTCGCAAAAGTATGTCAACGACGTCTTCTGGCCGATCAACCGCACCGTCGGCATGGTGCTGTCGCCGTTCAATGCGTGGGTCGTCACCAAGGGCATGGAAACGCTGGCGATTCGCATGCGCGCCCAGTGCGACAGTGCGCTGGCGCTGGCCCAATGGCTGCAGCAGCAGCCCAATGTGGCGCATGTCTATTACCCCGGTCTGGATTCGCACCCGCAGCATGCACTGGCCATGCACCAGCAAAGCGGACTTGGTGGCGCCGTGGTGTCGTTTGATGTGCGGGCGTCGGATGCCGACCAGGCCCGCAAGCGCGCGTTTCATGTGATCGACAGCACGCAGGTGTGCTCGGTCACCACTAACCTGGGCGATACCAAGACCACCATCGCCCACCCAGCCACCACCTCGCACGGCCGCCTGACCGAGGTCCAGCGCCGGGCCGCTGGCATTGGCCAGGGCCTGATCCGCATCGCCATGGGACTAGAGCATCTTGGCGATATTCAGGACGACCTGAACCGCGGCCTGCAAAACTTGAATGCCTTGTCATGACCCAAAAAACCCGCACCCGTTTCGCCCCGTCGCCCACCGGCTTCATCCACTTGGGCAACATCCGCTCGGCGCTGTACCCGTGGGCCTTTGCCCGCTCGACCGGTGGCGACTTCATTTTGCGCATCGAAGACACCGACCTGGAGCGCTCCACCCAGGCTGCTGTCGATGTGATCATTGAAAGCATGAGCTGGCTCGGGCTCGATTACGACGAAGGCCCGTTCTATCAAATGCTGCGCATGGACCGCTACAAGGCGGTGCTCGCCGACATGGTGGCCGCAGGCCATGTTTACCCGTGCTACATGAGCATGGCCGAGCTTGATGCCCTGCGTGAGCGTCAGACGGCTGCGAAGGAAAAGCCGCGCTACGACGGCACCTGGCGCCCGGCTCCAGGCAAATCCCTGCCCTCTGTGCCCGAAGGTGTGCAGCCGGTGCTCCGGTTTAAAAACCCGCAAGGCGGCTCGGTGGTGTGGGACGACAAGGTCAAGGGCCGCATCGAAATCAGTAACGACGAGCTCGACGACCTGGTGATTGCGCGCCCGGACGGCACGCCCACCTACAACTTCTGCGTGGTGGTGGACGACCTGGACATGGCCATCACCCATGTGATTCGCGGCGATGACCACGTCAACAACACGCCGCGGCAGATCAACATCTTCAAGGCGCTCGGCAAGGAACCGCCGGTGTACGCCCATTTGCCGACCGTGCTCAACGAGCAGGGCGAAAAAATGAGCAAGCGCAACGGCGCCAAGGCGGTGACCCAGTACCGCGAAGAAGGCTACCTGCCCGATGCCATGGTCAACTATCTGGCGCGCCTGGGCTGGAGCCACGGCGACGACGAAATTTTCAGCAGGGCTCAGTTTCTGGAGTGGTTCAACCTCGATCACCTGGGCAAGAGCGCCGCGCAGTTCGACGAAGCCAAGCTGCGCTGGGTGAATGCCCAGCACATCAAGATCACGGCCGACGAGGTGCTGGCGCCGCTGGTGCAGGTGCAACTGCACAAGCGCGGCATTGCAGCGGATGAGCGCCTGCCGCGCATCTGTGCGCTGTTCAAGGATCGCTGCGACACCACCGTGGCGCTGGCCGACTGGGCGGCTGTGTTTTATGCCGACGTGCAGCCCGCTGCGGCCGATTTGACCCAGCATGTCACCGAAGCGATCAAGCCCGCGCTGGCCCTGCTGGCTGACAAACTGGCTGCCTGCACCTGGGACAAAGCAGTCATTGCCGCCGCCATCAAGGAAGTGCTGACCGCTTGCAGCCTGAAAATGCCTCATCTGGCCATGCCGGTGCGGGTACTGGTGGTGGGCAACGCGCACACGCCATCGCTGGACGCGGTGCTTGAGCTTTTTGATCGTGAAAAAGTCATCAGCCGGCTCAAACAGGCCTGAAAATCACGCTATAATTTGCGGCTTGGGAATTAACGCTGCTTCTAAACAAAGTAGCTGTGGATTCGGGGGTATAGCTCAGCTGGGAGAGCGCTTGCATGGCATGCAAGAGGTCAGCGGTTCGATCCCGCTTACCTCCACCAAAGTTTCCAAGATCGACGGAAGTCTTCAGGTTTTGACCCCATCGTCTAGAGGCCTAGGACACTACCCTTTCACGGTAGGTACCGGGGTTCGAATCCCCGTGGGGTCGCCAACTTACTGAATAGTAAGATGGTGCAAGTCGGTAACGGTTTGTCTGCAAAGACAAATGACTTGGCTCGCAAGAGCAAACGTTAGCTACCAGGAGTGGTAGTTCAGTTGGTTAGAATACCGGCCTGTCACGCCGGGGGTCGCGGGTTCGAGTCCCGTCCGCTCCGCCAGTTCAAAAGCCTTGCAATTCATTGAATTGCAAGGCTTTTTGCTTTCCAGCCGACAAATGATCAACCCGGCTTTGCTCCCTCAACAAATCGTTTCAACAACCCCATCGACAAGGCCGTGCCGCACAATATGACGGCGCCGCAAATCAACATCCAGGCGGTGACGGATTCGCCCAGAAACACCACGCCGTAAAACACGGCGAAGACCGGGATCAAAAAGGTGACGGTCAGCGAGCCGGCGGCACCCACCTTGTCGATCAGACGGAAATACAGCACGTAGGCCACGCCGGTGCACAGCACGCCCACGACCACCAGCGCCAGCCAGGCGGTGGTGCTGGGTGTGTGGCTTGGCCAAAACAAAAATGTGGGCAGCGCCAGCCCCAGGGTGGCACCGATCTGGCTTCCGGTGGCAATCACCAGCGAGGGCTGACCGCTCAGGTAGCGTTTGGTGAAACTGGCAGCCAGGCCGTAGCACAGGCAGGCACCCAGGCAGGCCAACACCGCCCAGCCGGTCACCAGCCCCGACGCATCTGGCTTGAAGCTGGCCTTGCCCGAGGCCAGCATGGCGACGCCGACAAAACCGATCACCAGGCCGATGATCTTCATGCCGTGCGGCCGATCCTTGAGCCACAACCAGGCCACCAGCGCGCCGAACAGCGGCACGGTGGCGTTGATCAGCGAAGACAAGCCGGTGCTGATCGACAGCAGCGCATAGGCGTACAGGGCAAACGGGATGCCCGAGTTCAGCATGCCGAGAAAGAAGATTTTTTTCCAGTGCCTGGCCAGGCTGGGCCATTGCCCGCGCGCCAGCAGCATGGGTAGCAGGAACAGCGCGGCAATGCCGACCCGCACGCCAGCGGTGGGCAGCGCGCCAAATTCAGCGGTGCCCAGGCGGGTGAATAAGAATGAGGCGCCCCAGATGGCGCCCAGCAGTACAAATTCAAAGAGCCAGGTTTTTGGGGATGTTTTCAACGGGAGCCTTCAAGATGCAACAGGTCAGTTTTGCGGTCCAGCCCGCCAGCGTAGCCGGTCAAGGCCCCGTGGCAGCCGACCACGCGGTGACAGGGCACGATGATACTCAGCGGGTTGCGCCCCACCGCACCCCCTACGGCACGCATGGCCGCAGGATGCCCTATGACCATGCTTAACGCTTTGTAGCTGCTGGTCTGCCCAAACGGAATGTTCAGCAGGGCCTGCCAGACCTTTTGTTGAAAGGCCGTGCCGGTGCTCAAGTCCAGCGGCAGCGCAAACTGGCGGCGCTGCCCGGCAAAGTACTCGGCCAACTGCTCTGCGGCTTGTTGCAGCACCGGGTGTCCGGGGGCTTGCGCACAGCCGGACAAATCGGGCGAATGGGCCTGCGCTTCAAACCAGACCCCAACGAGTTTGTCACTGGCTGCGGCCAGGGTGATGGGGCCTAGTGGGCTGGGGCTGAGTGTGCAGACCGTATGCTTGGGAAGTTTCATGGTGTTTTTGCGTGTTGTCCATTGTCGGGTGGTGTCGCCAGGGTGGCCCAGGCGCGGATCACCGCATAACTGCGCCAGGGTTGCCAGGCCTGCGAAGCGGCCAGCGCCGCCTTGGCCGGATGAGCTGCACCCTGCAGACCCAGGGCTTTGTGCAAGGCCACATCCGCAGCGGGAAAAACATCGGGCCAGTGCAGGGCACGCATGGCAATGTAATGTGCCGTCCAGTCACCAATGCCGGGCAGGGCCTGCAATTGGGCCAAGGTGGTTTGGACATCGGCCACCGAGTCAAGACACAGTCGGTCATTGGCCACAGCAGCGGCCAGCGCCTGAATCGCCGCCTGCCTTTGTTTGACGATGCCCAGAGCGCTCAGGGCATCGGCGCTGGCCGCAGCCAGGACCTGGGGAGCGGGAAACAAGCGGTTCAACCCGGCGATGGGTGTGACGATGGGTTCGCCAAACTGTGCCACCAGCCGCCGCGCCAGCGTGCGTGCTGCGGCCACGGTGATTTGTTGCCCCAGCACGGCACGCACCGCCAGCTCAAAACCGTCCAGCGTGCCGGGCAGGCGCAAGCCGTCGCCGTGTGGGAAATCGGGGTGCAGCACTTTGTTGATGGCCAGCGGGTCGGCATCCAGGTCCAGCAGCGAGCGCACGCGGGTGATCACCTGCGGCAACACCTCAGCCAAAGCCTCGCTCACTTGCAGGTTGACGCGGCAGTGGGCGGCATCAAAACGAGCCAGTACCCAGCCGGTGACGCGCTGCTGACCGTGCGCTAGTGCCATGGTTTTGCCCAGGCTGGCGTTCGTCTGATCAAGCAGCTCCAGCCCGGTGATTTGACGCATTGCCAAAAATTGCAGCAGGGCCGCCACATCGTAAGGTGGCCGGTAGCTCAGCCGCACAAAAATGCCCTCTTGGGCAGCGGGTGTGCGCTGCGCCGGGCGGGTGTGGCGCAACTGGGTTGGGTTCAAGCCGTAGTGGCTGACAAAGGCGGCGTTGAAGCGTCGCACGCTGGCAAAACCACTGAGTTCGGCAACACGGGTCACTGCCAGCGTGGTGTCGGTGAGCAGTTGTTTGGCATTCAGCAAGCGGCGCGTTTGCAGGTATTGCAAGGGCGACACGCCCAACTGCGCCTCAAAAATGCGGCGCAAATGGCGGTCACTGATGCCCAGCCGCTGGGCCAAGTTCTGCACCGTCAGTGCCGGGGCATCTGCACGCGCGGGCGCGTCCATGAGGGCTGCCGCCTGGGCCGTCAGAATGGCTGAGGCATCCTGCATCGACCAGGCCTTGTCTTGCGCCATGCCAGGGTTGAGTTGGCGTGGTGCAAGCTCCGGGCGGCAGCGCAGGCAGGGGCGAAAACCGGCACGCTCGGCCTGCGCGGCCAGACTGAAAAAACGGCAGTTTTCCCGTTTGGGTGTGCGCACCCGGCACACCGGCCGGCAGTAGATGCCGGTGGAAGTCACCCCGGTGAAAAAGTGGCCGTCAAACCGCGCATCATGCGCCTTGAGTGCGAGGTAGCAGGCATCCATGTCGGCATGGGTGGCGGAGTGGTTCATGTTGGGAATCATAAGCGGGAAGCACCCTGTCATGCATCTGATTTCAGGCCCATCAGTAGCCGTTTTCGGACATGTCCCTGCCGCCGGTGGCCCCTACAATTCGGGTCTTCGATGATCCATCCAATCGGCCAGGGAATCCAATATGAAGCTTACCTCCAGCATTTTCAAAGCCTATGACATCCGTGGTGTTGTGCCTGACACCATTGATGCCGCCATGGCGCAGGCTTTGGGCCGCGCCTTTGG
Source organism: Rhodoferax sp. (assembly GCF_028689295.1). GTDB lineage: Bacteria > Pseudomonadota > Gammaproteobacteria > Burkholderiales > Burkholderiaceae_C > Rhodoferax. The sequence goes on from NZ_JAQTWL010000001.1 coordinate 355,032, forward strand.
CACGGTGGCCTTGCGCGAAGGGCAGACGGCGGTGGCGGTGGGGCGCGATGGCCGCCTGAGCGGGCCCGATTTGAGCGCCGCACTGATGTGCGGCCTGGCCGACGTGGGCGTCGAGGTCATCGACATCGGCCTCGCCACCACGCCCATGCTTTACTTTGCCGCCAACACGCTGGCTGCCTCCGGCATCCAGGTCACCGGCAGTCACAACCCTAAAAACTACAACGGCTTCAAGATGGTGCTGGACGGCCGTGCCATTTACGGTGACGAGATTCAGGCCCTGCGCCGCATGATGGAGTCTGAAAGCTGGGAACTGCGCGCCGGCGGCCAGATTCGCAGCGTCGATGTGCTGGCCGCTTACAGCGCGCGCATCGTGGGCGACATCAAACTGGCCCGCCACATGAAGATCGTGGTGGACTGCGGCAACGGCATTGCCGGGGCTTCGGCGCCTGGCATATTGCGTGCCATTGGCTGCGAGGTGACAGAACTGTTCAGCGAGGTGAATGGCAACTTTCCCAATCACCATCCGGACCCGAGCAAGCCCGAAAATCTGCTCGACGTGATGGCCGCACTCAAGGCGGGCGACGCCGAAATTGGCCTGGCCTTTGACGGCGACGGCGACCGCCTGGGCTTGGTGACCAAGGAAGGCAACACCATCTACCCGGACCGCCAGATGATGCTGTTCGCCCGCGATGTGTTGCAGCGCGCTCCCGGTGGCACCATTGTGTTCGACGTGAAATGCTCACAGCGCCTGGCCCCGACCATCGCGGCGGCGGGCGGCGTGCCGATGATGTACAAGACCGGTCATTCGCTGATCAAAGCCAAAATGAAAGAAATCGACTCGCCACTGGGCGGCGAGATGAGCGGCCACATCTTTTTTAAAGAACGCTGGTACGGCTTTGACGACGGCACCCATGCCGGTTGCCGTCTGCTGGAAATTCTGAGCCAGTCACCCGATGGCAATGCAGTGCTCAACGCCTTGCCGAGCAGCTTTTCAACCCCCGAGCTCAACGTGAAATGCGCCGAGGGCCAGCCGCCGCTGCTGGTGGCCCAGTTGGTCAAGTTGGCAAGCGAGACTGCGACGTTTGCGGCATCACCCGCCACCATCAACACCATTGACGGCTTGCGGGTCGATTGGCCCGATGGCTTCGGCCTGATTCGCGCCTCAAACACCACGCCGGTGCTGGTGCTTCGCTTTGAAGGCCACACGCCCGAGGCGCTGGTGCGTATCCAGGGCGACATGATGGCGCTGCTGCACCAGGTGTTGCCCGGCGCGGTCACCGACGAGGCAGCGCATTGAAGATTCTGATCGTCAAGCTGTCATCGCTTGGCGACGTGGTGCACGCCATGCCGGCCGTGCAGGACATCCGGCGCGCCTTGCCCGATGCGCAGATCGACTGGTTGGTGGAACGTGGTTTTGCGCCGCTGGTGCAGCGCTGCCAGGGCGTGCACCGCGTGATTGCCTGCGAATTGCGGCGCTGGCGCAAGTCGCCCTTGAGCCATGAAACACGCCGCGCCTGGGCTGCCTTCAGGGCCGAACTGCAGCAGCAGCAATACGACGCGGTGATCGATTTGCAGGGCCTGACCAAGTCTGCCTTGATGGCCTGGCTGGCGCGCCTGAATGACGGTGGCAAACGTTATGGCCTGGCCAACCAGACCGAAGGCTCCAGCTTCGAGGCACTGGCGCGCTGGGTGGCGCATGAGGCCATCACGCTGCCAGCGCACAGCCACGCCGTGACGCGCTCGCGCGAACTGTGCGCCCAGGCCTTGCACTACCGCCTACCTGATGAAGTGTCTTTTGGGCTGGTGGCGCAGCACGTGCAAGCGGGGTTCCAGGCGTTGACATTTGAACCGGGTCTGCGTGGTGTGGTGGCCTTGGTGCACGGCACCTCGCGCGCCGACAAGCAGTGGCCGCTGGCGCACTGGCGCGCGCTGGCGCAGCGGCTCAATGACGACGGTTTCGGCGTGGTCTTGCCGCATGGCAGCCCGGCCGAGCAGCAAACGGCGCACGACATCGCCCACGGCCTGACGCACGCCCGGGTGTGGCCGCGACTGTCGCTCGACGCGCTGACCGATGCGCTGGCCACGTGCATCGGCGTGATCGGGGTGGACAGCGGCCTGAGCCATATCGCCGTCGCACTGGACTTGCCCCATGTGCAGATATACAACTTCGACACTGCCTGGCGCACTGGCCCACTGGTCGCGCCGAATACCAATGTGCAGGGATCGTCACGCTGCGCTCGCGATGATGCGTCGAATGTCCCCGCGCGGCGCCAGTGCAGCGTGTTCGCCCAGCCCACCCCCTCGGTCGATGCCGTCTGGCAGGCCTGGCGGGTGGTTTTCCCAAACGCGTCCGCCGCATGACACGCTGGCTCTACTCCTGGCTGATGTGGCTGGCGCAGCCGCTGCTCAGGCGCAAACTGGCGCGCCGCAGTGCGCAGGAACCCGGTTACGGTCAATTTGTTGAAGAACGCTTTGGCCGCTACGACCAGGCGTTGCCCGCGCACCATGGCCCCACAATCTGGATTCACGCCGTGTCTTTGGGCGAGACACGGGCAGCCGCCGTGCTGGTGGCGGCGCTGCGCCAGCAATTGCCGCAGATGCGGCTGTTGCTCACCCACGGCACCGCGACCGGCCGCGCTGAAGGCCTGAAACTTCTGGGAAAGGGCGACCTGCAAGCCTGGCAGCCGTGGGACACGCCGGCTGTGGTGAGGCGCTTTCTGGCGCATTTCAAGCCCGATCTGGGCATTCTGATGGAAACCGAGGTTTGGCCCAATCTGGTGGCGGTTTGCGAGTACTTGGGTGTGCCGCTGGTGCTGGTCAATGCGCGGCTCAGCGACAAATCTTTGCGCAAGACGCAGTGCCTGGCCTGGCTGGCGCGCCCGGCGTATGCTGCGCTGGCCGCCGTGTGGGCGCAAACCCCGCAGGATGCGCAGCGGCTGCAGTCTTTGGGCGCCAAAGTGAATGGTGTCTTCGGCAATCTCAAGTTCGACGCCGCGCCCAATGCCGGTCAACTGGCGCAGGGCCGCGCCTGGCGGGCGCAACTGGCCCGGCCGGTGGTGATGTTCGCCAGCTCGCGCGAAGGCGAAGAGCTGGCGCTGCTGGAGATATTGAGCCCTACCAGGCCCAATCGGCCCAAGGGCGGGCCTCCTGCAAAGGCAAGCGACCCTGTCGGAGCGGTGCCATCGCCGCGAGGATTTGATGGTCTCGCGCCGGCAAATCCGGAACCCGTGCAATGGCTGATCGTGCCGCGCCACCCGCAGCGCTTCGATGCGGTGGCCGCGCTCATTGAATCCCATGGTTTTACCGTGCAGCGGCGCAGTGGTTGGGGGCACGGCGGGCCAGTTGCGCTGGGCAGTGCGCCGGACACGATCTGGCTCGGTGATTCGCTGGGAGAAATGGCGTTGTATTACGGCTTGGCGGATGCTGCCCTGCTGGGCGGCAGCTTCGAGCCGCTGGGCGGGCAAAATCTGATCGAGGCCGCCGCCTGCGGTTGCCCGGTGGTGATGGGGCCGCACACCTTCAACTTTGCCGAGGCAGCCGAGCAGTCGCTGGCTGCGGGCGCGGCGCAGCGGGTTCAGGAATTAACGCAGGGCGTTTTTGCGGCGTGTGGCATTGCGCTCAATCAGGCGCTTTACCAGACCATGGTGCAAGCCAGCGCCGACTTTTCGGGGCAAAACCGGGGTGCTGTCGAGCGCACCGTTCAGGCGGTGCTACAACTACTTGACCAGCAAGGCGTTGATAGCGTTTAAGTCGTCAGCCGTGAGCGTGCCGTTGGCCTGGCGCAGCTTGAGGCTGGCCAGCAGCACGTCGTAGCGCGCTTTGGCCAGCTTGGCCTTGGTGTCGAACAGGGAGGTCTGGGCGTTGAGCACATCGATGTTGATGCGCACGCCCACTTGATAACCGAGTTTGGTGGCATCAAGCGCGCTCTGGCTGGAGGCTTCGGCGGCTTCCAGCGCCTTGACCTGGCCCAGGCCGGACTCGACGCCAAAAAACGCGGTGCGCGTGGCTTGCGCCACACTGCGCTTGGCCGCCTCGACGTCGCTGCGCGCCTTGTCTTCCAGGGACAGCGTTTCCTTGATGCGGTTCTGGATGGCAAAGCCGGCAAACAGCGGCAAATTCAAACTCAAACCCACTTGAGCCACGTTGGTGCGGTAGTCCTGTGATGTATTGGAAGCCCCATTGTTCAGCGTCACGTTGTAGCTCCCGGTGAGGTCCAGTGTGGGCTTGTTGCCCGCTTGTGCTTTTTGCGTTTCGAGCTGGGCGACGTCCAGCCCCAATTGGGCCTGGCGCACGATCGGGCTCTGTTGTTCCGACTGCGCCACCCATTGGGTGACATCGTTGGGGGTCACGGGTGGGATCACCACGGGCACCGCCAGTGGCTTGGGTCCAGCCCCGGGTTTGCCGGTGAGTTGATCTAGCGCCACTTTCTTGACACGCAAGTCGTTTTCCGCGGCAATCTCCTGCGCCAGCACAAGGTCGAAACGGGCCTGCGCTTCACGCGTGTCGGTGATGGTGGCGGTGCCGACCTCGAAGTTGCGCTTGGCTGAAGCCAGTTGCTCGGATACCGCCGACTTTTGCGCCTTGACAAAGTCCAGGCTGTCACCAGCGGCGAGCACGTCGAAATAGGCCTGGCTGACGCGCACGATCAGATCCTGGTCTGCCGTCTGCAATTGCGCCCTTGCCACATCGACCGACTTCTTGCCTTGAGCTGCCGTGGCGACATTGGCAGGGCGGTATAGCGGCTGGCTGGCGCTCAGGGTGGCGCTCTGGTTGCCGTAGTCGCGCTCAAAATCCGGAACGTCACTGGTGATATTGGTTCGATTCACACCCAGCCCCAGGTTGGCGATGGGCAGCAGCCCGGCCTTGGCCTGCTCGGCCTTGGACAGGTTGGCCTCGTAGAGCGACCTGGCCGACTGGTAGCCGGCATCGAAGCTGAGCGCGGCGTCGTAGAGTTCCACCAGACTTTGGGCCTGCGCAGGCAGCGCGAAAACGCCAGTCAGGGCCAGGACAAGGGGGAGTTGACGCAAGTTCATGATGATGTGCCTAAGGTAGGGTGCCAATAAAGAGCCGGGCTGGGTAATTTGCGAAGAACCGAATCAGTAGCGCGGCACGCTCGAATCTACTTCGGAAGACCACGCGTTGATGCCGCCCGCCACATTGGCCACGTGCTTGAAACCGCGTGCTTTCAAGAAGGCTGCCACCTGCATGCTGCGCGCGCCGTGATGGCACAGGCAGGCCACGGGCTGGTCGGGATCAAGTTCATTGAGGCGCGGCGGGATCACGCCCATCGGGATGGTGATGAGCTCGAAGCCATCGGCCTTGATGCTGGCCGTGCGCAACTCGTGGGGCTCGCGCACGTCGAGCACCACCGGGTCGCCGTGACCGCGCACGGCCTCGAGCCAGTCTTTGAGTTGAATCGGGCGAACTTGTGTGACCATGTTTAAAACTTGAAAGTGTCCGGGTGCGCGAAGTTCTGCAGGCGCGGCGCGTTGTCGTCCCATTTTTCCACCGAGGTGAAATTGGTTTCGCTGCTGCGGGTGATCACTTGGGCGTGCATGATGGGCTCGTCACCCACGATGGCCACCAGCCGGCCGCCAATTTTGAGTTGCGCCAGCAGCGCCTGCGGCACTTCAGCCACTGATCCACCCAGCACAATGACATCGAACGGTGCATCGGCCGTCGCACCCTGGGCACCGTCAGCCTGGCGGACTTCAACGTTGTGGATGCCCGCGCGTTGCAGGTTGGCACGCGCCATGTCGGCGATTTCGGGGTTGATCTCCAGCGAGATCACGCGTTGGGCCAGACGTGCCAGCAAGGCTGCCATGTAGCCGGAACCAGTGCCGATCTCCAGCACCTTGTCGGTCGGCTGGACCGCAGCATCCTGCAGCAAACGTGCCTGCACGCGGGGTGGCAGCATGCTTTGGCCGGCGGGCAGCGCAATGGCCATGTCAACGAAGGCCAGGGATTTTTGCGCCAGTGGCACGAAGTCTTCGCGCTTCATGCTCGACAACAAATCCAGCACGGCCGGGTCACTGACGTTCCACGGCCGGATTTGTTGCTCGATCATGTTGAAGCGGGCTTGTTCCACGTTTTGCAAATTCATCTGAGTACTCCTGGGGGTATGTTAATGGAATGCGACAATTTTAGCGGCTGGCACGGTCAATATCCCTGACTGGTACTGGAGTTGCGCCGGGTTTGCGCCACAACTTGCGCAACCATTGCGCCAAATCATCCATGTAGCAATAGACCACCGGCACCACCACCAGCGTCAGCAGCGACGAGGTGATGACGCCGCCGATCACCGCCTGACCCATGGGGGCGCGCATCTCGGAGCCTTCGGACAGTGCGAAGGCGAGCGGCAACATGCCGAAAATCATGGCCAGCGTGGTCATCAGGATGGGGCGCAAGCGCACTTTGGCGGCCATCAGCAGGGCGTCGTGCCGATTCAAACCGTCCTCGCGCGCCCGAATGGCAAAGTCCACCAGCAGGATGGCATTTTTGGTGACCAAGCCCATCAGCATCACCACGCCGATTACCGAGAACATCGACAGCGTGGAGTTGAACAACATCAGCGCCAGCACCACGCCGATCAGCGTCAGCGGCAGCGCGGTCATGAGCGCCAGCGGCTGGAAGAAGCTCTTGAACTGGCTCGCCAGAATCATGTAGATGAAGATCACCGCCAGCGCCAGCGCCGACAGCGCATAACCGAAGGCTTCGGCCATGTCCTTGACCGAGCCGCTGAACTTGTAGCTGTAGCCGGGCGGCATGGCAATGCTGTCCATGGCGGTCTTGATGCCGGCAGACACCTCGCCGGCAGAGCGACCCGAGACGTTGCCGGTGATGGCGACCTCGCGCGTCAGGTCGCGTCGATTGATCTGGTTGCTGCCCGTGGCTTCGACCACGCTGGCCACCTGGTCGAGCCGCACCACGCGGGCGCTGCCGTCGGCCTGGGTGCCCACGGTAAAGGGCAGGGCGTTGAGGTCTTGCGGCTGGTTGCGCGATTGGGGCGACAGGCGCACATTGACGTCATAGGTTTGGTCGTCGGGCGCGCGCCAGTTGCCCACCGTCTGGCCGGCCACCAGCGTGCGCAGGGACGAGCCGATTTGCGCCACGCTCAGGCCCAGGTCGGAAGCCACGTCCCGCTTGACCTGCACGTCGAGCGTGGGTTTGTCGGGTTTCAGCGTCGAGTCCACATCGACCAGGCCCGGCACCGTGCGGATTTTTTCCAGCGCCAGCGCATTGAGCCGTGACAGCTCGCCCATGTCGGCGCCCTGGATGGAAAAGGCAATCTGTTTTTGACCGCCCACCGGGTCGAGCAGCCCGACGTGGGTGACGCTGATGCCGGGCACTTCGCGCAGGCGCTGGCGCAGCACGGTGGACATGTCATCGACGCTGCGTGTGCGCTGCTTGCGATCGATCAGCCGGATGTAGATGCTGGCGTACATCTTGCCCTGCGCGTTGCCGGTGTTGATGGTGGTCAGCGTGTAGTTGACCTCGGGGAAGGAGCGGATGATGCCTTCCACCTGGCGCGCCCTGGCTTCAGTGACTTCGAGCGATGAGCCCACCGGTGTGTTGAAGGTGAGGTTGGTCTCGGAAAAGTCAGACTTGGGCACGAACTCGGTGCCCAGCAGCGGCACCATGAACAGACTGCTGATAAAAATCGCAAGCGCCAGCAACACCGTGCTGATCTTGTGGTCCAGCGCCCAGCGCAGGATGCTCTGGTACACATCGACCAGCGCGTCGGTGCCCAGGTCGAACAGCCGGGTGACGCGGCCGATGGACTTGTCGTAGAAATTTTGTGGCGTGTGATGCTTGCCGTGGGGCTCGATGCTGGGGTCTTGCCAGATGGAAGACAGCATGGGGTCGAGCGTGAAGCTGACAAACATCGAGATCAGCACCGCCGCCACAATCGTCAGGCCGAACTCGTGAAAGAACTTGCCGATGATGCCGCCCATGAAACCGATTGGCAAAAACACCGCCACGATCGACAGCGTGGTGGCAAACACCGCCAGGCCGATTTCAGCGGTGCCGTCCATCGACGCCTCGAACGCGCCCTTGCCCATCTGCACATGGCGCACGATGTTTTCGCGTACCACGATGGCGTCGTCGATCAGCAGGCCCACGCACAGACTCAACGCCATCATGGTGATCATGTTGATGGTGAAGCCCAGCAGGTTCATGAAGAAGAAGGTGCCGATCAGGGCGATGGGCAGTGTCAGGCCGGTGATGACCGTGGAACGCCAGGAGTTCAAAAACAAGAACACGATCAGCACGGTGAGCAGCGCGCCCTCGAACAGGGTCTGCCGCACGTTGGACACCGAGACGCGGATTTGCCGCGAGCCGTCGGTGATTTGCGTCAGCCTGATGCCGGGGGGCAATTGCTGCTGCAGCTCCGCCAGGGTTTTGTTCAGGCCATCGACCACGGCAATGGTGTTCTCGTCCTGTGACTTTTGCACGTTCAGCAGCAGCGTGCGCTGGCCGTTGTAGAGCGCCAGGCTCTCGATTTCCTGCGACCCATCCTTCACCTCGGCCACCTGGTCAACCCGCACCGGGGCGCCATTTTTGCGCGTGATGATGATGCGGCCGAAGTCCTCGGGGCGCTGCACGCGCGCGGCGATCTGGATCACGCGGTCCTGCGCGCTGGAGCGGATGCTGCCCACCGGATAGTCCTGGTTCTCATTGCGCACGGCGCTGGCGACCTGCTCGGGCGTGATGCCGAACGAGGCCAGCGCCTGCGGATCGAGGTAAATGTTGATTTCGCGCTGGCTTTCGCCGACCAAAGCGACCGAGCCGACGCCGCGCACGTTTTCCAGCCGCTTTTTCAGCGTCTGCTCGGCCCAACTGGTGAGTTCGACCGCATTGAAGGCGGCGCCCGCGCTGGCATCTGGCAGCACGGCCACCGACCAGATGGCGCGGCTGGCGGGGTCGAAGCGCAGCACGCGCGGCTCCTTGACTTCGTCACGCAGCGTGGGGCGGATGGCCGCCACCTTTTCGCGCACGTCGTCGGCGGCTTTGCGGCCGTCCATGTGCAGGCCGAATTCGATGATGACCACCGACTGGCCTTCGTACGAGCGGGAGGTGAGGGCGTTGATGCCAGCAATCGAGTTGACGCCTTCCTCGATCTTCTTGGTGACTTCGCTCTCGACAATCTCGGGCGAGGCGCCGGGATAGTCGGTGCTGATGACCACCACCGGAAAATCGACGTTGGGGAACTGGTCCACCTGCAGGCGCTGCATGGAAAACAGGCCCAACACCACCAGGGCCAGCATGACCATGGTGGCGAACACCGGGTTGTGAAGGCTGACGCGGGTGAACCACATTTAGGGGCTTCCTGCCGCGGTGGCGGTCGTATTCACCAGCGTGCCGGCGCGCAGGCTGCCGACCGTGCCGTCGATCACCACGCAGTCCTCGGGCAAGCCGGTGATCGCCACCATGGTGATGCCGTCCGCTTCACCGCGCTCACCCAACGTTACGTTCACGTGCTGCACCTGGTTCTGGCTGACCAGTTGCACATAGGGTTGCGGCTTGTCGGTGCGCACGGCGCTCAAGGGAAGGGCCAGGGTTTTCAAGCTGCCCACGGTCAGATGACCCTGGGCAAACAGGCCGTGGCGCAAGTTGGCTTGCGGGGCGACGGCCAGATAAACCAGCACGGCACGGCTGCCCGTGGAGGCGCTGGGGTTGATGCGCACCACCTTCGCGTTGATGGTCTGATCTGTCCCGTCAAGCGTCAGGTGGGCGCTTTGCCCCAATTCGACGTGCAGCGAGTCGGCCGCGTTCAGGCTGGCCTCGAGCTCCAGTTGCCGGTTGTCCACGATCTCGACGATGCGGGTTTCCACCGCCACGCGTTCACCCGGTTGCACCAGGCGCTGCGATATCTGCCCGGCGATGGGTGCGCGCAGTACGGTGTCAGCCAGCGCCTTGGCCGCCACGTCGGCGCCCGATTGGGCGGCGGCGTAATTGGCCTGGGCCGCCGCCAGGCTGGCCTGCGACGATTCAAGCGCCGTGCTGGAGATAAAGCCCTGCGCCACCAGCGCGCGGTTATTGTCGAAACTGCGCTGGGCAATGTCCACCTGCGCTTTGGCCGCTACGGCCAGCTGGCGCGCCTGGCGCACACGGGCATCGGATTCGGTGGGGTCGATCTGGGCCAGCACCTGGCCGGCCCGCACGCTGTCGCCCTCGCGCACGGTCAAGCCGCGCAATTCGCCCGCAACACGCGCTTTCACCATCGCCGTGTTGACGGCCTTGATGGGACCGGAAACCAGCACGCTTTGCGCCAGCTCGAGCGATCTGACCTGCACCAGGTCACTGGCGGCCAGGTTGATGCTGACCTGTGATTTTTGTGCCACCTGTTGTGCTTCCAGTGCGGTCTGGCGGGCTTTGCGTGCGGACAGCGTGCGCAGGGTACCAGCGACCAGCAGGGCCAGAACGAGGCCGGCAAGCGTCCATTTGATCCAGGGTTTCATGTCGGTGTGTGCTCCGGGGGGTCAGTGAGTGGATGGCGTTTGCGCGCAAAAACCGTGCAACAGCATGTCGAGTTGCGCGGCCAGATAGCTTTGCGGGTCGAGCTGCGCTTGGGCGCTGCAACAGGGGCCCAGGGAATGCTTCCACAACGCCAGGAACAGCATGGGCGCCAGCACCAGATAGGCGCCATAAGTCAAGTCCATCGGACGAAACTCGCCACGCGCCACGCCGCGTTGCAGGATGCGCTGGATCAGGGTGTTGGCGGGTTGCATCACTTCATGCTGGTAGAAGCTCGCCAGTTCCGGGAAGTTTTGCGCTTCGCTCATCACCAGTTTGGGGATGCCGCTGGCCTTGGTGGTGCCCAGGCGCTCCCACCAGTTGAACAAACAATAGCGCAGCATCTCCTGGGTGCTGCCGTCGAAGCGGTCGAACTCTTCGTTCCATTCAGCAAACCGGCCGGAAATGTTCTCGCGCACTACGGCCTTGAACAGCTCTTCCTTGCTTGGAAAATACAAAAACAGCGTGCCCTTGGAAACCCCGGCGCGTTCGGCGACTTCCTCGACGCGGGTGGCGGCAAAACCTTTTTCGACGAACAGGTCCAGCGCGGCTGCCAGAAGTTCGCCCGGACGCGCGCCTTTGCGGCGCGAACGGCGTGCCTGACCGTCGGTTGAGGCCTGGGGTTGAGAATGAGTCGTGGCGCTTGGCATGGAGTTAATGACTAATGGGTTATTAGTGTAACTCAAGCCAAATTCTGCTAATTCAAACAAAGACCCGGGCGCATCAGGTTTGTCGGTTTGCGGCTAGCATGAATGATCAAGTCATCTTCTGGTTTGCAATTTCAAGGGGTCGATTCATGCAACAAGCAAGTCCAACCATCGCGCTCGGCGGCGGTTGTTTCTGGTGCACCGAGGCGGTTTTTGTGCAGGTCAGGGGGGTGCTCGACGTGGAGTCGGGTTATTGCAATGGCCAGCGTCCGCAGCCCACCTATGAGCAGGTGTGCAGCGGCAGCACCGGGCATGCCGAGGTGGTCAAGCTGGTCTATGACCCGCAGCAGATCAGCGTGCGTGAGATTCTGGAAATATTCTTTTTGATTCACGACCCCACCTCGCTCAACGCCCAGGGAAATGACCACGGCACGCAGTACCGCAGCGGCATTTACTTTACCTCGCCAGAGCAGCAACAGGAGGCGCTGGCGCTGATTGACGAGCTATCGCAATGCGGGGCGTATGCGCGTGCCATCCTGACGGAAGTGCTGCCACTGGCGAATTACTGGCCAGCCGAAGACTACCACCAGGACTTTTTTGAAAAAAACCCCTACCAGGGCTATTGCATGGCGGTGGCCGCTCCCAAAGTGGCCAAGTTTCGCAAGACCTTTGCGCGTTTGCAGAAGTCAGACCGATAAAATCCACTCATGGCCACCAAACTTCCCAAGTCCCTCCCCTTCCAACCCATCGAGCCTGTTGAAAGCGACGGTACCGTGGTGCTGGAGCGCCGCACGCAGCGCACCAAACCGCCGCAGATGTACCAAGTGGTGATGCTCAACGACGACTACACGCCGATGGAATTCGTGGTGATGGTGTTGCAGGAGTTTTTCAGCAAGGACCTCGAAACCTCGACCCGAATCATGCTCAAGATTCATCTGGAAGGCAAGGCGGTGTGCGGCGTGTATTCCCGCGATGTGGCCGCCACCAAGGTCGATCGGGTGCTCGACGCGGCCAACAAGGCCGGTCATCCGCTCAAGTGCTTTTGTGAACCTGCGGCTTCGTAAGCGTTTGAATCCCGACACCGCCAAATGAATTAAAAATCAGATTACAGTTAACGCCTGAAACAAAAGCCTTAAAGGAACCTCATGATTGCCCAAGAACTGGAAGTCAGCCTCCACATGGCGTTTGTCGAGGCGCGTCAACAGCGCCATGAATTCATCACAGTGGAACATTTGCTATTGGCCTTGCTGGACAACCCCAGCGCGGCCGAAGTGCTACGCGCCTGCTCGGCCAATATCGATGACCTGCGCAAGTCGCTGGTGACCTTCATCAAGGACAACACGCCGCAGGTTGCAGGTACCGAAGATGTCGATACCCAGCCCACGCTGGGTTTCCAGCGCGTCATCCAGCGCGCCATCATGCATGTGCAGTCCACCGGCAGCGGCAAAAAAGAAGTGACCGGCGCCAATGTGCTGGTGGCCATTTTTGGTGAAAAAGACTCGCATGCCGTGTATTACCTGCACCAGCAGGGCGTGACGCGCCTCGATGTGGTCAATTTCATCGCCCACGGCATCAAGAAGAGCGACCCGCCTGAGCCCGTCCGATCCGCTGATAATGCCGCCGAAGCTGAGGAGGGCGCGACCGAGAAAAACGAAAAAGCATCACCGCTGGAGCAATTCACGCAAAACCTCAACCAGCTTGCCAAGGACGGCAAGATCGACCCGCTGATCGGGCGCGAGTACGAGGTCGAGCGCGTCATCCAGATCCTGTGCCGCCGTCGCAAAAACAACCCGTTGCTGGTGGGCGAGGCCGGTGTCGGCAAGACCGCCATCGCCGAGGGCCTGGCCTGGCGCATCACGCAAAAGGACGTGCCCGAGATTCTGGCCGACTCGATCGTCTATTCGCTGGACATGGGCGCGCTGCTGGCAGGGACCAAGTACCGGGGTGATTTTGAGCAGCGCCTCAAAGGCGTGCTGAAGTCGCTCAAGGACAAGCCCAACACCATTTTGTTCATCGACGAAATCCACACCCTGATCGGTGCTGGTGCGGCCTCGGGTGGCACGCTGGATGCCTCCAACCTGCTCAAACCGGCTCTGAGTTCTGGTGCGCTCAAGTGTATTGGCGCCACCACCTTTACCGAATACCGGGGTATCTTCGAGAAGGACGCGGCCCTGTCGCGCCGCTTCCAGAAAATCGATGTGGTGGAACCCACGGTGGAACAGACGGTGGAGATTCTCAAGGGGCTCAAGTCGCGCTTCGAAGAGCACCATAACGTCAAATATGCTTTGGCTGCCCTGCAGGCGGCCGCCGAATTGAGCGCCAAGTACATCAACGACCGCCATCTGCCCGACAAGGCCATCGATGTGATTGACGAGGCCGGTGCCGCCCAGCGCATCCTGCCGCCGTCCAAGCGCAAGAAAATCATCACCAAGGCCGAGGTCGAAGACATCGTGGCCAAGATCGCCCGCATTCCGCCAGCTAACGTGTCCAATGACGACCGGGGCAAGCTCAAGACGCTGGAGCGCGACTTGCGCAATGTGGTGTTCGGCCAGGACAAGGCGCTCGACATGCTGGCTTCCGCCGTGAAGATGTCGCGCTCTGGCCTGGGCAAGGGCGACAAGCCGATCGGCACCTTTTTGTTCAGCGGCCCCACCGGCGTTGGCAAGACCGAGTCGGCCAAGCAGTTGGCCTACATCATGGGCATCGAGCTGATCCGCTTCGACATGAGCGAGTACATGGAACAGCACGCCGTGAGCCGCCTGATCGGCGCGCCGCCCGGCTATGTCGGCTTTGACCAGGGCGGTTTGCTGACCGAGGCCATCACCAAGAAACCGCATTGCGTGCTGCTGCTCGACGAAATCGAGAAGGCGCACCCGGCCATTTTCAATGTGCTGCTGCAAGTGATGGACCATGGCACCCTGACCGACAACAACGGGCGCAAAGCCGATTTCCGCAACGTCATCATCATCATGACGACCAATGCGGGCGCCGAGACCATGGCCAAATCCACCATCGGCTTTACCAACCCGCGCGAGGCCGGCGACGAGATGGCCGACATCAAGCGCATGTTCACCCCCGAGTTCCGTAACCGGCTCGATGCCATCGTCAGCTTCAAGGCGCTCGACGAGAATGTCATTTTGCGGGTGGTGGACAAGTTTCTGTTGCAGCTCGAAGCCCAGTTGGCCGAGAAAAAGGTCGAGGTCACCTTCACCGACAAGTTGCGCAAGCACCTGGCCAAAAAAGGCTTTGACCCCTTGATGGGCGCCCGGCCGATGCAGCGCCTGATTCAGGACACCATTCGCCGTGCCCTGGCCGACGAATTGCTGTTTGGCCGCCTGGTCGATGGCGGCCGCTTGACGGTGGAACTCGACGACACGGACGAGAGCAAAACCGAGGTGTTGCTCGACATCCAGCCCCTGCCCAAGAAAGAGGGCCGGTCCAAGCCCGAGGTTCAGGAAGCCACAACGACCTGATCTTGATCAAGCACAGACAAAAAAAACAGGATGCAAGGCATCCTGTTTTAATTTGCGGGGCAGGCTTAAACTGTGCTCAAGCAGTGCCTGACCAAGTCTTAAGGTTTATTCAACGCCCAGAAAATTGGCTAAAGCCGCTGTTTCCATGGCGCCGTTGAAAGTCACAATCTCACTGGTCTTGCGATGCTTGCCAATCATGAACGGCACCGAATCCGCACCCAGACGATTCAACAACTGGGTGTTGGTGGTGATGGCCTGCTTGATCTCGTCTGGCACGTCGGCACTGGCGGCCATGCCGCCCGTGCCGGCCAGCAAGGACTGTTCATGCGCCGTCATGGCTTCAACCGGGTTGGCGGCAGCCAGCAGGGCCGCACCCTGGGGCACGCTTTTGGTCGGGTTGAACGAGATCGGAATCCAGACGAACTTCACCTTGTCGTGCAGTGGCAGGGACGCCTGCCACAGGCGACCGCAGTGTGGGCACTGCGGGTCGAACAACACATAGACGGCTTGCGCACTCATCAGTGCGCCCACGGTGAAGCCCTTGCTGTTGGCGGCCACCATGTCATAGGAAGTCCCGGTGTTGGCGGCAGGCACCGCTGCCGTGGCTGGCGCCGTGCTGGCATTTGGCGACGCGACAGGGGCGGGCGTTTCTGTTTTGGAACAGGCGGTGGCCGCCAAGACGAGGGCTGTCAGTACCACAAGAGATGCGTTTTTCATAAAAGTTTTGTGAGATGCTTAGGGTTGAAAAAACAAACGGCAAGCCGAAAAAATCATTTTAGCGAGCCGGTTCAGGGTTGCCGCGCGACGGCGCCCCCGCCCAGTGCCTTGAACAGCGCAATCTGGTTTTGCTGATAGGCCAGACGGATTTGCACGAGTGCCAGTTGTGCCGCAAACAGCGAGCGCTCGGCATCCAGCCATTCCAGCTGGTTCGCCACGCCGTGGTTCAGCCGCAGTTGCGTCAGATGGTTGCGCGCTGTTTCGACTTCCAGCAGCGCTTGACTGGCCTGCAATTGCTGCGCCAGTGTGGCGCGGCTGGCCAGGGCATCGGCGATCTCGCGAAAGGCGCTCTGGATTGACTTTTCATACTGTGCAACGGCCATCTCGTGGACGGACCTGGCAGCGTCCAGATTGGCCTGGTTGCGCCCGCCATCAAAAATCGGCAGCACCAGTTGCGGCGCCAGCGTCCAGCCCCAGGAACCGTCCTTGAACAGGCCAGAGAGCGCGCCGCTGGCCGACCCGGCGCCCGCCGTGAGACTGATGCGCGGGAAAAAGGCGGCCCGGGCAGCACCGATATTGGCGTTGCTGGCGATCAGGCTTTGTTCTGCCTGGCGAACGTCGGGGCGCCGCAAGAGCAGATCTGACGGCAGCCCGGCGGAGAGTTCGACAAACATCAATTGATTCAAGCCATGCGGCTTCAATTGCGCCCGGCTGGCCTCGTCGAGCGGCTTGCCGAGCAGCAACACCAGGGCGTTTTCGTCCAGGGCGCGCTGACGCAACTGCTGGGCCAAAGTGACGCGGGTTCTTTCCGTCAGGGTTTGCTCGCCGCGCAACTCAAAATCAGAGGCAGCTCCGTGCTTGACCTTGAGCTCCACCAATTTGAGGGATTCAGCGCGTGAGTCCAAGGTCTGGCGTGACACGGCCAGCAACGCTTCGTCGGCCAGCAAGCTCACCCAGCCCTGCGCCACGGTGGCGATCAGGCTGATTTGTGCGCTGTGACTGGCCTCGGTGGTGGCCAGATATTGGGCCAGCGCCTGCTCCTTGAGACTGGCGACGCGGCCAAAGAAGTCCAGTTCGTAAGCCGTGACCGTCAATCCTGCGCTGTAGGCGCTTTTGATGGCGCCGCCGCTGTCAGGCGAACGCGCGCCCGCGGCGGCGGCGTTGAGGGTGGGGACCTGGTCGGCCTGGCGAATGCCGAGCTGGGCGCGCGCCTGCGCGACGTTGAGCATCGCGACGCGCAGGTCGCGGTTGTTGGCCAATGCCGTGTCGATGAGCTGGCGCAGTGTGGGGTCGTTGAAATAATCCTGCCAGGTCAGCGCCGGAACGCCCTGCGCGCCTGCCGTGTCGCCGGTCGCACTGACCGCGGCGGACGCGGGCCATTGCGACGCCACGGGCGCGCTGGGGCGCTCGTAGGCGGGCATGAGCGAGCAGCCGGCCAGTAACGCGCTGGCGGTCAGGGTGGTGGCTTTTGAAACAAAATTATTCATGTGTATGCACTCCCATGTGCGCGGCCTGCTCGGCATGAACCTGCTGCTGGCGCGCGCTGTCCTTGAACAGGCTGCGCACCACCACAAAAAAGATCGGCACAAAGATCACCGCAAGACTGGTGCCCGTCAAAATGCCGCCAATCACCCCGGTGCCAATGGCGCGTTGGCTGGCCGAACCGGCACCACTGGCCAGGGCCAGCGGCAGCACGCCCAGCGTAAACGCCATCGAGGTCATCAGGATCGGCCGAAATCGCAGGTGGGCGGCGGCCAGCGCCGACTCGATCACGCTCTTGCCCTGCGCCTGCAGGTCTTTGGCGAATTCGATGATCAAAATGGCGTTCTTTGCCGACAGCCCGATGATGGTGATCAACCCAACCTGGAAGTAAACGTCGTTTGAATAGGCGCGCAACAGCGTGGCCACAATCACGCCGAGCACACCGAGCGGCACCACCAGAATGACGGCCAGCGGAATCGTCCAGCTTTCGTACAGCGCGGCCAGGCACAGGAATACCGACAAAATGGCAAAGCCGTAGAGGATCATGGCTTGCGAGCCGGCCAGCTTTTCTTCGCGCGAGGTCCCAGTCCACTCAAAGCCGAGGCCGGCTGGCAGCTGGCGGGCCAGGCTTTCCATTTCGACCAGTGCATCGCCCGTGCTGTAGCCGGGCGCTGCGCTGCCGCCGATGCGCATGGACGGATAGCCGTTGTAGCGCACGGTCTGCATGGCGCCGGTGATCCAGCGCGTGCTGGCAAAGCTTGAGAGCGGCACCATTTGTCCCTTGTTGTTGGGCACAAAGAGCTTGAGCAAATCGTCGGGCTGCATGCGCGCGGGCGCATCGGCTTGCACCATGACGCGCTGCAGCCGGCCGGCGTTGGGGAAGTCGTTGGCATAACTGGAGCCCAGCGCGGTGGCGATGGTGGCGTTGATGGCGTCAAAGCCCACACCCAGAGCGCTGGCCTGGTCGCGGTCGATGTCGAGTTGCAACTGCGGCGCGTCTTCCAGGCCATCGGGGCGCACCTGCGTCAGCAATTTGCTCTGGGTGGCCATGCCAAGCAACTGGTTGCGCGCTCCCAGCAAGGCATCATGGCCCAGACCGGCGCGGTCCTGCAGCCGGAAGCTGAAGCCCGAGGAGGCGCCCAGTTCAGGAATCGGCGGCGGACTGAGGGGAAAGATGAACGCATCGCGGATGCCGCTCAAAGCGCCAAACGCGCGCCCGGCCAGCGCCTGCGCTGAACTGCCCGGCCCCTTGCGCTCGGACCAATCCTTGAGCGTGATAAAAGCCAGCGCGGCGTTTTGTCCCTGGCCCGAAAAACTGAATCCCAGCACGCTGACCATGCCCTGCACCTCGGGCTGCGTGAGCATGAAGCCCTCGACCTGCTGCATCACGGCCAGGGTGCGCTCGCGCGTGGCGCCGGGCGGCAGTTGCACGTTGACCAGCATCGTGCCCTGGTCTTCGTTGGGCAGGAACGAGGTTGGCAGGCTTTTGTACATCCAGGCTGCAGCGGCAAGAATGGCCAGGTAAATCACCAGGTAGCGCGCGGCATGCGGCAGCAGTTTGGCCACGCCACCTTCGTAGGTTTTGGCGGTCCTGGCAAAGCCGCGGTTGAACCAGCCAAAAAAGCCGCTCTTGGCATGATGATGGCCGGCTTCCACAGGCTTGAGCAGTGTGGCGCACAAAGCCGGCGTGAGCGACAGCGCCAAAAACGCCGAGAACGCAATCGACACGCCCATCACGGCGGCAAACTGGCGGTAGATGTTGCCAATGGAGCCGCTGAAGAATGCCAGCGGCACAAACACCGAGATCAGCACCACCGTGACGCCGATGATGGCGCCGGAGATCTGGCCCATGGCCTTGCGCGTGGCCAGCAGCGGCGACAGGCCTTCCTCGCTCATGATGCGCTCGACGTTTTCCACCACCACAATGGCATCGTCCACCACAATGCCGATCACCAGCACCATGGCAAACATGGTCAGCACGTTGATCGAAAAGCCCATGGCCAACAGCGTGGCGAAAGTGCCCAGCAGCGCCACCGGCACCACCAGCGTCGGGATCAGGGTGTAGCGCCAGTCCTGCAAAAACAAAAACATCACCAGGAAGACCAGCGCGATGGCTTCGAGCAGGGTTTCTGCCACCTGGCGCAGCGAGGTCTCGATGAAGCGCGAGCTGTCGTAGGGAATTGCCCAGGTCATGCCCTGGGGAAAGAATTTTTCCAGCTCGGTCATGCGCGCGCGCACCGCCTTGGCCGTGGCCAGCGCATTGCCGCTGGGGGAAAGCTGCACGCCGATGCCGGTGGAGGGTTTGCCGTTGAGACGCGCCTGCGTGGCATAAGCCTGCGCTCCCAGCTCGATGCGCGCCACGTCCTTCAGGCGCACGCTGGAGCCGTCGGTGTTGGCGCGCAGCACCACCTTGCCAAACTCGGCCACGCTGCTGAGCTGGCCTCGCACCACCACGGTGGCGGCAATGCCCTGGCCGGCGAGGTTGGGAAGGCTGCCGATTTCACCGGCTGAGACCTGGGCGTTTTGCGCCCGGATGGCGGCAGTGACATCGCTGGCCGACAGGTTGTAGCCCTGCAGTTTGGCCGGGTCGATCCAGATGCGCATGGCGCGCTCGGTGCCAAACAGTTGCGCCTGACCCACGCCATTGATACGTTGTATTTCGGGCAGGATGCTGCGCGAGGCGTAATCACCCAAGGCCACCGGGTCCAGCTTGGGATCATCGGACGAGAGGATGGTAAACAGCAAAAAATTGCTGCGCGCCTTGTCCACCCGCACGCCTTGCTGCGTCACGGCAGAGGGCAGGCGCGGGCTGGCACGGCTCAGGCGATTTTGTACATCCACCTGCGCCAGGTCAGGGTTGGTGCCGGGCTGAAAGCTCAGGGTGATGTTGCCGGTGCCGTTGGCTTGCGCCACCGATTCCATGTAGAGCAGGCCGGGCGAGCCGTTCATTTCCTGCTCGACGATCGACAGCACGCTGTCTTCCAACGTTTGCGCCGAGGCGCCCGGGTAGCTGGCCGAGATCACGATCGACGGCGGCGCCACCGGCGGGTACTGGGCAATTGGCAGCTGGGTGATGGCCACCGAGCCCATCACGATGATGAACAGCGCGATGACCCACGCAAAGATGGGCCGGTCAATGAAAAATTTCGCCATGGATGAGGCTCCTTAGCGCGCGGCGCTGGACGAAGCGCTGGCCGGGGCCTGGGCTGCTGGCGTGGCGGCTGCGCTGACTGATTTGACCGGCGCACTGCCGGGCGCCTGCCACGGCACGGGTTTCACGGGGGCGCCACCGCGCAGCTTTTGGAAGCCGTCCACCATGACTTGATCACCGTTTTGAAGACCGTCCAGAATGACCCACTGGCCGCCTTGCTGGGCACCCACCTTGACCGGTCGCGGCGCCACTTTGCCGTCGGCCGCCACCACCATCACCGAGTCACCTTGCGGCGAGCGCGTCACCGCCTGCTGTGGCAAGGTGATGGCGTTGCTGACTTGTGTCTGTTCCAGCCGTACGCGCACAAACAGGCCCGGCAGCAACGTGCCCGCGGGGTTGGGCACTTCAGCGCGCAGCATGATCTGGCCGCTGGTGGTGTCCACCGTCAGGTCGGAAAACAGCAACTTGCCGGGCTTGGCGTATTCGCTGCCGTCATCGAGCACAACGCGCACGCTGGCCGCCTGGCTGCCGGCGCGCTGGAGCTGACCGGTCTCCATGGCCTTGCGCAGTCGCATGACTTCGGAGGCCGGCTGGGTGAAATTGACATACATGGGATCGGTTTGCTGGATCACGGCCATTGGCGTGGCTTCGCCCTGGCCCACGAGGGCGCCCTCGGTCACCAGAGCCCGGCCAATACGGCCGCTGATGGGGGCAGTGATGGCGGCGTAGCCCAGGTTGATGCGCGCGGTTCGCACCGCGGCACGGGCCACGGCGACGTCCGCCTCAGCCAGCTTTTGCGAAGCCTGCGCGTTGACGAATTCCTGCTGGCTGATGGCCTTGGCCTCGATCAGCGGCTTGAAGCGCTCGGCCTGGGCTGATGCCTGCATCAGGTTGGCTTCGGCTTTGGTCTGACTCGCCTGGGCGCTGGCCAGCGTCGCCTGGTAGGGACTGGCGTCAATTTGAAACAGCGCCTGGCCCGCGCGCACGCTGCTGCCCTCCACAAACAGTCTCTTTTGCACGATGCCCGCAGCACGGGCGCGTACCTGTGCCACGCGCGAGGCTTCCAGCCGTCCCGGCAGTTCGGTCAACAGGCCCACATCACCTGTTTTGACGGTGACCACGCCCACTTCTGCAGGTGGCGGCGCTCCGCCCGGACCGCCGGGGCCTGTGGTTGGGGCGCTGCCCTGGCCACAAGCGGCCAGCAGCAGGGTCAGGCCAAGCGTCGAAGCAGTGCGCGACGGGCGTAAAGCGTGGCAGTTGAAAAAATTGGGAACTGAAAGGGGGACGGTGGGCAAATGAAGCATGGCAATGGGTGGTAATAACCGCAGGGCTGGTGTAAATGTTGGCTGATTGTCGATCAAAGAGTGCAGGGCGCGCTGGCGCGGGGCCAGTGGCCATCCCCTAAACTTGGCCGCTATGGCAAAAGACTACTGTGTTCTAGGAATCGAATCCTCGTGTGACGAAACCGGGGTGGCATTGGTGCGCGTGAGCGGCGCGGGTCTGCCGGTGCTGCTGGCCCACGCGCTGTACAGCCAGATCGAAATGCACCAGGCCTATGGCGGCGTGGTGCCGGAACTCGCCAGCCGTGACCATATTCGCCGCGTGCTGCCGCTCACCCAAGAGGTGCTGCGTGAGGCCGGTCAAACCTTGCAGGATGTGGATGTGGTCGCCTTTACCCGCGGGCCGGGCCTGGCCGGCGCCTTGCTGGTGGGCGCCGGCGTGGCTTGCGCCCTAGGCGCTTCATTGGGCAAGCCGGTGCTGGGCGTGCACCACCTGGAGGGACATTTGCTGTCGCCGTTTCTAAGCGCCGATCCGCCCGAGTTTCCGTTTGTGGCCTTGCTGGTGTCTGGCGGGCACACCCAGTTGATGCGGGTCGATGGCGTGGGGTGCTACCAGATTCTGGGCGAAACCATCGATGACGCGGCCGGAGAGGCGTTCGACAAGTCGGCCAAGCTGCTGGGCTTGGGTTATCCGGGAGGTCCGGCGCTGTCCAAGCTGGCAGAAATTGGCAACCCGGCGGCGTTCAAGTTGCCGCGCCCTTTGCTGCACAGCGACAACCTGGATTTCTCCTTTGCCGGGCTGAAAACCGCCGTGATGGTGCAGGCTAAAAAACTCGCTGCTGCGCAGAACTGCACGGCAGAAGCGCTGACCCATGTGGTGCTGG
Organism: Rhodoferax sp.; assembly: GCF_028689295.1. GTDB lineage: Bacteria > Pseudomonadota > Gammaproteobacteria > Burkholderiales > Burkholderiaceae_C > Rhodoferax. The sequence continues at coordinate 377,184 of NZ_JAQTWL010000001.1, forward strand.
CCGATCTGGCCGCTTCCACTCAGGCTGCGATTGTCGAGGTGCTGGTGAAGAAGTCGCTGGCCGCGTTGTTGGCAACCGGTTTGCAGCGGCTGGTGGTGGCCGGCGGCGTGGGCGCCAATCGCAGCTTGCGCGCGCAACTCAGCCGGGTTTGCACCCAGCGCGGCGTGCGCGTGCACTACCCCGAACTGCATTTGTGCACCGACAACGGCGCCATGATCGCCATGGCCGCTGCCATGCGCTTGCAGTCGGGCATCCAGGTGGCCGATGAGGTCTATGCCTTCGATGTCAAGCCGCGTTGGCCGCTCGATGCCATCCAGGCCCCTGGCGCCTGAGCAGGCAAAGCCTGTGACTCTTTTTGAATCACTCGTAATAAATAATTACAAATTCAAGAAGAAACTTATCTGCCTGTACACTGCGCACCGTTCGAATTGAACCAGCTGCCTGCCTCCGGTTTGGCGAGTGACAGGGCTGCGGTAAAGGAAATTGTCGATGTTGAAAAAAATGATGGTTCGAGCCGCGCTGGGGTTCGCAGTTTTGACTGCTTTGCCGATGGCTGCGCTGGCTCAAATTGCGGGTGCGCCGGTGAAAATTGCCATGATCGAGGGCTTGAGCGGCCCGTTCGGCAACACCGGCGAGGCGGTTTTTCGCAACCTGATCTGGGCCGTGGAGAGGGTCAACGCGCGCGGCGGTGTGACGCTGGCGCTGGCGCGCTACGACAGCAAGGGCCAGGCCGAAGAGGCGCTGTCGGCACTGAAGTCGGCCATCGACGATGGCGCCAGGGTCATCATGCAGGGCAATTCATCGGCCACGGCGGCGGCGTTGATCGACGCCATCAACAAGCACAACCAGCGTGAACCCGCCAAGCGCGTGTTGTTCTTGAATTATTCGGCGGTCGATCCGATCCTGACCAACGAAAAGTGCAGTTTCTGGCACTTCAGGTTCGATGCCCACGCCGACATGCGCATGTCCGCGCTGATGGAAGTCCTGAAAGCCGATCAGGCGCTCAAGAGCGTTTACATCATCGGGCAGGACTACAGCTTCGGCCACGCCGTGGCGCGCGAGGCCAAGCGCCAGTTGGCGGTGCTGCGCCCCGATGTGCAGGTGGTCGGCGAAGAATTGCACCCGATGGGACGCGTCAAGGATTTCATCCCCTATGCGGCCAAAATCAAAGCCAGCGGAGCGCAAGCGGTTATCACCGGAAATTTTGGCAACGACCTGACGCTGCTGGTCAAGGCTGCCAAAGACGTGGGTTTCGACGGCAAGTTCTACACCTTTTACGGCAACGCGCTGGGCGCGCCGGCTGCGATTGGCGACGCCGGCGTGGGCAAGGTGGTGGCGGTGGCCGACTGGTTGCCCAACGTGCAAAATCCGCAAAGTGAGGCCTTTTACCAGTCCTTCCGCGCCCGTTTCCCCCAACCGGCGGACGACTATGTGCACATGCGCATGCAGTTGATGGTGGAGGCGTTGGCGCAAGCCATCGAAAAAGCTGGCACGACCGACGCCATCGCCGTCGCGCAACAACTGGAAAAGGTCAATATCACCTTTGGCGCGCAAACCGGGACCATGCGCGCCACTGACCACCAGTTTCAGCAGCCGCTGGTGGTGGGGGTGATGGACAAGCTCGGCACGCCCGGCGTCAAGTTCGATGTGGAAGGCTCGGGTTACGGCTTTCGGGTGGTTAAAACCATTGCCGCCGAGCGGGCCGAGCAATCCACGAGCTGTCATATGCAACGTCCCTGAGGCTCGCCCAGATCACTGGCCGGCCCCTGCCGATCTGGTCCATCAGGCGGGCTTCGGCGCTCTGGCTATAATCCAAGGCTCTGCAAATTGCAGACAAGCACGTCAGGGGCAGTTCCAGCGCCTGACGCAAGTTCTTACATCACAGGAAAAAACATGATTGCATCCAGTATCAAAGCCGCCGTTGTCAAAGACAACGCGCGCCAAGCCGGTGACACCGGTAGTCCCGAAGTTCAAGTGGCGTTGTTGACCGCCCGCATCAACGAGCTCATGCCCCACTTCAAAACCCACGCCAAAGACCACCATGGTCGTCGTGGCCTGCTGCGCATGGTGAGCCGCCGCCGCAAGCTGCTGGACTACCTCAAGTCCAAGGATGCTGACCGTTATGTGGCGCTGATCGCCAAATTGGGTCTGCGCAAGTAATTGGCTCAAAGAGAATATGGAGCGCCTGAGTTAGGTCACTAGCTCAGGCGTTTTTTACTTCGGAGACGGCAAAAACGGAGCGAAGCTGTGTCATTCCAAAACCCTTTGACCCCAAACCGGGGTGTGGCTCTGGAATGGCATCGTGTTCTGTGTTGCAGCTTCCGGGCTTAGGTGGGATGGCCTGCATCCCCCAAACTCACAGGAGATTAAAAAATGACGATGTTCAACAAAGTTAGCAAAACGTTTCAATGGGGCCAAAACACGGTCACCATGGAAACCGGTGAAATCGCCCGCCAGGCCACTGGCGCCGTGCTGCTCGACATGGACGGCACTGTGGTGCTGGCCACAGTGGTTGCCAAAACCGACTCCAAACCAGGCCAGGACTTTTTCCCATTAACGGTGGATTACGCTGAAAAATCGTACGCTGCCGGCAGGATTCCGGGCAGCTTTTTCAAGCGCGAAGGCCGCCCCAGCGAACTTGAAACGCTCACCTGCCGCCTGATCGACCGCCCGATCCGTCCGCTGTTCCCCGAAGGCTTCTACAACGAAGTGCAGGTCATCATCCACGTGGTGAGCCTGAACCCCGAAGTGCAGGCCGACATTGCGGCCATGATCGCCACCAGCGCTGCGCTGTCGATCAGCGGTATCCCGTTCAACGGCCCGATCGGCGCCGCCCGCGTGGGTTACATCAACGGTGAATATGTGCTCAATCCGGGTCAAACCCAATTGAAAACCAGCCAGTTGGAGCTGGTGGTTGCTGGCACCGAGTCCGCCGTCTTGATGGTGGAGTCCGAAGCCGACCAGTTGCCCGAAGATGTGATGCTGGGCGCCGTGATGTTCGGTCACGCCCAAGGCGTGACCGCCATCAACGCCATCCATGAGCTGGTGCGCGATGCCGGCAAGCCGGTCTGGGACTGGCAGGCGCCAGCCAAGGACGAGGTGCTGATCGCCAAGGTGGGCGCCCTGGCCAGCGACAAGCTGACCGCCGCCTACCAAATTCGCAACAAGCAGGCGCGCACGCAGGCTTGCCGCTCGGCCTACGCCGATGTCATGGCCGGTCTGAAGGCCGATGGCGTCGAGTTTGACGGCGTCAAGGTTGAAAGCATGTTGTTCGACATCGAAGCGCGTCTGGTGCGCGGCCAGATTCTGGCCGGTGAACCCCGCATTGACGGTCGCGACACCCGCACCGTGCGCCCGATCGAGATCCGCAACAGCGTGTTGCCGCGCACCCATGGTTCCGCCCTGTTCACCCGTGGCGAAACCCAGGCGCTGGTGGTGACCACGCTCGGCACCGAGCGTGATGCCCAACGCATCGACGCGTTGGCCGGCGATTTTGAAGACCGCTTCATGCTGCACTACAACATGCCTCCTTTTGCCACTGGCGAAGCCGGTCGTTTTGGTACTCCGAAGCGTCGTGAAATCGGCCACGGCCGTCTGGCCAAGCGTGCCCTGGTGGCGGTTCTGCCAAGCAAGGAAGACTTCCCCTACACCATGCGTGTGGTCTCTGAAGTCACCGAATCCAACGGTTCGTCCTCGATGGCCTCGGTGTGCGGTGGCTGCCTGAGCCTGATGGACGCCGGCGTGCCCCTGAAAGCGCATGTGGCAGGTATTGCCATGGGCTTGATCAAGGAAGAAAACCGCTTTGCCGTGCTGACCGACATTTTGGGTGATGAAGATCACCTCGGCGACATGGACTTCAAGGTGGCCGGCACCACCAGCGGCATCACTGCGCTGCAAATGGACATCAAGATTCAGGGCATCACCAAGGAAATCATGCAGGTCGCGCTGGCTCAGGCCAAGGAAGCCCGCATGCACATTTTGGGCAAGATGACCGAAGCCATGGCTGTGGCCAAGACTGAAGTGTCCACTTTTGCACCGCGCCTGTTCACCATGAAGATCAACCCCGAGAAAATTCGTGATGTGATCGGTAAGGGCGGTTCGGTGATTCGTGCGCTGACCGAAGAAACCGGCACACAAATCAACATCGACGAAGACGGCACCATCACTATTGCATCAAGCGACCCAGCCAAGGCCGAAGAAGCCAAGCGCCGCATCGAGCAGATCACTGCCGAAGTGGAAATCGGCAAGGTGTACGAAGGCCCGGTCGTCAAGATTCTTGACTTCGGCGCGCTGATCAATCTGCTGCCCGGCAAGGATGGCTTGCTGCACATTAGCCAGATTGCCCATGAGCGCGTCGAAAAGGTCACCGACTATTTGTCGGAAGGCCAGATTGTCAAGGTCAAGGTTTTGGAAACCGATGAAAAAGGACGTGTCAAGCTTTCCATGAAGGCGCTGCTGGAACGCCCGGCACAGGAAAATCGTTCTTGATCATCCATCATTTGAAGTTAAATTGATGGCCGACGGCTCGATTCAAAAGGGCCTGAGGCTTTAACAACAATGCAAGCGATTGAAATCACAAGTTATGGAGCGCCGGACGTTTTGCGTCTGGCTGAACGACCAGCGCCAGTGGCTGGCGCCGGGGAATTGCTCATTCGCGTGACGGCCAGTGGTGTCAACCGGCCCGATGTGTTGCAGCGCTTGGGCTTGTACCCGGTGCCGCCGGGTGCATCGGACATTCCCGGTCTCGAAGTGGCAGGTGTGATTGAGCAGGGCGATGCGGCTGAGTTGTCAATGGCTGGCTTCAAGCTGGGGGACCGGGTCTGCGCTTTGGTGGCGGGGGGCGGTTACGCCCAGTGGTGCGTGGCGCCCATCGGCCAATGTCTGCCGGTGCCGAACGGCTTGAATGATATACAGGCGGCCAGTCTGCCCGAGACCTTTTTCACGGTCTGGAGCAACCTGATGGACCGCGGCCGCCTGGCAGCGGGTGAGACGGTGTTGATCCAGGGCGGCACCAGCGGCATCGGTGTCACGGCGATCCAATTGGCGAAAGCCATGGGGGCACGCGTGCTTGCGACCGCTGGCAGTGACGAAAAGTGCGCCGCCTGTCTGGCCCTGGGTGCTGATGCGGCGATCAATTACAAGACCCTGGATTTTCAGACCGAGATTGACCGTCTCACGCAGGGGCAGGGTGTCGATGTGATTCTGGATATCGTGGCGGGTAGTTATGTGGCCAGGGAAGTGCAGAGTTTGCGCGAGGATGGCCGCCTGGTCATCATTGCCCTGCAGGGTGGCGTGAAATGTGAATTCAATGCCGGGTTGGTGCTGCGTCGCCGCCTGACGCTGACTGGTTCCACGCTGCGGCCCCGGCCGGTGGCGTTCAAGGCGGAGATTGCGCAGGCGTGTCTGAAGACGGTTTGGCCCTTGCTGGCAAGCGGCAAGATCAAGCCGGTGATTCACAGCGTGTTTGCAGCTGCCGATGCGGCGAGGGCACATGCCTTGATGGAGTCCAACCAGCATATCGGAAAAATTGTTTTGACTTGGGAAAAAGCATGAAGAAAAAGCTGATCGCAGGTAACTGGAAAATGAATGGCAGCCTGGTTGCCAATGAAGCCTTGCTCAAAGGTTTGCTGGCCGGTGTGGGGCAGCCCGCCTGTCAGGTGGCCGTGTGTGTGCCTTCGGTTTATCTGGCGCAATGCCAGGCTTTGCTTGCCGGCAGCGTCATCGAACTGGGTGCGCAGGATGTTTCCAGCCATGAGGGCGGTGCCTACACCGGTGAAATTGCACCTGCCATGCTCAAGGAGTTTGCGGTGCACTACGTCATCGTCGGGCATTCGGAGCGGCGCCAGTATCACGGCGAAACCGATGAACTTGTGGCGCTCAAGGCGCAGCGCACCCTGAGCAGCGGTATCACGCCGATTGTCTGTGTGGGTGAAACGCTGGCAGAACGCGAGGCGGGCAAGACCGAGGAGGTGGTCAAGCGCCAATTGGCTGCGGTGATTCACACCAACGGCCATTGCATCAGCGAGGTGGTGGTCGCCTACGAGCCGGTCTGGGCCATTGGCACCGGACTCTCCGCGACAGCAGAACAGGCGCAACAGGTCCACGCGGTGCTGCGTGCGCAATTGAAGGCGGCAACGCCCAACGCGGAGCGCATCAAGTTGCTTTATGGCGGCAGCATGAATGCGGCCAATGCCGGCAGCCTGCTGGCCCAAGCCGATATTGATGGCGGCTTGATTGGTGGCGCCGCACTCAAGATTCAGGATTTTTTAACCATTATTGCGGCAGCTTCCTGATACAGGGCGTTGCTGGCTATTTATTCAGGAGTGAATTATGAATGTTTTATTGACGGTGATGCTGGCGGTGCAGATGATTTCAGCCGTGACCATGGTTGGCCTCATCCTGGTCCAGCATGGCAAGGGCGCCGACATGGGTGCCGCTTTTGGCAGTGGCGGTTCAGGCAGTTTGTTCGGTGCCAGCGGTAGCGCCAATTTCTTGTCGCGCACTACCGCCGTGCTGGCGACCCTGTTTTTTGTCAGCACCTTGATGCTGGCCTATTTGGGGTCGGTGCGTCCTGCCGCGAGTTCGGGCAGTGTGCTTGAAAATGCCGCATTGACAGCCCCCGTGCCAACGGCTGTTCCGGCGCTTCAGGCCGCTTCAGGCGCAGCACAAATCCCAGCTAAATAATTGCGCATGAAAATGCCTTCTCCTCAAGGAATGTGAGGGGATTTCAGGGTAAACTCAAGGCTCTCCGGCTAGGCCAGCAAGTGTTCAAACACCAGCGCGATGGCCGGTTGAAATGAACGGCCGTCGTGGTGAAATTGGTAGACACGCTATCTTGAGGTGGTAGTGGCGAAAGCTGTGCGAGTTCGAGTCTCGCCGACGGCACCAAGCTAAATCGTTTGATGTAGATCAATATGTCAAACGGTCAATTGAATACACTGAAAATATGAACCTAGAACAATATTTGCCAGTCATTCTTTTTCTTTTGGTTGGTATTTCGGTAGGTGTCATGCCTCAGGTCATTGGTTATATTCTTGGACCCAACCGACCGGACTCGGCAAAAAACTCCCCTTACGAATGTGGCTTTGAAGCCTTCGGCGATGCCCGGATGAAGTTTGACGTCCGCTATTACCTCATCGCCATTCTCTTCATCCTGTTCGATCTCGAAACCGCCCTCTTGTTTCCGTGGGCGGTGACGCTCAAGGAACTGGGTCTTTTCGGCTTTTTGGTGGGTCTGGAAATTGTGACCATTCTGACCATCGGCTTTGTTTACATGTGGATCAAAGGCGCCCTCGATTGGGAGTAACACAATGATTGAAGGTATTCTCAAAGAGGGCTTTATCACCACGAGCTATGACTCCGTGGTGAACTGGGCCAAGACCGGTTCAGTTTGGCCCATGACGTTCGGCCTGGCTTGTTGTGCGGTCGAAATGATGCATGCCGCTGCCGCCCGCTACGACATCAGCCGCTTTGGCGCCGAAGTGTTTCGCCCGAGTCCGCGTCAATCCGACCTGATTATTGTGGCCGGTACGTTGACCAACAAAATGGCTCCCGCCTTTCGCAAGGTGTATGACCAGATGGCAGAGCCGCGCTGGGTGATCAGCATGGGCTCATGCGCCAATGGTGGCGGCTATTACCACTACAGTTATTCGGTGGTGCGGGGCTGTGATCGCATTGTGCCGGTCGATGTCTATGTGCCGGGCTGTCCGCCCACCGCCGAAGCGCTGATTTACGGGATCATCCAGTTGCAACGCAAGATCCGTCGCACGCAAACGATTGCTCGCACTTAAAGGGTTGACGATGACTGTGTATGCTGTAAATCCACACACGCTCAAGACGCAGGTCGATGCGGCTTTGGGTGACCTGATCAAAAGCAGCGTGGTGGCGCTGGACGAACTGACGGTGGTGGTGGATGCCGCCAACTATTTTCAGGCTGCCAAAGTGCTTCGTGATGACACTGCTTGCGCTTTCGAGCAAATGGTGGACTTGTGCGGCGTGGACTATTCCACCTACAAAAACCAGGCCTGGACAGGCCCCAGATTCTGCGTGGTGCTGCATCTGCTGTCGGTGAGCCTGAACCAGCGCGTGCGGCTGAAGGCTTTTGTGCCTGATGATCTGGCACCCGTCATGCCTTCGATTTGCGAGCTCTGGAGCAGCGCCAACTGGTTCGAGCGTGAAGCTTTTGACTTGTACGGTATTGTGTTCGAGGGTCATGACGACTTGCGCCGCATCCTGACCGACTACGGATTCATCGGCCACCCCTTCCGCAAGGATTTTCCGATGCTCGGTCATGTGGAAATGCGCTACGACGCAGAACAAAAGCGCGTGGTCTATCAACCGGTCACGATCGAGCCGCGTGAAATCACACCGCGCATCATCCGTGAAGAAAACTACGGAGGCCCTGCTACCCAGCAGTAGGAGACATGGCTGATATCAAGAACTACACCCTGAATTTTGGTCCGCAGCATCCGGCGGCGCACGGCGTCTTGCGCCTGGTGCTCGAGCTCGATGGCGAAGTCATCCAGCGCGCCGACCCGCACATTGGTCTGCTGCACCGTGCCACCGAGAAGCTGGCCGAGAGCAAGACCTACATCCAGGCCCTGCCGTACATGGACCGTCTTGACTACATGTCCATGATGTGCAACGAGCAGGCCTATTGCCTGGCCGTCGAGAAAATGCTCGCTCTCGAAGTGCCCTTGCGTGCCCAGTACATCCGGGTCATGTTTGCCGAGATCACGCGCATGCTGAACCACCTGCTGTGGGTGGGTGCGCACGCCATTGACTGCGGCGCCATGACCGTCATGCTGTTTGCATTTCGTGAACGCGAGGATCTGCTCGATATTTATGAAGCGGTCAGCGGTGCGCGCCTGCATGCGGCGTATTTCCGGCCGGGCGGTGTTTACCGTGATTTGCCCGACACCATGCCACGCCATGAGTCGAACAAGATTCGCAGCGCCAAGTCCACCGAAGCCCTCAATCGCGCCCGCAACGGCAGCCTGCTCGATTTCATCGATGACTTCACCCAGCGCTTTCCCACCTATCTGGCCGAATACCACACGCTGCTGACCGACAACCGCATCTGGAAACAGCGCACCGTTGGTATTGGCGTGGTCACCCCGGAGCGCGCCCTTAACCTCGGTTTTACCGGCCCCATGTTGCGCGGTTCGGGCATTGCCTGGGACCTGCGCAAAAAGCAGCCCTACGAGGTCTATGACCGGCTCGACTTTGACATTCCGGTGGGCAAGACCGGCGACACCTACGACCGTTATCTGGTTCGCATGGAAGAAATGAAGCAGTCCAACCGCATCATCAAGCAGTGCGTGGACTGGCTGCGTGTCAACCCGGGTCCGGTCATCACCGACAACCACAAAATTGCGCCGCCGGATCGTGAATCCATGAAGTCCAACATGGAAGAACTGATTCACCACTTCAAGCTGTTTACCGAAGGCTTTGCCGTACCCGAGGGCGAGGCCTACGCGGCCATCGAGCATCCCAAGGGCGAGTTTGGCATTTACCTGATCAGTGATGGTGCCAATAAACCTTACCGCCTCAAGATCCGTCCACCCGCTTTTGTGCATCTCTCGGCCCTTAATGAGATGGGCAAGGGCCACATGATTGCCGATGCGGTGGCGATCATTGGAACGATGGACATTGTGTTTGGGGAAGTTGATCGATGATTTCTGAAGAATCCAAAGCGCGCTTCGCCAAAGAAGTTGCCAAATACCCGGCCGACCAAAAACAATCTGCGGTGATGGCCTGCCTGGCCATCGTTCAGCAGGAGTTGGGTTATGTCAGCGCCGAAAGCGAGCAGATGGTGGCAGACTACCTTGGCATGCCAGCCATTGCCGTGCACGAGGTCACCACCTTCTACAACATGTACAACCAGAAACCGGTTGGCAAGTACAAACTCAATGTCTGCACTAATCTGCCCTGCCAGTTACGCGATGGCGGCAAGGCCATGGCGCACTTGAAAGAAAAACTGGGCATCGACAATGACCAGACCACGCCCGATGGTCTCTTCACCTTGCAGCAATGCGAGTGTCTTGGCGCCTGCGCCGACTCCCCCGTGATGCTGGTGAACGACACCACCATGTGCAGTTTCATGACCAACGACAAGCTCGACCAACTCATTGACGGTTTGCGTGCGGCCGAGGTGAAGTCATGAACGCCCAACAAATTCTGGCCCAGTTCCAGGCCACCGGAAGAGAGACCGCTTTTCACAACAGGCACATCGAGCCGCAGATTTATGCCGGGTTGAATGGCAGCAACTGGCGTCTGAAAGACTATGAAGCCCGCGGCGGCTACCAGGCCTTGCGCACGGTGTTTGGTCTGGATGGTGGTGCCGGCATGACGCAGGACCAGGTGATCGCCACCGTCAAGGAGTCTTCACTGCGCGGTCGCGGCGGCGCCGGTTTCCCGACCGGGCTCAAGTGGAGTTTCATGCCGCGCCAGTTCCCGGGTCAGAAGTACCTGGTGTGCAATTCTGACGAAGGCGAGCCCGGCACCTGCAAAGACCGCGAGATCATGGAGTTCAATCCGCATATCGTGATCGAAGGCATGATCATTGCCGCCTACGCCATGGGTATTTCGGTCGGCTACAACTATATTCACGGCGAAATTTTCCACACCTACCAGCGTTTCGAGGAAGCCTTGGAAGAGGCGCGTGCCGCCGGCCTGCTCGGTGACAACATTCTGGGCAGCAGCTTCAGTTTTCAACTCCACGCCGCGCATGGTTTTGGCGCCTATATCTGTGGCGAAGAAACCGGCTTGCTGGAGTCACTCGAAGGCAAAAAAGGCCAGCCCCGCTTCAAGCCGCCGTTCCCGGCCAGTTTCGGTCTCTATGGCAAACCCACCACCATCAACAACACCGAAACCTTTGCTGCTGTGCCTTGGATCATTCGCAACGGCGGTCCGGCCTATGTGGCTTGTGGCAAACCCAACAATGGTGGCACCAAGATTTACTCGGTCAGCGGCGACGTCGAATTGCCTGGCAATTTTGAGGTGCCGATGGGTACGCCCTTCGCCAAACTCCTGGAGTTGGCGGGTGGCGTGCGCAAGGGCCGTCAGCTCAAGGCCGTGATCCCCGGGGGGTCATCGTCTCCGGTGCTCCCAGCTGACATCATGATGGCATGCACCATGGACTATGACTCCATCGCCAAGGCCGGCTCCATGCTGGGCTCGGGTGCGGTAATTGTGCTGGACGATTCGCGTTGCATGGTCAAGAGCCTGCAGCGCCTAAGTTACTTTTACATGCACGAATCCTGCGGCCAGTGCACGCCTTGCCGTGAAGGCACGGGCTGGCTGTCGCGTGTGGTGGACCGCATCGAGACCGGTCATGGTCGCGAGTCTGACCTCGAGTTGCTGAACTCGGTGGCGGAAAACATCCAGGGTCGCACCATTTGCGCGTTGGGTGATGCCGCCGCCATGCCGGTGCGCGCGATGCTCAAGCATTTCATGCCTGAATTTGAATACCATGTGGCCCACAAGACCTGCATGGTTCCTGCTTACGTTTGAGCGAGTGCCAAGATGATTGAAATTGAACTCGACGGTCACAAGGTCGATATTGCAGAAGGCAGCACGGTCATGCATGCGGCCGAAAAAGCGGGCACCTTTGTTCCCCATTTCTGCTACCACAAGAAACTGAGCATTGCCGCCAATTGCCGCATGTGCCTGGTGGACATCGAAAAGATGCCCAAACCCATGCCGGCTTGCGCCACCACCGTGACGCAGGGCATGATCGTGCACACCAAGACCGAAAAAGCCATCAAGGCCCAGCAGTCGGTGATGGAGTTTTTGCTGATCAACCACCCGCTCGATTGCCCCATTTGCGATCAGGGAGGTGAATGCCAGTTGCAGGATATCGCGGTCGGTTACGGCGCCTCGGCCTCTCGCTATGAGGAAGAAAAGCGCGTCGTTCCGGTCAAGGATGTCGGCCCCTTGATCTCCATGCAGGAGATGACGCGCTGCATCCATTGCACGCGTTGTGTGCGCTTTGGCCAGGAAATTGCCGGCATCATGGAACTCGGCATGTCGCAACGTGGCGAGCACTCGCAGATCGAGACCTTTTTGGGTCACACCATCGACTCCGAACTGTCGGGCAACATGATCGACATCTGCCCGGTGGGCGCCCTGACCAGCAAGCCGTTCCGCTACAGCGCCCGCACCTGGGAGCTGTCGCGTCGCAAGTCGGTCAGTCCGCATGACTCGACCGGCGCCAACCTGATCGTGCAGGTCAAGAACAACCGCGTCATGCGAGTCGTTCCTTTTGAGAACGAAGCCGTTAACGAATGCTGGATTGCCGACCGTGACCGCTTCTCCTACGAAGCGCTCAATGGCGACGATCGCCTGACCACGCCGATGATCAAGCAGGGCGGTCAATGGAAGACCGTGGATTGGCAAACGGCGCTCGAATATGTCGCCAATGGCCTGAAGCAGATCGGTGCCGAATTCGGTGCCGCCAGTCTGGGCGCTTTGGTGAGTCCGCATGCCACGCTCGAAGAATTGCATCTGTCGGTCAAGCTCATGCAGGGGCTGGGGTCCGGCAACATCGACCATCGGTTGCGCCATGCCGAGTTTCCCGCGCTTGAGGGCGTGCGTTATCTGGGAACGTCCATTGCGTCCTTGTCGGAACTGCAAAGCGTGCTGGTCATCGGCTCCAACCTGCGCAAGGACCATCCCCTGTTTGCGCAACGCATTCGGCAGTCGGCCCGCAAGGGTTGCCAGGTGAGTTCGATCAATGCGCGCAACGACGACTGGGCGATGCCGGTCGCGCACCGCGTCCAGGTTCACGCAGCACAATGGGTGCAGGCCTTGGCCGCTGTGGCCGCTGCCGTCGCCCTTGAAAAAGGGACGACAGCGCCGGTCGCCGTCGCAGCTGATGACGCATCCGTGGCGATTGCACGCAGCTTGCTGGCTGGCGAGCGCAAAGCGATTTTGCTGGGCAACGGTGCGGCGCATCATGCCCAGGCGTCCAGTTTATTGGCGCTGGCGCAGTGGCTTGCGGACCAGGCGGGTGCCAGCTTTGGCTACCTGACTGAGGCTGCCAACACCGTGGGTGCGCAACTGGTCGGCGCTGAACCGGCGGCCGGCGGCTTGCATGCCGGTCAGATGCTGGGTGGCGCACTCAAAGCTGTGCTGTTGCTCAACACCGAACCCGGGTTCGACTCCGCGGCGGGGGCACAGGCCACCGATGTGCTGGGCAAGGCGCAGATGGTGGTCTCCCTGAATCCGTTCAAGGCCAACATGGCGTTCTGTGATGTGATGCTGCCCGTGTCGCCTTTCACGGAAACTTCCGGTACCTTTGTCAATGCAGAAGGACGCGTGCAAAGCTTCCACGCGGTGGTGCAACCGCTGGGTGAAACACGCCCGGCCTGGAAAGTGCTGCGCGTGTTGGCCAACATGCTCAATGTGCCCGGCTTTGATTTCGACTCGTCAGAACAGGTTCTGCAAGGTATTCCCGGTTTGACGGTGGGCGAGACGGCGCAAGTTTCGCCAGACCGGCTGAGCAATCGCACCACGGCAGCTATCAATCTGGCAAGTCATGCTGGCGCGCCGGTGGTGGCCGGCATTTATCAACTGGATGGCATCGTGCGCCGCGCTCCTGCGCTGCAACAAACAGCTGATGCCCGGGCCGCTGAAACCCAGGAGGTGGCAGCATGAGCGACTTCGTATTCAATTTCGGCCAGGGGCTGCTGGCTGCGCCTTGGTGGGCCGCCATCGCCTGGCCAACCATCTGGGCACTGATCAAGGTCACCGTGGTGCTGATGATCGTGCTGGGGGCCGTGACCTACGCCACGCTTTGGGAGCGCAAGCTGCTCGGTTGGGTGCAGATTCGGCTCGGCCCTAACCGTGTCGGACCCTGGGGCCTGTTGCAGCCGATTGCCGATGCCTTGAAGCTCATGACCAAGGAGATCGTCCGGCCTGCCGCCTCTGACAAGGTCCTTTTCTATCTTGGTCCGGTCCTGACGGTGGCCCCTGCACTGACGGCATGGGCGGTCATTCCGTTCGGGCCCGAAATTGCGGTGGCTAACCTGAACGCGGGCCTGTTGTTTTTGATGGCCATTTCCTCGATGGAGGTTTATGGCGTGATCATCTCGGGCTGGTCGTCCAATTCCAAGTACGCGTTTCTCGGTGCCTTGCGTGCTTCGGCGCAAATGGTGAGCTATGAAATTGCCATGGGTTTCTGCCTTTTGATCGTGCTGATGGTGTCGGCGAGCATGAACCTGTCGGACATTGTGGCCGGGCAGGGACGGGGTCATTTTGCGGACATGGGTCTGACGTTCTTGTCCTGGAACTGGTTGCCGCTGTTGCCGATTGTGGTGGTTTTCTTTGTCTCGGGTCTGGCTGAGACCAACCGAACGCCTTTCGACGTGATCGAAGGCGAGTCCGAAATTGTGGCAGGCCACATGGTCGAATATTCCGGCATGTCCTGGGCCATGTTCCAGATGGCTGAATACGCCAGTATCTGGATGCTCTCGATTTTGTCAGTCACCATGTTCTTTGGTGGCTGGATGTCGCCGATCGACAGTGCTCTCTTCAACTGGATTCCGGGCTGGATCTGGCTGGCGATCAAGACATTCTGCATGATGACCATGTTTATTTGGGTGCGGGTGACTTTTCCCCGGTTCCGTTATGACCAGATCATGCGTCTGGGGTGGAAAGTCTTCATTCCAGTGACTTTGGTGTGGCTGGTGGTGGTCGGGGTGTGGATGCAAACCCCGTGGAACATTTGGAAGTAATTCGAGCTGTTTATGACTACCCCAACTTTAAATACGGTTAAAAATCCTGCTGGGCGGGCCTTCTCCTTGAAGGATTTCCTGTCGAGTTTCATGCTGGTGGAACTCCTGAAAGGCATGAAACTGACCGGTAAATATGCGTTTCGCAGCAAGATCACGCTGGAGTACCCGGAAGAAAAAACGCCTATGTCGCCGCGCTTCCGTGGCCTGCATGCACTGCGCCGCTACGAAAACGGTGAAGAACGCTGCATTGCCTGCAAGTTGTGTGAAGCGGTTTGCCCGGCGATGGCCATCACCATCGAGTCTGAAGTGCGCGCCGACGGCTCGCGCCGCACCAATCGCTACGACATCGACCTGACCAAGTGCATTTTTTGCGGTTTCTGCGAAGAGAGCTGCCCGGTCGATTCCATTGTTGAAACGCACATCCTCGAATACCACGGTGAAAACCGGGGCGACTTGTATTTCACCAAAGAAATGCTGCTGGCTGTCGGTGATCGCTATGAGCGTGAAATCGCCGCCAACAAGGCTGCCGATGCCAAGTACCGCTGACCAATCAGAAAGATAAGTTAACCATGGATGTCAAGACGGGTTTGTTTTATATTTTTTCGACAGTGCTGCTGCTGGCGGCGTTCCGTGTCATCACGGCGCGCAATCCGGTGCATGCCGTGCTGTTCCTGGTGCTGTCATTTTTTCAGGCGTCCATGATCTGGATGCTGCTCAAGGCGGAGTTCCTGGCCATTACCCTGGTGCTGGTGTATGTCGGTGCCGTGATGGTGCTTTTCCTGTTCGTGGTGATGATGCTCGACATCAATGTGGACGGCATCCGAAAAGGCTTCTGGAAGCATTTCCCGCTGGCGGCAGTGGTTGCAGTTGTCATCATCCTTGAAATGTCTGCGGTCCTGATGGCTGGCTTCCAGGTCAGTGAGGCGCCTGTTGCCGCAGCGACACTCGGGCAGGCGACGGTGCAGGTATCCAACACCAAGGAACTTGGGATTCTGCTTTACACGCGCTATTTGTACCCGCTCGAAATTGCAGCTGCGATTTTGCTGGTGGGCATGATTGCCGCCATTGCCCTTACGCTGCGCCATCGCAAGGACATCAAGGCCATCAACCCGGAAGAGCAGGTGCGCGTGAAGTGGGTGGACCGGTTGACGGTTGTCAAAATGGACGCCACCCAACCCACATTGCCGACGCAGCCCGCTGAAACACCGTTCGTGGAGAACAAAGCATGACGCTTACATTGGGTCACTATCTTTCTCTGGGTGCCATGCTGTTTGCGCTCTCGGTAATCGGGATTTTTCTGAATCGCAAAAACCTGATCGTGCTGCTGATGGCCATCGAATTGATGCTGCTGGCAGTCAACACCAATTTTGTCGCGTTCTCGCACTATCTGGGTGATTTGAACGGTCAGATATTTGTCTTCTTTATCCTGACCGTTGCAGCAGCCGAGTCGGCCATCGGTCTGGCCATCCTGGTGCTATTGTTCCGCCTTAAATCGAATATCAATGTGGACGAACTCGATTCGTTGAAGGGTTAACAAAAATGAGTCAAACCCTTTCTACCACAACGCTGCTGGTCATTGCCTTAGGCCCGCTGGTTGGCTCCATTGCCGCTGGTGTGCTGGGGACCCGGTTTGGCGGCAACGTCATCGGCCGGCGCATGTCGCATTCGCTCACCATTGTGAGCGTGTTGCTGTCCTTTGTTTTGTCGGCCATGACGCTTCAAAGTGTGGTGGTGGATGGCGCCCGCTTCAATGAGACCATCTACACCTGGATGGTGGTGGGCGGCCTCAAGATGGAGATCGGCTTCCTGGTGGATGGCCTGACCGCCATGATGATGTGCGTGGTGACCTTCGTGTCGCTGATGGTGCACGTTTACACCATTGGCTACATGGAAGAGGACGAAGGTTACAACCGCTTCTTTGCCTACATTTCCCTGTTTACTTTTTCGATGCTGATGCTGGTCATGAGCAACAACATGCTGCAGTTGTTCTTTGGCTGGGAAGCGGTGGGCCTGGTGTCTTACCTGCTGATTGGTTTCTGGTTCAACAAACCCAGCGCGATTTTTGCCAACATGAAGGCCTTCCTGGTGAACCGGGTCGGAGACTTTGGATTTATCCTGGGCATCGGTTTGCTGGCCGCCTACACGGGCACGCTCAACTACGGCGAAGCCTTTGCCAAGTCGGCTGAACTGGCCAGGCTGACCCTGCCGGGCACTGACTGGATGCTGGTCACAGTGATTTGTATCTGTCTGTTCATTGGTGCCATGGGCAAGTCGGCACAGTTCCCACTGCATGTGTGGTTGCCCGATTCAATGGAAGGCCCGACCCCCATTTCTGCCCTGATTCACGCCGCCACCATGGTGACTGCCGGCATCTTCATGGTGGCCCGCATGTCACCGCTGTTCGAGCTCAGCGACACCGCGCTCAACTTTGTCCTGGTCATTGGCGGCATCACCGCCTTGTTCATGGGCTTTCTGGGCATCATCCAGAATGACATCAAGCGCATTGTGGCCTACTCCACCCTGTCGCAACTCGGCTACATGACGGTCGCCCTGGGTGCCTCGGCTTATTCGGTGGCCGTGTTCCATCTGATGACGCATGCCTTCTTCAAGGCGCTGCTGTTCCTGGCTGCGGGTTCGGTCATCATGGGCGTGCATCACAACCAGGACATCCGCTGGATGGGCGGTTTGCGCAAATACATGCCCATCACCTGGCTCACCTGTCTGGTGGGATCGCTGGCCCTGATTGGCACCCCCTTGTTTTCGGGCTTCTACTCCAAAGACGAAATCATCATGGCCGTCCATGCCAGCCAGTTGCCAGCCGCCGGTTTTGCCTATTTTGCTGTCCTGGCGGGTGTCTTCATCACCGCCTTCTATTCGTTCCGTCTCTACTTCCTGGTGTTCCATGGCAACGAGCGTTTTGACCAGAATCCCGATGCGCATCACGGCCATGATGACCATGGGCATGGGCATGACAGCAAGCCGCATGAATCCCCCTGGGTCGTCACCTTGCCTTTAGTCATGCTGGCCATCCCGTCGCTGCTGATCGGCTTCATCACCATCGGCCCGATGCTGTTTGGCGACTTTTTCAAGGACGCGATTTTTGTCAATCTGGAAATTCACAAAGCCATGGAACTGTTGGCTGAAGAGTTTCATGGCCCGGTGCAAATGGCCTTGCATGGCCTCACCAGTGCGCCATTCTGGCTGGCTCTGGCAGGTGTGGTGAGCGCCTATTACATGTATATGGTCAACCCGGCCTTGCCAGCGGCGATCAAGCGCAGTGTCATGCCGATCTACACCTTGCTTGAAAACAAATATTACATGGACTGGTTCAACGAAAACGTGCTGGCCCCTGCCGCTCGCGGCCTGGGGGTGGCGCTTTGGAAAGTGGGCGACGAGGGTGTGATCGACGGAGCCGTCGTGAATGGTTCCTGGCGTATCGTGGGCTGGGTTTCTGGCGTGGTTAGAAAAGTCCAGACCGGCTATTTGTACGACTATGCGCTGACCATGGTGTTGGGTATCTTTGTTCTCATGACGTATTTCGTCTGGCTCAAATAGGAGAAATATAAAAATGGGTTTGCTGAGCCTGGCTATTTGGACACCGATTGCCTTCGGTGTGGTGTTGCTGGCACTTGGTCGTGATGACCAGGCGCAGGCTGTTCGCTGGATCGCGCTGGTGGGAGCGGTGGTGAGTCTGTTGGTGACTTTGCCGCTTTACACGCAGTTCGATGTGGCCACTGCCGCCATGCAGTTTGTCGAAACAACGCCGTGGATCGAGCGTTTCAACATCAACTACCACCTCGGTATTGATGGCATCTCGGTGTGGTTCATCCTGCTGACGGCATTTATCAACGTCATCGTGGTGATCGCTGGCTGGGAGGTCATTACCAGTCGGGTCAACCAGTACATGGGTGCTTTCCTGATTTTGAGCGGTCTCATGATCGGTGTCTTTTGTGCGCTCGATGGCATGCTGTTCTATGTCTTTTTCGAGGCCACGCTGATCCCGATGTACCTCATCATCGGTGTCTGGGGTGGCCCCAACAAGATCTATGCGGCGTTCAAATTCTTCCTGTACACGCTGATGGGTTCCCTGCTGATGCTGATCGCCCTGATCTACCTCTACATCACATCGGGTGGCAGCTTCGATTTGCTGACGTGGCACAAGCTTCCGCTGGGCCAGACGGCGCAAACGCTGCTGTTCTTCGCCTTCCTGGCTGCTTTTGCGGTCAAGGTGCCGATGTGGCCGGTGCACACCTGGTTGCCCGATGTGCACGTTGAGGCCCCCACGGGTGGCTCAGCCGTGCTGGCGGCCATCATGCTGAAACTCGGCGCCTACGGTTTCCTGCGTTTCTCGCTGCCGATCACGCCAGACGCTGCCCATGAGTGGGCCGGTTTGATGATCGGTTTGTCGCTGGCGGCGGTGATTTACGTGGGCTTCGTCACCATGGTGCAGAAAGACATGAAAAAGCTGGTGGCTTATTCGTCTGTGGCGCATATGGGTTTTGTCACTTTGGGATTTTTTCTGTTCAACGACCTGAGCGTTGCCGGTGGCATCGTCCAGATGATTTCCCATGGCTTTGTCTCGGCGGCCATGTTCCTCGGCATTGGTGTGCTCTATGACCGCGTCCATTCGCGCGAGATCGCGGCCTATGGCGGGGTGGTCAACACCATGCCCAAATTCACGGCCTTTGCCATGTTGTTTGCCATGGCCAATTGCGGTCTGCCGGGCACGGCTGGCTTCGTCGGCGAGTGGATGGTGATTCTGGGCGCCTTGAGAGTCAATTTCTGGGTCGGCATGGCGGCCGCCAGTGCCCTGATTTTTGGTGCAGCCTATACCCTCTGGATGGTCAAGCGTGTCTATCTGGGGCCGGTGACCAACGACCACGTCAAACATTTGAAAGACATCAATGGCCGGGAATTTTTCTACCTGTCTTTGCTGGGTATTGCGATTCTCTACATGGGCCTGTACCCCAAGCCGTTTACCGATGTAATGGATGTCTCAGTGGCGGGGCTGCTGAAACATGTGGCCATGACAAAACTGAACTGATCTGTCTGTACTGACAACTTTGAGATAAGAGATACCTATGATTGACAAATTCAGTTTGATCGCGGTCTATCCGGAAATAGTTTTGCTGGTCATGGCCTGTGTGATTGCCCTGTTTGACTTGAGCGTCAAAAGCCGCACCCGCACCGCCACCTACGTGGTCACGATGCTGACACTGGCCATCGTGGCCGCCCTGCAGGCCAGCTACGCATCTTCGGGCCAGACCATTTATGCCTTCGGCAACATGGTGGTCAGCGACGTCATGGGCAACTGGCTCAAGTGTTTTGCCACGCTTGCTGTCATGGTGTCTTTGGTCTATGGTCGTCAGTATGCGGCTGACCGTGACATGCTGCGCGGTGGTGAACTTTTTGTCTTGAGCCTGTTTTCGCTGCTCGGCATGTTTGCCATGATTTCCGGCAACAACTTCCTGGTGATCTACATGGGGGTTGAGTTGTTGACGCTGTCGAGCTACGCGCTGGTGGCCTTGCGTCGCGACTACGTCCTGTCGGTCGAGGCTGCCATGAAGTACTTCGTGCTCGGCGCACTGGCTTCTGGGTTCCTCCTTTACGGCATGTCGATGCTTTATGGTGCCACTGGCTCGCTCGATCTGCAGGAGGCGTTCAAAGCCATTCATTCGGGTCAGATCAAGCACCAGGTGCTGGTGTTCGGCTTGGTCTTTATTGTGGCGGGCCTGGCCTTCAAGCTTGGCGTGGTGC
Organism: Rhodoferax sp.; assembly: GCF_028689295.1. GTDB lineage: Bacteria > Pseudomonadota > Gammaproteobacteria > Burkholderiales > Burkholderiaceae_C > Rhodoferax. The sequence continues at coordinate 397,679 of NZ_JAQTWL010000001.1, forward strand.
CTTTCCACATGTGGATCCCAGATGTGTACCAGGGCGCGCCCACGGCCGTCACGCTCATGATCGGCGGCGCTCCCAAGCTGGCGGCTTTTGCCGTGACGATTCGCCTGCTGGTGGAAGGCATGATGCCGCTGGCGATTGACTGGCAACCGATGCTGATGTTGTTGGCCATTGGATCACTGGCCATTGGCAACCTGGCGGCCATCGCACAGACCAACCTCAAGCGCATGCTGGCTTTTTCAACCATATCCCACATGGGTTTTGTGCTGATCGGCATGATCTCCGGGGCCGTGGTTGGCCACCCGGAAGCCGCAGCCAATGCCTACAGTTCCTCCATGTTCTATGTGATCTCCTATGTGCTGACCACACTGGCCAGTTTCGGCGTGATCCTGTTATTGTCGCGCAGTGGATTCGAAAGCGAAGAGATTGCCGACATGGCCGGCTTGAACCAGCGTAATCCGCTGTATGCCGGCATCATGGCCGTTTGCCTCTTCTCGCTGGCTGGCATCCCGCCCATGATCGGCTTCTATGCCAAATTGGCGGTGCTGCAGGCCCTGGTGGCTTCGGGTGGCACCCTGCAACTCGTGCTCGCCGTGTTTGCCGTCATGATGTCGCTGATCGGCGCTTTTTACTACCTGCGGGTGGTCAAGGTTATGTATTTTGATGCGCCAGCGGGTTCTTCCGTGCTCGCTGCCCCGTTCGAGGTGCGTGCCGTGCTGTCGCTCAATGGCGCTCTGCTGCTGATTCTGGGTTTGGTGCCCGGCGGTCTGATGGCGCTCTGCGCCAACGCTGTGGTCCAGATGCTGGCCACGTGATGGTGCGGTTGCTCAGTTCAATTTGACTGGTCATTGAAAGGTCATGGGCAAGCCGCAGTTTGACCATTTGATCGAGAAAAAGATAAGCAGCACCGAACTTTTCAAGGGCCGACTGCTGCACGCTTTCCGCGATCAGGTCAGTCTGTCCAATGGCCTTGAGGCCACTCGCGAGTATGTGGTGCACCCGGGTGCCGTCATGATCATCCCCCTGCTCGAAGATGCAACAGGCGCCATGCAGGTGGTGCTGGAGCGCCAGTTTCGCTATCCGGTGGGCCGGGTCATGATTGAGTTCCCCGCTGGCAAGCTCGATGCCGGTGAAGACTGCTTTCACTGTGCGCAGCGCGAGTTGCTCGAAGAAACAGGCTACAGCGCCAACCATTGGGCGCATGCGGGTGTGCTGCACCCGGTTATTGCCTATTCGACGGAGTTCATCGACATCTGGTTTGCGCGTGGCTTGCGGGCGGGGCAACGGCAACTCGATGAAGGCGAGTTTCTGGATGTGTTTACGGCCACGCCCGCGCACTTGCTCGACTGGTGCCGCCAGGGATTGGTCACCGATGGCAAGACGCTCACCGCCGCTTTGTGGCTGCAAAACGTGATCTCTGGCGCCTGGTCGCTCGATTGGCAAAATGCCCCATGATTTCCTTATGTGTTTTTTGCATACCTGGATGATTTGACAGGCTGCTTGGCGCTTCAAGTTGGCTGCGGTTCCTAAAATCCTTGGTGTTCAAAGCATTATTTGGAGAACTGCATGACCCATGCGAACCTTGCTGACCTGCGCGCCTATACCCTGGAAAATGCTGGTGCAGCCGCCCCCCTGCTGGCAGACTTTGTCCCAGCCTATTTTGACAACACCGACCCCGACGAACTGCGGCAACGCGGCTCAGCCACGCTGCTGGCACTGGCCAGCGCCCACTGGCGTTTGCTGAACGCCACCCCTGACACCGCAGGCCAGCGCATTCGCGTCTTCAACCCCACGCTGGCTGAAGACGGTTTCGACAGCGAACACACCGTCATTCAACTGGTGCACGAAGACATGCCGTTCCTGGTGGACTCGGTCACCATGGCCATCAACCGCAGCGGCCGCATGGTGCACTGGATCGTGCACCCGCTGCTGGCGGTCGAGCGCGATGCCGGTGGCAAGGTCAAAAGCGCCAGCCTGGCGCGCCAGGATGCGGACCACAAACGTCAGATTTCTTCGCTGATTCTGCTCGAATGCGACCGGATCGTGATCGAGTCCGACCGCGGGCAACTCGCCGCCGAACTGGCGCAGGTGTTGCATGACGTGCGTGCCGCTGTGAGCGACTGGCAGCCCATGCTCAAGCACCTGCAAGCTGTCAGGGAGGAATCTGCGCGCTCACCGCTGTCGGCAAAGGGACAGCAGGAAGGTGTTGAGTTCCTGCACTGGCTGGAAGCGCAGCATTTCACCTTCTTGGGCGCGCGCGACTACCGCTTGGTGCGTGACGAGGAGGGCGTCAAGCTGGTGGCCGTGGCTGAATCGGGGCTGGGCATTCTGCGCGGTGAGCCCAAAACGCCGGTGAGCCGCTTGCCTGCTGATGCCCTTGAGTTTCTGGATTCAGACCAACTGGTGCTGGTCACCAAAGCCATGACGCGGGCCACCGTGCATCGCCCGGCCTGGCTCGATTGCCTGACCGTCAAGCGCTTTGATGCCGCTGGCAAGGTCATTGGAGAAGCCCGCTTTTTGGGGCTTTACACCTCCAAGGCCTACGCTGCCGCGGTTTCGGAAATTCCACAAATCCGGCGCCGCGCCGCCGATGTCATGGCGGCTGCGGGCGTGCTGCCCGAGAGCCATGCCGCCAAGTCCTTGCAGACGATTCTGGATGATTACCCGCGCGACGAGCTGTTCCAGGTCGATACCGCCACACTGACCGAGCATGCCGTGGGTATTTTGCGACTGCAGGAGCGCCAGCGCGTGCGCGTGTTCCTGCGCCGCGACCCGTTTGGCCGCTTCACCTCGGCCCAGGTGTTCGTGCAGCGTGACCGTTACAACACCGAACTGCGCTCCAGAATTGGTGAGGAACTCTGCCGCTCGCTGAACGGCCAGTCCATCGAGTACACCCCGACGCTGACCAACAATCCGCTGGCACGCATCCACTACTTCATTCGTGCGGACCAGCAGGTGCCCGAGGCTGTCGATGTGTCGGCGCTCGAGGCACGCATTACCCGGCTTTGCCAGCGCTGGGAAGACGATTGCAGGCAGGCCTTGCTGAACATTCATGGTGAAAGCCACGGCCTGGCTTTGGCCGCTCGTTTTGCCGACAGCTTTCCCACCGCTTACCAGGAGGATTTTTCTGGCCGCAGGGCCGCCGATGATGTGCAGGTGCTCGCCGGCCTGTCGCCTCTGCAGTCGATGGCAGTGCGCCTGTACCGGCCGCTCGACAGCGCTCCCGGCATGGTGCGCTTCAAGATTTTCAGCCTGAGCAAGGTGGCGCTGTCGGATTCTCTGCCGGTGCTCGAGCGCATGGGCGCGCGCGTGCTCGACGAGCACCCCTACCGGTTGGACGGCGCGAAGCCCCACGCCGACGGCGCCCAATACTGGATTCACGACCTCGGTTTGCAACTGCCGCCAGAGGCAGAGTTTGCAGTGATACGGGAGCGGTTCGAAGCCCTGTTTGTGCGGGTCTGGTGCAAGGTGCTCGACAGCGATGACCTTAACAAGCTGGTGCTGGCCACCACGCTCGATGCGCGTGCCATTGCGGTGTTGCGCGCTTACACCCGCTACTTCAAGCAGCTGGATTTTCCGTACAGCCAGAGTTACCTGGAGGCCACGCTGTACAAAAACGCCGCCCTGGCGCAAACCCTGTACCAGCTTTTCGACGCGCGCTTCGACCCCGCTCAAGAGTCGGACCGGGCCACGCTGCAAACCAGTATCAACGAGGACATCGAAGCGCAACTCAGCGCGGTGGCCAGCCTGGACGAAGACCGCATCCTGCGCCAGTACCACCGGACCATCCTGGCCACCCTGCGCACCAACGTGTGGCAGACGACTGCCACGCGGGCTCACAAGCCCTACATGAGCTTCAAGCTCCAGTCGCATGAAGTGCCGGGCATGCCCGAACCCAAGCCGATGTTCGAGATCTGGGTCTATTCGCCGCGTGTCGAAGCCATCCATCTGCGCATGAACAAGGTGGCGCGCGGCGGTCTGCGCTGGTCGGACCGGCCCGAAGATTTCCGCACCGAGATTCTGGGGCTGGTGAAGGCCCAGCAGGTCAAAAACACGGTGATCGTGCCGGTCGGCTCCAAAGGCGGCTTTGTCCTGAAAAACCCGCCGCCTGCAAGTGAGCGCGAGGCGTTCCGGGCCGAAGGCATTGCCTGCTACAAGCTGTTGCTCGCGGGCATGCTCGACGTCACCGACAACCTGGTCAAGGGCCGGGTCGTGGCGCCCGTGAACGTGGTGCGCCACGACGCGGATGACCCCTACCTGGTGGTGGCAGCTGACAAGGGCACGGCCAGCTTTTCCGACATCGCCAACAGCGTCTCGGCAGACTATGGCTTCTGGCTCGGCGATGCGTTTGCCTCTGGCGGCTCGGTGGGCTACGACCATAAAGAGATGGGCATCACCGCGCGCGGCGCCTGGGAGTCGGCCAAGCGTCATTTCAGGGCCTTGTCGCACGACATCCAGACGACGCCATTCACCGTGGTCGGCATTGGCGACATGTCGGGCGACGTGTTCGGCAACGGCATGCTGCTGTCCACCCAAATCAAATTGGTGGCGGCGTTTGATCATCGGCACATCTTCATCGACCCCGCACCGGACGTGGCGCGCAGTTTTGCCGAGCGCCAGCGCCTGTTCAACTTGCCCCGCTCCAGTTGGGATGACTTTGAGCGCAGTGTGCTCTCAGAAGGCGGTGGCATTTACCCGCGCTCCGCCAAGTCGATCCATTTGTCGGCCTTGGCGCAAGAGGCACTGGGTATCGAGAACGCAGACCTGGCGCCCAACGAGCTGATCCATGCGCTGTTGCAGGCCCCGGTGGACATGCTCTACAACGGCGGCATCGGCACCTACGTCAAGTCGTCGCAAGAAAGCCATGCGCAGGTCGGCGACAAGTCCAGCGACGCGTTCCGGGTCAACGGCCGGCAACTGCGCAGCAAGGTGCTGGTGGAAGGCGGCAATCTCGGTTGCACCCAGCTTGGGCGCATCGAGTTTGCCCAGGCTGGCGGCCTGATCTACACCGACGCCATTGACAATTCGGCCGGTGTCGATTGCTCCGACCACGAGGTCAACATCAAGATTCTGTTGGACCGCGTGGTGGAGGCGGGCGACCTCACGCTCAAGCAACGTAACGACCTGCTGGCGTCCATGACCGACGAAGTCGCCCGCCTGGTGCTCGCCGACAACTATTACCAGACCCAGGCGCTCGACGTGGCCTGCCACCGGCCCCTGTATGTGCTGGGCGGCCAGCAGCGCTTGATCCAGTGGCTGGAAGGGGCAGGGCGGCTGAACCGGGCCATCGAGTTTTTGCCCACCGACGAAGAGTTTGTGCGTCGGCGTTCGCTCAAGCAGGGACTGACGGCGCCTGAGGGCGCGGTGCTGCTGGCCTACGCCAAGATGTCGGTGTTTGACGACCTGCTGGCCAGCAATTTGCCTGACGACCCGTATTTCAGCCGGGTCCTGAAGGCTTATTTCCCCAAGGCACTGAGCGAGAAGTTTTCTGCCGCCATCGACTTGCATCCGCTCAAGCGTGAAATCGTCGCCACCTATGTGGCCAACACCGTGGTCAACCGCAGCGGCGCCACCTTTGTCAACTTTTTGGCGGCTGAAGCCGCGGCCAGCACCGCCGATGTGGTGCGGGCCTACACGCTGGCGCGCGAAATCTTTGAGCTGGAGCCGCTGTGGGATCAGATCGACGCGCTCGACGGCGTGGTGGCCAGCAGCCTGCAGCTTGATCTGCTGAGCAAACTCATCGCCATCACGCAGCGCGCGTCGCGCTGGATGCTGCGCGCGCGCTCCAAATCCTCTGATTTGCCCACGTTGATCGCGCGTTATCAGCCCGGCGCGCGTGAACTGCATGCCAATCTGGAAAACTGGTTGCCCGCCAGCGCCTTGGCCAGTTGGGAGCAGGCCACGCAAAAGTTGGCACAGGCGGGGGTGGCCGCAGAGTTGGCGCGCAAGCTCAGCGCACTGGAATTCATTTTCCCGGCGCTCGATCTGGTGGATCTGACCGAGCAGGCCAAGACCACGCTGGCGCAGGCGGCGCAAACCTACTTTGGTGTCGATAGCGTGCTGGGCCTGAGCGCCTGGCGTGCCCAGATCAACCGCCTGCCCACCGACAGCCTGTGGCAAACCCAGGCCCGGGGCAGCGCGCGCGAAGACGTGTATGCCATTGCCAACCAGATCAGCCTGAGCGTGCAGTTGCACTTTGACAGCGTCCAGAGCTGGGCGGACGCCAACGCTGCCAGCATCGAGCGCCTGTGCAAGCTGCTGCAAACCATCAGCACCCAGGGCGCTGATCTGGCGCCGGTGTCAGTGGCATTGCGTGAGTTGCGTCACCTGGCTTGACCCCCAATCAGTTGGGGTCAGAGCACGTCGCTTCGCGAGTGGTCTGACCCGCAAGGGTTCAAGTTAGTTGGGGTCAGAGCACGTCGCTTCGCGAGTGGTCTGACCCGCAAGGTTTAGTTATTGCTGTTGAACTGCAGCGCCGCCAGCCCGGCATAAAGTCCGCCGGCGGCCAGCAGCTCGGCATGGGTGCCCTGTTCGACCACCCGGCCCTGGTCCAGCACCACAATGCGGTCGGCCTTGATGACGGTGGCCAGCCGGTGTGCAATCACCAACGTGGTGCGCCCGCGCATGGCGGATTCGAGGGCGGCTTGCACCATGCGTTCACTCTCGGCGTCGAGCGCGCTGGTGGCCTCATCCAGCAGCAACAGCGGCGGGTTTTTCAGCATGGCGCGGGCAATGGCAATGCGCTGGCGCTGGCCACCACTCAGGCGCACACCACGCTCGCCCAAAAAAGTGTCATAGCCTTGGGGCAGGGCGCTGATGAACTCGTCGGCAAAAGCCGCTTGTGCCGCGGCCTTCACCTCGGCGTCGCTGGCCCCGGGTTTGCCGTAGCGAATGTTCTCCAGCGCGCTGCTGGAGAAAATCACCGCATCCTGCGGCACGATGCCAATGCCATGACGCAGGTCGGCCAGGGCCAGGTCACGCGTCGGCACGCCATCCTTGAGGATGCGCCCGGTGGCGGGGTCATAAAAGCGCAGCAGCAGTTGAAACACCGTGCTTTTGCCAGCCCCGCTGGGCCCGACCAGCGCCACCGTCTGGCCGGGGGCGATGTCCAGCGAGAAGTCAGTCAGCGCCGCCTGGCCGGGTCGCGACGGGTAGTGAAACGTGACGTGCTCGAACATCACTTCGCTACCGGCTACAGGTACCGGTGCCGCAGTTGGATGCGGCGGCGAAGCAATCGACGACCGGCTGGCCAGCAATTCCATCAGCCGCTCGGTGGCACCGGCAGCGCGTAACAGGTCGCCATAGACCTCGCCCAAAATGGCAAAGGCGCTGGCCAGAATGATCACATACAACACGGTTTGCCCCAAATGCCCGGCGCTGATGCGCCCGGCCATCACGGCCTGCGTGCCCTGGTACAGGCCCCATAGCAGCGCGGCTGATGTGGCAATGATGATGAAAGCCACCAACATTGAGCGCGCCCGCGAGCGGCGCACCGCCACCACGAACGCGCTGTCTGTTGCCAGGTTAAAGCGTGCCGCCTCGCGCTCCTCGGCGGTGTAGCTTTGCACCACGGGAATGGCGTTGAGCACCTCGGCGGCAATGGCACTGGCGTCGGCCGCGCGGTCCTGGCTGGCGCGCGACAGCTTGCGCACCCGCCGGCCAAACCAGGCAGCGGGTAGCACAATCAGCACCAGCACACCGAGCACCTGCACCATCACCATCGGGTTGGTCCAGACCAGCACGGCCAGGGCGCCGATACCCATCACCAGATTGCGAAGCCCCATGCTCAGCGACGAGCCCACCACGGTCTGCACCAGCGTTGTGTCGGCAGACAGCCGCGACAGCACCTCGCCGGTCTGCGTGGTCTCGAAAAACGCCGGGCTCTGTTGCAGCACATGGCCATAAACGGCATTGCGCACATCGGCGGTGATGCGCTCGCCAAGCCAGCTCACCATGTAAAAGCGCGCCGCCGAAAACAGCCCGAGCGCCACCGCCACCCCAAACAGCGCCACAAAATGCTCGCGCAAGGCCATCACCTGCGCACCCCGGTCGGTTTGCACCAGACCGCCGTCGATCAGGCTGCGCAAGGCCAGGGGAAAAACCAGCGTGGCCATGGCGGCCAGCACCAAAAACAGCAGCGCCAGGCCGATGCGGCCGCGGTAGGGTTTCAGGAAAGGCAACAGCCCGGAGAGCGATTTGGGGTTGCCGGGTTTTGGCGTTGGGGTAGTCATGATTTACAGCGCCAACGGACTCGCGTATCCCGTCATCTCCAGATAGCCCCGGCCGACCACTGCGCCGCGGCTGTCCAGCAGTTCGCTCAAACCTTCCCAATAGATGGCACCGGTGGACTGGCGGCTGTCAAGCTCCTGGTTGTCGATGACGGCGTTGACGGTGTAGCGCGCAAGCACGGGAGCCGACTGGCTTGTACCGGCGCGTCTGATCTGCACCGACCACTGGACCGGGTAGCTGGCGCCGCTGGCCGGGCTTTTCCAGCTGCGCTGCGGCGTGAAGATGACATCTTCAGGACCAAAAATCACGGCTTGTGCGGAGCCTGGGGCGCGCAGCGAGCCGCCCGCCCAATGCGCGGCGCCGTCTTTGGTGCGCAGCCTGAAGGCCGTCAGCGCGCTGCCATCGAGCAGATTCATGCCAATCCAGTCCCATCCCACGGCATCCGGGTGCATCAGCGTCTGGCTCCATTCGTGGTCGAGCCATGCCTGTCCCTGCACCGGCAGGGTTTCTTCGCCCAGGCTGAGTTGGCCGCTCACCTGCATTTGCGGCAGGCTGTAGTAATAGCTGGCTTGCTTGGCCTCGGGTCCCTTGCGCGACCAGCCCTGGTCGCCTTGCAGCAACAGGGGTTGGTTTTCAGTCAAGCTCAGTTGAAAAGAGAAGTCGGCCGCATTGGCTTGTGCTTGGTAGCGTTTGCCATCGCGCTTGAGCGACCAGTTGCCCAGGCTGAGGTCGGTATCTGACTCGCTGGCCTGGGCCAGATCGATCAGCGTGTTGCCCGACGCGCGGGCGATGCGCTGGTCGTGCAGCAGGCGCTTCGCTGCAACGTCGGTCACGGCGGCGTGGGCAAAGATCAGTTGTTTGGCCGCAAAGGTCGAGCGCATGCCTTGCGTGACCGGCACGCGCGACCTGAAAAAGGTGATCTGGAAACCAAACTCGCGCTGCGCCGCCAGCAGCCGCCCGGTGATGTACCACCACTCGATGGCAAAGTCGGGGTGGCTGCCGAGGTCGCGCGGAAATTGCAGGGCTTGCCTGGCCTGAGCGTGCGCCGCCCAAGGCCACAGCAGCAGGCTTGAGGCCGCGGTCAGGCACTGCCGTCGGTTCATGCCGTGCAGTTGATGTGCGCCTGAAGCCTGGCCCGCGCCGGGGCGCAGTCGCCGAAGCGCTGCGCCGCCCAGGCGTCATCAAAATAAGTGCCCAGGTAACGTTCACCGGCGTCGCACAGCAGCGACAAGATCGATCCCTGCTCGCCGCGCTGATGCATCTCGCAGGCCAGTGCCAGCATGCCGACAAAATTGGTGCCGGTCGAGGGCCCCACCTTGCGGCCCAGAATGTCGGACAACACCTGCATCGCGGCCAACGAATCCGCATTGCGCACCGTGATCATGCGGTCCACCAGCGTGCGGATAAAGCTGGCCTCCACGCGCGGACGGCCGATGCCTTCGATTTGCGAGCCGGGCCCGGTCAGGCTGGCGTCACCGCTGCGGTGGTAGTCGCCAAAAACCGAGCCTTCTGGGTCGGCCACGCAGACCTGGGTGTCGTGGCGCTGGTAGCGCACAAAGCGGCCAATGGTGGCACTGGTGCCACCGGTGCCGGCGCCCACCACGACCCAGCGCGGCACCGGAAAACGTTCGCGCGCCATCTGCTGGAACATGCTTTGGGCAATGTTGTTGTTGCCGCGCCAGTCGGTGGCGCGCTCGGCATAGGTGAACTGGTCCATGTAGTGGCCACCGGTTTGTGCTGCCAACGCACGCGCCTCGTCATAGACCGCATTGGCGCTGTCCACCAGATGACATTGGCCACCGTAAAACTCAATCTGGGCAATTTTTTCAGGCGAGGTATTGCGCGGCATGACGGCAATGAACGGCAGGCCCAGCAGCCGGGCAAAGTAGGCCTCGCTCACCGCCGTGGAACCGCTGCTGGATTCGACCACGGTCGAGCCTTCATGCAGCCAGCCGTTGCACAGGCCGTAGAGAAACAGCGAGCGCGCCAGCCGGTGCTTGAGGCTGCCGGTGGGGTGGGTGGACTCGTCTTTCAGGTACAGGTCGACGCCGTGGCTGGCAAAGGCGGGCAGCGGCAGGGCGATCAGATGCGTGTCGGCGCTGCGCTGGTAATCGGCCTCGATGCGGGCGATGGCAGTGTGTAGCCAGTTCTTCAAAATGGATTGGTTTTCGGGTTTAAGTACGCATGAGTGTACTTTTACCGAACAGGCTTTCAATCAGGTCAACGGCCAGTTCGGCCGTCTGGTTGCACTGGTCCAGGGCCGGGTTGAGCTCCACCACATCGAGCGAGGCGAGCCGCCCGGTGTCGGCAATCATTTCCATGCACAGTTGCGCCTCGCGGTAGGTCGGGCCGCCACGCACGGTGGTGCCCACGCCCGGGGCGATGCCGGGGTCCAGAAAGTCCACATCCAGACTCACATGCAAATGGGTGTTGGCATCGACCAGCGCCAGCGCCAGTTCCATGGTGTGGCGCATGCCCATCTCGTCGATGTAGCGCATGTCGAACACCTCGATCCCCATGTCGTGCACCAGGCGCTTTTCGCCGGCGTCAACGCTGCGGATGCCAATCTGGCGAATCTCCTTGGCGTGCAGCGCGGGCACATGACCGCCAATCCGGATCAGTTCCTGCGGCCCCTGACCACACAGGCAAGCCACCGGCATGCCGTGGATGTTGCCGCTGGGGGTCATGGTGGCGGTGTTGAAGTCGGCGTGGGCATCAAACCACAGCACGCGCAGTTTCTTGCTCTGAGCGCGGCAGTGGCGCGCCACCGCGCTGATAGAGCCAATCGCCAGGGAATGGTCGCCGCCCAGCATGATGGGCAGACGGTTGGCAGTCAGTTCGGCATAGGTGGCGTCATGCAGCTGTTGGTTCCACTGCACCACCTCGGGCAAGTGCCGAAAACCGTTCACGGCCGCCAGCCATGGGTTGGCGGGGCCGCTGAGGTTGCCGCAGTCCTTCACATCCAGGCCGAATTGCGCGATGGCCTGCCCAATGCCGGCAACACGCAGCGCTTCCGGCCCCATGCGCGAGCCCAGCGTGCCGGCGCCGATGTCGGTGGGGACGCCGATCAGGCTGACACCCTTGACACCCGTCGCAGGCAGGCTGCTCACGCCGGGACGCTCAAGGCGTTGGCTAGCGCTGACGCGACGGCGTGTTGGCCCGCTTTATCCCATTGAGGTTCCTGGGTGGCATGCGTGTCCGGATGAATCAGCACGAACAGGTCTTTCGGGTTGACCAGTTCGGGTATCAGCGACACCGGTTGGCCCATGCCGAGCTCCCGAGCGGCATCACGCATGAAGCGCAGCGCCGAGTAATCCTGCAGCGCAAAACCGACCGAATCAAACAGCGTGATCTGGTCAGCCGCGCGGCGGCCGGGCGCCTGGCGTGCCAGCACTTGCCAAAGCTCGGTCACGGCAAAATCAGCGGGCAGGTGCTGCAGGTCGCCCTCGATGCGGGTTTGCGGTTCGTACTCGACAAACACTGCGCTGCGCCGCAACACGTCGGGGTGCAGCTCGGTCTTGCCCGGGCAGTCGCCACCCACGCCGTTGATGTGCATGCCGGGTTCGATCAAATCGGCGGTCAGGATGGCGGCATTGGTCTTGTCTGCGGTCACGGTGGTCACGATGTCGGCGCCGCGCACGGCTTGCGCAATGCTGCTGCAAACCGTCAGGCGCAGATTGGTCGAGCGCAGGTTGGCGATCAGCTTTTCAGTGGCCTTGGGGTCGGTGTCGAACAGGCGGATTTCCTCGATGCCGAGCAGGTAGTGGAACGCCAGCGCCTGGAATTCGCTTTGGGCGCCATTTCCGATCAGGGCCATCGACTTGCTGTCGGGGCGCGCCAGTTCCTGTGCTGCCACCGCCGACATGGCGGCCGTGCGCAAGGCGGTGCTGAGGGTCAGTTCACTGAGGAACTCCGGAATGCCGGTAGCGACATCGGCCAGAACGCCAAATGCCATCACACAGGGCAGGCCGCTGAGGGTGTTTTTGGGGTGGCCGTTGACGTACTTGAAGGCGTAACTTTTGGCATCGGAGATCGGCATCAACTCGATCACGCCATCTTCGGAGTGGTTGGCCACGCGGGCGCATTTTTCAAAATCGTGCCAGCGCAGATAGTCGGCGCGAATGTACTCGGCCATACGCTTGAAGACGGTTTCGAGGCCGATTTTGTGAATCACGGTGGCCGCGTCGTGGACGCTGAGAAATTGGGTTTGGACGAGTTGAGGCAGTTTCATGATGGCTTGTTTCCTGATGTGAAAGAAGTATCTCAAGTCGTCATGCCAATGTAAATCGGCAGTTTCAATTAACAATAGTCAAAAAGTTGGCAAATAGGTAGTTCTTGATGTCACTTTGACAGAATCCATCTTGATGCTGAAGAGGCTTGCTTGGTTACTCGGGCCGATCGAGCTTGGTGGACAGCATGATGGTCGAAAACGTGTCCACCACGCCCTTGATCACGCGGATCTTGTCCAGTACGGCATCGAGCTCCTGCGTGGATTCAGTGATCAGCATGGCGCACAAGTCGTAGCGACCACTGACCGAATACAACTTGGTGATCTCATGGCGCCGGGACAGGGCACGCACCACGTCAGGCTCGTTTTGGGATTCCATCGAAATCAGCACCATGGCCCGAATGCCTTGGGACGCGCGCGGGCTGCTCACGCCCACGGTGTAGCCGGTGATGACGCCGGCATCCTCCAGCGCCTTGAGCCGCATTTGGGCGGTGCTGCGCGCGCAGCCCAGCGCTTTGGCGAGATTGACCATGGGCAGCCGGGCATTGACCTTGAGCAGCTCGATCAGTTGGTAGTCCAGCGCGTCAAGATTGGGTTTTTGAGGTGAATTCGCCATAGTGTTTAAAAAGCAATCAATTTGACTGAATTTTGACATTAATTTCAGGCAACTTGCTTGTTTTCAGCGGCGGCGTCAGTCCATAAACTTGAAGAACCACTCAGGAGACCCTCATGCTGCAAGCCGTCGAATTCGCCACCCCCAAAGTTTTCATGACCTATGAAGAGTTGCAGGCCTACGACCCGGAATCCGAATCCTGGCAAAAGCAGTTTGCCCGGCGTTACACCCACCACGCGCAGCTGCAAGGCGTTTTGAACCATGTGGAAGATGTCAACGACACTGTTTACAACAAGTTCGCCATTGCCGTCACACCTTACATGGCCAGGCTGATGGACCGCAACGACCCCAATTGCCCGATTCGTATGCAGTACCTGCCGTCGTTTCACGAAGAAACCAAGCCCGGTTTTGCCACCATGCTCGACCAGTTGGGTGAAGAAGGTGACACCGTTCCCGGCACCAGCATCGTGCACCGCTACCCGCGCCGCGTGCTGTTTCTGGTGAGCAACACCTGCGCCACGCTGTGCCGTTTTTGCACTCGCAAGCGCATGGTCAGCCAGCCCAACGGCTCGGTGCACAAGGACGAGATCGAGGCGTCGATCGACTACATTGCCAATAACAAGAACATCGAAGACGTGTTGCTCTCCGGCGGCGACCCGCTGACCTTTACCGACGAACGCCTTGATGAAATTCTGGGCATGATCCGCACCCGAGCGCCGCATGTGCGCTTCTTGCGCATCGGCTCGCGCATGGTGGTGCAAATGCCCACCCGCGTCACGCCCGAACTGTGCTCAGTGCTCGAAAAACACCGCGTGCAGATGATCAACATTCACATCAACCACCCCAAGGAAATTACACCGCTGCTGCGCAAGCGCGTCAAGATGCTGCAAAAGTCCGGCATCATGATGGGCTTGCAAACCGTGTGCCTCAGGGGGGTGAACGACAGCGTCGAAGTGATGCGCGAACTGTTCATGCAATCGGTCGAGATGGGGGTGCGTCCGTACTACGTGTACTCGACCGACATGGTCGAGGGTGCGCACCATTTCATCGTACCGCACCGTCGCATGCTCGAACTCTATGAAGGCCTGCGCGGCTGGATCAGCGGCCCAGCCGTGCCCACCTTCATTGTGGACGGCCTGGGTGGCCTGGGCAAGTTGCCCATCATCCCGAGTTATGTGCGCGAAGAGGCTTTGCCCGACGGCAGTGGCACCACCGTCAAGTGCAGAAACTACGCCGGCAAAACGGTCGAAATGCCCGGTCTGGGGCAAGACTTCAGCCTGCCCACCGCCAGCAATTAAAAACTAAGAACCTTGTGGGTCAGACCACTTCGCGAAGCGAACGTGCTCTGACCCCAACTGGAATGAATATGAAACACGGCTCCCCCTACGGCACACACCGTGTGCTTGAACCTCTTGGCGTGTTGCCCCAGCCCGCCTGGAAGCTCGACAACACGATGGAAATTTATGACAACGAAATCCTGATCGACGTGTCGGCGCTCAACATCGACTCGGCCAGTTTTACCCAGATCAAAAGCGCCACCGGTGGCGATGAAGCCAAGGTTGCCGAGAGGGTGATGGACATCGTGGCCCGGCGCGGCAAACACCACAACCCGGTGACCGGGTCGGGCGGCATGCTGATTGGCACGGTGGCCGAGATCGGCCCGGCGTTGCTCGGCAAGATCGACCTCAAGGTGGGTGACAAGATCGCCACGCTGGTGTCGCTGTCGCTGACGCCCTTGCGCATTGACGAGATCATAAAAATCCACATGAGCAAGGACCAGATCGAAATCAGGGGCCGCGCCATTTTGTTCGAAACCGGCCTGTATGCCAGATTGCCCGCTGACATTGACGAAAAGCTGGCGCTGGCCATTCTCGACGTGGCCGGGGCCCCGGCCCAGACGGCCCGCCTGGTCAAGGAGGGCGACACCGTGGTGGTGATTGGCGGCGGTGGCAAGTCGGGCACGCTGTGTGTCTATGAAGCCAAAAAGCGCGCCGGTTTGAGCGGTTGCGTCATTGGTGTGTCGCCGTTTGCCAATGACTGCCAGCGCATGCTTGATCTGGGTTGGGCAGACCACGCGCTGCAGGTGGATGCCACCGACGCGCTGGCCTTGATGGACGCTGTGGCTGGAGTGACCAACGGCAAGATGGCCGACGTGGTGATCAACTGCGTCAACATTCAGAACACCGAGATGGGCAGCATTCTGGCCACCAAACAGCACGGCAAGATTTACTTCTTTTCCATGGCCACCAGCTTCACCGCGGCCGCGCTGGGGGCCGAGGGTGTGGGCAAGGATGTGGAAATGATCGTCGGCAACGGTTATGCCACCGGGCACGCCGAGTTTGCGCTGTCGCTGCTGCGCGAGAGCGCCAAGCTGCGTGCCTTGTTTGAAAAGCTCTACGTTTAGGCAAAACAGTGACGACTTCATCCAGCCCACTTTGGGAACGCATCCAGGCCAGGGGCATGACCACTCTCGCCGTGATGGGCATGACCAAAAACACCGGGAAAACCGTGGCGCTGAACCATTTGCTGGCGCAGGCGGCGGCGTCCGGCGTGGCGCTGGGGGTCACGTCGATCGGGCGTGACGGGGAAGACCGCGACGCGGTGTTTTTTGTGCCCAAGCCGGCCATTGTGGTCTGGCCCGGCAACCTGGTGGCCACCGCACGTTTCACCCTGGAGCGTGCCAAGGTGCGCTACAAGCCCATTGACGCCACCGGCATTGACAGTCCGATGGGCGAAATTCTGGTGGTCAAGGTTCTGGAGCACGGCGAGATGGAAATTGCCGGGGCCTCGCGCAGTTCGGACCAGCTCACCGTGATTGCCCGGCTCAAGCAGTGTGGCGCCGCACTGGTGATTCTCGATGGCGCCCTGGGGCGCAGCCACCATGCCTCGCCGGCCATTGCCAACGGCGTGATTCTGGCGACCGGCGCCGCCATCGGCGGGGGCATCGGCGACGTGATCCGCAAGACGCGCGACCGGCTGGCCATTCTGGGCATTGCGCAGGTTGACGCGGCGACCCGCCGGCGGTGCGAGCCGGTATTTGCCCAAGGTGGTGTCGGTCTGTGGAACAGCCAGGACGAGACCGTGTTTCAGGCCGACATTGCCACGCTGAACGCCGCCGAAACCCTGCTGCAGTACGCCGAGTCGGATGTGGCCACGGTGGCACTCAGTGGCGCCGTGGGGCGCGCGCTGTGGCGGACGTTAAGCACATTGGCCACGCGCCGCCCTGGCCTGACCGTGGTGGTGAACGACGGCACCAAGCTGTTTGTCGAGGCCACCGATCTGGCGCTGTTGCAGAAGCTGGGCGCGCAAGTGGTGGCCTACCGCGGCATTCACCTGATCGGCATCACGCTCAACCCCTTCTCGCCGCTGGGCGGCAGTTTTGACGCACAAGCGTTCCTGGCCGCCGCCCGCGAAGCCTTTCCCGGCTATGGCGTCAGCGACGTGATGCTGGAAGAAGAGGGGAATTTGTCGTTGCGCTCCTCGCCATGACGGTAACCCGAACAACAGATTGAACAGAGAGAAAAACATGTCCCATTTACAACTCGACCAGGCGCAAATCGACCGCGCCCGCGACTCGGCGCGGCGCATTGCGCGGCAGGTCTTCGACGACATGTCGGGCTTCACCACCACCACCGTGGAGCGCGCCACGCTGCGCCTCATGGGGGTCGATGGGGTCGATGAGGTGGGTGTCCCGCTGCCAAACCGGGTGGTGAGCCATTTGCAGGCGCAAAACCTGCTACAACACGGTGCCGCCACGGTGCTGGCCGGGGCAATGGAAAAGCTTGGTCTGACGGCGCAGCAGGTTGCCGAGGCCGTGGCAAGCGGCAGCCTGACGCTGACGCGCCCGGCAGATGAAGCGGCCGCACGCGTTTGCGCGCAGGCGCAGGCCCGCACCATGTGCGACCACATTGCTGCGCAGCGCACCCAACGGACCGAGAAAATCGCCGCCAGCGGCGAAAACCCAACCCCCTGGCTCTACCTGATCGTGGCCACCGGTAACATCCACGAGGACGTGGTGCAGGCCCGTGCCGCCGCCGAGCAGGGGGCAGACATCATCGCGGTGATCCGGTCCACCGGCCAGAGCCTGCTGGACTATGTGCCTTATGGCGCCACCACCGAGGGCTTTGGCGGCACCTACGCCACGCAGGAAAACTTCAAGCTGATGCGCGCCGCGCTCGATGAAGTGGGGCAAAAAGTGGGGCGCTACATTCGCCTCACCAACTACTGCTCGGGCCTGTGCATGCCCGAGATTGCCGCCATGGGGGCCATTGAGCGTCTCGACATGATGCTCAACGACTCGATGTACGGCATCATCTTTCGCGACATCAACATGAAGCGCACCTTTATCGACCAGTTTTTCTCGCGCATGGTCAATGCCTATGCCGGCATCATCATCAACACCGGCGAAGACAATTACCTCACCACGGCCGACGCGTTTGATGCGGCGCACACCGTGCTGGCGTCCCAGCTCATCAACGAACAGTTTGCCGAGTTGTCGGGTTTGAAGCCCGAGCAGATGGGCCTGGGCCACGCCTTCGAGATTCATCCCGAGCTGGAAAATGGCTTCCTGTGGGAACTGGCCCACGCGCAGCTGGTGCGCCAGGTTTTTCCTGATGCCTGCCTGAAATACATGCCGCCCACCAAACACATGACTGGCAATATTTTCAAGGGCCATGTGCAGGACGCGCTGTTCAACATCGTGAGCACCGTCACCCAGCAAAATATCCACCTGCTGGGCATGATGACCGAGGCCATTCACACGCCATTCATCCAGGACCGCTTTCTGGCCATTCAAAACGCCAGGTACGTGTTTGGCACCATGAAGGATCTGCACTCGGAGATGGAATTCAAGCGTGGTGGCAAGATCGAGCAACGTGCCCAGGAGGTGCTGGCGCAGACCGAAGCCATGCTGGCCGAAATTGAGGCCATCAGCCTGCCAGGCGCCATTGGCAAGGGCATGTTTGCCGAAATTTCGCGCACACCGACCGGGGGCAAGGGGCTGGATGGTGTGATCGCGAAGGCACCTGACTACTACAACCCGTTCCCTGATCTCATGCTGCCAGCCACCCAAGGAGCCGACCATGTTTGTGGGTTTTTGGGGTCAGAGCCCAAATTCGCGCTGCCTCCGGCAGCCCCTTCGGGTGCGGTGCAAAGCCCCGCAGCGAAATTGGTGTCTGACCCCAATAACCCAGTCAAGCCCTACGGCGACACGCTCGGAGACGGGCGCGTGCAGCTCTCGTTTACCCTGCCGGTCGCGCTGGATGAGCGCGCCAAGGAAGGCGCCAAGCGCCTGGCGGCCCAGATGGGTCTGGATGAACCTGCTGTGGTGCACTGCGAAGATATGGGCCAGGGCTTCAGCTTTTACGTGGTCTATGGCCAGTGCAAACACCAGGTGGACCTGAGCAGTTTTTCAGTGGTCAAGCCCGAGTACGAGGTGCTGGACAAGGAAGGCATCAACGCGCTCATCGCCGCAAAAATGGGGCGCCGCATGGTGGTGGTGGGGGCCTGCATCGAGACCGACGCCCACACTGTCGGCATTGACGCCATCATGAACATGAAGGGCTACAACGGCCACAAGGGGCTGGAGAGTTATCACGAAATCCGCGCCATCAACCTGGGCGCCCAGGTGGACTCCGAGGACCTGGTGACCCGGGCGATTGAAGAGCAGGCCGATGTGATTCTCGTGTCACAGGTGGTGACACAAAAGAACATCCACCTCGACAACCTGACCAAGCTGTCGGACCTGCTGGAAGCCGAAGGGCTGCGCGACAAGGTGATCCTGGTGGTGGGCGGCCCGCGCATCAGCCATGAGCTGGCCAAGGAGCTCGGCTACGATGCCGGCTTCGGTGTCAAGAGTTATGCCGAGGATGTGGCATCCTTTGCCATCCACGAGTGGATCAACAGAAGAAAGGCGGCTTGAATGAGCGCTAACCCGATGGAAAATTTCACCAGCCTGATCCGCCTGCGCATGGGTGCCCACGATGCCCATTACGCGGGCGACCTGGTCGATGGCGCCAAGATGCTGCATTTGTTTGGCGACGTGGCGACCGAGTTGCTGATTCGCAGCGACGGTGACGAAGGCCTGTTCGTGGCCTATGACAACGTGCAGTTTCTGGCGCCGGTTCATGCAGGCGACTACATCGAGGCCACGGGTCGCATCGTGGCCATGGGCAAGACCTCGCGCACGATGGTGTTCGAGGCGCGCAAAGTCATCGCCCCGGCCGGTGTGGCCGGCCAGGCTTCCGCGGCCGATGTGCTGGCCGAGCCGGTTGTGGTGTGCAAGGCCTCCGGCACCTGCGTGGTGCCCGTAGCGTGTCAGCGCATCACCCACGCCACTGTGACCTGCTGACATGGACAAACTCATCATCACCGCCGCGCTGACCGGTGCCGAGGTGACCCGCGCACAGCAGCCGGCATTGCCCATCACGCCAGAAGAAATTGCAGACGCGGCCTATGAATGCGCCCGGGCCGGTGCGTCCATCGTGCATGTGCATGCCCGTTGGCCCGACGGCACACCGACGCAGGACAAGGAAACTTATGGCCAGATCATTGCGGCGGTGCGCGCACGCTGCGATGTGATCGTGCAGGTATCCACCGGCGGTGCAGTCGGCATGACACCGCAGGAGCGCCTGGCCCCGGTCACACTCAAACCCGAGATGGCGACGCTGTCCATGGGCACGGTGAATTTTGGCGGCGATGTGTTCATGAACCACCCCGCCGAGATGGAGATTTTTGCCGCTGCCATGCGTGACCACGGCGTGAAACCCGAGCTTGAAATTTTTGACAGCGGCATGCTGACCACAGCGCAACGCTGGCTCAAAAAGGGCCTGATCCAGGGTCCGCAGCACTTCGACTTTGTGCTGGGCATTCCCGGTGGCATGGCCGGCACCCCCGAGGCGCTGATGTACCTGCGATCTCAATTGCCAGCGCAGTCCACCTGGACCGTCGCGGGAATCGGTCCGGCACAGCTGCCGCTGGGCACGTTGGCCATCGTGCTGGGTGGCCATGTACGCGTGGGCTTTGAGGACAACGTGTACTACCGCAAGGGTGAACTGGCCACCAGCAACGCGCAATTGGTGGCGCGTATCGCCCGCATCAGCCGGGAGCTCGACCGGCCGGTCGCCACGCCCGACGAAGCACGCGCGATGCTCGGCCTGATCTGAGCCTTATTTCAAACTGCCCGATAAAAACTGCGCCAGCCGCACGCTCTTGGGGCTGGCCAGCACCTGGGCCGGCACACCTTCTTCCTCGATCTGGCCCTTGTGCAAAAAGATCAGGTGGTTGGCCACTTCGCGGGCAAAGCCCATCTCGTGAGTGACGACCACCATGGTGCGGCCCTCGTGCGCCAGGTCTTTCATGACCTTGAGCACCTCGGACACCAGTTCGGGGTCGAGCGCGCTGGTGGGCTCGTCGAACAGCATCACCTCGGGCTCCATGGCCAGCGCGCGGGCAATTGCCACGCGCTGCTGCTGGCCGCCGCTCAGGTGCGCCGGATAGGCGTCTTCCTTGCCGTCGAGCCCCACTTTGGCCAGGTACTTGCGGGCAATGTCAATGGCCTGGTCGCGCGGCACCTTCATCACATGCACTGGCGCTTCGATGATGTTTTGCAGCACCGTCATGTGCGCCCACAGGTTGAAATGCTGGAACACCATGGCCAGCCGGGTGCGCATCATGGCCAGCTGTTTGGGATTGGCAGCGTGCAGCTCGCCATGCTTGTCGGGGTTCAGGTGCAGCTCTTCGCCGGCCACGATGATGCGACCCTGGTTCGGTTTTTCCAGCAGGTTGATGCAGCGCAGGAAAGTGCTTTTGCCAGAGCCAGAGCTGCCAATGATGCTGATCACGTCGCCCGCGTGAGCGGTCAGCGACACGCCCTTGAGCACCTCGTTGGCACCAAAGCGCTTGTGGATGTTTTCTACCTGGAGTTTGATCGTGGTGGTCATGGCAATATTTCCCGATTGTCATCGCGAGCGTAGCGTGGCGATCCATGGATTGCTTCACTTCGTTCGCAATGACGGCATTGATTCATGGGTGGTCCAGTGTGCCAGTCATGCGCCCAGCAGATCGCCGCTACGAAACGCCAGGGTGCCGGCAATCTTGCCGACCTCGCCACCGGCGGTGATGTAGCGGTCGCGGATGCGGGCATAAAACACACCGGCAACGCCCGCCGCGATGCGCTGGCGGGTGTTGGCAATCGGGTCGATGATTTCGGCCACCAGATCGCCGATGGCCAGCATTTGCCCCACTTCTGCCGCAAACACCACAACGCCCGGGCTGGTCGCGCAAAGGGTTTCGGAGCCCGCCAGCGGTGTCGCCGGGCACAGGGCTGCGGGCACTTGGGGTGGCTGCTGGCAGGCCAAAACTCCGATGAACTGTAGCCAGCCCACAATGGCCTGCGCATCCGCTGCAGCCCAGGCGTGACTCACGTCGAGCTCGCCGCGCAGCTCGATGGTGGTGCTGCAGCAGCCTTGCGTCAGCGGCGCGCTGCAGCCCTTGGCTTGGAGGCGCTCGGCCAGTTGCCACCAGGCGCCCGACAGGCATTCGTCGATGGGCCGGTTGCCCGAGCTTTTGGCCAGCAAAATCGCCCGGGCGCCCAAAAAGTGCGCCAGTTCCTGCATCTGCGGCCAGCAGGCTTCTTCGGTGTAAAAGTGCAGCACGCCTTCGCAGTCGCAATGTAGGTCGAGCATGAAATCGGCATCATGCGCCAGCAGCAGCAGTGTGCGGCGCATGCTTTGCAGCTCGGTTGCAGGGGTCCAGCGCCTGATGTAGTCGCCCATGGCACGGCGCACCAGGCCCACATTGGCCAACGCGTCATCGCCCAGCTGCTTGATCACAACAGACTCAACCGCCGCCGCCAAATCGGGGTAATGCCGGTTGAAGTTTTCCGAGGTGTCCAGCTCAAAGCGACCCATGGGCTTGTGGTCCAACCGCTGCGCCAGGCCAATCGGGTTGGCCACTGGCACCAGCACCACCTCACCCAGGATTTGCCCGGTTGCCTCAGATGCTTCGAACAGCGCGCGCAAATGGTGCGCCACCAGCATGCCGGGCAGTTCCTCGGCGTGCAGGCTGGCCTGGATGTAAATTTTGCGGCCGCTGCCGGGCTTGCCAAAATGAAAGCTGGTGAGCGTCTTGTGGCTGCCAAGGCTGGGCGAGAGCAGCGGGTGGTCAATGCGTTGCATGGGTCGGTTTCAAAGGTATCAGCCCCTGCGCGTTGACAGGTAGGCCAGCAAGCGGCCTTCCGAGAAACGGAAGAAGCCGATCAGGCAAAACGAGGCGGCGAGGTAAATGGCCGCAGCCGCCAGATAGGCTTCGAACGGCAGGTAGTAGGTGGCGTAAATGCGGCTCGCCGCCGAGGTGATGTCGAGCATGTTGGGCACCGCGCTGGCCAGACTGGTGGCGTGCAGCATCATCACCACCTCGTTGCTGTAGGCGGGCAGGGTGCGGCGCATGGCGCTGGGCAGCACCACCCGGAGCATGGTCTGAAAGCGGCTCATGCCGTAGGCGTGGGCGGCCTCGATCTCGCCGGCGCTGGTCTCGCGAATGGCCCCGGCCAGCATCTCGGCGGTGTAGCCGGCGGTGTTCAGGCTGAAGGCCAGCAGGGCACAAAAGAAGGGTTCCTTGAAGTAAGTCCAGGGCCAGACGGCGTCCCAGCGCTCCTGGATCCACTCCAACTGGCCCAGACCGTAATAGATCAGATAGACCTGGATCAGCAGCGGCGTGCCGCGAATCACAAAGGTGTAGGCACTGACCAGCCAGCGCAGCGGCGCCCAGGGGCCGGTCAGGATCAGCGCAAAAATGAGCGCCAGCACAGCCCCCACGGCCAGCGACGAAAACAGCAGCCACAGCGTGATGACGATCCCGTTGCCAAACAGCGCCAGGTTCTCGGGCTCGAAAATGACAGCCCATTCCATTAAAGTTGCACCCTTTTTGTGCCCAGGCTGTAGCGGGCATTGAGCTTTTTCAGGGCCATCAGGCTGATCGAGGTGTAAACCAGAAACAAGGCGCCGGTGAACAAAAAGAAGACAAAGGGCGAGCGCGTGGCGGCGCTGGCCTGCTTGGCCAGATAGGTCATTTCCTGCAAACCAATCAGGCTCACCAGCGCAGTGGCCTTGATCAGCACCAGCCAGTTGTTGGTGAAGCCGGGCAACGCGTAGCGCACCATTTGCGGCAGCGTGATGCGCAGGAAGGTTTGCGAGCGGCTCATGCCAAACGCCCAGGCGGCTTCCATCTGTCCCTTGGGAATGCTCAGAATGGCGCCGCGAAAGGTTTCGGTCATGTAGGCGCCGTAAATGAAACCGATGGTGATGACACCGGCGGCAAAAGGCTCGATGTCGATGGTGGCCTCGCTGCCCATCTTTTCAAGCAGGGTGTTGATGCCAATCGTGCCGCCGTAAAACACCAGCAGCATCAGCACCAGGTCAGGGATGCCACGGATGATGGTGGTGTAAAAAGTGCCCAGCGCCACCAGCACCGGGCGACCCGAGAGCTTGGCTGCGGCACCTGCCAGGCCCAGGATGACAGCCACCAGCAGCGCGCCCAAAGACACCCCCGCCGTGAGCAGGGAGCCCTGCAAAATAACCAGAAGGTAAGACTGCGTGGTGGAAGTCATGGGCAAATGGTCAGGAAACCAGAGGGGCGGCCCTTGCAACAGCGCATCGAGCCGACCTTTCAAACGGGCAATTACTTGCCGTAAACGTCAAACTTGAAGTACTTGTCGTTGATGGCCTTGTACTTGCCGTTGCCGCGGATCGCCTTGATGCCAGCGTTGAGTTCTTTCTTCAGGTCGGCCTGGCCCTTGCGCAAGGCAATGCCGGCGCCAGTGCCAAAGTACTTGGGGATGTAGAGTTCGGGGCCGACAAACTGGTAGTTTTCACCGCCCGGCTTGCTCAGGAAGCCGCCGCCCACTTCGAGCGTGTCAGCCACCGTGCCGTCCAGACGGCCTGCCTTGATGTCCAGATAGACCTGGTCCTGGGCGTCGTAAGAAACGATTTCGACGCCCTTGGTCTTGAGTTCGCCCTGAGCGTATTTTTCTTGCGTTGATGCCTTCAACACGCCAATTTTCTTGCCCTTGATGGAGGCCGGGCCGTCAAACTTGATGTCTTTCTTCAGCACGATCTTGCTGGGGGTGTTGTAGTACTTGTCGGTGAAGTCCACCTGTTTCAGGCGCTCTTCGGTGATCGACATCGAGCTGATGATCACGTCGTATTTTTTGGCCAACAGGCCGGGGATCATGCCGTCCCAGGCTTGCTCGACAAACACGCATTTGCGCTTGATCTGCTCGCACAGGGCGCTGGCAATGTCCACGTCAAAACCGGTGGGCTTGCCGTCAGCGGTCTTGAAGGTAAAGGGTTCGTAGGTGGGATCGATGGCAACCTTGAGGTCTTTGCCCTGGGCAAAAGCCGAAGCGCACAGGGCGCTGATGGCAGCAGCTAGCAAGAGTTTTTTCATACAGCAACTTTCTCAGTGAATGCCAGAGTCTCCCCCGGCGGGTTAATAAAAAATTAAAAACTGATTCTACGGTCTGGCCAAAGCCGGGCAGGGGTTGGTTTCTACTAGGTCATGCAAACATCGTGCCCAAAGTGCAAGCTTATGACACCAAATCTGGCATGATGACAACCATGGATGCCGATTTGCCACGTGTAATTGACGCTTTGCTCGATCCCGCGCGTTATCCAGGCGATGTCCGGCGCGTTGAATTGGTGCAAACCCACATCTCGTGGGTGCTGCTGGCGGGCGATTTTGCCTACAAGATCAAAAAACCGGTCAAGCTGTCGTTTCTGGATTTCAGCACGCTGGCGCTGCGCCACCGCTACTGCCTGGACGAACTGCGCCTGAACCGCCGTTTTGCGCCTGATCTGTACCTGGACGTGGTCGGCATTTTCAATACACCGCAAGACCCGCAGTGGCAAGGTTCTGGTGCGCCGATCGAATACGCCGTGAAGATGCACCGTTTTGAGGAGTCAAGCAGGTTGGACCATGTGTGCGCGCGTGGTGAGCTGCAGGCCGCACACCTGTCGGCGCTGGCAGATGCCGTGGTGGCTTTTCATCAAGCGGCAGCGGTGGCACCAAACGGTTCGTACTTTGGCTCTGGCCAGCACATCCTGCAGCCTGCCCTGGACAACTTCACCGATCTGCTGCGCTTTTTGCCTGAAGCTGGGTTGCAAAACCGGCTGGTCGCCCTGCGCCACTGGACGCAAGCGCAATTTGATCAATTGGCGCCCCTGATGCAGGCGCGCCAGCAAGCGGGTCGGGTGCGCGAGTGCCATGGCGACCTGCACTTGGCCAACATGGTGCTGATCGACGGTCGAGTGCAGTTGTTCGACTGCATCGAGTTCAACGAAGACCTGCGCTGGATCGATGTGGCCAGCGAAATTGCCTTTGTCTATATCGACCTGCTTGAACATCAGCAACCGGGGCTGGCCGACTGGCTGCTCGACGAGGTCTTGAGCCGTAGCGGCGACTACGAGGCGGCGCGCGTGTTGCGTTTTTACGCGGTCTATCGCGCCATGGTGCGGGCCAAGGTGGCGGCGCTGCGCCGGGTGCAAATCCAGGGTGATACTGATGAGGTCGAGGCCTATGTGGCGCTGGCCGAGCGCCTGCTGGCACCCCCGCCTGCCCGCTTGGTGATCACCCACGGCTTGTCGGGGTGCGGCAAAACGGTGGCCTCTGATGCGCTTTTGCAGACCGACCCGCATGCGTCAACGCTGCGCCTGCGCTCGGACGTGCAGCGCAAGCGCCTGTTCGGGCTGGCGCCCGGCGCCGCCAGTGGCTCCGGGGTGGGCGCTGGCATTTATGCGTTTGAGGCGCACGAGCGCACCTACGCGCACCTGCGCGAGCAGGCCGCCCTGCTGCTGCAAGCCGGCTGGTCGGTGGTGGTGGATGCGGCTTTTTTGAAGCGTGCCGACCGCGATGCTTTTCGTTTGCTGGCCCAGCAAATGGGTGCAGATTTCAGCATCCTGGCACCGCAGGCCAGCCCTGAGCAGTTGCGCCAGCGCATCTTGGCGCGCAGTGCCGCCGGGCACGACGCCTCAGAGGCCACGATGGCCGTGCTGGCGCAGCAAATGCAGGTCATCGAGCCTTTGGGGCCGGATGAAATTGGTTCTACCAGTGACTCCGACGCGTTGTAGGAGCGGCGCCCTCGCCGCGAAGGCTGTTTGAATTCATTCGCGGCGAGGGCGCCGCTCACACAAATACCTTCCCTCTGGCATGGTTGTGGCTACCAATCTTCCTTGACCGCCAGCACCGCATCCTGTCCCGCCGCCGCCTGCGCTGCCAGCCAGGCGGTCAGCGTGCCGGCGGCCACCACCGCCAGGCACAGGCCCAGCAGCTTGAGCCAGGGAAGCATCAAGTCCATGGTCCAGTGAAAGCTTTGGGGGTTCACCACATGCACCAGCACGCTGGAGACCACCAGTCCCAGGACCAGTCCCGCCAGCGCACCCAGCAGCGTCCAGGCGGCGCCCTCGAAAGCGACCACGGTCAGGATTTGCCGCCGTGTCAGCCCCAGGTGCGCCAGCAGGCCAAACTCCTTGCGCCGGGCCAGCACCTGGGCGCTGAAACTGGCGGCCACGCCAAACAGGCCAATCGCAATCGCCACCGCCTGCAGCCAGTAAGTCACGGCAAAACTGCGGTCGAAAATGCGCAGCGAGGTGGACCGGATCTGGCTCGGTGTGCCGAATTCCATCAGATCGCCAGCGCCAGAGCCCAACTGTTCCGCAAGTGCACGCAGCGCCTGCTGAAGCTGGGGTGCATCGTCAGGGTTGCTCAACCACAGTGCCAGGTCGTTGGCGCGTTGGTCGCCCGTGAGGCGCTCAAAGATGGAGCGGTCAATGGCAATGGCGCCGCTCTGACGCGCATAGTCGCGCCAGACACCCGCCACAAAATAGCTTGCCTTTGCTGCCTCTCCCGCTTGTGCCAGCGCATTGAAGGTTCTTCCCAGCAAGGCAAAGGGCTGGCCCGGCACGGCGCCATGCAGGTCCACCACCGCTTCGCTCACGTAAATGCCGATCTGCCCGGCGGGCACTGGCAGCGGCTCACCCACCAATGGCAGGTTTTTCGCAGGGTCCGACAACTCGCGGGCGATCAGCGCCACCGGAGGCAGACTCGGCTTGAGCAGCAGCGACACCACGCGCTGCGCCTGCAACTGCTTGACGCCGTTCAGGGCCGCAGCCGCTTGCACATATTCCGGGCTGAAATACACCGTGTCGCTGGAACCCAGGTTGGGGCTGCTGCGCACATACAAATCGGCGGGCAGCACCTGGTCCAGCCATTGCGTCACTGATTCCCGAAAGCTTGCCACCATTACCGTCAGCGCCACCGCCAGACTCAGCGATGCCACCACGCCGCTGACCGCCACCGCAGCCGTTTCGCGCTGGTGCCGGGCGCGCGCTACCGCCAGCAGTGGCAGGGTCTGGCGTGCCACCAGCGGCGCGATGCGATCCAGCAGCAGGCCAATCAGCCAGGGCAGGGCAGTGATGCCGCCCACCAGCAGCAGGGCCACCGATAAATAGGCAGCCACCGGAATGCCCCAAACGGCCGGGGCCTGGCTGAGCGCGGCACCGAGCAGGATCAACATCAGGCTGAGCCAGTGGTTGTGCGGGTTGACCGGCGCGCCGCCCAGCCCTTTGAGGGTTTGTGCCGGTGGCAGAGCTTGCGCCGCGCGGGCCGGCCACCAGCCGCCCGCCAGCGCGGCCGCCACGCCCATGGCGCCGTAGAGCAGCGCGGCCCAACCACTGAACTGCAGCTTGGGCGCGCTGCCGGCAAAAAAGCCGCCACCCAGGTCACCGCCGAGCACGTTCAGCGCCAGCGCCGCCAGCGCCGTGCCCAGGGCAATGCCGGCGGCGCTGCCCAGCAGGCCCAGGAAAAGCGATTCCCACAACACCAGGCTCAGCCGCTTGCGGCCACTCAGGCCCAGCACCCCCAGCAGGGCAAATTGCTGTGCCCGTTTGGCCACGCTCAAAGACAACACCGAGAACACCAGAAACGCCCCGGTGAACAGGGCAATAAAAGCCAGCACGGTCAGGTTCACGCGGTAGGCGCGCGACAGGTTGTTGATCTGCGACTGCGCATCACCGGGCACCGTCAGGGTGAGGTTGGCGGGCCAGTCGGGCGCGTCTTGCAGGCTGCGGACAAAGTCGTCGCGATTCACCCCCGTTTTTAGCGCCAGGTCGATGCGGCTGAGCTGGCCCTGCTTGCCAAACAACTCCTGCGCTGCGCCGATGTCCATCACCGCCAGCGCCCGGCCGCTGGCGCGCACGGTGCCGGCGACGGTGACCGGCAGCAGTTCGAGACCGCTTTGCAGTTGCAGTCCCGACCCTGCCAACGCTTGCGCGGCAGGGTTCAAAAAAACCTGTCCCGGTGCAAACAACACGAAGCGGTCGTTTGCGCCCTGGGCGCTGCGGCGGGTGGGCAGCGGCATCAGATCGGGCGCCACAAAGGCCACCACCAGCGCATCGACACCGACCACTTTCAGGCTGCGCTTGCCCTCGGGCGTGACGGCGTAAGTGCCCACTTCGAGCACGGGTGACGCCCGCGCCACCTGCGGCAATTTGGCCACGCGCGCAAACAGCGCCTCGTCGAACTGGCCCTGCACGCCGCGCAATTCCAGGTCGGGCTGGCCGCCCACCGAGCGTGCCGCTTGCGAGAACTCGTCGAGCGCGCTGGCGTTGATCAAATGTACCGAGAACGCCAGCGCCACACCCAGCATTACCGCCACCACCGCGGCCGCGTTGCGCCACGGGTGGTGTTTGAGCTCTTGCCAGGAGAAGGTTTTGAGCAGGTCAAGCATGGGGTGGGGCGTCAGTCACAAAAGCAGCAGGGTTGACAGCTGACCAGAATGCCATGTTCAGTCCTTGTAACCCACTTCTCTTTGGTGTCGAACCGCCAGAATGGTGACAACATCGCCGTCATGGTGGTACATGGCGACATAACCACTGTGGCCAAAGTCAATCATCCATTCCCGGAATTCGGGTGGCATTTCGTCGATGGGACGTCCAATGCCGGGTTGCAGTGCAAGCACCTTGACCTCTTGCCGGATGGCCTTGACCGCACTTTTGGCGGCGTCGCCATTTTTGCTTGCCAAAAACCGATAAAGGCGCTGAACGTCAAGCAGGGCCGGCGGTGACCAGATCAAACGTGGCATGCGGGCGGCACTTCATCTTGTCCGTCTTCCAGCTTGCCCAGCCAGAGATCAGCCTCTGTGGCTGTGACGTGCAGGCCGTTGGCCTGGTAGTCGTGCCATGCTCGCAGGCCGTCTTGTCGGAAAATTTCGCGCTTTTCTTCGCGTTCAACATACTGGCTGATCGCCTCGCGCATCAACCAGTGCGATGTCCTTTGGCGCGCTTCTGCCAGGCGTTGCACACGCGCTTTGGTTTCCATGTCAATTTTGATGGTCATGGGGTGGGTGGCGGTTGCTGTCATGGTGACTTCCAGTCTGGAATGATGAAGTAATACCTTATCACAACTTGGGGAGAATGCGTGCTTATTCGGGATTCAAATCAAAGCATCACCCGGTATTCGCGCGAAATCTCGGCCACTTGCACCACGTAGGATTCATACCAGCGTTCTCGGCCAAGCTGCTGGGCCAGTACATGCTCTGAATGCGACTTCCAGGCCCGGATGTGTTCCTCGGAAGGCCAATAAGACAGGGCAATTTCGTCTTGGCCTTCGGTCACTGCGGTGAACTCAAGGCAGCCGAACTGACCCAGTGCCAACTCGCGCATGCGCGCCGCGACCTGGGTGTATTCGCTGTCAGCGTTGCGAACCTTGGCGCGAAATATGACGACGAACATGTGTGTTTCCTTTGGTTTTTCAGGGGACGGCGCTGAAATTATCCGAGCAGTTGGGCAACCAGCCAGCCGCGCAGGCTGTTCACGAAAGCCAGCGCCTGCACCCGCGGCAGGTCGTCAAGCCGCACCACGGCTTCAAGCAGACGGCCTTCCTTTAAATACTGATCCCGCCCGATGCCGTCGAGCAAGCCGCAGCGCAGCGGCGGTGTCACCCAGCGGCCATCGAGCAGCAGGGCGATGTTGCCGCGCGTGCATTCGGTCAGCTCGCGGGCGTCGTTGTAGAGCAGCGTGTCGAACACGGCAGGGTCGGTGGGGGCAAAGGCCTCGTAATGGGCGCGATGCGTGGTTTTGAAGCGGGTGAACTCGCTGTGCGCTTCACCGAACGGCCGACTTGCCAGCTGCAGCGTCACCAGCGATGGTGAAGGCGGCAGTGCAAAGGCCTGCGCCTGTGGGTGGCCCTTGTCATCCAGCAGCAGGCGCACGCGCCATGCATAGTCGTCATTGCGAGTCGCGTCAGCGACGTGGCAATCCATGAATTCAGGGGCCATGGATTGCTTCACTGCATTCGCAATGACAGCCTCATCAAATGGAAACCCGAAATGTGCTGCCGCCCGCTTCAACCGGGCCAGGTGGGCATCCAGATGATGAAAAACGCCGCCTTCCAGGCGCAGTGTTTCCAGCAGCTTGAACGACTCGCTGGCGCGCTCCAGAAAGCCGCGCTTGATGCGCCATTCCTGCCATTCGGCCTCTGCCGTGGCGTCCGCAGTGATGCCGCTGCCGATGCCGCAGGTGGCTTGTTTGCCGCGCAATGTGACGGTGCGAATCGCCACGTTGAAGGTGGCGTGGCCGCCGGGGCGCACCACGCCGATGGCACCGCAGTAGATGCCGCGCGGTTCCGGCTCCAGCGCCCCGATCATGCGCATTGCCTGAACCTTGGGCGCGCCGGTGACCGAGCCGCACGGAAACAGCGCGCTGAAGACCGCGCACAGGCTGGTGCCGGGCCGGGTGGTGGCGGTCACGTCGGACACCATTTGCAGCACCGTGGGCAGCGTTTGCACGGTAAAAAGATGCGGTACCTTGACCGTATGCGGCTGCGCGATGCGCGACACGTCGTTGCGCAGCAAATCGACAATCATCACGTTCTCGGCGCGCTCCTTGGGCGAGGCCACCAGCGCGGCGGCCAGCGTGGCGTCTTCCCCGGCGCTGCTGCCACGCGGCGCGGTGCCTTTCATGGGGCGCGTCAGCAACTGCCCGCCTTGCAGGCCTTGCCCGTTTTTCCAGTCAAAAAACAGCTCGGGCGAAACCGACAGCACCTGCTCGAAGCCGCTGTCGATGAAGGCCGCGTAGCCCTGGGGCTGGGCGCGGTGCAGGCGCCTGAAGAGCGTTTGCGGGTCGCCTGAAAAAGCGCCATGCAGCGGCGCGGTGTAGTTGACCTGGTACAAATCACCCGCCGCAATGGCCTGGTGCATGCGGTCCATGGCCACGTCGAAGTCCGCCCGGCTCAATCCGCTTTGCCACTGCACGCGGGTGGCGTCATCTTCATCCGATGTTTCGGCGGGCCACGGCAGAGCCTGGGCATAGACGCCGAACCAGGCGAGCGGGCCGTCGGCTTCATGCACTTTGAGCGCGGCATCAAACGCGGGCGCGGCTTCGTAACGCAGATAACCCACGCACCAGAAGCCTTGTTTTGCCAAGGCATCGACGGCTTCCAGCAGCGGCTTGACCTGCTCGGGCGTGTGCGCCACCAGCGATTGCTCCGGCTGGTCAAAAGCGCAGCGCAAGGCAGCCTGCTGGCCATGCGGATCACAAAAATCAAGCAGCACCTGCATACGGCCCGGTTTCAGGCGTTGGTGTTTGTGGCCACGGGCGCGTCGGTGCTGCTGGCGTAGCTGACCAGCCCGGTGGCGGTCAGCGTCAACACCCGGTCGGCGCGTTTGGCCGCGGCCACCGAATGCGTCACCAGCACCATGGCGGCGCCGTGCTGGCGGGTTTGCTCGACCAGCGCGTCCATCACGCGCGCGGCCGTGCTTGGGTCGAGGTTGCCGGTGGGCTCGTCGGCCAGCAGCACCATCGGCCGGTGCACCAGGGCGCGGGCAATGGCCACGCGCTGCAACTGGCCGCCGCTGAGCTGCTGCGGCAGGCGAGAGCCCAAACCGGTCAACCCTACGGCATCGAGCATGGCCTGGACACGTGCGTCGTCATGCTGGCCCAGCAACATCAGCGGCAAGGCCACGTTTTGCGCCACGCTCAGATGCGGCAGCACGTGAAAGGCCTGAAACACAAAACCGGTTTTCTCCCGGCGCAGCCGTGCCAGTTGCTCGTCGCTGAGCGTGCCCAGATCCTGCCCATCGAGCAGCACCGTCCCGCTGTCCCAGCTGTCCAGGCCCGCCATGCAGTTGAGCAGGGTGGATTTGCCCACGCCCGACTCGCCCACGATGGCGACAAATTCGCCCGGCGCCACGCGCAGCGACACCTGGCTGAAGACTGGCGTCTGGCCATAGCTTTTGCTTAAGTTGTTGATGATCAGGGTCATGGCGGGCCTTCAACAAAACGCCGTACTAGCGCCAGCACCTGCTCCAGCGCATTCGGCGCATCACAGGCCACCACTTGGCGTTCGGGCATGGAGCGCAGCCAAGTGATCTGGCGCTTGGCGAGCTGGCGCGTGGCGGCAATGCCCTTGTCGCGCAGCTCGGTCAGGAGCGGCAGGCCAGCCAGACCGCGCATTTCATGCGCGTCCAAATACTCCCAGGCCTGGCGGTAGCCGACGCAGCGCATGGAAGGCAAATCAGGGTGCAGGTCGCCGCGCACCCGTAACGCCCGCACCTCGTCCAGAAAACCAGCCGCCAGCATGGCATCGAAGCGCTGGGCGATGCGCTGGTGCAGCCAGGCGCGGTCGTTCGGTTCCATTGAAATCAGCAGGCAGTCCGGGTCATGAAGGGGTGCCTCTGGTGCGTCAGAATTTCTGGTCTGAAACGACGACAGCGGGCGCCCGCTGATGCGAAACACCTCCAACGCCCGTGAGATGCGTTGCGAGTCGGCCGGGGCCAGCCGTGCGGCGGTGTCCGGGTCCAGTTGCGCCAGCTTGGCGTGTAACGCGGGCCAGCCTTTTTGCGCCGCTTCCAGCGCAATCGCTTCCCGAATGGCCGGGTCGGCGCGCGGCATGTCGTCGAGCCCGTCGCGCAGCGCCTTGAAATACAGCATGGTGCCACCCACCAGCAGCGGCAGCTTGCCGCGCGCCGTGATGTCTGTCATCAACTGCCTGGCGTCGGCCACGAACTCGGCGGCGCTGTAGGCCTGCAGCGGGTCGCGGATGTCGATCAGGTGGTGCGGCACCGCGGCCAGTTCGGCGGCGCTGGGTTTGGCCGTGCCGATGTCCATGCCGCGGTACACCAGCGCCGAATCGACACTGATGATCTCCACCGGCCAAGCCTGTGCAATCGCCAGCGCCGCCACCGTTTTGCCCGACGCGGTGGGGCCGGCCAATGCCAGATAGCGAGGCAGTGCAGCATTTAATTGGAATCTGACCCCCATTATTTTGGCTCCCCGTACTTTTGCACCAGCGTCCAGGCCGTCAGCGCAATCAGCGCGCTCCAGAACCACATGCCCAGCGTGAGCGGCAGCACGGTGCCGTCCATGTGGCCACCGAGCCAACTGCCCATGGCAAACGCGGCCAGCATCATTAAAAAGCCGTTCAAGGCCGAGGCCGCGCCGGCAGCGTGCGGGAACGGCCCCACCGCGCCACTTTGACCGCAGGGCTGGTGGATGCCGTGGCCGATGACAAACAGCAACTGCGGCAGCATGATGGCCCACACGTTTTGTACGCCAGCCAGGCTGAGCCCGGCCATCAGCGTGCCGCCAGCAAGGGACAGCACGCCGGCCCATTTGAGGGTGCGGCGCACGCCAAGGCGCGCCAACCAGAAACGGCACAAAAAGGTACCGCCGATGTAGCCCAGCGAGTTCAGTGCCATCAATGCGCCGTACTGTGTTTTGCTCAGACCCAGCACATTCATGAAGACAAATGACGATGCTGCCAAAAAGGTGAACAGGCCACCGTAGGAAGCCGCTGACAGCGCTGAAAAAGCCATGAAAGTGGGGTGACGAAAAATGCTTTGCCAGGTTTTGAACAGTGTGGCGGCTTGCAGGGCTCGGGGGTTTTTGCGTTGCAGGGTTTCTTCAAAACGCCAGGCGATCATGCCCAGACTGGCAGCGCCGAAGATAGCCAGCGCCAACAGGGCAAAACGCCAGTTGAACGCCTCTGTCAGCAGCCCGCCGACAGGAGCACTTAAGAAGGCAATCACGCCCAGACCGCTCAAGCCCTTGCTCATGACCCTCGCGCCTTGCACTGGTGCATACAAGTCGCGCACGATGGCGCGTGCGCACATCACCGCCGCGCCCATGGCGGCACCTTGCACCGTGCGCCACACAATCAGGGCGGTCATGCCGGGAGCCAGCGTGCTGCCAATGGCCGCAAGCACGTAAGCACTCAGGCCGATCAGCAAGACGGGTCGTCGGCCAAAGCGGTCGGACAGCGGCCCCCACACCAGTTGAGACACCCCAAACGCCAGCAGCAGCGCCGTCAGCGTCAACTGCGCCTGGTGCATGGGCGCGCCAAAACCGGTGGTGAGCACCGGCAACGCGGGCAAATACAGGTCGGTGGTGACGGGCTGCAGGCCAAGCAAAAGCGACAGCAGCAGCACGATCACGGCAGGCGGCATGGCTGTGGCAGTGGCTTGATTTGGCATGGCGGGGAGCGTAGCAGATGCGCCAGGCGGGGTGGGCGTAAACTCAACATAAAAAATAAGGTGATGCTTGATAAAAAGGAGACGCTGTTGAGTCAACGCTGGCGAAATCGGTTACCCCACTTGGTCGCCTGGGGCCTGGCACTGGCTGCCGTTTTGGCATTGCTGTTGCTCACGCGTCAGGTGACCCAGTCCGAGTTGCACGAGAACGAGCGCAGCGCCCGGCGTGAGCTCTCCAATCTGTCACGTCTGAGCCAGGAGCACGTCACCCGCACCTTGCACGCCGCAGACCAGACGTTGCAATATATTCGCACGCTCTACCAGCGCGATGGCATGGCGCTTGATTTGGCTGCGCTGGTGCGTCAGGATGTGCTGGACATCGACCTGTTTCACCAAGTGGGCATCATTGACGCGCACGGCATTTACCGCATGAGCAACTTGCCCGATACGCCGCCTGTCAACCTGGCCGACCGGGAACACTTCAAGGTGCATGTGGCGCGCCAAACCGACGAGTTGTTTGTTTCGCAGCCGGTGTTGGGGCGGGTCTCCAACAAATGGACGATTCAGCTCACACGGCGTCTCAGCCTGCCTGACGGCAGCTTTGCCGGCGTGGCGGTGGCGTCGCTGGATGCGGATTACTTTGCCAGGTTTTACGCCAGTCTCGACTTGGGGCGCCAGGGCAATGCGATGTTGCTCGCGCGTGACGGTAGGGTGTTGGCACAGCGTGACAAGATGCCAACGGATGCGGGACTGGTTTTGCGACAAGCCCAGACCGAAGGTTTTTTTGATCTGGATGCACCCCTTGACAACACGCCGCGCTTGTACCACTTCAGGCCGGTGCCGGATTTTCCGCTGTCTGTGGCAGTGGCTTTCGGCAAGCCGGAGTACCGTGAGTTTGTTCGGCAGAGAACTCAACGGAATTGGCTGCTGGCGACCCTTGGCAGCCTGTTGCTGCTGGGTTTTGCCGCCCTTTTTTCGTGGAATCAGCACCGTGCCCAGCGGCAACACCAACAATTGGCGCTCAGCCATGAGCACATGAAACTGGCGCTGGACAGTGGTGGCTTGGGCTTGTGGTCCTGGAATCTGGTCACCGGCGATTTTGAGGTGGATCAGCGTTTGCTGGAGATGCTGGGTTTTGCACCAGGTGAAGTGCAGCCAGACAACCATCTTTTTGCCAAGCTGCTGCACCCTGACGACAGGGAAAACCTGCGCGAGTTGTTGCCGCCGGTGCTGACAGGCGAGGTGCCACGCTTGCTTCTGGACCATCGCCTGCGGCACAAGGAGGGACATTGGGTTTATTTGATGGCCCGTGGCCAGGTGGTCGAGCGCGACACGGCGGGCCGGGCACTGCGCATGGCGGGCACCGATGTGGATCGCAGCGAACAAAAGCGGTTGGAGGAAGAGATTCGTCGAATGGCGTTTTTCGACCCGCTGACGCAGTTGCCCAATCGACGCTTGTTGATGGACCGTTTGCAACAAATGAGTGCAGCGCAGGTGCGTACCAGCCAGATGGCGGCGGTGCTTTTTATGGATCTGGACCGGTTCAAGCTGCTCAACGACAGCCATGGCCATGACCAGGGTGATGAGCTGTTGATTCAGGTGGCGCAGCGCCTGCGGGCCTGTGTGCGCCAGGCTGATACCGTGGCGCGTCTGGGTGGCGATGAGTTTGTGGTGGCCCTGGCACAGTTGGGTAATGATGCAGATATGGCGCATGCAGGTGCCCGAGCCGTGGCTGACAAGATTTTGCGAGCCATGGCTCAGCCGTTTGTCTTGACCGAAGTCACCTGGAGCTTGTCGGCCAGCATTGGTGTGGCGCTGTTGCTTGATGCCAGGGCTTTGCCTGAAGATATTTTGAAACAAGCCGATGTTGCCATGTACCAGGCAAAGGCTGCAGGCCGCAATGGAGTGCAGTTTTTTAATGACCGATCAGGCCCGGCCGCTGGCTAGCGCTGTCCGGAAAGTGGCGCAGTTCTGCGCAAGGCGCTCTTCGTATGCTGGCGCACAGACGCCCGTCCAATGCCCCGGCATAGTCGGGTTGGTGTCGATTGGATCCCGATGGGACCAGGACACGCAAGGTGCGCATTGGCACCTGGTTACAACTATCTGGAGAAACCATCGATGAAAACCTACTTGAAAAATGCATTGGCGCTCGCGGCGATCGCGGCTGCCACCCAGGCCATGGCACAGGTCACCTTTTTTGAACAGAACGGTTTTCGGGGCCGCTCCTTCACCACCGAGAGCCAGGTCAACAACTTCGAGCGCTACGGGTTCAATGACCGCGCCTCGTCGGTCGTGGTGGCGCGTGAGAGCTGGGAGGTTTGCGAAAACGTCCAGTTCGGCGGTCGTTGTGTCGTGTTGCAGCCCGGCCAGTATCCTTCGCTGGCCGCGATGGGCCTGAACGACCGCGTTTCGTCGGTGCGGGCGGCGCGCAACATGGCACCTGCTCCGGCAGCGCCGCAGGTCACCTTTTACGAGAACGAAGGGTTTACCGGCCGTTCTTTCACCACCGACAGACAGGTCAACAACTTCGCCCGCAACCAGTTCAACGACCGCGCCTCTTCGGTGGTGGTGGCTGGCGGCCCTTGGGAGCTTTGCGAAAACAATCGGTTCAGGGGGCGCTGTGTCGTCCTGCGACCGGGCCAGTACCCTTCGATGAAGGCGATGGGCCTGAACGACCGTGTGTCGTCGGTGCGCGCCGTGAGCCGGGACGCGCGCAATGACAGTGATCGTTATGACCCCCAGCCGATTGCGTCGCCTGACTACCGTCGGCGCAGCAACGAGCGCCTCTACGAGGCCAACGTCACCTCGGTACGTGCCGTGGTTGGAACGCCTGAGCAACGCTGCTGGGTCGAGCCCGGGCAGGTCGCCCAGACGCGAGGCAGCGCCAACATTCCCGGCGCGATTGCAGGCGCGCTGCTTGGCGGCATTCTCGGTCACCAGGTCGGTGGCGGAACCGGCAAGGACCTGGCCACCGCTGGCGGCGCGATTGCCGGGGCCGCGCTGGGCGCCAACGTTGGCCGGAACGGGCAAGCGGCTACGCAGGATGTGCAACGTTGCGAAAACGTTGTCAACCAGCCGCGAGCCCAGTATTGGGATGTCAGCTACAACTTTCGGGGCCAGGAACATCGCACGCAGATGACCACGCCGCCCGGACCCACCGTGACCGTCAACGAGCAGGGCGAGCCCCGCAATTAGCACCTGCTCTACATTCGATCAAGTAAAACGGCCCTTCGGGGCCGTTTTTTTGTGCCGCAGCGCTGCGATTGATCTGGGCGGTGATGGCCAACCTTCGCCGCGCAAACCTCGGCTAAACTGTTCACGCTGATTCATGCCACTTTCCTATAGGGGTACTTTCGTATGTTTGAATTTCTTTTTGGCAGATCCAGGAAAAATCTCAATGCAACGGTTGTTGTTGAACCCGTTGGCGTTCAGCCGAAGAAAAACGACATTCGACTTGAAATGATCCGGCTGGCCCTGAAAAGCGTGCTGCGTCGCTATGGCATTCCCATCCACTGGATCGGCTGCGAGATCGAGCCGATGGCCCCGTCGGGTGATTCGGAGGTGTTGTTGATTCAGTTGGTGCTCCTCAAATGGCACGATGCCTTGATGCGCTACGCACCCGAGCTGCAAAAGCAGTTCCTGACGGAAATTCAATTTTTTGACAACAGTGAACAAGCCGCCACGTTCCTCATTGTCTGGAAATTTGCCCCCGATTGCGGCTGTCCTCATGACAAGCTGCCCGAGGCTGGCTTCTGGGCTGCATCGGCAGAAGAGCCAATGACGCTGGCGCAGCCCGTGCCTGTCACGCCGCTTGTCACTGCAGCAGCACCTGCAGTCACGCTGGTTGCCCCGGCAGCGGTTTTACCCGCCGCAAAATTCGATTTGCCCAAGTCAAAACTCGACGAAGACGAGGGTGATGACGGCTTCCCCGCGACGCAAATTTTCGAGCAAAAGTGAGCTGGCCAGCGCCGCGTGGCGCGCGGGCCTGGCAAGGCTAATTGCGCTCGCCAAACTTTGCCAGCTTGTCCTTGAGCCGCTGCATTTCAAGGCCGGCAGCCTTTTCCCCTTGCATGATGGCCAAGTGGCGGTTTTCAAAATCGACCGAGCCGAGCTTTGAAATATCCGGTCGGATCAGGATGTCGGCAACCGGCTTTTCGTAACGGCGAATCATCTCGCCCATGATGGCCAGGGTTTGCAGCGCCACGTCCATCGTGGTGTCGATGCTGCCATTTGCCGGTTTGTCGGAAATATCAACCGCGATCACAAAGGTGGCACCCATCTCGAAGGCCAGCCTGACCGGCACAGGGCTGACCAGGCCACCATCGACGTACTGGCGCCCGCGGATGCTGATGGGCTGAAACGCCAGCGGAATACTGCTTGAGGCCAGCACCGCGGTGCCGGCATCGCCCGAGCGAAACACGATCGGCTCGCCCGACTGGAGATCGGTGGCAACGGCGCCAAATTTTTTCGGAAATTTTTCGATGGTTTGTCCAGCCACTGTCGTGTTGATGAACTTGGCCAGCGCATCGCCTTTCATGAGCCCGCGATTGGGCATGCCCCAATCGACGAACTGCCACTTGTCGAACGGAATCGCCAACTCCTGCAATTCGAATCCGCTTTTGCCCGACGCATACAGCGCGCCAACCACCGAGCCCGCGCTGGTGCCGATCACGATGTCCGGCACAATGCCCTGTGCTTCCAGCGCCTTGATGACGCCGATATGCGCAAATCCCTTGGCCGAGCCACCGCCCAGCGCCAGGCCGATGACCGGCTTTGCCTTGGGTGCCGTCACGACCGGGGCAGCGGGCGGGGCAGGCGGCGTGCTGCTGCAACCAGTCAAGGTAAAAACTGTGGCAAACAATGCCCCAAGTGCGGCCCAACGGGTCTTTGTAAAGTTCATCTGGAATTGATTCATGGCTGAGTCTTCATCCCCAGGCGGGATGAAGTGAAGTGTGCGTGCCTGCGGCGCTCATTTTAAGGTTGAAGGGCGTCAAAACAATCCGTGAACCCGGCGCACGGCCAGAGCACCGCACGCCATAGAATTCCGCCATGTCCGCCACCAACCTGCGTCTTTTTTTCTTGGGCGACGGCGTGCGGGCCTCCCAACCCATTGTTTGGGTCATTGGATTTTTTGCTTTTCTGAACGTCTATTCCATCCAGGCCGTGTTGCCCATGGTGATGGCGGACTTTCATGCCTCCGCGCTGCAAGCCGGCATGACGGTCGGTGCCACGGTGCTGGCCGTGGGGCTGGTCTCGCCCGTCATGGGCATGCTGTCCGACGCGCTCGGGCGCAGGGGCATCCTGTGCCTGTCCATGTTTACCATGACGGTGCCCACGGCCCTGATACCGATTGCGAACAACCTTGACACCTTGATTGCCCTGCGTTTCTTGCAGGGCCTGGCCGTGCCCGGCATCGTGGTGGTGCTGATCGCCTACATCGCCGAGGAGTTCCGCGATGGCGGCGGGGTGGCCCGCATGACCGCCACCTACGTGGGTGGCACGGTCATGGGCGGCTTTAGCGGCCGCTTCATCACCGGGCATTTGGGCGACCTGTTTGGCTGGCGCGGCGCCTTTGTGACCCTGGCCATCATGAATTTTCTGGGCGCCCTGCTGGTGTTGTGGCTGCTGCCGGCTTCGCGTCACTTCGTTCCCAACCGAAACGTCAGCGGGGCACTCTCCACCTTGTGGCGTCATTTGCATCACAAGCGGCTGATGGCATCCTGCGCCGTGGGTTTTTGCGTGCTGTTTTCCCTGGTGGGCACCTTCACCTACGTCAACCTGTACCTGGCGGCTTCGCCTTTCAATCTTTCAGCCGCCGGTTTGGCCAATGTGTTTGCCGTTTACCTGGTGGGTGCGCTGGTGACTCCGCTGGCCGGGCGCCATATCGACCGCCTGGGTTACATGCGGTCGCTGCTTTGGGGATTGGCCATTTCGGCCGCGGGTTTGCTGTTGACCCTGGTGGCCTCTTTGCCCGTGGTGGTGGTCGGTCTGACCGTGTGCTCGAGCGGCGTCTTTCTGTGCCAGTCCGCCACCATCAGCGCCATTTCAAAAAATGTCAGCGAGGGCCGTTCGTTGGCCACCGGGCTTTACTACATGAGTTATTACGCGGGTGGCGCAGCAGGCTCCTGGGGCGCGGGCTTGGCGTTTGAAG
This sequence comes from Rhodoferax sp., assembly GCF_028689295.1. Classification (GTDB taxonomy): domain Bacteria; phylum Pseudomonadota; class Gammaproteobacteria; order Burkholderiales; family Burkholderiaceae_C; genus Rhodoferax. Next base: position 438,417 of record NZ_JAQTWL010000001.1, read on the forward strand.
GCTCGGGCTGGATTGGTTCGGTGATGACGATCGCTCTGGTGCAGGCACTGGCAGCGGCCATTGTCATGGCTGTTTGGCGCCAGAAGCAGCCGAACTGAAGTTGACGGCCAAGAATCGGCGACGGCTATGTCAGTGAAACCCACCATAGTCGCAGTGTTATGCCGATCGCATCGCCACGGTCAGCGCGGGCCAGTCTGGCTTCAGGCGTGTGATGCGGTTTTATTCGGTGCGGCAAGCGCCACCGTGACCAGGTGGCTTTTCCAGTCTGCAAAAAAGCCTGGAGCTTCACGCCTTCTTCTTGGCCTTGGCAGGCGCAACGGCTGCGACTTCTTTCAGTGCTTCTTCAAACTCAGCCAACTCATCCGCAATGGAAGCGTATTTTTTGGACTTGGCTCTGTTGTCGATCCAGTTGAGCACGGCCGCGTCCAGGTCTTCCTTGAAATGAGCGAGGGCTGCTGCCTTGACGGTTTTGGTCGCCGTCTTCGAGGTGCTGGACCAAAGGTCAATCAGCTCTGACAGGCCGTTGTCAAAATCGTCAAACGTTTCAAGGTGTTTCCATTGGCCGCTTTGGGCGAACATTTTCTCTTTCGTAAATTGCATGTGTTTAGTTTAAGGGGCGATTCACCGAGGCGCATCTGCGCCGTGTTGGCGCCTTGTCTTTGAGTTCCAGCCGGACACCGGCAAGGTGATCTACGCGACCAGGATTTCACAAGCCCGGATCAATAGGCGGCACCTCGCCCAACCTCCGGCCGCGCTCACTCTGCCGGTGGCACGGTGCGCAGCCAGGCAACAATCGCGTCCAGGTCAGCCTCTTTCAGCCCGCTGTACCAGTAAAAGCCCATGGGTGGCTGCAGTTGTTGGCCATCGCGTGCGACACCCTGCGTGATGGCGCGCTTGATCTCCGCGTCAGTCCAGCGGCCAATACCGGCCTCGGGGTGCGAGGTGATGTTGCGTGAGATGCTGCCGGGCCAGTCGGCCGGGTAGCCCTTGACCAGGTCCGGGCCATAGGGCTTGCCGCCCTTGCCAAGCGCCTGTTCATACAGGGTCTTGCCGTCCTTGAACGGCGTGTGACATTCCATGCAATGACCAATCGTCGCCAGGTAAGCGCCACGCCGCACCGGATTCAGCATGTCGGCCTCGGTGAAGCCTTTTTCAGCATCGGGATACGGCTGGCGCGGGATCTGGCGTTTGTACTCCGGCAGCGGCACCACGTTGCGAACCGGCTGAACAGCTCGCAAGTAAGCAACCACCGCATCCAGATCGCCAGGCGTCATCGCCTTGTAAAAGGCAACCCACATCACGGGTGCCAGCGGCATGTTGGCGAGCCGACCGTGGTCAGGGCGCGCGCCTTGCGTGATCGCGCGCTTGATCTCGTCGTTGCTCCAGTTGCCGATGCCGGTTTCCTTGTCAGGTGTGATGTTGGAAGCCGTGCCTGCAAAAAATGGCGCGTTGAACGACAGTCCGCCTCCGGATAATTCCTTGCCTGCGATCGGACGTCCGTCAGCCGCTTTGGGCGTGTGACAGTTGCCGCAGGCGAGAATGGTGTTGACCAAATAGCTGCCGTGCTCGACGGCACCCGGGCTGGCGGCGCTGGCTGAGCTGGCATGCAATAACGTGCCGACCACCAGTGCGCTACTCAGTTTTAAAAAGACGTTCACAACAACTCCTTCATGTGACTGGGGTCACCGTCTCAGCCACGGGATGTGACATTTTCATTGTGCGCCTCGATAAAGCCCCTCCCCGCGACATGGACACTTTCAGCGCCGCATGGTGTTTGGTCAGAAGCTCTGCAGTGATGTCCTTGGAACTCGCGCGAAAGCCATCCTGGCATTCTCTACCGCTGAGCCCGACCGCGATATTTCTTGAAACGGTTCAGCTTGCGTTCAGGCACCGACGCGCAAGATGTGATCCACACCAACCAAAGGAGTTTTCATGAAACATCTTATTTCCACCAAATCGCTCGCAGCCGTTGCTGTCGCAGTGGGGGCTTTTGCGGCGGCTTCGTCGGCGCACGCCGGCAGCGATGTGTTCTTCTCCATCGGTGTGCAGGTACCAGGCTTCTACGTTCAGCCGGCGCCTGTGTACGTGCAACCCCGGCAGTTCTACACGCCCGCACCCGGCTACTACCAGCGCCATGACAATGGTCGTCGCTATGAAGGGCAGCAATGGCAACGCCGCGGCCCTTACGGCGACCGCGATCGCGATGGCATCGCCAACATCCACGATTCCGACAACCAGCGCAATCAGTGGCGCCAGGCACGCCTTCAAGGGCCTTACGGTGATCTCGACCGCGACGGCATCAGGAACCAGCGCGACATTGATCGTGATGGAGATGGTGTACGCAACCGCTACGACCGCCTTCCGGACAATCCGTACCGCAGGTAACTTTGCGCCACACACTTGCCAGCCACGGCTGCTGCTCGCGCGGCAGGCCCGGCGGCCGATAGTAGTGTTCGAGCTCCACGAACCCGGCCGATGTGACGTAATTGCGCCAGGACGGCCAATCGTGAAAGGCGCCATAGCGGTCACCGTTCCAGCCTTCATGCCCGTCGCCGTGCGGGTTTGAACAAAACAACACGCCGCCGGGCTTTAAGGACAAATGTAGCTCGCTGAGAACGCGCGGGAGCGCCTGACTGGGGATGTGGAACAGCACTGCGTTGGCGAACACACCATCAAAACGGGCGCTCGGCAGGTCCAGTTCGAGGAAGTTCTGCTCCAGCACCTGGCACCCGCTGTGAGCTCGTGCCAATGCGGCCAATGGCGCCGAGCCTTCAAGGCCCGTCACGCGGTGACCAAGCGCGGTCAAGCACATGAGGTCTCGCCCCGGGCCACATCCGAAATCGAGCAGGTCAAGCGGGCAAGGTGCCTCAATGTACTTCAGCATCGCATTGATGTTCTGGCTTACGTCGTGATTGCGGGTGCTCTCCCAGAACCCCTGGGCATTCTGGTTGTAGTACGCCAACGTTTGCGCGGCGAGGCGTTTCAGGTCTTCTGGTGTCGGTTGCATGACAGGTTATCTCATGTGATTTGCAGTGACAGCGCGCAATGCCGCGTACCCAATCAACAAACCTGCGCAATCTGCCACCCAGTCCAGCCAGTCGCCATGCCGCCAGCCGCTGAGGTGTTGCATCACTTCGATGGCGATGCCGAACATCACCAGACCCAGCACCACCCGGCGCGTCTGTCGCGCATAGCCAGCCAGCCCGAACCAGGCCAACGCTGCAAACCCCAGTGCGTGCTGGGCCTTGTCCCAAAAGTGGAACGCCGGTGGAAGACGCTCGGCAGGCATGAGCGAAAGCCACAGTGTGGCCAACACCAGCGCCCAGAACGCCGCTCGCCAGGGCCTGTTGTCAGTCATCGTTACCATCGGGCAACACCACATCGGCCACAGCGCCAACGGTCTTTGCGGCAACTGTGACACCCGTGGCAACCACCGTGACAGCGGCATCGGCCACAGCCACCACGGCGCAGGCCTGAAGGGAAATAACGATGCAGGCCGTGGTGACCCATTTGAAACTGAGGCTGAACATGGGTAGTCGGGTTGGTTTCTAAAAAGCTGTGTTTACAGTACGGTGGCGCACAGACCTGACCTGGGATCTGCTCACATCATGCACACTCACGTACCTATTGATTGACTGGATTGGAATTTTATGAACTTACACCTTGGTCTGACACCTTTGATCTCGCTCGTCGCCGGGATTCTCATTTTGGTCATGCCGAAACTCTTGAACTATATCGTGGCGATCTACCTGATCGCGATCGGTCTGATCGGTCTGTTTGGTACTGGATCGATGCGAATTTAACGAGAGGCGCCGACGCGCCGATTTTGAACGATTTCAGGCTGCTCCCGGTAGCAGCTGTTTTTGATATGCCCTCCATTAACCCGAAGTTCGGTTGAGGGTTACGGTTTATTTCTTGATACTGAAGTTGCGCCTAAACTGTCAAGCCGTGCAGACCCCACTGGATTGCCCCGCATCAGCCCAACTCAACTCAATGAAATCATGACAGCAGTTCCCAGCGTTTCCATGATCGTCCCGATCCGCGCGCCCAGTGAGGCCAGACTTCGCAATCTGGCCTATGTTCTGGACTGGTACCAGCAGATGTCCGACTGGGAACTGCTGGTGGTAGAGCAGGACAGCACCCCCAGACTTGACAGCACCGACTGGCCGTACACCTGCAAAAGAATCTATGTTGTGAACGATGGCCCGTTCAACAAGGGTTGGGGTTTGAACGTCGGGGCCAGGGCTGCGGGCAGCGATGTTCTTTTCTTCTGCGATGCAGATGTGTTGCTGGAACACAGCGCGTTGAAGACGGCAGCCAGCCTGTGCAGTCGCCGCGCCTTGGCCGTCAAGCCTTTTGACAGTTTGATTGACCTGAATTTGGCAGATACCCAGGTGATTTTGTCGCATGAAAAGAGCCCGGATTTTGGACGCACTGATGCGAGCCCCATGCGGGGCAACCGTGAAAAATTGTGTTTCTGTGGCGGCGCTTTCTTTATGCGCCGAAATTTGTACCGCGCGTTGGGCGGTTTTGATGAACGTTTTGTGGGCTGGGGCGCCGAAGACGATGCCATGACACTCAAGATGCAACGCATGACGACCGAGTTGGCAGTGCTCGAAGGCCGTGCGGCCATTCACCTCTGGCATGAGCGTAGCGATGCCAGCACGTTTGCCAGTCCGAATTACCCCAACAATCTGCGCATGCTCAAGGATTTGGCGGTTGCACCGGATGAATCCCTGCGTTTTCAATGCGATTTACAGCGCCAGATGATGGGTAGCCCGGGAAAATACGAGGTCGGAATGGGGCTAAACCCGTTATGATATTCATGCGAACTCGCCAAAACCCCTTATGCAAAGGAACCCACCATGAATACCCAGGATTCTGAAAAGTCGCAAAAAACAGTGTCTGCCCGTCGGCGCTTGTTTCAGATTTTGGCCGTTGGGGGTACTGCTGCGGTTGTTCTGCCCGAAAAATGGGTCAAGCCGGTGGTCGATGCCGTGATTGTGCCGGCGCATGCTGCAGGCAGCGTGGTGCGTGTGCAAGGTATCTTTGGCAATCAAAGCGTGCAGCGTGTAGGTGCCCTTCATCTGTCCAGTCCGTTGGAACGGTTTGCGGGCATGCTGATAGGTTCAGCGCACGCGATCACTCTTCCGACTTGTGGATTAGCCAGCCCCAACAACACTTGCATTTCATTTGTTATCCCGGCACCAGCGGATTCAACGGTTCAGGTGTTCGCCGATGGGACTCAAAATTCCACCGTTATTTATCCTAACAATGTGATCAGTGACGTGACGGTTGGTAGCCTGAGTTTTTCCAGTCTGACCGCCAACTCGACGTATGTCAGCGGACTGATCGGCTCTCCCAACTGCGTCAGCGAAGCATTTTCCTTTCCACGGCAGGCGAATAATGCCTGTATCGTGCCGTTCTAAAACTGGGAAACACCTTGGTGCCTTGTCGGAATTGCCGGATCCACAAAGATTCGGTAACCCATATGACGCAGACGGTGGCAGACCCAGAAGTCCTCTGATAAATAGTCGCCATTCACCACGCCTACCTTGAAAACGTCGTAGTGCACCCGTGCCAAGGGGGTGCCTCTTGACAGCAGGCGCTGGTAGGTGTCGCCGGCCTGCCTGGCCTCTTCCACCAAATCATTGACAGCTTTTCTCGACAGCATAAGGGCAGCTGTGCCGATGCGATCCACCTCATGCAGAGCCCCGTGCTCACCCAAACACAAACCGACATTGAAGATACGTTCACCTCGCTCGTTAAACCCTTTTAGCGGCACTGCGGCACCAATAACATCCACGTCATGTGCCAGCAAACGCTGCACGCCAGTGGCGGGCAGGTAAACATCACCATCAAGAAAAAGCAGGTGCGTGAACTCGGGTTCTTCATGGAACTTGGACAAGATGGCGTTTCGGGCGCGTGTGATCAGGCTCTCGTTGCCAATGGCCGAGATCGTGAAATTGAGTTGCGAGCGGTAATACTCGGAAATCGAATTGAGGTAGTCCAGGTGCACCATGCCGGCATAGGCTGGTGTGCCGATAAGAAGGTTGTACTTGGAGGACATGGTTACTTTTTCACTCGGGTTGATTCAGCGGATTTTCCCATCGACAGGAAACCTGGCATTTTTCTATTGCGATGCATGGATGATTTCCAGGTTCGGCAGCCCCCATGATGCAATGCCCCGGTCTCTCGCGTGCATGGCGAAGCCCTCGGTGTCCAGATAGCCGCGGTAGCTGTAGTCCGGAAACAAAATGCTTTGGCGGTGCAAGCCTGCATCGACCAGCAACATGGTGCCCCCGACACTATCCAGCTCAACACAGTTCTGGCCCCGAAGCTCATCCAGGTACAACCTGCCAGTGCCGCGCGGCGGTTGAATGATGCCATCCAGCAGGTAACGCCATCCCATACCCCTGGCGCCGGGCTTGAACTTGAAGGTGTTGAGATCAAAGGTTTGACCGCCAGGCGTTTGCACGCAGTTGGGTACGACGATGGGTTTTTGCGCCTCAAGTAATTGCGACAGACTGTCCGCGGGATAGTCAATGACATCCGCATCGATCCATAGAACCCATTCCTGCCCGCGGTCTGCCAGCTTGAACAGCCTGTTGCGGCACTTGGAGATCACGCTTCGGCGCGCAAACTGCTTCTCCGCTGCCCAGCGCTCACCCTCTATCCGCAAATTGAAGTGATGACGATACAGGTCAAGGTTTGCAAAATCGCCGCGATGCCGGTGGGCGAGTTCCTGCAAGTGCTCATAAGTACCATCGTCGCTGTCACCTTCCAGGAAGGCCAGGCTCAGCTTGTCACGTGGGTAGTCAAGTCGGGTGGCCAAGTCAAAATAGCCAGGCAAAAAACGGGCGGCATTTTTGATCGGGGTCAGGATCAAAACATGCGGTGTTGGCGCCAATTGGGCGGGTGCCCGCACCGCAGGAGCTGTCTTTTGTGTTGCCAGGCCTGGTTCTGCAGGGCTGCTCTCCCGGCTATCTGGGGGCGCTGCATGCCTCCGGGCTTCGGGAGGCTGCCTTGACTCGCTGTCTGCGGCTGGTTTGGCCGCATGCGCGTCAAGCGCCAACAGGTAACCGTTCAGGTCCAGTCCCTTGCCAAGTTCCTGCATCAGGCGCATGTATTCAAGGCCCGCAAACTGGCGGCTGGCAGATTGCCAGTGAGATTCGAAATGCTCCGACTCGAAGGTGTTGCCTTCATGCACCACATACACATAAAGACGGGACTGATCCAGCAGAACGACTCGCCCGGACTGCACGATTGCTTCGACTACGGGAGTATCTTCACCACGGCGAAGCGCTGGATACAGCCCCATTTTGGATTTAAGGCACAGCATGGAGCCCTCCCACACCCGTTGGTTGGACTCTGCCAGGCGTTGTTGTTTGGGCCACCAGATCACCCAGCGGTTCAAAAAGCAGGCATCGGCCCGCGTGGCCAGCAGGGCGGTCATTTGCATGGCCAGACGTGCGGGGTCATACAGATCATCATCGTCCCATTGGCAAACGTAGCTGCCACGCGACATCGCCACGGCCTGGTTGCGCAAGGCCCCCAGTGAGGAATCCCCATCGGGCAAATGCAGGTAACGGATTCGCGGGTCAGCCAGGGCCTGGAGAAATAGCTCAAGCTCCCGATCACTGCCGTCATCAAGGATCACCAACTCGCACACTGGATAGCTTTGCGCCAGAAAGCCCTTGACGGCGCATACAGCCAGGGCAGACCGGTTGCGGGTGACCATCAGGCACGATACCAGGGGCGATGATTTGCTCAGGGGCGGGCAGTGCCGCGCATGCAGCGTTGACTCCGCAATAACTCTGCCGCCTTCAACAACCGCCATGCCGGCCACGGCGCTGGGAAGCGGTGGCACCTCGAGCGAATCCCGCCACCAAGTGCCAGCCCAGTGGTGCATGGCAAGCGCACCATGGGTCACCTGGCGCCAGTTCTCCAGAGGAAACAACCGCCCCTCGGAGCAATCGTGCACATCGGCCGGATAAAACATCTCGGGTGCTGTCACTTCTACCCGGGCTGCTCCCTGGTAGCTGTCCACCGCCCGGGTCAGCATAAAAGGCCCGGTGGCATCCAGTGGGCCGGACTGGTCGCGCGCCTCCACCATGCACTCGATCACATGATCCCAAAACGGGTGCTGGGGCGGTGAGGCCATCAACGCATTGCAGACCACTCTTTGCATGCCCTTGTGCAACACCTGATGCTCGCGAACATGCGATGCCGGCTCGAGACCTAATACAACGCTCTGCGTCTTCAGGATATCGTCAAAGGGTGCAAAGCACTCAAAGTCCAGATCGACATACAGCCCGCCAAAGTGCTTCAGCAAAAAATAACGTATCGCGTCGGCGCGGCAGATGGGGTTACGGTAAGCATCGAAGACGGACAGAAACGCCGGGTAATGTTCTGCCAGGAAAGTACGGTTATCGGCATCGCTCCAGAGCCGATATTCCCAGCCGGGATGGTGCTTTAACCAGGTGTCGCGCAGATACACAAAGCGTCGCGGGATTTCTTTGGTTTTCCAGGTCTGGTGAATAATGTGGGGGATCATGGTGCAGGTTCCAGAGCGTGGGTGTCGAGCAGGATTTTGACACGCCCACACTCTGGGCTGTGCAACGGTGCAAGCCATGCCAATCATCATGTATTCCTGAAGAGGCCAGCGGTTTTCGACTATTCTTCCCGCATCAAGACTACACCACTGAACGCCAGCATGTCCGCCCATCACTACAGCCTGTTCGGCCTGATTTGTTCCCCCCAACTCAGCGAGCAACGGGCCCATCTTTTGTCCGACAAGATGGCGCAAGTGAGCGAATGGGCCATGGTGCCCAGGATGGCCGCCAGGCAACAGGTGGGCCCGCTGTTTTACTGGCATCTGAAGGCGTACGGCCTTGCCTACCCGCAACCGATTCGCCGGGCCATGGCCGCCATGTATGCGCGTCAAAAATCTGTCGCTGCCGTGCAGGCCGAGACCTTGGCTGAAATCATCAAAACCTTCGCGGATGCCGGTGTGGAGGCCGTGGTGATCAAGGGTGGCGCGGTGGCGCACATCGTCTATGCCGAGCCTGGGCTCAGACCCATGGAAGACCTCGATATTCTGGTCAACCCGCTGCAGGCAAACATCGCGCACGCCCTGTTGCTGGAACTGGGTTTTCATGCCCCGCTGCCGACCAGCCGCTACGACTTGCTGCAACATCACTTGCCGCTGGCCCAGCGCACCCGGGAGGACATCACTGTCAATGTTGAATTGCACACGACGGCTTTCAACTTGCTGATGCAAGACAAGCTGGCAATGGCCAATCTGCTGCGCCCGTTGCACGCCTATACCGTGTTGGGGCAAACCGTGCAGTCCCTCAATCCGGTGCAAATGCTGTGGATGCAGTATCTTGGCCTGCGCAAGCTGGCCGAGCCATTGCGATATATCCACCTGGCGGATCTGGTTGGCATGGCCGAGCGTCTGGTGAACGACATCGATTGGCCGCGTTTGCATCACGACTACCCTGATATTTGGAATGCCTATGAGGCAATCCATGCGTTCTCACCCCTGAACAGCACCGTGTGTGAACGGCTTGGCCTGCAGCCTGATGCCCCGTCCAAACTTGCCTGCATCGGGGACGACTACCAGGGCTGGCCCCGGCAGGGGTTCAGTCACCTGCAAAGTGGCCGCGACAAGCGCCGCCTGATGCGCCAGTCCTTGTGTCCGCCGGAGTGGTGGGCCAGGCTGGTGTACGGGGTGCGCACACCCCGCAGCATGATGCGTATTTTGTTTTACCATCACCCGGCCAACTTCTTTCAGCAAGGGGTGCGCCGCCTGTACCTCGGCCCCGTAAATTCGCTGGGCTTTTTCAAAGGCCCGACTTGACCAACTCAACCGCAGGAACGCACGATGAACCTACTCGATAACAGCTGGCGCCCCAAAGATGGACTGGAGGTAGAAGATATCGGCGACGAAGTTCTCATCTATCTCACGGGTGACGACAAAACTCTTTATTTGAACGACACCGCGGCCCTCGTCTGGCGGCTATGTGACGGTACGCGAACCGGCACCGAGATTGTCAAACTGCTGATCGAAGCCTACCCGGACGCTGAGCCAGAGATTCAATCTCAAGTTCTGGAGGCGCTCTCGGATTTCATGACGCGGGGCATTGTTGAAAGTGGCCCTTGATTTGAAGTACCGCGTGGGGGTCGCGTTCGCTGGCAATGAACTTCTGATTCGTACTGACAGCCATTTGGTTGAAAAAATGGCAGCATCTGTGTTCCAACATCATGTGTCCCCTTCAGTCGATCAAAACTGCGCAGCGATCGATGTTGTGCAGCAAGAAGGTGCCGGCGACTTTCTTCTGATGGTCGAAGGGCAACTTGCCGGGATTGCCAGTAGTGTTGCCGAGTTGCCGGTCATGCTGATGCAACTTGGACAACGCCTGCTTGTATTCAAGGAAGCCCGTCAAGCCATGTTGCATGCAGCCGTGCTGGCCAAAAATGGGCGCGGTTTCTTGTTTCCGGCTGTCGCCGGTTCGGGCAAAACCACCTTGACAGCCTGGCTGCTAGGCCAAGGCTACGGTCTTTTGTCTGATGAATTGACATCGATTGGAGAGGGCGATGACCTGGATGGCTTTACCCGTCCGCTCAACATAAAACCAGGCAGTCGGGCGCTGGTGGCTGGCTTTGACTGGATGGGTGCGGCACTGGCGCGGTCCGTCCTTTCGAGTGACGTCACGCTTGTTTCATGGGATCGGTCCCCGGTGAAAAACCTGTCCGCCTCCATCATCGTTTTCCCCTCCTATGCGGCTGGGAGCCCTTGCGAAGTTGAAAGCTTGAGCCAAGGGCCTTGCGCCAGAAATCTGATGGGTAGTTTGTTGAACGCCCGCAACCTGCCCAAGCATGGCCTTTCTTTTGCCATGCATCTTGCCGGCACATGCCCCAGCTACCGGGTAAGGTATTCCCGTCTTCAGGATGTCTCCACTTGGTTGGATCAAATTTTGGCCGACACCTGAAAGGATAAACTCAAGCCGGAATCACAACCCGAACGCTTGATGCCCACGCCGCCCGCTCCCCCTACGCCGCAGCCTCAGGGCCTGACCAAAGACGCCGCTGTGGCAAAGGCCGGGCGCTGGGGCTCGGCAACCGAGATTTCGCGGCGCGTTGGAATCTTGATCGCCGTCCTGCTCCTCACCGGGCTGCTGGCCTTGTCCGACACCGTTCACCGCCAGATCGTCGCCGGCCTTGCGCTGGCCGAACCGGTCATCGCCCAGCACCCTGTTCTGGGCGCCCTGATTTTCATGGGGCTGGCCGCTCTCTCGGCCATGCTGGTGTTCTTCTCCGGCGTGCTGCTCGTCCCCATTGGCGTGCAAGCCTGGGGCGAGACGGGTTGTTTCCTCATGTTATGGAGCGGCTGGTGTCTGGGTGGACTCGTCACCTACGCCATTGGTCGCCGCCTGAAACGCCCCGCCGTGCAGCGCATGTTGTCCGGTGGAATGATCGACCGCTACGAAAACCGAATTCCCGAAGGAGGCTCCTTCGTCACCGCCGTGCTGGTGCAACTGGCGGTTCCGTCAGACGTTTCGGGCTACTTCTTCGGGCTTCTCGGCTACCCGTTTCGCGTCTATTTGGGGGCGCTGATGCTCACTGAAATTCCGTACGCGCTGGGTACGGTTTTTCTCGGTAGCGCCTTTATCCAAAAACAATATGTGCTGCTGCTCACGGCTTCCGGTGTGGCGCTTGTCGCACTGGGCCTGGCCTGGCTGCATCGATGGCGGCACAAGCGGGCATCCTCCTCATAACCGACCGCCGCCACGGACTGTTATGGCCTATGGCAAATCAGTGGCAAGGTGATGATTCGGTTGCCGCTTTTTTATTTCAGAAAGGAACTGGGCAATGAAATACTTCCGAACGATGCTGCGCTTCATCATGGCAGTCTTGATGACGTGCGCAGTTCCTGCTTGTGCAGCAGTCTGGGAGGATGCGACCGGACCTTATGCAACAATAGTTATCGGTGATACGGGACCCGAAAACACGTACTACATCTATCGTCCCCAGACGCTGAGATCTAACGCGCATCCCGTCGCTGTATTTTGTGTTGGGTCAGGCTCACATCCCAGGAATTACGAAGCCTTGCTCACGTCCCTGGCGTCACATGGAGTCATAGTAATTGCCAGCACAGATCCGTATCAGTGGGATGGCGTCAAAGCCAGTGCTGGTGTCAATTGGCTTATGGCGCAAAACCAGACAGGTAAAAGTGACTACTATCAAAAACTCATTCCATCCAAGGTGCTTGCCATCGGGCATTCTGTGGGTGGAAATGGAGCCGTGTTGGCCTCCATCAAGAATTCAAAAATAACGAGCCTTCTTCTCTACGCACCTTCCTTGGAACTTGCAAATTCACCTGACCTATTGGTGCCCACTTTCTACATCGCAGGTTCTCTCGACACCACGATACCGCCTCATCTTGTAAAGGCCAGATATCAGGACGAAAAAAAAGCGCCTGGTTGGTATGGAGAAAATACCAATCAAGGTCACATCGGATTCGCAAGAAACCCATCGGTTCAATACTACACGAGGGCATGGGTATACACCCAGCTCTTTGGCGATTCGGGGACCGCAAGAGGATCCTTCTACGGACCCGATTGGACGTTCAAGAACGCAGCAACTTGGCGCGACCAGTTGAAGAACAACAGTGAATAGTGATTTTTGCAGTCGAATGGCTGTCACTCTTACGGCAACTCAAGCCGAGGTTTGAGTTACCGGCTATGCAAAACGATTTGGACTTTTGCTTTCCTGCACGCACCAATAAATGAGCAGTATCCAGCCAATAACGGGAATGATGGCCCAAAGTTGAAACCAACCGCTTCTATCTGTGTCGTGGAGCCGTCTTGTGACGACTGCGAAGTAGGGTAAGAGCGTGGCTACTGAAAAGACCGCTGACAGCTTGTCACTGATGATGCCTAGCGCGATTGTCGTAATGAAAACAAATAACACCCACCACCATAGTTCGGACTTTGTCGCGCAGCCCTTGAAGTCAGCATATTTTGAGAAGCATGTGCGAATTGATTCGGTAAAGGTCATAGCACCCTCGATATTTGAGATGGTGCCCGATGTTAGCGCGTAAGGTTTGACTTTGCTCACGCACGCAATGGTGGACCCGTTGGTTGGGCCACTGCTGGGGCATGCCAGCTGGCAGGCTTACAGAAGCTCGGTGCGCTAGCCGTTAATTGACTACTGTCCGCAATGCCCAGGTGCTTGGCTTGACCGGGGGGGAACTCGACAAGCTGATCTAAGTGAAATGTTTGACTGATCGAGTTGGGTTCGCTCGTCGCCGGTTGTAGTGAACAGCTCGCCGGTGAGGCACAAAAGGCCATCGACCATCTGCAGTGAATCGTTGTTGTGTCAAATTGGCTAAGCCAAGAACGGATCGATCAGCTTCGTGCCCGTACCTGCAAAGTCCGCTACGTTGCGTGTTACCACCGTCATACCATGCTCCAAAGCCGTGGCAGCAATCATGGCATCACGTTTAGACTTCGGATCTGGCACATGCATCGCCGCGCATAACGTGGCTGTGGCTCCTGAGAATGGCAATATACGATCTGCAAAGTTTGCCTTTACCCCATTCAGCCAGACGCGCAATGCACTGCCTTGTGGTGGTATGCGGCGCTCCAGCGCCAAAACCCCCTTTTCCAGTTCCAGTATGCTGATGGCGGAAATAAACAAATGGCTGACCGGCTTGTCCGAAGCCCATGCACGCACTTCCAGAGACTGATTCGGTTTTCCGTGACGCAACTCCGAGATGACGTTCGTATCCAAAACATACATATATTCTGGCCTCAAAGCAGATCAGCGACACTTATTTCTACCCGTACTTTCTTTGGTTCGAACTCTATGCCTTCGCCACCCGGAATCGAATCCATCAAGTCCAAAAGTGATACGTCCTGCTTTCCCGTGAGCTCGTAATAGTCTTGAATTTTGAGCAAAGCAAACGCCGGTCGCCCCCTGTCGGTGATGAACACAGGACCTTGCGCTGCTGCCCGTTTGGCTGCGCCAACATCTCGGGTGAACTCACGACTTGAACAGGTGTGCACGCTCATCTTAATTCTCCTGATCGGTTAATGTTTGTATGTTATGACATTCTCAGAAAAAATCAAGGAAAAGCCCTACAGTCATCCAATTGTCGGCTGCTTTCCTGCCCGGAGTTGCACCGGGCATCCGGAAAGCTGGCTGTACTGAACGGCTCTCATTGAAACCCAAAGGGCGAAGACTGAGGCTGAGCTATTCAGGCGGTAAAAAGCTGATGTAGCGTGAGCGGCACCCAATCTTAAGGTTTGCTTCAGTCAAACCCTTGACTTTGCAGTTTCGTCGCCACAAACGGTTGCTTTTTTTTGCGCTTTCTGGACAATGCTCCAAGCGCTCCACCTGCAACGGATGACACTCAGATGATGAACACGCACCGGGTTTATCCCGCTTGGCTCTACAACTCCTTGGCTTATGTTTACTGCTTTGCCGGGATACTTACTTTTGTTATGCTTCCGGGCGCCATGGGGGCCGTCAGCGGTGGCATGCTGATACTGGCCGGTGCGGCGGTATGGGTACTTCGCTACAAGTACCGCAAAGAGTTCACTCAATACGAGAAACACCTTGCCAATGAATCTGTACTGCATTCACAAAACCTACCACCAGGAGGTCTGATCCAGATGTCCTGGAGCAAAAGGTACGAATGCGGTCACGATTTGATTGATGGGCAACACCGCCGCTTGTTTGGCCTTGCCAATGAGACCATAGAGGCCATTCTTGAAAACCAACCCAATCCATCTGCTGGCACCCTTCTAAGGAAAACGATTGAGCACATGAGCCAACATTTTTCCACCGAGGAGTTCATTCTGGCAGAGGTGAAAGACCCCCACCTGGTTGAGCATCAAGCGCAACATCAAACGCTCATGGACAAGGCAACGACACTCTTTCAGCAACACCAAAGGGGCGAACTGGACCATCGCACACTCGTGTCATTCCTGGCAGTCGACGTCATCGCCGGGCATATTTTGAAGGAAGAATTTCCATGGCCTCGGGTTCAACCAAGCTGACCTGAAGCGTCCCGGTCAAGCGAAATTTCCTCGCTTTAATTCGCGGCTTCGATCAGTGGCCCAAAGCCACCCACCAATGCCAGCTTCCGGGAAGTTCAATGGTCACCTCCACTTTCTCAAAGACCCGATCAACCCTGAACGTGTGGAAGCGGCTATGCGGGTTCAGGCTGGGCTTGGCGGCGACTGGCCGTCTGAGCCCGCCTGTTGGTACCGACCTCGGATTGAGCCAGTTTCACTTGGTATGCCGACGCGGCGGTGAGCCAAGACTTTCCGACGGGAGACAGCGCCAGCGTTGAGGACTTGGGCTCGACGCGCGGCTCAACGAAATGTCGGCGCGGTGGCTCAGTCGGCGATCGGCACTAACACGGGGGCTTAGAAAGTTCGACCACTCGCTCCAACGCAACGGATTCAGCAGTTAAAACTGATTTCTTCTAGGCCGCTACATCTTTGGGGGGCCATTTGTGGGTTTCGCTTTGACAGTCCCGGCACCATGCATAGAGAGCGTCATACATGACCTTGCCATGTCGAAGCATTTCATGATCATTGGCAAAGATTTGTGACAGGCCGAGTGACAGCGCATACAGCCCCGCTGACTGTGGGGTGAGGTCGAGTCGGGAGGTGTCTGCGCCGCGCACGATCAAAGCAAGCTGTTGGAGTGCTGGATCATGCAGACCATACTTGTCCAGGAACGCATCGAAACTGCACAGCTCGCCAATGTGGGAGAGTTCAACATCGGGAATGTCATAGGGAATTGCGCCGGTTTCGTGCGCCACTCGGGGTACATCGATGGCCGGCACATAGAGGAATTCGGCCTGTGGGTCGATGAACCGGGCCACCAGCCACGGGCATGCAATGCGATCAATTTTTGGGCGCTCGCGTGTGACCCATTTTGTGCTGCTGACGCTTGCGATTTCTACCATAGGCAGGCCGACCGTTTGCCATTCAGAAAAACCACCTTCCAAATACCTTGCATCCTTGCCCATGGCACGCAAAGCAGCGGTGAGGCCTTGGCTGATTTCGTGTCCGTGAACACAAAAAAACACCACCGGCTCTGACAAGGCGGCCACTTCGTCTTTCCAGTTCAGCCATTGTGCGGGGTCGCGCCAAATTGATTTGGCGATGGTCATGCCAGAGGCTTGGCGTGCACTTTCTCTGCGGACATCGATGAGAACTGGCTGCTTGGGCTCCATCAGGCAGCCGGACAAGGTGGCAACTGAAATAGCCTTCATGGTGTTCTCCAGCACAGGTTAAAAAAGTCGTGTGAGCAAGCCCGCCACCGCACTGGCGGCGATGACATGGATCACATTGCGCTTGAAGCGAAACAAGGCGACGCCGGCACCCAGTGCGATCAGTGCGGAGACCCAATCAAAACTCCCGCCAAACCCCTTGGGCCATAAGACGTGGTAGGCAAAGAAAAGGGCCAGATTCAGAATCACGCCCCCCACGGCCGCGGTGATGGCTGTCAACGGTGCGGTGAACTTGAGGTCACCGTGGGTGCTTTCCACCAAAGGGCCGCCCGCCAGGATGAACAAAAACGAGGGTAAAAAGGTGAACCACGTCACCAAACTGGCCGCCACGGCCCCCGCCAGAAACAGGGCATCCGGGCCGAACAAGGCCTTGACATAACCACCCACGAAGCCGACAAAAGCCACCACCATGATGAGTGGCCCCGGTGTTGTTTCCCCCAGGGCAAGGCCATCAATCATTTGTGTCGCTGTGAGCCATCCATAATGACTCACCGCTCCCTGGTACACATAGGGCAGCACAGCATATGCACCGCCAAACGTCAGCAACGCGGCTTTGGTGAAGAACCAACCCATCTGTGTCAGCGGGTGGCCCCAGCCGTAGCTTGTGGTCAGCAATCCCATTGGCACGAGCCAAAGCAAGGCACCCATCCCGATCACTTGTGATAGTCGAAGCCAATGAAATTTGGCATGTTCCGGCGTGGGTGTGTGATCGTCGATGAGCGCTGGGCCAAAGGACTTGTCGGCCTTGCCATGTCCGCCCCCGGACTTGAACTTGTCGGGTGCGATCCGACCGCCGACATAACCTACCAAGGCAGCCGCCGCAACGATGGCTGGAAATGGGATGTTGGCGACAAAAATGGCGACGAAAGAGGCCGCTGCAATTCCCCACAACCAGTTGTTCCTGAGCGCGCGGGAGCCAATGCGGTGTGCCGCCTGAATCACGATGGCCGTCACAGCCGGCTTGATGCCATAGAACAAGCCCGCAACCAGCGGCATTTCACCGAAGGCGATGTACACCCACGACAGCACGATCAGTATCAAGAGTGAAGGAAGAACAAACAATGCGCCGGCCACGATGCCACCCCAGGTCCGGTGCATCAGCCAGCCGATATAGGTGGCCAACTGCTGTGCTTCCGGGCCGGGGAGCATCATGCAATAGTTCAGTGCATGAAGGAAACGCTGTTCAGAAATCCAACGCCGGTTTTCCACCAGTTCCTGGTGCATGATCGAAATTTGCCCGGCTGGCCCACCGAAACTGATGAAACCCAGCTTGAGCCAGAACGCAAATGCCTGCCAGAAGCTCACCGGCTGGGGTGGGGACGCCGATGGCACGGCCTCATGCGTCACGGGTTGGTTCGTCTTCATTGACTTGCCTGCCCCAAGCTGATCAACAGTCCGTCGAACACAACTGAGGCGGCCATCAACAGTTGGTCATCGTTCGAGATGCTTTCGCGCATGCCATTCAATACGCTCTCAATGCCTGCTGCTTCCGGGGGCTGCACGCCACCCACATCGAGGTAGTGCACCAGCAGGCCAAGGCGAGCGATTGCGGGTTGATCAAGTCCGAAGCTCGCCGCCAGCACTTCAAAGGTGACCCGGCTACCCATGTGGCTGAATGTTGCACCGTCAAAGTCGAATCCGATGGCGTCTGGCGGGCAGTCTGCGGGGCTGGCCAGCCACAGCAGGCGCGCTTGCGGGTCAATAAACTGCCGAATCAACCACGCACTGGCCAATCGATCAACCCATGGGCGTTGCCGCGTGGCCCAGAGACGGCATTGATAGTCTGTCATGTGAAGACGCGCAATGCGCCCGTCCTGGGCATGGGGTTCATCTGGCGACAGGGCGCACGCACAGGTCAACTCCAGTTCACGCAAGGCGTTATCGACTTGTCGCTGGGCCTCTGCGGGAAAGAAGTCCGTTGGGACAAGATTGGCAAAGGATTTGCGCAGCTTGCGTGTCTTTCGCAATACGTCTTGCACGGTATCTGTTGTCAGCTGCTGTTTGACCTGATCGACCTCGGACAACAATGCGGCGAAGTCACTGCTGCGATCAAACAGCGCTGCGAAGTTGGCTCCTTCGGGTTCCTCCACACGCAATACATGAGCGCTGCCGCCGCCATCGCGTACTTCAAAGGCTAGGCCCTCCAGGGTGACACGGCAGCTTTCGCGCTCTGGCATTAGGTAAACCCCGTCCCTCAGCACGGCGGCACCGGATGCTTTGAGGGCGCGCCAAGTGCGTTGGCGCAAGGTGGCGTTCTCGGTGGGCAGAGTTGTGATGAGCGACAGCCATTTAGTCATGAACTGAAGTCTACATTATTGTAGAATTCATGTCAATATATTTTGAATGTCTATGTGCGAATCAAAAAACCGTTTTGTTGGCACCCTGTTGGTACCGACCTCGGATTGAGCCAGTTTCACTTGGTATGCCGACGCGGCGGTGAGCCAAGACTTTCCGACGGGAGACAGCGCCAGCGTTGAGGACTTGGGCTCGACGCGCGGCTCAACGAAATGTCGGCGCGGTGGCTCAGTCGGCGATCGGCACTAACAAACGGGCTCAATTTCAGCACTCGCTGGCCTTGCCAATGATCCTAGTAAATATCAGGTCTCAGCCCCGGTGCAACCAGGTAATAGTGGAGGCGCTGTCCTTGACGAATCGGGTCTAGTCGTAGGGGTTGTTCAAAGCAAACTTGACGCTATGCGATCACTGAAGATAACTGGGGACATTCCTCAGAACATCAATTTCGCGATCAAATCCTCTGTCGCACAGAACTTCTTGGAAGCACAGGGCGTTAAATACAGTGAAAGGCCTCAGACTGCTGCACGGAAAGCCAGTTCAATTGCAGACGATGCCATGCAGTTCACGGTTCTGATTGCCTGTTTTGAATGAGCTGAGAAGAGCTTTCCATGGTCTGCTGACGCTGTGGTGGGAGATCGATAATTCGGCAACGACTTGGAGTAAAGATGCCAATCTACGAATATGTCTGTGGTGACTGTGGAACCGAATTCGAAGCACTGGTGCGTTCCGACACGACCCCGGAATGCCCAAGCTGCCACTCAAATAAGCTGGAAAAATTGTTATCGGTGTTCGCCACTACCAACTCATCAGAGCGTGCTGCACCGCCTATGCCAAGCCCATGTGGAGGATGTCCAAATGCTGGCGGACCAGGATCCTGTGCCTTTAACCACTAGATTTGACAAAGCGCACTGATCAAGTTGAAAGTCTGCAATGGATCGCTGCGTAATTCGGCAGTGCAGCGTGACCTGTCGGTCACCAGTGCCCGCTGCTGGGCAAACCAATTCCTTGGGTTGGGCTGCAAATCAGCACCCGCTCGTCATGGCCCAGCGACCACCGCGATTGGCGGGGTCGTCCATTGTTCTCATATTTATGCCTTCACTTGCGCTTTATCAATCAGGGGTATCTGCGAGTCACCTATGCTGATACCGCACCCTGCACAGGGCTGGTCAACCAAATGCCACGAGGAAAACTGCTATGAACAAGAAACTCGCATTAGCCATTGCCGGAATAGTTCTCACGGCCACGTGTTCTCTATCAGCGAATGCTCAAGACCTGAAGGCTTTATTGCTTAAGCCTGCCAATGGGTGGGTTATTGAATGGAGCAATCCCGATACACGCAACAGCGGGGCAACCGAAGCCATATTTGTGGATAGCGGGAAAGACATCGTAGCGAAGCTCAATGTCATCGCGACGGGTATAAACACCAGCGGTCTTATGCGTTGTGAGCGCAACGTAACGATTGCTGCGGACACCGTCAGATTCTCCGGTTGTAGAGAGCGCAATATCGTCCTTTCGTTTGATCCTGATGATGCGACCTACCCACTTAAGTCAAAAGATAGATCGGAGACTGGCTATATGTATAAGGCCAAGGTCAAGTAGTCGGTGACGATAGCGGAGCGCATCCCACTACGCCCCGGTTGGTCAACGGCGAGCGCGCCCTCGCACGAAATCATCGCCAGATTGCCGATTGAAGAGTTGCCAACTGGTGTCAATGTCCGATTCGCAGGAGACACTTTCGGAGGTTGACTGACTCGTGTGGGTCTGAAGTTGCCTCACAAAATTCAGCCAGATTTGCCCACCTTGTCGTCATTCACCCCATCTCAATGACCCTAGCCACATCACTACGGCAGTCAGAGCACAACCCCTGCAGCGCCAAGTCCCCTCCCATGACTGTCCCGGTAAAGTCAGTAATGGTCACCTCATGGCTGCAGTGGACGCACCAGACGTTGGACAGCAGTAGCTTCTTGGCGTCGACTGGCACTTTGGCCCATAGTTTGGCAGCAGGGCGGGTGAACTTGGGGATTGATTCGACGTTCATGGTTTAGCTGTGTGGACGCAATCTTCCCAAAGCAGTACATCGCAGCGGCTACTAAATCGCCGGTACCCCGAGTACGTCCAAGAAAACGCCTACATCACATGAGAAAGATAAGAGCCCAATCGCCCATCTGCGGTGAGGATATGCACGGTTAACCAACGCTCCAGAAATTGGATATGTTCATCCGCGAAGGGCTTGCCCGACCCAACTATCTCCTGCTGCAGTTCCCTGGTGCTTTGAATCAATTCCTGGTGCTCGGCTTTGTGCTCTTCATATTCCTGATAACGATACTTCAGCATCAACCGCTCCTCGTGACTGAAATGCCAGACCGTACAGTTGATCAACTCTTCCAATGTCGCCGCAAGATATTCTTTGGATTCCCCATCCGTGAGGGCATGGTTGAGAATGTTGAAGATATGGATCAGCTTGCGATGATCTTCATCGATCTCATCGACGCCGACACTCAGTACGTTGTCCCAAACCAGATCTTTCACAATCATTCTCCTGCGTCAATTACCAAGGCCCGACATGGGGACTGGTTCACATAAATCCGCCCCGCTTCGGAAGACACTGCCGGGTCGAGGGCGATGGTCGCCTTGATCGAACCAGGCCGCGACCGTAACTAGCCCGACCTGCCGTTGCGCGGCCCAAGTAAATACCACATAGGTGAACTTGGATGAAGGCATGGGTTGGCATTGTGACGAATGCAGGAATTATGCAGGCAACGAAACAGTTGGTGACCAAAGTGCCTCCCGCCATACCCCCCGATGCCCACCAACCGAACCAATGCAGAACCCAAACGGCACGCAATGACCAGACCTGGACGTAAAAAAGCCCCAACGATTTCTCGTAAGGGCTTCATTCACTAGCGTATATTGGCTCCTCGACCTGGGCTCGAACCAGGGACCTACGGATTAACAGTCCGGCGCTCTACCAACTGAGCTA
>NZ_JAQTWL010000005.1 GCF_028689295.1 Rhodoferax sp.
TATGGCAACTGGCAAGGAAATACGCGGCAAGATCAAGAACTTCGAAAGCACGAAGAAGATCACCAAAGCCATGGAGATGATTTCCGTCTCCAAAATGCGTAAAGCCCAGGAGCGCATGCGCGCTGCCCGGCCTTATTCCGAAAAGGTGCGCAACATTGCGGCGCACATGGGTCAATCCAACCCGGAGTACGTGCACGCCTTCATGAAGCGCAACGACGCCAAGGTGGTGGGCATGATTGTGGTCACCACCGACAAGGGCTTGTGCGGCGGTCTCAACACCAATGTGCTGCGCAGCGTCACGCACCAATTGCGCGACACGCAAAGCAACGGCATGACCACGCAAGCGGTCGCCATCGGCAACAAGGGGCTGGGTTTTCTGAACCGCATTGGCGCCAAGGTGGTGGCCCACGTTACCCAACTGGGCGACCGGCCGCACCTGGACCGTCTCATCGGCCCGGTCAAGGTCCTGCTTGATGCCTACGCCAGGGGCGAAGTCAACGCGGTTTACCTGTCTTACACGCGTTTCATCAACACGATGAAGCAAGAAGTGGTGATGGAGCAGTTGCTGCCCTTGTCGGCGGTGCAGATGCAGGCCGAAGCCCGTGCCAGCGAGGCCGTCACTGGCGAAAAGCATGGATGGGATTACATCTACGAGCCCGACGCGCAGACCGTGATCGACGACCTGCTGGTGCGTTATGTCGAGGCGCTGGTGTTCCAGGCCGTGGCCGAAAACATGGCCTCCGAGCACGCCGCGCGCATGGTCGCCATGAAGGCGGCCACCGACAACGCCGGCAACGTGATTGGCGAGCTCAAGCTGGTCTATAACAAGACCCGCCAGGCTGCGATTACCAAAGAGTTGTCAGAAATCGTCTCCGGTGCGGCCGCCATCAGCGGCTAAGCCTCAGTTAGCAGCAAGATTCAAATTTATTGGAGCAGAACCAAATGGCTCAGGAAAACACAAATACGAACGCCGGCGTTCAAGGCAAGATTGTTCAGTGCATTGGCGCTGTGGTTGACGTGGAATTTCCGCGCGAGCACATGCCGCACATTTACGACGCGCTCAAGCTCGAAGGCTCCACCCTCACGCTGGAAGTCCAGCAGCAGCTCGGCGACGGCATTGTCCGTACCATTGCGCTGGGCTCCAGCGACGGCTTGCGCCGTGGCCTGATGGTGTCCAACACCGGCAGTTCCATCATGGTGCCGGTCGGTACCGCCACCCTTGGCCGTATCATGGACGTGCTCGGCGCGCCCATTGACGAGCGCGGTCCGGTCAACACCACCCAGATGGCTTCCATCCACCGCAAGGCACCCACCTACGACGAACTCAGCCCCTCGCAGGAACTGCTGGAAACCGGCATCAAGGTGATTGACCTGGTGTGTCCGTTCGCCAAGGGCGGCAAGGTCGGTCTGTTCGGCGGCGCCGGTGTGGGCAAGACCGTGAACATGATGGAACTCATCAACAACATCGCCAAGGCGCACAGCGGCTTGTCGGTGTTTGCCGGCGTGGGTGAGCGTACCCGTGAAGGCAATGACTTCTACCACGAGATGGCCGATTCCGGCGTGGTGAATCTGGAGAAGCTCGAAGAATCCAAAGTGTCCATGGTTTATGGCCAGATGAACGAGCCCCCGGGCAACCGTCTGCGCGTGGCCCTGACCGGCCTGACCATTGCCGAGTCGTTCCGTGACGAAGGCAAGGACGTGCTGTTCTTCGTGGACAATATCTATCGCTTCACGCTGGCCGGAACTGAAGTGTCCGCTTTGCTGGGTCGTATGCCTTCTGCGGTGGGTTACCAGCCCACCCTGGCCGAAGAAATGGGCCGCCTGCAAGAGCGCATTACCTCCACCAAAGTGGGTTCGATTACATCGATCCAGGCCGTTTACGTGCCAGCCGACGACTTGACCGACCCGTCGCCCGCCACCACCTTCGCCCACCTGGATTCCACCGTGGTGTTGAGCCGCGACATCGCCTCGCTCGGTATTTACCCCGCTGTGGACCCGCTGGACTCCACCAGCCGCCAGCTCGACCCCAACGTGGTTGGCTTGGACCATTATGAGACCGCTCGCGCCGTGCAGGGTACGCTGCAGCGCTACAAAGAGCTGCGCGACATCATTGCCATTTTGGGCATGGACGAGTTGGCCCCTGAGGACAAGCTCACCGTGGCGCGCGCTCGCAAGATCCAGCGTTTCCTGTCGCAACCTTTCCACGTTGCTGAAGTGTTCACCGGATCACCCGGCAAATACGTCAGCTTGGCTGAAACCATACGTGGCTTCAAGATGATTGTGGCTGGCGAGTGTGATCACCTGCCGGAGCAGGCCTTCTACATGGTCGGCACCATTGATGAAGCGTTTGAAAAAGCCAAGAAAATGTGATCACCTTGCGGGGCAGGTCTTTAGCGCTGTCCCCAACTGACTAGGAAAAAAATGAACACTATTCACGTTGATGTGGTGAGTGCCGAAGAGTCCATCTTCTCGGGTGAGGCGCGTTTTGTTGCCCTGCCAGGTGAAGCTGGCGAGTTGGGCATTTACCCGCGCCACACGCCGCTGATCACCCGCATCAAGGCGGGTTCGGTGCGCATCCAGCTGGCTGACGGTGGCGAAGAGTTTGTGTTTGTGGCCGGTGGCATCCTCGAAGTGCAGCCCGACTGCGTCACCGTGCTGTCCGACACCGCGATTCGTGGCAAAGACCTCGACGATGAAAAAGCCAACGAAGCCAAGCTGGCCGCAGAAGAAGCCGTCAAGAACGCCAAGACCGACCTTGACCTGGCCCGCGCGACGTCTGAGCTGACGGTCATGGCTGCCCAGATTGCGGCCTTGCGCAAGTACCGCCAAAAGAAATAAGCGGGATCGAACGGAAAACCCTTGCGGAATCCTGCAAAACCCGACCTTCAAACCGTCGGGTTTTTTGTTGAATGGCGTCCAAAGCAAGTACGTTCATGCAGCATGTTTTGATACACTGAGCCCTCAAACAGTCATCGAAACATAGGGCTATTCATGCCGAATCCGGTCGTATCAGGCGTGGCAGAGGTCGCGCAAACGGTTGCTGATGATTTGCTGGCGTGTCTGCAAATCATCGCCCGCACCCATGGCCAGGCAGTTACCCGCGACGCCTTGATGGCTGGCCTTCCGGCCGAGCATGACCGCCTCACACCCAGCCTGTTTGCCCGTGCTGCACTGCGGGCGCATTTGAGCAGCCAGCTGGTCAATGCGCCGCTGGCCAAGCTCAATGACGCGCTGTTGCCTGCCGTGGCGCTGCTGCGGGACGGTCGGGCTTGCGTGGTGCTGGGCTTCACTGCGCAGCGCGACCAGGTCCAGGTGATCTACCCCGAGTTGAATGAATCCACGGTTTCCGTGCCGCTGGCCTCGCTGGAGGCCGACTACACCGGCACCGTGATCTATGCCCGCCCCACCCAGCGTTATGACGCGCGCACGCCCCAGGTGCGCGCTGGCCGCCACGAGCACTGGTTCTGGGGCGTCGTTGCCGAGAGCATGCCGCTGTACCGCGATGTGCTGCTGGCGGCATTACTCGCCAATCTGTTTGCCTTGGGTATGCCGTTGTTTGTCATGAACGTTTACAACCGCGTGGTGCCGAACCACGCGGTTGAAACCTTGTGGGTGCTGGCTTTGGGTTTGGTGATCATGTTGGTCAGCGACCTGGTGTTGCGCACCATGCGCGGAAGATTTGTCGACCTGGCCAGCAGCCGGGTCGATGTCAAACTATCTGCCTTCATCATGGAGCGCGTCCTGGGCATGCGCATGGAGCAGCGCCCGGTTTCGGCAGGGTCCTTTGCTTCAAATATGCGTGCTTTTGAGTCAGTGCGTGACTTTATAGGATCGGCCACAGTGGTGGCTTTTATCGACTTGCCTTTTGCCTTGATTTTTATGGTGGTGATTGGCTGGATATCCTGGTTCATGCTCATTCCCCTTTGCATTGGGGCGGTTGTCATGGTGTTGTACGCGTTGGCCGTACAGGGAAGAATGCATGAACTGGCAGAGACTATCTACCGTGCCAGCGCGCAGCGCAACGCCACGCTCATTGAAGGCCTGGTTGGTTTTGAGACCCTCAAGGCGCTTGGGGCAGAGGCGCCGATCCAGCGCAAATGGGAAAAAAGCGCGGCCCTGCTGGCCCGCGTGGGCGCACAATTGCGCTTGCTTTCCTGCACAGCCACTAACACTTCTGCCTTTGTGCAGCAGTTCATTAACCTGTCCATCATTGTCATTGGTGTTTACCTGATCTCCGAGCGATCACTGACCTTGGGTGGCCTGATCGCCTGCACCATGCTGGCTTCGCGCGCCATGGCACCGGTCGGGCAGGTGGCAGGTTTATTGGTGCAGTACCACACCGCCGCGACCGCACTAATGTCTCTTGACGAAATGATGGCGCGTGAGGTGGAGCGCCCGGCCGACACAACTTTCATCAGTCGAGGCCGCCTCAAGGGCGCGATCGAATTCCGCGATGTCAGCTTCACCTACCCAGGTCAAAGCGCGCCATCGCTCCGCAACATCTCTTTCAGCATCAAGCCCGGCGAAAAGGTGGCCATTCTGGGGCGCATCGGCTCAGGCAAGACCACACTTGAAAAACTTGTCCTGGGCTTGTACCGGCCCACCGAAGGCGCGGTGCTGGTCGATGGCATCGACCTGCGCCAGCTCGACCCCGCTGAACTGCGGCGCCAGATTGGTTACGTGCAGCAGGACGTCATGCTGTTCTATGGCAGCTTGCGCGAAAACATCACCCTGGGTGCGCCGCTGGCTGACGACGCTGCGATCGTTAAAGCAGCTGAAATTGGCGGCATCCTGAGCCTGGTCAATCAGCATCCGAAAGGCTTCGACATGTTGGTAGGCGAACGCGGCGATTCATTGTCGGGTGGGCAGCGCCAGGGCGTGGCGATTGCCCGCGCTGTCATCAACGACCCGCCCATCATGCTGCTGGATGAACCCACCTCATCGATGGACTTTTCCAGTGAAGACGACATCAAACGCCGTCTCAGTGAGATTTCGAAAGACAAAACGGTCATTTTGATCAGCCATCGCAAGTCATTGCTTGATCTTGCCAACCGCGTCATCGTCATGGACGGTGGTCGCATCGTGGCCGACGGTCCCAAAGAACAAGTGGTCACGGCGCTGAGCCAGGGTCGTATCGGAAAGGCTGCCTGATGGCTTTGTCCAAAAAAAATGCCTTTGAAGGTGCCGGTGCCTTGGTCAAGCACGTTGTCAAGGCAAGCGAGGTCATTTTCGGCCCCTTGGTCAAACGGCTCACGCCAATTGAAGAACCAGAGCACCTCGACTGGGCCGGTGATGCCGATTGGGCACGGCTACAGCAGGAGCCGTTGCGCGCCCGCAGCCTGCTGCGCCTGGCCGCTGCGGCCCTGCTGCTGCTGCTGGTGTGGGCGGCTTTTGCCGAGATCGAGGAAGTTACCCGTGGCGAGGCCCGGGTGGTGCCCACCAGCCAGGTGCAGATCATCCAGAGCGTGGACGGCGGCGTGGTCGAGGCCTTGCTGGTGAAAGAGGGGCAAATTGTGGAGGCGGGACAACTGCTGCTGCGGGTGGACCCGACCCGATTTGTTTCCAACCTGATGGAGAGCCAGGCCAGCCAGACCGCCTTGCAGGCCAAGGCGCTGCGGCTGGAGGCGCTCACGCGCGGCACCCCGTTCAACCCGCCGCCAGAGCTGGTGCGCGATGCGCCCGATGTGGTGGCGCAGGAGCAGCGCCTGTACGAGTCACGCCGCGCCGAAATCAGCGCCCAGACCGCCATTTACCAAAGCCAGCTGGCGCAGCGTCAGCAGGAGTTGAACGAAGTGCGGGCGCGGCGCGACCAGGCTGAGCGCAGCCTTGCGCTGATGACCCGGGAAATCAATGCCACGCGCCCCATGGTGGCCACTGGCGCCGTGTCCGAGGTCGAGATGATGCGGCTCGACCAGCAACTTGCCCGCCTGCGCGGCGACCGTGAACAGGCCACAGCGCAAATTGCACGGGTGCAATCCTCCATCCAGGAAGCCAACAGCAAGATCAACGAGGTGCAGCTCACCAGTCGCAACCAGATGAGTGCCGAGCTCTCCGAGACCATGAGCCGGCTCGCCAGCCTGTCGCAGGGCGGCGTGGCGTTGCAGGACAAGGTCAAGCAGGCGGACATCAAGTCGCCGGTGCGCGGCACGGTCAAGCGCCTGCTGGTCAACACCATTGGCGCGGTGGTGCAGCCCGGCAAGGAAGTGGTGGAGGTGGTGCCGCTCGACGACACGCTGATTCTTGAGGTGCAAATTACCCCCAAGGACATCGGCTTTTTGCGACCCGGCCAGTCGGCCATGGTCAAGTTCAGCGCCTACGACTTCGCCACCTATGGCGGTCTGGAGGCCGAAGTATTCCTGATTGGCGCCGACTCGGTGCTGGATCAAAAAGGCAACGCGTTCTACCATGTCCGCGTGCGCACCCTCAAGCCCAGCCTGGGCCCCAACCTGCCTATCATCCCCGGCATGGTGGCACAGGTGGATATCAAGACCGGTAAAAAGACGGTGCTCTCCTATTTGCTTAAACCCGTGCTGCGCGCCAAATCCAATGCGATGACCGAACGATGAGTACACAACACTTCTTTCTTGCCAGTCCGGCTTCTGTCTTGCCCGTGCGCCTGCGCGAGGCGTTTGCAGACATCGCCCAGATCAATGCCGACGCCTTGCTGGCGCGTTTGCCCGCCTTGCCTGCCGCGCAGAACCTGCTCTGGATGAGCAGCGCAGACGCCCAGTGGCCGCTGCACTTGCGCCAGATTTTGCAGGCCAAACCCGATGCCCGCGTGGTGCTGCTCTCGGGTGCGCCCGACCCCATTGAGGGTCTGCGCGCCCTCAATGACGGTGCGCGCGGCTACACCCATGCCTATGGTGTGCCCGCGCTGCTGCAAGAGGTGGCGCTGGTCATTGAACACGGCGGCTTGTGGGTCGGTCCCGACCTGCTGCAGCGCCTGGTGGGCTCGACCAATGCCGCTCTTGCCGCCCGTTCGGCAACCGTCAACACGCAGGCCGCTGAAAATGCCGCACCGGTCCTCGCACCAGCCCCCAACGCCTGGACCAGCCTGTCTGCGCGCGAGGCCCAGGTAGCGCGCGAGGTGTCAGTCGGCCGCTCCAACAAGGAAGTGGCAGACAAGATGTTTATTTCTGAGCGCACCGTCAAGGCGCATCTGGGCGCCATTTTTGAAAAACTCGGGGTGCGTGACCGGCTGCAACTGGTGCTGCGCCTGTCGGCCTTCCCCGAGCCCGCGCCCAAGCCCACGGAGGATTCCAAGCCATGAGCCTGCCTGACAAGGTCAACGCACTGAGCCAGTCCGACACCAGCCTGGTGCGTGTGCTCGAAGACCTGATCGACGTGTTGATCAACCGCGGCGTGATCCAGTTTACCGATCTGCCTGAAGCCGCCCAGGCCAAGCTGCTCGAACGGCGCGAAACCCGCACCAGCCTGGCCAACCGACTGCAACTGCTGCCCACGGACCCCAATGACGACCTGATGTGAAGCCGTTAGCTGGAATATTCCAAGGGACAGGGTGGGCTCAACGGCAAAGTGTCTGTCAGGCTGTAAGAATTTCAGACCTCCGCGCGACTGCTATATTTGCAGTCAACCCCAACGGAGTCTTTTTGCATGAAGCTGTCATCCCTCGCCGCGCTCATATTCAGCCTGGCGCTACCCACCCTGGCGCAGGCCGACTGGGCCAAAACAGAAAACGAGGCCAGTGGTCAGACCGTGTATTTCAATGCCTGGGGTGGTGGTGAGGCCATCAACGCCTATATTGCCTGGGCCGCCAGGGAGGTCAAGGCGCGCTACGGGGTCGAGGTCAAACACGTCAAGGTCACCGACACCGCTGAGGTCGTCAAGCGCGTGCAGACCGAGCTGGCAGCGGGTCGCAAAACCGATGGTTCTGTGGATCTGATGTGGGTGAATGGCGAAAATTTTCGCAACCTCAAGCAAGCCAATCTGTTGTTCGGCCCCTGGGCCGAGAGACTGCCCAACTGGGGTCTGGTGGACCTGAACAAACCGGTGCGCAGCGACTTTTCTGTGCCCACCCAGGGCTTTGAGGCGCCTTGGGGAACGGCCCAGTTGACCTTTATTGCCGACCGTGCCAAAACGCCGGTGCCACCGCGTTCGGCAACCGAACTGCTGACCTTTGCCCAATCCAACGCGGGCCGGGTCAGCTACCCGAAACCACCCGATTTCCATGGCACGACCTTCGTCAAGCAGCTGCTGCTGGAGCTCACGCCCCAGCGCGCGGCGTTGCAGCAGCCGGTGAACCGCGAAGCCTTTGCCAGCGCCACGCAGCCGCTGTGGGCCTACCTGGACCAGTTGCACGCCCACCTGTGGCGCAACGGCAAGACCTTTCCGGCCAGCGCCGCCGAGATGCACCGCATGCTGGCCGACGGCGAACTCAAGCTCTCCCTTACCTTCAACCCCAACGAGGCGGCCAACCTGATTGCCAGCAAGCAGTTGCCGCCCAGCGCCTACAGTTTTGGCTGGCGTGGCGGCACTATCGGCAATGTGCATTTTGTCGCGATCCCGGTCAACGCCAAGGCCCGGGCGGGCGCGCAGGTGCTGGCCAATTTCCTCCTGTCTGCCGAGGCGCAGGCGCGCAAGGCCGATAGCAGCGTCTGGGGTGACGGCTCTGTGCTCGACCTGGCCAAAATCCCGGCACCGCTGCAAGCCGCCATGCGCGCGCGACCGTCCGGCGCACTGGTAGAAGCGGTGCCGACGCTGGCCGAGCCGCACGCCAGCTGGGTCGAGGCGCTGGAGACCGAGTGGCTGAAGCGCTACGGCTCACGTTGAATCGGGGACGGTGGCTGGCGTTTGCGCCGGTGGCCCTGATCTTCGGCCCGCTGCTGCCCGGACTGTTCTGGGCGCTGGCACCGGCCCTGGGTGCCCCAGTCTGGCTTGACTTGTGGGCGGACGCCCAATGGCCGCAAGCCTTGCGCGCCACCCTGGTGTCTTCGCTTTTGGGCAGCGCCCTGGCGTTGATCATGGCCATGCTGCTGGCCAGTTGGCATTACCCCGGCACGCTTTGGCTCACGCTGCAGCGTCGCCTGCCCCTGCTGTTGGCGCTGCCCCATGCGGCGTTTGCGGTGGGGCTGTTTTTCTTGCTGGCGCCGTCGGGCTGGCTGGCGCGGCTGGTTGCGCAGTTGGTCCATTGGACCAGCCCGCCCGACTGGGTCACGGTGCAAGACCCCTATGGTCTGAGCTTGGCGCTGGCGCTGGCCATCAAGGAAAGCTGGTTTCTGCTCTGGGTACTGGCGGCGCTGCTGGGTGAACAGCCCGTGCGCCGGCAAATGGTCTTGGCGCGCTCGCTGGGCTACAGCCGGGCGCAAGCCTGGCGCCTGATCTTGTGGCCGCAGTTGTTGCCGCGTCTGGGCTGGCCGCTGGCTGCGGTGCTGGCTTATGGCCTTTCGGTGGTCGATATGGCCATCATTCTCGGACCGAACACACCACCAACGCTGGCCGTGCTGGTCTGGCGCTGGCTCACCGACCCCGATGCGGCGATGCAGGCCCGGGGCAGCGCCGCGTCGCTGGTGCTGCTCGCTCTTTTGCTGCTGGCTGCAGTTTTGGCGCGCGGGTTTTGGCACTGGCGCGAGCGGCGCCGGCCTGATCCCGACGGCTTGCGCAAGGCACCCGCGGCGCGGCCCGGGCTGAAGCTGCATATCCCGCTGTTTTTGACCGGTTACGCGGTGCTGGCGGTGTTACTGATTTGGTCGTTTGCCGAGACCTGGTTTTTTCCGGCGCTGTGGCCCGACAGCTTGTCATGGCAGAGTTGGCTCACGGCGGACTGGGCGCCGTTTTGGACCACACTCTGGCTGGCGGCAGCGGCCAGCCTGCTGTGCCTTCCGGCCGCACTGGTCTGGCTGGAATGGGGGCCGCAGCGCCTGAATGCCGCGCTCTACCTGCCCTTGATCGTGCCCGCCATGCCGCTGGTGGCCGCGCAGTATGCCGCGCTGTTGAACCTGCGCCTGGACGGCACCGCGGCGGGTCTGGTGTGGAGCCATTTGCTGTGGGTGCTGCCCTACATGGTGCTCACGCTGGTGGGCGCCTACCGCGCCTTCGACGCGCGCCTGCTGGTGAGCGCCCGCGCGCTCGGGTGCACCCGGCTGCAAGCCTGCCTGCGCGTGAAGTGGCCGTTGTTGGCGCGTCCGATCCTGGCCACTTTTGCCGTCGGTTTTGCCGTGAGTGTGGCGCAATATCTGCCGACCCAGTTTGCCGGCGGTGGCCGTTTTGTCACCGTGACCACCGAGGCTGTGGCCTTGAGTGCTGGTGGCAACCGGCGCGTGCTGGCGGTGCAGGCGCTGCTGCAGATTGCGCTGCCGGTGGCGGCCTTCGCCATGGCCGCCTGGATGCCCTACTGGCTGGCCCGACACCGCAAGGGCTTGCGCTGACATGCTGAACGTCAAAAACCTGACCCTCGCGCGCGGCGTGAACACGCTGCTGGTCAACTTCAACCTGACGGTCAACCCCGGCGAGATCGTGACGGTGTCCGGCGTGTCCGGCTCGGGTAAATCGACCTTGTTGAACTGGATGATCGGCGACCTCAACCCGGCCTTCTATGCCACCGGCGAGCTGTGGCTGAGCGGGCGTCGCCTGGATGGCCTGCCCATTGAGCAACGCCGCATCGGCCTGCTGTTTCAGGACGACCTGTTGTTTCCGCACTTGAGCGTGGGGCAAAACCTGGCCTTTGCGCTGCCCGCCAGTTTGGTCGGCAGCGGGGAGCGCCGCAAACGGGTGGCGCAAACGCTCGCCGATATGGGACTGGAAGGTTTTTATGAGCGCGACCCGGCCACGCTGTCTGGCGGCCAGCGGGCACGGGTCAGCCTGATGCGCACGCTGCTCGCCGAGCCGCAGGCGCTGCTGCTCGATGAGCCGTTTTCCAAACTCGATGCCACGCTGCGCAGCCAGTTTCGCGCCCAGGTGTTCGATCAGATCACGCATCAGCGCATTCCCACGCTGCTGGTCACCCACGACCCCGCCGACGTGCCACAGCGCGGGCGGGTCATCGAGATTGCTGACTGGCGAAGTTGAGCTTGTGGGTTTTCTGTACATCATCCCCCCCGCTTCCACGCATGAAAGCGTGCCAGCCAGGCCAGCACTTTTTGCGGCGCATGGGCGCGCTTCCACTCGCCGGCCACGTATTTGTTGGCCTCGGCCAGTGTCGGGTAGGTGTGGATCGTTCCCAATATTTTGTTCAAGCCCAGTCCGTGCTTCATGGCCAGCACAAACTCGGCCAGCAGGTCGCCAGCGTGTTCGCCGACGATGGTCACGCCCAGAATGCGGTCCTTGCCCGGCACCGTCAGCACCTTGACAAAACCATGCGCGGTGCCGTCGGCGATGGCGCGGTCGAGGTCATCAATGCCGTATCGGGTGACCTCATAGGCGATGTTCTTCTCCTTGGCCTCTTGCTCGTTGAGCCCCACGCGCGCCACCTCGGGCTCGATAAAGGTGGCCCACGGCACGACCGAATAATCCACCTTGAAGCGCTTGAAGTCGCCAAACAGCGCGTTCACCGCCGCGTACCAGGCCATGTGGCCGGCGGTGTGGGTAAATTGGTAAGGCCCGGCCACATCACCGGCCGCATAAATGTTGGGGTACAAAGTTTCCAGATAGTCATTGACGGCCACCGTGCGCTGGGTGGGAATGCCCAGTTCTTCCAGCCCGTAACCCTGCAATCTGGCGATGCGTCCGACCGCGCACAGCAAGGCATCGAACTCGATGCGCAGCTCCTGGCCCTGATGCGCCACCACGATGAACTTGCGCTCGCCGTCCTTTTCGCAGCGCAAGGCCTTGTGGCCGGTCAGCACGTTGATGCCGTCACGCGTCAAGGCATCTTGGGCAAGGTCCGAGACCTCGATGTCTTCACGCATCATGAGACGCGGTGCCATCTCGATTTGTGTCACGCTGGAGCCCAAACGCGCAAAACTCTGCGCCAGCTCGCAGCCAATCGGCCCGCCGCCCAGCACCACCAGCCGGGCCGGTGGCGCGTCGAGCTTGGCAAACTCGTCCCATAGCGTGTCGCTGGTCACGTAACCCACCTCATCGAGGCCGGGTAAGGGTGGCACAAAGGGCCGGGCGCCCGCGGCAATCACGATGCTGCGGGTGGTCAGGCGCTGCGTGCCACCGTTGCTGAGCTCGATCTCCACCGTCCACGGATCCACGATGCGCGCATAGCCCTGCAGCACCTCCACGCCCAGCTCGGTGTAGCGCGCGACACTGTCATGCGGCGCCACGGCGGCAATCACGGCATGCACACGCGCCATCACCTGGCTGAAACTGAACTTTGGCTCAACCGCGCTCAAGCCATAGTGCTCTGCATGGCGCATCTGGTGGGCCACGCGGGATGACTTGATCAACGCCTTGCTCGGCACGCAGCCGTAGTTCAGGCAGTCGCCACCCATCTTGTGCGCTTCGACCAACGTGACCTTGGCCTTGACGGCAGCGGCAATATAGCTGGTGACCAAGCCCGCCGCGCCAGCGCCAATCACCACCAGGTTGCGGTCGAACCTGGCTGGCCGCTGCCACTTGGCATACACGCGGCGGCGCTGCACAAAGCGTATCAAGCCATTGGCCAGCATTGGAAAAATGCCCAGCAGCACGAATGACAGCAGCAAGCCCGGCGACAAGATGCCCGACAAGCTGGTGATTTGCGCCAGTTGGGTGCCGGCATTCACATACACCAGCGTGCCCGCCAGCATGCCCAGCTGGCTCACCCAGTAGTAGCTGAGCGTGCGAATGGGCGTCAGCCCCATCAGTAAATTCACCAGAAAAAACGGGAACAGCGGCACCAGGCGCAGCGTGAACAGGTACATCGTGCCGTCTTTGGCCATGCCGGCGTTGATGGCCTTCAGGCGATTGCCAAAGCGTGCCTGCACCAGGTCGCGTAACAGATAGCGCGAAGCCAGAAACGCCAGCGTGGCGCCGATGCTCGATGCAAACGACACCAACAGCGTGCCGCCAACCAGGCCGAACACGGCGCCGGCGGCCAGCGTCAGAATGGCCGCGCCGGGCAGTGAGAGCGTGGTAACGGCCACATAACCGGCAAAAAACAGCAGCGCCACCATCACCGGCGACTGCGCGCGCAAAGCCTCGAACCGCCCCATGCTGTTCTTGAGCCCTTCCAGCGTCAGCACCTGGTTGAGATCGAAGGCAAAAAACGCCAGCACCAGCGCGGCAACGAGGCCAAGAACCGCTATTTTTTTCATGAAAACCCTGCGTGAAGAGGAACTTCAGAGAGGTGAAACAACCCCACTGACGCCAGCATAGTCGTTCAAATCAAAGTTTCCTTACAGGAATTACCTGAAGGCCTTACACAAAGCCGCTTTCGGAATTGCGAATTATCAATTCCCCAGGACGTGAAATTCCTAGACTGAAGTTGCTTTTCATAAGGACTTGAGCATGTATTTACCTATCCGTCTCTACCTCAGTTCGGTTTTGAGCCTGGCCCTGCTGGGCTGCACCGCCCCTGCCACGCAGGAACAAAGCGGCATGGTGATCGGCGGCCTGTTGGGCGGCCTGCTTGGCGCACAGGTCGGGCATGGGGATGGCCGCACCGCCGCCATCATCCTGGGCACGGTCATTGGCTCCAATATTGGCGGCAACGTGGGCCGCTCGATGGACGACAGCGACCGCCTCAAGACATCAGCCGCGCTCGAAAGTGTGCGCACCGGTGTGCCCTCGCGCTGGGTCAATCCCGACACGCACAACCAGTACACGGTGGTGCCAACGCGAACCTATGACGCCGCCAGCGGCGCCCCCTGCCGTGAGTACACCATCGATGCCGTGATTGGCGGCCGGCTTGAAAAACTGGTGGGCACGGCTTGCCGCCAGGCCGACGGGAGTTGGCGCACCGTGAACTGAAGGCCGATCATCCAGGCAATCTGAATATGAATCAAACCGTGATCTACGCCGGGCTTGCTTATAACTACAGATTCAGTTAGCCGCCACAGGTCTCTGCCGGTGCGCTGGCAATGGCTTCCCATTCTTCCTGGGTGATGACTTGCGGCACGTAAGTGACGCCCTGTTCCAGCAGTTTTTTGTTGAAGGCGCGCAAGTGGTTGCCCGAGCCGCACAGCAGGCTGGTGTACACCTTCAGAATATCGTTTTCGTCGGTGATCGCCATTTTTTCATGGATGTCGCGGATGTCGGTTTCCTCGATCAGCGCACCCACCTTGAGCCCTTCGATCAGGTTCACCTGGCCCATGGTGATCAGCGTGTTGTAGAGAGTCTGCAGCGCAGGGTCTGCAAACTCTCCCGGCGCGTTGTCGGCGGCCGGGTCGTCGATGCAGTACTTGATCAGCAGCGCCAAAATGGCCTCGGTATGGGTGGTTTCACTCAGAGCAATTTGGTAGAAGACGTTGGCACCCCACAGGCTGTACAGGGCGGCATAGACGTCATGCGCCAACTTTTCTTCTTCGCGCATGAACTTCAGGGCGGCGATTTCTTCAGGCAAGAGGCTGGTGGCCGTTGCCGTCACTGCGGCAGCCGTTGACGGGGCTGCTTCGGCTGGCAATACAGCCAGAGCGTCACCACCGCCGCATGCTGTCAATACCGGTGTCAGGGCGATTGTGCCGAACGTGGCCCCCACGTAACGCAAAAATAGCTTTCTTTGCATGCCTTTTCCTGGTAGGCGGTGCCGTGGCACCGCGTGTTAAAAAATCTCAGTGAGACCGCCTACATTTTTCGCATGGGGCCAGCGCCTGCGCCAGGGCCGGTACCGGGTCCCGTGCGCTGCTGCGTGGGGGGCTGATCAGGCAGCTGGAGGCCTTTGAGACGGGCACGCTCCTGCATCTGCTCATGATGCTGCAGACGAAAAACATTACGTTCCTCTTCGGTCTTCAGGCTCCTCATCCTGGTCCAGTACGCTTCGCGCTCGGTTTGCGTCATCAACTGGCTGCCGTATATCTGGTCCTGCGTGCGCAGTTGTGTCTGATCCCTGATTTGATCCTGGGCCTGCGCCGGAAAGGTCGCAATGGCCGCCGCCATTGAAACGGATGCTGCCAACACCAGCGTCAGCACGTCCGAATTTACTTTGGGCTTTTTCATGATGAACTCCTTTGAAGTACGGGTTAAAAAAAACTGTTCTCAACAAACGGTCAACGACCGCGACCACCTGAACCTGCACCTGACCCCCGGCCTGAGCCTGCACCGTCGCCACCAGCGCGACCGCCACCGTTCCGGTTGTCACCAACCGTCGGGTTGGACGGAACCAGCGTCACGTCAGCGGCGCTGTTGTAGCGCTCTGCCAAGCCGCGGGCCTCGTAGCCGCTGCCGTAAGGCTTGCGGTTTCGGCGTTCAAGCGCCTGCCTGTGGCGCCATGCCTGCATTGCGTCGACATCCTGCGGCGCCGACAACTCAAGCGGGCGTTCGGCCGCAGCCGGGGCTGACTCGGCGGCCTGCACGGCATTTACGCAAAGCAGCAAGGCACCGAATGCCGTTAACCAGCCCCTGCTGCACGGCAACCCGGCGGGTTTCTTGAAGGTGAAAGTTCGCATGTTCATGGGGGTGTATCTTGCGGGCTGTTCGTTGCCTGCAAATGTCTGGTGCGTAACGTTGCGTTTCGTCAGGTTTCATTGTGTTTCCGGGTATCTGTTGGCTGCTGTCGTCGCTAGACTATCCACCATGAGCCATGCTGCATCTGCCCGTATATTGGTGGTCGATGACGACCCCGCGTTGCGCACGCTGCTGACCGACTATCTGGCAGCGAGCGGCTTTGTGGTGGACACCGCCGGAGACGGCGTGGAGATGCACCAGCAGTTGGCGGCAGCGACGCCCGATGCGATCGTGCTTGACCTGATGATGCCCGGAGAGGACGGACTGAGCTTGGCGCGCGGCCTGCGCAGAACCTCTGACATTCCGATCCTTATGCTGTCGGCGCGTGGCGAGGAAATTGACCGCGTTGTCGGGCTCGAGGTGGGTGCTGATGACTATCTGGCCAAACCGTTCAGCCCGCGCGAACTGCTGGCCCGCCTGCGCGCTTTGCTGCGGCGCGCACGCGCTGCGGAGCCGCCTGCCGCAAGCGTGTCCGCAGCCGGCGCTGAGGCGCCCACGCACCTGCATGGTTTTGGTCCGTTCATGCTCGACACCAACGCCTGGCGGTTACTGCGCGACGGGATTGAAGTGCCGGTTTCCAGCGGTGAAATTGCCTTGTTGCGCATTTTTGTTGAACACCCCAACCACGTGCTCTCGCGCGACAGCATTGTGGATTGGCTCAAGGGCTACGAGCGCGACGCCTTCGACCGCAGCATCGACGTGCGGGTCACACGCCTGCGCCGCAAGATCGAGCCCGACCCCGCGCACCCGGCCTATATCCGCACGGTGCGTGGCGAGGGTTATTTGTTCAACCCGCAGGGCGATTCCGCATGAAGCGGGCGTTGGCCAGACGTCATGGCCTGACGCGCCTGTACACACTCTGGCTGGCCGCGTTGTTCATTGCGATTGAACTGGTCACGGTGGTGTCGGCGCTGGTGTTTGTCTTTTTGCCGATCTCCCAGCGTGCCGCCGACGATCTGGCCGGGTTGATGGTGCTGTCGGCGCAGACTTGGGTCGAGTTGCCGCCTGAGACGCGCCCGGTGTTCGAGGATGAACTCCTGCACAGCTACCAGATGGCCCTGCGTCCGGACATGGCGAGCGCGCCAGACACCAGCTTGCGCCATGGCTGGTATCTGTATTTTCTGGAGCGCGCCTTTGAGCGGCGACTTGGCAAGGAGGTGTTTTTTCAGACGGAGCTGACGCAGGATGGCAGTGAATGGCTTTGGCTGGCGGTGCCAACCGGCGGCCGGTCAATGGGCGTCGGCTTTGCCAGAAGCCGGATGCAGGCCAACCCTTTCGGCGCGCTCACCGTGGCCTTGCTGGTGGGCACGCTACTGGTGCCTTTGCTTGCCTGGTGGCTGGCAAGCCGGATCGCCAAGCCTGTTGCCCGCCTGGAGCTGGCGGCGGCGCATCTGGCCCGGGGTGCGAGCCCGGCACTGTTGCCCGAAACCGGGCCACGCGAACTGGCTGACCTGGCGCGCCATTTCAACCACATGGCGCTTCAAGTGCGTGAACTCAGCGATGCCCGTACCACCTTGTTTGCCGGTATTTCACACGACCTGCGCACTCCCTTGACGCGCATGCGGCTGGCGCTGGAGTTGCTGTCGCTCAAGCCCGATGCCAGGCTGTTGCAGCGTCTCGAGCACGACATCGACGAGATGAACCAGCTGATTGGGCAACTCCTTGACATTGCCCGCGGCCTGAAGATCGAGGCGGCGCAAGTACTTGACTTGGGCGGCTGGCTCAGGGCGCGCGCCGAGGTGCAGCAGGCAGCGGCCGACGCCGCCCACGCCAAGCTGGTGGTGCAATGCCCGGGTGCGCTGCAAGTGCTCGCGCCACCGGGCATGCTGGCCCGCGTCATCGACAACTTGCTGGGCAACGCGCTACGTTATGCGCCAGGGCCGATCGAACTGGTGGGGCAGGCTTTGCCGTCCCCGTTGCTGGCTGAGCCTGCTGGGGTGCGCATCGGTGTGCTGGACCGTGGTCCGGGCATTCCACCAGACCAGTTGGATGCGGTTTTGCGGCCGTTTCACCGCCTGGAGGAGTCGCGCAGCCAAGCCACGGGTGGCTTTGGCTTGGGCCTGGCCATTGTGCAGCAACTTGCCCATGCGAACGGATGGGTGTTCAGGCTCGAGGGGCGCGAGGGCGGCGGCCTTGCCGCCTGGCTGGAGCTTCCCTCGGCGACAAGCCGTCTTATTTGACGTTCAGCTGATCTTTGATCTTGAGCTGAATCTTCTCCTGATCCTTCAGCTGATCCTGTGTCTTCAGCAGAATTTTTTCCTGATCCTTCAACTGATCAAGGGTTTTCAGATGAAGCTGCTCCTGATCCTTCAGCTGGTCGCGCGTTTGCGTGCGCAGTTGATCCTGAGTCTTGAGTTGGTCGCGGATCTGGGTCAGCAACTGGTCCTGGGTCTTGAGCTGGTCACGGGTACGGGTGAGCAGCTGGTCCTGGGTTTTGAGCTGGTCACGGGTACGGGTGAGCAGCCGGTCCTGGCTCTTGACCAGTGCCCGGACCTGTGCCTGCGTTTGCGCCATCTCTGTGTTCTGAGCCATGGCGCCACCGCCGACACCGCCAGCGCTGCCCGCGTTGCCCGCGCTACCCGAACCACTGCCCTGGCCTGCAGCCATGGTCACGGTGCCAAATGTGAGGCCGACTGCGATTGCCAGAGCGGCTGGAATAAGTGATTTTTTCATACTGTCCTCCATCTTCAAAATTGGAAAAATAAGAATAAAAACTTCCACCAACGCCTGCTCAGCATTTTTCCAAGCTGACTGAAACAAGCATGGCAAAAGAAGTCTAGGCATCCATAAGTAGCCACTGATTGAGAATAATCATTTGTCAAGTGGATAGCGATACAGCATCAAGGAGAAGGTGCGTTTTGAACCGAAGCCGAGGCCTGAAATGAAGAAGTCCGCCGTAGCGGACTTCTGTCGTGGTGCGATTAACCCCGGAATTTGATCAGCCTTGGTTGGCTCTGCTGAACATGGCCTCTGTGGCGAGCCACAGAAATGTCAATCCGACCACGGTGACCACGCCGCCGGCTGCGGCGTTGGCAGGATTGTGGGTCAAAAACAGCAGGTTGCCAAACCCGATCAGCAGCACCAGGATACCGACTACAAAACTGACCAGACTAAAAAATGTTTTCATGATGACTCCAAAGTGGTGGCGTGACA
The DNA here is from genome assembly GCF_028689295.1 of Rhodoferax sp. GTDB lineage: Bacteria > Pseudomonadota > Gammaproteobacteria > Burkholderiales > Burkholderiaceae_C > Rhodoferax. The sequence goes on from NZ_JAQTWL010000005.1 coordinate 18,700, forward strand.
TCAATAAATGGCGGCAGCCGTTGACCTGGCTGCCACGATGTGCTTGTGCAGCAGGCGCTGGGCATGATGCTTGAACCAAGTCATGCAGGTATTCCAGCCAGCCGAAAGAAACTCACCCAGTGCCTCGGAGCGTAGTTTTTGAGCTTGGCGAATGTGGGCTTCGATGTCTGAATATTGATATTCCATGATGTTGGATCCTTTGCTGGTTAAATGCCCCTCTTGAGGACACGGTGCTACGATATCGTCAATGTTGCATTGCAACAAACGATCAATTTTCAGCCGACAGATCAAAAAAAGTCATCCATGCCCTACCGTTTGCCGCCCCTGAACGCCTTGCGTGCCTTTGAGGCGGCGGCACGTCATCTGAGCTTCAAGAACGCGGCCCAGGAGCTGTCGGTCACGCCGACCGCCATCAGCCACCAGATCAAACTGCTGGAGGAGCACCTCGGTCTGCAGTTGTTCCACCGGCTGACGCGCGCGCTGGAGCTCACGCCACAGGGCGAAGCCATGCTGCCCAAGGTGCGCGAGGGGCTGGAGTGCTTTGTCGCCGCGGTGGCCAGTGCCCATGAACGTGTCTCCAGTGGTCGTCTGATCGTGGTGCTGCCGCCGTCTTTTGCCACCCGCTGGCTGGTGCCCCGGCTGCGCCGGTTCGCCCTGTCCGAGCCGTCGCTGAGCCTGCACGTGATTCGCTCGCTCCGCACCATCGACGGCGACCAGGCCTCGGGCGCTGCGTCGTTCGACCTTGCGGACCTGCGCCAGGAAGACTCGGTGGTGGTGATACGCTTTGGCGCCGGGGTGTACCCGGGGTTTCAGGTGGACCGCATGTTCGGCTCCGACTACATTGCCGTTTGCAGCCCCAAATTGCTGGAAGTCGATCCACCGCTGCGGGTGCTCGCCGACATGCGCCATCAGGTGTTGCTGCACGACCAGGCCACCGCCAGCGACCGCTCGGGACCGGGGTGGGACGAATGGTTCCGGCTGGCAGGGGTGACCGGGGTGGACAGCAATGCCGGCCCTCACTTCAGCGACTCCGGCCTGGCTTATGTGGCCGCGCTGGATGGCCTGGGGGTTGCGCTGGCCTCCAAACCCCTGGTGGCCACGGCCATCGCACAAGGCCGGCTGGTGGCGCCTTTCGATATTGCTGTTGGCCAAAAATTCGCCTACTACCTGGTTGTTCCGGCGGCGATTGCCGCGCGGCCAGCAGTGCAGGCCTTTCGCAAGTGGTTGCTCGAAGAAGCCAAGTCAGAGGAGAACTGACGCCTCAGCTCCAGCGCCAGCCGCCCTGTGCGCTGATGGCCAACTGCTGCTTTTCTTCCGATGCAAGCCATGCGGTAATGGACTTGCCGGCCAAGTCATGACCGAGCACCAGGCGCACCTGGACACCCCTATGCAAACGAGTGGCTGCCACGGTGTCGGTGGCTACCGGCAGGCGCGCCTGCAGCGCCTGCGCCGCCTCTGCCTGGCCCGACACATACTGGATCTCGGTTTTTGCCTGCTTATAAGGCAGTGCATTGGTCAGCCGCGCAGTCTTGATCCCTTCGGTCGCCAGCCGATCAGCCGTGCGTCGCGCAAGTCTGCTGATGCCGACGCCATTCGACACTTCCAGGCGTGTGTCGCGCAGATCGGCACTGGCGGGCGCGGCCACTTTGGCGCTGGCGCTTGCCGGCACCTGCAACTCAAACACACTGGGCGCCACCACCACCAGGCGCGGTGCGTCCTTGTCCCCAGCCTCTGGCTGCCCGGCCAGTTCAGCAGACTGGCGTTTTGCCTTCGCATTGGCCAGCAACGCAAGGTTCTGCTGCGTCTGCGCATTGGACGGGTCCAGCGCACGCGCCTGGTTCAAGGCGATTTCAGCCTCGTCAAGTCGGCCAGCGCGCAGCAGGGTGTAGCCCGTGTTGTTGCGCACATGGGCGGCTCCAGGTGCCAGCACGCTGGCGCGGACAAAGAGCCTGAGGGCTTCGTCGGTGCGATCTGTCTGGGCATAAATGACTGCCAGCCCATTGAGCGCGCCCACATGTTCAGGCGTGATCTTCAGAACTTGCTCATAGCGCTGGCTGGCCAAAGCTAGCTGGCCAGCGCCATGCGCTGCCAGGCCCATGGTGAATTGGGCTGCGCTTGACGTTATCGATGCGCTGATGACGCTCGCCTGCGCCACCTTGACCGGCACCGCGCTGGCCTGGGCACGCGTCGGTGCCATGGCTGAGCCTGCCAGCGGGGTGCCCGACATGAGCGGGGCACAGCCCAGCAGCGCGCTCAGCAGGCAGATCGAGGCCACAGCGTTGAGTTTGAATTTCATGACAGTCTCCTTGACAGATTGACATTGATCAGCTGCCAGCAATGGTGGGAAGCAACACGCGGTAAATACTGATGACTGCCGGCCCCAAGAGCACCAGCATCAGCGCCGGGAAAATAAAGAAAATCAACGGGAACAGCAGCTTGAGCGGGATCTTGGCTGCCCGCTCTTCGGCCCGCAGACGGCGGTGCGTGCGCATGGTTTCGGCCTCGATGCGCAGCGCATCGGCCACGTTGGTGCCAAAGCGGTCCGACTGCACCAGCATGGCCACGAAAGAGGCGATGTCGTCCACCCCCGTGCGCAAGGCCAGGTTGCGCAAGGCCTGTTCGCGGTTGACGCCCATGCGCAGTTCCAGCGCCACCAGGTTGAGTTCGTCGGACAGCGCCGCGCTGCGCAACCCGATCTCGCTGGCGGCGCGGTTCATGGCAGCATCCAGCCCCAGGCCTGCTTCCACGCAGACCAGCATCATGTCGAGCGCATCGGGCAGGGCGTCCTCCAGCTCGCGCTTGCGCCGTTCGATCAGGTTGGCGAGCAGTCCGTTGGGCAGGTAGTAACCGATGGCAGCGGTCAGCAGCAGCACTATCACGGTGGCGTTGACCGACATTTGCATCGAACTCACACCCTGGTACAGCACAAACAGGCCAGGCAGCCCCAGTGCCAGCACGGTCTTGGTGGCAAAGTAAATAGCCGGCCAGGCTGCCTCGCGCAGCCCGGCCTGCATGAAACGCACGCGCAGGCTGGACTCGTCCCACCCCGCCTTGGGCGTGGACAGCTTGGCCATGGGGCCAACCGCCTTGATCACCTTGGCCTGCCATTCGCTGCCCGCAATCAGGCTCTTTTCGCCACCAACCTCAGGACTGACCAATCGGTTCAGTCGCTGCCGCAGGGCGGAGTCGCGATCGAGCCAGAGCGTTGCCCCCCAAATTAGCCCCGTGACTGCCAAAAAGATCAATATCAGAATAAAAATTTGCATGTTCATGATGGCCCCTCAGACCCGGATGTCGATAATCCGCCACATGGCAAAAATGCCGACGACCATCAGCACCATCGCGCCGATTACCAGCTTGATGCCCATCGTATCGGTGAACAGCACCGCCATGTATTTTGGGTTCAGTAGCTGCACCACGCCAGCCACACAAAACGGCAGTGCCACCAGAATCCAGGCCGACAGCTTGCCTTCGGCCGCCAGCACCCGCACCTTGGCAAACAGTTTGAAGCGTTCGCGCACCAACTCGGCCAGTTTGCCCAGCAACTCGGCCAGATTGCCGCCCGTTTCGCGCTGAATGATCACGGCCATCACAAAGTAACGCATGTCCGGACTCGGAACGCGGCTGGCCAGGTTGTTGAGCGCGCTGTCCACCGAGATGCCAAAACTGATTTCGTCAGAGGTAATCTTGAACTCGCTCGCAATCGGTTCCTGCGCCTCCGCACCCACCATGGCCAGCGCTGACGGAAACGCATGACCAGCGCGCAACGCCCGGCCGATCAGGTCCATGGCGTCAGGCAACTGCGCTTCGATCTTGTGCAGCCGTTTGTTGCGCAGCAACACCAGCCGAAACAAGGGCAATAGCGCCAGCGCCAATATGACCAGCAAAATGACAAAGACCGGCCATTGCAGCAACAGGCCCGCCACCAAGCCGCCCAGCGCCAAAAAGGCACATGCCGCCAGCAAGTGTGACACCGTCCCGGTGCTGCCGGCCTGCAGCAGCAACCGGTCCAAATGGTGCACGCGCGGCAGCAGCATCAGCAGGCGCTGCACGGATGGGGTGTGGCTGAGTACCCTTTCCTTGAATAGTTTGGCCTCGCCCTCGACGTGGCCACCGGCAGAAATGGCCCGCAACCGATCAGCCACCCGGCGCACCTCCGGGCTGCGGGTGTCGTTCCAGTAAGCGTAGATGCCCTCGAACAGCAGCACCACCGCCACAAAGCCGAGGATCAATAACAGTGAAAAGCTGTAGTCCATGATGTCACTCGTAAATAAGGGTGGGGTCAAAGGTTTCGTCAGACACCTCAAGGCCGTAGGACTTCAGCCGGTCCATGAACTTCGGCCGCACGCCGGTCGCCCTGAAGTGGCCCTTGACTGAGCCGTCGGGCGCAATGCCGGTCTGGTTGAAGTGGTAGATCTCCTGCATGGTGATGATGTCGCCTTCCATGCCGTTGATTTCCTGCAGGCTGATGATCTTGCGGCGCCCGTCGTTGAGCCGGGCTATCTGGATCACGGCCATGATGGCCGAGCTGATCTGCTGGCGCATCGCCTCCTGCGGCATGGCCACACCGCCGTAGCCGGCCATGTTTTCCAGCCGTGTGAGCGCGTCGCGCGGCGAGTTGGCGTGCACCGTGGCCATGGAACCCTCGTGGCCGGTGTTCATGGCCTGCATCATGTCCAGCACTTCGGCGCCCCGCACCTCTCCCACAATGATGCGGTCCGGGCGCATGCGCAGGCTGTTGCGCACCAGCGCCCGCTGGCTCACTTCGCCCTTGCCCTCGATGTTGGGCGGGCGGGTTTCCAGCCGCACCACATGCGGCTGCTGCAGTTGCAGCTCGGCGGCGTCTTCGATCGTCACGATGCGTTCGCTGTGCGGTATCGAGGCCGACAGCACGTTCAGCAGTGTGGTCTTGCCGGTGCCGGTACCACCCGAAATCAGGATGTTCATCTTGGCGCGCACCATGGCCGACAGCAATTGGCTCAGCACCGGCGTCAACGTGCGCTTATCGAGCAGGTCACTCATGGTCAGCGGCACTACGGCAAAGCGGCGAATGGAAAGCAGCGGGCCATCGAGTGCCAGCGGCGGAATGATCGCATTCACCCGCGAGCCGTCCGGCAGCCGCGCGTCCACCATCGGGCTCGATTCATCAATGCGCCGGCCCACGCGCGACACGATCTTGTCGATGATCTTCATCAGGTGATCATCATCAGAAAAGTTGACCTCGGTCTTTTGCAGCTTGCCGCTACGCTCGACGTACACCTGGTGCGGGCCATTGACCAGAATGTCGGAAATCGAAGGGTCAGCCAGCAGCGCCTCCAGCGGCCCCAGGCCCATGATCTCGTCGAGGATGTCCTGCACCAGTTGCTTGCGCCCCGGCGCGTTCAGTGCCACACCGGTCTCGTGCAGCAGCCGCTCCACCAGCAATCCTAGTTCTTCGCGCAGACGCTCGGGCTTCATCGCGCCCATCACAGTCAGGTCGATCCGGCTCAGCAACTGGTTGTGCAAGCTGTCCTTGAGGCTGTGGTATTCGGTATGCGTGTAGGCGGCAGCGGGGTGCCCGCCGGCCGGCTCGGTCGGGGATGACTTCAGCCGGAGTTCTTCTGCTTGTGATTGAAGGTCCATGATGGTTCTCTCTTGGTATTAAAGACTGCCCGTCAGCGTCGCCAACCAGCTTTTTTTAGGTTTCAGCGTCACTGGCGACAAATCATTGGCCCATGCTTGCAAGGCTTGCGTCACGGCGTCTTTGGGAGCCAGCATGGGCAGGGGAACCCCCTCGTTGATCGACGCCATCACCGCCTCATAACTGGCCGGCACCGTGCGCGCCACCTTGGTCTGGGTGGCACGCTCCAGCTCATCGAGCCCGATGGCACCGTTTTTTTCATAGCGGTTCACCACCACATTCAATTTGCCCTGCCCATAGCCCAAACCCTCAAAGACGGTTTCGATGCGCTTGACGTTCTGAATCGCCGGCAGGGACAGTTGCAGAATCAGGTAAATGCGGGCAGCCATGTCGAGCGCCTTGATACTGGTCGGGTCCAGCGTGCGGCCCACGTCCAGAATGACAATGTCATACTGACTGAGCGCCAGTTCCAGAATTTTTTGCAGCACGGCTGGCGTGAGCGCGTCGATACGGTAAGGCAACAGCGGTGCGGCCAGCACATACAAATTCTCACGGGCGGCCAACACGCTGGACGCCAATAATGCGGCATCAAGCAAGTCACCTTGCCGGGCAATGTCCAGCACGCTGGAGCCCGGCTGGTGGTCGGTCACGTTGGCCACCAAGTCGCCAAAAAACAGGTTCAGGTCCACCAGCAGCACTTTCTTGCCGGTGGCAGCCAGGGCATAGCCCAGGTTGCTGGCCAAAAACGTGCTCCCCGAGCCCCCCTTGGCGTTCAGAAAAGCGAGCAGCTCGCCCGTGTTTGCCACCAATCGCGAACTCAGCGACGCCGATTCACGCAGGTAGTCCACGGCGCTCAGCACGCTGTTCTTGTTCAGGGGAGCAGGCAAGACATGACGCACACCCGCCTGCATGGCGCGCTTGAGCAGGTCAATGGACGGGTCGGGGCTGACCAGCAGCACCATCACGCCGGGCACCCGCAAGGTGGCCGCCTCGATCTGCTCGAAGGCACCGCTGTCAGCCACCGGCAAATCCAGTAGCACCACATTGGGCTGGTCCTTTTGCATGACTGACAACAGGCGCTTGGCGTCACCCACATGCACATTGATCTCCACCCCCGCTGGTGTGACCAGTGTGGCAAGCAGCGCCTCGCGTTCTTGGGCGCTGGAGCAGATCAGGGAGGCTTTGAGGTTCATGAGGGTGTCTTCATTCAGGAAGAGTTGGATCAAAGCCAAGGCTTTCGGCTGGCATCCGGACGGTGGATAGGGGAATGCGCAGACCAGTCAAGTCGGTGGAATTGGTCCCGCTGCTTGAAAACAGGCCAATCATGGGTTTGAACGGAATCGATTTGCTCTTGTCGTCGCAAGTGGTTCCCGTGCTCAAGCAGACTTCGACAAAGCGGATGCACTCATCAAGCCGAGTGGCATCAAGGCAGGCGGCAATGTTGTCGGCGGGGCTGACAGGCATTTTCTTGACAGGCGCCACATCGCCATTAGTTTTGACATACAGGTACTGGATGACGACATTCGCGGTGGAGATTTCAGACGAGCCAGGCATAAAGCCACCATCAGTCTCGGCAAAAGCCGCAGAGCGCTTGATGGCTGCAATGGCAGTGCTGTCGTTGAAATCTGTCACCACCGCCTGCCGCGCGGCATTGCGGGTCATTTCCTGCGCCGTGTTCCAGAGGTACAGCAGGCGGCCGAACTCCATCGCGCCGAGCAGCAACAACAAGAACGGAATGGCGACCAAGGCGAATTCAACCGCAGCAACGCCACGCTGCAGCATTTTTGATGTGACATTGGCAAGCGGTGAGTTTTTCATGGCACGCCTCAGTTCATGTAGCGCATGGTGGTGTGCGGCCCCAGCTGGATGCCGCCGAAACTGATCAAGCCGTCGGACCCGATAAATGGAAACCATTCACCCAGGTTCACGGTGAAGCCATCGATGCTGACCCTGACGTTGGCTGGCGCGGTGCCATCAGCGCAAGCGACTGAGTTGAACGCTTCATTCAGACATTGCACCAGCACATTGCCATTGGCAAGCGGCGGGCTAACGTTGGCCGCGTTGGCGCTGTCTTTGGTGATGGTGCGCGCCGCACCAAGCCCCTGGCTGCTGAGGGTTGCGGCGGGCCAGGAGGAGATCACACGCGCCCCATCCCGCGTGGCCTTGGTCAGTGCATCGGCATACCAGAAGGTGCGGCCGAATTCGACCATGCCGGCCATGATGAGCAGCATGATCACTAGCACGAAGGCGAATTCGACTGTGGCAGCACCTATCTGTGCTGGTCGCTTGATCGGCCGCATTTCATCTATGTGTTGAGGACGGGTGTTCACTTGTACAACCTGATTTCGGTGGTCAGCGAGGATAGAGTTGTGATTCCGCCGAATTCGAGATATAGCTCTTTGTCGCCGGAGACATTGGCTCGCGTTTGCATGAGAAAGCGCCCGACCGCTTTTTTGGCCGCTGGACGGCAATTTCCACCGGCTGCAGAACATTGCACAATCAGAACATTCAATACCCGCCGCTCCGCCGTCTTGTAAGGCGCGCCTTGGCCGGTGGGCGGTGTGACGTTTTGGGTATAAGGTGTTCCTGTCGCGGGGTAGGGGGGTGTCACGGCTGTTCGCTCGCGGAGCTCGCTGGGAGGCAAGGGGTTTGGGGGGGTGGGTTCAGGGAGGACGGGGGCTCGCGCGGGGATAGGCGCGCCCTCAGGCCTGTTGAACGCCCATGCCACGCCATGATTATCGACAGTCAGGATGTCGGGATTAGTCGTGGTGTGCACGGTGGTGGCTGTCTGCTTCAGGGGTGGCGGACTCATCCAGTCCGCTACGACTGCTGTCGTATCCTTAGGCTCTGGTTTCCACCTGAAACCCCTGACGTTCACATCCGGCGGAGCTGTGGTCGGCTCGCACTGGGATGCCGAGGGATAATCACCAAAACGCGAATCAAGCGCGCCCAGCAGAGGACCGGTGCTGATCCCGGTATTGGTATAGACCGTGTTCGCAGTGGCCACTGACAATAACGTCTCGCCCCGGCATACATAGGGGCGGAACTCGTTGGCACTGGTGACGCTGCAGGGGGGCGTGGTGGCAAGCGGGTCGATCCAATACAGCGTCCCAGGACCAATTGGATTCGTCTCCGACGCCTTGTACGCCTTTCCGAGCTCATAGCCGCACATACCACCGGGGGTTACGTCAGGGCACTTCCTGTAATCGATCGCGCACATGGCCAGCGGTGTGACAGCCACCCGGTAAAACCCCGCCACTGCAAACCCGTAGGCGCCGGTCCAAGTGTTGCCAAATAAGCGTGCGAAAAAAGTGGTGAGGGTTCCGAGATCGCTGCTTTTATCTCGCTTTGTATCGACTTTGAGAAAAGTCTTGTCTGCGGCCTGCGTATCAGACGCAATGGTGCTTGCCTGTCGCCATTCACATCCTGGCCTATCCTCGGGGCAATTGTTGACGAAGATCATGGCATCCGTGATCACAATGCCACTACTTCCCTTGAACGAGAACTTTGTGTCATTCTGCAACCCAATCGCCTTAACCGTGGCAATGGCCTGTGTGACACCACTTAGCTTTTGATTGAGGTCCTTGGCGCCCGCCAAAGCGGCCGCATCGGCCGCGTTTTGCAGCTCGGTGCGCACCACGTAGGTGCGCCCCAGGTCGAACACCAGGGCCATGAAGCCAAATAGCACCAGCAGCGAAAGCGCAAATGCGATGGCCATTGCGCCCCGCTGGCGCTGGGTAAGCGTCGCTTTCAAGCGTGTGACTGCATTCATGGTTTTGCTCCTGCTGCTGTGCCTGGCGCTCAGTCGCCTGTCAGCGCGCCGCCAATGTTGATGATCTCAAATGTCTTGGGTGGCGACTTGAAGGATTCGTGGTAGCGGTCCTGCGCGGCGGCGCCGGCCTGGCCGTCGATGCCGAGCACCGGGTCGCGGTTGGCTGACGCATTCGGGTTGAGCGTCTGGGCGGCGCGTGCCTGGCGCACCGCGTTGCCAAAGTTGGCATCGAGCACCGGGGTGGTGCTGGCGCAGGCCGTCAGCAGCGCCGCACACGCGGCGGCAGTCAATGCACCGCCAAAGCGGGTGGGGAAAAGTGTGTGTGTCATGATGAAACTCCTTACTTGACTTCCATGCCACCGGTGGCATTGATCGGGGCCGCATTGGCCGGGGCGCTGCGCTTGTCGGCCGGAATGTCTTCATGGCCCGAGCCTTCTAGCTTGTTGCCTAAAAAGAACTCGCTACGGTTGGGCGGCGTAAAGCTGTCGGTCGGCAGGCTGTAGTTGGGGTCCAGCGGCTTGATCAGGCGCGGCGTGATGACAAACATCAACTCGCTGCGGTCGCCCTGGAATTCGCTGCTGCGAAACAGCGCGCCCAGCACCGGCACTTCACCCAGGCCGGGCACCCGGTCCACCGCCTGCTTTACGTTGTTTTTGATCAGGCCGGCAATGGCCAAGCTTTGCCCATCCATCAACTGCACCGAGGTTTGCGCACGCCGGGTGGTGAAGCTCGGCAAAATCGCCGTGACACCCCCGATGGTGGTGAAGGGGGAACCGGTCTGCGACAGCTCCGACACCTCGGGCGCCACCTTCAGGTGAATGCGCCCGCCCTCCAGCACGGTGGGCGTGAACTTGACGCCCACGCCATATTCTTTTTCTTCCAGCGTGATGGTGGTGCCACCTGCATCGTTGGTGCGCCCCACCGGGATGAATATCTTGCCTCCCGCCAGGAAGCTGGCCTCTTGCCCGCTGATGGCGACCAGGTTGGGCTCGGCCAGGATTTTGATCAGGCCATCGTTCTTCTCAAGATCAACTGAGAGACCGTTCGTGCCGTTCTTGATGGCACTGAACAGACCGGCACCGCCACTCAACAGATTGGAGCCAATGCCATACACCCAGCTGCCGTTGGTTTGTGTGGCGTTGAATTGGGCGCCCATCTTGTCCATCAACGTCTTGGACACCTCGGCCACCTTCACCTCCAGCATGACCTGCTGGGCTTCGGCAATCTGCAACAGGTTCACCACCTTGGCACTGGCCGCGCCTGCGCCACCGCTGGTGCTGCTCACCTGGAGCTTGGTGCCGGGTGCCACCTTGGCGTCGCCGGCGACGATGGGAAGATCAATACTCTTGTTCACGTCTCGCACGAAGGCGTTGGCAATGTCTTCGGCCGCCTTGGCCTTGACGGCGCTGGAGACCGTGCCGGTCAGAATGACCGAATCCGCCGCAGGGCGCACCCTGATGCCCTTTTCGCCAGGCAGCAGCTCATGAATCTTGGCCTCCATGCGCGCCACGTCGATGTTCACGTTGACATCGATCGCCGTGGGGCCGGCGCCCTTGCGCCAGATGATCAGGTTGGTCGAACCGTAGGTCTTGCCCAGCAGGTAGAGTTCGGTCGAACTGATCAGGGTGACGTCGGCCACGGTCGGGTTGCCGACCGAAATGCGCGTGATGGCCGAGGGCAGCCGCATCATGGTGGACTTGCCGATGGTCAGGTTCAGCGCCGGCCCGACCGTGGACAGATCGGTGTTGACCTCAGCTGCCACCGGGGTGGCTTTGGTCGCGGTGGTGCCCTTGATCACGGCGGGCGCTTGCGCCAGCGCAGTGGTTGCGGCCAGCGCGGCAGCCATGGCCACACAGAGGGAAGCCGACAGGGGGGTGTGCAAAAGGTTTTTCATGGTCTTTTCCTTAAAATTCTGCGGTTGCTTTTTGCAGGCCACGGATCACTTCCACGCGGTCTTTGGGTTCTTCGGCCGGTTTTGTGGCCACGGGCTTGGGCGGGGACCGCCGTACCACCTTTTTGACCGGAGCCGACGCGGCGGCAGCCACCGGAGCCGGTGGCTCGGCGGAAAACAGGTTTTGCTGGCGCACGCCGTCAGTGGCGGCATCCTGGGTGTCAACCTGGTTGCGCAGAATCAGCGACAGCGTGCCGATGTTGCGTGCCAGGTCGATTTTTTCGGCCTGCTCTGGCGTGACCTCCAGCGTCACGGCATTGACCACTTTGGGTTTGGTTTCGTCGGGCCGCTGCGCCTCTTGCGCAATGGCGAGCACCATGATGCGCTCCAGCACCACCCGTGACATCGGTTTTTCGCGTTCATCCCTGAAGTTGACCAGCAGATCGACAAAGCTGCCAGGCGCCAGGAAACCGGCCACGCCCACCACCTCGTTGACCTTGACAGTGATGGCGCGGTGCCCTGCCTTGATCACCGAGTCGAGCCCGGCCTTGGTGCCCTCGGGGGCCAGCTTGGGCGCCAGCACCGGTTCGCCCTTGAAGATACTGCTGCGCACCACGCGGCCCTCCACTTTCTTGGGGTCGTCAAAGGCGCCCTCTGGCACCGCACCCTTGGGCCACTGCACCGACTGCAACATGGTGGGCGAGATGGCCTGGCCAAGTTCCAAGTCGCGTGAGGCGACCAGCACCGTGGTGTTGTCGGTGGCGGCCTGCTGACCCATCCAGCGGGCGGCCAGCAACACCGCCGCGATGCCCAACAGCACCGACAGGGCCAGCATGATGATTGCACGTTTGCTCTTCATTTCATTCTCCTTGATTAACGGTCGGGCTGGTTTTGACCTGTGCCAACGGGTCGTTACCACCAAAATAATTGGCCCACGCCCAGTCCAGCAATTCGGGTGTCATGCGCGGGGGCTCTTCCAGGTAACGCGCGAGGTCGGCAATCTTGCTGATCACATCGAACGGCAGGCTCGGCAGATAGGGCATGAGGTTGCGCATGTGCAGCGTGTTGACCAGGTAGTCGATGCCGGCCGCATCGGGCGGCACGCCGCTGCGCGCGCAGGCTTGCGCCACCACGGCGCGGTAACTTTGCGCGTTCATGGGGAGCAAGTGAATCTTGTAACCCAGGCGCCGGGCAAAGGCCGGATCCACCAGCTCTTCGGGTGCCAGGTTGGACGAAAACACCACGCGCACGTCAAACGGTACGCTGAACTTGGTGCCGGTATTGAGCGCCAGGTAATCCACACGGCGGTCCAGCGGCACGATCCAGCGGTTCATCAACTCATGCGGGCTAACCCGCTGGCGGCCAAAATCGTCCACCACGAAGATGCCGTTGTTGGCCTTCATTTGTGGTGGCGCAATGTGCAGGCGGGTGTGCGGGTCGTAGGCCAGGTCGAGCATTTCCAGGGTGAGCTCGCCACCGGCAATCACCACGGGCCGCTCGACAAGCACCCAGCGGCCGTCGAGTGGCGCCGCGCGTGCCAAGCCGTGCGCGGGCGTGATGGCCACGGGTGCCAGTTGATGCACCACCGGGTCATAGACCTGAATCACCTCGCCGTCCACATACACGGCATGCGGCACCAGAATGTGGCCCTCCAGCGTCTTGACCAGGTGCTCGGCCAGATAGGTCTTGCCGCTGCCGCTGGCGCCGTAAAGGTAAATGGTCTTGCCCGAATTGAGCGCACTGCCCAGCGTGGGCAGCATGGCCGGGTCGATCACCAGGTCGCCCATCGCCTGCTGCAGGCGCGCGGCGCGCACGGGCGCCAGATGCTGGCTTTGTTCGCCCACCCGGGCCACGTAATCGGGCAGGGTGACCGGCGCCGGGCCGACGTAATTGCATTTTTCATAGGCCAGCCGGGCCTGGCGCTGGCCGGCGTCGGTCAGGGCATAGCTGACATCGCCTTCGAGCGCGCCGCGGCGCGGCACTTCGAGCAGACCGAGCTTGCGCATGTTCGTCAGCAAGTCATCGACAGCCGGCACGGGCATGCCCAACTGTTGCGCAATCTGCACCAGCTTGAGCTCACCCAGCCGCGCAAAGTGGCGCAGCGCCAGGTCGGTCAAAAAGGCAGCGGGCAAGCTGGCCGCCTCCGCCTCCGCCTGCGAGGGCAATGGGGTGTGTAACAGATCATCCATGATGCTTGCTTTCAGAAATTGACCAGCGGGGCATGGCCGCTGAAAATCCACGCGCCGTAGGCCAGCAGGCCGCCAGCCATGGCAAGCGCGTAAGGCATGCGGTCAGCGGACTGGGTGGCAGGGTCAAAGCTGGCCGCCGTGCCGGGCACCAACTGACTGAGCGCAGTCACCACATTGAACAGAACCAGTTGCGTTTTGCGCACCCAGACCATGCGCACCATGGCCAGCACGCCGCCCGTGACCAAAATGAATAGCGCCACATCGATGGCCGTGGCCGGGCCGACAAAGCTGCCAATGCCGGCCATCAGCTTGACATCGCCGGCGCCCATGGCGCGCAGGAGATAAAACGGTAAGAAGACGGCCAGCCCGGTGAGCGCCCCCAGCAATGCGCCTTGGGCCCCCAGCGCACTGGGGTAGGATGTCAGCAGCCCGGTGCCACGAAGCCAGATTTGCGGGCCGATGAGGTTGATGAAAAGGCCAGCGCCCAGCGCCAGCAAAACGAGCGCATTGGGAATGCGCCGCTGCCGCAGGTCGAACACCACGGCGGCGAGCACCAGCAGCACCAGAGCGGTAAGGCCTATGGCCTGCCATGCTTCTGGAACGATATTGAACTGCATTTGGTGCCCTTCTACTTTCTTATGTTTGGTACTAACCGGACGAACCGGAATCATTCAAAAATCAATTCAAGGACTCAGTGCCCCTTCACAGCAGCAATCACCTTGGCAGTCCAGTTGGACCAGCTCTGTGCATTCGCTTCCCCGGTAGCACCGACCCCCACGATGATGGCGACGGCGATCAAGGTGGCGAGCAGGGCGTATTCAATGGAGGTGACACCGCGTTGGTATTTCATGGCAGGAAGTTCGTAGAAAATGGCGTCGATTGCAAGCTGTCATGAAAACAACAGAGTGATCCGCCACCCCGTAACGGCAGGTGCTGGCACTTGGCTTCATCACCGTAACGGGGTAGCGAGTCGAATTACGCGCATACAGCTGCGGACCATATTTTTTTTGCAATGTCGCAAAATAGTGAATTCAAGTTCGTGCCCAGTTGGGTCGCACCAACAATGAGGGCTACAGCAACCAGCGAAGCAAGTAGCCCATATTCAATCGCCGTCACGCCCCCCTCGTCACGCATGAAGCGGCGGGTGGCAAGTACAAATTTTTCCATGATGACACTCCTGTTAAGTTGAACATTGGCCACTCACCATGAGCGGTCAAACACTTTGAGAGTCCGCTGCACCCTTGTAGAAATTTCCCATCAGGAATTGCACTCCTTCGAACTCGCAGGGCTATTTTTGGCATCCTGAGAAAATCAGAATTGATAATTCGCATGGGTTTCTACAATTCGTTACATGGAATCGACTGTTCACGATCAAAAGGCCCTGTTTTGCAGGAAAAAAGCATCAGCGCCCGTTGTGAACGCGCCCACACGCCTGCAAGGTTTGCCAGCTTTGGTGAATGGCCATACCCGGATGTTGGTGCTGGGCAGCTTTCCCAGTGCCACGTCGCTGGTGCGCCGGCAGTATTACGCCCATCCGCAAAATTCCTTCTGGCGGCTCCTGCAAGCGCTTTGGCCTGCCAGCCCGCTGCCCGGTGCCGACAGTTACGCCCAGCGATGTGACTGGCTGCTGGACAAGGGATTGGGCCTGTGGGATGTGTATGCGTCTTGCGAGCGCCAAGGCAGCCTGGACAGTGCCATCCGCCAGCCGCAGGACAACGACCTGGCTGGTTTGCTGCGCCGCTGTCCCGAACTGCGGCTGATTGCGCACAACGGCGGCGAGAGTTTTCGGCATGCGCGCTTGACCCGCACGCTGGGCCTGCCGGTGCATCGCCTGCCCTCCACCAGTCCGGCCAATGCCAGTTGGTCTTTCGAGCGCAAACTGGTGGCTTGGCGCGAGGCGGTGGGGCTGGCCGGTCTACTGTGACTGGCTACCCCTCCTTTCCCCTCGTCAGCCGCCACTGCTTGACCAGCGCATAAATCGCCGGAATCACCGCCAGTGTCAGCACGGTGGATGAAATCATGCCGCCGACCATCGGCGCCGCGATGCGGCTCATCACTTCGGAGCCCGTGCCGGTGCCCCACATGATGGGCAGCAGGCCGGCCATGATGGCCACCACGGTCATCATCTTGGGGCGCACACGTTCAACCGCGCCCTCCATCACCGCCGCGTACAGATCAGCCACGCCTGGCTCGCGGCCGTCTGAGCGGCACTTCAGCTTGATGGCCTCCCACGCATGGTCCAGGTAAATCAGCATGATCACGCCGGTCTCGGCCGCCACACCGGCCAGCGCAATGAAGCCAACCGCCACCGCCACTGACAAGTTGTAACCAAGCCACCACATCAGCCACACGCCACCCACCAGGGCAAACGGCACTGAGAGCATGACGATCAGTGTTTCGGTGATGCGCCGGAAGTTCAGGTACAGCAGCAAAAAGATGCTCAGCAGCGTGACCGGGATGACGACTTTCATCTTTTCGATGGCGCGCTCCATGTACTCGAACTGGCCGCTCCAGGTGACGTAATAGCCGCTCGGGAAAGTCACTTGTGTGGCGACTGCTTTTTTCGCGTCGGCCACATAGCGGCCAATGTCGCGGTCGCGAATATCGACATAAATGTAGGCTGACAGCAGCGCGTTTTCGGTGCGGATGCCGGGCGCGCCCTTGGCCACCACGACCTTGGCGATTTGGCCCAGCGGGATCATCGCGCCCTCCATGGTGGGCACCAGCACGTCGCGGGCAATTTGCTGCGGGGCACCCCGGAGCTCGCGCGGATAACGCACGGTCACGCCGAAGCGCTCACGGCCCTCCACGGTGGTGGTGACCATTTCGCCACCCAGGGCGCTGCCCACCACGTCGAGCAGGTCGCCCACCGCCAGCCCGTAGCGCGCCAGTTGCTCCCGGTCGGGTTCGATGTTGAGGTAAAAGCCGCCGGTGATGCGTTCGGCAAAGGCGCTGCTGGTGCCGGGAACGGCTTTGACCACGGCCTCGATCTGCTTGGCCAGCTTCTCCATCTCATCGAGGTTATTGCCGAACACCTTGATGCCAATCGGCGTGCGGATGCCGGTGGACAGCATGTCGATGCGCGCCTTGATCGGCATGGTCCAACTATTGGCCACGCCGGGAAACTGCAGCGCCTTGTCCATCTCGGCAATCAGCGCGTCGATGGTCAGGCCGGCGCGCCACTCGGATTCGGGCTTGAGGTTGATCACGGTCTCGAACATCTCGGTCGGGGCCGGGTCGGTGGCGGTGTTGGCGCGCCCGGCCTTGCCCCAGACGGACGACACTTCGGGAAAGCTCTTGATGATCTTGTTTTGCGTTTGCAACAGCTCGGCGGCCTTGGTGATCGACATGCCGGGCAGCGACGCGGGCATGTAGAGCAGTGAGCCTTCGTTGAGTGTGGGCATGAATTCGGAGCCCAATCTGGAGGCTGGGTAATACGACGCGCCCAGTGCCAGCAGTGCCAGCAGGATCGTCACCTTTTTCCAGCGCATCACTGCCGCGATGATGGGCCGATAGACCCAGATCAGAAAGCGGTTCACCGGGTTCTTCGACTCCGGCATGATCTTGCCGCGGATGAACAGCAGCATCAGCACCGGCACCAGCGTGACCGACAGGATGGCGGCGCTCGCCATGGAAAAGGTCTTGGTGTAGGCCAGCGGTGAGAACAGCCGACCCTCTTGCCCCTCCAGCGCGAACACCGGCAGGAACGACACGGTGATGATCAACAGCGAGAAAAACAGCGCCGGACCGACTTCTTTGCATGCTGCCAGCATGGCATCGAAACGCTGTTGTGTGCCGTGCTCCTCAGGCAGGCGCTCCAGGTGCTTGTGGGCGTTCTCGATCATCACGATCGCCGCGTCGATCATGGCACCGATGGCAATGGCGATGCCGCCCAGGCTCATCAGGTTGGAGCTCATGCCCAGCAGGCGCATGGCAATGAAAGCCATCAGAATCCCGACCGGCAGCATCAGGATGGCCACCAAGGCGCTGCGCACATGCATCAGAAAGATGATGCACACGGCAGCCACGATCAGCGACTCTTCCAGCAGCGTGCGTTTCAGGGTGTCAATGGCGCGGTTGATGAGTTCGGAGCGGTCATACACCGTTTGCACGCTCACGCCTGCGGGCAAGCCGGGGCCGATTTCGGCGATCTTGTCCTTGATATTGGCAATGACCTCCAGCGCGTTCTGGCCGTAGCGCGACATCACGATGCCCGAGACCACTTCGCCTTCGCCATTGAGTTCGGTGATGCCGCGGCGCTCGTCGGGCGTCAGCTCCACGCGGGCAATGTCGCGGATCAGCACCGGCGTGCCCTTGTCGGCCTTGACCACCAGCAGCTCGATGTCGGACTTGCCGCGCAAATAGCCTTTGCCGCGCACCATGTACTCGGTCTCGGCCATTTCCACCGCGCGCCCGCCGACGTCGCGGTTGGAGTCGCGGATCACCTGCGCCACCTTCATCAGCGGGATGTTGTAGGCGCGCAGCTTGACCGGGTCCACCGTCACCTGGTAGGTTTGCACAAAGCCACCCACCGAAGCCACCTCGGCCACGCCGTGCGCCTTGGTCAACTGGTAGCGCACATACCAGTCCTGAATGCTGCGCAGCTCGGCGAGGGTTTTGTCCTTGGCCAGCAGCGCGTATTGATAGACCCAGCCCACGCCCGTGGCGTCCGGCCCGATCTGCGGCGTGATGCCCTTGGGCATGCGCCCAGCGGCAAAGTTCAAATACTCCAGCACGCGTGAGCGCGCCCAGTAGATGTCGGTGCCGTCTTCAAAGATGATGTAAACGAAGGAGGCGCCAAAAAACGAAAAGCCGCGCACCACCTTGGATTTGGGCACCGACAGCATGGCAGTCGTCAGCGGGTAGGTGACCTGGTCTTCCACCACCTGCGGCGCCTGGCCGGGGTAGTCGGTATAGACGATGACCTGCACGTCAGACAAATCGGGCAGCGCGTCGATGGGCGTGCGCAGCACGGCAAAGATGCCGCCCACGACGATGAACAGCGTGGCCAGCAGCACCAGAAAGCGGTTGCGGCCCGACCAGTCGATGATGTTGGCGAGCATGGTTACTTCTTGACGCTGGTGATGACCCATTCGCCGGGCTGGCGCTCGACAAACTCGAAGTCCACCTTGGCGCCCGGCTTGAGCGCTTGCAGCAAGGCCGGATTGGCGGCCTTGAACTCCATCGTCATGGCCGGCCATTTGAGGCTGGCGACCGGACCGTGGCTTATGCTGATGGTGCCTTCTTTCAGGTCAACGCTGTCCACGGTACCGCTGGCCTGGTGACCCACGGAGTTGGTCGCAACCACTGGCGCGTCAGCTTGCGGTGCTGGCGCAAAGCTGCCCAGCGCGGCTTTAAGGTTGCTCTCGGCATCAATCAAGAAGTTGGCGGCCACCACCACGGGTTCGCCGTCAGCCACGCCGTCGAGCACTTCAATATAAGTGTCGCTGCGCGCGCCCAAGCGGACCTCGCGCGGCTCAAAGCGGCCTGCCGCTTTTTCGACCAGCACCACCTGGCGCGTGCCGCTGTCGATCACCGCCGACACCGGCACGGTAACCACCTGGCCCTTGGACGCGACCGGCAATTCCACCTGGGCGAACATGCCGGGCTTGAGCAGTCCGCCGGGGTTGGCCAGCTCCACGCGCACCGGCACGGTCCGGGTGGCCGGGTTGAGCGTGGGATAGACATAAGTGACCCGGCCGCTGAAGGCTTTGTCGGGGTAGGCGTTGATGCTCACCGTGGCTTTGGCCCCGTTCTTGACGAGTCCGATGTCCTGCTCGAAGACATCGGCAAGTACCCATACCGCCGACAAATCCGCAATCTGGTACAGCGCCTCGCCCGGCATGAAGCGCATGCCTTGCAGCGCCTTCTTGTCCATCACGATGCCGCTCACGGGCGAGCGGAAGGTGAGCGTGCGGGTGGTGGTACCGGTTTCGGTCAGTGCCTTGATCTGTGCCTCGGAAATATCCCAGTTGCGCAGCCGCGCCAAGCTGGCCGCGGCGAGCTGCTGCATGCCCGCCTGCGCCTGGCCACCCGCGTCTTTCAGACTACCCACGCCCTGCACGGCAATCGCGTATTCGCGCTGTGCCGACACCAGCTCGGGGCTGTAAACCTCGAACAGGGCCTGGCCCTTGCCGACGGCCTGGCCGGTCACGTTGACGTGCAGCCGCTCCACATAGCCTTCGAACTTGGGCGAGATGGCATACACGCGGCGCTCGTCAGGCTCGATGCGGCCCGAGGCGCGCACCAGTTTGTCGAGACTGCGCAGTTGTGCCGCCTCGGTGCGCACGCCGAGCTTTTGCACCTTGTCGGTGCTGATCTTCACCTGGTTGGCCGGGGCGTCTTCTTCATCGGCACCGCCGGCATAGACCGGGATGTAGTCCATGCCCATCGGATCTTTCTTGGGCGTGGGCGAGGTGTCGGGCAAGCCCATCGGGTTGCGGTAGTAGAGGAGTTTCTTCCCGGGCTTGGCGGCTGCATCGCCTGTGCCTGACGGGGCTGCCGCAGGCACGCCAGACGAGCCCGGCGCACTGACGCCATGGCCACGCGTGCCGGCGTAATAACCGCCTGAGCCGGCCAGTGCAACCAGCACCGCGCCAATCATCCAGCCTGTGCCGGTTTTCATAACGAATCTCCTGTGAGTTTTTCAATCTCGGCCAGCCTCATCTGGGCGTCCAACTGGGCCTTGAGTTGGCTCTGTTTGGCCTGGCGCACCTGGCGCTGGGCGTCGAGCAGGGTGGCAAAGTCGAGCTTGCCGTTTTCGTAAGCGGCCAGCGCGGCCTGAAAGCTCAGCTCGGCTTGCGGCAGCAGACTGGATTTGGCGAGCTGTTCGGTGCGCTGCGCCGCTTCGATGCCTGCGAGGTTTTCCGACAGATCGGCCAACACCTGATTGGCGACCGCCTCGTGGCGCGCTTGCGCCGCCTCCAGCATGGCCAGCGCCTCACGCTCCTGGGCGCGCCGTGAATCCTGTTGCAGCGGAATGTTGACCTCCAGCATCAGGCTCCACTCGGTAATGCGGCTCTGCATTTGTGTCGGCGTGATCGACAGCGTGAAGTCGGGGTAGCGGTTTTTCAGGCTCAGCTCGCGCCCAAGCTCGGCCGACTTGATGCGTGCGGCTTCAGAGAAAAGCTGCGGGTTGCGCTGGTGCACCCGTGTCATCAGCGCATCGGTCTGCAAGCTGGCCGCGACCGGCACCAGCGGCAGGGTTTCAGGCGTGGCCAGGGGCGCGTTGGACGGCCGCGCCAGCAAGGCATTGAGCCGCGCGTCGGCCTGGCGCAACTCGCCATCGAGCGCCACCAACTCGGTTTGCATGGCGGTTTGTTCCAGTTGCGCCCGGATGGCTTCCTGCTGCACGGACAAACCACCCGCGTAGCGAACCTGCGCCACGTTGGCGAGCTGGTTCGTCAAGTCCAGCAGCTCTTGCGTGAGTTTCCTGGTGCGATGAAGAAAGTAGCGCTGCGCGTGTGTGGTCCTGACTCTGGCGGCCAGTTCTGCCCAGCTGCCTTGCGCCTTGCCCTCAACGGCCTGCGCCTCTTGCGCGGCAATGTCGCGTTTCAAATCGCGCTTGCCCCACCACGGCAGGTCTTGCATGAAGGTGTATTTGGTGCTGCCCGTGTCGCTGGGCCACAGCGTCGGAGACTGTGCGCCGCCTTGGGTGATGTCCATCCACTCGATGCGGAACCTGGGGTCCATCAAGGCGCCCGCCATCACCACGCGTTCACGGGCGGCCTGGGCCTCGTGGCGCATGCTGGCGTAGTCCGGATTACGCGTCTTGGCCAGCGCCAGCAGGCTCGCAACCGTGGCACCGGGCAGGGCTTCTTGCGCCCCTGCGGGCGCAGCGGCTCCCAAGACCAGCAGCGCTGCGAGCGCCGTGGTCGATAAGTGGTGGTTCATGATTGGCCTATTTGGCGTTGGCCAGCGCTTCGTCCACCAGCGCCCTCAACTGCTCAAAGCCGAAGCTGGGCAGCGGTTTGCCGTTGACGAAGTATTCTGGCGTCATGGTCACGTTCATGATCTTGGCGTCGGCCAGATCACGCGCCACCATGGCGGCCACCTCGGGCGCATTGGCGTCGTTTTGCAGGCGCGCCATGTCCAGTTGCAGTGGCTCCAGCACCGGCCCGATCAGTTCGACGTGCGAGCTGTGGTTGATCACCCAGGCGTCTTGTGCGGCAAATAACGCTTGCAACGCGGGTTCGAACTTGTCCTGCTTGCGCGCGGCTTCCAGCACTTTCACCACCGACTCCGAGCCTGGGTGAAACGGTGCGTAGCGCAGGCTCAGGCGAATCTTGTCCGGGTGCGCCGTCATCATGGCCTTGACCAGCGGATAAAACTCGCGGCAGGTGCCGCAGGCCGGGTCAAAAAATTCGACGATGTGCACCGGGGCATTGGGGTTGCCAAAGCTGGGGGCGTCGGCGCGCACCAAGGCGGCCATGTTCTGTTTGGCCAATTGCGCCGCTGCTTCAGCTTGCTGTTGCTTGTAAAAATAGGCGCCACCGGCAAACGCCAGCACCAGCAAGGCCGCCACCGCGATAAAGAGATTTTTTTGTTTCATTTGGAAGAACTCCGATAGGCTGCCAGCAGCAAGCCGTTGAGGATTAAAAAGGCCAGCAAGGAGAGCAGGGGAATCGTCAGGAATCCGAACCATTCGACTTGAATCGTTTTGCAGGGGATGCCCTGACGGCACGGCTCCAAAGCTTCAGGAATGATGCCCATGGTGAGCAGCACATGAA
The DNA here is from genome assembly GCF_028689295.1 of Rhodoferax sp. Taxonomy (GTDB): domain Bacteria; phylum Pseudomonadota; class Gammaproteobacteria; order Burkholderiales; family Burkholderiaceae_C; genus Rhodoferax. Next base: position 40,901 of record NZ_JAQTWL010000005.1, read on the forward strand.
AACCGGCCACCAGCAACCCGATGGCCGCCAAAGGCATCGCATAGCGCAGCATCTTGGGGTCGAACGGAAACAGGCCGAGCGCCAGAATCAATACCAGCGGAAACATGAAGATGCGCTGCCACCAGCACAGCACGCAAGGCGCAAAGCCCATGACTTCGCTCATGAACAGGGCGCCCAGCGTGGCCAGGGCGGCGACGAGCCAGGCGCCAAAGACCAGCGTCCAGGGCGAGGTTTTACTTGACCGACTCATAACGCAGCACGGTCATGCCGCCGTCCTTGGGGTCGGTGGCAAAGCGGATCTTTTGACCCGCCTTGAGTTGGTCGAGCCAGGCGGTGTCCTTGACCTTGTAGGCCATGGTCATGGGCGGCATGCCGTTGGGCAGTGCGCCGTGCGCCAGCGTGACCGTGCCTTTGGTTTTGTCCACTTTCTTGACCAGGCCGTCGCCCATGTCCGCATTGGCGGCAACGGTGGCGGGCTTGGCCATGGGCATGGCATGCATGCTGTGGTCGATCTGGGCCATGGCGGGGGCAGCCAGTGCCAGGGTGAAGGCGATCAAGGCGCGGGGCGACAACATTCTCATCGGGCTGATCCTTAAGTGAATGGGGGAGAGTGAGGCCCGGAGTGTGCCCGAGCGGACTCGACAAAAAGCTGACCGCCAGATGACATTTTTGTTATCTGAGCGCGCAAGGCGGCCGGGCAGTGCAGAATCGCGGCCATGAGAATTCTTGTGGTTGAAGACGAACCCAAAACGGGCGACTACCTGAAGCAGGGCATGACCGAGGCCGGTTTTGTGGCGGACCTGGCGCGCAACGGCAGCGACGGCCTGCATCTGGCGCTGACGGAGGCCTACGACCTGGCCATTCTGGACGTCATGCTGCCCGGACTGGACGGCTGGGGCATCCTGGCGGGCATCCGGCGCGCGGGCAAAGACATGCCGGTGCTGTTCCTGAGCGCGCGCGATCAGGTGGAGGACCGCGTCAAGGGGCTGGAGCTGGGCGCCGACGACTATCTGGTCAAACCCTTTGCCTTTTCCGAACTGCTGGCGCGCGTGCGCACCCTGTTGCGCCGTGGCGCCAAGGCCAGCGCGGCCGAGTTCCTGCGCGCGGCCGACCTCGAGCTGGACCTGATGCGTCGCCGCGTGATTCGTGCCGGCCAGCGCATCGACCTCACGGCCAAGGAATTCGCCCTGCTGGAGTTGCTGCTGCGGCGCCAGGGCGAGGTGCTGCCGCGCTCGCTGATCGCCTCGCAGGTGTGGGACATGAACTTTGACAGTGACACCAACGTGATCGAGGTCGCCATGCGCCGCTTGCGCGCCAAGGTCGATGACGCTTTCGAGCCTAAACTGATTCGCACCGTGCGCGGCATGGGCTACGTGTTGGAAGACTCAAATTGCGCACCTTGAACCGGATTTCTCTCACGCAGCGTCTCACGCTGATGTTCGTGCTGGCCGCATCTGCCGTGCTGCTGATACTGGGTTGGGTCATTGCCCGCGCGGTGGAGCAGCACTTCGAGGACCTCGACCTGGAAGTGCTGTCGGGCAAGATGGAGCTGACCCGGCAAGCGCTGCAACGGGTGAGCTCGCACGACGGCCTGACCGAATTCACCCACCAGCTGGCCTATTCCCTGGTCGGGCACCACGGCATGGAGGTGATGGTGATCGACGCTGACGAAGCAGTCATCTTTGCCACCGGCCATGCCGGCTTCGATCCCGCGCTGGTCATGCAGCAAGCCGCCAACGCGCCCGAGCGGCCGGCGCTGTGGCAGCTGGACGGGCAAACCTACCGCGGCCTGGCCGCGCGCCTGCCCACGGCGGTGCTGGATGCAACGGGTCAGCCGCTGCGCGTCTTCGTGGCGGTGGCCACCGATATCGTCCACCATCAGGCCTTCATGCAGTCATTTTTGCAAACCCTGTGGCTGTTCGTGGCCGGCGCGGCACTGCTCACCGGTGTGCTGGGCTGGGTGGCCGTGCGCCGCGGGCTGGCGCCGCTGCGCGCCATGCGGGCGCAGGCCCAGGCTGTGACGGCACAGCAGCTGGACCAGCGCCTGCCGGTGCAGACCATCCCGCGCGAACTGGCCGAGCTGGCGCAGTCGCTCAACGACATGCTGGCGCGCCTGCAGGACGCGTTTCAACGGCTCACTGACTTTTCATCCGACATCGCGCATGAGCTGCGCACCCCGGTGAGCAACCTGCTGACGCAAACGCAGGTCACGCTGACGCGCGCGCGCAGCGCCGACGATTACCGCCGAATTCTTGAATCCAACGCCGAAGAATTCGAGCGCATGGCCCGCATGATCTCCGACATGTTGCTGCTGGCGAAATCGGATAACGGCCTGGAGGAGCCGCAGCGTGAACGGCTGCGCATGGCCGATGAAGTGCGCGCCCTGTTCGACTATTTTGATGCGGTCGCGGAGGAAAAAAATGTGGCGCTGAGCCTGACAGGCGATTGCGAACTTAGCGCCGACCGGCTGATGCTGCGCCGTGCACTGGCCAATCTGCTGTCGAATGCGCTGCGCCATGCCGACCCGGGCAGCGTGGTGTCGGTCAGTCTGCAAACTTTCGATGAGAACGTGCAGGTCAGCGTGTCCGACCATGGCGAGCGAATAGCACCCGAGCATCTGGAGCGCGTCTTCGACCGCTTTTTCCGGGTCGATCCGGCGCGTCAGCGAAGCTCGGAGGGCACTGGCCTGGGGTTGGCCATCACCCAGTCGATCGTGCAGGCGCATGGCGGCACGATCCGGGCGACTTCAGCGGCCGGCGTGACCACCTTCACGATGTTCTTGCCGCGTACTTAGTCAGTTGGGGTCAGAGCACGTCGCTTCGCGAGTGGTCTGACCCGCAAAGTGCGCAAAGAGTTGGGGTCAGAGCACGTCGCTTCGCGAGTGGCATGACCCGCAAAGTGCCCATCAGCGTAGCGCCTGGTGATAGGCTTTGAGCACCAGCGAGGTCAGGCGCAGCGGGGCATGGCGCAGCGGCGACGGCAGCCATCGGGGCGCGTTCAGGGAAAAGCGGGTGGCCCAGCGGGTTACCGGGCGCAGCCATTGCGTGGACTGGACAAAACGTTGCTGCTGGCGCATGGCTGAAGACCCTTGTTGGCGTGAAAAGATGGTGCATTGTTGTTCTTCACCGAAAACCTTGCCGGCACGGTGTCAAGGTATTAGAACTTCGTCATCGCGAGCGAAGCGTGGCGATCCATGTCTTCAGAAGTCAGGGATGGCTTCACTTTGTACGCAATGACGGAGTTTGCGCAGTAACAGCCTCGGGGCAATGCCTGTTGAACTACAAGGCTTCCCCTGTTGTGCCTTAATGCTTGCCCTTGCCCTTTGACCCACTCGCCTTGAAAACATCCCCTGACCCACGCAGTTCACCCGTGCCCAGCAGCCGCCTGGGGCGACTGGCACGCCTGGGGCAAATGGCCACGGGTGTGGCGGGCAACATGCTGATGGAAGGCGTACGCCAGTTCGCCCAGGGCAAGCGCCCAAGTTTGAACGAGTTGCTGCTGACACCCACCAACCTCCGCAAAATCACCCAGCAACTCGCGCACATGCGCGGCGCGGCGATGAAACTGGGGCAGTTGGTCTCGATGGACGCCGGCGACTTGCTGCCGCCCGAACTGGCCGCCATTCTGGGGCGCTTGCGCTCCGACGCCCAGCCCATGCCGCAGCGCCAGGTGCAGGCGGTGCTCGGCGCCAATTGGGGCGCCGGCTGGCAACAGCGCTTCGAGACATTTCCCTTTACCCCGATCGCTGCCGCATCGATTGGCCAGGTGCACCGCGCCCAAACCAAAGACGGGCGTGATCTGGCCATCAAGATCCAGTACCCCGGCGTGCGCCGAAGCATCAGCAGCGACGTCAACAACGTGGCGTCACTGCTGCGCTTGTCGGGGCTGATTCCGAAAGCGCTCGACATCGCGCCGCTGCTGACCGAGGCCAAACGCCAGTTGCGCGAGGAAGCCGACTACCTGGCCGAGGGCGAGCATCTGCAGCGCTTTGCCGCGCTGCTGGCCGATGCGCCCGAGTTTGTCGTGCCCGCCCATCACGCCGACCTGAGCACCCGCAACGTGCTGGCCATGTCCTTTGTCGGCGGCGTGCCGGTGGAGTCGATGGTGGCTGCGCCGCAAGCCGAGCGCGACCGCATCGTGCGCCTGTTGGTCAGCTTGCTGTTTCGGGAGTTGTTCGAGTTTGACCTCATGCAGACCGACCCCAACTTTGCCAATTACGGCTACGACCCGGCAACCCGGCAACTGGTTCTGCTCGACTTTGGCGCCACGCGGGCTTTTGCGACCGGCTTTGGCGAGGGCTACCGCGCCATGATGGTCGCCGCCATGGCCGGCGACCGCGACGCCATGACGCAGGCCGGGCTGGCCATTGGTTATTTCGATGCCCGCACCCAGCCCCACCATCAAGCCGCCGTGCTCGACATGTTCGAGATGGCGCTGCAACCGCTGCGCGAGCCGGGCGATTTCGACTTTGGCACGACCGACATGGCGCAGCGTTTGCGTGATGCCGGCATGGCGCTGGGGCTGGACCGGGATTTCTGGCACATTCCGCCCGTCGACACGCTGTTTTTGCATCGCAAGCTGGGCGGCCTGTATTTGCTGGCAGCGCGCCTCAAGGCCCGTGTGAACGTGCAGCAGCTGGCGCTCGAGGCGCTGTCTGCGGGCGACCTCAGGACGGCTGCGCAGCAATCTGGCGCAGCGCCTGCTCAAAGACCGCCGCGGGCTGGCCACCCGAGATGAGATGGCGGTCGTTGATGATGACCGCCGGTACCGAGTGAATGCCCTGGCTGGTGTAGAACACCTGCGCCTCGCGCACCTCGGCGGTAAATTCGTCGCCGGCCAGAATCTCGCTGGCGCGCGCCACATTGAGTCCGGCCTGGGCCACCGCCGCCAGCAACACCTCTGACGCTTCCATCACCTGACCGTCGCGGTGGCAGGCCAGCAGCAAGGCCTTTTTCAGGGCCAGTTGCTGGTCTGACGATTCAAGACCCGCCCAGTGCAGCAGGCGGTGCGCGGCAAAGGTGTTGTAAATGCGGCCGCGCCCGCCCGGGTTGAAGGCAAAACCGACCTCGGCGCCACGCTGGCGGATGGTGTCGCGAATCTGCTCCTGCTGCGCTGGTGTCGAGCCATATTTTTGCGTCAGGTGCTCCGCAATGTCCTGGCCGCCAGCGGGCATCTGCGGATTCAGCTCGAATGGCTGCACATGGATGTGCACCGCTACCTCGTCCTGCAAATTGGCCAGCGCCTGCTCCAGTGCGGCCAGGCCGATGGCGCACCAGGGACAGGAGATGTCGGAGACAAAATCGATTTTGAGCATCGGGGTCATGGCGTGGTTTTGGGGTAGTGACGAAACAAGCCACATTGTCCGGCAAGCCCTAAAACCGTGCCAGCCTGGCTTATTGGGCCGGTGTGATCGTCACGCTTTGGCGCAGGATGCCGCCAGCTTCAACACTGCCTTCGACACTGCCGGTGGCGCTCATGCGCGCTTCGCAAGCGCTGCGCTCAGCGCCCTTATGCACGCTGCAGCGCTGTAGCGCGTTCAACTGGTATTGACCAGGCGCATCGTTCAAGGCGCCGCGTCGGGCTTCGGCCAGGGCGCTGCCTGCCTCGCGGCGGCAGGTGGCGCGGTCCTGATTGGACTGGCCGCTGTTGCACACGGCCATATCCTGACGGTAGCGTGTCTGCGCCTCGGTGGACGCGTTGGCCGGGGCTGCCGACGCGCTGAATGTACAGGCCAGAATGGCCAGCGTCAGCAAACTGAGAGAACGCAATGGAGCGATGGAGATGGTCATGATCAAGCTTTCCTGGTGTTGAGCCCGCGTTTGACAGCATCGGCGATGCCATGTCGGCGGGCTTGTTGTGTCACTCGCAAAGCCATAGACTAAGACCGGAACGCAACCATGTATGTGCGCTTGCGCACGGAGCTTGGTGCACAATCGCCGCTTATTTTCGACAAAAATCCTCTGCCCAATCGGGCTCATCGCGCTCGTCAGAGGACATGAATGGGTCTTTACATGGGCATCCTCCAGCACCGAATTTATTTGTGTTCGCAAAGTCCGCGTCGTCGTGAATTGCTCAAGCAGATCGGCATCAATTTCGAGATGCTGCTGTTGCGCTGTGATCCGCGCCGCAGTGTGGATGTGGACGAGACGCCGCTGGACGGTGAAGCGGCAGAGCCTTATGTGCGGCGCATCTGCCTGGAGAAAGCCCGCGTCGGTTCGGAGTCGTTGCGCCTGCGCAACCTGCCGCCTTTTCCGGTGCTGGCCGCCGACACCACCGTGGCGCTGGACGGCAAGATTTTTGGCAAACCGGACAGCACCGAGCAGGCGGCCGACATGCTGCGCCAGTTGTCCGGCCGCGACCATCAGGTATTTAGCGCCGTGGCCGTGGCTCTGGGTAACCGCACTGAAATGGCGCTGTCGGTTTCGACGGTGCGGTTTGTCAAGCTCAGCGAAGACCGTATCCAGCGTTATCTGCTTAGCCGCGAATATGCCGACAAGGCGGGTGCCTATGGGATTCAGGGGCAGGCCGGCGCATTCATTGAATATCTGGCCGGTAGTTACTCCGGCGTGATGGGGCTGCCGCTGGCTGAGACGGTCGAACTGTTGCAACGCTTTGATTACCCCACGCCGTGAGGCCCGCCCATGCAAATCGGGGTGCAGTGACACTTATACTGGAGCGGCCCGACGAAGCCCATTGCCGCTTTAAGCACTGCGTTGGCTGCGACGGGATTAACACCAGGAGATTGCCTTGGCCGACGAACAAGCTCAATTGAAAGCCGATGCGGACGCGTACTTCCGCTCGCTGGCGGGTTTGAAGTACCCGCAGGCATTGGTGACTGCCTTCCCTCGCATTGCCAACACACTCTTTGAATTCAAGAACAACAAACTCAAGCTGCGCGCGTACTTTGATTCGCTCATCGAAGACACTCGCGGCGGACGGCATGGTTTTCCGTTCGTCGTCCTGATGAATCTCCAGGACCTGCGCGAAGTCATGCTGGGTGATGTCAAACGATTCGGGATGGATGACACGACCAAATGGGTGTCATGACCCCGCCGGCCGGGCAGTAGCGGCTTGCGTTGCTCAGTTGCGCGCCACGGCTACCGGCGCGTTGGCACTTTCTGACATGGCCGCCTCACGGCCTTTGACCCGAGGAACGAACAGCGTTGCATCCACAGGCGGGTTGATCGCGTAGCGCGTGATCAGCGTTTCACTGATGGCCATGCCGCCCGCATAGTTGTTGATGTGAAATGGCAGCGGCATTCCGTCAACCGGTCTGAAATCAGAAAACTCGGCCGCCAGTACCATGGTCTGCCCGGCAAATTCGATTTGACCGGTCACTTTCACGATCAAGTGGGTTGCAGTGTCGACGTTGACCCGGATGTTCGGTCCCTCATCGTCCCGGAGATCCATTACTTCGGTCGCCTGGTTGCCAATGGTTTCGCTGCCCGCGTGGCGCAGGTTGTAACGCCCCTTGAGCAAGCCGTACGGCAGATCAAGTTGCTTGTATTGGTAAATCATTGCCAGGCGGCCCGGCCCCTCGACGCCCGCCATCAGATTGCCGCCGGTAATCCGCCAGGCCAGTTCGCCATTGAGCACGCGGGTTTCGGTCGCTGCGGGGTAAACGGTCTCGACCCGCAACATGCGGGGCCGCTGGAACCAGCGCTTGTAGGTGCCGGAGGCATTGCGGACGATCGCGTTGATGAGGCCGTCGGCGTTCAGGGAAACCAGCCGCTCGATTTGCGATGCGCCGCCGTAAGCCTGCACCACCTTGTCCACCAGTGCCAGCGAGGCAGCGTCTTGCTCAAGCGCCGTCGCTGGCAGGCTCAGGCAGCCGAGACTGGCCAGCGTCAGCCAGAGTTTGTTAAATAGGGACATTCATGGAACCTTGGTTGGTTGGGAAAAACGGCGCATTGTTCGAAACACCGGAAGTGGGTCAGGACGGCATTGGCGCCACATACAGCTGATTCCGGCCATTGTTTTTGGCCTGGTACATGGCCGCATCGGCATTCTGGAGCAGTGCATGTTCGTCGGCGCCATGCTCGGGGGAAAAGGCAATGCCGATGCTCGCTGAAATATGGATCTGCTGCGCGACGATGTCAAAGGGACGGCTCAATGCGGCCAGGATCTTTTGAGCCACCAGCGTGGCCGATTGCACCGTCGCCATTTCCGGCAGCATCACCACGAACTCATCGCCGCCGATGCGCGCCACCGTGTCCGACTCACGCCGCACGCAGTCCGCCAAGCGCTGCGCCACCTCCTTGAGCAGCAGGTCGCCCACATGATGACCCAGCCCGTCATTGACCGGCTTGAATTTGTCAATGTCAATGAACATCAGGGCCAGGCGTGTCTTGTCGCGCCGGGCCTTGGCGATGGCTTGTCGCAGGCGGTCGCCAAACAGGGCGCGATTGGGCAAGCCGGTGAGCACATCGAAGTGCGCCAGTTGCTGCATGCGTGCTTCACTCGCCTTGCGTTCGGAAATATCGGAAAACACCGCGACATAATGGCTGGGCGCGCCCTGCGCGTCTCGGACTTGCTTGATGGAGAGCCATTCGATGTAGAGCTCGCCGTTCTTGCGCCGGTTGCAGATTTCGCCGTGCCAGTGGCCGCTGCTGGCAAGCTGTTCCCACATGGCCTGGTAGAACATTGCGGAATGGGTGCCGGACGCCAGCAGCTTGGGGTCGCGGCCAATGGCTTCACTGGGTGAGTAGCCGGTAATCACGGTAAAGGCCGGATTGACAGACAGGATTACGTTGTGCTGGTTGGTCACGAGCGTGGCTTCGTCCATGGTCAGGATGACGGTGGAGGCCAGGCGCAGAGCTTCTTCGCGCTCGTGACGCTCGGTAATGTCGGTGTGCGTGCCGATCATGCGCAATGGATTGCCTTGTGCATCACGGCTCACCACCATGCCGCGCGAGAGGATCCATTTCCAGCGGCCATCCCTGGATTGCATGCGCCGTTCGTTGGCATAGGTCGCCTTGTCTCCGGCTAAATAGGCAAGCCGGTCGGCTTCGATGCGCGCCAGGTCGTCAGGATGGATGCGCGCCTGCCACGCCTCGGCCTGGTGCTCCGGCTCATGGGCCGCAAAGCCATGGATCTCCATGAAACGCCTGGAAAACACCACTTCGCCGGTCTGCAGGTTTCGATCCCACACGCCATCTCCGGCGCCTTCAAGGGCAAACTTCCAGCGCTCCTCGCTCAAGGCCAGCGCCTGCTGGTCTATTTGGCGCTCCTGATGCTGCGCAATGATCTTGTCCTGCGCCCTTTTGACAATGATGAAGACCGCCAGATAGAGCATCGCCAGCAGCGCGACCACGGCCGCCACCAGCAGCCACTGCCGTTGGCCGACCTGCGCCAGCACCGTGGTGGCGTCGCGGTAGATTTCAAATACGCCGCTCACCTTGCCAGTCAGCGGGTCGTAGCGCGGGATATAGCTCTCGATGACGTCGCGATCCTGCAACTCGCCCTCGAAGGAGCTGAGCTGATTCTGATGCACCAGTTCGGAACTGTTCAAGCCGCGCAAGCCGCCAAGCACACCCGCGTTATCACTCTTGTCCTCGCCAATCTGTTCAAGATCGGTGGAATACATCGTCCGGCCCTGTAAGTCATAGACCTTGATCTTGTAAATCCGGGTGCCTTCCAGCAGCTTGATGACTTTCTGGTGCAGCGCCGGAATCTGCGTCGCTCGCGCCAGTTGCTCTGCGGGTAGGTCGGCCACCGACTGCACCAGGGGCCCAAAGTGCGCATCCCACAACTCGTTGGAAAGGATCCTGGCGTGGTTGATGTGTTCGCTTTGGTAGCCGTTGATCAGGGCATCCACCGACAGCATGCGAAAAACATAGCCAAGCAACACCGCAACCACCACAAAGGCGACAAGGCTGACCGTGGCGAAGTGGCGCAACAGCCTGAAGTCGTTTTCGGCCGCGACAGCAGCATGGTCCGTCGCGTTGTCTGAAGTTGTTTTTATCAAGTCGATGACGAGTGATGATTCATCATGGGCGAATATAGCCTAGTTCGAGGCAATCAAACATGTCGGTCAACGATCTGGCAAATCCATCCGCGATGCAGAGGCCAGTTCTGGCACGGCTGTTTGCTTACAAGCCCAGCTTCTGCCAAACCTGCTCCATCCGTGCCGTGACCTCTGCACTCATGCTCAAAGGTCTGCCCCATTCGCGGCTGGTCTCGCCGGGCCACTTGTTGGTGGCATCGATGCCCATTTTGCTGCCCAGGCCGCTGACCGGTGAGGCAAAGTCAAGGTAGTCGATGGGGGTGTTGTCAGCCAGTAGTGTGTCGCGCGTGGGATCAACGCGGGTGGTGATGGCCCAGATCACCTCTTTCCAGTCGCGCGGGTTGACGTCGTCGTCCACGACCACGATGAACTTGGTGTACATGAACTGGCGCAAAAAACTCCAGATACCGAACATGACGCGGCGGGCGTGGCCGGGGTAGGCTTTCTTGATTTGCACCACCGCCATGCGGTAGCTGCAGCCTTCGGCTGGCAGGTAAAAGTCGGTGATCTCGGGGTACTGGCGCTGCAGCAGCGGCACAAATAATTCGTTCAGCGCCAGCGCCAGCATGGCGGGCTCATCAGGTGGTTTGCCGGTGTAGGTCGAGTGGTAGATGGGCTCGCGGCGCTGGGTGATGCGGTCAATGGTGAAGACCGGAAACTCGGCCTGCTCGTTGTAGTAACCGGTGTGGTCGCCAAACGGGCCTTCCAGCGCGTGCTCGAAGCCGCTTGCGTGGGTCGCGTCCGGGTTGATGTGGCCTTCCAGCACAATTTCGGCAAAGGCCGGCACGCGCAACTCGTTGCCCAGGGCCTTGACCAGTTCGGTGCGGCTGCCGCGCAGCAAACCAGCAAACTGGTATTCACTCAAACTGTCTGGAACCGGGGTGACCGCGCCCAGAATGGTGGCCGGGTCGGCGCCCAGCGCCACACACACCGGATACGGCTGTCCGGGGTTCTTCTGGGCGTGGTCACGAAAGTCGAGCGCGCCGCCGCGGTGCGGCAGCCAGCGCATGATGACCTTGTTGCGTGCGATCACCTGCTGGCGGTAGATGCCCAGGTTTTGCCGCGCCTTGTGCGGCCCCTGCGTGATCACCAGGCCCCAGGTGATGAGCGGCGCCACGTCGCCGGGCCAGCAGTGCTGGATCGGCAGGCGGGCCAAATCCACATCTGCACCTTCGCGCACCACCTCCTGGCAAGGCGCGCTGCCGAGTTCCTTGGGCGACATGCTCCACAGCGTCTTGACCAGGCCGCGCATGCCGATGAGTTCCTTGAACCCCTTGGGCGCTTCGGGCTCCTTGAGTGTGGCCAGCACATGACCGAACTGGCGCAGCTCGCTCACGTCATTCACGCCCATGCCTAGCGCGACGCGGCGCGTGCTGCCGAACAGGTTGCCCAGCACCGGGATGCTGTGGCCGGTTGGGTGCTCGAACAGCAGGGCCGGGCCGCCAGCGCGCAGCGTGCGGTCGCATAGCGCGGTCATCTCCAAGTGCGGTGACACTTCGGCGCTGACACGCTTGAGCTCGCCCAAGTCTTCGAGTTGGGTGATGAATTCGCGCAGGTCACGGTAGGCCATGGGGATTGAGTTCTCAATAATCAAAATTTCTGGGGAGGATTCAAAGACCTTCGTCGCGCCCTCGCGACGAAGGCCATTTTTTCGCTCCCGTGGCGTGTTTAGGGTGATTTCATACCATTGTGTCGAGGCCGTTCCAGCGCGGTGCATCGGGTTGTGGCAGGCCCAACAAGTCAACGACCCGGCTCAGGGTGTGGCCGATCATCTCTTCAATCGTCTGCGGACGGTGGTAGAAGCCCGGCACCGGCGGAAAGATGACGCCACCCATCTCGGTCACGCTCGTCATGTTGCGAAGGTGAGCCAGGTTCAGCGGCGTTTCGCGCACCATCAAAATCAGCCGGCGCCGTTCCTTGAGCATGACATCGGCGGCGCGCGTGATCAGGTTGTCTGACAGGCCCAGCGCCACCACTGCCAGCGTGCGCATGGAACAGGGTGCGATGACCATGCCGTCGCAGCGGAAAGAGCCGCTGGCGATGGCTGCGCCGACATCCTGCACGGGGTAGATCACGTCGGCCAGGGCTTCAACCTCGGCGCGCGAGAACTCCAGCTCCTGCTGGATGTTGAGCCAGCCGGCTTCGGACACTGTCAAATGCGTTTGCACCGTGTCCAGTTCGCGCAGCATTTGCAACAGCCGCACGCCATAGACCGCGCCGCTGGCACCCGAAATGGCGACGATGATGCGTTTGGTCATCAGGTCCGTGGCCGAAAGCTGCCCAGGCGCGCCTTGAGGTGTTCACGCGCTTGCGCCAGCACATGGCGCGGGTGGAGTTGCGCCATGTTGAGCACCGGCAGCTCGATGGCATCAATGGTGTTTTTCACCAGCAGGCCGAGCTCGGTATCACCCTCCATGGCCAGGCGGCGGTTGAAGAACAGCGTGTCGGGGTCTTCCTGGCGGCGCGCCAGTCTGACGAAATCATGCGCGCTGGCACTGATGATGAGGTCGGCGGTCCCGGCGTTCTGACAGGCTGCAAAGCGGTTGTTGCACCATTCAAAGTCGAAGGCCCACTGTGCATCCGTCACGCGCAGGCGCAGTTTCTTGCCGACCAGCATTAGCGTGACGTCGGCGTTGAGCTGTTTGGCCAGCGCCAGGTTCAGGGCCGTGACAAACAGCAGCGATCCGGGGTAAGCCGGCAAACGCCCCAGCATCACACCCAGCGGGGCGGGAATCACCAGAGGTTTGCTTGTCATGCGGTTGTCCTTTCAGGGGGTGCCACTTGCTCCAGCCCGGGCTTGCCGTACCAGTAGCCGTTGCACGGTTTTTCAGGCATCAGGTCCAGCAATTCTGCATTGGCCGTACCCGCCTCGATGCGTCCCTGGATCACTTCCTGGAACAGCGCAATGATACGCAGGGTGTGCTGCGACTGCGGGCTGACGCGCGCCACCGCCACGCCCATGTTGCGCATGGCGGCCAGCTCGGGCAGCAGATTGTGCACGCGCGCCGATTGGGTCTGGATGCCGTTGAGCACCAGAAATTCCTCGCTCTCGCGGGTGCGCATCATCAGGCCGTCGGGGTGATCCAGGCACTTGAACTGGCAGTCGTCCTTGGGCAGATTGCAGTGCCGCGCGGTGAAGCAGCGCGCTGAAAACGCCAGCGGCATGCGGCCGTAGGCAAAGACTTCGGTTTGCAGACCCGGCGGGCAACCCGCCAGCAGCAAGGTCAGGTCGTCCCTGCCCATTTCCAGCGGCATCACCCAGCGGTGCAGCCCCAGAGCCGCCATCCATTGCAGCGTCGGCAGGTTGTAAATGTTCAGATGCGGCCCGGCCACAAACGGCACTTTGCCCTCCAGGCAATGCACCGCGCCCATGTCGTTGGCTTCGACCAGATAAGTGCCGTTGGCGCAAATTTTGTGCAGCACCGTGACATCGGCGCCCGATTCGATCAGCACCTGGGTCGACAGCACCACCTCCTTGCCGGCCTCGCGCAGCACCGCCGCAATGTCGAACCAGTCGGCCAGGCGCACCTCGTGGCGGCGCGAACAGACGGCTTCGCCCAAATAAACAATGTCCACCGGCGACTGCGCCACGGCTTCGTAAAAAGCCAGCACCTCGTCGCGCGGCCAGTAGTATTGGATGGGCCCCAAAGACAGTTTCATGGTCATTTCCACGGGCGATGGTAAGCGCCCAATGTGTGTTGCTGGCCCTCCGCCACCTTGTCGAGGTCGCTGAACCAGGCAGGTTTGGCGTTGTAGTGCTGCGGGTTGGCGCGGCAACTGTCGATGGCAGCGCGCCAGACTTTGGTCACTTGTGCCACATAGGCCGGGCTGCGCTGGCGACCTTCGATCTTGATGGCACGCACGCCGATTTTCATGAGGTCGGGTAGCAGCGAGAGCGTGTTCAGACTGGTCGGCTCCTCAATGGCGTAGTAGTTTTTTTCATCACCCACGTCAAAGCGGCCCTTGCACAGCGTCGGGTAGCCGGCGTTTTCGCCCGGCGCGTAGCGGTCGATCAGCACGCCGTTCAGGCGCGACTCGCGGCCCTGCGGCGTTTCGACCCAGCGCACCGCTTTGGGTGGTGAGCAGACGCCGTTGGTGTTGGGCGCCTCGCCGGTGGCGTAGCTTGACAGCGCACACCGCCCTTCGACCATCACACACAGGCTGCCAAAGCCGAACACCTCGATCTCGACCGGGGTCTTGTCGATCACCTGGGCGACCTGGGTCATGGAAAGCACGCGTGGCAGCACGGCGCGCGCAATGCCGAAGTGCTGGTAATAAAAGTCCAGCGCCTCGTAGTTGGTGGCCGAGCCCTGCACCGACAGATGCAGGCGCAATTGGGGCTGATGTTTGACGGCATAAGCCATCATGCCGGGGTCGGCCAGGATCACGGCGTCGACGCCGCTGTGGGCGGCGCGGTCGACGGCGCGCTGCCAGAGTTCGGCCTTGGCCGCCTGCGGGTAGGTGTTGAGCGCCACAAACACCTTGCGGCCGCGGTCATGGGCGTAGCGAATGCCGGCCTCGATGGCGGCCTCGTCAAAGTTCAGACCGGCAAAGTTGCGCGCGTTGGTGGCGTCGCGAAAACCCAGGTAGACGCAATCGGCACCGTTGTCGACCGCGGCCTTGAGCGCAGGCAGGCTGCCGGCGGGGCACACCAGTTCCATGGGGGCAGCCACCGGCGTACCAGCTGGCTTTTGAAGCGTGGAATCAGTCACTGAATTCATAAGTTTTGAAAACGCGCCGGGCATGGCGCTGTCAAAGTCAAGCCGGAGAGGGTAACCACGCCAATCCATCGGGGAAATGATGTAGGTCAACCAATTTGCATAAAGTCAAAAATGGCGACAATCGCACACTGCTTATATTTTCCCGAACATCCCATGAACCGACACCTCTGGCTACTGGCCGTCTGCCAGGGTCTTTTCCTGACCAATAACGTCACGTTTATCGCCATCAATGGCCTGGTCGGTTTCAGCCTGGCGCCGTTGGGCTGGATGGCCACGCTGCCGGTGATGGGCTACGTGGTGGGCGGCGCGTTTTCGACCGGGCTGGTGGCCAAAAGCCAGCACCGCTTTGGCCGCAAAGCGGCGTTTCAGATGGGGCTGGTGGTGGCGGCCTTGAGCGCGCTGTTGTGCGCCTATGCTGCCTGGAGCCAAAACTTCTGGCTGCTGTGCGCGGCCACGGTGATCGCCGGGTACTACAACGCCAATGCCAACCTGTACCGGTTTGCCGCCGCCGAACTGGCCAGTGCGGGCTACAAAGAAAAAGCGGTGTCGATGGTGATGGCCGGCGGCCTGATTGGCGCCGTGGCCGGGCCCAATCTGGCAGCGCAAACGCGCACCCTGACCGATGTGCCTTTCATGGGCGCCTACCTGGCGCTGGTCGGCGTTGCGCTGCTGTCGATGGCGGTGCTGGCCTTTATTACCTTCCCGCCGGCTCCGGCCAAGACAGCGCATCATGAGGGTCGCCCGCTGAGCGAAATCATGCGCCAGCCTGTTTTTATGGTGGCCGCCGCTTGCGGCGCCCTGGGCTTTGGTGTGATGAACCTGCTGATGGCGGCCACGCCGCTGGCCATGCAGCAGTGCAGCCTGCCGTTTTCCGATGTGGCACTGGTGCTGGAATGGCATGTGATCGGCATGTTTGCGCCGGGTTTTTTTACCGGCCACCTGATCAAGCGCTTTGGCGTGCTGCCGATCATGGGGGTGGGCGTGCTGCTCAATGCGCTGTGCATCGTCATTGCGCTGTCGGGCGTCGATCTGCACCAGTTTTTGATTGCATTGTTTTTGCTTGGCGTGGGCTGGAACTTTTTGTTCACCGGCAGCACCACCCTGTCGCTGCAAACCTACACGCCGGCAGAAAAGGACCGGGCGCAGGGCGCGCTCAACTTCTTTGTTTTTGCCGTCACGGCACTGAGCTCTTTTGCCTCGGGCGTGCTGGTCACCACCCAGGGCTGGCAACTGCTCAACGCGGGCTCGCTGATTCCGGTGGCCTTGACGGGCGCGGCCATTGTCTGGCTGAGAACGCGGCCACACGCCGCGCAGCTCCACGCGCTATGATTTGACCCTGACAGGGCTCATTCAGAGGCCCTGCTTTTATTCAACTGGAGACACATCTCATGCAAAGAAGACACCTGATTGCGGGCGGCCTGGTTGCCGCCACCTTGCCCCAATGGGCGCTGGCGCAAGCGCTGGAAAAAACCAAGGTCACCTTGGCCGTGGGCGGCAAAAACCTGTTGTATTACCTGCCGCTGACCATTGCCGAGCAGAGGGGCTACTTCAAGGCCGAAGGGCTGGACGTGACCATTGTTGACTTTGCCGGTGGCTCCAAAGCACTGCAAGCGGTGGTGGGTGGCAGTGCTGACGTGGTGTCGGGTGCGTTTGAGCACACCATCAATATGCAGTTCAAGGGTCAGCCCATGCGCGCCTTTGTGCTACAGGGGGCGGCACCGCAAATTGTGCTGGGTGTCAACCCCAAGACGATGCCCAACTTCAAAACGGTGGCCGACCTCAAGGGCAAAAAGGTGGGCGTTTCGGCACCTGGCAGCTCGACCAACGTGATGGTCAATTTTGCGCTGGCCAAGGTGGGCCTGAAGCCCAATGATGTCAGCATCATCGGGGTGGGCACCGGTAGCGGTGCGGTGGCCGCCATGCGTTCGGGCCAGATCGATGCCATGAGCAATCTCGACCCCGTCATCACCTTGCTGCAGCGCTCGGGCGACCTCAAAATTGTCTCGGACACCCGTAATGTGGCTGAGTCTGAGAAAGTGTTTGGCGGCCCCATGCCCGCCGGTTGCCTGTACGCACCGCAAGCTTTCATCGACAAAAACCCGGCCACCACGCAAGCGCTGACCAATGCCATGGTGCGCGCGCTCAAGTGGATTCAGAATGCGGGTGCGGCCGACATCATCAAGACCGTGCCCGAGGGTTACCTGCTAGGCGACCGTGCGGTCTATATCGACGCCTTTCTGGCAGCCAAGGGTGCGCTGTCGCCCAATGGCATGATTCCGGACAAAGGCGCGCAAACGGCGTTCAATGCCCTCGCCAGTGTGGACGCCAAATTGGCCGCCGCCAAGCTCGACCTGAAGGCGGTCTATACCAACGACTTTGTCAAGAAGGCCAACGCCAAGTACCCCAAGGGCTGACATGAGCGCGGCATTGATGCTGAAGGACGTGGCCTGCACCTTTGTCAACAAGGACCAGCCCGGCCAGCGCTACACCGCCGTGCAGGACGTGAACCTGACGGTGGCCGCAGGCGAGTTTGTCAGTGTGGTCGGGCCAACCGGCTGCGGCAAAAGCACGCTGCTCAACGTGGGCGCTGGCCTGCTCTTGCCCAGCACCGGTTCGGTGACGGTGTTTGGCCAGCTGCTGTCGGGCACAAACAAGCGCGCCGGTTACATGTTCCAGGCCGACAGTCTGATGCCCTGGCGCACCGCGCTGGCCAATGTGTCGGCCGGCCTGCAGTTTCATGGCGTGCCTGAGCGCGAGGGGGCCAGTCAGGCTAATGACTGGCTGCGCCGCGTGGGCCTGGGTGGTTTTGGCGACCGCTACCCGCACCAGATGAGCGGCGGCATGCGCAAACGCGTCAGCCTGGCGCAAACCCTTGTGCTCGACCCCGACATTATTTTGATGGATGAGCCGTTCTCGGCGCTCGACATCCAGACCCGCCAACTCATGGAAAACGAGTTGCTCGACATCTGGCAGGCCAGGAAAAAGGCGGTGCTGTTCATCACCCACGACCTTGACGAGGCGATTGCCATGAGCGACCGCGTGGTGGTGATGAGCGCCGGGCCCGGCAGCCGCCCGATTGGGGACTTTCCGATCGACATCGAGCGCCCGCGTGATGTGGCCGAGATCAAGACCACGCCGCGCTTTTTGCAGCTGCACCAGGCCATTTGGGAAGTGCTGCGCGAAGAAGTGCTCAAGGGTTACCAACAACAGTTGAAAGCGGCCTGAAGCCATGTGGAAATTCATCAAACCGCGTGGTGGTAATTTGTGGCTTTGGCAAGTCGGTCTGCTAATGGCGCTGTTTGCCTTCTGGCATGTGATGACGTCACCGGGACTGATCCCGCCGATGATGTTCGACAACGACAGCCAGGCGGCTTTTTTCTTTGGTGAACCGCTCAAGGTGGCGCAGCGCATCTGGGCCTGGTTTGTGGGTGATGCCGACATCTACCAACACCTGGGCGTGACGCTGGCCGAGACCCTGATGGCCTTTGCCGTGGGTGCCGGCCTGGGTCTGGGCGGCGGCCTGTGGCTGGCGCTGGCACCCATGGCTTCAGCCATTCTGGATCCCTACATCAAGGCCATGAATGCCATGCCGCGCATTATTCTGGCACCCATTTTCTCGGTCTGGTTTGGGCTGGGCATGGGCTCCAAGGTGGCACTAGGTGTGACGCTGGTGTTTTTTATCGTGTTTTTCAACGTTTACCAGGGCGTTAAAGAAGTGAGCCCGGTGGTGCTGGCCAACGCCCGCATGTTGGGTGCCGACCGGCGCCAATTGCTGCGCCACGTTTACCTGCCAAGCGCCACCAGCTGGGTCTTCAGCTCCTTGCACACCAGTGTCGGCCTGGCGTTTGTGGGTGCCGTGGTGGGCGAATACCTGGGCTCCAGCCAGGGAGTGGGTTATTTGATTTTGCAGGCTGAGGGTAGCTTTGACATCAACACCGTGATGGCCGGCATCGTGGTGCTGACCGCCTTTGCGCTGGTGATCGACAGCGTGGTTGGCAATGCCGAAAAACACCTGATGAAGTGGCAACCCAAATCGGGCGAGACCGAGAAACTTTAACCCCCCTGCAAAATCCGCTCGCTCCTCCAGTACACGTCGTCACCCACGCTGCCGTCGGTGCGGTAGCGGTTGAGCACGCGGGCCAGCACGAACATCAAATCAGACAGGCGGTTGAGGTAATGCCGCGGCGTGTCCTTCAACGCCTCCTGGCCCTCCAGTGCCACCACAGCGCGCTCCGCCCGCCGTGCCACGGTGCGGCACACATGGGCCAGCGCCGCGGCGCGGGTGCCAGCCGGCAGGATGAATTCCTGCAGGCGTGGCAGCGCTTCGTTGTATTGCGCCAGCCCGTTGTCGAGTACCAGCACCGCCTCGGCCTTGAGCAACTCGAAGCCCGGAATCGACAGCTCGCCGCCCAGGTTGAACAACTGGTGCTGGATTTCGACCAGCAGGCTGCGCACATCGTCGGGCATGGCTTCGCACAGCAGCACGCCGATGTTGGAGTTGAGCTCATCGACGTCGCCCATGGCGTGCACTCGCAAGCTGTTTTTGGAGACGCGGGTGTTGTCACCCAACCCGGTGGTGCCGTTGTCGCCGGTGCGAGTGGCGATTTGTGTCAGTCGATTGCCCATGGATGAACTCTTGAAAAATGGAAATGCGCTTCATTTTGCGCGCTGGTGATAGCGCAATTGAGCATAATGAACGATTATGACGGAGACCCATTGTGAACGCACCAGCCCCTTTCTTGAACCTGGAAATTGACAGCCGCCCAGCGCCCGCCGCCTTGTTGCAAGCCTTGTCCGAGCGTTTTGGCGCCCAATATTCTGCCGCCCTCGTGGTGCGCGAGCAGCACGGCCGGGACGAATCAGCCTTCAGCGTGCCACCCCCCGCGGCTGTGGTGTTTGCCGAAACCACGCAGGATGTGAGTGATGCTGTCAAACTGGCCGCGCAGTACAAGGTGCCGGTCATTCCCTTTGGTGTCGGTTCGTCGCTCGAAGGCCATTTGCTGGCAGTGCAGGGCGGCATCAGCATCGACGTGAGCCGCATGAACGCTGTGCTGGCCATCAACGCCGAAGACCTCACGGTGACGGCGCAGGCCGGGGTGACACGCAAGCAGCTCAATGAAGCGGCCAAGTCCACCGGCCTGTTTTTCCCGGTGGATCCGGGTGCTGATGCCACCTTGGGCGGCATGGCGGCGACGCGCGCCAGCGGCACCAACGCCGTGCGCTACGGCACCATGCGCGAAAACGTGCTGGCGCTGGAAGTGGTCACGGCGCAGGGCGAGGTGATCCGCACCGGGACCCGCGCCAAAAAGTCCAGCGCCGGCTACGACCTGACCCGGCTGATGGTGGGCAGTGAGGGCACGCTGGGCATCATCACCGAAGTCACCGTAAAGCTTTACCCATTGCCCGAGGCGGTGATGGCGGCGACTTGCTCGTTCAATAGCCTGGCAGCCGCCGTCAACACCACCATCCAGGTGATCCAGATGGGCGTGCCGATTGCGCGCTGTGAGCTGCTCGACGCCAACACCATCCGCATGGTCAACAAGCACTCGAATTTGAGCCTTCGCGAAGGCGCCATGCTGCTGATGGAGTTCCACGGCTCGCCCGCCAGTGTGCAGGAACAGGTGGACACCGTGCAGGCCATTGCCAGCGATATTGGCGGCCAGACCTTTGAGTGGGCCAGCACGCCCGAGGCGCGCACCAAGCTCTGGACGGCGCGTCACAACGCCTACTTTGCCGGCATCCAGTCACGCCCGGGCTGCAAGGCCATCACCACCGACACCTGTGTGCCGATCTCGCGGCTGGCCGACGCGCTGCTGGACTCGGTGACCGAGGCGCAGGCCAGCGGTTTGACGTATTTTCTGGTGGGCCACGTCGGTGACGGCAACTTTCACATGGGCTATTTGATCGACCCGGATTCTGCGTCTGAGCGCGCCACCGCCGAGCAGCTCAACAGTCAACTAGTGCAGCGCGCGCTCAAACTGGGCGGCACCTGCACGGGTGAGCACGGCGTGGGCCTGCACAAGATGGAATTTCTGGTGCAAGAGGCCGGAAGCGGTGCCATCGCCATGATGCGTGCCATCAAGCAGGCGCTGGACCCCGACAACCTGATGAATCCGGGCAAGATTTTTGCCAGGCAGGCCAGTTCTTCCTGATCCCGATAGTGGCCTTGATGCGTCTGTGGCTTCGTCGGCTACAGCGGCCGTGGGCCACGCTCGGGTCATTAAACTGTGCTGCTTTACATCTTGTGAGCCGACCATGGAATTTTTGACCGACCCGAACATCTGGATCGCCTTCTTCATGCTTGCCGCGCTGGAAATCGTGCTGGGCATCGACAACATCATTTTCATCAGCATCCTGGTGGGGCGTTTGCCGGCTGACAAGCGGGATCTGGCGCGTCGCCTGGGTTTGGGCTTCGCCATGCTTTCGCGCATCGCGCTACTGTTCAGCCTGGCCTGGGTGATGACGCTGACCAGTCCGCTGTTGACGGTGCTGGGGCAGGAGATCAGCGGGCGTGACCTGATCTTGCTCGGTGGCGGCCTGTTTTTGCTCTACAAGGCCAGTCACGAGATTTTTCTGGAAGTCGAAGCGCACCAGCCCAAGGAGGTCAGTGCCGGGGTTGAGAACGTTGAGACCGGCGCCAACCTGTTTTGGGGGACGATTGTGCAAATCGGCATTGTCGATATCGTTTTTTCGCTGGACTCGGTGATCACGGCCGTGGGCATGGTGGACCAGATTGGCGTGATGGTGGCGGCCGTGGTGGCGTCGGTCGGCGTCATGATGTTTGCCGCCAAACCGATTGGCGAGTTTGTTGACCAGCACCCGTCCATCAAGGTGTTGGCGCTGGCTTTTCTGACCATGGTGGGCACCCTTTTGGTGGCCGAGGCGTTCGACGTGCATGTGCCAAAAGCCTATGTGTACACGGCGATGCTGTTTTCACTCGGGGTTGAGTCCCTCAACATCCGGGCGCGCACCAAGCGACTGGCCGCTCGAAATACGGGCGCTTGAAAAAGTGGGCCAGCACCCAGTTGGGTCGCTGGCCTTCTGTGCAAGGTTGGCTCGGGGCTAGTCGATGGTGAGGCGTTGCGCCCCGCTCATGGCCTGCTTCTTGGGCAACGTGAGGGTCAGCACACCGTTGTCGTACTTGGCCTTGGCTTGGGCCTGGTCGATGTCCGAGGCCAACTGGAAGCTGCGCGACACGGCACCGTAATAGCGCTCGCTGCGCAATACTTTTTCGTCGGCGTTGGTGCTGTCCTGCTGCTTGATCTCGGCGCGCAAGGTCACCACATTGCCATCCACCGCCACCTGGATATCTTCCTTGGGTACGCCCGGAATTTCAGCCTGCACGGTGTAGGCATCGCCGTTTTCCTTCACGTCCACCTTGATTTGCGACGGGTTCGGCAAGCTGTCGCCGTGCAGGGGTTTGATGTAAAAGCCGGGGGCCACATCGCGGAAAAATTCGTCAAACAGACCACCGCGCGTCATCAGTGCATTCATGAGATCCTCCTATTTCAACAGTGAGTCGGGTGAGCGGCCCGCAGTCCCCATGACTGCGAACCTTCACCGTTGAAAATGGGGCTGGCATGGCCCTTTTTCAAGGGTTGCCTAGGCACTCTGTCAATACCGTTGGACTTATTTGCCGTTGATGCCCAGCAACTCGACTTCGAACAGCAGCGTGGCGTTGGGTGGAATGGCACTGCCTGCGCCGCGCGAGCCATAGGCGATGGCAGAGGGGCACGTCAGCTTGGCCTTGCCGCCGACTTTCATAAGCTGCACGCCTTCGGTCCAGCAGGGGATGACATTGCGCAGCGGGAACTCGATGGCCTGGTTGCGTTTATACGAGCTGTCAAACTCACGGCCATCGGGGAAGGTGCCACGGTAGTTGACCTTGACCGTGTCGCTGGCCTTGGGGCTGTCGCCCGTGCCGGCTTTCATGGACAGGTACACCAGTCCGCTGGCGGTGACCACGGCACCGGACTCTTTGGCAGCAGCCTCCAGGGCGGCATCTGCCGCATGAGAGGCGGTGGCACCCGACAGGGCAGCGGCCAGCAGGAAGTTCAAATGCATTTTTTTCATGGATTCAGGGATAAGTAAAGTAAATCAAGGAAAGGTGACAAGACCTGGGCGATCATTATGACAAAGGGTTTTGTTGACAAATGACGTGTTCTGGTGTCAATTGCCAATGTCAAAATGGCAGGGCTTGCGATTTATATCTGATGTTTCGTCGTTGTATCAATGTTAAGGGGGGGATTCGCAGTGAAAAGTATGGTGCCACAGGGGGGTGAAAACTCAGGGGGTGCGATGCGCAGGAGTTTTGGCGCGCTGCATCTTGTTGCCATCACCAGCTTGATCGCCTTTGTGGCGGTCGCATTCCTGATGGTCTATTTGTTCCGCACATTGGCTATTGACGGCCTGATCAAAGTCGCCGAAGTCGAACACGTCAAGCTGGCCCAACTCATTGGCAACGAGACCTGGGATGACATTTTCGGTCCCTGGATTCAGGCGACGCAGGGCAAATCGATTGAGGAGATCAGAGCCGCACCGGAACTTCCCGCCATAGAACGAAAAATAAACTTCCTGCTCAAAGGCACGCATGTCTGCAAGATCAAAGCCTACGACTTGAAGGGGGTGACGATCTATTCCACCGACCCCAAGCAGATCGGCGAGGACAAAAGGAGCAGCCCCGGTGTCAAGGCGGGTTTGCTCGGCTTCAGCAGCGCCAACCTCATACATCGTGACCAGATCAGTTACCTGGAATGCGAGGTGCATACGCGCGATCTGGTCGAGAGCTATGTGCCGCACTATTCCAGAACCACCGGCAAGGTCACCGGCGTCTTTGAAATCTATGGCGATGCCACCGGGGTGCTGACCGAAATCGACAAGCGGGAATGGTTTCTCTTCCTCGTCGTCATCGGCCCCCTGGCGCTGCTCTACCTGGTGATGTTTTTCATCTTCAAGCGAACCGAGGATGCCCTTTTGCAGTGCAATCGGGCACGAAGTTCGACCTGATCAAACCAGCAGCGCGTTCACCCGCTTCACATAAGCCGCCGGGTCGGCCGGCAGGCCGCCTTCTGCCAGCAGGGCCTGGTCGAACAGGATGTGGGCCAGGTCGTTGAAGTGCACCGAGCCGTCGAGCTTTTTCACCAGCGGGTGCTCAAAATTGACTTCCAGCACCGGTTTCACTTCCGGTGCGGCCTGGCCGGCCTGCTTGAGCATGCGCGCCAGCTGCGTGCTCATGCCGTGGTCCTGCACCACCAGGCAGGCGGGCGAGTCCACCAGGCGCGTGGTCACACGCACGTCTTCGGCCTTGTCCTTGAGCGCTTCTTTCAACTTGGCCAGCAGCGGCTTGAAGGCTTCGGCGGCTTCTTCGGCGGCTTTTTTCTCGGTCTCGTCCTGCAGCTTGCCCAGATCGACCGCACCCTTGGCTACGCTTTGCAGCGGTGTGCCGTCGAAGTCCTGCAGGTAGTTCAGCGCCCACTCATCGACACGGTCGGTCATCAGCAGCACTTCGATGCCCTTTTTCTTGAACACTTCCAGTTGCGGGCTGTTTTTGGCGGCAGCCGCGTTGTCTGCGGTGATGTAGTAGATGGCTTCCTGGCCTTCTTTCATGCGCGCCTTGTAGTCGGCAAAGCTGACGCTCACGACATCCGTGGTCGATGTGGCAAAGCGCAGCAGCTTGGCAAGGCGATCTTTGTTGGCATAGTCTTCGCCCAGGCCTTCCTTGAGCACGGCGCCAAATTCGTTGTAGAACTTGGTGAACTTGCCCGCGTTGGCGGCAGCCTCGGTTTTTTCTTCCTCGGTCACCACATCGGTGACACCCTCCGCAGATGTGGTTGCCTCGGGCAACTTGTCATTTTTGGCCAGGTCTTCGAGCATGCCGAGCACGCGTTTGGTGCAGCCTTCGCGGATGGCTTTCACGTCGCGGCTTTCCTGTAGCAGTTCTCGGCTCACGTTGAGCGGCAGGTCGGATGAATCGACTACGCCCTTGACAAAACGCAGGTAAGTGGGCAGCAACGCCTCGGCATCGTCCATGATGAACACGCGTTTTACATAGAGCTTGACGCCAGCCGATTTTTCGCGGTTGTACAGGTCATAAGGCGCTTTGCCGGGGATGTAAAGCAGTTGGGTGTACTCGGTGCTGCCTTCGACGCGGTTGTGGGTGTAGGCCAGCGGTGCCTCGAAGTCGTGGCTGATCTGCTTGTAGAACTCGGTGTACTCGTCATCCGTGATGTCTTTTTTGGCGCGCGCCCAGATGGCGTTGGCCTTGTTGACGGTTTCCCATTCACCGGTCTTGACCATGCCACCCGGCTGCCGGCCGCCTTGCTCGTCGCCGGGGTTGATCAGCTCGCCGTCTTTCCACTCTTCCTTTTCCATCAAAATGGGCAGGCTGATGTGGTCGGAATACTTGTTGATGATGCCCTTGACTTTCCATGCGCTGGCATAGTCCATGGCGTCGTCCCGCAGGTGCAGAATCACGCTGGTGCCGCGCTCGGTGCGGGTGATGTTTTCCACCTCGAAGTCGCCGGCACCACCGCTGATCCAGCGCACACCTTCTTCGGCTTTCATGCCGGCGCGGCGCGATTCCACCGAGATCTTGTCGGCCACGATGAAGCCCGAATAAAAGCCCACGCCGAACTGGCCGATGAGCTGCGAGTCGGCCTTTTGGTCGCCACTGAGCTTGCTCACAAAGTCCTTGGTGCCGCTCTTGGCAATGGTACCGAGGTGGTCAATGGCTTCCTGCGTGCTCATGCCGATGCCGTTGTCAGTGATGGTGAGCGTCTTGGCGTCTTTGTCGAATGTGACCTTGACTTTCAGCTCGCTGTCGTTCTCGTACAGGCCGCCGTCGTTGATGGCTTCAAAGCGCAGCTTGTCGCAGGCGTCTGAGGCGTTGGAAATCAGCTCGCGCAGGAAAATTTCCTTGTTGGAGTAAAGCGAGTGGGTCACGAGGTGCAGCAGTTGCGCAACTTCGGCCTGGAAGGAAAGGGTTTGTTTGGTCATGTGAGGTGCTTGGTCTTAAAAAAATAAAACTCACTGCCTGAGGAGATCAGGCATCAAGAGAAACAGACAGATAAGGGCGATGGCATCGGTTTCAAGGGGGCTGCCGAATGGTCGGTAAATCAGCTTTTTAGCCAAGTCATCAATTGTTGCGCCACCGCCGGGCTGCTGAGCAGGGCCAGGTGGCTGGTGCGGTAGGCAATCCATTGGTGATCGGGGGCAAAGTTAAGGCAGCGTTGCGGCTCGTCGTGCTGGCCCAGCGCGCTGTGCAGCGGCACCAGACCGTCGCCTACCAGCCGGTCCGCCAACGGGCTGCGTTTGGCGGCGGTGGTCGCCGCCACAGCAAAACAGGCCACGCCCGCCGGCAGCGGCAGGTGGACACGGCTGTCGGGCTTGCGCCGGAAGCGGTCATGGCCCTGCCAGTCAGCGTCAAGCACATGGCCATAACGCAGGTCGGTGATGCCCGCGCTGCGCAACTGGCCGAGCTTGGCAAACGGGCGGCTGTAGGGGGTGCTGCCCAGGATCACATCAATCCAGTTGCCGGCACGCTCCAGCGGCGAGCCGTTGTGCGGGGTGCCCAGGAAAACGATATTTTTGAGAACGCCAGGCCAGTTCATGGTTTGCTGGCTGGCGGCAAACAGCGCGCTGCGCGTGACCAGTCCACCCATGCTGTGCGCCAGCACGCTTAGCTCGGTCACGGGAACCGGCCAGTGCTGAACCAGCAATTGCAGCTGCCGGGCCAGCAGGTGGCCGTTTTCAGACACATGCAGCCCGGAGTTGTAGCGCACATAGACCGGGGTGTATCCCCGTTCAGCGCACAGGCTCTCCGCGAGGTTGACCGGCGCGCCCGCATGTTTGCTGTGCCATTGCAGCTCGTTCATGCACAGGCCGTGGATGACGACCAGCACTTTGCCGCCCACGTGCGGCGCAGCGGGCGGCACAGCCCAGTCCAACACTTGTTTTTGGAAACGCAGCGTCATCGGCGTGGCCAGCGGATTGCCACTGGACTGCAGACGGTCGCCCATGACGCCGTTGAGGACAGCCAGCATGGCAGCGCGTTCCACCGATTCATCGCCCTGAGCTTCAAGGCGCTGCAATAGTGGCTCCAGCCGGGTCAAGGCTGCGGCCACACCTCGGCCCACCCGCTCAGTCACACCGTTGATGCTTTTATAAATTAGTCCGGTCAGGCCGCGTGTCTGGTCTGGGGTGGCACCACTGGGGGCACCCAAAGTGCGCCAGACCGACTGGTGTACACCTTCGGCCATGCGGGTTACTGCCGCAGTGGCATCGGTGGCCAGCAGCGTCATGGCGCGCAGGTCGTAGGCGCGCCAATGCTGGCAGGGCATGTCAGAAGCGCTCATGCGGAGCCAAATAACGCCACTGCCCTACTGGCAAATTGCCCAGCATCACCTTGCCAATGCGAACGCGTTTGAGGCCCACCACTTTCAGCCCCACCTGCTCGCACATGCGGCGAATCTGGCGCTTTTTGCCCTCCAGCAGGACAAAGCGCAGTTGCTCGGGGTTTTGCCATTCAACTTTGGCCGGTTGCAGCGCCTGGCCGTCAAGCTTGAGGCCGTGGCGCAGCAGCCCCAGTTTGTCGGCCGGGAACACCGATTGCACGTCCTGGCTCACCGGGTCGTCATCGTCAATGCGGCTGAGCTGGGTCACCTGGCCCGGGCGCGGCTGCTGTGCCGCTTGCGCCATGCGCGCTGACGCGCCCGGTGCAGCAGCATAGGTGGCCGCAGCCGAGTTGGCCGCCGCCGCATTGAGCACGCCGGTGTACATCACGCGCACCAGGTACTCTTTTTCCATCACGGCATCTTCGCCAATCAACTGGCGCGCCACCCGGCCGTCTTGCGTGAGCACCAGCAGGCCGGTCGAATCAATGTCAAGCCGCCCGGCAGGCACCAGGCTTTTGAGCTGGCTGGGGTGAAAGAAAAAGCGCGCATTATCCTCGGCCCAGCGGTTTTGCGGCTGCACCAGCGTGATGGCGGGCTCATGGCCGTCTTCGGCCTGGCCGCTGACCAGACCGAGCGGTTTGTTGATCAGCACCGTGACCTGCTTCGCCTGCTGGCCTTGCGCCTGTTTGTCGATTTCGATGCGCACATCAGGGGTCACCTGCATGCCCATTTCGGCCACCCGCCCGTTGACCTTGACCCAGCCCTTGCCAATCCATTCATCGGCCTCGCGGCGCGAGGCCAGGCCAAGCTCGGCCATGCGCTTGTTCAGCCGCAACGTGCCGCCCGCGCCATAGGCGGCGGTGTTGGCCTGCCCGAGGGGAATGGGCGCCTTGGGCGCGGGTGGCGTGGCGCGGCGGAAAACGGGGGCTTTGGGGGTATTGGGCATATGCTATTTATTTTGTAGCTGATTGCGCTGATTTTAGTTGGGCACGCTCAATGGCATGCATATGAAAATCAAAAGATATGGCAGCGCAAAGCCTGTAGATCGGTCACGCGCAGGCCACCGTATTCGACCCGGATCGCCTCTTGTGCCGCCAGCGTGTTCAGCGCCTCATTGACGCGCTGGCGCGACAGGCCCACCAGGTAGGCCAGCTCCTGCTGGGTGATGCGCAGCACGGCGCCCAGGCCGGGGTAAAGCACCGGGTTGAACAGGGCGGCCAGGCTGCGCGCCACACGGATGTTTGGATTGGTCATGCGGTCGATCTCGCGCGCGGCGATGAACTGTCCCAGGCGCTCGTTGAGCTGGTTCATGACGAAGCGGTTGAATCCAATCGAATGGTCCAGCAGCCAGTGAAAGGTGTCAACATGCAAGCCGGCCACAAGGCTTTTGCGCAGCGCCTGGATGTTGTAGCGGTAGCTCTCGCGTTTCAGGGCCGTGCCTTCGCCAAACCAGCCGCCGGGCGGGACGCCGGTGAAGGTCATGGTCTGGCCGTCGATGTTGTCGGTGCTCATTTTCAGCAAGCCATCGACCACGCCAAACCAGTAGGTCACGGGGCGGCCGGTGCGACAGACAAAATCGCCCGCGCCGGCATCAGTGATCTTGAGGTCTTCCACCGCGCGCTCTCGCTCTGATGCAGAGAGCAATTTAAGCCACGGAATTACGTCAAGCTCAGCTTCTGTCAGGGGGCGGCGACGCTGAAACAGAGTGACTTCAGTTTTCATGGTGGTGGCGGGTTTGACGGACTTCGCGGGTGAAGTGATGGGCAAGGGTGCAGGGAAAACACCTATCTGGAAATGTCTGAATTGTCGTCCAAATGACAACATAACGTCAAATCGGGTTTTATCATTCGCCCACTCCAGCAGCATGGGCATTGGACCCAGGCGGCGATGATTCAGAGACAAGGTGAAGTAATGCAAACGACGTTTCCCCGATTACTGCTAGACCATGCCGCCCAGCGCCCCGGGGACGCGGCCATGCGTGAAAAAGAGTACGGCATCTGGCAAGCCATCACTTGGGCCGACTTGGCTGTGATGGTGGAGCATCTGGCCTGTGGTTTGCACCAGGCAGGTTTGCGCCAGCACAATCACATGGTGGTGATCGGCGCCAACCGGCCCCGGCTGTACGCCACCATGCTGGCGGTGCAGGCGCTGGGTGCCGTGCCGATTGCGCTCTACCAGGATGCCGCCGCGCCCGAGTGCGTGTTCCCGATCAACAACGCCGAAGTTGCCTTTGCCTTTGCCGAAGACCAGGAGCAGGTGGACAAGCTGCTCGAAGTTCGTGACCAGTGCCCGCAGCTTGCCAATCTCTACTTCGATGACCCGCGCGGTCTGCGCAATTACGACGAGCCGGGTTTGCAGTCCCTCGACGACCTGATTGCTGCAGGAAAAAACTTTGCCCAGCAAAACCCGGACTTCTTCAAGGCCGCGGTGGACAGCGTCAAGCCCGACGATGTGGCCTCGCTGTTTTTTACTTCCGGCACCACCGGCAATCCCAAGGGCGTGGTGCATACGCATGACACGCTGCTCAACCGGGCTAGAGCCGGTGCTGAGTTCGACAAGCTGACCAACAAAGAAGACGTGCTGGCCTACCTGCCGCCGGCCTGGATCGGGCAAAACATCTTTTCCTATGCCCAGTGGCTGAGTTGCGGCTACGTGGTGAACTGCCCCGAGGATGCCTCCACCGTCAGTATCGACCTGAAAGAAGTCGGCCCCACCTATTACTTTGCGCCGCCGCGTGTGTTCGAGGGCCTGCTCACCAGCGTGATGATCCGCATGGAAGACGCGGGCATCATCAAGCGCAAGATGTTCCACTACTTCATGAGTGTGGCCAAGCGCGTCGGCCCGACGCTGATGGACGGCAAGAGTGTGTCGCTTACCGACCGCGTGCTGTACGCGCTGGGCAACTTCATGGTCTATGGCCCGCTGCGCAACAACCTGGGTTTCAGCCG
Organism: Rhodoferax sp.; assembly: GCF_028689295.1. GTDB lineage: Bacteria > Pseudomonadota > Gammaproteobacteria > Burkholderiales > Burkholderiaceae_C > Rhodoferax. Next base: position 70,968 of record NZ_JAQTWL010000005.1, read on the forward strand.
GGTGCGCGTGGCCTACACCGCCGGCGAAGCCATCGGTCCGGACCTGTTCAGTTTTTACCGCTCGATCGGGGTCAATCTGAAACAGCTCTATGGTTCCACCGAAACCGCCGTGTTCGTCTGCCTGCAGCCCGATCACGAGGCCCGCGCCGACACCGTGGGTGTGCCCTGCAAGGGCGTGGAAATCAGGGTCGCCGACAACGGCGAGATTCTGGTCAAGTCGCCGGGCCTGCTCAAGGGCTATTTCAAAAACCCCGAGGCCACCGCCGAAGTGCTCACGCCGGACGGCTGGTACCACACCAGCGATGCCGGTTTCCTGGACGCGCACGGCCATCTCAAGATCATCGACCGCGTCAAGGATGTGGGCCGCATCAAGGGCGGCGCCAATGACGGCGCCATGTTTGCGCCCAAGTACGTCGAGAACAAGCTCAAGTTCTTCCCGCACATCAAGGAGGTGGTGGCTTATGGCGACGGTCGCGATCAGGTCTGCGTGATGATCAACATCGACTTCGACGCGGTGGGCAACTGGGCCGAGCGGCGCAACCTGCCCTATGCCGGCTACACCGACCTGGCGCAAAAACCCGAGGTCTATCAGCTCATCAAGGAGTGCGTCGAAAAGGTGAATGCGGACCTGAGCGTGGACACCCTGCTGGCGGGCAGCCAGGTGAGCCGTTTCCTGGTGCTGCACAAGGAACTCGATGCCGATGACGGCGAACTGACCCGCACCAACAAGGTGCGCCGCGGTTTCATTGCCGAGAAATACGACGTGCTGATCGATGCCCTGTATGGCGGCAAGACCAGCCAGTACATCGAAACCCAGGTCAAGTTCGAGGACGGCCGCACCGGCAGCGTCAGCGCCACCTTGGCGATTGACGATGCCAAGACCTTTATTCCCGTCAAGGCGGCGGCCTGAATCCAGAAATCGAAGCAACACCATGGCGACAAAACAAATCGGCGATGTCATTCTCGACGTCAAAAATATCTCTTTAAGTTTCGGCGGTGTCAAGGCGCTGACTGACATTTCGTTCGATGTGCGCGAGCACGAGGTGCGCGCCATCATCGGCCCCAACGGCGCGGGCAAGAGCTCGATGCTCAACTGCGTCAACGGCGTGTACCGGCCGCAAGAGGGCGCCATTACGTTCAAGGGCCAGACCTTCAGCCACATGGACAGCCACCAAGTGGCCACCATGGGCATTGGCCGCACCTTTCAAAGCCTGGCGCTGTTCAAGGGCATGAGCGTGATCGACAACATCATGACCGGGCGCAACCTGCGCATCAAGAGCAACCTGTTCTTGCAGGCGCTGCGCATCGGCCCGGCGCAGCGCGAGGAAGAGCGGCACCGTGAGTTTGTCGAGCACATCATCGATTTTCTGGAAATTCAGGCGCATCGCAAAACGCCGGTGGGCCAGTTGCCCTACGGACTGCAAAAACGCGTTGATCTGGGCCGCGCCCTTGCCATGGAGCCGCAACTGCTGTTGCTCGACGAACCCATGGCCGGCATGAACGTCGAAGAAAAGCAGGACATGAGCCGCTTCGTGCTCGACGTGAACGAGGAATTCGGCACCACCATCGTGCTGATCGAGCACGACATGGGCGTGGTGATGGACATCTCTGACCGTGTCGTCGTGCTGGACTACGGCAAGAAGATTGGCGACGGCACGCCCGAAGAAGTTCGCAACAACGAAGAAGTGATCAGCGCTTACCTTGGAACAGGACACTAACACCATGGCATTTTTTCTGGAAACATTACTCGGCGGCCTGATGGCCGGCATGCTGTATTCGCTGGTGGCCCTGGGCTTCGTGCTGATCTACAAGGCATCGGGCGTGTTCAACTTTGCCCAGGGTGCCATGGTGCTGTTTGCCGCGCTGGCGATGGCGCGGTTTTCCGAATGGCTGCCCCTCTATGCCGGCATCGACAACCTCTATCTGGCCAATCTGCTGGCGTTTATTGGTGCCGGCGCCGTGATGTTTGTGGTGGCCTGGCTGATCGAGCGTTTGGCGCTGCGCCATCTGGTCAATCAGGAGGCCACGACGCTGTTGATGGCCACCCTGGGCATCAGCTACTTTCTGGACGGCATCGGACAGACGCTTTTTGGCAGTGACATTTACAAGATCGACATCGGCATGCCCAAGGATCCGATCCTGGCCTTCGAAAGCCTCTTCGAAGGCGGCATCCTGATCAACAAGGAAGACCTCTATGCGGCGCTGATTGCCGCCGTGCTGGTCGCGCTGCTGACGCTTTTTTTCCAGAAAACCGTGACTGGCCGGGCCCTGCGCGCGGTGGCTGATGATCATCAGGCGGCGCAAAGCATTGGCATTCCGCTGAACCGCATCTGGTTCATCGTGTGGTGTGTGGCGGGTGTGGTGGCACTGGTGGCCGGCATGATCTGGGGCAGCAAGCTGGGCGTGCAATTTTCACTCACCACCGTGGCTTTGCGCGCTTTGCCGGTGGTGATTCTGGGTGGCCTCACCTCGGTGCCGGGCGCTATTGTGGGCGGCCTGATCATCGGCGTCGGCGAGAAGTTGTCCGAAGTGTTTTTGGGACCGTATGTGGGCGGCGGTATCGAGATCTGGTTTGCCTACGTGCTGGCGCTGATGTTCTTGCTGGTGCGCCCGCAAGGCCTATTCGGCGAGAAGATCATTGATCGAGTCTGACAACCTGATACCTCGCAGGACAGTCCAGGATTTGCACCGCAAATTTGCTCTGTCCTCAACTGATTGAGAAACCTTGCGGGACAGATCTTTAGCTCTGTCCCCAACTGATGAATAGAAAAGCATATGTTTTACAGAGAAAACGGCCAGTTCAAAACTACCTATCGGGCAGATCAGCAGATTTTTGCCATCACGCAAGACCGGGTGGCGGTGCTGTTGTTGATCGCTGCCGCGTTTTTGGTGGTGCCCATGGTCACCAGCGAGTACATGTTTCGGGCTATTTTGATCCCGTTCGTCATCATGTCGCTGGCCGCGCTGGGGGTGAACATTCTGGTGGGCTACTGTGGTCAGATTTCGCTCGGCTCGGGCGCCTTCATGGCGGTGGGCGCTTATGCCGCATTCAACTTTTTTGTGCGCGTGGAGGGCATGCCGGTGCTGGTGGCGCTGCTTTTGGGCGGCATCTGCGCTTCGGCGTTCGGTATTTTGTTCGGTCTGCCCAGTTTGCGCGTCAAGGGGCTGTATCTGGCAGTGGCCACGCTGGCGGCGCAGTTCTTCAGCGACTGGATGTTTTTGCGCATCAAGTGGTTTACCAACGACGCGCCTTCGGGTTCGGTGCAGGTGTCCAACCTGCAAGTGTTCGGTTTTTCGATAGAGAGCCCGATCTCCAAGTACCTGTTTTGTCTGTCCATCCTGGTGGTGATGGCGTTGTTGGCCAAAAACCTGGTGCGCAGTGCCATTGGCCGGGAATGGATGGCCATTCGTGACATGGACGTGGCGGCTGCTGTGATCGGCATCCGGCCGATGTATGCCAAGCTCAGCGCGTTCGCGGTCAGCTCGTTCATCATCGGCGTGGCCGGTGCCTTGTGGGGCTTTGTTTACTTGAGCGCCTGGGAGCCTGCCGCATTCTCCGTGGATCTGTCGTTCAAGCTGTTGTTCATGGTGATCATTGGTGGCATGGGCTCCATCATGGGCAGCTTTTTCGGCGCCGGCTTCATTGTGGTGCTGCCGATTTTCCTGAACCAGTTTCTGCCGTTTGTGGGCGGCCTGGTGGGCGTCGAGATTTCGACCTCAGGCATTTCACACACCGAATTGATCATATTTGGCGCGCTGATTGTTTGGTTCCTCATCGTGGAGCCGCACGGGCTCGCCAAACTGTGGTCGATTGGCAAGCAGAAGCTGCGCCTGTGGCCATTCCCTCACTGATCCGTTTTTCGTCAACCAAAGCACTGCGGTGCATTACATCTAGGAGACTTGCATGAAAATTAAACACATTGCGTTAGCGGCTCTCATGGCCTCGGTGGGCGCCACGGCGTTTGCCCAAGCCAAGGAACAGTTTTTTCCCGGCTTGCCATACCGCACCGGTGCCTACGCGCCCAACGGCGTGCCATGGGCCAACGGCTACTCTGACTACCTCAAGCTGGTGAACGCCCGCGGCGGCATCAACGGCGTCAAGATCATTTATGAAGAGTGCGAAACCGGCTACGCCACCGACCGCGGCGTGGAGTGCTACGAGCGCCTGAAAGGCAAACATGGCGGCGCCACGGTGTTCCAGCCCCTGTCCACCGGCATCACCTTTGCCCTGACCGAAAAAGCCCCGCTGGACAAAATCCCGTTGATCACGGCCGGTTACGGCCGTAGCGAAAGCCAGGACGGTCTGGTCTTCAAGTGGAACTTCCCGATTGCCGGCACCTATTGGCTGGCGGCTGACGTGCTGGTGCAGACGATTGCCAAAAAAGAAGGTGGTTTTGACAAGCTCAAGGGCAAGAAAATCGCGCTGGTTTATCACGACTCACCCTATGGCAAAGAGCCCATCGCCCTGCTGCAGGAACGCGCCGCCATGCACGGTTTCAGCCTGCAGTTGCTGCCCGTGGCACACCCCGGCGTAGAACAAAAAGCCACCTGGCTGCAAGTGCGCCAGGCCAAGCCAGACTACGTGTTTCTGTGGGGCTGGGGCGTGATGAACTCCACCTCGCTCAAGGAAGCGCAGGCCACCGGCTACCCGCGCGAAAAAATGTACGGCGTCTGGTGGTCCGGAGCCGAACCTGACGTGAAAGACGTCGGCGAAGGCGCCAAGGGCTACAACGCAGTCGCCATGCAGCACGGTGCCGAGCCGAACTCTGCCGTGGTCAAGGAAATCCTGGCCAAAGTGCACGACAAAGGCCAGGGCACTGGCCCCAAGGAAGAAGTGGGTTCGGTGCTTTACATGCGCGGTGCCATCAGTGCCATGTTCGCGGTGGAAGGTGTACGCCGCGCACAGGAGCGCTTTGGCAAAGGCAAGTGGGTCACGGGCGAACAGGCGCGTTGGGGTTACGAAAACCTGGCACTCGACCAGAAAAAACTCGACGCCCTGGGTTTTGCCGGCGTCATGCGCCCGGTGCAGACCACCTGTGCCGACCACATGGGCGCCAATTGGGCTCGCATCCACACTTGGGATGGCAAAAAATGGAGTTTCAGTTCTGACTGGCTGCAGGCCGACGAGCAGGTCCTGAAACCTCTGGTGAAGTCGACCGCTGCCAAATACGCGGCTGACAAAAAGCTGGCGCCTCGCACGCCGGCAGATTGCCAATCCTGATGAGTTGGTGTGGGGTCGACTTGTGTCGATCTTGGTGGACTGAGGTCCACCCCACCGCATTTCAGCGCTGAATGCTGGTACATGGTGTTGGCGACTCACCCGAGTCGCCAACTGAAAAAGTGGCTTTGCTGCTTTTTCAGTTGGCTTAGCTCCCGGCTCACCGGGACAAATCAAGTTACGTGGAAATATCACTATGAGTGAATCAAAAAACATCGTTCTCAACGTCAATGGCATCGAGGTCATCTACAACCACGTCATTCTGGTGCTCAAGGGTGTGTCCCTGAATGTGCCAGAGGGCAAGATCGTGGCTATTTTGGGTGGCAACGGCGCCGGCAAAACCACCACCTTGCGCGCCATCTCCAACCTGCTGCGCGGTGAGCGCGGTGAGGTCACCAAGGGCTCGATCGAGCTGCGTGGTGAGCGTATCGAGAACTTGTCTCCCGCCGACCTGGTGAACCGTGGCGTGGTGCAGGTGATGGAAGGCCGGCATTGCTTTGCCCACCTGACTATTGAAGAAAACCTGCTCGCCGGCAGCTACACCCGCAAGGACAAGGGCGAGATTGCTGCCAATCTGGACAAGGTCTATACCTATTTCCCGCGTTTGAAGACGCGTCGCACCAGCCAGGCCGCCTACACCTCGGGTGGCGAGCAGCAGATGTGCGCGATTGGTCGCGCCCTCATGACCAACCCCAGCATGGTGCTGCTCGATGAGCCGTCCATGGGGCTGGCGCCGCAGATTGTGCAAGAGGTGTTCGAGATCGTGAAAGACCTCAACGTGCGCGAAAAAGTCACCTTTTTGCTGGCCGAGCAAAACACCAACATGGCCCTCAAATACGCCGACTACGGCTACATCATGGAGTCGGGCCGTGTCGTGATGGATGGCATTGCCAGCGACCTGGCCAACAACGAAGACGTGAAAGAGTTTTACCTCGGTATGGGTGGCAGCGAGCGCAAGAGTTTCAAGGATGTCAAGAGCTACAAACGCCGCAAACGCTGGCTGGCTTAGAGCCTGGCGTCGAACGCCTGACGAGTTGACTACTGGTTTTTCAGGAATACAAACATGAGCGATTATTTTGATGCGTTGGAAACGCGCGAACCCGCGGTGCGCGAGGCTGGGCTGTTATCGGCTCTGCCGCTGCAAGTGGCGCACGCCAAACTTGCCACGCCGGCCTTCGCCGAGATTCTCAAAGACGTCAACCCGGCCGAGGTCACCAGCCGGGCGACCCTGGCCAGGTTGCCGGTCACTCGCAAGCATGAATTGCTGGAGTTGCAACTGCGCAGTCGTAGCCGGGGTGGTAGCGTGTTTGGCGGCTTTGGTGCCAGCGGTTTTGGTCCCGATTTGCCCCGCGTGTTTGCCAGCCCGGGCCCCATTTATGAGCCCGAAGGCACGGCCAGGGACTACTGGCGCATGGCGCGCGCCATCTTTGCAGCCGGCTTTCGCCGGGGCGACCTGATTCACAACAGCTTCAGCTACCACTTTGTGCCCGCCGGCTCGATGATGGAAACCGGCGCCCACGCGCTCGGCTGCACCGTGTTTCCGGGCGGCACCGGGCAGACCGAGCAGCAGGTGCAGGCTATGGCCGAACTGCAACCCGCCGGCTACATCGGCACTCCCAGTTTCCTGAAAATCATCGTCGAAAAAGCGGTCGAGATGGGCGTGGCGCTGCCTAGCCTGACCAAGGCCATGTTCGGTGGTGAAGCCTTTCCCCCGAGCTTGCGCGACTGGTTTGCCGCACATGGCATTGCCGGTTATCAGTGCTACGCCACGGCAGATTTGGGTTCGATTGCTTACGAGACCTCTGCGCGCGAAGGCCTGGTGATCGACGAAGGCGTGCTGCTGGAAATTGTTCGCCCCGGCACCGGCGACCCGGTGGCGCCGGGCGAAGTGGGCGAGGTGGTGGTGACCACGCTCAACCCCACTTATCCGCTGATCCGTTTTGGCACTGGCGACCTGTCGGCAGTGCTACCGGGTCAATGCCCGACCGGACGCACCAATGTTCGCATCAAGGGCTGGATGGGCCGGGCCGACCAGACCACCAAGATCCGCGGCATGTTTGTGCACCCTGGCCAGGTTGACGCCATCGCCAAGCGCTTTCCCGAGATCACCAGGGCCCGGCTGGTGGTAAGCGGAGCAATGGCCAATGACCAGATGACGCTCAAGGTGGAAAGCGCGTGCAGTGGGCCTGACAGCCTGATGCAAAAGGTGGCTGAAGCCATTCGCGACGTGACCAAGCTGCGTGGCCAGGTCGAAGTGGTTTTACCCGGCAGCCTGCCCAATGACGGCAAGGTGATCGAGGACGCGCGCAGCTACCAGTAGTCTCCTACCGGTCAAACCCCCCAGGTGATGGCCTCTTTGGCCTTGATGCACTGGGCAATCATGTCGATGAAGGGCAGCGTGCGCTGGCGAAGGCTGATGGCCTCGAAGCGGGGCGGCGGCAGGTTTTCGGCCAGGGCTTGGGCGATGGCCTCGTTTTGTTGTGTCTCTTCAAGCGCCACCGCTTGCTTGAGCGCAGCCATCGCTTGTGGCATTTGCTCGGGCAGCAAAATGCCCTTGTTGCTCGGCTCTGCGGCGCTGTGCTTGCCGATGATCTCCAGCACGCGCTGGCCGTTCGTTTGCAACATAATCACGTCCCCGGTGACTTTGGATTTGAATTTGTAGAGCATGCGTTTCCTTGCTGTGTCGAGTTGTCTGAAGGGTCTCATGTTAGTCCCATGCCTGATGCTGGTCTTGTCGCTCACCGGCTGCGCCGACACGCGTTATTACTGGCAGTCAGTCGCTGGCCATGTGCAACTGATGCTGGCCACCCGGCCGGTGGAAAATTGGCTGGCCGACCCCGCCGACCTGGCCGCCTTGCAACAGCGCCTGAAACGGGTCCGGTCCATGCGCCGCTTTGCCGTCACCGAGTTGCACCTTCCCGACAACGCCAGTTACCACCGCTATGCCGACCTGCAGCGCCGCCATGCGGTGTGGAACGTGGTGGCTGCGCCCGAGTTGTCGCTGACCCTGAAGACCTGGTGTTTCCCGGTGGCGGGCTGCGTTGGCTACCGGGGCTACTTTGCCGAGGCCGACGCGCAAGCCCAGGCGCAGGACTTGCGCGCGCAGGGGCTCGACGTCAGCGTCTATGGCGTACCCGCCTACTCCACGCTGGGCTGGATGAACTGGCTCGGCGGCGACCCGCTGCTCAATACCTTCATCTTCTACCCTGAAGGCGAGGTGGCGCGGCTGCTGTTTCATGAACTCTCGCACCAAGTGCTTTACGTGCCCGGCGACACGGTGTTCAACGAATCCTTTGCCACCGCAGTGGAGCGCCTGGGCGGCGCCCTCTGGCTGGCGCAACAAGCCAGCCCTGAGGCACGCCAGGCCTATGCCGACTTTGACGCGCGCCGCCAGCAGTTCAGGGCGCTTGCCCGCAACACGCGCGACTGGCTTGCGGAGATTTATCGGGAAGACAACCCGATGGCACCCGATCCGTCGGCGAAAAACGCCATGAAATCAAAGGCCATGCAGGATTTCAGGGCAGCCTACGCCGAACTCAAGGCGAATTGGGGCGGCTACAGCGGCTATGACGCCTGGGTCGCGCAAGCCAACAACGCCGCATTTGGCGCGCAGGCGGCTTACGATGCGTTGGTGCCGGGCTTCGAGGCGCTGTTCGAGCGGGAAGGTCGCCACTGGCCGGCGTTTTATGATGCGGTCAGGCGGCTGGCCAAGCTCTCAAAAGAAGAGCGGGCACGATACTTGAAACAATTGGCAGAAGAACAGCATGGACTGCCACGCTTTGCTTGCAATGACACTACCCTTTCACACTGAGGCAACATGGCTGAATTGAACATCGTTCGCGAACACGCGCTGGGATTGGCCAAGGCACGCAAGATCGCCTTTCAATGGGCCGAGCAGGCCGAGCAGGAATTTGCCATGCAGTGCAATTACGCCCAGGGCAAGCACACCGACGAAGTAGATTTCGTGCGCTCGGGCGTCAAGGGTTGCCTGACGGTGACCAAGACGCACTTTGAGCTGCGCGCCCAACTGGGTTTTTTGCTGGGCACTTTCAAGGGCACGATTGAGGCCGAGATTGTGAAAAACCTCGACGCCTTGCTGGCGGTGCCTGCGACGTCCAAAAAAGACAGCGCACCTGCCGCTAAAAAGAGGCATGCGCCCAGGGCTTGATCAGCTCAACGACTCGATCAGGTCGATGTATTGCTGCATGGCCTCCGTACTGGCGGTGCCCTTGATGGCGTTCCAGGCATCCCACTTGGCGCGGCCCACCATGTCGGTAAAACCCGGTTTTTTCTCGGTGTTGTCGCCTGCGCTGGCCTGCTTGTACAGCGCATAGAGCTTGAGCAGGGTCATGTTGTCGGGGCGCTCGCTCAGGTTTTTGGAGTTGGCCACGGCGGCTTCGAATTTGCTTTGCAGGTCGGACATGAGTGGATCCCGGTGAGTTGAAAAAGGAATGGTGAAAAAGCCAAACAGGAGACATCTTAATGGCCGTTTTGCTCGCAAAATAGAGAACCTTCCCGAAAGCATTGCCATGGTCACACGTCTGCATCGCCCCAGTTCCCGGCACGCCCCGAGCAACCCGCCAGTCAGTCCGCCGGCCGGCCCGGTGCATGAGCGCATGAGCAAGGTGGATACGGCCTGGTTGCGCATGGACAGCCCCAGCAATTTGATGATGATCCTGGGAGTGTGGATTCTCAGGCCGGCCGTGCGCTACGACGACGCTTGCCAGCGCATCGAAGAGCGCCTGCTGAAGTACCCGCGCTTTGGCCAAAAGGTGGTGCAAGATGCCACTGGTGCCAGTTGGGTCACCGACAGCCACTTCGACATCAAGCGCCACGTGCTGCGCGAAAAACTATCGCCCTCGGTCAGGTCCCATCCGCAACAGGCGCTGCAAGCCCGCCTGGCCGAACTCGCGCTCAAACCGCTGGACCCGCGCTACCCGTTGTGGGACTTCCGACTGGTCGAGCATTACCAGGGCGGCTCGGCGCTGCTGGTGCGCATTCACCACTGCATTGCCGACGGACTGGCGTTGATCGCCGTGATCCAGTCGCTGGTCGATGGCGGCACCGAGCCGCCGCAGCGCAAGCCCAAACCGGCGCAGGATTCGGCCTGGGAATCGGCTGAAGACTGGATGGCGCACACGCTGATCGAACCGCTGACGGGCGCCACGGTGCGGGCGCTGGAGGCTGCGGGTGAGGGTGCCGCGCAGGCTTTTGGCGCCATAGGGGATCCCAAAACCCTGCTCGACAAGCTGGTTGAAAAAGGACTCACCAAGGGCATGACAGGTTCTGCCGACATGGCCAAACTGGCTTACCAGATGCTGCGTGACGGTGCCGCGTTGGCGCTGATGGCAGACGACTCTTACACGCGGCTCAAAGGCACGCCGGGGCACGCCAAACGGGTGGCCTGGTGCCAGCCGATTCCACTCGATGAAGTGCGCGCGGTCAGCAAAGCGCTGCATTGTTCGATCAACGACGTGCTGCTGGCTAGCGTGGCCGGCGCCATGGGCGCCTACCTCAAGGCGCACGGCGACTCGGTGGCGGGCAAGGAAATTCGCGCCATGGTGCCGGTCAATTTGCGGCCCATGGCGCCAAGCTATGAGTTGGGCAATAAGTTCGGTCTGGCACCGGTGGTGCTGCCGATTGGCCTGGACAACCCGATCGAGCGGGTGTTCGAGGTGCGCCGGCGCATGAGCGCGCTCAAGGGCAGCCTGCAGCCGCTGCTGAGTTTTGCCCTGCTGGCGGTGGCGGGCATGGTGGTCAAACCGGCGCAGGACGCCATGCTCAATCTGTTTTCCAGAAAGACCACGGCGGTCATGACCAATGTGCCGGGGCCGCGTGAAAAGCTCAAGTTTTGCGGCTCCACTCTGGAGCAAGCGCTGTTCTGGGTGCCGCAGTCGGGCACCGTTGGCTTGGGTGTATCAATTTTGAGCTATGGCGGCGGCGTGCAGTTTGGCCTCATCAGCGACACCACGCTTTGCCCCGACCCGCAGGCCATCATCGACCAGTTCGAGCCCGAGTTCGCCAAACTGACCCTGCTGACACTGATGTTGCCCTGGGGGGAATAGGCGTCAGTCTTCCAGCTCGGCCTTGGCCAGCTCGACGTCCAGTCGTTCCATGGCGTCGATGGGGTTCGCGCGGGCGGCCAATTGGTACAAGCGAGTTGCCTCGCTGACCACGGCATCGCCTTCGAGCATCAGCATGGCGTGAGCGTATTCGACCATGCCAAAGGCGGACTCCATGTTGAACTTGAGCGCCTGCTGAAACAGCGTCAGCCCGGTGTTTTTGTGGGCGCCGTAGGCCATGGCGCCAATGAGTTCGCCCACCTTGTCGATCACTTCGGCGTGAAAGCTGCCCAGCGCAATATGGGCGTCGGGGTGCGTCGGTTTCTCGCGGATCACGTGCTCAAGGTCGTTCTTGACCTTGGTGCCCAGGCCTTGCGCCAGCGCCTTGGCCACGCTGATTCCCTGGCTGTAGCGCCCCAGCGCATAGGCGCGCAGGTAATAGGCGTTGATGTTGTCGGGTTGTTCGATGATCTGGGTCTCGGCGCGCTCGGCCACTTCGGAAAAAAGGGACTGCCGTGTCGCTTCCTGCTTCTCAAGGTAGGTGGCGTAAATGCAGACAGCCTTGTTGGCCACGTTCAGGCCGGCCAGCCCCATGTCCAGCCCCAGCGACATGGATTTGTAAAACTCGCCATTGTGGAAATGTGCCCAGGCCTGCAGCAACTGGGGGTCTTTGGGCAGGGGCTCCAGATCACCGGCGTGCAACCGGGTCCATTTCTTCTTGACGCTTTCGGCATCGAAGTTGTAGTCTCCCGCAAACGGGAATTTTGTCCATTTCGTCATTTTTGTCTCCTTTGCCATTCCCTGTCGTGCTACTTGACCTCCTTATTGTAGGCATCGGCCAGTTTCAGCAAGTGGCTGCGCTGGCCTGGCTCCAGATAGGGCGCCAGCAGGTTGAGCACATGCTGGGCGCCACGCAGCAGCGCGGTCTGTGCGTTTTGTTCTTCCAGTGCGTTGCGCGGGTCGCGCACGTATTCAAAACTGAGCCAGTAGGTCAGCACCACGACCATGCTGGTGGCGGTGGCATCGATCTCGCGCGAGTCGATTTGCAGCGCGCCGCCGCGGCGCATGCCGTCGAGCAGGGCCTTGATGGAGCGGGTCTTGTTTTTCAGGATCGACTGGAAGTGCATTTCCAGGCGCCGGTTCTTGCTCAGCAGATCGTTCAGATCGCGGTACAAAAAGCGGTATTTCCAGATCAGCTCGAACAGTGTGTGCATGAAAAACCAGGCATCCTCGACATTGCGCACATCGTCGCCCGCTCCCAGCAACTCGTTCAAGGGGCGCTCAAAACGATCAAACAGCGCGTTGATGAGCTCGTCTTTGGCGGGGTAGTGGTAGTACAGGTTGCCGGGGCTGATGTTGAGCTCGGCCGAGATCAGTGTGGTGGACACATTGGGCTCGCCAAAGCGATTGAACAGTGCCAGTGTGACTTCCAGAATGCGCTCGGCGGTGCGTCGGGGGGCTTTTTTTACCATGCCGACCGGCCTTGCGCGGGCTCGGCGGCTTGCACCACCTGGTTCAGGTTGTTCATGATGTTGTGCAGCCTGGTCAGGGCGTGGCTGATCCGCGTGGGCTCGCGCTGGGGCCGGCACAGGTGGCGGCTGGTGTCGTCAAGCACAGCGTGGTTGAGTTTGATACCGTGGTAGCCCAGTTTGGTGCTCAAGCCGGTCTGGCGCGAGCGCAGCAACTGGCGCGTTTGCTGGTAGGCATGCTCGGCCAGATGGCGGCGCTGGCTGTAGCTGAAGGTGTTGGCCAAATATAGTTCGGGGTCGCGGTGGTCGGGTTCGAACAATACGATGTCGGTATGGGGGTAGGCTTGCTCGTAACTTTTGAGCCCCAGCACGAGTCGCGAGTGGATAAGCGAGCGGAAGGTCTGGCTCAACACGGCGGGCAGGCCGCCGTCGGCAATGCGCGGAATCGGCTCGGGTGCGGCCCAGGGGGTGGCGGCATCGGTGACGCTCTGCCGCGCCGAGGCGTCGAATGGCACCAGCGGGTTGATGCACAGCATCAGGTCCACGCCTTCGTCCAGTGCAATCGAGGCGTGCATGGTTTTGATCAGGGCACCATCGACAAAATGCTGGCCGTCGATCTCGACCGGAGGAAACAACCCGGGCAGGGCGGCACTGGCCTGAACGGCCTTGGAGATGGGCACGTGGTCCCAGCCCGGGCGGCCGAAAGAGACGGCCTGGCTGCTGTCCAGATGTGTGGCCACCAGCGTCAGGCGGCTTTCGAGATGGCGGAAATCGTTGCTGCGACCAGGTTTTGCAAAGAGCTTCGCCAGTTCCACATGGATCTGGGCATTGGAGAACACCCCGGTGGGCAGACTCGGTCCCAGGTATTCCAGCGTGCGCATCAAGGACTTGCGCCCCAGCGTGCCTTTCCAGGTGCCTGCCATCAACAAACCCGGCAGCAGCATGCTGCGCGAGAAAAATTCCGTAAAAGCGGGACGCAGCAACCAAGCCGGGTCGAAGGCCTCTGCCTGACGTTTGCGGTCTTCGATGAACAGCGAGAACAACTGGTGCGGCGTGATGCCGTTGGCAAGCCCCGCTGCAATAAAACTGCCGGCCGATACGCCCACGTAATGCTGCAGCCGGTTGAAATCGATGCCCTCGAGCGACTCCTGCAGTGCGCACAGAGCGCCGATCTCAAAAATGGCACCGAGCGGACCGCCGCCGGCCATGGCCAAGGCGATCCTGGGTGCGTTGGGTTTTTGTCGCGTCATACTGTGCAGTGTAGGGCGCTTCAAGCCCCTGTTTATTCAGGGTTTACCTGAGCAGCCGGGGCTGCTTTTTTGGCTGCTGGCACCTTGCGCGGAGCCGTTTTTTTTGCAATCGGCTTGGCTGACACTTTGGCTGCTGGCTTGGCTCGGGCTGCCGTTTTGGCCGGGGTGAGCTTTTGCACGCTGGTGTTGAGCGCGTTGATGCGGGCAATCAGGGCGTCGATGTCTTTGGACGACGGCACGCCGAGCTTGTTGAGCGCCTTGGCCACGCGGTCTTCAAAAATGTTTTCCAGCTTGTCCCACTGACCCGAGGCCTTGCTCGTGATGTCGGTGGCCATGGTGGTCATCTTGTGAGTGGCCACGTTGATTTTTTCTTCGGCAGCCGACTGGGTTTTGCGCTGAAAGCTCACGCCTTCCTTGACCAGTGCTTCAAATGCCTTGGTGCCTTCCACCTGCGCCTTGGTGAATGCGCCCAGGCCGGCCTGCCAGATCTGCTGGGCCGAGTCCTTGACCGAACCCGACAAAATGGACGACTTGGCGGCCAATGACTTGGCGGACTTTTTGCCGGAAGATTTGGCGCTGGATTTGACTGGCGATTTTGCTGCCGGGCTGGCTTTTTTGAGCTTGGTAACCATGATGAACTCCTGCTGGGTTAAGGAAAAAATAGGTGCACCAGGATCATCGGTGCATGCCGGCGACTTTAAAGAGGATGAGCGCCAATGTGTAGGGGCAGCTTCCTAAAACGGGCGCACAGGGCCGGGTTTACGATAAAGTGCGACAAGCCCGATTCAGGCAAAAATGGCACCATTCTTTTGGAGACACCAATGCGTTATTTCGTCACGGGGGCAACCGGATTCATCGGCAAACGGCTGGTCAGGAAACTGCTGGAGCGCAAAGGCGCGGTGGTGTATTTCCTGATCCGCAAGGACAGCGAGGGCAAAGTCAAGGCGCTACGTGAGTTCTGCGCAACCAGCGCCGCGCGCCTTGTTCCCGTTTTTGGCGACCTGACCAGCAAAAAGCTGGGTCTTGCTGCAGCAGACGTCAAAATGCTCAAGGGGCAGATCGACCATTTCTACCATCTGGCGGCCATTTACGATCTGGGCGCCGACGAGGTCAGCCAGATCAAGGTCAACATCGACGGTACCCGCAACACCATCGAACTGGCCCGCGCCATCGACGTCGGGCACTTCCACCATGTGAGCTCGATCGCCGCTGCCGGCCTGTATGAAGGCGTGTTCCGCGAAGACATGTTCAACGAGGCCGAGAACTACGAGCACCCGTATTTCATGACCAAGCACGAAAGCGAAAAAATTGTCCGTACCGAGTGCCAGCTGCCCTGGTCGGTCTATCGTCCTGCCATGGTGGTGGGCGACAGCCGCACGGGTGAGATGGACAAGATCGACGGCCCGTACTACTTCTTCAAGCTGATCCAGCGTATGCGCCAGCTGCTGCCGCCGTGGCTGCCGTCGATCGGCTTGGAGGGTGGGCGCATCAACATCGTGCCGGTGGACTTTGTGGTGGCGGCGCTGGCCACCATCAGCCACCAGAAAAGCATCGACCAAAAGTGCTACCACCTGGTGGACCCGGTGGGCTACCGCGTCGGTGATGTGCTCGACATTTTCAGCAAGGCGGCGCACGCCCCAAAAATGAACCTGTTCATCAACGCGGCGCTGTTTGGCTTTGTGCCGCGCAACGTCACCAAGGCCCTCATGGCGCTGGCCCCGGTGCGCCGCGTGCGCGCGGCCATCATGAAAGACCTCGGGCTGCCTGAAGACATGCTGACCTTTGTCAACTACCCCACGCGCTTTGATTGCCGCGACACGCTGGTCGCGCTCAAGGGCACCGGTGTCGAATGCCCCAATCTGCACGATTACGCCTGGCGCCTGTGGGACTACTGGGAGCGCCACCTCGACCCCGACCTGCACATCGACCGCAGCCTGCGCGGCACCGTCGGGGGCAAGGTGGTGCTGATCACAGGCGGCTCGTCCGGCATCGGCCTGGCCGCTGCGCACAAGTTTGCCGAGGCCGGCGCCATCACGCTGATTTGCGGGCGCGACCAGCACAAGCTCGATGAGGCCTGTGCCGGAGCACGGGCGCGCGGCTACCAGTTCATCGCTTATGCGGTGGACATTTCCGAGGCCGCTGGTTGTGAGGCCTTTGTGCAGAAAGTGACGGCCGAACACGGTGGCGTTGATTTTCTGGTCAACAACGCGGGCCGCTCCATTCGCCGCGCCATCGAGTCGAGCTACGACCGTTTTCACGACTACGAGCGCACCATGCAGCTCAACTACTTTGGCAGTCTGCGCGTGACCACCGGTTTCTTGCCCGGCATGGTGGCCAGGCAAAAAGGCCATGTGGTCAATATCAGCAGTATTGGCGTGCTGACCAACGCGCCGCGCTTCAGCGCCTATGTGGCCAGCAAGGCGGCGCTGGACGCCTGGACGCGCTGCGCCTCAAGCGAGTTTGCCGACCAGGGCGTCACTTTCACCACCATCAACATGCCGCTGGTGCGCACGCCCATGATCGCGCCCACCAACCTGTACAACAACGTGCCCACGCTGACGCCAGAAGAGGCCGCCGACATGGTCGCCCAAGCCTGCATCTTCAAACCGGTGCGCATCGCCACCCGCCTGGGTATTACCGGCCAGATCTTGCATGCCGCCTTGCCGCGCGTGGCGCAAATCGCCATGAACACCAGCTTCAGGATGTTCCCCGACTCGACCGCAGCCAAGGGCGCAAAGCCGGGCGACAAACCGGTCAAACAGCAGTTGTCAGCCGAAGCGGTGGCGCTGCAGCAAATGATGCGGGGAATCCATTTTTGATCAAATCCCGCCGCAGCGATAATTCGCAATGAGGCGCTTGTTGGCGCCTTGTTGCGCTGATTTCGCGTTGTCTGATGTCTGTTTGTGTGACCGGCGGCCGGACGAAATGGATCCCAATGGCCAAGACTGCTCCCTCATCCCGTCAATTTGTCAATTCCGCTGTTTGGTCGCTCATGGGCACTGTGGTGCCAATGCTTGCTGCATTGGCCGCAGTACCTTGGCTGATGCACTACATGGGCCAAGAGCGGCTGGGTGTGTTGTCTCTGGTCTGGGTCGTGGTGGGGTATTTCAGCTTTCTCGACATGGGCTTGGGTCGGGCGGTGACCGTGGCGGTGGCCGCAGACCGGTCAGGGAGGCCACGCGCTTTGGCCGATGAAATTCATGTGGTGGGGTCTGCGTTGGTGCTGCTTCTGGCGGTCGGCTTGGCGATGACCGCAGTGTTGGGCAGTTGTATTGCGATATGGGGTGCTCCCTTCAAGCTGAGCTCCGCAGAACTGATCAATGAGGTGCGCTTGGCTCTTTTATGGACATTGCCAAGTCTGCCTTTGCTGCTTTTGTCCTCGGCGTTCAGGGGTCATCTGGAGGGTGTGGGGGCTTTCAGGGCACTGAACCAGCTGCGCATTCCCACCGGTATCTTGCTGGTAGCGATCCCCTGCCTGACTGCGTACTTTTCCCCCAGTCTGGTATGGGCCTGTCTCGGAATTTTTTTGGTGCGCTTGCTGCACCTGCTCGTTTTGTCGGCATTGACAGCGCATGAAATAGGTCACGCCATGGCCGCTATGCCCGCAGTTTTGCTACGGCACAGCACATGGCCCTGGTTACGTCGCCTGTTGTCCTTTGGTGGCTGGGTCACAGTGAGCAATGTGGTGGGGCCGGTGATTGTTTATGTGGACCGGTTTGTGATTGGCGCGACACTCGCGGCGAGCTCCGTGGCGGTCTATGCCGTGCCATTTGACATGGTGTCGCGCTTGCCTGTGCTGGTTGCTGCGCTGTGCAGTGTGCTGCTGCCCGAGTTGGCGCGTTTGTCCAGCCTGGCATCGGCGACAGACCCGAGTGCCTTGCGTCGATCCCATCAATTGGTTCGACGGTCAAGCATTTTCAGTGCTCTGGTCGTCGCCGTCCTGGTTGTGGTGGGGGCCTTGGCAGCGCCTTGGGCGTTGGCGCTGTGGCTCGGGGAGGACTTCGCCCAGCAAAGTGGCACACTTACGCAGGTATTGCTGGTGGCTTTTGGCGTCAATGCCGTGGCGCAGATTCCATTTACCGCTTTGCAGGCGGTTGGCAAGGTGCGGGCTGTTGCCCTCTTGCATTCGGCTGAGCTGGTTCCCTATGCCGTGCTGGTGTTTTTTGCGATTTCCTGGCTGGGGTTGGTCGGTGCGGCGTGGGCTTGGCTGTTGAGAAGCATCATAGACTACGGGGTTTTGGGCTGGATGTGGCACAAGCAAACCCTAAGCCCATCGATGGGCATTAAATTTTGAAATTGACCTTGGGACATGCAAACTTACTCCGATAAATCAGGCGACTACTTTGCGCATGCGCGCAAAGAGATAACGCCCTTGCTACCCAAGAATTGTGGACGTGTGCTTGAGATCGGCTGCGGCTCCGGGGCCACGCTGGGGTGGTTGCGGCGGGACCATCAGGCGCTACATACCATGGGCATTGAAATCGCCGATGCAGCTGCGGGCCAGGCACGCCTTCTTGCAGACGAAGTGTTTTGCCTCGATTTTGAACGGCATGATTTACCAGGTGTTGCGCAAAAGTTCGACCTCATTTTGTGTCTGGATGTGCTGGAACACATGGTCGACCCGTGGCGGGTTGTCGATCGCCTGGCAACGCACTATCTGGAAACCGGAGGGACCTTGATCGTCAGCTTGCCCAATGTGCGGCACTACAGTGTGGTGCTGCCCTTGCTCTTTGGCGGACGATGGGATTATGAAGATGCCGGCTTGCTGGATCGAACGCATTTGCGTTTTTTTACCAAGACGTCAGCCAGGGCGCTTTTGTCACATCCGCTGCTCGGCTCTGTGACCTGCACAGCGACCGGGTTTGACGGTTGGTCTGCAAAGGGTGCGCTGAACTTGATGACACTGGGACTTTTTCAGGAACTGGTCTCTTACCAGTATTTTTTGTCAACGTGCAAAGTGCGGTAAATGAGTCTCCACCGCTTGATGCTTGACGCGCGCCAGTTTCATTGTGTTCATGGCTGAGCCACAAAAAAATTCTTTTGATTTGTTGCGGCTGATTGCTGCTACCTTTGTGTTGTTCAGCCATGAATTTGCGATTCTTGGGACGGGCCAGCCAGAAGTATTCGCTTGGACGACGTTGGGCGGGTTCGGTGTTTCAATTTTTTTCTTTTTGAGCGGCTTTTTGGTGTGGACTAGCTGGGCGCAGGACCCAGACCTGAAGCGGTTCTTTATTCGGCGCTCATTGCGGATTTTTCCTGCATTGTGGGTTGCCGTGCTGCTCTGTCTTTTGATCCTGGGGTTGTTTCAGTCGAGTCTTTCGGTGGTTGACTATTTTGAATCAGCGACTACCTGGCGTTACCTTTTTGCAGGTGTTTTTGGCACACCAAATGAATTGCCTGGTGTTTTTGTCCAGAATCCCTTGCCATCCGTAGTCAATGGATCTTTGTGGACGTTACGGGTTGAATGCCTCTGCTATGTCTCCGTTGCCTTGCTGGGCAGCATTGGACTGGTGTCGAAAAATGGCTTGATGGCACTGAGCCTCGGCTTGGCTGTGCTGGCTGCCGCGTACGGATCGCTGCTGGTTGGCGTCCGTTTCATTCCGCATCTGGAGATGGTGTCGCTGTTTTGGTGGGGGGTGATGTATGGCTATGTTCGGGCGCAACCAGCAGCGCAATCCAATCGTTGGGCCGTTGCGATTGTTGTCGCATTGCTGGCCTTTCTTTTGCTTGGCACGCGCGGTGTCGAGCGCACCGGCATTTTGGTTTTGGTTGCAGCGTTGGTCATGGCTGCACAGCATGCGCCCTGGGGTGCCAGGTTGACCGATCGCCTGGGTGACTTGTCTTACGGCATGTATATTTTTGCTTTTCCTGTTCAGCAGACGGTGGTGGCATTGGGGCGCAGCCGCGGTTGGACTTTCTTGACGCACGTGACCCTGTCGCTTTTGATCACGAGCGTGCTTGCCTATGTGTCGTGGCATGCGCTTGAAAAACGCGCCCTGCGTTTCAAACCAAAAAGCAGGTCCTTGGCATGAAGCAGGTTGCAGTGGTGGTGTTGAACTGGAACGGCTGGCGCGACACGCTGGCGTGTATTGCGTCCCTGCAAAAACTGAACTATCCGGATTTTGACTTGATCGTGGTGGACAACGGTTCCACGGACGACTCGCAAGCTAATATCGAGACTGCTTTCCAGAACATCAAAGTCATTCAAACGGGCGCCAACCTGGGCTTCGGCGGAGGTTGTAACGCGGGCATCCGATACGCGCTTGAACAGGGTGCCGATTACGTTTGGCTGATCAACAACGATGCAACAGTGGATCAGAGTGCGCTCACTGAACTGGTACGCCTGGCAGATTCGCAGCCGTCGGCGGGTGCGGTGGGGTCGGTGTTGTATGAGGCAGACAGGCCAGCGCAGGTTCAAATGTGGGGCGGCGGCAAAGTGAATCTTTGGGCTGGGCTCTCGCGCCATCAGGTGTCGCCTGCTCAGCTCGATTTTGTATCCGGCGCCTCCCTTCTGCTTCGACGGGAAGCGTTGTTGCAGTCGGGTTTGTTTGATGATCAAACTTATTTCATGTATTGGGAAGATTCAGATTTGGGATTCAGGTTGCGGCAGGCCGGCTGGCAACTGGCGGTTGCAGAAAAATCTCGTGTCTGGCACAAACTCTCAGGCAGTCTGGGCAAGGGAAGCCGTCAATTGGACGTCTATTTCACACGGTCGGGCGTTCGGTTTTTACGACGTTATTCGCCCGCGCCTTTGCTGTCCGTGCTCATGATGGTTGGGCGCATGGTTCTCAAACGTGTGTTGATGGCTGAATTCGGTCGTGCCAGGTCGGTTCTCAGTGGGTATTTCAGCGCATGAACGATATGGCAGCAGTCTCCGTTGTGGTTCCCTGCTATCGGTGCGCCCGTACTCTTGAGCGTGCCATTGCCTCGGTTGCCGCTCAAACACAGCGTCCTGAAGAGGTGATCCTGGTTGACGATGCCAGCGGTGATGAAACCCGTGAAATCATGAAGAAGCTCAGCCGACAATTTGAATCAGGTTGGATCAAGCTGGTTTTTTTGGATGAAAACGTGGGCGCCGGCAGTGCCCGCAATGCGGGATGGTCGATAGCCAGTCAGCCGTACGTGGCCTTTTTAGACGCCGATGACGCCTGGCATTTTCGCAAAATTGAGATCCAGTATGGTTATATGCGTGCCTTGCCGGATGTGGTCTTGTGCGGACATGGTTTCCGCTTGCTCAAGCAGGGTGTGCTGCCCTACTGGAGCGTTGGCCTGGGTCATGCACGAGAGGTCAGCAAGTGGGCCATGCTGGTGTCCAATCAGTTTGTAACGCCATCAGTGATGATCAAACGTGAGGTCCACCACCGTTTTATCGAGCGGCAACGCTATATGGAAGACCACATGCTTTGGTTGCGCGTGGTCTGTGCAGGTGATCGTGTCGTCAAACTACCGGTGGCTTTGGCCGCGATTTACAAAGACCCGTTTGGCGTGACTGGTTTAAGTTCCCGCGTGTGGCTGATGGAGCGCAGCGATTTGGGTAACTATCGTCGTTTGTATCGGGCTGGTCATGTCAATGCGCCGCAGTTGGGTGTACTGGTGGCGTACTCGTTGTTGAAGTACCTACGCCGTTTGGTGATCTACGCAGGCTACTTGCGATGGAAAAAATAGACCGTCCACCGCAGGCGCTTGTGTCGATCTCTGTCGTTAGTCACCGACAAATGGCTTTGATTTGCGGATTAATGCAAGATATCCAGGAAAATTGTGCAAACTTGAACCTTGAACTGATCCTGACACTTAATCTGGATGAGGCGCTTACCTTCTTCGACGCAGATTACTCTTATCCAGTCAAAGTCATCAGAAATTTGACGCCAAGAGGCTTCGGAGCCAACCACAATCAGGCTTTCAAACAGGCTTCAGGCCAGTTTTTTTGTGTCATCAATCCTGACATTCGTTTTGACTCAGATCCTTTTCCGATGCTTGTGTCCCGTTTGAGAGACCCGGCTGTCGGTGTTGTGGCGCCGCTGGTCGTGGGGACTTCCGGTGAGCTTGAAGACAGTGTGCGGTGCTTTCCCACGCCGCGGATTATTCTTGCCAAAGTATTTGGACATCAAGAAAAGGCAGTTGATTCATTGACCACACAGAATGCTGAGCCAGACTGGGTGGGGGGAATGTTCATGCTGTTTTCAAGTCAGGTCTTTGAGCGGTTGCACGGTTTCGATGAACGCTATTTCCTGTATTACGAAGATGTGGATTTGTGTGCCAGATTGCGCCTGGAAGGTTACCGGGTGGTGGTGTGTCCGCAAACGCGGGTGATTCACCACGCCCAGCGCAGCAGCCACCGGAGTTTGAAGTTTTTGCGCTGGCATATTGCCAGCATGTTGCGTTTCTTCTTGTCACCTGTGTACCGGCAACTCAATCAGCGGCGACGGCCATGACGATATTGGTCACCGGTGCCAGCGGTTGGGTGGGTTCGCGCCTTTGCCAACGCCTGATGCGCGATGGGGCAAAGGTTCGCGCGTCGGCGCGAACGGCCGATTCAACGCCCGGTTTGCCCCAGTCGGTCGCCGTTGAACAGATTGACGCTACCACCGATTGGCATCATGCCCTGCACGGGGCCCGCGTTGTAGTTCACTTGGCCGCCCGCGTACACGTCATGCATGACACGGCGTCTGATCCACTGGCTGCTTTTCGCGCCGTCAATGTTGACGGCACGCTGAATCTGGCGCGTCAGGCCTCAGTTGCAGGGGTCGAGCGGTTCGTGTTCATCAGTTCGGTGAAGGTCAACGGTGAAGGCACGCAGGCCGGGCAAGTGTTCAGCGAAACCGATGCACCCAATCCGCAAGACGCCTATGCATTAAGCAAGTACGAGGCTGAGCAGGGTTTGCGCCAGATTGCGTCTGATACGGGTATGGACGTAGTGATCATCCGCCCGCCGCTGGTCTATGGCCCCGGTGTCAAGGCCAACTTTGCGACTTTGATGCGCGCGGTGAAGAAAGGCTGGCCTTTGCCATTGGGCGCGGTGCACAACCAGCGCAGTCTGGTGGCGCTGGACAATCTGGTCGATTTCATCGTCACCTGCATCACCCACCCGCAAGCGGCCAACCAGATTTTTTTGGTGAGCGATGGGCAAGACCTTTCAACAACTGCACTGGTGCGCGGCATGGCAAGGGCGACCGGTGTGCCTGAGCGCTTGCTGCCAGTGCCGATGTGGGCTTTGCAGGCGGCGGGAGCTCTGCTGGGCAAGGGCGATGCGATGCAACGGCTGTGTGGTAATTTGCAGGTGAATATTTCGAAAGCGCGGGAATTGTTGGGCTGGGTGCCTCCGGTGTCGGTGGAAGAGGGTTTGACAAGAGCGATGAGGGGATAAGCATGATTTTTGTTTTAGGCGTTGTCGGCCATATTGATTCCCACACGGTGGTCGAACTCCTCAGCGCAGGGTATGAGGTTACCGTGTTCGACAACTTTTGCAATAGCCAGCCCGAGGTCCTCAGACGGGTGGCGAACATCGCGTGCAGACGAGCAACTGCGGTGCAGGGCGAGTCGGTTCAAAACCCGCTGACCAATTACGACAGCAATGTCGTTGGCACGGTGCGGCTGCTGCAGGCCATGAACGACTGCGGTATCAAAACCAAGGTGTTTGGTTCTGCTGCGGCGGTTTATGGCGAGCCGCAGCGCCCGCCACTGATCGAAGACTATCCGCTCTCGGCGAACAACCCGCACGGCCAGACCAAGCTGCGCATTGAAGACGTGTTGCGCGACCTGTACCACAGCGACCCAGCCTGGTGCATCAGCATCCTGCGCTACTTCAACCTGGTGGGGGCGCATGCCGGCGGCCGGATCGGTGAAGACCCGCTGGGCACACCCAACAACCTGTTGCCGTTTGTGGGGCCGGTGGCGGTGGGGAGGCGCGAGTTTCTGGATGTGTGGGGCAATGACTACGCCATCCCTGACGATACTGGCGTGCGCGACACATTCATGTGGCTGACCTGGCGCTGGAGCTCCTCAAGGCGCTCCAGCGCCCGGCATGCCACGCCGAGTGCCGTGCGATCAGTCTGGGGACAGGGGTGGGCCATGGCTTGCTCGACATGGTTCTGGCTTTTGAGCAGGCCAGCGAAAAACAGATTCCTTACCAGGAGGCGCCACGACGACCTGCCCCGGCATTGCTGGTCCGGCGCGCCGGGCGCGACCTGGCAAACATGTGCCCCGATGCCTGGTGCTGGCAAAACAGCAACCCGAATGGGTATGCGCAGGAAATATGAAAAGACTTTTTGATTTGATGCTGGCAGCCTTGGCTGGCTGTTTTTTGCTGGTGCCGGTGTTGGTGCTTGCGGCGTTGGTGCGCTTGACATCCAGAGGGCCAGCGCTGTATTGGTCTGAGCGGGTAGGGCGCAACAACACCATTTTCAAAATGCCCAAGTTCCGCAGCATGCAAATTGGCACCCCTGCGATGGCGACGCATTTGCTGAGGAACCCGGATACCTACCTGACGCCCATCGGCAGTTTCTTGCGTAAATCAAGCCTCGACGAATTGCCGCAGTTGTGGAGCATTTTGAAGGGCGACATGAGTTTTGTCGGGCCGCGCCCTGCCTTGTTTAACCAACACGATCTGATTGAATTGCGTACCAGGGCCGGTGTTCACAAGTTGCTGCCGGGTTTGACGGGTTGGGCGCAAATTAATGGCCGTGATGAGCTACCAATACCTCAAAAAGTGGCTTTTGATGTAGAGTATCTGCACAGGAAAACCTTTTGGTTGGATATAAAAATTATTCTGTTCACTGCACTGAAGGTAATAAGAAGGGATAATGTGACCCATTAAAAGAGTCACGACAACGTGCCGACAGGTGTTTAAACCCTTATATTTATTTAATACCATGACCAACTTGATCGATATTCAAAACCAGATTGCCATCCTGCAAAAACAGGCCGAAGAAATCAAGGCGCAAGAGTTCAACAAGACCGTACAGGAAATCAAGGCCAAGATGGCGGCCTTTGGGATCACAGTGGCAGACCTCGACGGTGGCAAAGCCCGCCCGCGCAAGGCGGCTGGAAAGTCCGGTGGCACGGCACCGGTCAAATACCGTGGCCCCAATGGAGAAACCTGGAGCGGCCGGGGTTTGATGCCGCGCTGGCTGGCGGCCTTGGTGACGCAGGGGCAAAGCAAGGAATCGTTTGCCGTTTAAGTTATCAGATAATAAATCGTCAAAGCGCCGTCAAAGGCGCTTTGACGTTTAAGGGAGTTATTTTGCAAAGTCGGGTTTTGTATTGGCCGCGCACTGTCAAGCAATTGGTGGTGCTGTCACTTGATATTGTTTTGGCCTTGCTTGCCACTTGGTTGGCGTTCACTTTGCGACTTGATACACCCCATTGGCCAAGCGATGCGCAATGGTGGGCGTATGTGCTGGCGCCAGTCATCTCGATTCCCATCTTCATCCGTTTTGGCCTGTATCGGGCCATATTTCGCTATACCGGCCAGGCTGCACTGCAGGCCACTGGCATCGCGGTTTTTTTGTATGGCTGCGTCCTGACGGTGATTCTGCTGTGGATGCAATGGCCTATGGTGCCGCGCAGTCTTGGGGTGTTGCAGCCACTCATTTTCTTGTTTTTGGTGGGGGCCAGCCGTGCTGTTGCGAGATTCTGGCTGGCTGACTTGAGCCATTCCCGGGTCAAGATTGCAAGCCGATTGCTCATTTATGGTGCAGGTACCGCTGGTGTACAAACCGCGGCTGCGCTGCGCCTGTCGCAGCAGTATGCATTGCTCGGCTTTGTTGATGACGATGTATCCAAGGTGGGGCGCAGTGTCAACGGCGTGCCTGTCTTTGCGCCCAACGAGGTACCGCAGGTGGTCGAGCGCCAGGGCATCACCGACATCTTGCTGGCCATGCCCAGTGCCACGCGTGAGCGGCGCAATGCCATTCTGGAAAGCCTGCGGCCCTTGCCCGTTCATATCCGTACCTTGCCGGGTTTGGCCGACCTGGCCAGCGGCCGGGTCACGGTGCAGGATTTTCATGAGCTTGACGTGGAAGACCTGCTGGGTCGCGCCCCGGTGTCGCCCGATGCCTCCCTGCTGGCGCGCGACTTGGCGGCCCAGGTGGTGCTGGTGACGGGGGCCGGTGGCAGCATTGGCGGCGAGCTGACGCGCCAGATTGTGCTGCAGCGGCCGCGCCAGCTGCTGTTGCTGGATCACAATGAATTTGGCCTGTACAGCATTCACCAGGAACTGCAGGGCATTTGCGCCATGCAAAAGTTGGACGTTGAACTGGTTCCGCTGCTGGGCAGCGTGACCAACCCGGACCGTCTGGCCGATATTTGCGGGGCCTATCGCCCGGTCACCGTCTATCACGCTGCGGCCTATAAGCATGTGCCCATGGTCGAGTGCAACCCCGGCGAAGGCATTTTGAACAACGTGTTCGGTACGCTCAACATGGCGCGCGCGGCCATGGCCAGTGGCGCCAGACGGTTTGTGCTCATTTCCACTGACAAAGCGGTCCGCCCCACCAACGTGATGGGGGCCAGCAAGCGTATGTCAGAGCTGGTGTTACAGGCATTGGCTCCTGGCTGTGCCACCTGTTTTACCATGGTGCGCTTTGGCAATGTGCTCGATTCCAGCGGCAGCGTGGTGCCGCTGTTTCGCCGCCAGCTGAGCGAGGGCGGCCCGCTGACCGTGACGCACGCCGAGGTCACCCGCTATTTCATGACCATTCCCGAAGCCGCGCAACTGGTGCTGCAGGCTGGCGCCATGGCGGGCGGTGGCGACGTGTTCGTGCTCGACATGGGTCAGCCCGTCAAAATCATGGACCTGGCGCAGCGCATGGTGCAGCTCAGTGGCCGACAAGTGCGCGACGCCGCTCATCCAGACGGTGACATCGAGATTGCCATCACCGGCCTGCGCCCGGGCGAAAAGCTGTACGAAGAACTGCTGATTGGCGACAACCCCGAGCCCACCGCGCATGCCCGTATCATGAGAGCGCATGAGGCCAGTTTAAGCTGGGATGCGCTGCAGCCGCATCTGCAGGCTTTGCGTTTGGGTGCTGAGAAGGCAGACATTGTTGCCATCAAGTCGGTGCTGCAAACCTGCGTGCACGGGTATGGGGAAGCCCCGCACTAAAGTCCTGGATTGCCACGTCGCTGAGCTCTTTGCAATGCCGCATCCGCAACCTGCTGCACAATTTGTCAGTATTTCACTGTCTTCCCCATTGAACACCGAGCCCACCATGACCGACGTTTCACACATTCCCCCGCGCGACAAAGCCGAAATCCTGGCGCAGGCGCTGCCCTACATCCGCAAGTTCCACGGCAAGACCATCGTCATCAAATACGGTGGCAACGCCATGACCGACCCCGCCCTGCAGGCAGACTTTGCCGAAGACGTGGTGCTGCTCAAGCTGGTGGGCATCAACCCCGTGGTGGTGCATGGCGGCGGCCCGCAGATCGAGGCTGCCCTGAAGCGTCTGGGCAAAAAGGGCGAATTCATCCAGGGCATGCGCGTCACCGACGCAGAAACCATGGAAATTGTCGAGTGGGTGCTGGCCGGCGAAGTGCAACAGGACATCGTGGGGCTGATCAACCACGCCGGTGGCAAGGCGGTGGGCCTGACCGGGCGCGACGGCGGCCTGATCCGGGCCCAAAAGCTCAAGATGGTCGATGCCGTCGATGCCACCAAAGAGCACGACGTGGGCCAGGTGGGCGACATCGTCGGCATCGACCCCAGCGTGGTCAAGGCGCTGCAGGACGACGCCTTCATCCCGGTCATCAGCCCGATCGGCTTTGGTGAAAACAACGAGAGTTACAACATCAACGCCGACGTGGTGGCAGCCAAGCTGGCCACCGTGCTCAAGGCCGAAAAACTGATGATGCTGACCAACATCAGCGGCGTGCTTAACAAGGCGGGTGAGCTGCTGACCGACCTGACTGCGCACCAGATCGACGAGCTCTTTGCCGATGGCACCCTGAGCGGTGGCATGCTGCCCAAGATTGCCGGGGCGCTCGATGCGGCCAAAAGCGGGGTCAATGCAGTGCACATCATCGACGGCCGGGTGCCGCATGTGCTGCTGCTGGAAATTTTGACCGATCAGGCGTTTGGCACCATGATCCGCTCGCATTGACGGCTTGACTGGTGGAGACAGGCGGGATCGAACCGCCGACCTATTGATTGCGAACCAATCGCTCTCCCAACTGAGCTATGCCCCCCAAGTTACCGCATTTTAAAAAGAATTCTGGGGTTTAATCCAGTTTATGGAAAACAAATCACATGCGCTGGCCGCCGGCCTGTTTGTCTTGTTTGTCGCCGCACTGCTGGTCACTTTGGCGGTTTGGCTGACGCGTGACACGCGGCAATTGCGCAGTTATGAGCTTTCCGGGGAGGTCAATCTGAGCGGCTTGCAGCCTCAGGCCAGTGTGCGTTATCAGGGCGTGCCTGTGGGCAAGGTGACCGCGATCAGCCTGGACCCGCAGACCCGCGGAAAGGTGCTGGTACGCATTGCGGTGGATGACCTGGCACCGATCAGCGCCAGCACCTACGCCACGCTTGGTTACCAGGGGGTCACCGGGTTGGCCTTTATCCAACTTGACGACGAATCGATCCAAGGTGCAGGGGCTCCCCAGGGGCGCCTGAGCGACAACAGCCGCATTCCGCTCAAACCGGGGCTGATGAGCAGGCTGACCGACCGGGGCGAGCGCATTTTGGGGCAACTCGATCAGGCTAGCCAGCGCCTCGACGAATTGCTGTCAAGCCAAAACCAGCAAACCCTGATGAGCACCGTGGGCCATCTGGGTAAAGCTGCCCAGGAAATTGAACAGCTGAGCGCACAAGCCCGCACTTTGCTGCCAGAAATGGCCAGTGGCGCGCGCGACAGTCTGGCGACTCTGAAGGCGACGTCGTTGCGGGTCGGCGAAAGCGCGGACGCGGCACGCACGTCGGCGCAAGCATTTCAACGGGTGACCGAGCGGATGTTTGCACCGGGCGGCACGCTGGATCAACTGGGGCAGGCCACCGAGGTATGGGTGGTCACCAATCAAACCCTGCAAGGCGTCACCCTACCGCACTTGAACAGTGCCGCGCAGGATCTGGCGCGCAGCACACGCCAGATCGGTGAACTGGCACAAACCCTTCGCGACACCCCGCAAGCCATGCTGCTGGGAGCGCCGGCGCCAGCACCCGGCCCGGGCGAGTCAGGATTTTCTGCTCCCTGATACCTGGATTGGAACGTCATGAAAAATACTGCTGTGCACACGACCCAAAGTCTGCTGTTTGTGTTGACGCTGTTACTGGCGGGCTGTGCCTCGCAGCGGCCGGCAGAAACGCACAAGGTGTACGACTTTGGCCCCACACAGTTGCAAGTCCCGGCGGCTGCATCGCCTGCCCGCATGGCCCCGCTGGTGCTGTTTGACGCTCAAGCCTCGTCGTCACTGGCGGGCAATGCCGTGCTGTACCGCCTGGCCTATGCCGACGCGCAGCAACTCATGCCTTATGCCCTTGCGCGCTGGAGTATGCCGCCGGCGCAATTGATCAGCCAGCGCCTGCGCCAACACCTCGGGCTTCAGCGCGCTGTAGTGGCGCCGGGCGAATTGCTGCCAGCCAGTGCGCCGCGCTTTGCATCGTCTGCCGCCGTGCCAGTATCAGCGCCCTCGCCAAGCCTGGCTGCGCCGCTGCTGAACCTGCGTCTGGTGCTGGAAGAATTCAGCCAAGTCTTTGACTCGCCCGCTGACAGCCGCGGTTTGCTGCGCGTTCGCGCCACGCTGACGCAGCGCGCCTCCGGCAGCGAAATCCTGCTGGCGCAGCGTAGTTTTGTCCTGCAGCAGCCGGCGCCGTCACCTGATGCGGTGGGCGCCGTGCGCGCCCTGACGGCAGCGAGCGACCAGTTGGCCGTGCAGATGACGGCTTGGCTGGCGTCACTTTAACGCTGCGCGACCGTCACCTTGCCAAAGGCTGCCTGCGCCTCGCGCGGCAGGCAGCGCCAGTACTGCGGGCTGGCCTGCACCGCGCCACCCAGCGCGGCTGCCGCCTGCCAACCCCAGCGCGGCTGGTACAAAAAAGCTCGCGCGAGCGCAATCAGGTCGGCGTCGCCCGCCTGCAAAATCGCCTCGGCTTGCTGCGCTTGCGTGATCAGGCCGACCGAGGTGGTGACCATGCAGGTGGCGGCGCGGATGGCGCTGGCAAAAGGCACTTGGTAACCGGCACCCAGTGGAATGTGCTGCATCGGCGAAACACCACCGGAAGAGACGTGGACAAAGTTGCATCCGGCGGCCTTCAGGCGTTGCGAAAATTCAAAGCTTTGTGGTAAATCCCAGCCGCCATCAACCCAATCGGTGGCTGACAGGCGCATGCCAAGCACGCCGTCAAAAGCCTTGCGCACGGCGGCAAAGACTTCCAGCGGAAAGCGCATGCGGTTTTCCAGGCTGCCGCCATAGGCATCGCCGCGCTGGTTGGCCAGTGGCGACAAGAACTGGTGCAGCAAATAGCCGTGGGCGCAGTGTAGTTCCACGGCCTCAATGCCCAGGCGCGCGGCGCGCTTTGCGGCGGCCACAAAAGCGTCACGAATCCTGATCAGTTCTGCGGCAGAAAGGGCCGTGGGCGCCACCTCGGTCGGCAAATGCGGCAGGGCGGAAGGGCCAAAGGTTTCCCAGCCGCCCTGTGCCGGTGCCAGCAGCTGGCCACCTTGCCATGGCACGGCGCTGGACGCCTTGCGTCCGGCATGTGACAGCTGGATGCACACCGCCGTGCCCGGCGCCAGGGCGCGGGCGCGCTTCAGGCGGCCAACCAAAGCCGCTTCGGTGCGATCGTTCCATAGCCCCAGGCAGTTGGGAGTGATGCGGCCTTCGGGCAGCACGGCGGTGGCCTCGATGGTGAACAGCGCGGCGCCGCTGTTGAGCAGGTTGCCCCAGTGCATCAGGTGCCAGTCGGTGGCGCAACCATTGTGCGCCGAGTACTGGCACATGGGCGCCACCACCAGGCGGTTGGGTAATGTCAGGTCGCCACGCGGCGAGGGCAGGGTCAGGGGTGAAAACAGCAGGCTCATGAACAATCCTCCAAAAAAATCAGATCATGAGCTTTGACTTTACGCCATTGACTGGCTGGCTGTGAATTGGAAATTGCCGGCAAGAAGCCCATTCCTCGGCACAATTCATGACAATTCGCATTTGTTTGTGGGGTTAGTAAAAAAATAAATGGAAAAACGAAAACTTGACGTATCATGCAGCCCGTATTGTTTTTTAAAACAGTACATGGTTTGCGGTGAATGTCAGTCTCGCGTCTGCGCTAAGTCTTTATTGGTTTGTTGATTGCGGTTATGGACTCCATCGCGTTTTGAGTTATTTTGAGGAGTCCTTACATGGGCAACAAACTTTACGTCGGCAATCTGCCTTATTCTTTCCGTGATGATGATCTGCAACAAGCTTTTGCAGCCCACGGTACCGTCACCAGCGCCAAAGTCATGATGGAACGTGACACCGGTCGCTCCAAAGGCTTCGGCTTTGTTGAAATGGCCGATGATGCGCAAGCACAAACCGCTATTGAAGCCATGAATGGCCAACAATTCGGTGGCCGCGGTCTCGTGGTTAACGAAGCCCGTCCCATGGAACCGCGTCCTCCCCGTTCGGGTGGCGGCGGCTTCGGTGGTGGCGGCGGTGGCGGTGGCTACGGTGGTGGCGCTGGCGGCGGCCGCTCAGGTGGCGGCGGCTACGGCGGCGGTGCTGGCGGTGGCGGTAGCCGCTCCGGTGGCGGCGGCGGTGGTTACGGCGGTGGCCGTAGCAGCTACTAAGCTGATACAAACAAAAAGGGTCCTTCGGGGCCCTTTTTGTTTAGAGCAGTTTGTCTGTCTCGCGCGGTTTGCGCGGACGTCCGGCAAACAGGCGGTCGAACACCGCGTTGGGCAGAAGTCGCATCAACTTGGCCACCACACCCATTTGCCACGGGATCACGCGGTAGCTGCAGCCTGCGGCAATGGCACGAACCGCTTTCTCGGCAAAAACTTCAGGCTGCATTAGGAACGGCATGGTGTACTGGTTGTTTTGCGTCAGCGGCGTGGCGATGTAGCCCGGGCACAGCGTGACTACCTTGACACCGCTCATGCTCAGTTCGCCGCGAAGGCTCTCGCAATAGCTGATTACTGCGGCCTTGCTGGCGCAGTAGCCGCCATGACCTGGCAAGCCGCGAATGCCAGCCACGCTGCCAATGCCCACCAGCGTGCCTGTGCCGCGCGCCACCATCGGAGCAATGAACGGGCCGAAGGTGGCTGCTGTACCCATCACATTGGTTGCCAGAATGCGTGCCATCACGGCAAAGTCATCGGGCACCGACGAATCCACGCCGATGCTGATGCCCGCGTTGGCGATCACCGCATCGGGCAGCCCCTGCCGCGCCATGCACATCTGCGCCATGTGGGCCATCTGCCCGACGTCGGCGACATCCGCGCTGTAAATGACATAGGTTTCGGGGCTAATGGCGTTCTCATTCAGCCAGGCCTGCATCGCATCGCCGCGCCTGGCCACCAAAGCGAGTTGATATCCCAGTCGGGCGTAGTGCAGGGCCATGGCCTGACCAATACCACTGGAAGCGCCGGTGATCAGGACCAATGGCATCATGACTTGCGCTGTGTTCAAGGCATCCTGGCGGGGACCAGCTGACCCCGCACGCGCCCGGTCAGCAGCATGACGCGATCCTTGTTGTCGTAGTCCATGCTGTTGGCCGTAAAACGGTCCTGGCCACGGGTGAGTTCGACAGGTTTGTTCGATATGACGCGCTCGGTTTCCATGAAGGCGTGCAAAAACTCGCCCCTGAAGGTTAAGGCCGGCTGGTCCCTGCCGCTTGTGTCGCGGCTGGGCTGGCGCTCCACCAGCGCCTGCCCGATGAGTCGGACTTCCGATGCATCGCTATTGCTGATGGCCTGCAGCGCCGACGCCGTGGTCAGCTCACCCACTTCGTTGATGGCGCGGATGAGAACCCGGTCAATTTCAAGTGTGTCGGTGTCCGGGTAATGGTGCGCTTGGGTTCCGGTGATTTCACTTTTGAGTTGGCCACTGGCATCAAAGGTTTTGACAGAAAACTGGCGCATGAAGTAATCGGGCAGATGTTGTACCGGCGCCGCCGGGTGGGGTGGCTCAATGGTGGGCGTGCTGCGCACCAGCCAGTAGGTGGCCATGGCCAGCAGCCCCATCAGCAACACCGGCAAATACAGCGTCAGTTGATCGAACAGGTTGCGCAACCTGTTCATTGCAAGGCTTCCTGCAGTAAGTTGGCATATCGGCCGCTGGCGACCAGAAGCAGGTCGCACAGCTCGCGCACAGCCCCCTTACCGCCTGTTTGTCGGGTCACGTAATGGGCGCGGGCCAGCACCTCGGCCTGGGCGTTGGCGGGGGCGCAGGCGAAGGCGGAACTGGTCAGTATCGGCAGATCGGGCCAGTCGTCGCCCATGGCGGCGGCCTGCTGCCAGTCCAAGCCCAGCGCCTTGAGGCTGAGCTCGGCGGCGGGGCGCTTGTCTTCGGTGCCGAAGTGGGCGTGCTCGATGCCCAGCGCAGATAGCCGCAAGCGCAGCGCCTTGCTGTCGCGCCCGGTGATCATCACCGGCGTGATGCCGGCGCGTTGCAGCAATTTGAGGCCGTGGCCGTCGAGCGTGTTGAAGCACTTGAGCATTTCGCCGTGTTCGGAAAAATACAGCCCGCCGTCGGTCAGCACGCCATCGACATCGAAAAAGACGACGCGAATGCCCTGCGCCTTGAGTAGCAATTCTGGGGGGAAATTGAGTGCCGGGGCCATCAGATCACCTTGGCCCGCATCAGGTCGTTGCTGTTGAGCGCGCCGCACAATTTGCCCTCGGCATCGAGCACCAGCACGCTGGTGATGCGGCGCTGCTCCATCAGTTCGGCGGCATCCACCGCCAGCGCATTGCAGCTGATCGTGGCGGGCTTCGGGTGCATGACATTCTGCGCGGTGCTGTTGCGCAAATCAACGCCTTTTTCAATCAGGCGGCGCAGGTCACCGTCGGTAAAGATACCCTGCACCTGGCCGCCGGCGTCCACCACGGCGCTGGCGCCCAGGCCTTTGGCGCTCATCTCGCGCATCAGTTCGCTGAAGCTTGCCTGCAAGCCAACGCGGGGCACTTGGTCGCCGCTGCGCATGACGTCGCTCACCAGCGTGAGCAGCTTGCGCCCCAGTGCGCCGCCGGGGTGCGAGCGGGCAAAGTCTTCAGCCTTGAAGCCGCGGGCATCGAGCAGGGCCACGGCCAGCGCATCTCCCAGCGCCAGTTGCGCGGTGGTGCTGGCGGTGGGCGCCAGATTGAGCGGGCAGGCTTCCTTGGCGACATTGCTGTTCAAAAAGCAGTCGGCGTAGCGCGCCAGGGTCGAGCCGACATGACCCGTCATGGCCACCAGCGGCGCGCCCAGGCGCTTGATCATGGGCAGCACGGCGGTGAGTTCTTCGGACTCGCCGCTGTTGGAAATGGCCAGCACCACGTCCACCGCCTTGATCATGCCCAAGTCGCCGTGGCTGGCCTCCGCGGGATGGACAAACATGGCCGGGGTGCCGGTGGAAGACAGCGTGGCGGCAATCTTGCGGGCAATGTGGCCACTCTTGCCCATGCCCATCACCACCACGCGGCCCTGCACCGCGAACATCAAGCGCACCGCCTTCACAAAATCGGAACCGATGTGCTGCCTGAGGCCGAGCAGGGCGGCCGCCTCGATGTCGATCGTTTCATGCGCCAGCGCCACGGCGCGGGCCGCATCAAATGTTGGGGCAGGGGTGGGTTGAGTCGTCATGGCAGCATTCTATCGGCCAGGTCTCATAAAAAGGTCTTGCGCTTGGTAGTATCAGGGGGTGAACCCACTTGATTTAACCCTGTTGTATTTGCTCGCCGCCGTGCTCGGCGTGGTGGCCTGCCGGTACCTGAAACTGCCGCCCATGCTGGGCTATCTGACGGTGGGCGTGGTGATCGGCCCAAACGCGCTGGCGCTGGCCAAGAACGCCGATGGCGTGCGCCATCTGGGCGAATTTGGCGTTGTTTTCCTGATGTTCGTGATTGGGCTGGAGTTCAACCTGCCCAAGCTGCGCAGCATGCGCAACCACGTGTTTGGCCTGGGCCTGTTCCAGGTGGCGCTGACCATGCTGGTGACCACGGCGTTCAGCATGGCGTTTGCCGTGCTGGCGCCGACCCATTGGGGCATGGACTGGCGCACCGCGCTGGCCTTGTCCAGCGCCATGGCCATGAGCAGCACCGCGGTTGTGGTCAAGCTTATGAGCGAGCGGCTGGAGATGGAGACCGAGCACGGCAAGCGCGTCATGGGCGTGCTGCTGTTTCAGGATCTGGCTGTGGTGCCGCTGCTGGTGCTGATTCCGGCGCTAAGCGCCTCGCCAGAGCAGATGGTGGAAACGCTGGCCTGGGCGTTGTTCAAGGCCAGCGCGCTGATCGCCGTGCTGCTGGTGGGTGGCCCGCGCATCATGCGCTGGTGGCTCACACTGGTGGCGCGGCGCAAGAGCGAAGAGCTGTTTGTGCTCAACCTGCTGCTGGTCACGCTGG
Source organism: Rhodoferax sp. (assembly GCF_028689295.1). GTDB lineage: Bacteria > Pseudomonadota > Gammaproteobacteria > Burkholderiales > Burkholderiaceae_C > Rhodoferax. The sequence goes on from NZ_JAQTWL010000005.1 coordinate 106,473, forward strand.
GACTGGCATGGCTGACCGAGTTGGCGGGGCTGAGCCTGGCGCTGGGCGCGTTCATTGCCGGCATGCTGATTTCAGAGACCCAGTTCAAGCACCAGGTGGAAACCGACATCCGGCCGTTTCACGACGTGCTGCTGGGCTTGTTTTTCATCAGCATCGGTATGATGCTGGACTGGCGACTTGTGCTGGAGCGCTGGCCGCTGGTGCTGTTGCTGGTCACGGTGCCGGTGCTGTACAAGGCGCTGGTGGTGACTTTTTTGACGCGCGCCCTGGGCTCGACCATGGGCGTGGCCTTGCGCACCGGGCTGTATCTGGCGCAAGCCGGGGAGTTCGGTTTTGTGCTGCTGACGCTGGCGCAGGCCAACAAGCTGGTGCCGCCCGAGCTCCTCAATCCGATTCTGGCGGCGATGGTGCTGTCGATGCTGGCGACCCCCTTTATTGTGATGCGCAGCAACCAGATTGTCATGAAACTTGTCAGCAACGAGTGGCTGATGGAGTCGGTGCAGATGACCAGCATTGCGCGCAAGTCGATCATGGCCAACAAGCACGTCATCATTTGCGGCTATGGCCGCTGCGGTCAGAATCTGGCGCGCATGCTCGACAAGGAGTCCATTCCCTACATTGCGCTCGACCTCGACCCCGACCGGGTGCGCCAGGCCGCCGTAGCCGGCGACTCGGTAGTGTTCGGCGATGCGGCGCGGCTGCAGGCGCTGATGGCGGCCGGCCTGGCGCGCGCCAGCGCGGTGGTGGTCACCTACCTGGAAACCCCCAGCGCCATGAAGGTGCTGGCTCACATCAAGGAGCACGCGCCGCAGGTGCCAGTGGTGGTGCGCACCCAGGACGACCACGACCTGGAGGCGCTGCAGCAGGCGGGCGCCACCGAGGTGGTGCCCGAAGCCATTGAAGGCTCGCTGATGCTGGCCAGCCACGCGCTGGCGCTGGTGGGCGTGCCGATGCGCCGCGTGATCCGCATCGTTCAGGAGCAGCGCGATGCCCGATACAAGCTGCTGCGCGGCTTCTTTCGCGGCGCCGATGATGGCGCCGTGGATGAACTGCAGCAGGAACGCTTGAGTTCGCTCAGCCTGCCGATGAGCGCCAGGGCGGTTGGGCGTACTCTGGGCGATCTGGCTTTGCCCGTGCTGGAGGTTCGGTTGGTGAGCCTGCGCCGCGCCAACGGGCAGGCGATGCCCCTGGGGGATGATCTGATGCTGATGGATGGCGATGCGCTGGTGCTTTCGGGCAAGGCCGAAGCGCTGGAGCAGGCCGAGCGCGCGCTGCTCAAGAGCGGCTTCTGACGCCTGGAGCTCGTGGCGCTCGTGGCGCGGGGCACAATATGACTTTTGATTGATCTGGACAACTTATGCTGAATGTCAGTGTGCCCCACTACCTGCGCGAGCACATCCGCACCGTGCCCGACTGGCCCGCGCCAGGCGTGCAGTTTCGCGACATCACGCCGCTGCTGCAGGACGCCAAGGTGTTCCGGGTGCTAATCGATGCCTTTGTGCACCGCTACATGGACCCCGCGCGTCGCCCCGACGTGGTGGCCGGGCTCGATGCGCGCGGTTTCATTCTGGGTGCCGTAGTGGCTTATGAACTGGGTGTGGGCTTCGTGCCGATCCGCAAAAAAGGCAAGCTGCCCTTTACCACTGTCGAGGAAACCTACGAGCTGGAGTATGGCAGCGCCACCGTCGAACTGCACACTGACGCCGTCAAACCAGGCCAGCGCGTGCTGCTGATCGACGACCTGATCGCCACCGGCGGCACCATGATGGCGGGCAAGAAGCTGCTGGAAAAATTGGGCGCCGAGGTGACCGAGGGCGCCGTGATCGTCGATTTGCCCGAGCTCGGCGGCTCCGACAAGCTGCGTGCAGCAGGTCTGACGCTGTTCACCCTGGTTGATTTTTCTGGCCATTGAGGCCGATTGATGCGCGTCGCCAGATGAAAGACCATTACGCCGCCCTGGACCTGCGCCCGTCTGCCACGCTGGCCGACATCAAAAAAGCCTTTCGACAGCAGGCTGCCATTCACCACCCCGACCGCAACAGCGCTGCTGATGCCGCGGCACGCTTTCGGCTCGTACAGACGGCCTACGAGGTGCTGTCAGACCCCGACAAGCGCAAGGCTTATGATGACAACCGCCAGCGGAACCTGCTCGACAGCCCGCTCGACACCGCACGCGTCATTTGGCAAGATTACTTCAGCCGCATTGTTTGATGCCTTACCCCACACCCGAGAACGCCATGAGCATGTCCGCTTTTTTCCGCGCGCTGCGCACCTCCTACCAGGCCGAGATCGACGATCTCTCATTTGACTCGGAGGGTCGCAATGTGCTGCGCCAGCGCCTGTTGGAAAAGCGCGGGCAGATCACGTTCCTGAAGCAGATGATGGAGCTCAGCCCCGAGATGGTCGCCGTCATTTTTCATGGCGGCTTCCACTTTGAAGAGCCGGCGGTGATGGAGCAGGTGCTGACGCTGGAGTCCGATGAATTTCCCGACTGGAGCAGCCTGGGTGACGCCGTGCAGCTGACCCCTTGGGCGCAGGAGCTGGCTGATGCCTTGTTGCCGGAACCGCAGGGCGATTGGTTCATGGTGGTCGCGTCGGCGCTGGAGTATTTGTACCACCGGCCCTCGCCGCATCAGCTCGAAGCTGCGGCGCATGGCGATGAATCAGAGAGTGAACACGGCGCTACCCGTCGCCGCGACCATGGCGATGATTTTGACAAGGACGACGAGCGCCATCACGACCAAGACCATGACGAAGCCAGCGCCCAGTGGCTGGAAGACCAGGGCTTTGACCGCAAGGAATAAGGTGCGTCAAGCACAACGACAACATTGAAACCAAGGGAATATCGTATGCAGCATTTGGCCTTGATTGAAAAAACCCGGTCCCTGATTGCCGCCGGCGACATCGTCGGTGCCGAGTCTGCGTTGGTCGAACTCGCCGACCGCGAAGGCGACGGCGCGCTGATGGAGGTGCTGCAACAGTTGCCGCCAAAGGACGTGCTGGCGGTGATTCGAGAGTACGACGGCTCGCGCGCCTCCATCATCAACCTGATGCTCACACCCGAGCAGTTCGCCCGCGCCGTGGTCATTGAAAAACAGTACCGCGACCTGACCCGCAGCCATTTGCGCGGCATGATGAACTCGATCATTTTCCGCGACGGCGCCGACCCGCTGGCCTTCATCAACGCCATCGGCGACCTAGAAGGCGGCGCCGAGGCGTTGGCCGACTATTTTGAAGAAAAATGGAGCCGCATCGAGGCCTTTGCCCGCACCGGCACCTTCGACACGGTCGAGGACGACGGTGCCGTCCTGTCCGAAGACGACTTGCGCGCCAACGCCTATGCGAGCGCCCGGCTCGACCAGGATGAAGTGGCCGACTCCGACTGGATGCAACTGGCCTGGCTGCTGCGCTACGAAAACCCTGACCTGTTCATTGAAATGCTGCTGGTGCTGCGTGCCAAGGCTCGCGCTTTCGAGCTGGGTCTGGATGAAGAGGACATGGCCGAGGACGACGGCAAGTTTGAAACCAGCGCCACCGACCGCGGCCAAGCCACGCCCGCCGCCATCGACCCCGACGAAGAATCCGCGATTTGAGCCTTGCGCCTTGCCACTGATTCCCATGACGCCGCCCAAGCCTGAAGCCACCCATGGCGTGTCGCTGTTCGACGCGCGGCCCTTCTTTGAGAAGGCCGTGTCCTACGGCATGCAGCACGGTCTGCTCGACCCGGTCAAACTGGCTGCCATGGCCGAGGAGGCGGCCAAGGGCATGGTGCAGATTGCGCACTATTTCGGCAGCGAGTATTTGCGCCCCGAACTTGAAAAGGCGCGCGACCGGCTGGTCAACCTGGTCAGTCTGCACCTGCAGGACGCCAGTCAGGGCGACCTGCGCGTGGCCGCCGAACTTCTGCGCGACCACTCCCTGCTGTCGCGCTCCAAGGCCGGCTCCGACCTGCTCAAGGCACTGATCGTGATGCCGCAAAACACCCACTTTGGCATGAACGAGCGCGGGGCTTTTAGCGACCGCCACTTGCCGCAACTGGCGCGCTGGTCGCTGGCCAGTTATGGCGACTACCAGGCCGAGTTTCTGGCGCGCCAGCACGCCGTGCAGGTGGTCGAGGCTGCGCTCTGGTACGCCGACCAGTTGGGCCTGTCGGCCGACGACCTGCAAGACGCCGAGCCCGATGCCGAGGCCGTCATCCGCACCGCACTGCTGCTCAACATGGCGCGACGCAAGGAGTTACCCGATTGGGTTGCTTTTGAAAAACTGATCGTGGCGCTGCGCCAAAAGCAGCCGGCGCCTGAGCTGTTGGAGCTGCCCAAAAACCTGCCCGAGGCTTACCATGCTGTGGTGGAGACCGTGCGCCAGTCGGTGCTGGCGGACTGGCCGCGCTTGCTGGATAGGCGCCTGTCGCCGCGCAAGCTGTTCGACCAGACGCCTGCTTTCATGGGCCGCTACTTCTGGCTCGAAGACGCCTTGAGCGAAGTCGGTCAACATGACCGGAGCCGCTCAGCCGCCTGGGACAAGCTCACCCAGGGCCACAGCGATGATGGCACCGTGCTCACGCTTTGCCTGTGCGTGGCCACCGGCAGCGCGCTCAAAACCCTGTTGACCGACAAGACCGCCGCCACGCTGGTGCGCAAAATTCGCAAACACGCCTGGCAGCCGGAGTTGGCCACCCACTATCTGCAGGCGCATGCGCCGGAGCAGCATCTGGATGATTTCATCAGTCTCTGGCAGGATTTTGTCCATGAGTCGCAGGCAACCCTGCTCAGCGACCGTGACGGGAAGCTGCAAGACGCGCTGGCGCTGCTGCGCCGCGAGTGCAATGTGGCCTGAGTTGCCGGGTTAGAATTCAGCCCGCTGGAAGCGTGGCAGAGTGGTCGATTGCACCGGTCTTGAAAACCGGCAACCCGCAAGGGTTCGTGAGTTCGAATCTCACCGCTTCCGCCAGAGGGCCTTGTTTCATGCGGGTTTCAAGGCGTTCAAATAGCTCTACCCCCCATAAAACCCGCCAATTCAGAATGTGGTTGATTTGGGCAGACAAACAGCCAAACATCCTGTTTGACAGGAAATGACGGCGCAGCCGTGCAGCACCACCAGCCAGCGGCCAACAGCACCGCGCGGCGCCAGCCTCTCAATACCGCTTCCGCTTCGCTGTCATCAGGGCTGCGCCCCGATACCCCGGTCGGCGCTGGTTGGCGTGGTCTTCCAATTTTGAAGGTTGATTTGTTGCCGTCATTGGCGCAGCCTTGTCAGGAGTGGACAGCCATATCACCTTGGATACGGGGGATGCACTGGCTGCAATCCCACGCTGTATGCAAAATACTGTATTTTTCATCAGGGGGATGCATACCGGACATTTTGTCCGGTATGATCACCTATCATGGACACACGCTTAACCACCCTGAACGACAGTGCTGCACTTGAATACCTTGCAGCGGCACGCCTGCATCACTCGCAAGCTGCCATTGCCAAGCATCTTGGTGTCAGTGAGCGGCAGGTCAGGCGCTGGGAGGCCAGAGAGTCGAGCCCGCCCCAGTATGTTGGCATGGCTTTGCAACGGCTTTTGCCGTTCCAGCCAGTCACCAACCCGAATGCAGATTTCAAATTTATTGATTTATTTGCGGGTATCGGTGGCATCCGGCTGGCCTTTGAGGACATTGGCGGTGAATGCGTGTTCACGAGCGAATGGGACAGCTACGCGCAGCGCACCTACATGGCCAACTTTGGTGGGCAGCACCCGATCAATGGCGACATTACCCAAATACCTGCGGACGACATTCCAGACCATGACGTTCTTCTGGGTGGTTTTCCCTGTCAGCCGTTTTCAATTGCAGGCGTGTCCAAGAAGAATGCACTCGGCCGGGCGCATGGTTTTGCTGATGAAACGCAGGGCACGCTGTTTTTTGACGTAGCGCGCATCATTGCAGCCAAACAACCCAAGGCATTCTTGCTTGAGAACGTCAAAAACCTGCAGTCCCATGACAAGGGTCGCACCTTTGCCGTGATTCTGCGCACATTGCGCGACGAACTTGGCTATCAGGTTTTCCACAAGGTGATCGACGGGGCTCACTTCGTGCCCCAGCACCGGGAACGCATCATCATCGTCGGCTTCCGTGACCCGGTCGTCTTTAATTGGGACATGGTTGACCTGCCAGCAAAAGGAACACGCACACTGGGTGAAATCATCCACAAGAAGGCTGCTGAACCAGCGCTTGAAGCGGATGGCGTCAACTATTACGACCATGCTAAACACAAGGTACTGGACAAGTACACTTTGACCGACAAACTCTGGCAATACCTGCAAAACTACAAAATAAAGCATGCCGCAGCAGGCAATGGTTTTGGGTTTGGTCTGGTCACGAAAGAAGGTGTGACGCGAACGCTTTCGGCACGTTACTACAAGGACGGTTCGGAAATCCTGTTCAGCCAAGGCGCCAAGAAGAACCCCCGCCGCCTGACACCGCGTGAATGCGCCCGGCTGATGGGCTTCCCGGACTCGTTCAAGATTCCGGTGTCGGACACGCGCGCGTACAAGCAATTTGGAAACTCTGTGGTTGTACCGGTCATGGCAGCAGTAGCACGAGCCCTGCAGCCATTGATTGTTGAAGCCGTGCAGAATGACAGTGAACCCATCCGCCGCGCGGCTTGAATGGAAAGGACTCAGATCATGAATGACATTTCACGCACTTCGGACATGCCCTCGGCTTCACGTTCTTGCGATGCCAAGGGGAAGTTGTTCAAAAAGGGGGACTTCGTTTCCATCCTTCCTGCGTTTCAGGATGCCGGTGATGACCAATTTACATGGGTGGTTATGGCCGACGAGGAGAAAGGACGCGTCGATATCTGCCCGGTCAATTCGAGTCTGACCATCAAGCCGGTTTACACATTGCAGACTGGCCAGATCACCTTGCGACCGGCAAACACTTGAGTTGACTATGCGGGTCAACGCTGGGATGGATTGGGGTTGTCCGTCACGGGCACTGCCGACATGGCAGACGTAGTTGATGCGGCCACCCGCAGCCGGATGATGGCCGCCATCAGGGGCAAGGACACCAAACCTGAAATGCTCATCCGTCGAGCCCTTCATGCCAGAGGCCTTCGTTACCGCCTTCATGACCCGGCGCTTCCGGGCAAGCCGGACTTGGTATTCCCCCGATACCGAGCCGTACTGTTTGTAAATGGCTGTTTCTGGCACGGCCACGACTGTCGTTACTTCAAGATACCAGCTACCCGCACCGAGTTCTGGACTGAAAAAATCAATGCCAACCGACTACGGGATGAGCGCCAGATAATGCTGCTCAAGAAGCAAGGGTGGCGAGTGATGGTAATCTGGGAATGCACAGTTCGTGACCGCACATCTTTTGACCAATTGACTGCAACAGTGCACGACTGGATTACCAACAATCAAGCCCCTCAAACCGGGGCGGCTTCCATCCAACAGGTTCAAGATGTTCACTGACAAAATTACAGACTACTTCGAAGGCGTTGCTGCGAAGTACCTGAGTGTGGTCGATGCTGACCCGGAACGCTCGAACGGGCATGAAATAGGAGGGCTTCCTGCGGCAGGTGCCAAGAGTTGGCTTGGAACGCCCGGCAAAGGTGAGGGGCAGGAAATCAGGTATCAGGCTCAGCAGGTCTACATTTCAGACGAGCTGGACGAGCCGCTCATCTACGAGAGCAGCGTTTCTTGGTACGACTCGCGGCGAAACAAACCTGCCCGGAGCCCGGAATATCGGCTGTACTACGAGGATTCGCCGGTAACGCTACAGTTCAAGCCCGGCGATTTTTTGCTGATAGCCAAGCACCGCGATGGTCGGCTCTTGATGGTATTGGCTCCGCCGCAAAGCTCTGTTGAGAAGCAGCTACGCGTAATTTTCGGCTTGTCGGAAATCGATGAGGACTTTAATGCCGGTAATCTAGAGTCATCGATGCTCCTTTTACCACTGCGGTTGCTGCTTGAAACCCTTGGTTTTGAGTTGAGCAAGCCTGCGGCTGACGATGGAACATGGCTGGATCGGCTAATGGCCGAGTTCGGCGACAAGCAGTTTCCGAGTACTGAGCGCTTTTCCACATTTGCAAGAAAGTCGCTGGAGAACGAGGTAGACCCTCTCCGGTTCCCTGACAAGACTCTAATGGCGTGGATGGAACATGAGGAAAAGCTGTTCCGCATTTACGAATGTCATTTCGTGATGAAGCGCTTGGACGTTGGTTTCTCTGCCGATAGTCATGGGGTAGAAACTTTCATCAGCTATTCGCTGAGCGTGCAGAACCGCCGGAAATCCCGAGTCGGCCATGCTTTCGAAGGCCACATCCGCAATCTTTTCAAGAAACATGCTCTCAAATTCGAGCAGGGCGCGAAGGCCCTTGTGACTGAAAACAGTGCGCGGCCAGATTTCCTGTTTCCCTCGTTCAGCGCATACCACGACAAAACTTTCCCCACCGAAAGCTTGATTATGTTGGGTGCAAAGACAACCTGCAAAGACAGATGGCGACAGGTTCTCAGTGAAGCCGCCCGAATCGAGTCCAAGCACCTGATTACGATGGAGGCGGCCATCAGTGAGGCCCAGACCAATGAGATGGTTGCCCACAAGCTGCAGCTTGTCATACCGACAGCCATGCACACAACATTCAATGAAGGTCAGCGGGCCCAGTTGCTGGATGTCAGCGGCTTCATTGATATGGTCAAATCCGTACAGCGATAACCCCCGCTTTTACGCGCAAGGTCTTGCGACTTGGGGTTGTTGTTTCGGTCACACGCCGGAAAGTATTTCTGTGTGAATTGTCCGGGTTGGCCCATGGACTAATTGCCAAATCAGTGTTTCGCAACAGTCAATCAGTGCCGATGAAGATCGGCAACACCGACGAGCCTACGGGCAATGTCCCTTCAAACAACTTTCCATGTCAGCACCTCGCCCGCCCCCAGCGGCTTGAGCTCGGCTTCGCCAAAGGCGAAACGCTCCGGCACGGTCCATGCCTCGCGCTTCAATGTGAGTGTGCTGGCATTGCGTGGCAGGCCGTAAAAATCTGCGCCGAAAAAGCTGGCAAAGCCTTCCAGCTTGTCGAGCGCGCCCATCCCGTCGAACGCCTGCGCATACAGTTCCATCGCCGTGTAGGCGGTGTAGCAACCGGCGCAGCCGCTGGCATGCTCCTTGAGGTGCACCGGGTGCGGCGCGCTGTCGGTGCCGAGGAAAAATTTTGGGTTGCCGCTGGTAGCGGCCACCAGCAGGGCCTGGCGATGGCTTTCGCGCTTGAGCACCGGCAGGCAGTAGTAATGCGGACGGATGCCACCGGTAAAAATGGCGTTGCGGTTGTACAGCAGGTGGTGCGCGGTGAGCGTGGCCGCGGTAAAGCGGTCGGCCTCGGCCACGTATTGCGCCGCCTCTCGCGTGGTGATGTGCTCGAACACGATCTTGAGCTCGGGGAAATCGCGGCGCAGCGGGATCAGCTGGGTGTCGATGAACACCGCTTCGCGGTCGAACAGGTCGATCTCGGGCGCGGTCACTTCGCCGTGCACCAGCAGCGGCATGCCCACCCGCTGCATGGCTTCGAGCGTGGGGTAAGTTTTGTGTAGGTCGGTCACACCGGCATCGCTGTTGGTCGTGGCGCCGGCCGGGTAGAGCTTGACGGCGACGATGCCGACCCCCTTGGCGCGGGCGATTTCGTCGGCGGGCAGCCTGTCGGTGAGGTACAGCGTCATGAGCGGCTCGAACGCCATGCCCGGCGGCACTGTGGCCAGGATGCGCGCCTTGTAGGCCAGCGCCTGGGCGGTGGTGGTCACAGGCGGACGCAAATTGGGCATGATAATGGCGCGGCCGAACTGGGCGGCGCTGTGCGGTACCACCGTGCTCAGTGCGGCGCCATCGCGCACATGCAGGTGCCAGTCGTCGGGGCGGGTCAGGGTCAGGGTCAGGGTATTGATCATAAGGAATCCCCATGGGACAGCAGGTAGTCCCACAGGGCCTGCGCATTGTGCGTGGGGGTGTCGTGGGCGTGCCTGCCGGCAAGGTTGCCGGGTTTGAGCGCTTCACGATGGATGGGGCGTTCGCGGTAGGCGCGCACTTCCATGGTGATGGTGAGGTCCTTGAGCTCGGGTGGCGCAGCGCTGACAAGCTTGTGCGCGCGCAGGTCCTTGCGCACCGCGCTCATCGGCAAAAATGCCACGCCGTGGCCTTCCAGCGCCATGGCTTTGAGTCCCTCGGCCATGTCGGTCTCATAGACCCGATCGAAGTGGATGGGAGCGCTGCTGTGCTTCAGGATCAGCTCCACCATCTGCCCCAGGTAGGCGCCTTGCGCATAGCCGAGGTAGGGCAGTGGGTGGCCCGCCTTGCCTGGCAGTTCGAACAAGGGCTTGCCGTGCTCGTCGGGCTTGGCGTAGGGTGCCACCACTTCTTCACCCAAGCTCACCATTTCGTAGCGGTCAGCGTTGAGCTGGTTGGGCTGGGACGGGTGATGGTAGGCAATCAGCAGGTCGCAACTGCCTTCCACCAGGCGCATCACGGCATCGTGCACGTTGAGCGCGATCAGGCGGCTTTTGATGGGGCCAAAGCTGGCGCGCAGGGCTGTTACCCAGGCTGGGAAAAAAGTGAACGCCAGCGTGTGCGGCACGGCAAACTCGATCACGTCCTGCGCCGCCGTGGCGTGCCCGCGCAGCATGGCGCGCGTGGTCTGCAGGGTCTGCAGGATTTCGAGCGCCTGGTCGTGCAGTGTTTCACCGGCGGGCGTCAGGCGCGTCGGGTAACTGCTGCGATCCACAAGGTCGGAGCCAGCCCAGGTTTCCAGCGACTGGATGCGGCGCGAAAACGCAGGTTGCGTCACATGGCGCAATTGCGCCGAACGGCTGAAACTGCGGGTTTCGGCCAAGCTGACAAAATCTTCAAGCCATTTGGTTTCCATGAGACGAGATTGTCTATCAGACCGGACTGTTTGATGAGGGGGGACGGCCGCTCAATTTCCGATCAACTGGCCATAGGCCTGCCGGGTGGACGGCGCCAAGGCGGCCAGCACCTGGGCATATGCGGTCTGGTGTCGCGCCAGCAAGCGGGTCGAGGCGACCATTTTGGAGCGGCAAAACCAGTGGCAACTGTGCTGCATCAGCATCAACTCGGCCGACAGGGTGAAGGCCTTGCGCTTGGGCGTCTGGGCCAGCCTGTTTTGGCAGGCCTGCGTGATGCCGCGGGCGTGCACGCTGAGCAATTTGCGCATGTCCAGCGCGGTGGAGGGGAAATATTGCGCGACAAAGGGCAGGGCCAGCGGCAGGCGGCTCAAGCGGGCCTGCGGCTCGGAGACCTTGGCAAACTCCAGCACAAAACGGTTGAACTGCTCGCACAGCGTTTGTTCTGTCGGCTCCAGGTGTCGCCAGACCTGGGCCTGGCGTTGCTCGTCCGCTTCACCCAAAGCGCGCTGGTAGCCGTTCAGCACATCCTGCATCAACTTTTCAATCTGGAATTGCCCAAGATAACCGCCGAGCAAGGCAATGCGCTGCGCTTGCTCGCGCGTTTTGACAACATGCACGGCAATGGCCAGCAGGGCGAAGACAACAAAAATATCCATGGGTGAGTCACAAGAAAGAAAAGGCTGGCTGAGTGTAGTGGGCGGGGCTGATCCGGCTACTGATCCAGATAAGCCAGCGCCGCCCGGATGCGCGCAAGGGTGGCTTCGAGCGGCGCTTTTCTGGACACCTCCAGCCCTAGCTGACGCGCGATGTCATTGATGCGTGCCGGGTTCAGCGGGATGCCGCCCGCGTCGATGGCGGCGATCAGTTGCGCTGCCTGCTGCGCGGCCGACAATGGTCTTTTGCGCCGGATCAACAGCTTGACGAGTTTGCTCAACATCTGGGGGCTTTAGCCAACGCGCGACCGGCCGGTGGGCGGATAAACCGGATCGGTGTAGCCCGGCGTGGAGGGATGGCCGGGCTTGACCAGGCGGTCCACCAACGCCTCGTCCTCGGGAGTGAACACGTAGTCGAGCGCGGGCAGGTAGTCTTGCCACTGCTGGAGCGTGCGCGGTCCGGCGATGACTGAACTCACCACCGGGTTGGCCAGAACCCAGGCGCAAGCGAACTGCGCCAGGCTGATGCTCCGGTTTTCAGCATGAACCTTGAGCTGTTGCGCAATCAGCAGGGATTCTTCGCGAAACTCGGTTTGTGCCAAACGCCGGTCGGCGCGGCCGGCGCGGCTGTCCGGGGCGGGTGCTTGACCCGGCAGGTATTTGCCGGTGAGCACACCGCGCGCCACTGGGCTGTAGGGCACCACGCCAATGCCGTAATGCGTGCAGGCCGGCAGGACCTCGACCTCGGGCATGCGGTTGAGCAGGTTGTAGTAGGGCTGGCACACCACCGGGCCCGGCATGCCTAGCTGCGCCGCCAGGCGCACCAGTTCGGCAATGCGCCAACCCCGAAAGTTCGAAACACCCCAGGCGCGAATCTGGCCGGTGCGCAGCATGGCGTCGAGCGCGCGCAAGGGCTCTTCCAGGTTCATGCCGTCAAAATCGCGGTGCAGGTACAAGATATCCACGTAATCCGTTTGCAGGCGCGCCAGCGAAGCCGCCACTTCGCGCAGCATCCAACTGTGCGAATAGTGGCCCTCGTTGACTCGCTCGGACATGGCATTGCCCAGTTTGGTTGCCAGCACCCAGTCGTGGCGCTGGCCCTTGAGCAGTTGGCCCACCATGGTTTCCGAGCCCCCTTTGCTGTAGACGTCTGCGGTGTCGATGTAGTTCACGCCATGGGCGTGGGCATCGGCCACGATGCCGCCTGCTTCGGCCAGCGCGGTCTGGTCGCCGAACATCATGGTGCCCAGGCACAGGGCCGAGACTTTCAAATTGCTTTTGCCGAGATTGCGGTAGTGCATGAAGGTGCTCTTTCAAGGGAATGAAGGCCTGCCAGTTTAGTCATGATGGCAGTCCATGCTGGCAGAAAAGCAGGACTGCGCCAGCAGCTTTTGAACGCATTGACGGCGCGAAAGGCAGCTACTCTGAACTCTGCTGCAGCGCCCACATCTGCGCGTAACGACCTCCTGAAGCCAGCAGCGCCGCATGGGTTCCGCGCTCCAGGATGTGGCCGGCCTCCATCACCAGGATCTCTTGCGCATCGACCACGGTGGAGAGTCGGTGCGCAATCACCAGCGTGGTCTTGTTCTGCGCCACGCTCTGCAATTCGGCCTGGATGGCGCGTTCATTGGCCGAGTCCAACGCGCTGGTGGCTTCGTCAAAAATCAAAATAGGCGGATTTTTGAGCAGCGTACGGGCAATCGCCACGCGCTGCTTTTCGCCGCCCGACAGTTTCAGGCCGCGCTCACCGACCATGGTCTCAAAGCCTTTGGGTGTGGCGGCGATGAAGTCGTGGATGTGCGCCGACTTGGCCGCCTCGATCACTTGCTCGCGGGTGGCGCCGGGCTGGCCGTAGGCGATGTTGTATTCGACAGTGTCATTGAACAGCACGGTGTCTTGCGGCACGATTCCGATGGCCTGGCGCACGCTGGCCTGTGTCACCTGCCTGATGTCCTGTCCGGCGATCAGGATCTGGCCGCTTTGCACGTCGTAGAAGCGAAACAGCAACCGCGCCAGCGTCGATTTGCCCGAGCCCGACGGGCCGACCACCGCCACTGTTTTGCCAGCCGGGATGTCAAAGCTGATGTCGTGCAGGATCGGACGCGCCGGGTCGTAGGCGAAGTCCACGTGCCTGAAGGCCACGCTGGCGCTTTCGGGTGTCAGCGACAGGGCGGGCGCGCCCGGCACATCGGCAATTTCGCGTTCGCGCTCCATCAGGGTGAACATTTTTTCCAGGTCGGTCAGGCCCTGCTTGATCTCGCGGTAGAGCACGCCCAGAAAGCCCAGCGGGATGTAGAGCTGGATCATGAAGGCATTGACCATCACCAGGTCGCCCAGCGTCATGCGGCCGTCAACCACGCCCTGGGTGGCGCGCCACAGCATGGCCACCAGTCCGGCGGCGATGATGAGTTGCTGGCCGGTGTTGAGCAGGCTCAAGGTGGTCTGGCTCTTGAGCGCCGCCTTGCGGTAGCGCTCCAGGTTTTCGTCGTAACGGCGCGCCTCGAACTCTTCGTTGTTGAAATATTTCACCGTCTCGTAGTTCAGCAGCGAATCGATGGCGCGGCTGTGCGCGGTCGAATCCAGCTCGTTCATGACCTTGCGGAACTGGGTGCGCCATTCGGTCACCAGAATGGTGAAGGCGATGTAGAGAATGAGCGCAATGATGGTGATCCAGGCAAACCACATGTCGAACTTGACCGCCAGAATGCTCAGCACCAGCGCCACCTCGATCAGCGTCGGGAAGATGCTGTAGAGCGAATAGCTGATGAGCGAGTGCACGGCGCGCGTGCCGCGCTCGATGTCGCGCGTCATGCCGCCGGTCTGGCGTTCCAGGTGAAAGCGCAGGCTCAGGGCGTGCAAGTGGCGAAACACCTGCACGGAGATGCTGCGCGAGGCGCCCTCGGTGGCCTTGGCAAAAATCAGCTCGCGTAATTCGGCAAACAGCGTGGTGGACAGGCGCAGCAGGCCGTACGCCACCAGCAGGCCCAGCGGCACCACCAGCAGCGCCTCGGGACCGATGGTCCCCTTGGGGTTCATGGTGTCCACCAGCTCCTTGAGCAGCAGCGGCACACTCACGTTGGCCAGCTTGGCCCCCACCATGAAGGCCAGCGCCGCGATCACGCGCCATTTGTATTCCCACAGGTAGGGGAACAAGCGCTGCAAGGTGGCCCAGTCCGAGCGCGCAAGCGCGGCAGCTTTGGGGTCGGATGACGTGCTGGAGGTGGTGCCGCTGTGACGGCTGGATGAATGGCTGCGCATGGAGGACAATCCTGACTATTTGCGGGACAGGCCTCAGCTACACGAAATGAGCCAGCTCTGTCCCCAACACTTTGTAACCCAGGATTGTGCCCATGTCTGCAAACATTGCCTCCAACGCCGTGCAATTGCCCATTGACGAAAAATTGGTGCTCAAGGTGATCCCCATGCCGCGCGATGTCAATGCCAACGGCGATATTTTTGGCGGCTGGGTGATGGCGCAGGTGGACCTGGCCGGCGCCGTGATCGCATCCCCTTATGCCGCAGGCCGCATGGCCACCGTGGCGGTGAACGAGTTCATTTTCAAGCAGCCGGTGCGGGTGGGTGACATCCTGTCATTTTTTGGCAAGCTGGTGCGCATTGGCCGCACCTCGATCACGGTCAAGATCGAGGTCTATGCCGAACACTTTCGCGCCCAGGGCAAATACACCAAGGTGACCGAGGCATCGCTCACCTATGTCGCCATCGACGACCAGGGCAAGCCACGCGAAGTGCCCAAGCCAGCCGCCTGACTGTAGCGTAACCAGCCCTAGGACACGATGTAGGCGGCCGAGCCGGTGGATAGCAGCTTGCCGTCGGCGCCCAAAAACTCCATGCGGGTGGACGCCACGCGTGAGCCCAGGCGCATCACCTCGGCGCGCAACTCGAACCACTCGCCAATGCCGGGGCGCAGGTAGTCGATGCGCAGGTCGATGGTGCCGAGCTTGGCAAAGCGCTGCAGGCGCTGCGTCGGCGACTCATCCATGTGGCGCGCGCCTATGGCCGCCATCACCGCCAGCCCGCCCAGCGCGTCCAGGCTGGCGCTGATGACGCCGCCGTGAATGCGGTTGTAGGCGTAATGGCCGACCAGCTCGTGCTTCATTTTGATGCGCGCACGCACCTGGTCTGGTTTGATCGACGTGATTTTGAGACCCAACATCTGGTTGAAAACGATCAGCTCTTCAAAGACCTTGGTCAGACCCGCCAGGAATTCGGCTTCAAATTCAATCCTGGCGGGCGCAGCAACGGTTGGGGTCATCTGGAATCCTGTCGCAACAAAACCCGACGGTATCGGTCAACTGCCAATCAACGCTTTCTTGAGATTGCCGTCCACCGGCTTGTCACCCAGCCAGATGCGCAGCACTGAGGTGAAAAATTCTTCGCCCGCAATCACGTTGCCTCGCGCCTTGCCGTTGACCGTGACCTGCGTGCCCGCGTCTGGCACATACTCGAAATGGATCACATCACCCTTTTTGGCTTCGCCCACAGCCTTGAGGTTGGCATTGAGCGCGTCAATTTGCGGCCTCATTGCGGCAAACTGGGCCTCGGTGTGGTTGTCGCGCAAGCCGTCATTCAGGGCACTGGCAAAGCTCTCGGCATCGACGTTGCGTAGCATGGTGATGGTGACACGGCGCGCACCCGTTTGCGCCAGAAGTTGGGCAGCACTGGCGGCTTTTTGGGGCATGTACAAGCCGGCCACATAGACCTTGAAGAACACCTTGGTGCGCAAGCCTGCCCCGTTGAGTTGCAGCTTGGCAGCACCCAACTGGGTGGTGGCCTCAAGCTTGACACCCTCCACCTCAAGTGGCTGCGCCCAGGCAGCCAAGGCAGCGCACGCCAGCAGCAGGGTGGCGAGAGGTCGTTTTACAGAGTTGAATGGACGCATTGACGGTCTCCTTTTGTTAAAAATCACCTTTTATTGCCGGGAGATTCCCGGTGCCCCTAATTTCTTTGAGTATATGGGGCATGGCTTGATGGTCACAGACCGCAACGGCTCACTTGAATAAAAGAGAGCTTTTAAACGTGTTGCGGATCAATTGCTGCGCCTGCGGGCTATCCCATTCGCGCGCGCCGACGATTTTGTTGAGCACCCGTCCCTTGGCATCCACCAGCACCGTCAGCGGCAGGTGCTCGGCGCCCAGCATGTGTTCGAGCTCCAGCTCGCGGTCGATGTAATGGTTCATGGTGGCCTGGCTCTTGCGCAGGAAACCTTTGGCAGATTCGGGATAGTCATCGGTAGAAATGCCGATCACGGTAAATTGCTGACCCAGGTCGCTCCAGGCCAGACGTTCCAGCGAGCCCATCTCCTGGATGCAGGGCGGGCACCAGCTGGCCCAGACGTTGATGATGAGCGGTTTGCCGCGAAAAGCAGACAACTTTTGGTCCGGCCCGTTCAGCCCGCGCATCGTGGCATCGCGCAACACGCTGCCCACTTCCACCTCGCCGGGAGTTTTCGCAGCGGTGTTGGTGACCAACCCCAGCGCCAGCCAGAGGGCAAGCAGACCGAGTTTTATGTCTATGAAACGCATTCAACCTCCCCTTTTTCGTGTCAAAAAATTGCTGTGCGCATATTGATTTTGACACCTTCTGGCATTTGACTTACGTCAAAGTTTGACAAAGTCTGGTTTGCGTTTTTCCATGAAGGCAGAAAACGCTTCACGCGCGGCAGGCTCGGCCAGCATGCGGCCAAACAGCGTGCCTTCATCAGCCATGCGCTCGGCCACCAGGTTGGCTTGTCCCTGTTTCATCAGGCGCTTGGTGGCGAGCAACGAGGCCATGGGCTTGCTGGCCAGCTTTTGAGCCTGGCGCCGGGCCAGCGCGTTGACCTCGGCGGGTGGCACGATGCGGCTGATCAGGCCCATCTCCAGCGCGGCCTCGGCCAGGAAAGGTTCGCCCAGCAGCAGTGCCTCGGCGGCGCGGCCGTAGCCCATGCGCTGCGGCGCCAGCAGGCTGCTGGCTGCTTCTGGACACACGCCCAGGTTCACAAAGGGCATGGAAAAAGCGGCGTTGTCACCGGCATAGACCAGGTCGCAATGGAACAGCATCGTGGTGCCGATGCCCACCGCCGGCCCGCACACCGCCGCCACGATGGGTTTGCTGAAGCTGCTGATGGCGCGCATGAAGCGAAACACCGGCGCCTCGAGCGTGGTGGGCGGCGCCTGCAGAAAGTCGGCAATGTCGTTGCCGGCGCTGAACACGGTTTCGTGCCCCTGGATCACCATGACGCGCACGGCAGCGTCGGCCTGCGCCTGCTCGACGGCCTCGGCCATGCCCGCATACATGGCGGTGGTGAGCGAGTTTTTCCGGGCGACACGGTTCAGCGTGAGGGTGATGACGCCACCGGTGGTGTCGAGTAGCAGGTCAGTTGTCGAATTGTTCATGGGCCGTAGGTTATCAGACTCAAACGCGCTCGAAGATGCCGGCCGCGCCCTGGCCCATGCCGATGCACATGGTCACCATGCCGTACTTGCCGCCAGTGCGGTGCAGCCCGTGGATGACGGTGGCGGCGCGAATCGCCCCGGTCGCACCCAGCGGGTGGCCCAGCGCAATGGCGCCGCCCATCGGGTTGACCCGGGCCTGGTCCAGCCCCAGCGTGTTGATGACGGCCAGGCTCTGCGCGGCAAACGCTTCGTTGAGCTCGATCCAGTCGATCTGCTCCAGCGTCAAACCACCGTTTTTCAGTGCGGCAGGGATGGCCTCGATCGGACCGATCCCCATGTACTGCGGCGGTACGCCCTTGGCGGCAAAACTCACAAAACGTGCCAGCGGCGTCAATCCGAACTGCTTGACCGCCTTTTCGCTGGCCAGAATCAGCGCACCGGCACCGTCCGAGGTTTGTGAACTGTTGCCGGCCGTGACGGTGCCGCGCGCGGCAAACGGATTCTTGAGCTTGGCCAGGCCTTCGAGCGAGGTGTCGGCGCGCGCACCTTCGTCCAGCCTCACCACACGCTTTTTCTCGATGACTTCGCCGCTGGCCAGGTTGGGTGATCGGTCGGTCACCTCGATCGGGGTGGTTTCGGCGGTGAAATAGCCGGCAGCCTGGGCGGCCAGTGCGCGCTGGTGCGATTGCAGCGCAAACGCGTCCTGCGCCTCGCGGCCGACCTTCCACTGGGTGGCCACCTTCTCGGCGGTCAAGCCCATGCCGTAAGCGATGCCCACGTTCTCATCGTTCTCGAACATCAGCGGCGAATACGATGGCGCGTTGCCGCCCATCGGCACCATGCTCATGCTCTCCACGCCGGCGGCGATCATGACATCGGCCTCGCCCACCCGAATGCGGTCGGCTGCCATCTGGATGGCCGTCACGCCCGAGGCGCAAAAACGGTTGATCGTGACGCCGCCCACGCGAGTGGGCAGGCCCGCCAGCACGGCCGCTGTGCGCGCAATGTTCAGGCCTTGCTGGCCTTCGGGCATGGCGCAGCCGCAGACGATGTCCTCGATGGCGTTGGGGTCGAGCCCGGGCACCTGCTTGAGTGCCGATTGCAACACCTTGACCAACAGGTCGTCGGGGCGCATGTTTTTGAAAACCCCGCGCGACGACTTGCCAATGGGGCTGCGCGTGGCAGCGACGATATAGGCTTCTTGAAGTTGTTTCATTTTCGTATCTCAATCAGTTGAGGACAGAGCAAAATTGCTGCGCAATTCCTGGTCTCTCCCGCAAAGTTATTAATTGCGTACCGGTTTGCCGTTTTGCATCATGCCCATGATGCGTTCCTGCGTTTTGGGGTTGCCCAGCAGGGTGCCAAACGCTTTGCGCTCCAGCGTCATCAGGTAGTCCTCGTTGACCAGACTACCGGCATCGACATCACCACCGCACACCACCCAGGCAATCTGGCAGCCGATGAAGTAGTCGTAGGCGCTGATGAAGCCGCCGTCGCGCATGTTGACCAGCGATCCCTTGATGGTGGCCAGGCCGCTGCGACCCGCCACTTGGAACAGACGCCTGAGCGGCGCGCGGTGACCCGAGTCGAACATGGCTTTTGCCTCGTTGAGGGCCACAAACAGCAGCTCGTCCTTGTGCGGCACGATCACGTCGCCCTCCATCAGGTAGCCCAACTTGCGTGACTCGTGGGCACTGGTGCCGACCTTGGCCATGGCGGCTGCCGTGAAGCCCTCAGACAGGAAGGGCAGCAGGTCCTTGCCGGTTGAACTGGCGGCGTTTTCGGCCGCGCGACGGGCGATGTAGGCCAGGCCGCCGCCGCCGGGCACCAGGCCCACACCCACCTCAACCAGACCGATGTAGCTTTCCATCGCCACCACACGCCGGGCGGTGTAGGCAGCCAGTTCGCAGCCGCCGCCCAGCGCCAGACCCCGTACGGCAGAGACCACCGGCACGTTGGCGTAACGCAGTTTCAGCATGGCTTGCTGCATTTCGTATTCGGCGGCCGCAATCGCCTTGACACCGCCCGTCATGAAGGCCGGCAGCATGGCCTGGAGGTCGGCGCCGGCCGAGAACACCTCGTCGTTGGACCAGATCACCATGCCCTTGTATTGGCCTTCTGCCAGCGCCAGGCCTTGCAGCAGCCCGGCGATCACGTCCGGGCCGATCGCGTGCATCTTGGTCTTGATGCTGGCAATGACAACCTCATCATCGAGTGTCCACAGGCGGATGGCATCGTCCTCGAACAGGGTGGTGCCGGCCTTGGCGGCGGAGGTCGCCTGTGAGCCCAGCACACTCTCGGGGAAGTGCTGACGGGCATACACCGGCAGCTTGCGCACCGGCACAAACTGGCCTGCTGAAGGGTTCCACGAGCCCTGCGGCGTGTGCACGCCACCGGCATCTGCCACCGGCCCCTTGAACACCCAGTCGGGCAGCGGTGCGCTGCACAGCGCCTTGCCGGCGTCGATGTCTTCCTTGACCATGTTGGCCACGCTGAGCCAGCCGGCTTCCTGCCACAGCTCGAACGGGCCCTGTTTCATGCCGAAGCCCCAGCGCATGCAGAAGTCCACATCACGCGCGTTGTCGGCGATGGTGCCCAGGTGCACAGCGGCGTAATGGAAGGCATTGCGCAAAATCGCCCACAGGAATTGCCCTTGTGCGCCCTCGCTATTGCGCAGCAGTTGCAGGCGCTCGGCTGCGGGTTTTTTCAGCATGCGCGTATAGACCTCATCGGCCTTCTCGCCGCCGGTCACGTAGGACTTTGAAGCCAGGTCAAAGCGCAAAATATCGCGGCCGACCTTCTTGAAAAACCCCGCCTTCGTTTTCTGTCCCAAGTTGCCCATCTCCAGCAGAGTTTTGAGCACCTCGGGGGTGGCAAAACTGGCGTAGAACGGATCGGCCTCCAGGCTCAGAGTGTCCTGCAGCGTCTTGATGACATGGGCCATGGTGTCTAGTCCCACCACGTCGGCGGTGCGGAAGGTGCCTGAGCTGGCGCGGCCCAGTTTCTTGCCGGTGAGGTCATCAACCACGTCATAACTCAGGCCAAAGTTTTGCACCTCTTTGATGGTGGCCAGCATACCGGCAATGCCGACGCGGTTGGCGATGAAGTTGGGCGTGTCCTTGGCGCGCACCACGCATTTGCCCAGACTGCTGGTGACAAAGGTTTCCAGGTCGTCAAGGATGTGCGGCTCGGTGGTGGGTGTGTTGATCAGCTCCACCAACAGCATGTAGCGCGGCGGGTTGAAGAAGTGGATACCGCAAAAGCGCGGTTTGATTTCCTCGGGCAGCACCTCACTCAATTTGGTGATGGACAGACCTGAGGTGTTGGACGCTACGATGGCATGCGGCGCGATAAACGGCGCAATTTTTTTGTATAGGTCAAGTTTCCAGTCCATGCGCTCGGCAATCGCCTCGATGACCAGGTCGCAGTCCCTGAGAAGTTCCATGTGCTCTTCGTAGTTCGCCTGCTGGATCAGCGCGGCATCTTCGGTGACGCCCAGCGGTGATGGTTTGAGCTTTTTGAGTCCCTCCACGGCACGGGTCACGATGCCGGTTTTCGGCTCTTCCTTGGCGGGCAAATCAAACAAGATGACAGGCACTTTGCAATTGACCAGGTGCGCAGCGATTTGCGCGCCCATCACACCGGCGCCGAGCACGGCGACTTTTTTGACATTGAAACGAGACATGTTTGTTTTCCTAGAATGATTGATCATGCCAGCGCGGCGTCGGTGTCCATCAGCGCTTTACTGCCGGTGCGCGCGGTGCGCATCAGGGTGGTTGTCTCGGGGAACAGTTTGGCAAAGTAAAAGCGGGCGGTCTGCAGCTTGGCCACATAGAACGGATCCGTGCTTCCGGCAGCAATCTGGCGCAAGGCCACCTGCGCCATGCGCGCCCAGAAGTAACCGAACACCATGTGACCGGCGACGCGAAGGTAGTCCACGGCGGCCGCGCCCACCTCATCAGGATTCTGGAAGCCCTTGAAACCGAGTTCGGTGGTGAACTTGGTCATTTGATCGCCCAGGATGGCGATCGGCGTGATGAATTCGGCCATCTTTTCGTTGACACCTTCCTCGGCCACCAGAGTGCCGATCAGCTTGCCGAACTTTTTCAGCGTGGCACCGTTGTTGGCCAGAATCTTGCGTCCCAGCAGGTCCAGACTCTGGATGGTGTTGGTGCCTTCGTAAATCATGTTGATGCGGGCATCGCGCACAAACTGCTCCATGCCCCATTCCTTGATGTAGCCATGGCCGCCAAACACCTGCAGGCAGCCCGAGGTGGCGGTCCATCCGTTGTCGGTGATGAAGGCCTTGACGATGGGCGTCAGCATTGCCAGCAATTCGCCCGACTCCTTGCGCACCTCCTCATCGGGGTGGTTGTACTCCTTTTCCAGCAGCATGGAGCTGAAGCACATCAGAGCGCGACCGCCTTCGGCATAAGCTTTGGCGGTAAGCAACATCTTGCGCACATCGGGGTGCACGATGATCGGGTCGGCGGCTTTGTCCCTGGCCTTGGGTCCGGTCAGGGAGCGCATCTGGAGGCGGTCCTTGGCATACGCCAGCGCGTTCTGATAGGCCACTTCGGTCAGGCCCAGCGACTGGTTGCCCACTCCCAGACGCGCCGCGTTCATCATGACAAACATGCCCTGCATGCCCTTGTTGGGCTGGCCCACCAGCGTGCCCACCGCGCCGTCGAGCACAATCTGCGCGGTGGCGTTGGACTTGATGCCCATCTTGTGCTCCAGGCCGCCGCAGTAAATGCCATTGCGCGCTCCCACGGAGCCATCGGCATTGACCATGAATTTGGGCACGATGAACAGGCTCACGCCCTTGATGCCGGGTGGCGCATCGGGCAGGCGGGCCAGCACCAGGTGGATGATGTTGTCGGCCAGATCGTGTTCACCGGCGCTGATGAAGATCTTGTTGCCGGTGAGCTTGTAGGTGCCGTCGCCCTGCGGTTCGGCCTTGGTGCGCATCAGCCCGAGGTCGGTGCCGCAATGGGGTTCGGTCAGGCACATGGTGCCGGTCCACTCGCCGCTGGTCATCTTGTGCAAGTAGGTTGCCTTTTGCTCTGCCGTGCCGTGGGTGGCCAGCGCGGCATAGGCGCCGTGGGTCAGCCCCGGATACATGGCCCAGGCCTGGTTGGCCGAGTTCATCATCTCGTAAAAACACTGGTTCACGATCAATGGCAGGCCTTGGCCGCCAAACTCCGGCTCGCACGCCAGCGCGGCCCAGCCGCCCTCGACGTATTGGGCATAGGCCGCCTTGAAACCGCTCGGTGTGGTGACCGCATGGCTCTCTGCGTCGTACTTGCAGCCCTCGGTGTCGCCGCTGATATTGAGAGGAAGCAGTACCTCACTGGCAAATTTTCCACCTTCTTCGAGCACCGCATTGATGGTGTCGGCATCCATCTCGGCATGCACCGGCATGGCCTGCAGATCAGCGGTGACGTTGAGGACTTCATGCATGACAAACTGCATGTCGCGCAGCGGGGGGGTATAGATGGCCATGGGGTTACTCCTGGTAAATGAATTAGGTTGAATGTGAACGTGTCGTTGTAAACGTCAGGTTCTTACCGTAGCGCAGCACAATGTGCTCGAACCCGGTGCTGGCGCGCTCCAGGGCGCCAGGGTTTTTCAGGAAGCGTGCTTCGTAATGCAACGCCAGAATCAGGCCGTGGATTTCGAACGCCATTTGCGCCTCGTCGGCATCGCTCACCAGATGCTCCTCTTCCTTGGCCTGCACCACGGCGCGGTGCAAGGCCGTCAGCCAGGTTTGCACCGAGCTGGCCAGGGCGTCGCGCACCGGGCCGGGGCGATCATCGAACTCGACCGCACCGCTGATGAAGATGCAGCCCGACTGAATTTCGATGGCGACCCGCTTCATCCAGTTAGCAAACAGGGCGCGCACCCGCGGCAGTCCTCGTGGCGCGTTCAAGGCCAGGAAAAACACCTCGTTCGAAAAGCGCTGGTAGTACTCGCGAATGACCGAAATCTGCAATTCTTCGCGTGAGCCGAAGTGAGCAAACACACCGGATTTGCTCATGTGCGTGACCTCTGCCAACGCGCCGATACTCAAGCCCTCCAAGCCAATTTGCTCAGCGAGGCCCAGGGCCGCGTCGATGATGATCTGCTTGGTTTGCTGGCCCTTTTGCAGGGCCCGCACGCCGCTTGACGGCTTGCCAAGGTTATCCAGGTTCGGTTCGCGGTTGGGAGTGAGCATGGCGATGGTGCATAAATAGTACGGTCGTTCTATTTTGCAACATTTAAGACACCAGCGCCACCCCGGTCGCTTTTCTAGGGTGCTTGATCTAGGGGATTTGCGGGTAAACCCCTAGGCTATGAGCGGGTCTTGCTGCATGGCTTCAATCTGCTCTTGCAGCATGTGCAACTGGCCCTGCCAGTAGTCGCTGGTGCCAAACCAGGGGAAATGGATGGGAAAGGTGGGGTCGTCCCAGCGCCGGGCCAACCAGGCGCAGTAGTGCAGCAGGCGCAAGGTGCGCAGCGGCTCGATCAGCGCGAGTTCGCGTCGGTCAAAAGGGCGAAACTGCTCGTAGCCATCGATCAGGCAGCCGAGCTGGCGGATTTGCTGCTGACGCTCGCCGCTCAACAGCATCCACAGGTCTTGTACCGCCGGCCCCATGCGAGCGTCGTCCAGATCGACAAAATGCGGCCCCGGCTGGGCGCTGGCGGGCACGTCCAGTGGCGTCCACAAAATGTTGCCGGGGTGGCAGTCGCCGTGCAGGCGAATCCGCTGCATAGCGCGGTTCGGGTCGCCGTCGTCCGCGGCAGAATGTGTTGGGTTCTTGGTGCCGTTGACGCCAACCAGGCAGGCCTGGGCGGCAATCAGATCAAGCGCTTGTTGCGAGGCCTTGGCCCAGCGCGACTGCACGTCGAGCGGCACCTGGTCGTGGGCCAGCAGCCATTCGCGCGAGACGATACCGAAGCTGGCCAGGTCGAGCGCGGGGCGGTGCGCAAAGGGCTTGACGCCACCCACGGCATGGAGGCGCGCCAGAAAGCGGCCGATCCACTCCAGCACCTCGGGGTCGTCAAGCTCCGGCATGCGTCCGCCGCGCCATGGGCTCACGCTGAAGGCAAAGCCGCCGAAATGGTTCAGTGTGCTGCCGTTCAGGGCGAGCGGCCCGACCACGGGGATTTCAGCGGTGATGAGTTCCTGCGAGAACGCGTGCTCTTCCAGAATCTGATCGTTGCGCCAGCGCCCCGGACGGTAAAACTTGGCAACGACCACCGCACCGTCTTCCAGGTGCAACTGATAGACGCGGTTTTCGTAGGAACTCAGGGCCATCTGCCGGCCGTCGCCAAACAGCCCCACGCTGGCCAGCGCATCCATCACCACATCCGGGGTCAGTGACTGGTAGGGGTGAGCAGACGTGCTGCCGCCGTCAGACATTGGTGTTGGCACGAACCTCTTCAATGCTGGTGAGTCCTGCCAGGACCTTGCCGATGCCGTCCTGGCGCAGGGTGCGGAATTTGCCGGATTTGAACGCCTCGATCTGGATCAGTTCAGAACGCGTCCCATTTTGAATCAAACGCCGGATGCCTGGCGTCATGCTCATCAATTCATGCAAACCGATGCGACCCGAGAGACCGGTACCCAAACATTCGGCACAGCCTGGTGAGTGGCTGTGGTTGAGCCAACCCTGCGGACCGAGCTCCTGCAGCCATTGCGCCAGCACGTCTTCCGGTTTGGGGCGCATGTCGTCCGGAAAAGCTGCCAGGTAGTCATTCAGCAGTTCCTCGACATAGTCGTTACTGGCGCGTCCGACGACGCGGCAGGTTGAGCACAACCTGCGCACCAGACGTTGCCCCAGCACTGCCAGCAAGGAATCGGCAAAATTGAACGGATCCATGCCGATGTCAACCAGCCGGGTGACGGTTTCAGCCGCGCTGTTCGTATGCAGGGTGGACAACATCAAATGCCCGGTGAGCGAGGCCTCGATGGCGACGAGGGCGGTCTCGGCGTCACGGATTTCGCCTACCATGATGATGTCGGGATCCGCGCGCAGGAAGGAGCGCAGCGCCTTGGCAAAGGTCCAGTCGATTTTGGGGTTGATCTGCACTTGGCGCAAATCGGGCTGGGTGATTTCGATCGGGTCTTCTGCCGTCCATATCTTGCGCTCGGGCGTGTTGAGAAAACCAAGTATCGAATGCAGGGTGGTGGTTTTGCCGGAACCCGTGGGTCCCACGCACAACACCATGCCGTAAGGTCGGACGACGGCTTCGCGCAGTTGCTCGAGGTTGCTCTCGGTCAGGCCCAGTTTGTCCATGGCAATCGGCTTGGTCGACGTCAGCAAACGCATCACCACGTCTTCCAGACCATTGGCGGTGGGGATGGTGGCAATGCGCAGTTCCAGCCGGTGCCTGCTGGAAAACTTGTTGAAGTTGATCTTGCCGTCTTGCGGTTTGCGCCGCTCCGAAATGTCTAGGTCGGCCATGATCTTGAGTCGTGCCACCAGGGCGGCGCGGTAGGTGTGCGGCAACTCGAGGTAGGGTGACAAATGGCCGTCTTTGCGAAATCGGATGCGCACCTTGGCGCGCCGGGGTTGCGACTCCACATGAATGTCCGACACCCCGCGGTTATGGGCTTCGCTGATCATGGTGTTGATCAGGCGCACCAGCGTGTTGTCGGACTGTTCAATGGGTTTTTCACTTTCTTCAGTGGCGGCACCATGTGCATCGCTGTGCTCCATCGACTCCAGCAATTCCCTCGAACTGGTTTGTTCTTCATCAGGCTCCGCGAAGCCGGGCAAGTCTTCACTCAGGGCCTGGCGGTGCATGCCGAATTTCTCGTAGGTCTCGCGGATCTTCTGCTTTATCTGCTGTTCATCTCCCAGGGTAGCGATGACCCTGCCCTGCACCAGAAACTCCAGTTCCTCGATCATCTTGCGCTGGGTCGGGTCGACCGCTGCCACAACCGTCAGGTTGTCGCGCGACAGCAAGGGCATCACGTTCAAACGCCTGGCCGTGATCATCGGAATCTTCAGCAAGGCGGAAGACTCGATGGGAAACAGCTTGACGTCTACCACCGGATAGCCCATTTTGCGAGCCAAGGCAATGTTGAGATCATGCCGGGTCAGGAAACCCATCCGGATGAGAAGTTCACCTAGCGGCACTGCGCGTTCTGTTTTTTGCCTTTCAAGGGCTTGTTGCAGTTGCGCTTCGCTGATGTAACCAAGACGGGTCAAAGCTTCGCCCACCCGGATCATGGGCATTTTTGACTGCTCTGCCAGTGCCAGCATCAACTGCTCAGGGTAAACCACCGCCGTGTCCAGCAGGTAGTCTCCCAGCTTACGGTTGCGCATGCTTTGCTGCTCGTTGGCTGCCAGATCGACCTGCTGCTGCGTGACCGCCTTGTCGGTCACCAGCAATTTTCCGATTTGGCCGCCCACACTGAAACTCACATAGGCTTCGCGCGGGATAAATACCTGTTCAACCGCACCTTGCTCCCCAATGGGCGGGAACAGGAACACGCCATAGTCGGTATCGACATAACCGATCGTCAAGCCGGCAAGCTCTTCCCCCTGGACCATTTTGAGGTGGTATTCAGCGGTCGCGCGGTAGCCCAGAATGTCGGAAAAATGATCGGAGGTGATCACCTCCTGAGGGTGAAGCTGCTGTCTCAGGCTCAAGCGCCGAAACTGTGAAAACGACAGCGAAACCGGTGTCGGGGTTTGCTCGATCTGAATGATGGCGAGGTGTTTGGCGGTGTTCAGTCCGATCACCTTGCAACGCCTTACCACGCCCGTGAGGCCCTCAAGTTCGCAATCCTGTGGCTTGTTCCAGGGCTGCGCAGCGCTGTAAACCGCATAGGGCGGCGATGGCCAAATGAACTTATCCACTAGTTCTGGCGCTTTCGCAAGGCTCGCCCGTCCCGGCATGATCAGCCCCTGGCCCAAGGATTTTGCAGCTTCTTGAGAGGACAGGGAATTGTCACTTGGCATCATGACCTCGGCACCAGAAGACTGAATAACGTGAAGAAAAACATCGAACTCCCTCAGTTTTTATCATTGAATCAGGGCCGGTGATCATGCCTGAATTCGTTGATTAAATACAGTCTGTACCGTAAATCTGACGATTATTTGTGGTTAATCTTGGTCTCAGGCTCTAAAAATGCCGGTTTTTTTGCGCTAACGTGCTCAGGGCTTGCGTTTATCAATGTGCCAGGACTTGGAGAACTTCATGTATGACTACCTCATCATCGGGGGCGGCTCAGCCGGCTGTGTGTTGGCCGGGCGACTCTCGGAAGACCCGGATATCAAGGTGGCCTTGCTTGAAGCAGGACCGGTTGACAGCAGCGTACTGATCCATTGTCCGGCGGGCCTGGCGGTGATGGCCAAGTTCGGCCTGTCGGGCTGGGAACTCAATACCGTGCCGCAACCCGGCTTGAACGGCCGCTGCGGTTACCAGCCGCGCGGCAAGGTGCTGGGCGGTTCCAGTTCCCTGAATGCCATGATTTACACCCGCGGCCACCCGGCTGACTACGACGCCTGGGCAGCGCAAGGCAACCCCGGCTGGTCGTATGCCGACGTGCTGCCGTATTTCAAAAAGGCCGAACACAACGAGCGCGGCGCCGATGACTTTCATGGCACCGGCGGACCGCTCAATGTGATGGACCTGCGCAGTCCTAACCCGTTCAGTGAACGCTTTGTGCAGGCGGCTGAGCAGGCCGGTTATTCACGCACTGCCGATTTCAACGGTGCCGTTCTGGAGGGCGTTGGTCGCTACCAGGTGACGCACAAAAACGGCGAACGCCACAGCGCTGCCAAAGCCTACGTGACGCCCAATCTGTCGCGGCCCAACTTGACCCTGTTCACCGGCGCGCACACCACCCGTATCCTGATGGACGGTAAACGTGCCGTGGGCGTCGAGTATGTGCACGAGGGCCAGACGCGGCGCCTCAAATGCCGCCGCGAGGTGCTGCTGTGCGCGGGCGCCATCCAGTCGCCGCAGATATTGATGCTGTCAGGCATTGGCCCGCACGAGCACCTGCTGGCGCAGCAGATCGAGCCGATCCACCACTTGGCCGGCGTGGGCCAGCATTTGCACGACCACATCGACGTCGTGCAGGTGGTGGATGCGCCGCGCGCCAAGGAGTTGTTTGGTGTCTCACCCAGCGCCGCGTTCAGCATTCTTAAGGGGATTTTTGAGTGGCGCAAGCGGCGAAGCGGCATTCTGACCACCAACTTTGCCGAAGCCGGCGGCTTCGTCAAGAGCGACCCGGCAGAGGCCACCCCCGACCTGCAACTGCACTTTGTGATTGGGAAACTCATCAACCACGGCCGCACCACCACGCTCGGTCATGGTTTTTCTTGTCATGTTTGTTTGCTTCGCCCGTTGAGCCGTGGCAGCGTGCGTCTGGCCAGCAAGGATCCGCTGGCGCTGCCGCTGGTGGACCCGGCCTTCTTGATTGAGCCCGACGACATGGCGCGCATGGTGCGCGGCTTCAAGCAGGTGCGCCGCATTCTGGCCCAGCCGGCGCTGGCGCAATTTGGCGGGCGCGAACTGGCGGCCACGGCCCGGGCGCGAACCGATGCCGAGATCGAGCAGGCCATTCGCAACCTGGCCGACACCATTTACCACCCGGTGGGCAGCTGCCGCATGGGCCCGGGCCCGGTGGATGTGGTCGATGCCGAACTGCGCGTGCACGGTTTGCAAGGCTTGCGCGTGGTCGATGCCTCCATCATGCCGGGCATCGTGAGCGGCAACACTAATGCGCCGGTGATCATGATCGCCGAAAAAGCCGCCGACCTCATCAAGCAGGACGCCGTGCGCGCTTGAGGGCCGGTGCTAGCATGCAGCCCTGAAAGCTGCACCACTGCCATGACCTACCAAGCCAATTCCGCCCGCTACGACACCATGCCCTACCGCTTTTGCGGCAACAGTGGCCTGAAATTACCCGCCCTATCGCTCGGGCTTTGGCACAACTTTGGCGATGATACACCGCTGGCCACGCAGCGCCAGATGCTGCGCACCGCGTTCGATGCGGGCATCACCCACTTTGACCTGGCCAACAACTACGGCCCGCCCTACGGCAGCGCCGAGACCAATTTCGGCGAGCATTTGCGGCGCGACTTCAAACCCTACCGCGACCAGCTCATCATCTCCAGCAAAGCCGGCTGGGACATGTGGCCCGGTCCTTACGGCTCGGGCGGTGGCTCGCGCAAGTATGTGCTGGCCAGCCTCGACCAAAGCCTGCAGCGCATGGGGCTGGACTATGTGGACATTTTTTATTCGCACCGCTTCGATCCCGACACGCCGCTCGAAGAAACCATGGGCGCGCTGGCCAGCGCGGTGCAGCAGGGCAAGGCCTTGTATGTGGGCATCAGCAGCTATTCGGCCGGCAAAACGCGTGAAGCTGCCGCCCTGCTCAAGAGCATGGGCGTGCGCCCACTCATCCACCAGCCGTCATACAGCCTGTTGAACCGTTGGATCGAAGAAGACCTGCTCAATGCGCTGGACGACACCGGCATGGGTTGCATCGCCTTCAGCGCGCTGGCGCAGGGTCTGTTGACCGACAAATACCTCAATGGCATCCCGGCCGACGCGCGCATCAACCGGCCCGGCGGCGGCTCTTTCAGGCCCGAATTTTTGAACGAACAAAACCTGCGCCATGTGCGCGCCCTGAACGACATGGCGCAGGCGCGCGGCCAAAGCCTGGCGCAGATGGCCATCGCCTGGGTGTTGCGCGATGCGCGCGTGACCAGCGCCCTGATTGGCGCCAGCTCGGCTGCACAAATCACCGAGTTGGCCGGGGCTTTGAGTCAACCGGGTTTCAGTGCGGAAGAACTGCAAGCCATTAACCAGCACGCGGTCGAGGGCGGCATCAACCTGTGGCAAAAACCCTCTACTGACCAGCGCTCTTGAAGCACGATCTTCACGCGCGCGCCAACTTGTTGGCGCTGGCCGCGATCGCCATGTGGGGTAGCCTGGCCAGCCTGGGGGTGGCCTTGAACCATGTGCCGCCGTTTTTGCTGACTGGCCTGTCGCTGCTGATCGGCGGGTTGATTGCCCTGCCGCTGTCGGGGTTCAGGCTGGCGGCGTGGCGGGTGCCGTGGCCGACGTTGGCGCTGGGTGTCTATGGTCTGTTTGGCTACCACTTCTTGCTTTTTGTCGGCTTGCAAAATGCGCCGCCGGTACAGGCCAATCTGGTCAATTACTTATGGCCGCTGCTGATCGTGGTGCTGGCGCCGGTGTTGCTGCCGGGGCTGGCCATGCGCTGGCAACATGTGCTGGCCGGGTTGATTGGTTTTGCTGGTGCCGTCATCGTGATTCTGGCCAGCGTGGATGGCGGTGCCGATGCGGGGGGACAGGTGCTAGGTGGTCTGCAAAACGATCGACTTTGGGGTTATCTGGCCGCCGCAGTCGCGGCCATCATCTGGGCCACGTACTCGCTGCTGACGCGCCGTGTGCCGCATTTCGACACCGCCGCCATTGGCACTTTTGCCTGGATCTCGGGCCTGCTCGCCTTGCTCTGCCACGCGCTGATGGAGCCTGCTGTGAGCCTGAGCCTGCGCGACTGGGCATTGATCGGCCTGATGGGTCTGGGGCCGCTGGGCGGCTCCTTCTTTTTGTGGGACAAGGCGCTCAAGACCGGTGACGCGCGCCACATCGGCTTGCTGAGCTACCTGACGCCATTGCTGTCCACGTCCATGCTGCTGTGGGTGAGCGATCGCGCTCTGACCTGGCCAGTGGCGCTGGCCGGCGTGCTGATTGTGGGGGCTGCCTGGCTCGGTACGCGCGTGAGATAAGGCGGCGCAAGACGTGCACAATGCTGCCATGATTGAACTCTCACACATTCAAGCTGCGGCCCGCCGCCTGCTAGGCCACCTGCTGCGCACACCCTGCGTGGCCTCGCGCACGCTCTCGGACATCACCGGCGCGCAGGTGTTTCTCAAGTTCGAGAACCTGCAGTTCACCGCCTCGTTCAAGGAGCGCGGGGCCTGCAACAAGCTGTCGCAGCTCAGTGCCGACGAGCGCGCCCGCGGCGTCATTGCCATGAGCGCCGGCAATCATGCGCAGGGCGTGGCCTACCACGCGCAGCGGCTCGGCATCCGGGCGGTGATCGTCATGCCGCGCTTCACGCCCGGCGTCAAGATCGAGCGCACGCGCGGCTTTGGCGCCGACATCGTGCTGCACGGCGACACCCTGGACGAAGCACGCGCCCATGCCTTGCGCTTAGCCGAGCAGCAACATCTGATCTTTGTTCATCCCTATGACGACCCCGACATCGTGGCCGGCCAGGGCACGGTGGCGCTGGAAATGCTCGAAGACGTGCCCGAGCTCGACACGCTGGTGGTGGCAATTGGCGGCGGCGGCCTGATTGCAGGCATGGCGACGGCGGCCAGGGCGATCAAGCCCGGCATCGAGATCATCGGCGTGCAAGCCACGCGTTTCCCGGGCATGTACAACGCCATCAAGGGCACCCACCTGCCGCAGGGCAACAGCAGCATTGCCGAGGGCATCGCGGTGGGCACGCCCGGCGTGTTGCCGCAGGCCATCATTCGCGACAAGGTGAACGACATTGTGCTGGTGGATGAAGGCGACATCGAGCAGGCCATCGTGATGCTGCTCGAAGTCGAGAAAACGCTGGTCGAGGGCGCCGGTGCCGCCGGCCTGGCCGCGATGCTGAAATACCCCGAGCGTTTCAAAGGCAAAAAGGTGGGCGTGGTGCTGTGCGGCGGCAACATCGACCCGCTCTTGCTGGCGGCCATCATTGAGCGCGGCATGGTGCGCGCCGGCCGCCTGGCGCGCCTGAAGGTGAGTGCGCGCGACGTGCCTGGCACGCTGGCGCTGATCACCGCCACGGTGGCCGCCGCCGGGGCCAATATCAACGAGGTGCACCACCAGCGCGCCTTCACCACCCTGGCGGCGCAAAACGTCGAGATCGAGCTGGTGATCCAGACCCGCAGCCCGCAGCACATCACTGAGGTGCTGACCGCGCTGCAACAGGCCGGACTGCAGGCGCAACTGGTGCAATGACCCGGTTGTCATTGCGCATGCAGTGTGCTCCATGTCCGTTTTGCAGCGCGGTTTTGGCATTCACTTTGCGCCTTGATGCCGGTTTGTTGACCAGAGACAAGCCAGCGCGGCGCGGCTTGGGTAAACTGGCGTCCCGTTTAAGGAGTTCCCTCATGAAGATTCTTCTCGCCGTCGATGGCAGTGCGTACACCAAGAAAATGCTGGGTTACCTGGCTGCCAATGAATTGTTCTCGCCCAAGAACGAATACGTGGCGTTCACCGCCCAACTGGTGCTGCCCACGCAGGCGCGTTCCGCATTGGGTAAGGAACTGGTCGCCAAGTACTACGAGGACGAAGGCCAGCGCGTGATCGCGCCGGTCAGCAAGTTTTTGGAGCGCCATGGCGTCAAAGCCAAAACGATCTGGAAAGCCGGAAACGCTGGCGAACTGATCGCCAAGCTAGCCGATGATGGCAAATTCGACTTGGTGGTGATGGGCTCGCATGGCCACGGCGCGTTGGTCAATCTGGTGGTGGGTTCGGTGGCCACCAAGGTGCTGGCCAATTGCAAGGTGCCCGTGTTGATCGTGCGCTGAAGTCTGCAATTGATAGGCGGCCAAAATGGCTAAAGGCATGATTCTGGCCGCCGGGCAAGGTACCCGCGTGCGCCCTTTGACGCGGGACATTCCCAAACCCATGGTGCCGATTCTGGGCAAGCCGGTGATGGAGTTCCTGATTGAGCATCTGGCACGGCACGGCATCACCGAGATTATGGTCAACGTGGCCTGGCACCATCAAAAAATTGAAGAGTATTTTGGTGATGGCCGCCGTTGGGGGGTGCAGATCGGCTACGCCTACGAAGGCGTGCGCGATCAGGGCGAAATTTTGCCGCGACCCTTGGGGTCGGCGGGCGGCATGCGGCGTATTCAGGATTTCAGCGGTTTCTTTGATGAGACCACGCTGGTGCTGTGCGGCGATGCCCTGATCGATCTGGACATCACGGCAGCGCTGGCCGAACACGACGCCAAGAAAGCCATGGCCAGCGTGGTGGCCATGGACGTCCCCTTGTCCGATGTGCAAAGCTATGGCATCGTGGTGGCAGCAGCTGACGGACGCATTCAGTCTTTCCAGGAAAAACCCAGTCCCGCCGAGGCTAAATCAACGTTGGCGAGCACGGGCATCTATATCTTCGAGCCGGCTGTGCTGGACTTCATCCCGCCGGGCACCATTTACGACATCGGCTCCCAGTTATTCCCCGACATGGTGGCGCATGATGTGCCATTTTTCGTTCAGAACCGTCCTTTCACCTGGCTCGATATCGGGCGGGTCGGTGATTATTGGTCGGTATTGCAACAGGTGCTGCGCGGCGAAGTGGCCGACATGACCATGCCGGGGCGCGAGATCAAACCGGGCATCTGGGTCGGCCTGAACACATCCATCACATGGCATCAGGTCAACATCGAAGGGCCGGTCTATATAGGTTCGAGCGTCCGCATCGATCCGGGGGTGGCGATTGTGGGGCCGGCCTGGATTGGCCACGGCAGCCACTTGCGCAGCGGTTGCAAGGTGGTGCGCAGCATTTTGTTCGAGTACACCCGAATTGCCGCCGATATGCACTTCAACGAAATGATTGTGTCGCCGGATTACTGTGTGGACCGCCATGGTGTCACGCTATACCACGACGACGACGCCACTCAGTTGCGCTGGGGTGACGCGCGGGCCTGAGCTGGCATCAAAGCCAGCGCAGCCATGCCCAAACCACACCCAGCGTCAACAACGTCACCGGCACACCCACGCGGGCATGCATGCGCCAGTCCAGCGCCACCCCGCATTTTTGTGCCAGGTCCGCCACGATCAAATTGGCAATCGAGCCCACCAGCAGCAAATTGCCCGCCAAGGTGCTCACCAGCGCCAGCGTCACGCCGGCGTCCTGGTCACTCAGGTGCGGCAGCAAAAGCATCACGGCGGGGACATTGGAGACCAGGTTGGACAGGCCGACTCCGGCAACGAACAGGGCGCCGGGGTCGGCCAGTTGCACGCCTTGTGTTGCCAGCCATGCCACAACCTGCGCAGCCAAACCGGTGGATTCGAACGCGTGATTCACCACGAACAAACCCATGAACAGTACCAGCAATTGCCAGTCGACGAAACCCATGACGTGGGACGAGTGCAGGCGACGGCTCAGCAGCAGCACCGCCGCGCCCACCAGTGCCGCCACCTCGCGCGGCCAGTCGGTGAACAAAAAAACCAGCAGCAGGGCGGTCGCCACCGTCAGCCCCTTGGCGGATTGCCAGGCGTCGAATGGCGGGGCTTGCAGTGGGCCATATCCGCTGGCCAATTCCACTGGCACGACGTCGCCCGCCGCATTTTTTGCCGAACGATCCGGCTCGTTCGGCAGCGTGCGGTTGGCAGACGCACGCGCGCCAGGTCCCCAAGCCAGCCAGGCCCACAGCACGCCCAGGCTCAACACCACAGGCGGCAGGGCTTGGCGCACATAGCCGTCAAATGGCAGGTGCAGCACCGAGCCGATCAGCATGTTTTGCGGGTTGCCGATCAGGGTGGCCGCCGAGCCGATGTTGGCGGCGCAGGCCAGCCCCAGCAAAAACGGCACCGGGTTCAGGCGCCGTTGCCGGCACAGTTGCGCCACCACCGGCGTCATCGCCAGGCAGATGATGTCGTTGGAAAACACCGCCGACAAGGCACCGGCCACAAAAATGAGGGCACCGAGCAGGGCGTTGCGCCCCAGCGGCAGCGCCGCCACCTGGCGCGTCACGGCGGTGTAGAAGCCGCCCAGGCGCATCTGCGCCGACACCACC
The DNA here is from genome assembly GCF_028689295.1 of Rhodoferax sp. Classification (GTDB taxonomy): domain Bacteria; phylum Pseudomonadota; class Gammaproteobacteria; order Burkholderiales; family Burkholderiaceae_C; genus Rhodoferax. The sequence goes on from NZ_JAQTWL010000005.1 coordinate 142,204, forward strand.
ATGAACGAAAACAACAGCAGCACGGTGGGCAAGTCCACGGCGCTTGCCGCCTGCGCGGTGCTCATGGCGCCCAGGCCGATCACGCTGATCGCGCCCAGCAGTGCCACGCCGGAGCGGTCGAGCTTGAGACGCGGCAAGTCGCCCAGAATCATACCGGCATAGACGGTGACAAAAATCGCCACGATGCCCCAGTCGATCAGGCCATGTTCAGGTGTCATGAGGTGTTTTCGATGGTCCGTAAAATTGTCGCCAACTTTAACCATTTCAGATTTGCCCCATGATCTCCAAACACCTGCAACGCGGCGCCTTGAACGGTGGCGTGCTCGCCATGCTGATCGGCGCCCTGGCACTGGCCGCTTTGCTGATCTACTCTGCTGCCTCGGGCTATGAGTTGCCGTTCTGGCAGGCGATGGCTGTCATCGCGGTCAATGTGGTGGCAGCCGCCCGCTTGGCCTGGACCGTGATTCAGGCCAAAAAGAAACGTTAAACGACGGCTGGATGCGCCTGGCGCAACGCGGCCTGAAACGCCTGCGTGACGCGCGCGGGCTGCGGCGAGGCCCGCACGATGCTGAAAAAGCTGCAACGGTAATGGAAGGTTTGCGGCTGCACGGCGCGCATCCGGCCCAGATGGACAAAACTTTCCGCATAGTGGTCGGGTAAAAAACCCAAAAAGCAGCCTGACAGGATCAGCGTCGCAATCGACTCCTGGTCATAACCGGTCGCGGTGCGCGCCAGTTGCACCTGCTGGGTCAGTTCCATGTTGGGCGAGTGGTAGCCCAGGCCGGCAAAAGCGTAGGCGCGCAGCGCAGCCCAGTTCTGCGGTTCCAGCGCAGGCGTAGCGGCAAACAAAGGGTGCTCGACACTGGCGTAGAGGTACATGGTCTCGGTGAACAGCTCGTCATAGGTCAGCACGGCCGAACTGCGGTGGCCGGGAATGATGCCCACCTGAAACTGGCCGTCGAGCACACCGCGCTCAATCGCGTTGAGCGGCGCCACGTGCAGGTGCAGGCGCACATCGGGGGCTTGCCCGGCAAACAGCTTGATGGCAGCCCCGATATGCGCAGCTGGATTGCTGGCAGTCTTGTCGAAGACGGCAATGTGCAGTTCGCCGCCCATGCGCTGGTGAATTTCGTCGACGCGGCTGCGAAAGTCATCGACCCCGGCCAACAGGCGCAGCGTCTCGGCATAAATTTGCTCACCCTCGGGGGTCAGGGCAAATCCGGCGCGACCCCGCCGGCACAAGGTCAGCCCCAGGCGCGTTTCCAGATCCTTGACGTGGCGGCTCACGGTGGAGGTGCCAATGTTGAGTTCCAGCTCGGCGGCCGCCATGCCGCCGCAGTCCACCACGGTCTTGAACACGCGCAGCAGGCGGATGTCCATGTCGCTGAGCTGGCCCAGGGCGGCGCGGGTTTTTACTTGCATGGATTTACAACCAAGCTGTGATAGTTAAATATTTATAAGAGTAACAGAGTCACGCACAATCGCCAATCTGCTCTTTTGGAGAACCCATGAACATGCCCGATACCCAAGCCCTGACCCGAGCGCGCACCGACGCCGCCTGGCTCGACGCGCACTGGATGCCCTTCACCGGCAACCGCGACTTCAAGGCGCATCCGCGCATGATGGCCAGCGCCGAGGGTGCGTACTACACCGACATCGACGGCCGCCGCATTTTTGACGGCCTGTCGGGCCTGTGGACTTGCGGCCTGGGCCACGGCCGCGCCGAGATTGTTGAGGCGGCACGCCATCAGCTCGCCACGCTCGACTACTCGCCCGCTTTCCAGTTCGGCCACCCGCTGTCGTTTGCGCTGGCCAACAAGCTCAAGGAACTCACCCCCGCCGGGCTCGATTACGTGTTTTTTACCGGCTCGGGATCCGAGTCGGCCGACACCTCCTTGAAGATGGCGCGGGCTTACTGGCGCGCCAAGGGCCAGGGCAGCAAAAGTCTGCTGATCGGCCGCGAAAAAGGCTACCACGGCGTCAATTTCGGCGGCATTTCGGTGGGCGGCATCGGCGGCAACCGCAAGGTGTTTGGCCAGGGCATTGCGGCCGACCACCTGCCGCACACGCAGCCGCCGGCGGGCTCGTTCATTCGCGGCTGCGCCGAACACGGCGCCGAGCTGGCCGACGACTTGCTCAAGCTGATTGCGCTGCACGACGCCAGCAACATTGCGGCCGTCATCGTCGAGCCCATGTCGGGTTCGGCCGGCGTTGTGGTACCACCCAAAGGCTACTTGCAGCGCCTGCGCGACATCTGCACCGCGCACAACATCCTGCTGATTTTTGACGAGGTCATCACCGGCTTTGGCCGCCTGGGCACATACACCGGCGCGGAATACTTTGGCGTCACGCCCGACATCATGAACTGTGCCAAGCAGATCACCAACGGCGCGCAGCCGCTGGGTGCGGTGATTGCCAAGAAAGAAATCTACGATACCTTCATGGCTGCTGGCGGGCCCGACTACCTGCTTGAATTTGCCCATGGCTACACCTACTCGGCGCACCCTGTGCCGTGCGCGGTGGGCCTGGCCACGCTCGACATCCTGGTGCGCGAGAACATGATCGAGCGTGTCAAGGCGCTGGCCCCACATTTCGAGAACGCCGTGCACTCGCTCAAGGGCTGCAAGCACGTGGCCGACATCCGCAACCTGGGGCTGGCGGCAGGCTTCACCATCGAGGCGCAGCCCGGCGAGCCCGCCAAACGCCCCTATGAGATTGCCAAGGCGATGCTGGCCAAGGGCTTTTATGTACGCTACGGTGGCGATACCATCCAGCTGGCGCCGCCTTTCATCTCCACGCCCGCGCAGATTGACAGCCTGGTCAATGCCCTGGGTGAAACCATCAACCAAACTGCCTGATCATGCAAAACCTACCCATAATCCAAGACCTTCCGCAAATCAAACACCTGATCGACGGTCAACTGGTGGCCGGCGGCACACGCCAGGCTGATGTCTTCAACCCCGCCACCGGACAGGCTGAAAAGCGCGTGCCGCTGGCCGACAAGCTCACCGTGGAACAGGCCATTGGCAGCGCCCAGGCGGCGTACCCGGCCTGGCGCAACACGCCGCCGCTCAAGCGCGCCCGCATCATGAGCAAGCTCAAAGTCTTGCTCGAAGACAACGCCGACGCCATCTGCGCGCTGGTCACCGCCGAACACGGCAAGGTTCTGAGCGACTCGCTGGGAGAGTTGCAGCGCGGCATTGAAAATGTCGAATACGCCTCTTATGCCCCCGAACTGCTCAAGGGCGAGCACAGCAAGAACGTCGCCCCCACCATGGATTCGTGGAGTGAATTCCAGGCGCTGGGGGTGTGCGCTGGCATCACGCCTTTCAACTTTCCGGTGATGGTGCCGCTGTGGATGTGGCCGATGGCGGTGGCTTGCGGCAACACCTTCATTTTGAAGCCATCCGAACGCGACCCGTCCAGCACGCTGCTGGTGGCCGAACTGGCGCTGCAAGCGGGCCTGCCACCGGGTGTGCTCAATGTGGTGCATGGCGACAAGGAGGCGGTCGATACCTTGCTCACCGACCCGCGCGTCAAGGCCGTCAGCTTCGTCGGCTCGACGCCGATCGCCGAGTACATCTATTCAACCGGCTGCGCCCACGGCAAGCGCGTGCAGGCGCTCGGAGGCGCCAAGAATCACGCCGTGGTCATGCCCGATGCCGACATCCCGAACGCCGTCAATGCCTTGATGGGCGCAGCCTATGGCTCCTGCGGCGAGCGCTGCATGGCAATTCCGCTGGTCGTGGCGGTGGGTGATGCGACTGCCGACGCGGTGGTGGCCGGCCTCAAGGTCGAAATCGCCAAGATGAAGGTCGGCCCCGGCACCGACGCCGCCTGCGACATGGGCCCGCTGGTGACCAGGGCGCACTTCGAGAAGGTCAGGGGCTATGTGGATCAGGGCGTGAGAGAGGGCGCCACGCTGGTGGTCGATGGCCGCGGTGTGAGTGTGCCAGGCCATGAGAGCGGATACTTTCTGGGCGCCTGCCTGTTCGACAACGTCAAGCCCGGCATGGTGACCTATCAGGAGGAGATCTTTGGCCCGGTGCTGGGTGTGGTGCGTGTCCAGACCCTGCAGGAGGCGATGGACATGATCGATGCCCACGAGTACGGCAACGGCACCTGCATCTTTACCCGCGACGGCGAAGCCGCGCGTTTTTTCAGTGACCACATCCAGGTCGGCATGGTCGGCATCAACGTGCCGCTGCCGGTGCCGGTGGCCTACCATTCGTTTGGCGGCTGGAAGCGCAGCCTGTTTGGCGACCTCCACGCCTACGGTCCGGATGCCATGCGCTTTTACACCAAGCGCAAGACCATCACCCAGCGCTGGCCGAGTGCCGGTGTGCGTGAAGGCGCGGTGTTCAGTTTCCCGAGCAGCCGCTAGGGGGATTTGATCAGCGCCTGTCCGAAGTGGGCAGGCGCCACATCCAGAGCGCCACCAGCGCGCAGCAGGCGCCGGGAACCCAGCCGATGCTGGCCGGCATGAACCACCAGGCGATGCCGGAACTGATCGTCATGGTGAACCAGGCGACCTGCTTGGCGCGTAGCGGAACGACGCGCTGGCTGCGCCATTCCCGCACCATCGGGCCAAAGCGCGGGTGCCCCAGCAGCCACTGCTCGTAGCGCGCACTGCCCAGCGAAAAGCAATAGGCGGCCAGCAGCACAAAAGGGGTGGTGGGCAACAGCGGCAGTGCAATGCCGATGAAACCCAGGAGCAGGCACAGCGCGCCGCAAATCAGCCAGACCCAGCGCACCCAGCGGTGGCGCGACGGCGGCGGTGGCGCAACAGGTGGCAGGGTGGAGGGCAAAATTTGAAACGGTATTGACAAATAGGCCGCCATTGTCAGGCGGTTTGACGCACACTTTGGATTTTCCATTTCAAGGAGATTCGCATGTTGATCGGACTGCCCAAGGAAATCAAGAACAACGAATTTCGCGTCGGCCTGACACCGGCCAGCGTGCGCGAACTGACCCACCATGGCCACCAGGTGCTGGTGCAAACCGGGGCGGGTGCTGCCATTGGCTTGAGCGACGATCAGTATCTGGCCGCAGGTGCCACGCTGGCACAGGATGCGGCGCAGGTCTTTGCCGCGGCCGAGATGATCGTCAAGGTCAAGGAGCCGCAAGCCCATGAGTGCGCCATGCTGCGCCCGGGGCAGATTTTGTACACCTACCTGCACCTGGCGCCCGACCCCGAGCAAACGGCGACGCTGGTCAAGTCGGGCGCGGTGTGTATTGCCTACGAGACCATCACCGGCCCGGGTGGCGGTCTGCCGCTGCTGGCGCCGATGAGCGAGGTGGCGGGGCGCATGGCAGTGCAGGCCGGGGCCGCCCACCTGGAAAAATCCAAGGGCGGCATGGGTGTGCTGCTCGGTGGTGTGCCCGGTGTGCCAGCCGCCCATGTGGTGATTCTGGGCGCCGGTGTGGTCGGCATGAACGCGCTGCAGATGGCCGTGGGCATGGGCGCCAGGGTGACCGTGCTCGACAAAAACGTGGACCCACTGCGCGCGCTGGACCTGGTGTTTGGCAACCGCATCAGCACGCTCTATTCAACTGCCCACAGCGTCGAAGAAGCGGTGCTCGATGCCGATCTGGTGATTGGCGGCGTGCTGATTCCCGGCGCCGCTGCACCCAAGCTGGTCACGCGCGGCATGGTCTCGCGCATGAAGCCGGGTGCGGTGGTGGTGGATGTGGCGATCGACCAGGGCGGCTGCTTCGAGACCTCGCACGCCACCACCCACGCCGAGCCCACCTTTGTGGTGGACGGCGTGGTGCATTACTGCGTGGCCAATATGCCAGGCGCGGTGGCGCGCACCAGCACCTTTGCGCTCAACAGTGCCACCATCGGCCATGCGCTGGCGCTGGCCGACAAGGGCTGGCAGCAGGCGCTCAAGGATGACCCGCACCTGAAAAACGGCCTCAATGTGGCCCAGGGCCAAGTCACCTACGCGGCTGTGGCACTCGCGCTGGGCTACGCCTATATTCATCCTGACACACTGTTGGGCTAAGCCCACTCCCAGGGCCTGCGGCGCGCACCGGGCAAGGGATAATGCGCGCCACATGGCACTTATCACACTCCTCGACGCACAACTGGCTTTCGGACACGTCCCGCTGCTGGATCACACCACTTTTTCCCTGGAGACGCAGGAGCGCGTCGGCCTGATCGGTCGCAACGGCGCCGGCAAATCGTCGCTGCTCAAGATTCTGGCCGGACTGGAAAAGCCCGACGACGGCACTTTGCAGGTGCAAAGCAACACCCGCATTGCCTTTGTAGCGCAGGAGCCGCAGCTCGATGCTGACATGACCGTCTTCGAGGCGGTCAGCGCCGGCCTGGCCCGGGTCATCGCGCTGATCGATGAATATTCGCAAGGCCACGGCGACCTGGATGCGATGCAAAGCGGAATCGAGTCGCTGGACGGCTGGAATTGGGAGCAGCGCGTGGGCGAGACCCTGCACCGGCTGCACCTGGAGTCCGACGTCAGGATCGGCACGCTGTCGGGGGGTAACAAGAAGCGTGTGGCGCTGGCGCAGGCGCTGGTGGCCGCGCCCGACGTGCTGCTGCTCGACGAGCCTACCAACCACCTGGACCTCGACAGCATCGAGTGGCTCGAAGGCCTGCTGTCTGACTTCAAGGGCAGCATCGTGACTGTGACCCACGACCGCTCGTTTCTGGACAACGTGGCCACGCGCATCGTCGAGCTCGACCGTGGCCGTTTGCTGAGTTATCCGGGCAACTTTTCCGCCTACCTGCAGCAAAAGGAAGAACAGATGGCGCAGGAGGCCGTCATCAACGCGCGCGCCGACAAGCTACTTGCCGCAGAAGAGGTGTGGATTCGCCGCGGCGTGGAAGCGCGGCGCACCAAGGCGCAGGGGCGCATCAACCAGTTGGCCGTGCTGCGGGCCCAGCGCGAGGCACGGCGCGAGGCGCTGGGCAGCGTCAAGCTTGACCTGGCCAGCGGCGCCGCCAGTGGCAAGCTGGTGGCCGAACTCACGCATGTGAGCAAGGGTTTCGGCGAGCACAAGATCGTCGATGATTTTTCCACCGTGATTTTGCGCGGCGACAAGGTCGGCCTGCTCGGCCCCAACGGCGCCGGCAAAACCACGCTGCTCAAGCTCATTCTGGGCGAACTCAAGCCCGATCCGGCACCCGCCAACGCGCCCAAGCCGGGTCCGGGCGAGAGCGCCTGGGGCACGGTCCGCCAGGGCGCCAATATCACCGTGGCTTACTTCGACCAGATGCGCAACGCGCTCGACCTCGACGCCACGCTGGAAGACTTCATCAGCCCGGGCAGCGAATGGATCGAGATCGGCAACCGGCGCCAGCACGTCAAAAGCTACCTCGGCGACTTTTTGTTCTCGCCGGCACGGGCCAACTCACCGGTGCGTTCCCTGAGCGGCGGCGAGCGCAACCGCTTGCTGCTGGCGCGCCTGTTCGCCCGCCCCGCCAACGTGCTGGTGCTCGACGAGCCCACCAACGACCTCGACATCGACACGCTGGAACTGCTAGAAGAACTGCTGCAAAACTTTGACGGCACGGTGTTTCTGGTCAGCCATGACCGCACCTTTCTCGACAACGTGGTCACCAGCACCATTGCCTACGAGGGCGACGCCAAATGGCGCGAGTACGAGGGCGGCGTGACCGACTGGCTGACGCAGAGCCAGCGGGCCAGCGAAATCGCCAAAAGCAAGGGCCAAAAAGGCGCGCAGCCGTTTCACTACGAACGCGAGTCAGTCGCAAAGACGCAAGTTGCGGCATCAAGCAGCCCGGTTGCGCCTGCCCTATCGCCCGTTGCCAGTGCCGCTCCCGCTCCCGCCAAAACCCGCAAGCTCAGCTTCAAGGAACAGCGCGAGCTAGACGCGCTACCCGACCTGATTGCGGCGCTGGAAGCCGAGCAAAAGGAAATTGCTGAATTGCTGGCCGATGGCAGCCTGTACGCCATCGACAACGCCCGCGCCCTGAAGCTGGCCACCCGTAGTGCCCAGATCGACGACGCGTTGATGGCCGCTCTGGAGCGCTGGGAAACGCTGGGATCGCCTGCCTGACAACGCCGCGTTACAGGTGCGCCAGCGGCAGCTGTCCGGCGGTCTCGTCGGCGTGCAGCAGTGCAATCAGTTCGGCCAGATCCTGATCCAGACGCTGCAGGGTAAGCGGGTTCAACTGGTCGAGCGCGGCCGGCAATACCCCTTCGAAAGGCCCTGGCACCTTGGCCAGCAAATCCATCGCCTGTGATGTGACGTGCAGATGCACATGGCGCTTGTCCTCTTTGTCCTTGTCCATGCGAAGCAGGTCTTTGTGCTGCAATACGCGCACCAGGTTGCTGGCGGTGGACTGGTGCACGTCCATGCTCCTGGCCAACTGGCCCATGCCGATGCCGGGCTGGTCGCGGATCACGCTCAAGGCCCAGACCTGCGCTCCGCCCAGTCCCACCTGTTTTTCAACCTGCTTGAAGTGGCTGCGCACGGCGTTGAACACCACACGAAAGCGGCGCAGCACCCGGCTGGACTGGGTTGGCTGGCTGGTGGTTGCGTTGGTGCGCGGCATAAAGACCCGTTTGGTTGAAGCTTCAACCCGGAATCATAGGCCCGAATCCGGCCAACGCCTGACAAGTTTTATTGGGCGGGTCGGTTGAGCAACTCTTTGCGCACCATGCGCATCATCAGGTCGTCGAACGTGTAAAAACCGTTCTCGCACTGCGCCAGTTCGGCCAGCGCAAAGGCGGCCCCGGTGCCGAAGGCGCGGCGTTCGATCGAGTTGTGGATCAGCCGCACGGTCTGGTACGGAAAGCCAAAAATCACCTCGTGGTGGCCGACGATGCCACCGAGCCGCAGCGAGGTGATGCGGTCTTCATCGACGTCGATGCTTTGCGCAATCTTGCGCGCCGTGCCAGACACCTCGGGTTTTTCCCGAAAGTGCTGCTCGACAATTTCAACGTCGGCAAACGGCGCGATCTTGCGCAGCAGCCGCGCCGCCATGATCAAGAAGTTGATGCCCACCGTGATGTTGGGCGAGCACAGCACGCGGGCATCTTTTGCCAGGGTATGCGCGTAAGCCAGGTCGGCGTCGCTGTAGGCCGAGATGGCGCTGACCAGCATGAGCCCCCTGCGGCGCACCTGTTCGCCGTAGAGATGCAGGCTTTCGGGGCTTGAGAAGTCCACCAGCGAATCGACCGGGTGCGCATCGAGCCACTGACCCCAGTCGTCTGGTGAAGCCAGCGTCGCCATGGGCACCCCAGCGTCGGGGGCGGGTTTTGCCGAGGCGACAGCAGAGCGGCGCGCAATCCAGCACAATTTATAGCGCGGGTCGTCCTGTAGCACCTGCGCCACCGCTTGCCCGGCTTTGCCGAAACCTACCAGACCGACTTTGATCATGAAACACTTCCTTCGGGTTGACTGTGGCGACTGTCCAACACAGCTTTCCAGTTGCAATCATTATCCTTAAATATATTCGTGCCAATGTAGTTTGCCCACACAATCCATGTTGAAAAGCCATTTGCCAAGGCCCGCTGCCCGACCCCCTGGACGTTCATGAATCCTGATGTCAATCGCGACGAAATCCTGCACTCCATCCACAAGGAGGCGGTGGACTGGCGGGCTTGGGCCGGGCGCGTGCTGGTGATGGTGTTTGCCGCGCTGGCCGGGCTGACCGTGGTGGCGTTCACCTGGATGACCGAACTGGCTTTTGGCCTCTTTGAGCGGATGCAGCAAAGCTACTGGTGGAGCCCGCTGCTGTGGACGCCCTTGTGCACCGCTGCCATTGTCTGGGTCATGCGTCGTTATGCCATGGGCAGCGCTGGCTCTGGCATTCCGCAGGTGATGGCCGCGCTCGATGGCAGCGTGGCCCCGGCCAACCGCAGCCTGTTTGTGTCAGTCAAACTCACTCTGGCCAAGATGGCGCTCGCTACCTGGGGCCTGCTGGCGGGCCTGTCGCTGGGGCGCGAGGGGCCGTCGGTGCAAATTGCCGCCGGTGTCATGCACCATGCGCGGCGCTGGTTGCCCGACAAGTCGCAGGTGTCGGAGCACGGCCTGATGATGGCCGGCGGCGCCGCCGGAATCGCTGCGGCCTTCAACACACCGCTGGGCGGTGTCATGTTCGCCATTGAAGAGTTGTCGCGCAAACCCGAGCAGCGCTCCAGCGGTCTGCTGCTCGCGGCCATTGTGCTGAGCGGTTTGATGGCCGTGTCGATCTACGGCAACGCCACCTATTTTGGTGTCATCAAGGTGCAAAACCTGAGCATGGCGCTGCTGCTGCCGGGGCTGGCGGTGGCGGTGCTCAGCGGTTTGGCCGGTGGCTTGTTTGCGAGGGTGCTGCTGGTGTCGATCCGGGGCGAATCCGGCGACCGTTTCAGCCGCTGGCGCAAGCGCAGCCCCGTGGCTTTTGCCGCCGCTTGCGGCTTGTCGGTTGCCGTCATCGGGCTGGTCAGCCACGGTGACACCTTTGGCACCGGTTACGCGCACAGCCGCGCCATGCTCGAAGGCAACGACGACACCTCGCCAATTTACGTGCTGCTCAAGTTCATAGCCACCTGGATCACCGCTTGGGCCGGTGTGCCCGGCGGCATCTTTGCCCCGGCTTTGTCCATCGGCGGCGCCTTGGGCAACGACCTGGCGCAGTTCATGAACTATGCCAACGCGCCCACCCTGATCGCTCTGGGCATGGTGGGTTTTTTGGCCGCTGTCACGCAGGCGCCGCTAACCTCGTTCATCATCGTCATGGAGATGGTGGCGGGTCATGAACTGGTGCTGAGCCTGATGGCCACTGCCGTGGTGGCCAGCGGTGTTTCGCGCCTGCTGTGCGTGCCGCTTTACAGCGCGCTGGCGCAGCTGCAGCTGCAGCGCCTGCCCAATAGCGAGCAAACATAAAAAAGGAGCCCCGAAGGGCTCCGAACTCGCTTGCTATTCTGATCAAATGGCAAGATAAATTTTATTTATACAAATGAAATCGCAATGAAGATTTTCCATCGTCATCAGAATTGTGCTTGCGCTGAAACACAAGCGAATAGGATCGATATTGCCCGCTCGCCGTTTGCGTTTATGCGATATCGGTTAAATTCCAGCGGATGTCTTTGACCGCACAGCGCCTGAGCGCCCGCCCCCCCGTTTTTTCCAGCGCAGAATTTCGCACCGCCCTGGGCATGTTCGCCACCGGCGTCACGATCGTCACGGCGCGCGCCCGTGATGGCCATCTGATTGGCCTGACCGCCAACTCGTTCAATTCGGTGTCGCTGAGTCCGCCGCTGGTGCTGTGGAGCCTGTCGCAGGCCGCCTCCTCGATGGAGGCCTTTCGCAAGGGCTCGCACTACGCCATCAACATTCTGGCGGCAGACCAGCAGGCACTGGCGCAGCGCTTTGCCAGCCGCGGCGTGGACCGTTTTGCCGATGTCGATTTCGTCAATGGCGCCTGTGGTGCGCCCCTGCTGGCGGGTGCCGTGGCCACTTTCGAGTGTTTTAACCGCAGCCGCTACACAGAGGGCGACCATGTGATTTTTGTCGGTGAAGTGGAACATTGCGCGCACCGCAGCGGCGTCGCACCATTGCTCTACCACGGCGGCAAGTTCTACACTGAGCATCCTTTGTAACTGATAGGTCTCCTCATGAACGCTCCCGCTGCTCAACGCACCCTGATCACCTATGCCACCACCGATGGCCACACGCTTCGCATTTGCCAGCGGCTGCAGCAGGTGATGGAAGCGTTGGGCAGCCAGGTCACAGTAATCCTGTTGGCGCAAGCCGATGCGCTCGATCTGGCCAGTTTCGACCGCATCGTGGTCGGCGCCAGCATCCGCTACGGCCACCACCAGCCGCTGGTGGCCGAGTTCATCAACCGGCATCAGGCGCTGCTGGAGAGCCGCCCGAGCGCCTTTTTTTCGGTCAACATTGTGGCGCGCAAACCCGACAAGAACACCCCTGAAACCAACCCCTATTGCCGCAAGTTCCTGAAAAGTGTTGCCTGGAAACCGGCCCTGACGGCGGTGTTCGCCGGCAAGCTTGACTACCCTCGTTATGGTTTCATCGATCGCCAGATGATCCGCTTCATCATGCTCATCACCAAAGGCCCCACCGACCCCAAGGCGGTGGTGGAGTTCACCGACTGGAACAAGGTGGAATCCTTCGGGCGCGAGGTGTGCGCGCTTACTGTTTGACCGCTTCCACCTGGATCAGCAGGCGCACGTTCTTGGGGAAGCCCCAGTCGATGCCGTAGTTCATGCCGAACTGGGTGCGGTCAATGGAGGTCTCGAAGTCTCCGCCGCACACTTCGCGTTTGAGCATGGGATTTTCATAACAATTGAAGTTAACAGCCTTGAGCGTGACCGGCTGGGTCTTGCCCAGCAGCGTCAACTTGCCGGTCACGCCGGTCAGCTTGTCGCTGCTGAAGCTGAATTTGTCGGAAACAAACGTGACGCTGGGGTACTTGGCCGAGTCGAACAGGTCGGCGCTTTGCAGGTGTTCATTGAACTTGGAAAAGCCGGTGTTGACAGATGCGGTGTCGATCGCGATCTCGACCTTGCCGGTTTTGGCGGCGCGGTCGAATTCCACCTTGCCTTCTTTTTTGTCGAAACGACCGCGGTTGGTCGAGGTGCCGAAGTGGCCGATCTCGAAGGTCACGTAGGTGTGCGACGGGTCGATGGCGTAGTTGGCCGCCTGGGCTTGGGACATGCCCGCGAGCAGGGCCAGGGCAGCCGCAGCAATAACATTAGAACGCATGGAAAACTCCAGTGGAAAGGTTAAGGGAAGGGGAAGGGAGAAGTAAAAAACTTGAACAAATTCAATCAGGGCATCTTGGGCAGCCCGCTCAAGGCCAGCTTGAATCTGACCTGCACGTCATCGGCCACCATCGAGGTGTCGGTCCATTCGCCGTCGCCAATTTTGAAAGCCAGCCGTTTGATCGGCAGCATGCCCGTGGCCGTGGTCACCGCGCCGCTTTGTGTCATGGCCAGCGGCACCGTCACATCGCGCGTCTGGCCCTTGATGGCGAGTTTGCCGGCCACCTCGTACTTGGCCCCGCCCAGCGCCTTGAAGGCCGAGGAGGTGAAGCGGGCCTGCGGGAATTGGGCGGCGTTGAACCAGGTGGCCTTGGGCAACTCGTGATCCATCTCGAGCGAGCCCAGCGTGGCGCTGCCAATGTCCACGGTGAATGTTACCTTGCTGGTGGCGAGTTTGGCGGCGTCAAAGTCTACTTGGGCGTCGAATTTTTTGAAGTGCCCCAGCACCGGCACGCCCATTTGTTTGATCTCGAAAGCAATGTCGCTCTGGGCGGGCAGAAGCTTCTGCTGTCCGACGGCGGGCAGGGCGACTGCGGCTAGTGCGGCCGCGAGCAATGCAGGGACAAAATGAAGAGGTTTCATCCGGGGACTCCAAAAAATGGTGAATAGGGGTTACCAAACCCTGCCAGGCAGCATGCGCGACAGCAGTCCGTCACGGTCCACCCATTGGTGTTTCAGTGCGGCGGCGATGTGCAGTCCAGCCAGCGCCATCAGTGCCAGCGCCAGCACTTTATGCAGCGGCTTGATCAGCTCGGCCAACTCCTTGTCGGGCGGAAGCAAGTCTGGCAATGGGATCTGTCCGAACCAGACGATCGGGAAACCGGCCGCCGAACTGTAGGCCCAGCCCATCAGCGGCACGGCAAGAAACAACAGGTACATCAGATGATGCGTGGCATGGTAAGCGCGGTTTTGCCAGCTTGGCATGGCTTGCACAATGGCTGCGGGCAGGGCCGGCGGGCGGTGCGTGGCGCGCCACAGCAGGCGCAACACAGTGAGCGCCAAAAACGTCACGCCAGCCCATTTGTGCCAGTTATAGAGTTTCAGGCGCTGCGGCGAAAACGGCAGGTCGGTCATGTACACGCCGACGACGAACATGGCCACGATCACCAGCGCCAGCAGCCAGTGCAACACGATGGCTGCCGTGCTGTAGCGTGTGGCTTGCGGTGATCGAGGAGACAGGGGTGGGTTCAAAAACTTCTCCGGAAGATGTTTGTCAGGCTTCAGCTCTGATGCGATGGAAAGAAGTTTAGAGTTCGGTTGATCCAAATGGATTCAATCTGATTAACGTTGAAGTTCGAATATTTTCAACGTTGAAAATCCGTGTTCTTGCATACTGAGTGCCACTTTTGCTTTGATCAACATGAACAGCGACATGACACACAGCCCGCATTCAGCTCCCGTATTCTTTATTTCGCATGGCGCACCCACGTTCGCCCTGGAACCCGGGCAACTGGGCGCCAATCTGCATGCCCTGGGTGAACAACTCACTGGCATCAAGGCCGTGCTGGTGGTATCGCCACACTGGCAAACCCGTGAGTTGCAGGTCTTGGCCACACCCAGGCCTGAGACCATTCACGACTTTGGCGGCTTCCCGGCTGCGCTGTACCAGTTGCAGTACCCGGCGCCGGGTCAGCCCGAGTTGGCCCTGGAGGCGATGCAATTGTTGACGCAGTCAGGTTGGCCGGTCACTACAGAGGCGCAGCGTGGCTTGGACCACGGCGCCTGGGTGCCGCTGTTGCATTTGCTGCCCAAGGCTGATATTCCTGTTTTTCAGGTCTCACTGCCGCACAGTCTGGACACCGCCGGGGCGCTGGCGCTCGGCCGTGCTTTGGCGCCCCTGCGCGAGCGTGGCGTGGTGATCGTCGGCTCAGGCAGTTTGACGCACAACCTGTACGATCTTCAGCCACCCGCTGCATCCGCCGTGGCTTACGCCGTCGAATTCGCCCACTGGATACGCCAAGCCGTGACCCGTGCCGATGCCGATGCGCTGCTGGACTACCGTCGTCTGGCACCGCATGCCGAACGCGCCCACCCCACGCAAGAGCACTTTTTGCCCTTGCTGGTGGCGCTGGGCGCCAGCCATGAGCGGGAAGCAGCGCAAGTGATTGCCGGGGACATCACTTACGGCGTGCTGTTGATGGAGTCCTATGTTTGGGGGGTGAATTGATCAAACCACCCCGCGCTGGCGCAAGCGCGCCACTTGTGTGGCATCCAGGCCCAATTCAGCCAGCACCTCATCGGTGTGCTCGCCCAAAGCAGGTGGCGGACGACGCAGCACTGGCGGCGTCGCCATCAGGCGCAGCGGACTGGCCACCGTGGCGATCGATGTCACCGCGCCGGCTGTAGGCTGGCTGCTGGTGACGGCCTGATCCACCCTTAAACCGCGCGCCTGCACCTGGCCGTCGGCAAAGGCCTGACCCATGTCGTTGATCGGGCCGCAGGGCACCGCCTTGTCTTCGAGCAGCGCAATCCATTGCGCAGTGCTTCGCGTACGCGTGACAGCCTGCAGGGTCGGAATCAAAACATCGCGGTGTTTGACACGCAGCGTGTTGCTGGCAAAACGCGCATCTTTCGCCCATTCCGGGTGGCCGGCGGCATCGCAAAAGCGCGCAAACTGGCCGTCGTTGCCGACCGCCAACAGCATGCTGCCGTCCAGCGTTTCAAAGGTCTGGTACGGCGCCAGGCTGGGGTGGGTATTGCCCTGGCGCTGCGGCACACGGCCGGTGTTCAAAAAGCCTGCCGCCTGGTTGGCCAACACCGCCATGCCCACGTCGAGCAGCGCCATGTCGATGTGCTGGCCCTCGCCCGTGCGGTGGCGAACCTCGACGGCCGCCAGAATGGCGCTGCAGGCGTAGATGCCGGTGAGCACGTCGACCAGCGCCACCCCCATTCGCATCGGGCCGCCGCCGGGCTCGCCGTCCGCGTGGCCGGTGATGCTCATCAGCCCGCTCATGGCCTGGATCATCAGGTCGTAGCCGGCGCGCTCGGCGTAGGGTCCGTGCTGACCAAAACCGGTGACCGAGCAGTAAATCAGCCGCGGGTTGACAGCTTTCAGGCTCTCGTAATCGAGCCCGTATTGCTTCAGCCCGCCAACCTTGAAGTTCTCCACCAGCACGTCGCTTTGTGCCGCCATCTTGAGGATCAGCGCCTGGCCCTCGGGTTGCGCCATGTCGAGGGTGATGGCGCGCTTGTTGCGGTTGCAGGCGGTGAAATAAGTGGCCTCAGTTGTGTCGTTGCCTTGCGCATCCTTGAGGAATGGCGGCCCCCAGTGGCGCGTGTCGTCTCCTGCGCCAGGGCGTTCCACCTTGACCACATCCGCGCCCAGGTCAGCCAGCATCTGGGTGCACCAAGGGCCGGCGAGCACGCGGGAAAGGTCGAGGACTTTGAGATGGGAGAGGGCGGCTGGTTTTGCTGTCATTTTGGTGTTTGAGCCAAGGTTCATTCGTTGCGGTTGATGTGCTGGTAACTTGTGACTGGCTGTGCGAGCTAAGGCTGAGGCAGCCGCCAATACCCAACTCACTGCCCCACAGACTAACGTGCTTCCAACAAATAGTCCCAAAATCGAAATTAATTGGAATCTGACCCCAATTAATTGGACCCCAATTAATTGAACGCCTGAATGCCGGTCTGCGCGCGGCCCAGAATCAGCGCATGGATGTCGTGCGTGCCTTCGTAGGTGTTGACCACTTCAAGGTTCACCAGATGCCGTGCCACGCCAAACTCGTCGCTGATACCGTTGCCGCCCATCATGTCGCGCGCCATGCGGGCCACGTCGAGCGCCTTGCCGCAGGAATTGCGCTTCAAGATCGAGGTGATCTCCACCGACGCCGTGCCTTCGTCCTTCATGCGGCCCAGGCGCAGGCAACCTTGCAGGCCGAGTGCGATTTCGGTTTGCATGTCGGCGAGCTTCTTTTGTATCAGCTGATTGGCGGCCAGCGGGCGGCCGAATTGCTGGCGGTCCATCACGTACTGGCGTGAGCGGAACCAGCAGTCTTCGGCGGCGCCCAGGGCGCCCCAGGCAATGCCGTAACGCGCGCTGTTCAGGCAGGTAAACGGGCCCTTGAGGCCCTGCACCTCGGGGAAGGCGTTTTCTTCTGGGCAAAACACGCCGTCCATCACGATCTCGCCGGTGATGCTGGCGCGCAAACCCACCTTGCCGTGAATCGCCGGGGCGCTCAAGCCGGCCGCGCCCTTGTCGAGCACAAAGCCGCGGATCGGGCC
The DNA here is from genome assembly GCF_028689295.1 of Rhodoferax sp. Taxonomy (GTDB): domain Bacteria; phylum Pseudomonadota; class Gammaproteobacteria; order Burkholderiales; family Burkholderiaceae_C; genus Rhodoferax. Next base: position 159,186 of record NZ_JAQTWL010000005.1, read on the forward strand.
GACCGCGCCGGACTCTGACACCTCTTTGGCCCAGACCACAAACACGTCGGCAATCGGGCTGTTGGAAATCCACATCTTGCTGCCTGACAGTTTGTAGCCGCCGGGTACCTTCACCGCGCGACTCAGCATGCTGGCCGGGTCGCTGCCGTGGTTGGGTTCGGTCAGGCCGAAGCAGCCGATCCACTCGCCGGTGGCCAATTTGGGCAGGTACTTTTGTTTGGTCGCTTCATTGCTGAACTCAAAAATCGGCACCATCACCAGCGAGCTTTGCACACTCATCATCGAGCGGTAGCCGCTGTCCACGCGCTCGACCTCGCGCGCAATCAGGCCGTAGGCCACGTAGTTCAGGCCGGGGCCGCCGTACTGCTCGGGAATCGTGGGCCCGAGCAGGCCCAGCTCACCCATCTCGCGGAAGATGGCCGGGTCGGTTTGCTCCTTGCGAAAGGCCTCGATCACGCGCGGTTGCAGCTTGTCCTGGCAGTAGGCGGCGGCGGCCTCCTTGATGGCGCGCTCGTCGTCGGTGAGTTGTTGTTCGAGCAAAAAGGGATCTTGCCAATTGAAGCGTGCGTGGGCCATGAGGTTCTCCATTAAGTATTCAGATGACGCATGTTAGCGTCCGGATGGGCGCCAGACAAACGATTAATCATCACAATGAATTGAGGAATACTCATACCTTTAGGATCAATGCTTTGAACTTCAAAAGTGATTTTGTCACTGCGAGCGTAGCGCGGCAGTCTATGCAGTCCGGAAATCGTGGATTGCTTCACTTGCGTATCGCAATGACAGGAGTAGTGCAATTAAGTAGTTGTGGTATGCGCCTGGGGTATATCAAGAGCTTTTTGCAGGAATCCCAGCCTGCCGCGGGTCACTTGCCCGATGGCGCACCCGGGATCAATGTCAACACATGTTCCGAGCTTTCGAACAGGGGCGCCAGCGGCTGATTCAAGGCTTGTGACAACTCGCCCAGATTGTTTTTCGGCAGCGCCAGATACAAGCCAGCGGTACGGCCGCTCATCTGGCCCAAGTCTTTTAACGTGACGACGCCGACCTGCCCGCGCGAATAAAACGTGGCAGAAAACGGCACGTGGTCCAGATACACCAGTGGTTCGCCGGCTTGCCTGCGCTGCATGGCGTAGGCCACCAGATGCTTCTCGGTATTGAGCAGTTGAGGTTGCAGCGTGACCACTGCGGTGTAGCCTGTCACGAGCAGCGGCATCAGCCAGGTCAGGGACAAGCGCAGGCGCTGGCCCGGCTTGCGGGTGAATGCAGCCGTGTCAAGCGCCAGCGCCATCAAGACGCTGAAGGCTGCCAGCGCGGGCAGCACGTAGGTCCACAGGATGTTGCCTGAAACGGTAAAAAATATTGGCGTGAACAAGGCCCAGGCGAGCAAATATGCCTTGTCGGGGTCGTGCCGGGTCTGCCACAGGGCCGCCCTTTGCATCGGGTTGAGCAAGTGCCTCAGCAGCATGGCCAGCGCCACCAGCCCCCAGGGAAAAGACGCCACCAGCACCTCGCCCCAGATGGCTCCTTTCATCCGCTTGTGCGCCACGCCATACAAATCACCCGTCCAGCCGGAATCGATGAAACGCAAAAAATGCTCGCCCACCAGAAAGTAGTTCAGGAAACCAGGGGTTTTTTGCTCGGCCAGCAGGTACCAGGGCACGCTCAGGAGCAGCATCAGGGCCAGCCCGGAAGCCCAGGGCAGGCGTTTGAACGACTCCCTCAGGCTGGGGTAGAACATGGCCAGTGGCACCATTGGCCCGGCCACCAGCACCAGCATGAGCGGCCCCTTGGCCAGCAGGCCAAGCGCCAACGCCACAAAAAAACCGTAGCGCCAGGCGGGGCCGGGCGCTTTGGTCGACATGGCCAGCGCCACCATGGCCCAGGTGGTGGCCAGCGCCAGAAAGGGGTCGGTCAGCACCGCGCCGGCGGCCATGAAGACCAGCGCGCAGCTGACATAAATCAGCAGCGCCCCCCGTGCGATGCGCTCGCCGAAATAGGCGCGCGCATAGACAAACAGCAAGGCCATGCCGCCCAGCGTGGCGAGCCAGGACGGCAGCCGCGCGGCAAATTCCGTGACACCCAATAACTTGAATGCGATCGCCTCGGTCCAGAACGACAGTGGCGGTTTGCCCCAAAAAGGGAGCTCAGGGGTAAACCAGGGTGTGATCCAGTCGCCCCTGAGCGCCATCAGTCGCGCCACCTCGGCGTAGCGCGGCTCGGATGTGCCCGCCAGCGGCATCCATGCCATGCTGGCAAGGCGCAAACCCAATATCGCGCCCAAAGCCCACCACCATGGGCTAAGCCGAAGGCGCATGGGCGGTATCCTGACCTGTTGTGGGCTGGACTGCTGCTGCCCGCGGGCTTTGCACCACATCGCGCAGCACGTACAGCGGGCGCTGTTTGGTCTCGAAATAGGTTTTCCCCACATATTCGCCCACCACGCCAATCGACAGCAATTGCACGCCACCCAAAAAGGTGATCACGGCGATCAACGACGGGTAGCCACCCACCGGGTTGCCATGCAGCAAGGCATCCACCACAATCCAGAAGCCGAACGACAGGCCGACCAGCGCGCCGATCAGCCCCATCACGGTGGCCCAGCGCAAGGGCGTCACCGAAAACGAGGTAATGCCCTCGAACGCCAGCCCGAACAGTTTCAGAGCATTCCATTTGGTGTTGCCGGCAGCGCGTTCGTCGCGGTCGTATTCGATCACGTGGGTGGGGTAGCCAACCCAGGCAAACAGGCCCTTCATGTAGCGATTGCGCTCAGGCAGCTGCTTCAGCGCATCGACGGCACGCCGGCTCATCAAGCGGAAGTCACCGGTATCGGCGGGTATCTCGATGTGGCTCAGAATGTTGAGCAGGCGGTAAAACAGATGGGCGCTGAGCCGCTTGTGCCAGGACTCGCCCGCGCGCGAGCGCCGCTTCATGCAGACGATGTCGGAGCCGGCATGGAACGCCGCCAGCATTTGCTCAATGAGCTCGGGCGGATCCTGCAAATCGGCATCGAGCACCACCACCGCCTCGCCCACCGACAAATCCAGGCCTGCGGTCAGCGCGGCTTCCTTGCCAAAATTGCGGCTCAGACGAACGGCCTTGACCTCGGGGTGGCTGGCGGCCAACTCCAGCAGATAAATGCCGCTGTCGTCATGGCTGCCGTCATCCACCAGCACCAGTTCATAGCGGATGGCCAGCGGTTGCAACACACGGGTCAGGCGTTCGTACAGCAAGGGCAGCACGCTGCGTTCGTTGTAGAGCGGGATCACAACGGAGAGCACCACAGTATCCGAAGGCCCGGGCCCGGCAAGCCGGGGTTCGGATTCAGCGTGCATGAGGGTTACTTTTTGTCAACATGAGAAATTGCCTGTCAAAACGGCTGCATCTTACCGTCTGCAGGTCGCGGCCAGCCCGACGGGCGCCGCGCGGGCGTTTGTGTCTATGATGGCCGCACCATGCGCCGCAAAATTCCGTCCTTTCAAGCCCTGGCCTGCTTCGAGGCTGCGGCCCGCCACCAGAGCTACACGCGCGCGGCGCAAGAACTGGCGCTCACGCAAGGCGCGGTGTCGCGCCAACTCACCGCGCTGGAAGAATTTGTCGGCGTGGCGCTGTTCAAGCGCACCCGCCATGGCGTCACGCTCACCGAGCGCGGGCGCGACTACGCCGCGCAGGTGGCCATTCGGCTGCAGGCGCTGGAGCAGGACACGCTCGACGTGATGAGCACGCAGGGGCGTGGCAGCGTGTTGCATCTGGCCGCCGTGCCCACCTTTGCCACGCGCTGGCTGATTCCGCGGCTGCCTGAGCTGAAAAGAGTTCAATCCGATCTCACCGTGCACATCGAGACGCGCACCCGCCCCTTCATGTTCGCCGACACGCCGTTTGACTGCGCGCTGTTTGCCGGCACGCCCGCGCAGGTCAGCCAGTGGGCCGGCACCCGGGCGGTGAAATTGCTTGACGAGGTGGTGCTGCCGGTGTGCCATCCCAGCCTGCTTAAAGGGCAGGCCGGCCTGTCGCCCGAAGCCATCGCGGCGCTGCCCTTGTTGCAGCAAAGCACCCGCCCCGACGCCTGGCGGCAGTGGTTCGAGGCGCAAGGTGTCGCCGTGCCGCAGGCACTGTCTGGCGCACGTTTCGAGCAGTTTTCAATGACGGTGGCCGCTGCCGTTCACGGCCTGGGCCTGGCACTGGTGCCACGCCTGCTGATCGCCGACGAGCTGGCGCGCGGCGACCTGGTGGTGGCCTGCGACCGCCCCCTGGCGAATCAGCGCGCTTATTACCTGGTGCGCCCTGACGGCGGCGACAACCCGCCGGCCACGCAAATTTTTCTGGACTGGCTGGTTCAAATCGCGAGAAGTGCAGACTTGACCAGCGACATTTAGCTGCTGGCGTGGCTGACCGCGCGATCCCAAGGCTTGAGACGACCCGGAACATGACGATAACGACCAAGTTCATTCACAAGCTGCGAGACGTTGACCTGAAAAGCGGGTTGTTTCGGATGTTCAAGCTCACTGGCTCATGCTAAGCTGGGGCCCATTCAAATCACACTCACAGGAGCGCTTTTCATGCCCGGACTTCTTCCCAACATCGACCCTGATGGTCTGCTTGAGTTTTCGGTGGTTTATACCGACCGTGCGCTCAACCACATGTCCAAGCGCTTTCAGGGCGTGATGACCGACATCTCGCGCATTCTCAAAGAGGTCTATCACGCTCAATCGGCGGTGCTGGTGCCGGGCAGCGGCACCTTTGGCATGGAAGCCGTGGCGCGCCAGTTTGCCACCGGCAAAAAAACCCTGGTGATCCGCAACGGCTGGTTCAGCTACCGCTGGACGCAGATTTTCGACATGGGCAGTATTCCCTCGGAATCGACCGTGCTCAAGGCGCGTCGCGTTGGCGACGACAAGCAGGCGCCGTGGATTCCCTGCCCGGTGGACGAGGTGGTCGCCACTATCCGCGCCAAAAAGCCCGATGTGGTGTTTGCCCCGCACGTCGAAACCGCTGCCGGCATGATCCTGCCCGACGACTATCTGAAAACGGTGGCTGACGCGGTGCATGAAGTCGGCGGCCTCTTTGTGCTCGACTGCATTGCCTCGGGCGCCATGTGGGTCAACATGGAAGCCACCGGCGTCGATGTGCTGGTGAGCGCGCCACAAAAAGGCTGGAGCGGCTCGCCCTGCTGCGCCATGGTCATGTTGAGTAGCAGGGCCCGCGCTACCATCGACGCCACCACCAGCACCAGCTTTGCCTGCGATTTAAAAAAGTGGCTGCAGATCATGGAAGCCTACGAGAAGGGTGGCCACGCCTACCACGCCACCATGCCGACCGATGCGCTCATGCGCCTGCGCGAGGTCATGGAGGAAACCCGTGCCTACGGTTTTGAGAAGGTCAAGGCCGAGCAGGCGGCGCTGGGCGCCAAGGTTCGCGCCCTGTTTGAGAGCCGCGGCATCAAGAGCGTGGCCGCCGAGGGTTTCAAGGCCCCCGGTGTGGTGGTGAGCTACACCACCGATGCCGACATCCAGAACAGCAAAAAATTCCTGGCGCTCGGCCTGCAAACCGCCGCCGGCGTGCCGCTGCAGTGTGACGAGCCTGCTGATTTTTCGACTTTCCGCGTCGGACTGTTCGGCCTGGAAAAACTTCACAACGCGGACCGCAGCGTGGCGCACCTCACGGGCGCATTGGACGCCATGGGCTTGACGGCTTGATGATCAAGGCGGCCGTCAAATAGGCACTTGACGTGGGGAATTAAGCGCAACCGGCCTTGAATTTCGGGGTTTCACCACTACCATTCGCTGCCATGAACGGGGATTCCGTTTGATTCGGTGAAAAGGAAATCATGAAACGCATTTTTTTATTTGTTTTGACCAATGTGCTGGTGGTGGCTGTGCTCGGCACGGTGGCAAGTTTGCTGGGGGTCAACCGCTACCTTACCGCCAGTGGTCTGGACCTCGGCGCGCTGTTGGGTTTTGCGCTGGTGATCGGCTTTGGCGGCGCCATCATTTCGCTCCTGATCAGCAAGCCCATGGCCAAGTGGACCGCGGGCGTGCGCATCATCAACCAGCCGGCCAATGTTGATGAAGCCTGGATTGTCGAGACCGTGCGCAAGCTCGCCGACAAAGCCGGCATCGGCATGCCCGAGGTCGGTATTTTTGAGGGCGCGCCCAATGCCTTTGCCACCGGGGCCTTCAAGAACTCGGCGCTGGTGGCGGTCAGCACCGGTTTGCTAGCCGGCATGAAACATGAAGAAATCGAGGCCGTCATCGGCCACGAGATCGCCCACGTCGCCAACGGCGACATGGTCACCATGACGCTCATTCAGGGCGTGATGAACACCTTTGTGGTGTTCCTGAGCCGCGTTATCGCGTATGCCATCGACAGCTTTTTGAACAAGGGCAACGAGCGCTCCAGCGGCCCCGGCATCGGCTACATGGTGACCACCATCGTGCTTGACATCGTGCTGGGTTTTGCCGCTGCCATGGTGGTGGCCTGGTTCAGCCGCCACCGCGAGTTCCGCGCCGACGCCGGTGCCGCCCAATTGATGGGACGGCGCCAGCCCATGATCAACGCACTGGCCCGCCTTGGCGGCTTTCAGCCCGGGGAACTGCCCAAGAGCGTGGCTGCTTTCGGCATTACCGGTGGCATCGGCAAATTGTTTTCGACCCATCCGCCGATCGAAGACCGCATTGCCGCGCTGCAAAACGCGCAGGGCTGAAAGCTAAACTCGGCTAATGGAACTCGCCACCTGGCTCACTTTTTTTGCCGCTTCCTGGGCCATCAGCATTTCGCCCGGACCGGGCGCGATTGCGTCGATGAGCGCTGGCCTGAATCACGGCTTCAGGTATGGCTACGTCACCGTTTTTGGCCTGGTGCTGGGCATCTGGTCGCAACTGTTGATTGTGGGGGTCGGCCTGGGAGCGCTGATTTCCACCTCCGCGACCGCGTTCACGGTGGTCAAGTGGTTGGGCGTGGCCTATCTGGTGTGGCTGGGCATTGCGCAGTGGCGCGCCCCGGCACGGCCCATGGTGGCGCTGTCGGACACGGGCGCGGTTGTGAGCAGGCGCACCTTGATCCTCAAGGCCTGGATGATCAACGTCGTCAACCCCAAGGGCACGGTGTTCCTGCTGGCGGTGGTGCCGCAGTTCATCAACCTGAGCCAGCCGCTGTTTGCTCAATACCTCATCATTGGCGCCACGCTGGCCTTCACCGATATGGTGGTCATGGCGGGCTACACGGCGCTGGCTTCCCGGGTGCTGGGCGCCTTGAAAGAGCCGTCGCACATCCGCGCCATGAACCGCATTTTTGGCACCCTGTTTGTGCTGGCCGGCTCGCTGCTGGCCTTGTTCAAGCGCGCGAGTTGACGTTGCGCGCCAGCGCCTCGGCCACCTTGATGCCATCGACCCCCGCCGACAAAATCCCGCCCGCATAACCCGCGCCTTCACCCGCCGGGTACAAGCCCCGGGTATTGACACTTTGGAAATCATCGCCGCGCGGCATACGCAGCGGTGACGAGGTGCGGGTTTCCACGCCGGTCAGCACTGCATCCGGCATGTCGAAGCCCCTGATCTTCTGGCCAAAGGCGGGCAGCGCCTCGCGCAGCGCGGCAATGGCGTAATGCGGCAGGGCGGGGTGCAGGTCGCCCAGTTTCACGCCCGGTTGGTAGGACGGCAGCACTGAGCCAAGAGTGGTTGATGCCTTGCCCTCGATGAAGTCGCCCACCAGTTGCCCGGGTGCCTCGTAGTTGCCGCCGCCCAGCACATAAGCGCCGGATTCGAGCTGGCGCTGCAGGTTGATGCCCGCCAGCGGGTGCGTGGCGCCCGGCTTTGTAACTTTGATGCGCTCGGCTTCTTCCGCATAGCGCGGGCCGGCTAAAGCGCCAAAGGCCTGCACAAAAGCCGCTTGGTCCTGGCAAAAGTCAGCGGGCTCGATGCCCACCACCATGCCCGCATTGGCGTTGCGCTCGTTGCGTGAATACTGGCTCATGCCGTTGGTCACCACGCGGCCAGGCTCGCTGGTGGCCGCCACCACCATGCCACCGGGGCACATGCAAAAGCTATAGACCGCGCGGCCGTTGCTGGCATGGTGCACCAGCTTGTAGTCGGCCGCGCCCAGGCTGGGGTGGCCGGCGTGGCGGCCCCAGCGGGCGCGGTCGATCACGCTTTGCGGGTGCTCGATGCGAAAACCCACCGAGAACGGCTTGGCATCCACCGTCACGCCGCGCTCATGTAGCATTGCAAAGGTGTCGCGCGAGCTGTGGCCCAGCGCCATCACCACTTGGTCAGCGCGCATCTCATACGACTGTCCAGTAGCCTGGTCCAGCACGGTGAGGCCGCGCAGGTGCCGGCCCTGCGCGCCGTCTTCCACCAGCACGTCGGTCACGCGCTGCTCAAAGCGGATGTCAGCGCCCAGCGCGATGATCTGGGCGCGCAGGTTTTCCACCACCTTGACCAGCTTGAAGGTGCCGATGTGCGGGTGCGACTCCACCAGAATTTCTGGCGGCGCGCCGGCGTTGACGAACTCCTGCATCACCTTGCGCCCCAAATGGCGCGGGTCCTTGATCTGGCTCCACAGTTTGCCGTCGGAAAACGTGCCGGCGCCGCCCTCGCCAAACTGCACATTGCTTTCGGGGTTGAGCACGTGTTTGCGCCAAAGTCCCCAGGTGTCCCGGGTGCGTTCGCGAACCTTTTTGCCACGCTCCAGCACGATCGGCTTGAAGCCCATGTGGGCCAATATCAGCGCAGCAAAAATCCCGCAGGGGCCAAAACCCACCACCACCGGGCGCAGCGCTAAATCAAACGGGGCCCGCGCCACCAGCCGGTAGGTCATGTCGGGTGTGGCAACGATGTGCGGGTTGCCCGCGTGCTGCTGTAGCAAAGTAGCTTCCTGCTCCGGTTTGGCCAGTGCCACATCGACGATATAAACCACCTTCACCTGGGCTTTGCGGGCATCGAAACTGCGTTTGAAAATGTGCCACTCGGCCAGTTCCGCCGATTGGAGCGCCAGCGTTTGCAATATCAGCGCGTTGAGGTTGTCAGGCGTGTGGTCAAGCGCGAGCTTGAGTTCAGAGAGTCGGATCATTGTGCGGGCTGGTTGGGCTTGTGTTTATCAAGCAGAAGCTGCGCATTTTACGGGCTGCCCAAGGGCAACCGGCGATATCTCAGGGCGTGTGGACGATCAGACCGGCAGAAAGCCTTCTACCGACAAATATCGCTCGCCGGTGTCGTAATTGAAGCCCAGCACGGTTGAGCCGGCGGGCAGTTCGGGCAGCTTTTGCGCAATGGCGGCCAGCGTGGCGCCGCTGGAAATGCCTACCAGCAGGCCTTCTTCGCGGGCACTGCGGCGGGCGAATTCGCGTGCCGGTTCGGCATCGACCTGGATCACGCCGTCGAGCAACTCAGCGTGCAGGTTTTTCGGAACGAAGCCGGCACCGATGCCCTGGATCGGGTGCGGCCCCGGAGTGCCGCCCGAGATCACCGGCGAGGCCACGGGCTCGACCGCAAACACTTTCAGCTTGGGCCATTTGGCTTTCAACACCTGCGCCACGCCCGTCAGGTGGCCGCCAGTGCCGACGCCGGTGATGAGCACGTCGATGCCATCGGGAAAGTCCGCCAGGATTTCTTGCGCCGTGGTGCGCACATGCGCGTCAATGTTGGCCGGGTTCTCGAACTGCTGCGGCATCCAGCTTCCCGGTGTGGCGGCCACCAGTTCTTCGGCCCGGGCAATGGCACCTTTCATGCCCTTTTCACGCGGCGTCAAGTCGAAGCTGGCGCCATAGGCCAGCATCAGTCGGCGGCGCTCAACGCTCATGCTGTCAGGCATCACCAAAATGAGTTGGTAGCCTTTGACTGCGGCCACTAGTGCCAACCCCACGCCGGTGTTGCCCGAGGTCGGCTCGATGATGGTCGCGCCGGGCTTGAGCACGCCGGAGGCTTCAGCGGCCTCGACCATGGCCAGGGCAATGCGGTCCTTGATGGAGCCGCCGGGGTTGCCTCGCTCGGACTTGACCCACACCCGGTGCGTGTCGCCAAACAGGCGGTTGATGCGGATGTGCGGCGTGTTGCCAATGGTTTGCAGGACGTTGTCGGCTTTCATGCGGAGCTCCTCGAATTGATTGAGCAAGCATTTTGAACTACTTGATCGATTGTTTTGGGCATAAGCTTAGAAGCCCGTGCAGTAAGCCAGGTTCAGCCGCGATAATCGGCGCGTGAAGCCCGCCAGACTGCCGCTGGTGCAATTCTGGAAACAGAGCACTGGAGGAACGTCCGGACTGCATAGGGCAGCGTAGCAGCTAACGGCTGTCCACTGAAAGCCCGGGGCGCAAGCCCCGGGTACAAGGTGAGGATCAGAGCAACAGAGACGAGCCGATTAAGTTCGGGTGAAACGGGCAATCTCTACGCGCAGCAATACCAAATAGGCACACGTTGATGGGGCCCCCGGAGTGT
>NZ_JAQTWL010000006.1 GCF_028689295.1 Rhodoferax sp.
AACCCGCCGAATCCGATGTGATGCAGCACCCGCCGCGCAATGTGCAGCAGCCCCTGTTCGGAGGCATGACGCTGGGACTTGCGCTGTTGCAAGGCCTGGGTGCGCTGGCCATGGTGATGCTGGCCACCGCCTGGGGCGCATCCCAGTTGACCGAAGGCAACACGCGCGCCCTGGCCTTTGCCGTGCTGGTGTTCACCAATCTGGCGCTGATTTTTTCCAACCGCAGCCGCGCCGGCTCGCTGTGGGCCAGCCTATGGGTGCCCAACCGCACACTCTGGTGGGTGGTAGCGGCCGCCGTGAGCCTGTTGGGTCTTGCGCTCTATGTGCCGTGGCTGGCACGCTTGTTTGTGTTCGAACCCCTGCCCTTGTCTTGGCTGGTGGCAGCCGCAGGGTTGGGGCTGGTCAGCGTGTTGTGGTTCGAGTTGCTGAAAACGCTCAAAAGAAAAATGGCGCCTCGCTAGTCAGCCACCTGCACCGGCACCCGCTGCGCCAGCGCGCACATTAGCTCGTAGCCCAGCGTGTCGGCGGCTTGCGCGACTTCGTCGATGCCCAACACCGCGCCGTTGGCCGCACGTCCCCACAGCGTTACCTCGGTGCCCATGCCGGACTCTGGCACAAGCGTCAAATCCACCGTGACCATGTCCATGCTGACGCGCCCAAGCAACCGGCTGCGTACACCCGCCACCAGCACCGGCGTCCCGGTGGGGACAACGCGCGGATAGCCATCGGCATAACCACAGGCCACCACGCCCAGGCGCATCGGTGCGTCAGCGACAAACTTCGAGCCATAGCCGACGCTGGCACCGGCCGCGATGTCCTGCACCGCGATGATTTTTGCCGCCAGAGTCATGGCCGGCTGCAAGCCCCACTCGCCGGCCGAGTGCTCGGGGTGATCGGGCGAGCTGCCATAGAGGCTGATGCCCGGGCGGATCCAGTCAGACGCCGCTACCGCGTCGGCGTGCCGCAGGCTGGCGGCGCTGTTGCATAAAGAGCGCTCGCCGGGCAGATCGCGCGTGACCTCGGAAAAACAGGCCATTTGCGCGGCAATGCCCTGGCTCCCATCGGCGTCGCTGAAATGCGTCATGAGCGAGATTTCGTCAACTTGCGGCAATGCGTTCAGGCGCGCCCAAGCGCTGCGGTAACGCGCCGGGGTGAAGCCCAGCCGGTTCATGCCGGAGTTCATTTTCAAGAACACGCGGTGGCCGACATGGGTCTTGCAGGCGGCCAGCATGTCGATTTGCTCATCGCAATGCACCGTGTGCCACAAGTCCAGGCGTGAACACAGCTCCAGGTCACGCGGCTCGAAGATGCCCTCCAGTAACAAAATGGGCCCGCGCCAGCCCAACTCGCGCACACGTTGAGCCTCGTCCAGGTCAAGCAAGGCAAAGCCGTCGGCGCTGCGCAGGCCGTCGAACACGCGCTCGATGCCATGGCCATAGGCGTTGGCCTTGACCACCGCCCAGACTTTGGCGTCAGGGGCGGTCTGGCGGTTGCGCGCCAGGTTGTGCTGCAGCGCAGCGGTATGAATGGTGGCGAGGATCGGACGTGGCATGGCGGATCTGGGGAAATAGCGTGTGGGGCGATTTTGACACTGCCCCGGCATGCTATAACCCGGTACCGTTTGGAGACAAGACACCCTCAAAGCGCCGCTTGGAGCGGTTGCCAAAAATATCGATGAAACGCGGCTTTTTTACCATCATGGCAGCGCAGTTTTTCAGCTCGCTGGCCGACAACGCCTTGTTTGTAGCCGCCGTGCAATTGTTGCGCACCAGCCACGCTCCGCAGTGGCAACAAGCCGCCCTGGTGCCCATGTTCGCGCTGTTTTACGTGGTGCTGGCCCCTTTTGTTGGCGCCTTTGCCGACTCCATGCCCAAGGGCCGGGTCATGCTGGCGAGCAACTTCATCAAGGTGGGCGGTTGCCTGTTCATGCTGTTTGGCACCCATCCGCTACTGGCTTACGCCGTGGTCGGCCTGGGCGCTGCGGCCTATTCACCTGCCAAATACGGCATCCTGACCGAACTGTTGCCAGCCTCGCAACTGGTCAAGGCCAATGGTTGGATCGAGGGGCTGACGATTGGCTCGATCATTTTGGGCGTGTTGCTGGGGGGCCAGCTGGTCGGGCGTCATGTCTCGCGGCACTTGCTCTCCATCGACATCCCCGGCATTGACACCGGCATCAACAACCCGGCCGAGGCCGCGATTGCCGTGCTGATTTTTGTGTACTTGCTGGCGGCCTGGTTCAACACCCACATTCCACTGACCGGCGGGCTGATGCGCCCGATGCCAAAGCACCTGCTGACCCTGCTACCCGATTTTTGGACCTGCAACGCCCGCCTGTGGCGCGACAAGTTGGGTCAAATCTCGTTGGCCGCCACCACGCTGATCTGGGGCGTGGCGGGCAATTTGCGCTTTATCGTGCTGGCCTGGGCCGCCGCCGCGCTGGGTTATTCGGTGACTCAGGCGTCGGCCCTGCAGGGGGTGGTGGCCATTGGCATGGCAGCGGGGGCGATGGTGGCGTCGGTGCGCATGCGCCTGGAGGACGGTCCGCGCGTAATCACCCTGGGCATCGTCATGGGCCTGCTGATCATCGGCCTGATCTTCATCACCAACGTCTGGGTGGCAGCGCCGTTTTTGATCTTGCTGGGCGCACTGGGTGGCTTTCTGGTGGTGCCGATGAACGCGCTGCTGCAGCACCGTGGTCATAACCTGATGGGCGCCGGCCGCTCGATTGCAGTGCAGAACTTCAACGAGCAAGCCTGCATTCTGGTGCTGGGCGCGCTCTACAGCCTGTCCACCGGGCTCGGTTTGCCGACTTTTGCTGCGATCACTGGTTTTGGCCTGGTGATTGCGGGTTTCATGTGGCTGATCCGGCGCTGGCATGCGCGCAACCTGATGCTGCACCATGAGGAAATCGACCGCTTGCTGGCCATCGCCCGCAACGACAAAGCCCACGGATGAGTTTATTAAAGGATCGCCATGACAACTGCTTATCATTTTGAAGTCCTGTCGATCGACGGGAAACCCGTTGCGTTGAAAAAGTTCAAGGGCAAGGTCATGTTGATCGTCAATACCGCCAGTGCCTGCGGCTTTACCCCGCAATTCGCCGGGCTCGAGAAACTGCATGAAAGCTATGGCAAGCAGGGCCTGGTGGTGCTGGGTTTTCCCTGCAATCAGTTCGGTGCGCAAGATGCGGGCAGCAACAGCGAGATTGCCGGATTCTGCCAGCTCAACTATGGCGTCACGTTTCCGATGATGGCCAAGATCGAGGTCAACGGCACTGGTGCCCACCCGCTCTACCAATGGTTGGCGGCCGAGGCCCCCGGCCTGTTGGGCAGCAAATCGATCAAGTGGAATTTCACCAAATTCCTGGTCGGCAAGGATGGCGCAGTGCTCAAACGCTACGCCCCCACGGACACGCCCGAGAGTCTGGCCAAAGACGTTGAAGCCGCGCTGGCGGCTTGATGCGGCACTTTAATGCTGCAAGGCGCGCAGCCGCTGCGCCGCGTCGCGCAGCCCGCTGGCGGTAGCGTCCCAGCCCAGGCAGGCGTCCGTGATCGACACACCGTAGCGCAACTCTTTGGGATCGGCCAGCTTCTGGTTGCCCTCGAACAGGTTCGATTCGAGCATCACCCCCTTGATGGATTGGCAGCCGTCCACAATCTGCCCCACCACATCTTTTAGCACCAGGCTTTGCAGGGTGTGATTTTTTCGCGAGTTGCCATGGCTGCAGTCCACCACAATATTCACCGGCAACTTGGCGCGGGCGAGTTCGGCCTCGGCTTGCGCAATCGCCACCGAGTCGTAATTGGGGACACTGCCGCCGCGCAAAATCAAATGGCCAAAAGCGTTGCCGCGGGTTTGCGTCAAAGCCACCTGACCCTCGCCATTGATGCCCAGAAAAGTATGCGGCTGGGCCGCTGACAACATGGCGTTGAGCGCGACGTCCAGGTTGCCGTCGGTGCCGTTCTTGAAGCCAACGGGTGAGGACAGGCCGCTGGCCAGCTCGCGGTGGGTCTGGCTCTCGGTGGTGCGCGCACCAATGGCGCTCCAGGCAATCAGGTCGCCCAGATATTGGGGTGTGATCGGGTCGAGCGCCTCGGTGCCGCAGGGCAGCCCCATATCGTTCAAGTCCACCAACAGTTGGCGCGCCAGGTGCAGGCCCTCGTCAATGCGGAACGAGTCGTCCATGCGCGGGTCATTGATCAAACCTTTCCAGCCGACGGTGGTGCGCGGCTTTTCAAAATAAACCCGCATCACGATGAAGAGCTGGTCCTGCAGTTCATTGGCCAGCGCCTTCAGGCGATGCGCGTAGTCCCGGGCCGCGTCCAGGTCGTGAATCGAGCACGGCCCCACCACCACCAGCAAGCGCGGGTCACGCCCTTGCAAGATGTTGACCACGGTGGCGCGCGCTGCGCTCACGGTGTGGGTGGCGCGTTCGCTGGCGGGCACGTCATCGTGCAGCGCGCTGGGCGGCAGCAGGGTGTGCTGCGCCAGCACGTTGAGGTTTTCGAGAGCGTTGGGGAAGGTCATGGTGGGTTCAATCAAGGCGGGCAGACGGGCTGATTTTATGAGCCTGGTCAGCAAGCCATCGAGATCAGTCCGGCGCGCGTGCCTGGCGCCACAATGAGACCAGTCCAACCACCCCCAAACATGCCTGTCTCCCGACCTTTTCCCCATGTTGTTGTCATCGGCGCCGGCATCGTGGGCGCTGCCACCGCCTTTTACCTCAGCCGCGCTGGCGCCCAAGTGACCGTGCTGGATGCGCAAGCGCCGTCAGCGGGCGCCACCGGTGCCTCGGATGGCGCGGTGTCGGTGGCCAGCAAACGCCCCGGCGTGATGATGCAACTGGCGCGCCAGGCGCGCGACCTCTACGCTCAACTGGTGCGCGAGGAGATCCTGACCGACCTGTTTCACACCCGCCCCACCTACTTGTTTGCCCGAACCGAGCAGGAAGTGGCGGTGATCGCGGCGCAGCAGCGCGACCTCGACAGCCAGGACGAGCCCACGCTGTGGCTCGACCGCGCCATGCTCGTGCGGCGCGTGCCGGGCGTGGGCGGCAGCGTACTGGCCGCCGGCATTGACTCGATGGCTTTTTTGGGTCTGGACAAGGTGATGATTCCGCGCAAGGGCCAGCTGATCGTGACCGACCGAGCGGCGTTTGGCTACGCGGTGCTGCCCGGGCCGCTGATGTCCGCCAGTTACCTGGCCTCCAAACACACGCCCACGCGCCAACAAAGTTCAGTCAACCTGGTGATCGACCCGCTGCGCACCGGCCAATTTTTGCTGGGCAGCAGCCGCGAGGCCGGCATTCTGGACCGCCAGACTGACATCCGCACGGTGGCGACCATCCTGCGCGAGGCCATCGATGTCTATCCGCCGCTGGCGCGCCAGCGCGTGATTCGCACCTTTGCCGGCATTCGCGCCACCACCGAAGACGGCCTGCCCATCAGCGGCCGACCACCCGAATTTCGTGCGCCGAGCCAGCGCCCTGAAGTGCGGCAAAGCTGGCGGCGCGCAAACCCTCGCAACGGCAGACCACGGTCTCGGGCGCGATGGCGAGGGCCGGTGCCTGGTAGAGCGCGCGCAACGCCGTTTGAGGGCGGCGGGCTGATTGCAGGCGGCCATCGAAATTGGCATCGGAACATGGCTTCCCCAGGGCCTTCGCAAGCTGTTGGGCGGCCCGCCGGCCATCACTGATGGCTGCCTCCGCACCCAGCACCTCGCGGCAATCCCCGGCCCAAACCACGGGCAAGCCTCTCCCCTCCTCACGCGGCAAGCCGGTCTGATTGGCATCCAGGCCATCGTGCAAGGCCAGATGAGCCACCTCATAGACGCGGGCCTGACCATGCCGATTGACCACGGCCACGCGCAAACCCTGCGGCATCGCTTCAATGGCGGTGACCCTGCAACCAGTGCGATAGGGAACACCCGAATGAAACAACTGGCAAGCATAGCCAAGTGCCTCGACCAACTGCGGCCAACTTCGCAAACCGTTGAAGGCCGCGCCGGGTTGCGCCAGCATGGCGCGGAATGGCCGACTGCGCTCCAGCAGCGCCAGCGGCGGATTGCCCGCGGCGGCCAATTGCGCCGCCAACGCCAGTGGCAGAGGCCCGCTGCCAGCGACCAGAATCGGTCCCTGCGGTACGTCACCGGTTTCCTTGAGCTGCAACCTGCATGCCGCCCGCCGTGATCACGCCCGGCAGTTCCCAGCCTGGCACCGGTAGCACCCGCTCAACGCCACCGACCGCCATCACCACGGCTTTGGGGCGAACACTGCGCACGCGCGCCGCGCGCCGGTCGTCGAGCAGATAACTGCCCTCGCTGTCCACTCCTAAAAGCACGCTTTGCAAATGCAGGGTGAGGCGATCACCTACCTGCGGCACCTGATCCAGCAAGCCTTGCCAGCGGCGTTCATGGCGAGAATTGCGCTTGATCGGACTCGTTCCGACGCCAGCGTAAGCGCGATGCACGGCACCACCGAGCCGGTCGCGCTGCTCGGCCAGCAGCACGCGCCAGCCCATGCCGGCCAGATCGACGGCCGCAGCGACACCGGCCGGACCACCGCCGACCACCAGCACGTCAGCTTGCAACACGATGCACCTCAGTGCCGGCGGCGCAGCCAGGGTGACCTGCACGCCAGAACGCGCAGGTGTCAGGCAGGCTTCTACCGGCGCCGCCCCATTGACCGACAGCAGACAGGCCTGGCAGGCGCCAATGCCGCAAAAGTAGCGCCCGCGCAAAGTACCCATGGCCGACCCGAGGTCATACAGACCAGCGCGGCGCATGGCTGCGGCAAAAGTTTCCCCGGGGCGGAAAACCACCGGATGCCCCAACCAAAAAAACGCACCGTCCATCATTCCCTTTTGCCATTACATTTGCACAAATTTAGTGGTTTATTAAACCTCAAAGCCATCCAGTCCAAAGCTGCGCCAGCCCTAAACCGGCAGTCGCGCGCCATCTCTATCGTCGCAACGTATTGACTCGCGAATTGACTAAACTGCGAAAAGCCATTTTTCGCCTCACGCCAAAACCAACTTCAGCTCCATAGAACGGCAGCACCATGAACCCCAACATTTCCCTGATCGGAGTGCCCACCGACATCGGCGCGGGTAGCCGCGGCGCCAGCATGGGGCCGGAGGCCCTGCGCGTGGCCAACATCGTCCCGGTACTGGAAAGCCTGGGCCTTCATGTGATCGACCGTGGCAACCTGAACGGGCCACGCAACCCATGGCTGCCGCCGGTTGACGGCTACCGTCATCTGGCCGAGGTCGCCACCTGGAACCATGCCGTCCACGACGCGGTGTATGCCGAGCTCCAGCAAAACCGTTTGCCCATTGTGCTGGGCGGCGACCATTGCCTGGGTATGGGTTCGATCAGCGCGGTGGCGCGCCGCTGCCGCGACACCGGCAAGAAACTGCGCGTGCTGTGGCTCGATGCCCACGCCGACTTCAACACCAGCGCGCTCACGCCCAGCGGCAACATCCACGGCATGCCGGTGGCCTGCCTGTGCGGCCATGGGCCCGATGTGCTCACTCGCATCGGCGGCCAGATACCGGCCATCAACCCCAAGTGGGTGCGCCAGATCGGCATCCGCAGTGTCGATGCCGGTGAAAAACGGCTGGTGCACGAGGCCGGGCTGGAGGTGTTCGACATGCGCTACATCGATGAGATGGGCATGCGCGCCGCCGTGGAGCTGGCGCTCGCTCTGGTCGATGCCAACACCCACCTGCATGTGAGCTTTGATGTGGACTTTCTGGACCCTGACATTGCCCCGGGCGTGGCCACCACGGTGCGCGGCGGCCCCACCTACCGCGAGGCGCAACTCTGCATGGAAATGATTGCCGACACCGGTCGCCTGGCCTCGCTGGACGTGATGGAGCTCAACCCGGCGTTTGACGTGCGCAACCGCACCGCCGAGGTGGCGGTGGACCTGATCGAGTCACTGTTTGGCAAGAGCACGCTGATGCGTCAGGCGGGCTAAGCGTCAACCAGGTGTTGATTTGGTGTGTAATTGCCGTTTTGGCAGCCCTGAACAGCTTTTTGACACCATGGATGAACTTGACCAAACCCTGATCGGCATGCTGCGCCAGAACGCGCGCATGAATGTGGCCGATCTGGCCTATAAGCTCAAGGTGTCGCGCGGCACTGTGACCAACCGCATGCGCAAGCTTGAAGACACGCAGGTGATACTGGGTTACACGGTGAAACTGCGGCCCGAATCCGAGCAGAACAGCATCCGGGCCTGGATGGAGGTGCTGGTCGAGGGCAACCAGACCCGACTGGTGATTGCCAGCTTGCTGGGCGAGCCCGGCGTGGCAGCGCTGCACGACACCAATGGCCGCTGGGACCTGCTGGCCGAACTGGAAGCCGCCTCCATGTCCGAACTGTCGCAGATTCTGGAGCGCATCCGTCTGATCAAGGGCATACGCAGCACCGAAACCAACATCCATCTGGCCACGTATCGCTAGCGCCGCGCTACGCATGAGCACACTCTCAACCCTGAAGATCAGCCCCAACCGCTGGCGCATGGCCGCGCTCTGCTGGCTGCTGTTGGCCGCCCTCCTGCCGGTCGGCCTGTCGAAGGCGGCCGACGTCCCGATGCGCACGGTGCGGGTGGGTGTCTATGAAAACGCGCCCAAGCTGGCTTTGGGCCAGGATGGTCAGCCCAGCGGCATTCTGGGCGATGTGCTGATGGCGGTGGCAGCGCGTGAGCGCTGGCAGGTGTCCAGTGTGCCGTGTGAATGGCAAGCCTGCCTTGACAAACTTGCCCGGCGCGAAATCGATTTGATGCCCGACGTGGCTTACACCGAGAAGCGCGCGCAAGGGTTTGATTTTCATAAGATTCCGGCGCTGCTGAGCTGGTCGCAAATATACAAGCGCAAGGACATCGCCATCCGGTCCATCACCGACCTGAGCGGCATACGCATCGCCGTGGTGGTGGGGTCAACGCAGGCGCAGTATTTGCAGAATCTGCTGGGCAGTTTCGCCATCACCGCCACGTTGGTCCATGTGGAGTCGTTCGAACAAGGCTTTGAGCAGGTGCGACAGCGCAACGCCGATGCGGTCGCCGTGAATCGTTTTTTTGGTGATTTGCAGGCTCCCCGATTCCAACTGGAGCCGACCGCCATCGTGTTTCAGCCGGTGCAACTTTTTTATGCCACGGCCAGCGGCACAAACCAGGATTTGCTGGCCGGCTTTGATCGTCATTTGGCGCGGTGGCAGAGTCAGGCCGATTCACCTTATGCGGTCGCCTTGCAGCGATGGATGCAAAATGCACCGGAATTTAGAGTACCGGGCTACCTGTGGTGGACGTTGGCCGGCCTGCTCATAGCGCTGCTGCTGGCGCTTGCCCTCAATGCTTGGCTGCGCCGCCAGGTGGTGCAGCAAACCGCCCATGTGCGCGCCGGCGAAGAACGGCTCAACACAATCCTCGACAGCGTTGATGCCTACATCTACATCAAGGACATGGAACTGCGCTACCAGTATGCCAACAGCCGGGTGTGCACCCTGTTCAGCCGCCCGCCGGAACAGGTGATTGGCCAAACCGACAGCACCTTTTTTGATGCCATCACGTCGGCCAAGTTGCGCCTCAATGATTTGCGCGTGATCGAGCAGGGCGAGCGGGTCGAAGAGGAAGAAGTCAACCGCAGCATCAATGGCTGTGTGGAGCAGAGCTTTTTGTCGGTCAAGCTGCCCCTGCGCGACTCCGATGGCCGCATTTTTGCCCTATGCGGCATCTCGACCGACATCACAAGGCGCAAGCAGGCCGAAGAAACCATCCATCAACTGGCGTTCTACGACCCATTGACCGGCTTGCCCAACCGCCGTTTGTTGCAGGACCGCGTGCAGCAGTTGCTTGGCGCAATGCCGCGCATGCCGCAAGGTGCCGCCCTGATGTTCATGGACGTCGATAACTTCAAGGAAATTAACGACACCCTGGGCCACGATGCGGGTGATGAACTGCTGCGACAGCTTGCCGAGCGCATGCGCGAATGCGTCAGGTCCCAGGACACGCTGGCGCGTCAGGGCGGTGATGAATTCGTGGTGATGCTGGTCAACCTCAGCACCCAACCTGGCGAAGCCGCGCGGCAGGCGCAACAGGTGTCCCAAAAAATCCTGACGCGCCTGCGCCAACCCTTCCAGTTAAGTGCGCAAACCTGCCAGTGCAGCGTCAGCATAGGCGTGGTTCTGATCGACGGTCCGGCCACCTCACGGGAAGAGTTATTCAAGCAGGCCGATTTGGCCATGTACCAGGCAAAAGTGGCCGGGCGCAACACTCTGAGGTTTTTCAATCCGGAGATGCAGAATCAGGTGATGGCGCGCACGACACTGGAAGCGGACCTGCGCTGGGCCCTGGCGCATGACGAATTTGTACTGTATTACCAGCCCCAGGTGGATGGCCAGGGGCGAACACTGGGCTTTGAGGCACTGCTGCGCTGGCAACACCCGATGCGCGGCCTGATCCCGCCCGCCGAGTTCATCCAGGTGGCAGAGGCCTGCGGCCTGCTTCTGGCCCTTGGAAATTGGGTGCTGCGCACCGCCTGTCTTCAATTGCAGGCCTTTTCAATGCAGGCCGGCCAGAGTTCATGGACGATCGGCGTCAACCTCAGCGCCGCACAATTTCGCCAGCTGGATTTTGTTGCCCAAGTGGAAGCGGCGCTGTCCTATTCTGGTGCCAATCCCGCACGTCTGGAACTGGAACTGACCGAGCGCCAACTGCAGCAGGATGTGCCCGACGTGATGGTCAAAATGAATGGTTTGCGAGATCTCGGCGTGCGCTTGTCGCTGGACGACTTTGGCACCGGCTACTCGTCGCTGGCCATGCTCAAGCGCCTGCCGCTGAACCAGCTCAAGATCGACCAGTCATTTGTGCGCGACATGATCTACGACACGCACAACGTCAGCATCATTCGCGCCATCGTCACGTTGGGTGAAAGCCTGGCGCTGTCCGTGATTGCCGAAGGCGTGGAGAGCATGGCTCAGCGCGATGCCCTGCAGGCGCTGGGTTGCCACCATTACCAGGGCTATCTGTTTGGACGGCCTGCCCCCATCCCGATTGCAGCCGATGCCTGAGCGTCGGCCGAAAACGTTCAGGCCGGCCGAATGCGCGCGCCAAAAATGGCCGATCCGACCCGCACCATCGTGCTGCCTGAGGCGATGGCGGCTTCCAGGTCGGCGCTCATGCCCATCGACAGGGTGTCGAGCGCCAGCCCTTGCGCATTCAAGTCTTCAAACAAGTCGCTGGCCATTTTGAATACGGCGCAAGCCGCCTCGAAATCTGGCGCAGGCTCAGGAATGCACATGATCCCGCGCAAGCGCAGGCGGCGCAGCCTGGCCACCGTTTGCGCCAGCGCCAGCGCGTCCGCAGGCACCACGCCCGACTTCTTGGGTCCGCCATCGACATTGACCTGAATGCACACTTGCAACGGCACTAGATCAGCGGGGCGCTGTTCGCTCAGTCGCTCGGCAATTTTGAGCCGATCCACCGTGTGCACCCAGTCAAAATGCCCGGCCACCAACCGTGTCTTGTTGCTCTGGATGGGACCGATGCAATGCCACTCGATCGGAAGCTGCCGCAGCGCGGTGATCTTCTCCACCGCTTCCTGGATGTAATTTTCGCCAAAGGCGGTCTGCCCGGCCGCGAAGGCCTCCTGCACGGCATCGGCGCCAAAGGTTTTGGAGACCGCCAGCAGCGTTACCGCTTCGGCTGGGCGACCCGCTCTCAGGCAGGCGGCCTGGATGCGCTGCCGCACGGCGCTGAGCTGTGTTGAAATCTTGGTCATAATTGCCAAGCGTAACAAACAAAAGGGACTTCTGTGGACATTACCCAGTTGCTGGCTTTCAGCGTCAAAAACAAGGCGTCCGATTTGCACTTGTCGGCGGGGTTGCCGCCCATGATTCGGGTCAATGGCGATGTGCGCCGCATCAACGTGGAGCCGCTGGACAACAAGCAGGTCCACGCCATGGTCTATGACATCATGAATGATGCACAGCGCAAAAAATACGAAGAATTTCTGGAAATTGACTTCTCCTTCGAAATAGAAAGCCTGGCGCGTTTTCGGGTCAATGCCTTCAACCAGAACCGCGGCGCCGGCGCGGTGTTCCGGACCATTCCGAGCAAAATCCTCACGCTCGAACAACTCAACTGCCCCAAGATTTTCGGCGAGCTGGCATTAAAACCGCGTGGCATGGTGCTGGTGACCGGCCCCACGGGCTCGGGCAAGTCCACCACCCTGGCCGCCATGGTGAACTACCTCAATGAAACCGAGTTTGGCCATATCCTGACGGTGGAAGACCCCATCGAATTTGTCCATGAGTCCAAGAAATGCCTGATCAACCAGCGCGAGGTGGGGCCGCACACGCAGAGCTTCGCGGCAGCGCTGCGCTCTGCCCTGCGCGAAGACCCCGACTGCATCCTGGTCGGTGAAATGCGCGATCTGGAAACCATCCGCCTGGCCATGACGGCAGCCGAAACCGGCCACCTGGTGTTTGGCACGCTGCACACCTCCAGCGCCGCCAAGACTATCGACCGGATCATCGACGTGTTTCCAGCCGCCGAAAAAGAAATGATCCGCGCCATGCTGAGCGAGTCGCTGCAGGCGGTGATCTCGCAGACGCTGTGCAAGACCAGGGACGGTCAGAGCCGGGTGGCCGCGCACGAGATCATGCTGGGCACCAGCGCCATTCGCAACCTGATTCGCGAAGCCAAGGTGGCGCAGATGTATTCGAGCATCCAGACCGGTAACAACGTCGGCATGCAAACCCTTGATCAAAATTTGACCGACCTGGTCCGGCGCAATGTCATCAGCGCGGCAGAAGCCCGCTCCAAGGCCAAAATTCCCGAAAACTTCCCAGGGTGATCTTATGGAACGCGATCAAGCAACCACTTTCATTACCGACCTGCTCAAGCTGATGACCAGTCGCAACGGCAGCGACCTGTTCATCACCGCCGATTTCCCACCGGCCATCAAGGTCGATGGCAAGATCACCAAGGTGTCGCCGCAGCCCCTGAACGAGGGGCACACGATGGCGCTGACGCGCTCCATCATGAACGACAAACAGGTGGCCGAGTTCGAACGCACCAAAGAATGCAACTTTGCCATTGCACCGTCTGGTCTGGGACGTTTTCGGGTCAATACCTTTTTGCAACAGGGCAAAGTCGGCATGGTGCTGCGCACCATTCCCATGACCCTGCCCACCATCGACGGCCTGAATTTGCCGCCCATCCTCAAGGAGATCGTCACCACCAAGCGCGGGCTGTGCATCATGGTGGGCGCCACCGGCTGCGGCAAGTCCACCACGCTGGCGGCCATGGTGGACTGGCGCAACGAAACCACTTTTGGCCACATCATCACCGTCGAAGACCCGATCGAGTTCGTCCACCCGCACAAAAACTGCGTGGTGACGCAGCGCGAGGTCGGCATCGACACCGACACCTGGGACGCCGCCCTGAAAAACACCTTGCGCCAGGCCCCCGACGTCATCCTGATGGGGGAAATCCGCGACCGCGAGACCATGGAGCACGCGGTGGCTTTTGCCGAAACCGGCCACCTGTGCCTGGCCACACTGCACGCCAACAGCGCCAACCAGGCGCTCGACCGGATCATCAATTTCTTCCCGGAAGAGCGGCGCGCGCAGCTCCTGATGGACTTGTCGCTCAACCTCAAATCACTGGTGTCGCAGCGCCTGATCCCCAAGCAGAACGGCAAGGGGCGTCTGGCGGTGGTCGAGATCCTGCTCAACTCGCCGCTGATTTCCGACCTGATCTTCAAGGGCGAGGTGACCGGCATCAAGGAGGTCATGAAGAACAGCCGCAACATCGGCATGCAAACCTTCGACCAGGCGCTGTTCGACGCCTACGAGAGCAACCAGATCACCTACGAAGACGCGCTGCGCAATGCCGATTCGGTCAACGATTTGCGCTTGCAGATCAAACTCAACAGCCAGCGCGGCAAGAACCAGAATTTGAGCGCCGGCACCGAGTACATGACCATCGTTTGAAACAAAACCGGAGACGAGCAAAGATGAACCCAAGAACTTACCAAGCCATCCCCGCAGCACGCGTTGCCTTTTTGGGCCTGGGCGTCATGGGCCACCCCATGGCCGGCCACTTGGCGCGCGCCGGCCATCAGGTCACGGTGTACAACCGGACAGCTGCAAAGGCAGTGGCGTGGTGCGAAGAATACACAGGTGCAGGCGGTCAAGGTGGCACAGTCCATCACGCGCCCACGCCCTGTCTGGCAGCACACAACGCTGATCTGGTGTTCTGCTGCGTCGGCAACGACGAGGACCTGCGCAGTGTGACGCTGGGCGGCGAAGGCGCCTTTGTCGGCATGAAGCCCGGTGCCGTGTTTGTCGATCACACCACCGCTTCGGCCAATGTGGCGCGGGAGCTCTATGCGGCGGCGCGGGCACAGGGACTCAATTTTGTCGATGCCCCGGTATCGGGTGGTCAGGCGGGCGCGCAAAATGGCGCGCTCACGGTGATGTGCGGCGGCGACCAGGCCGCTTTTGAGGCCGCACAACCGGTTGCCATGGCGTTTTCCAAGGCGTTTACCTACCTGGGCGCGAGCGGCGCCGGGCAACTGGCCAAAATGGTCAACCAGATTTGCATTGCCGGCCTGGTGCAGGGCCTCGCCGAAGCCATTGCCTTTGGCCAGAAAGCCGGCCTGGACATGAACCTGGTGCTCGACGTGATCGGAAAAGGCGCGGCGCAAAGCTGGCAACTCGACAACCGCGGCAAAACCATGGTGGCTGACAAATTCGACTTCGGCTTTGCCGTGGACTGGATGCGCAAAGACCTGGGGCTGGTGCTCGACGAGGCCAAACGCAACGACTCCAGCCTGCCTGCCACCGCCTTGATCGACCAGTTTTATGCCGATGTGCAGCGCATGGGCGGACGACGCTGGGACACCTCCAGCCTGATCAAGCGGCTACGCTAAAGCAGCTTATTTTTTCATCTCTGCCGCTGACGGTTTTGGTAACAGGGCGCGCAGCTCGTCTTCGCTGATGATCTCGAAAACGCGCACCACTTTTTGAACCCCTGGGATTGCACGCGTGATCTCGGTGGCGCGATCGGCTTCGCGCTGGGAGACGCGGCCCATCAGGTAAACAGTGCCGCGCTCCGTGACGACCTTGAACGCGTTGACGTAAAGGTCCTTGGCATCGAGCAGGGCGGCTTTGACCCGGCCCGTGATCAGGGTGTCGGAGGAGCGTTGTGTCATGGACGTATTGCCCAGCACCGCCAGCTCGTTCACTACCGACTGCACATTGTCCACGCGCGAGACGATCTGCTCCACCAGTTGGCTGTCTTGCAGGCTGGGAACTTCGCCGGTGAGCAGGACACGGCGGTTGTAACTGCTGATATTGACATGCACGCGCTCACTCAGGTTGTCACGGACGCGGCTGGCGCCGCGCAACTCGATCCCCTCGTCTTCCAGTTGGGTGCCCGAGGTGCGCCGGTCTGTTGCCACCAGCGAGCCCACCACGGCGCCTCCCACGATGACCGGAAAACAGGCGCTTAACGAGGCGCCCAGCGTGGCGCTGACGAGAATCAGGCCGAGAAGTTTTTTGGATGCAAATGTCATGGGTTTTCCTAATCGCCAAGTAACAGGGTGTCGACCGCATCGCACAGGCAATGCAGGGTCAGCAGGTGAACTTCCTGGATGCGCGCGGTGCGCTCGTGGGGCACGCAGATGTGCACATCGGTGTCGCGCAACGCCTGCGCCATTTTGCCGCCGCCGTGGCCGCTCAGTCCGATGACGACCATGTCGCGCGCATGCGCCGCGTCGATGGCGGCCAGCACATTGGCCGAGTTGCCGCTGGTGGAGATGGCCAACAGCACGTCGCCGGGCTGTCCCAAGGCGCGCACCTGGCGCGAAAAAACATGGCTGAAATCGTAATCATTGGCCACAGCAGTGAGGATCGAACTGTCGGTGGTCAGCGCGATGGCCGCCAACTCGGGGCGCTCGCGCTCGAAGCGGCCAACGAATTCAGCCGAAAAATGCTGGGCATCGGCGGCCGAGCCGCCATTGCCGCAACTCAGCACCTTGCCGCCGCTGGTGACGCAGGCCAGGAGCGCCTGCACTGCGTCGGCAATCGGCTGGCTGAGCAGCGGCGCTGCCTGGTACTTCAGGTCGGCGCTGTCAATGAAATGTTGTTGAATACGTTGTTGCAGCATGGCCGCAATGATACCCGCGGCAATCTTATGCCGGGCTTAACCTGGCCCTGGCAAGCCCCAGCTTTGCAAAGTCTTACATTCACCCCGCCTCAAAGGCACCAGCCAGCCATTCGATGCCGCCGGCTTGCACTGCCACCACATCAAAACGGCAGGGCGGCAGCGTGCCCAGGCGCATCAGGTAATGGCGCGCCGCAAACACAATGCGCTTTTGCTTTGCCCAATTGACGCTGGCCGCAGCGCCACCATGGCGGCTTGAGGCGCGTTGGCGCACCTCGACAAAGACACAGGTGCCATCGGCCGCACGCATGATCAGGTCAATTTCGCCACCGCCGCGTCCCGGCGTTCGATAATTGCGCTCAAGCAGCCGCAAACCGGCTCGTTGCAAATGCGCCAGCGCCAGCGCTTCAGCCTGATCGCCCAGCTGTTTGGTAGTGGATCGCTGCGCAGGTGCCGACCCCGTTTTGACAAGAGGAATACCCATTGACTTCAAGCTCCTTGAATCCGGTGAGCGCCAGCTACGCCGAAGCCCTGCGGGCCGCGCAACAGGCGTGTGGCCAGCAAAACTACCCGCGCGGCGCCTTGTATGTGGTGGCCACGCCGATTGGCAACCTGGCAGATATTAGCCTGCGCGCCCTGCATGTGCTGCAACTGGCCGATCTGATTGCCTGTGAAGATACGCGCCACACCCAGGCGCTGTTGCGTGCCTATGGCATCGACAAGCCGCCGACTCAGATGCTGGCGCTGCACCAGCACAACGAGGCGCAGGCGGGGCAAGCGGTGCTGGAGCGGCTGCGCCAGGGACTGCGCGTGGCCTATGTGAGTGATGCCGGCACGCCCGCCATCAGCGACCCCGGTGCCCGACTGGTGGCGGACGCGCGCCAGGCCGGTTTGGAAGTGCTGCCGCTGCCCGGCGCCAGCAGCATCACCACCGTTCTGAGTGTGGCCGGCCTCACTCTGGATGCCCAGCACCCGGATGGTTTTGTCTTTGCCGGTTTTTTGCCCAGCAAGAGCGGCGAACGCAACACCGCAGTGCAGGCGCTTGCCAAGGAGGCGCGGGCCGTGGTGTTGCTGGAGGCACCGCACCGAATCGAAGCCTTGGCTGCGGCACTGGCCATGTTGGGCACCCGTGCGGTCACGGTGGGACGCGAGCTGACCAAGCAATTCGAGGAAATTGCCACGCTGGCGGCGCAGGATTTTCCGGCCTGGCTGGCGCAGGACAGCAACCGCCTGCGCGGCGAGTTCGCGCTGGTGCTGCACCCAACCCCGGCTAACCTTGCCAGCGGCCCCGACAGTCGCGTGCTGCAATTGCTTCTGGCCGAGTTGCCCCTAAAAACCGCTGTCAAACTGGCCGCCGACATCACCGGCGAGCCGCGCAACGCGCTTTACGAACTGGCTCTGGCATTGAAGACAAAGCGGATTACGCCAAAGCTTGCTACTTGATGCAGACCGATCGCACCATTTTCAGGTCTGTCAGCCCCATCATGACTTTTTCCATGCCGTCCATCTTCAGGGTGCGCATGCCGCCCTCGACAGCGGCGGCAAAAATGTCGGCCACCCGGGCGCGCTCCTGAATCAGTTTCTTGATGCCTTCGTCGGCAATCAGCAACTCATGCAAGCCGACCCGGCCTTTGTAACCCGTTTGATTGCATTTGTCACAACCGGCATGGCGGTATAACTTGAGTGGCCCGCCAGCGCCGAACTGCGTTTGCCAGCCGGCAATGAGTTGCTTCAATTCTTCCTCATAATGGTTTTTCCATTGGGCGGAATGGCGCAGCTCGTCGGCGTATTCGACGGCAAACAGGCGTAGTTCCTCGGCATCTGGCACATAGGCCTCTTTGCAGACGCACAACTTCTTGGCCAGGCGCTGCGCCAGAACGCCAAGCAGGGCGTCGGCGAAATTGAACGGGTCCATGCCCATGTCCAGCAGGCGGGTGATGGACTCTGGCGCCGAATTAGTGTGCAGGGTGGAAAACACCAGGTGGCCTGTGAGCGAGGCTTCAATACCCATGGACACGGTTTCATGGTCGCGCGACTCACCCACCATGATGATGTCGGGGTCGGCCCGCAAAAATGAGCGCATGATCATCGCAAAGTCGATGCCCGCCTTTTTGTTGATCTGCACCTGGCGCAGGCCTTTCTGGGTGATTTCAACCGGATCTTCGGCGGTCCATATCTTGGTGTCGGGCGTGTTGAGGTTTTTCAGGATCGAGTGGAGCGTGGTGGTTTTGCCCGAGCCGGTGGGGCCGCACACGTAAAACAGGCCATAGGGTTTGGCAATGGTTCTGAGCACCCGTTCCATGTTGTGCGGGGTCAGGCCCAGCTTGTCCAGCGGAATCGGTTCGCCGGCTGCCAGAATCCGCATCACCACGTCCTCGACCCCACCCGCAGAGGGGATGGTGGCCACGCGCAGCTCGATGTCGATGGGGCCGTACTTCTTGAATTTGATCTTGCCGTCCTGGGGTCTGCGGCGCTCGGAAATATCGAGGTCGCACATGATTTTCAGGCGCGTCACCATGGCCTGGCGAAAATGCGCCGGCACCTCGATGTAGGGTTGCAGCGAGCCATCGATGCGAAAGCGGATACCGGTTTTGAGCTTGCCCGGCATGGGCTCAATGTGGATGTCGGAGGCCCCCTGATGGTAGGCGTCGAGGATGACCTTGTTGACGAATTTGACGAGTTCGTTGTCAGCCGCCGCAGACTCCAGCGAATCATCGTTGTTGCCATCGTCCATGGGCGAACTGTCCATGTCGGCGAGCATGTCACTGATGCTGCCGCTCTCGGCCTCGACGCCAAAAATCTGGCCCAGGGTCTGCATGAACTCATACCGCGTCGTGACCCGGTAAGAAAACTTGCTGATGCGCGGAAAAACCTGGGCCACGATGCGCGAACTGCGCACCGCTTCGGGATCCAGGCACATGATGACCAGACCATCCGGTGATTCTTCCAGCGGGATCCAGCCCTGCTCATCGATGAACTCGCGCTTGAGCGCACTGTGCAGACCCTCGGAGCGAATGTGGCCCTCGCTGAAAGGCTCATAGGGCACGGCAAAAAACTTGGCCAGCGACGGACCAATCTGTGCCGGGCGAACCTGATATTCGGTGAGCAGCACATGCTCGACCGTCAGACCCTGTTTGCGCGCTTGCTGCAGGCAGTGCTCCAGTTCCGACGCACTCATGACATCGCTGGTGACCAGGCCATCGTATTTGGTGACCATGCGCCGCACGCCGTCTTCCTGCTTGCGAATGCGCTGGCGGATGGCTGTGGCGAGGGTCTTGCAGAGCTGAGTGACGCCTTCAGTATCCAGATCGCTGAAAGCCTGGTCCTTTTTGCTGTTGATGATTTGCAGCACACCATACAGCGTGTCGCCAGCCAGGATCGGCGCCGTCAGCATTTGCCGCGTGCGATAGCCTGAGCGCTTGTCCACCTCTTTGAAGAATGTCAAGGACGGGTGCAGGTTTCTAAGCGCCTCGTCGTCATAAACATCAGGCAAATTGACCAGCTTTTGACTGAACGCCACATAACCCGCGACGCTTTTTGGCGAGATCGGCAGTTTCAGATCACGGCTGCTGTTGAGTCCGGTCTTGATCTTGGAGATGATGGCGTTGCGCTCCTCGTTGACCACATAAAGCGTCAGCCGATCGGCAATGAACAGATTGCAAATATCCTGACTGGATTCCAACATGATTTGTTCAATGTTGTCAGTCTCATGGATGCGTGCGGTAATTTCTTGAAGCCGCTTGTAAAAAAGAGCTTCTACGGTCATGCCGCCATGATCCAGATTGGAGAATTGGTTGGGAGCGTTCATGTTGACGCAAGCCTGGACATCACGAACCCCATTTATTTAGCTGCCATGTCGCACCCTGAAATCGTCGAATGATCAGCATTGGAAAAATTGCAGGACGGTCCCGCTCAAGGTGATTTGATCGCCCTCAGCCAGCATTCTGGGTTCCTGGCCAACCGGGGAGCCGTTGAGCAGGGGCGCGTCGTCCCCTTCAACCAGGTGCATAAAGTAATTTTGGTCGCGCCTTGTGATGGCGGCAACTGCAAGGCCAGGCTTGCCGAAGGTGGTGACCATTTTGGTCAGCGGCAATTCCCGCCCGGCGGCTGGCCCGGAAATGACTTTGATGCGGCCCACAAGGCCTGTGGCAGGCCCAGCCGGGCTTGCCGGTGGCGGTGGCGGTGGCGGTGGCGGTGGCGGTGGCGGTGGCGGTGGCGGTGGCGGTGGCGGTGGCATCAGACTGGCGTTGACTGTCAGGTCTTCCTGATTTTCTTGGCCGCCATCATCGTCGCCCGACCCGGATGAGAATTTGATTTTGAAATTGCCGATTTCAATGACATCGCCATCATGCAGCGTCTGCTTTTTCACGGCGATGCCGTTGACGTAAGTGCCGTTGGTGCTGTCGAGGTCCTCGATACTCACTTGCCGGTCTTCAAGGACCAGACATGCATGTCGGCCACTGACTGCCATATTTTCCATGACAACATCGCTGTGGGGACGCCGCCCCAGAGTGGTTCGATCCTTGATAAGCTGGACTTCCTGGATGATTTCACTGCCAAGCTTGATGGTGATTTTGGGCACAAACAGCTCCTGTAAACGTGAGTTCTAGACTAACTGACAAGCAAACGCGACAACTTGCCAGGTTCGTCTGGCGCATCTTTGGCGTGGATCAATACAACTGCAATATTATCCCGTCCACCTTTGGCATTGGCCAGATTAATTAGAGCAGACGCTAGCTTGACGATATTTTTCTCTTGAACCATCAGGCAGGCCATGCTGGCATCATCCACCATATCGGTCAAGCCATCGGAGCACATCAGGTAAAAATCACCGGCGACGACCTGGAAAGTCCGGACCTCAATGAGCACTTCAGTTTCCACACCAAGAGCGCGCGTCAATAGATTTCCGCCCCGCGCAGCGGCAGCATGTTCGCGAGAGATCAGACCGGCATCCACCTGCTCCTGCCGCATGGAGTGGTCTTTGGTGATTTGCGTCAACACTTCGCCGCGCAGCCGATAACAGCGTGAGTCTCCCAGATGCGTCAAAAACAGGTGATCGCGCTGAAAAATAGCCGCCACCAGAGTGGTGCCCATGCCTGAATAAACGGGGTTGTCGGTGGCTGCCTGCAGGATCGCCCGGTTGGCAGTAGCGACACTGGCGGCCAGCGCGCGGCAGATGTCGTCCCGATGGCTCAGCGGCGCGCTGCCGGACAGGCAACGGGTGAGTTCCGCCGTGATCGAAGTGGTTGCCATGCCACTGGCGACCTCGCCCGCGTTGTATCCGCCCATGCCATCGGCCAGCACGGCCAAGCTACAACTTTCGTCAAAAAGCACGGCATCTTCGTTGTTGCGACGAATCAAGCCCGGATCGGTTTTGGCACAAAAGGTGTAGTTCATGATTGGTTCATCAGCCAAGCGGAAAGGTGCGGCAAAATTCTTCCACCGCGCTCGATCGCTTCCAGAAACAACAAAGCCGGATTGTCCATCAGGAAATCCGGCTTTGTGGCCTTGACCCGGTCAAGCGCCTTGCTTCACAGGCTCGGTGCTTAGAGCATGGCCTTGAGCAGCTTGGCCATCTCGGACGGGTTTCGCGTGACCTTGAAGCCACACTCTTCCATCACCGCCAACTTGGCCTCGGCGGTGTCGCCCCCACCAGAAATCAGGGCGCCGGCATGTCCCATGCGTTTGCCAGCGGGTGCAGTCACACCGGCGATGAAGCCGACGATGGGCTTCTTCATGTTGAGCTTGCACCAGCGCGCGGCCTCGGCTTCGTCCGGGCCGCCGATCTCGCCGATCATGATGACGGCATCGGTGTCGGGGTCGTCGTTGAAGGCCTTCATCACGTCAATGTGCTTGAGGCCATTGATGGGGTCGCCACCAATGCCGACCGCGCTGGACTGGCCCAGACCGATTTCGGTCAACTGCGCAACGGCTTCATAGGTGAGGGTGCCTGAGCGGCTGACCACGCCAATGCGACCCTTGCGGTGGATATGACCCGGCATGATGCCGATCTTGATCTCGTCGGGCGTGATCAGGCCGGGACAGTTGGGGCCGAGCAACAAGGTTTCCTTGCCTCCAGCAGCCACTTTGGCTTTCATGCGGTTGCGCACTTCAAGCATGTCCTTGATCGGGATGCCTTCGGTGATGCAAATCGCCAAGTCAAGCTCGGCTTCAACGGCTTCCCAGATGGCCGCGGCTGCACCGGCTGGCGGCACATAAATCACGCTGACGGTGGCACCCGTGTCGGCGGCGGCTTCCTTGACCGAGGCGTAGATCGGGATGTTGAAAATCGACTCGCCGGCCTTCTTGGGGTTGACGCCCGCGACAAAGCAGTTTTTGCCATTGGCGTATTCCTGGCACTTTTCAGTGTGAAACTGGCCCGTCTTGCCGGTGATGCCCTGGGTGATGACCTTGGTGTCTTTGTTGATGTAGATCGACATTTTTATTCCTAATCAGTTGGGGACAGCGCTGGCTCGCGTCGCATAGCTGCGGTCCGTCCCGCAAATTTATTGGCCAACTGCCTTAACGGACGCCTGGGCAGCTTCTGCCATGGTATCCACGGAAATGATGGGCAGGCCGCTGTCTTTCAGCATATTCTTGCCCAGTTCTTCATTGGTGCCCTTCATGCGCACGATCAGCGGCACATTCAGATTGGTGGCCTTGCAGGCGGCGATGATGCCGGTGGCAATGGTGTCGCACTTCATGATGCCGCCGAAGATGTTGACCAGAATAGCCTTGACCTTGGGGTTTTTGAGCATGATCTTGAAGGCTTCAGTGACCTTCTCGGGAGTGGCGCCGCCACCCACGTCAAGAAAATTGGCAGGCTCGGCGCCAAACAGCTTGATCGTGTCCATGGTCGCCATGGCCAGGCCGGCGCCGTTGACGAGGCAGCCGATGTTGCCGTCCAGGCTGATGTAGGCGAGGTCGAACTTGCTGGCTTCGACTTCGGCCGGGTCTTCTTCGTCGAGGTCGCGGTAGGCCACGATCTCGGGGTGGCGGAACAGCGCGTTGTCATCGAAGTTGAACTTGGCATCAATCGCCTTGATATTGCCGTTGCCTTCGAGAATCATCGGGTTGATTTCAACCAGTGAGGCATCGGTGTCCATATAGACCTTGTACACCTTTTGCAGCACATCCACGGCCTGCGCGGTGGAACCTGCGGGTACGCCGATGGCGTTGGCCAGCTTGGTGGCCTGCGCCACGGTCAGGCCGGTGGCCGGGTCAACAATCTCGGTGATGATTTTCTCGGGCGTGTCATGCGCGACTTCTTCGATCGACATGCCGCCCTCAGATGACACGATCATGGCCACGCGCTGGCTGGCGCGGTCGGTCACGGCCGACACGTAGTATTCTTTTTTGATGTCGGCACCATCTTCAATCAGCAGGCGGCGCACTTTTTGACCTTCGGGACCAGTTTGGTGTGTGATCAGTTGCATGCCCAAGATTTCACCCGCGAGTTTTCTCAAATCGTCGATTGAGCGCGCCAGTTTGACGCCGCCGCCCTTGCCGCGACCACCCGCATGAATCTGCGCCTTGACAACCCACACCGGGCCGCCGAGTTTTTGAGCGGCTTCCACCGCTTCTTGAACGGTGAACGCTGCAATGCCGCGAGGCACTGGCACACCAGCTTGACGCAAGATTTCCTTGCCTTGGTACTCGTGAATTTTCATGAGCTCTCTCAGGAATAAATGATTGGATAGCCGTCTGATTTGCCCAACGGGGCACGCCATGGACGCCGTGCGGATCAACTGCGGACTGTATCATGCTGCATTGCGGCAATCTGTTGCCAGCCTTACAAGCACATCACTTTTCGGGATTTGATTTCACCATGCTGAAAATCTTCATCGACGGCGAAGCCGGCACCACCGGCCTGCAGATTCGCGAACGGCTGCAAGCCATGTCCGGTATCGAACTCATCAGCATTGCACCTGAACGCCGCAAAGACCCGCTGGCCAAGCGCGAGCTGATGGCGCAAGCAGATATGGTCATCCTGTGCCTGCACGACGATGCGGCCGTTGAATCGGTGGCCATGATCGACGAGTTGGCCAGTATCAGCGGCCAGACTGGCCCCAAAATCATCGATGCCTCCACCGCGCACCGCACCGCGCCAGGTTGGGTTTATGGCTTTGCCGAACTCCAGCCGGGACAGCGCGAGGCCATCCGGGCGGCGCACCGCGTGACCAACCCTGGCTGCTATGCCACAGGGGCCATCGCGCTGCTGCGACCGTTGATCGCTGCCGGACTGATCCCGGCTGATTTCCCTGTATGTTTGCCCTCGGTCAGCGGCTATTCGGGCGGTGGCCGACCGATGATCGAAGCTTACGAGCAGTGCACGGCACCGGCATTTGAGCTGTATGCACTGGGTTTGAAGCACAAGCACGTTCCGGAAATCATGGCCTACACCGGCCTGACGCGGCGACCCTTGTTTGTGCCCGCCGTGGGCAACTTCAAACAGGGCATGCTGGTGCAGATGCCGTTGCACCTTGACCTGCTGCCCGGCCGGCCCAGCGCCGACGACCTGCATGACGCCCTGGCGCAGCACTACGCGGGCAGCGAATGGGTCAAGGTCTTGCCGGCCACCGCAGATCACAAGCTCGATGCGGTGGCACTGGCTGGCACCAACCGGCTGGAGCTGCGCGTCTTTGCCAATCAAGCAGCAGGCGACAGTTTCCACCATGCGGTACTGGTAGCGCGGCTGGACAACCTGGGCAAAGGCGCCAGCGGTGCAGCGGTGCAAAATTTGCAGTTGATGCTGGGGCTGTAAAACTCAATCTTCATCGGCGCCCGACATCACGCGGTGGATGGTGTCACCGCCAAAACCGCGACTGGCCAGAAAACGCATCTGTCTGGCCCGTTCATCAGCATCCTGCGGCGGGTGTTCAAACTTTTTTCGCCACACTTCGCGCGCACGCCCCAGTTCATTGGCGCGCAACGCAGTGACGGCTTCGGCAACCAGTTCTGGCGCCAGACCTTTGCCCTCCAATTCCTGCTTGATGCGTGACGCGCCAAATTTGGCGGCGCGCCGGTTGACCACCGACTCGACCACGCGCTGCTCGCTGATAAAGCCCTTGGCCTGCAGGTCATCGAGCGCCAGTGCCAATGTGCCGGGCTCTTCTTCGAAGCGCTGCAGCTTGCGCTCCAGCTCGGTGCGCGAGTGCTCGCGGCCGCTGAGCAGGCGCAAGGCCCGTCCTTTCAGAGAGGGTTGGTCAAAGGCCATGGATTGCCGCGTCGCTGCGCTCCTCGCAAAGACAGTGATTTTTTTATGCTCTGGGCTGCTTTGGATGCCGTGCCAGTCAGGCGGCCTTTTTGCCTGCCGCTTTGGATGTTGTCTCAGTCACTTCGGCGCCGGGCATGAGGGCGATGCCCAGGGAAGCGCGCACCTTGTTTTCAATCTCACGCGACAGGCCCGGGTTTTCTTTCAGGAATTCACGTGCGTTGTCCCGGCCCTGGCCAATTTTTTCACCGTTGTAGGCGTACCAGGCCCCCGATTTTTCCAGGATGTTGGCGGTCACGCCCATGTCGATGATTTCGCCTTCGCGGCTGATGCCCTGGCCGAACATGATGTCGAACTCGGCGGTCTTGAACGGCGGTGCGACCTTGTTCTTGACCACTTTGACCTTGGTTTCATTGCCGATGGCCTCATCGCCTTTCTTGATGGTGCCGGTGCGGCGAATGTCGAGCCGCACCGAGGCGTAGAACTTGAGCGCGTTGCCGCCGGTGGTGGTTTCCGGGCTGCCGAACATGACGCCGATCTTCATGCGGATCTGGTTGATGAAGATCACCATGCAGTTGGTTTTCTTGATGTGGGCGGTGAGCTTGCGTAGCGCCTGGCTCATCAGGCGGGCCTGCAGGCCGGGCAGGCTGTCGCCCATTTCGCCCTCTAACTCGGCCTTCGGCGTCAGTGCCGCCACCGAGTCCACCACGATCAGATCGACCGCGCCCGAGCGCACCAGGCTGTCGACAATTTCCAGCGCCTGCTCGCCAGTATCGGGCTGGCTGATCAGCAGGTCTTGCAGGTTGACGCCGAGGTTTTGCGCATACTGGATGTCGAGCGCGTGCTCGGCGTCGACAAAAGCGCACTGGCCGCCGGTTTTCTGCATCTCGGCAATCACCTGCAGCGTCAGGGTGGTTTTGCCGCTGGACTCCGGGCCGTAAATTTCCACCACCCGGCCGCGCGGCAGGCCACCGACGCCGAGCGCAATGTCCAGCCCCAGCGAGCCGGTGGACACCACCTGGATGTCTTCAATGACCTCGCCCTCGCCCAAGCGCATGATGGTGCCCTTGCCAAACTGCTTCTCGATCTGGGCCAGCGCCACTTGCAGCGCCTTGGCTTTTTCGGGATTGATGGGGGTGGGGGCTTTGACGGTTGCGTCCATGGTTTCTCTCCTGGGTTAACGTTGATCGGCTGCGGGTCGGGAAGGTTTTCATCCTCTGTCATTAACAACAGGCTGGATGCTTGAACAGTAGTTTATTTCAGTTGTTAAACTCCGTAAACATATTTATTAGTAAATTTGATTTACTATTTTGACATGACAAAAATCACTGCGGACAAGCGCTGGCGCCAGACCCACATGGGCTATTGGCTGGCGCAGGCATCCGCACATTTTGACGCGCGCGTGCTGACCTTGATGGCCGCCAACGACCGCATGCCGCTGGCGCTGGCCAACCTAGCGGCGCGCGGCCACCTGATGGCCTCTCACGTGCACATCACCCAGCACCTGGCGCTGGAGGGGTCGCGCCTGACCGAACTCGCGGCACGCGCGGGGGTCAGCAAACAGGCCATGGGCAAGCTGGTGGACCAGTGCGAAGCGTGGGACCTGGTGCAGCGTCAAAGCGACCCGCGTGACGCACGCGCCTGCCTGGTGCTGTTCACGCCAGCCGGCCTGAACTGGTTGCAGGCCCATCAGGAGGCTGTCACGCAAGCCCAAACCGAACTGCGCACAGCGATAGGTCCCGAGGTGGCCACCGTCATGCTTCTCGGGCTGGAAGCCTATGCCGCCTAAAATGCCCGAAAACAAGACGCCATGAAGCCTGAAGCACAAATCCGACCGACCCCAACGAGGAGACATTGATGCGTATTTTGATAGCCGAAGACGACCAGGTTCTGGCGGATGGCCTGTTGCGCACCTTGCGTAGTTCAGGGGCCGCCGTCGATCACGTGGCCAGCGGCAGCGAGGCCGATGCAGCCTTGATGACCAACACCGAGTTCGACCTGCTGATTCTGGATCTGGGACTGCCCAGAATGCATGGCCTGGAGGTGCTCAAGCGCCTGCGCGCGCGCGGGTCGTCGCTGCCGGTGCTGATCCTGACAGCCGCCGACAGTGTCGAAGAGCGCGTCAAGGGGCTCGATTACGGCGCCGACGACTACATGGCCAAGCCCTTCAGCTTGCAGGAGCTTGAAGCGCGGGTGCGCGCTCTGAGCCGACGTGGCATGGGCGCGGCCAGCAGCACCATCAAGCACGGGCCGCTGATCTACGACCAGGGCGGTCGCGTGGCCAGCATCGACGGCGTCATGGTTGAGCTGTCGGCGCGCGAGCTGGGTCTGCTGGAGGTGCTCTTGCAGCGCGCCGGCCGGCTGGTCAGCAAAGACCAATTGGTGGAGCGCCTGTGCGAATGGGGCGAAGAGGTGAGCAACAACGCCATCGAGGTCTATATCCACCGCTTGCGCAAGAAAATAGAAAAGGGCCCGATCCGCATCGCCACCGTGCGCGGACTCGGCTACTGCCTGGAAAAGATCCCCGGCTAATCACTTTTTGTTGTGAGCATGAATCCACGCGAGCAGCGCTCGCTGTTTGGCGAGATCCTGGACTGGATGCTCACGCCACTGCTGCTGGTGTGGCCGCTGAGCCTGGTCGTGACCTGGCTGGTGGCGCAAAACATTGCCGGCAAGCCGTTCGACCGCGCCCTCGAATACAACGTGCGCGCCATGGCGCAGCTCATCACCGTCGAGCGCGGTCACGCCAAATTTTCGCTGCCGCGCCCCGCGCGCGAATTGCTGCGCGCCGATGATTCCGACACGGTCTATTACCAGGTGCTGGGCCCGCGCAGCGAATTGCTCAGCGGCGAGGGCGACCTGCCGTCGCCACCGCTGGTCGAGCCGGTGGTGCTCGACCAGGTTCGCTTGCGCGATGACGTGGTCAAGGGCTTTGACGTCAAGGTGGCTTATTTGTGGGTCAATGTCTCGGGGCCGGACACCCGACCGGCACTGGTGCAGGTCGCCGAGACCATGGAAAAACGCTCGGTACTGGCTACCGAAATCGTCAAGGGCGTGATGCTGCCGCAGTTTTTCATTTTACCGCTGGCCGTGCTGCTAGTATGGCTGGCGCTGGTGCAGGCCATCAAGCCGCTGCACCAGCTCGAGGAGCGCATCCGCGCCCGCAAGCCAGATGACCTGAGCCCGATCGATGCGCAGGCGGTGCCGGTGGAGGTGGCCCCCCTGGTCGATTCGGTGAACGACCTGCTGTTGCGCCTGACCGACTCGATTGCCACCCAAAAACGCTTTCTCGCCGATGCCGCCCACCAGCTCAAAACGCCATTGGCGGGGCTCCGCATGCAAGCCGAGATCGCCCAGCGCGAAGGCGCCAGCGCCGACGACCTGAAGCATTACCTGCGCCAAATCGGCCGCGCCAGCATCCGCGCCACCCATAGCGTCAACCAGTTGCTGGCGTTGGCACGAGCCGAAAGCAGTGGCTCTGCCATGCCGCGCGAGGTGTGCGATCTGGCCGAGTTGACCATGTCGGTGGTGCGCGACAGTGTGCCCCGCGCGCTGGAAAAACACATTGATCTGGGTTATGAAGGCACACAACCCGGCACCCCCAGCTGCACCGTGCTGGGCAACTCCACGCTACTCAAGGAAATGGTGCGCAACCTGGTTGACAACGCCATCAACTACACCCCGTCGAGTCTGGACAAGCCCGGCGTGATCACAGTCCGCGTGCTTACCGACCCATTCGGTCACATCCTGGTGCTGCAGGTCGAGGACTCGGGTCCGGGCGTGCCCGAAGCGGAGCGCGAGCTGATTTTTCAGCCCTTTTACCGAGCTCTGGGAACCGAAGCCGACGGCTCGGGTCTGGGCCTGCCGATCGTTCTCGAAATTGCCCAGCAGCACAACGCCAGTGTCAGCCTGGAAGAAACGCACCCTGGTCAGACTCCGGCTGGCGCACGCTTTGTCGTGCGCTTCAACGCCTATGCCAGCGACTCGGTTTAACGGGCTGCCCCGTCGTCCGTGCAGGCTTCAAGCACAAGGCCGGACATGACAGCCCCGAGATCTGGCAACTGCGCTTGCAGGGCTTGATCCAGGGCGGGCAAACGCAAGCGCCAACCTTTATCAGCCTCGACCTCCTGCAACAGCCAGCTTTCTGGTGACCATGACGCTTCCAGCAGGGCGCGCACCGCGTCGGCTTGAGCCTGGTTCAGCGGCCCCGATTGCAGGCAAACAGTGGGCTCAGGCGCAACGGCCAAGGGCGGCTGCCCCTCAGCGGCGCGCAACACGGTGATGGCCTCAGGGTGAATTTGCTGCGCCAGGCGCTGTGGCTCGCGCTGTTGCGTCGGACCAAAACCATAGGGCAGCAACCAACCCTCGCCCCAAGCCCAATACAGGGTATTGAGCAGCAGCAATAGCCAGGCAAGCGTGCGCCACTTCATGCGTCGGGCTCACAGTGGTAATAGCATGGGCCGGGCTGGGCGCGCACGCTGACCTCGGCGCTGTTGATGCGCTGCACACCCTGTGCGCCAGCCACCCGCAGGGCGCCGCTGGCGTCCACGCCCTGCGCCACCCCCCGCATACCGTCACTGAGCGTGACCGGCACTTGCGCCAGTGCATCGCGGGCGTTGAAAGCGCTCTGGAAAGGTGCAAAACCATACGCCTCGAACCTCTGCACGTTCTGCACCAGCGGTGCCGCAATACTTGACAACGCCTTCGCCGCGTCCACATCGGGCAGCAACTCACGCAGGCCGACCGGCGCGGTGGACAGGCCAGCCACGTCGGGGGTTTGCAGGTTGAGCCCGACGCCAATCACCACGTAACGACCGGCGCTGGTCTCGCCCCAATTGGCGGTCTCGATCAGAATGCCGGCCAGCTTGCGGTCATGCCACCACAGGTCGTTGGGCCACTTGAGGCGAATATCGGGATGCAGGCTCTGCGCCACGCTCAAGCCCACCGCCAGCGACAGGCCAGACCAGTCGGCAGGGGCCAGGTTCAGGCCCAATGAAAAAGTCAGCGCCTGGCTCCGCTGGCCAGTCGGCTGCGCGCCGCTATGCCATTGCCGCCCCATGCGGCCACGCCCGGCGGTTTGCTGCTCGGCCACCAGCAGCACGGGGTCCGGGCGGCCGGCGCGGGCGCGGCGCATCAACTCGGAATTGGTCGAATCCACTTCGGGCAAGACCTCCACGGTAAAACCCGGCAGGGCAGGGGCCACTGCTTCCCAAATAGCCTCGGCGGGCCAGCGCACGGGGGTCAGCGGAGCGCGCGTGATGGCCATCGCCTAGCGCCGCTTGGGTGCCAGCAGGGTGCCGCGACACGTGGCGGCGCCGCACCAGCAGGGATATTCAGCCTTGAGCTTTTTGGTGTAGCGCTCGTCGATGATCAGGCCGTAGTCGTAGTTGAGCTCTTCACCGGCGGCAATGTCGCGCAGCGCCTTGATGAAAATGCGGCCATCCTCCTCGTCAGCCTCGCAATTGGGATCACAGGCATGGTTGATCCAGCGCGACGAATTGCCGCCATACAGGGCGTCGATGACTCGGGTTTCGTCAATGTGAAAGTAAAACGTGTGGTTGGGGTTCTGCGGGTCATGCGGGTGCCGCGCCTGGGCTTCTTCCCAGGTGATGACCTCGCCCACGTATTCGATCAGGGTGTCGCCCGCCGCAATGTCCTGCACGGCATAGACCCCCTTGCCATGGATGCCGGAGCGGCGAACCTGGAGTCGGCGGGGATTAGTGGACGATTTTTTTGGCACGTTTGAAAATTTGGTATCGTGAACTCGTATGGGTGCGCGTGTGCGCACCTGCCTGTGTGCGCCCGCCCGTGCGAGCGCGAGAAAATGGATTGTAGTCAGATGAAAACATTGATCATTGCTGAGAAACCTTCGGTCGCGCAAGACATCGTGCGCGCCCTGACACCGGTGTCGGGCAAGTTCGAGAAGCACGACGAGCATTTCGAGAACGACACCCATGTGGTGACCAGCGCGGTTGGCCACCTGGTGGAAATCCAGGCGCCCGAGGCCTTTGACGTGAAACGCGGCAAGTGGAGTTTTGCCCACCTGCCGGTGATTCCGCCGCACTTCGACCTCAAGCCCGTTGACAAGACCAAGACGCGGCTCAATGCCGTGGTCAGGCTGGCCAAGCGCAAGGATGTGGGCCAGCTCATCAACGCCTGTGACGCCGGGCGCGAGGGCGAACTGATCTTCCGGCTGATCGAGCAGTACGCCTTCGGCAACGAAGATGCCGCTCTACCTCATGTCAAGACGCAGCGCAAGCCGGTGAGCCGCCTGTGGTTGCAAAGCATGACGCCGCAAGCGATTCGCGACGGCTTTGACGCGCTGCGCAGCAACGCCCAGATGCAGCCCCTGGCCGACGCCGCGCGCTGCCGCAGCGAGGCCGACTGGCTGGTCGGCATCAACGGCACGCGCGCCTTGACCGCCTTCAACTCGCGTGACGGCGGCTTCTTTTTGACCACCGTGGGCCGGGTGCAAACGCCGACCTTGAGCGTGGTGGTGGAACGCGAGGAACAGATCCGCAAATTCATCAGCCGCGACTACTGGGAGATCCACGCCACTTTTGCCGCCCAGGCCGGTGACTACCCTGCCAAGTGGTTCGAACCCGGCTGGAAACGCGCGGCTGCCAATGCAGCTGCAGGCAACGACGAGGTGGACGCCGAACTCAAGGCCGACCGCGTCTGGACGCAGCGCGAGGCAAAGCAAATTGCCGATGCCGTGCGCGGCCAGCAGGCCAGTGTGACGGAGGAGAGCAAGCCGACGACCCAGGTGTCGCCATTGCTGTTCGACCTGACCAGTTTGCAGCGCGAGGCCAATGGCAAATTTGGTTTCAGCGCCAAGACCACGCTGTCGATTGCGCAAAGCCTGTACGAACGCCACAAGGCCCTGACCTACCCGCGGACCGACTCGCGCGCGCTGCCCGAAGACTATGTGCCGGTGGTTAAACAGACCTTCGAGATGCTGGCGGGTAGCGGCATGAAGCACCTGGCACCCCACGCGCTCACCGCACTCAACAACAACTACGTCCGCCCGAGCAAACGCATTTTTGACAACGCCAAGGTCCGCGACCACTTTGCCATCATCCCGACGCTGCAAGCGCCGCACGGCTTGAGTGAAACCGAGCAAAAGATTTACGACCTGGTGGTGCGCCGCTTCATGGCGGTTTTTTTCCCGGCCGCCGAGTACCAGGTCACGACCCGCATCTCCAAGGTGCTGGAGCACAGTTTCAAGACCGAAGGCAAGGTGCTGGTGAAGCCGGGCTGGCTGGCCATTTACGGCAAGGAGGCGGTTGACGAAGTCGAGGGCGGCAAAGACGGCGACAAGGGCCAAAACCTGGTGCCGGTGGCACCGGGCGAGCAGGTCAAAGCCGAAACGGTCGAGCCCAAAGCGCTGAAAACCCGACCCCCGGCGCGCTACACCGAAGCCACTCTGCTCGGTGCCATGGAAGGTGCCGGCAAAACTGTGGAAGACGACGAGCTGCGCGAGGCCATGCAGGAAAAAGGCCTGGGCACACCTGCCACCCGCTCCAGCATCATCGAGGGCCTGATTTCGGAGGCCTACATGCACCGCGAGGGCCGGGAACTGATCCCTACCGCCAAGGCCTTCCAGTTGATGACCCTGCTGCGCGGCCTCGACGTGCAGGAACTCACCAAGGCCGAGCTCACCGGCGAATGGGAATTCAAGCTGGCGCAAATGGAGCACGGCAAGCTCAAGCGCGAGACCTTCATGGCCGAGATTGCCGCCATGACGGAGCGCATGGTCAAGAAAGCCAAGGAATACGACCGCGACACGGTGCCAGGCGACTACGCCACGCTGCACACCCCCTGCCCCAACTGCGGCGGCGTGGTGAAAGAAAACTACCGCCGCTACACCTGCACCGGAGCCGATGGCAAAAGTGACGGCTGCGGTTTTTCGTTTGGCAAGACACCGGCGGGCCGGACCTTCGAGCTAGCCGAGGTCGAGCAGTTTTTGCGCGACCGCAAGATCGGCCCCTTGAGCGGTTTCCGATCCAAGGCCGGCTGGCCATTCACCGCCGAGATGGTCATCAAGTTCGACGAGGAAACCAAAAACTACAAGCTGGAATTTGACTTTGGCGACGACAAGAAGGGCGAGGAATCGGGCGAACTGATCGATTTCTCCGCCCAGGAATCCTTGGGGCCCTGCCCGAAATGTGGTGCGCGGGTGTTCGAGCATGGCAAAAATTATGTCTGCGAAAAATCGGTGCCCACCGACGCCCAGGCAACGCCGAGCTGCGACTTCAAAACCGGCCAGATCATCCTCCAGCAGCCGATCGAGCGCACGCAAATGGTCAAGCTGCTGAGCACCGGCAAGACCGATTTGCTCGACAAGTTTGTCTCCATGCGCACCCGGCGCGCCTTCAAGGCCATGCTGGCCTGGGACCCGGCCGCTGGCAAGGTGAACTTCGAGTTTGCCCCAAGCAAATTCCCGCCGCGCAAAACCGCAGCCACACCGCTGACCAAAGCAGCAGTCGCCGC
The DNA here is from genome assembly GCF_028689295.1 of Rhodoferax sp. GTDB lineage: Bacteria > Pseudomonadota > Gammaproteobacteria > Burkholderiales > Burkholderiaceae_C > Rhodoferax. The sequence continues at coordinate 33,885 of NZ_JAQTWL010000006.1, forward strand.
CAAGGCGGGTGCCACGGCGAAGGCTGCGGCGGCGAAAAAAACGGTGAAAGCACCAGCCAAAAAAGTGGCCAAGGCAGCCACCGCCAAAGTGCCGCGTAAAGCACCCGCCGCAGGCAGCGCGGGCTCAACACCCAGCGCCGCCCTGGCCGCAGTGATCGGTGCGGAACCCGTGGCGCGCACCCAAGTCATCAAGAAGCTGTGGGACTACATCAAGGCCAACAAGTTGCAGGATGCCACCAACAAGCGCGCCATCAATGCCGATGCCAAGCTGATGGCGGTCTTTGGCAAACCGCAGGTGACGATGTTTGAGCTGGCCGGGATTGTGGGCAAGCATTTGGTGTGAGGTGGGGGAAAACGACCCCGCTATTGATCCAGCCAGCGGCAAATCGGCTGCCACTGGGCCAGATCCCGCGCCACGCGCTCGAACGCCAGGTCGAACACGGTGAGGCCTCGAGCCGCCAGCTGGACGTAGTTTTGCGTGTCGCGCACATAGCCCAGCACCGGCAGGCCGGTGGCTTCCACAAAAGTGCGCAATTGCTCGGCGGCGCGGGTGCGCTCATCGACCCGCATGCCAACAATGCCAATATCAATTTTGGCGGCCCGGGCGCTCTCGGCTAGTTCATTCAAAAAATCCTGCGTGGCGAAGATGTCAAACACGCTGGGCTGCAGGGGCACCACCACTTTGTGCGCGCGCTTGAGGATTTCCTTGAGTCGTTTGCCGTGCAAACCTGCGGGGGTGTCCAGCACCACATGGGTGGTGCCCTTGGGTGGCTTGGCAATCTGGTCGTTGCCCAGTTCCCAACTGCGAATGGGCCGCGCCTGCTCCGGGCGCAAGGACAACCAGAGTTTGCTTGACTGCTGGCGGTCGGCATCTCCCAGCATCACAGGATGGTTTTGCCCGGCAAGATAGCCGGCGATTTGGGTGGACAGGGTGGACTTGCCCACGCCTCCCTTGGGGTTGGCGACGACGATCACTGGCATGGATGACACCTCCTGCAATTTGAATGGCAGATGTTAACGACAACAACGACCCACGGGAAAACCCTTTGACGGCCGTACAGCATTGACATCAAAATGTCACCTCACAGTCATACCATGCCCGTCTCAGCCGTGCGCGGCTGATTCGTTTTCTCAACTCACTTTGACCAACCCAAGGAATGTCATCCATGAAAATTCGCTACTCATTGATCGCTGCTGGCGTTGTCGCCTTCGGTGTCGGCGGCTCTGCCGTGGCACAGGAAAAAACCCTGCGACTGCTGACCTGGGCCGACTACGCCCCCACCGATGTGGTGGCGCAGTTTGAAAAAGAAAGCGGCTACAAAGTCGAACTGACCCTGTCCAATAACGAAGAAATGATCTCCAAACTGCGCGCCACAGGTGGTGCAGGCTTTGACTTGGCCCAACCTTCACAAGACCGCATCACCGGCCCGCAGCAGGAGTTTGGAATTTACAAGCCGATGGACCTGAGCAAGCTAAAAAGTGAGCTGTTCATCCCGTCGATGCTGGAAGCCACCAAGAAAAACACCACACTGGCGGGCAAGGTGTACGGCCTGCCGCACATCTGGGGTACCGATGGCCTGGTGGTCAACACCAGCCTCACCAAAATGGCCGACTACGCGGACCTGTGCCGCGCTGACGTCAAGGGCAAAACCGCCGTGCGCCTGAAACGCCCGACCCTGCTGGCCTTTGCCTTTGCTGCGGGCAAGGACCCGTTTGCCTTGTACGGCAACCCCAAGGCCTACGCTTCGCTGATGGATGAGGTGGGCAAGACCGTCATCGCCTGCAAGCCCAACCTGAAGTTCTTCTGGGACAACAAGGACCAGTTGCTCAACGGCATGCGCACCGGCGAGATCGTCGGCGCCATGATGTGGGACACCGGCGGCTGGAAGCTCAATGGCGAAAAGGCTGAAATCCAGTTCATCGCGCCCAAGTCCGGGGCGCTGGGCTGGATCGACACCTTTGCCCTGCCGGCCAAGGGCAAGAATGACGCCGCAGCCTACGCCTGGATCAACTTCAACATGCGCCCCGAAATTGCGGCCCGCGTGGCCAAATCGGCTGGCAACTTCACCGGCTCCAAAGGTGCTGACCAATTGATGGACGCCAAGCTGAAAGCCCAGTTTGCCGCCAGCTTCCCCGAAGCCGCGCTGAAAAATGTCAAGTGGTACCCCGCCGTGCCCGCTGGCATTGAAGACATCGAAGGCCGCGTGCTGGACCGCATCAAAGCGGCCAACTGATTTTGACGGCGCAGCCTGACCTGCAGGCCACCCGCGTGGCCAAGCACTACGGTGCTTTCCGCGCGGTGGACGAACTCTCTTTCAGCGTCGCGCGCGGCAGCTTTTTCTCCATCCTCGGCCCCTCGGGCTGCGGCAAGACCACGCTGCTGCGTATGATTGCGGGCTTTTTGGAGCCCGACGCCGGTGACATCCAGATCGGTGGCAAAGCCATGAACGGTGTGTCGCCCAACCAGCGCCCGGTCAACATGGTGTTTCAACACCTGGCGCTGTTCCCGATGATGAACGTGGGCGAGAACGTGGGTTACGGTCTGGCGCGCCGCGGTATTGCCAAAGACGAAATCAAGCGCCGGGTGGGCGAGATGCTGGAGCGCGTCAGCCTGCCAGGCGCCCAAACCAAGCGGGTTGAACAGCTCTCGGGCGGACAAAAACAGCGCGTGGCGATTGCCCGCAGCCTGGTGCTGGAGCCCACGCTGCTGCTGCTTGACGAGCCGCTGGGCGCGCTGGATTTGAAACTGCGCGAGCACATGAAGATCGAGCTGAAAGCTTTGCAGGCGGCCTTTGGCACCACCTTTGTCTACATAACGCACGACCAGTCCGAAGCGCTGGTGCTGTCAGACCATGTGGCGGTGATGAACGCCGGCCGCTTCGAGCAGGTCGGCACGCCGCAGCAGCTCTATTACGAGCCGCAAACGCCGTTTGTGGCGGGTTTTGTGGGCGCCAACAACCGCATCGCCGGTGTCGCCACCCAAGTCGACGGCCTTGGAGTGACCGTGACCAGTCCTGAGGGCTTGGTGATCCCGGCGCGCGCCATCGGCAAGGTGACCCGGGGCGACACAGTCGAGGCTTTTGTGCGACCCGAGGTGGCGCGCCTGGCGCGCAACGCCGCGGTGTTGCTGGACGCCGGCTTGCCGACTTTTAGCGCCCGCGTGGACAGCCTGCTGTTTGACGGCGCCAATTCGGCGGTGCTGCTGCGCGAGGCCCAGTCCAACACCGAATTCCGCATCGCCTTGCCGCAAACTGGCGAGTTCGCCGACCTGAGCGTCGGTGAAACCGTGACCTTCGGGTTCGACGCGCAACGCGCGGTGTGTTTTGCCAGTTGAGCCATGAAAACCCAGGCCCGCTTGATGCTGCTGTTGCTGCTGGCACCCGCGCTGCTGTGGCTCATTGGCTTGATCGTGCTGCCGCATGTGGAGCTGGGCATTTTGTCGCTGCGCGCGCGCGTGGCACCGCGCGTGTACGAGCCCAGCCTGGCGCAATTTGCCACTTTTGTGGACGAACCCCTTTACTGGCACACCTTTGTGCGCACCGCCTTGATGTCGATTGTGGCCACCGCCATCACGCTGCTGATGGCCTTCCCGGTGGCTTGGACGATTGCCAAAATCGCCCGCGGGCGCAACAAGTCCATGCTGTTTGTCATGTGCCTGATCCCGTTCTGGGTCAGTGAAACCGTGCGCACGCTGGGCTGGATGATCCTTCTGCGCGAGTCCGGCGTGCTGCCCGCCCTGCTGGTCAGCCTGGGTGTGACACCCGCCCCCATTGAGATGCTGTACCACGACGCCACCATTTTGGTCGGACTGGTTTACACCTCGATGCTGTTCATGGTGATTCCGCTGATCAGCGCGCTGGAGAGCCTCGACGACTCGCTCATTGAAGCGGCCTATGACCTTGGTGGCAACGGTTGGTCGATCCTGCGCCAGATCATCATCCCGCACGCGGCGCCCGGCATGGTGGCGGGCTGCATCGTGGTGTTCATGCTCACTTTGGGCAACTACCTCACGCCGACGCTGCTGGGCGGCAAAAACTCGCAGTGGTTCACCGAGCAAATCTACACCCAGTTCATTACCCGCTTCAACTGGGAGCAGGGCGCGGCGTTCGGCTTTTTGCTGCTGGGCCTGTCAACCGCCATCGTCTGGGCTGGTTTGAAATTGAGCGGTCAAAAGTTTGGTGAAGTGATGCAAAAGACATGATCGCGTCCTTGCCCCGCCCGCTGTGGCTGCGCGCCAGCACCGTGCTGTACGGTGTGGCGTTCTTTGCCTTTTTGTTTCTGCCACTGGTCGTGGTCGCGGTGTTTGCGTTCAACGACGCGCCCTACCCGGCGCCGCCCTGGCGCGGCTTCACGCTGGACTGGTTTTTTGGCCATGATGGCGCGGGCCGCAGCGGCCTGTTTGCCGACCGCGCCATGCTCGGCAGTCTGTGGACCAGCGTGGTGGTGGCGACCTGGGTGACGCTGCTGTCGGTGCTGGTCGGTACCGCCAACGCGTTCCTGATCGAGCGCACGCAGTTTCGCGGCAAGCAAGCCTTGTCTTTGTTGATGCTGGCGCCGCTGGTGATTCCCGGCGTGATCCTGGGCATCTCGATCCTGGCGTTTGCCAGCCGCATTGCCAACCTGGCCGACGACCTCTGGGGCCTGGAGCTGGAATTTCTGCGACCCGGTTTGCCGCTGGTGGTGCTGGGCCAGTTTTCCTACATCGTGTCGATCGCCACGCTCACCATCACCGCGCGCCTCAAGCGTTTTGATGTCACGCTGGAAGACGCCGCCTACAACCTCGGTGCGTCGCGCGCTGCCGTGTTCCGGACCATCACCCTGCCGTACCTGAAACCCGCGATGATCGGCTCGGCGGCGATCTCGTTCCTGATGAGTTTCGAGAACTTCAACACCACGCTAATGCTGGTGGGCTCGGACGCGCCGCTCACGGTGATGATGTACGGCCGCATGCGTGAAGGCGCCACGCCGGTGCTCAATGCGGTGAGTTTGCTGCTGATGGTGGCCTCGGCGCTGTTGGCGCTGACGTTGATGCGGGGGTCGAGGTCGGGGGCGACCGATACCACCAACTGACAGGGGTTCGATGCGTCGTTGGCGCAAGCCATCGCAAATTTAGGCAGCCTGAAACTGATATTTGTTAATCCTGCTTTAAGGCCCAAAGCGTAGACTTCGCTGCATCTATGACATCCCTACACCTGTTGCTTTGGATTGCGGGTGGCGTCCTGCTCCAACTTGCCCTCTATGTGTGCATTGGGTTCTGGCGCCATTGGCAGGCGTACAGAGCGTTGCGCACCGCGGCAGAAGAGTTTGAAATTGCCGTCCATCCTGAAGCTGCGCCAGAGCTGATGCAACCGGAAGCCGCCGCATGGACGGGCCATCGCACTTTTCACGTCGAGCGCAAGGTGCCCGAAGATGCCACGGCTCAGGTCTGCTCGTTTTACCTTGTCCCTGAAGACCAAAAGCCACTGCCGCCGTTTTTGCCGGGTCAGTTTCTCACCTTCCAGTTTGACGTTCCTTCGCAAACCGGTGGCACGCAACCAGTCATCCGCTGCTACTCCCTGTCCGATGCGCCACATCCCAACCACTATCGCATTTCCGTCAAACGCGCACCCGCACCCGTTGGCAGTCAATTTCCACCAGGTCTGTCATCAAATTACCTTCACGACCATGTCAACGTAGGTAGCCAGTTGCAGCTGCGCGCGCCCACAGGCCATTTTCATATAGACCAGAGCGACGCGCCGGTGGTGCTGGTTGGCGGTGGCATCGGCATCACGCCCATGCTGAGCATGCTGAGCTGGTGTCTGACGGCGCAGCCCGGGCGCGAGTTGTGGCTGTTTTACGGCGTGCGCAACTCCGCTGAACTGGTGATGCAGGCGCAATTGCAGGCGCTGGCAGCGCAACATGCGAACTTTCATCTTCACCTGTGCCTGAGCAACCCGCAGGCCGGTGAGGCGGGTGTGCATCAACCAGGGCCGGAGCAGCGCCACCGCAGCCGTGTGGATGTCGCGCTGCTGCGCCGCCTTTTGCCGCTCAAGCCCTATCACTTCTATATTTGCGGCCCCACGCCCATGCTGCGAAGCCTGGTGCCCGCGTTGGAGGATTGGGGCGTGCCAGAGGGGCGGATTCACTTTGAGGCTTTCGGCCCGGCGTCCATCCCGCGCAAAAACCCGGCAACCGTCAGGCAAGCCGCACTCCAGGGCGACGACAAGCAAGGCGCTGTCTTGGTGACCTTTGCCAAGTCGGGCCAACAGGCGACCTGGGAGCCCGGCATGGGCGCGTTACTGGATTTTGCGGAAAGCCACGGCATTGCGGTCAGCTCCGGCTGCCGGGCGGGTGCTTGCGGCAGTTGTCAGACCAGCATCCGCACCGGTGAGGTGGCCTACGCGCAGGCGCCAGATTTTGATCCCGAGCCGGGCAGTTGCCTGTTGTGCGTTTGCACGCCGAAGTCGGCTGTCACCCTGGAGGCGTAAATGAAAAGTTCAAAAAGTTCATTGTGGCGCGAGCATGTGTTGCCCTTTGCCTTGCTACTGGGACTTTTGGCGGCCGCCACCCTGGCCGGCGACTATCTGCTGCACCGCCTGAATCTGGTGTGGGTGGGGCGCTATCTGGGCATACCGGGCACCTTGCTGATCATCGGCTCGCTGTACTACTCGGCGCGCAAACGCAAGTGGGTCACCACGGGCGACCCCAAATCACTGCTAAAAATGCATGAGTTCGGCACCTGGCTGGGCTCCCTGATGGTGCTGATCCATGCCGGCATCCATTTCAATGCCATCCTGCCGTGGCTGGCGACCGTGGCCATGGCGGTGAACGTCATCAGCGGGCTGGTCGGCAAGATGTTGCTAAACCAGTCGCGCCAGCACGTACAGGGCGAGCGCGAACGGTTCCAGCTGCGCGGCTTGTCCAAAACCGAGGTGGAACAAGCCGTGTTTTGGGACGCTGTGGCACTGGGTGCCATGGCGCAGTGGCGCAAGGTGCACATTCCCATTTTCATCGTGTTCTCCGTGCTGGCCCTGGGCCACATTCTCAGCATCTTTTTGTTCTGGGGCTGGCTATGAGCCGCACGCTCAAACTCCTCCTGGCCATCAACCTGCTGGTGCTGGCCGTGCTGACTTTTTCCTATCCGCACCTGATGGTCGGGCCGGGCAAGTTGATTCCGGGCCATCAGCAGCTCGATTCCGATTGTTTTGCCTGCCATGCCGCATTCACCGGGGCCGATTCCCAAAAGTGCGTCAGCTGCCACAAGCCCGCCGATATTGGCCGCAGGACAACCAAAGGAGCGCCGGTTTTAAAGCCGCTCACGTCCACACCTTTCCACCAGGAACTCATCAGCCAGGACTGTGTGGCCTGTCACAGCGACCACGCGGGCGTGAAACGCTACCGCCTGAAAGGCTATTTCGACCACGCCCTGCTTAAACAAGAAACCAGCAACCAGTGCCAGAGTTGCCACAAGTCACCCACGGATGCACTGCACAAACAAATCACCGGCAACTGCGCCCAATGCCACACCCAGCAAAAATGGACACCCGCCACCTTTGAGCACAACAAATACTTTGTGCTGGACCGCGACCACACCACCACTTGTGTGACCTGCCATGTGCGCAATGACTACAGCCGCTACACCTGTTATGGCTGCCATGAACACACAATGGAAAATATCCGGCGTGAGCACATCGATGAGGGTATTCGCCAGTTTGACAACTGCGTGGAATGCCACCGCAGCGCGGACAAGGACGCCATCAAAGGCGAACGCAAGGGCGACCGGGGCAAACGCGAGGACGACTGAATCGGCATCGGTACACTCCAAAGCCATGCCCACCCGCCACACCATCGGCCAACAGCGTTACCAGTTTGCGGACCTGCGCACGCTGCTGGCCAAGGCCAGCCCGCTGCGCTCGGGCGACCAGCTCGCCGGTGTGGCGGCGCTGGATGCCAAAGAGCGCATTGCGGCGCAAATGACGCTGGCCGAGCTGCCACTGCGCGCCTTCCTCAATGAAGCCGTGGTGCCGTATGAAAGCGACGAAGTCACGCGGCTGATTTTCGACAGCCACGATGCCAACGCATTCAAGGCGGTGAGCCATCTGACCGTGGGTGAGCTGCGCAACTGGCTGCTCTCGGACCACGCCAGCACGGCCACCCTGACCGCCCTGGCGCCCGGCCTGACGCCGGAAATGGTGGCCGCCGTGAGCAAGCTGTGCCGCCTGCAGGACCTGGTGCTGATCGCCAGCAAGTGCGAGGTCGTCACCCGTTTCCGCAATACCCTCGGCCTGAAACAGCGGCTGGCCACGCGCCTGCAACCGAATCATCCCACCGACGACCTGCCCGGCATTGCCGCCAGCCTGCTCGACGGCTTGCTGCTGGGCGCTGGCGACGCCGTGATCGGCATCAACCCGGCCAGCGACAACGTGCCCCAGGTGGAGCGGTTACTGCACATGCTGAACGACCTGATTGGCCACTACGGCATTCCGACCCAGTCCTGTGTGCTCACGCATGTGACCAACACCTTGGCTGCCATCGAGCGCGGCGCGCCGGTGGACCTGGTGTTCCAGTCGATTGGCGGCACCGAGGCCACCAACAGCAGCTTTGGCATCACGCTGGCCCTGCTGGCGGAAGCGCGTGAGGCCGCCCTGTCCTTGCAACGCGGTGCCCTGTTTGACGATGGCCAGCGCGGTGACCATGTGATGTATTTCGAGACCGGCCAGGGCAGTGCCTTGAGCGCAAACGCGCACCACGGTTGCGACCAGCAAACCCTGGAGGCGCGCGCCTACGCGGTGGCGCGGCACTTCAAGCCGCTACTGGTCAACACCGTGGTCGGCTTCATCGGCCCGGAGTACCTGTTCAACGGCAAGCAGATCACCCGGGCGGGGCTGGAAGACCACTTTTGCGGCAAGCTGCTGGGCCTGCCGATGGGCTGCGACGTTTGTTACACCAACCATGCCGAGGCCGACCCAGACGACATGGACAGTCTGATGCTGATGCTGGGCGCGGCCGGCTGCAACTTCATCATGGGCGTGCCGGGTTCGGACGACATCATGCTCAACTACCAAAGCACTTCGTTCCATGACGCGCTGGTCTTGCGCCAGCTGCTGGGCTTGCGCGCTGCGCCCGAGTTCGAGGCCTGGCAACACGCCATGGGCATCACCACCGCAGGCGATGCGCCGCGACTCGCCGACCGGCTACCGGCTGCCTTTTCGCCAGCGCTGCAACAGCTCGGAGGAGCTTGAGGTGAAAGATGAGCCCTGCCCTTCGACGAGCTCAGGACACTCTGAAGCGTTGCCAACCCTCCCTGCCCTGGTCACCCCCACGCCCTGGGATGCGCTGAAAAGCTTCACCGACGCCCGCATCGCCCTGGGGCGCGCCGGGGTCAGCCTGCCGACTGCCGCGCATTTGGCATTTCAACTGGCGCACGCCCAGGCGCGTGACGCGGTACACCTGCCGTTTGACGCGCACGGCATTCAGACCAGCCTGCAAGGGCTGGGCCAGCCGACGCTGCGGCTGCACAGCCAGGCCACTGATCGCACCATGTATCTGCAGCGCCCGGACCTGGGGCGACGGCTCGACGCGGCCTCGCTGCAGAACTTGGCCGATTGGCAGGCACAGCAGGGCGATGCGCCGGGCTTTGATCTGGCCTTTGTGCTGGTGGACGGCCTGTCGTCATTGGCGATTCACCAGAACGCGGTGGCCCTGGTGTCGATCATGTTGCAGCGCCTGCAGTTTGATACCGCCCAGTCCTGGACGGTGGCGCCCTTGACCGTGGTGGCGCAAGGCCGTGTTGCCATCGGCGACGAAGTGGGTGCAGCCTTGCGCGCCAAAACCGTGGTGGTGCTGATTGGCGAGCGCCCCGGTTTGAGCTCGCCTGACAGCATGGGCATCTACCTCACCTGGGCGCCTAAAGTGGGCACCACAGACGCAGCGCGCAACTGCATCTCGAACGTGCGCCCGGCGGGCTTGTCGGTTGAAGCGGCGGCAAGCACCCTGCACGTTTTGCTGACCAGGGCGCGCCAGCATCAACTGACGGGAGTTGGCCTGAAAGACGATTTGGATCACACCCTGATTGGTTCGCAGGACGCACCACGCCATCAAGCACAACTCCCTGTCTGGCAGAGCCAGGCGCGCGACTCGCGGTAAAGTGCTGTCATGCCAGGCTTCACCCTCACCGACAGCCAGCAGCAGGCGCTGCTGCAAGCCGCGCGCCAGGCCCAGCGCAATGCCTACGCGCCTTACTCCAACTACCCTGTCGGTGCCGCCGTGCTCGACGCGCAGGGCCGCATCCACGCCGGTTGCAATGTGGAAAACGCCGCCTACCCCGAGGGCCTGTGCGCCGAAGCTGCGGCTTTGAGCGCGATGGTGCTGGCCGGCGGCAGGCAGGCCCGCGCCGTGCTGGTGGTGGGCAGCGGTGGCGAGGGCAGCTGGATCACGCCCTGCGGCGGCTGCCGTCAAAAGTTGCGTGAGTTTGGCGCACCCGATTTGATCATCCAAAGTGCCAACGAACTGACACTGGGCCCGCGCCACACCCTGGCGCAATTGCTGCCCGAGAGCTTTGGGCCGGGCCACATCAAGGGCAGCTAAAGCGCATGCCATCACGCCCCATGAAGACCATCAACACCATCCGCCAGCGCGCGCCCCATTTGCAACCCCGCATTGCGGTGGTGCTGGGCTCGGGCTGGGGGGCTTTGACCGACCACCTCACCGACGCTGTTCAGATCCCATACGCCGGGCTGGCGGGTTTTCCGCAGCCCGGCGTGGCCGGCCACGGCGGCAGCCTGTGGCTTGGGCACCTTGGCGCGCAGTCCGTGGCCGTGCTGAGCGGACGCCAGCATGGCTATGAATCGGGTGCGGTGGACGGCATGGCAGAACCCTTGCGCGTGCTCAAAAACCTGGGCTGTCACACGCTGGTGCAGACCAACGCGGCCGGCAGTTTGCAACCTGACATGCCGCCGCAAAGCCTGATGCTGCTCAGCGACCACATCAACCTGCCGCAGCGCTCACCGCTGGTCGGCAGCAGCGGCTCCGAGCGCTTTGTCAACATGGTCGACGCCTATGACCCGGCACTGCGTGCCCATGCCCGGCGCGTGGCCCAAACGCACGGTGCGGCGCTGTTTGAAGGCGTGTACGCCTGGGCTTTTGGCCCGCAGTTTGAAACCCCTGCCGAGATCCGCATGCTGCGCCTGCTGGGTGCCGATGCGGTGGGCATGAGCACCGTGCCCGAAACCATTCTGGCAAGGCACCTGGGACTGCGCGTGCTGGCCCTGTCCTTCGTCACCAACCTGGGCGCGGGCATGTCCCCGGAAAATTTGAGCCACGCCCACACCCTGCAGCAAGCGCAGCTGGGCAGCCTTGCCGCCAGCCGTTTGCTGGCCGACATCGTTGCCCAGATGGACCTACCCTCATGACGACCCCTTTGCCAACCCAATGGCCAAACAACCCGCAGGCCAACGCCCGCCTGGCCCTGGCCTGCCTCGACCTCACCAGCCTGGGCGACGCGGACACCGAGGCCGACATTGCAAGCTTGTGCCAGCGCGCGCAAAGCCCGTTCGGCCCGGTGGCGGCGGTCTGCGTCTGGCCGCGCCTGGCAACGTTTGCACGCGCGCACTTGCCTGCGTCCATCGCCGTGGCGGCAGTGGCCAACTTTCCGCACGGCAACGCCGACAGTGACGCAGCACTCCGCGATGTCGAAGGCATCGTAGAAGCGGGTGCGCAAGAGGTGGACCTGGTGCTGCCCTACCGCAGCCTGATGGCCGGTGACGAACGCACCGCCGCCGAACTGCTGGTGGCGGTGCGCAAGGCCTGCCCCGGCCTGCTGCTCAAGGTGATTCTGGAAACCGGCGAACTCAAGACACCCGCGCTGATGGAGCGTGCCTGCCAGTTGAGCTTGGACGGAGGCGCCGATTTCCTGAAAACCAGCACCGGCAAAACCCCGGTCAGCGCCACGCTGGAAGCCGCGCGCATCGTGCTCGGCGCCATTGCCGCGAGCCCCGCCGCACGCAACCGTGTGGGCTTCAAGGCCGCCGGCGGCATTCGCACCGTGGCCGAGGCTGCCGCCTACCTGGCCATGACGCAAGAACTGCTCGGCGCGCACGCACTGACACCGCATCGCTTTCGCATCGGTGCCAGCAGCCTGTTGAACGACATTGAGGCGATGCTGTCCGGCGCGGCCGAACCCAATACCGCACCGCCCGACGCGTATTAAAACCTCACCATGCTGGCACAAGAAATCATTCGTATCAAACGTGACGGCCACACTCTGGCGCGCGCCCACATCGACGCTTTTGTGCGTGGCCTCGTCGATGGCTCCTGGAGCGAAGGCCAGGCGGCCGCGCTGGCCATGGCCATGTTTCTCAAGGGCATGAGCCGCGCGGAAACGGTTGACCTAACCCTGGCCATGACACATTCCGGGCTGGTGATGGACTGGTCGACCGCCAAATTGAACGGCCCGGTGCTGGACAAACATTCCACCGGCGGCGTGGGTGACAAGGTGAGCCTGATGCTGGCCCCCATCGTGGCGGCATGTGGCGGCGTGGTGCCGATGATCTCGGGTCGCGGCCTGGGCCACACCGGCGGCACGCTCGACAAGCTCGCCAGCATCCCGGGCTACCAGTGCGCGCCCGATGTGCCCACGCTGCAACGGGCGCTGCACAGCGCGGGCTGCGCCATCATTGGCCAGACGGCCGACCTGGCGCCGGCCGACCGCAGGCTGTACGCCATTCGCGATGTGACGGCCACGGTCGAGTCGGTGCCGCTGATCACCGCCAGCATCCTGTCGAAAAAACTCGCCGCCGGCCTGCAGGCCCTGGTCATGGATGTGAAAGTGGGCAACGGCGCCTTTGCCGATTCGCTGGCCATGGCCACCACCCTGGCCGAATCGCTGGTGCAGGTCGCCAACGGTGCCGGGCTGCCGACGCGCGCCTGGCTCACCGACATGAACCAGGTGCTGGGCAGCACTTGCGGCAACGCGCTGGAAGTGCTTGAGGCCGTGCAGTTTCTGCGTGGTGACGCTGTGGACCCGCGGCTGCTCGATGTCACCCGGCGCCTGAGCGCCGAGCTGTTGCTGATGGGCGGCCTGGCTGGCGACGAGGCCCGGGCTCTGCAACAGGTGGATGACGCCCTGCGCAGCGGTCGCGCGCTGGAACAGTTTGCGCGCATGGTCGCTGCCTTGGGCGGCCCGGCGGACTTCTGCGAGCGCCCCGGTCATTACCTGCCACCCGCGCCGGTTCAACTGCCGGTGCTGGCGCCACGCGCTGGTTTTGTGGCTGACATGGCCACACGGGACATCGGCTTGGCCGTGGTGGACCTTGGCGGCGGCCGCCGCATGGCCAGCGACACCATCGACCCGCGGGTTGGTTTTAGCCAGTTTGCTCAGCTGGGCCAGGCGGTGCGGGCGGGCGAGGTGCTGGCCGTGGTGCACGCGGCCGACGCCAGCGCCGCAGCGCTTGCCCGACAGACGCTGCTGGAAAAAATTCAGATTCATGAGCATTCGTCGGCGCAGCGCCCGGTGATGCTCAAACGCATCACGACTTAAAACGGGTTGAGTCATTGCGAATGAAGTGAAGCAATCCATGACTTCCGAAGACATGGACTGCCGCGCTTCGCTCGCAGTGACCACACGGGTTCAGTCAGGCGCCGGCTGCTCGCCGTCGATGTACAGCCAGCGCCCGTCCTCAAACACAAAGCGGCTGATCTCGTGCATGCGCCCGCCGCGCCCGTTTTCACGGTAACGCGCGACAAACTCCACCACCCCCGCGTCACCCGTGGCCTGCGCGTGGCGCACTTCCAGCCCCAGCCATTTGAGCGGCGGCAGTTCCAGTTCGCCGGGCGACGTGGACGGGTGCCAGGTGACCAGCAGGTAGTCGATCAGCCCGAGCCCGTAGGCGCTGTAACGCGAGCGCATCAGCGCCTCGGGCGTGGGCGCGTGCACACCTTGCGCCAAACCCGCGTGCCAGGGGCCGCAACAGTCGCCATAGGGCAGGCCGCTGTCGCACGGGCAGGCGGCGCGGTCGGCCAAGGTGTTCTTTTTCATGCGTGCAATGGTAACGGGATGACGCTCGACGGATATAGGCCCGACGGGTCGTAAACTGGTGGCCGATCATGCCCATTGCCTTGACTTCACCCTTTTACCGCTTGCACGCCGCAAGCGCCTGATGTGATGCGCCTGGCCTGGAGAAACATTCGCTCGCTGCCAGGCTGGTTGCCCGGCTTGGCCACCTTGCTGAACTACCAGCCCGCCTGGTTGATTCGCGACTTGGTGGCGGGCCTGGCGCTGACCGCGATCCTGGTGCCGGTGGGCATGGGGTATGCCGAGGCCTCGGGGCTGCCCGCCATCCATGGCTTGTACGCCACCATCATTCCCCTGATCGTGTATGCCATTTTTGGCCCCAGTCGCATCCTGGTGCTGGGGCCAGATTCGACCCTGACCGCCGTGATTGCGGCGCTGATCCTGCCGCTGGCCGCCGGTGATGTTGAGCGCGCTGTGGTGCTGGCAGGCATGCTGGCCATTTTGTCAGGGGTCTGCTCCATGCTGATCGGGCTGGCCCGTCTGGGTCTGCTGGCCGACCTGCTGTCCAAACCCATCCGGATTGGTTTTTTGAACGCCATCGCCCTGACCGTGCTGGTCAGCCAACTGCCCAAGATTTTTGGCTTTCCGACCGAAGCCGAGAGTCTGACGCAGCAGGCGCAGCACCTGTGGCAAGGCCTCGCCAACGGCCAGGGTAACGGGGTGGCGATGCTGATTGGCAGCACCAGTCTGGCCCTGATTCTGCTGCTGGCGCGCTGGCGACCGCGCTGGCCTGGCCTGTTGCTGGTGGTACTGCTGGCCACGGGCGTGTCGGCCTGGTTCAACCTGGCCAACACTGCCCAGTTGTCGGTACTGGGACGCCTGCCGCAGGGCCTGCCAGACTGGCAGTTTCCAGCGGTGTCGTGGTCCGATATGCGGCAATTGGTGCCCGGCGCCGTCATTATTTCCCTGCTTTCGTTTACCGATACCAGTGTGTTGTCGCGCGCGCTGGCGCAACGTGGTGGCTACCGGGTCAGCCAGAGTCAGGAGATGGTGGCGCTGGGCCTGGCCAACATTTCCACCGGGCTGTTTCAGGGGTTTTCCATCAGCAGCAGCGCCTCACGCACCCCTGTGGCCGAAGCGGCCGGGGCCAAAACGCAAGTGACCGGCCTGGTGGGTGCGCTGGCCATCGGCGTACTGCTGGTCTCTGGCACCGGGTGGCTGCAGAGCCTGCCCAGCGCGGTGTTGGGCGCCGTGGTCATTGCGGCCTGCCTGTCGTTTGCCGATGTCGCGGGCATGCGGCAAATGTACCGACAGCGCAAGGTGGAATTTGCCTTGTCGCTGGCCAGCTTTGTCGGCGTGGCCCTGATCGGCGTCATGGAAGGCATTTTCATCACCCTGGCGCTCGCCATACTGGTGCTGCTGTGGAATGCCTGGCACCCCTACTTTGCGGTGCTGGCGCGGGTGGACCGCACCAAGGGTTACCACGACATCACCCGGCACCCCGAGGGCCGACGCGTGCCCGGCCTGGTTCTGTTCCGCTGGGATGCCCAACTCTTTTTTGCCAACGGCGAGATTTTTCAGGCCCAGGTGCATCGCGCCATCACCAGCGCGCCCACCCCGACGCGGCGCCTGGTGGTGGTGGCCGATGCCATCACCGACATCGACATCACCGCCGCCGACATGCTGGTCAACCTGCACCATGACTTGACGCAGCAGGGCATTGAGCTGTGCTTTGCCGGGCTCAAGGGCCAGGTCAAGGACCGGTTGAAGGATTACGGCACGCTGGACCTGATCGGCCACGACATTTTTGCCCCCACCGTCGGCAATGCGGTCAACCTCTACCGGACCAGCCATGCCGTGGACTGGAAGGACTGGGATGAAGTTTAGGCTTGCGGGTCAGACCACTCGCGTAGCGACGTGCTCTGACCCCAACTGATTAGGGTGGCGCGCCTGCCGGGTGGCCAGCGTGCGGCCGGCCTTGGCGGGTGACGCTGTGCGCGGCGGCAACAGGCCGTGCAGCGCCTTGGGGTTGGCGCGCGCACCGCTGGCAACATAGTCCGCCAGCAGGGCCTGGCGCACCAAGTCTGGCGACTGGCTGGCGCTGAGGTAGTCAAACAAGGCGTCGACCAGCGCCTCGGGCGTCAACCGGTGCGTGCTGCGCTGGCGCTGCCACAGCCAGTCCGAAAACGCCATGAAACACCAGAACGGCGAGGCCGCAGCGCTGCCATTCACCGCGGGCTGGTGCAGCAACAGCGTAAGCGTTTGTGCAAAACGGCCCGAGTTGGCCAGCAGTTCCCAGTAACGCGCCAGGCGGCCAAAACGTTGCAGCGTGGCGGCATCGACCACGCCAGTCTGCAACACGTTGTAGGGCGGCTCGGGCGCGTAAACCATGCCATGCGCAGCGCTGTGGCGAGCAATCGGCGCGCCGCGCAAGCGTTTCAAAATGCCAAGCTGGATCTCTTGCGGGCCAATCGCCAGCAGCCGGTTAAAGCCATCGGCAAAACTCTGCAGCGTTTCACTCGGCAGGCCAAAGATCAGGTCAACGTGCAGGTGCGCGTGGGTGTGGGCCAGCAGCCAGCGCAGGTTGGCCTCGGTAGCCATGTTGTCCTGGCGCCGCGAGATGGTCTGCTGCACCGCCACGTTGAATGTCTGCACGCCGACTTCGAGCTGCAGCACGCCCGGCGGGAACTGCGCCAGCATGGCCCGAAGACGGTCCGGCAGGTGGTCGGGGATGACTTCAAAGTGCAAAAAGAGACCTGCGTTCGAACGCTGCGCCGGCTCGTCACTGCGAGGAACGTCAGCGACGCGGCAGTCCATGACCGCAGGCTGCGTGGATTGCCGCGCTTCGCTCGCAATGACATCCAAAAAAAATTGCAGGATACGCACCGAATGCTCGATCTTCAGATTGAAAGTCCGGTCAACAAACTTGAAGGTGCGCGCGCCGCGCTGGTACAAGGCATCGAGCGCCGCCAGCATCCGGTCCAACTCAAAACCCCAGGCGGTTTTGTCGAGCGCGCTCAGGCAAAACTCGCACTTGAACGGGCACCCGCGCGAAGCCTCCACGTACAGCAGGCGGTGCGCCAGGTCGGCCGCGCTGTATTCGCCGTAGGGCAGTTCCAGCTCGGCCAGCGGCGGCTGCTCACCGGGGATGATTTTCATGAGCGGTTGCGGACCATCCAACAGCGCGCGGCACAGCTTGGCAAAACTCACATCGCCCCAGCCGATGATGACATGGTCGGCCAGTAAAGTGATGGCTTGCTGATCGGTCTCGTGGCTCACCTCCGGCCCGCCCAGCACTATTTTGAGGTCGGGCCGCGCGGCCTTGAGCAGCCGGATCACCTCGGTGGTTTGCGTCACGTTCCAGATGTACACACCAAAACCCACAACCTGCACCCCGGCGGGCGCTTCTGCCGATGGCACAGTCCCCAGCGTGGCCAGCAGGTCCGCCACCACCTCCTGCGCCGGACGGGAGATCGTGTACTCGCGCAGTTCGGTGAACGCACGCAGGCCCGCACCGCCATGCCGGTCGAGGTTGGCCAGCAGATAACGCATGCCCAGCGAGGCGTGGATGTAGCGGGCGTTGAGCGTGGCCAGGACGATGCAGGGGAAATTGGTGCGTGTCATGCCAATGAGTCGGTCATAGTGTGTGAATGAGCCGTGAGATCCGGAATCTGTGTCCGTAAATTATGGATTCAAAGGCCGGAAATTATGGAATCAAGGGGCAAAGGCGTGCGGGTATAGGTTGCGCGAGAATGCGCAGCTGAACCATCCACCCCACCAAGCCCCCGCGCTTTGGCCTATCATCCGCCCATCACTTCTCAGGGACGGGAACACCATGGACACGTGCGCAAAAGGGCGGGCGATTTCAAACCCGGCAGCGACAGCAGCCAGATCATGACCACTGGATTGCGCCACTTTATTTGTCGCAATAACCCTTGCGCGTCACTTTAAGTGGCGCGATACTGGCCGCTTGCCACCAAAATCCCGAGCACATGCCGCGAATCACCCCTCAAACCGAGCTTGACCAATTGGCTGCGCTGATGGCTGCGCAACCCGATGGCCTGGGAATTGAGGCTATCCAATCGCAGAGCAAAAGCTTGACGCGCCGCACCTTGCAGCGCCGGTTGGCCTTGCTGGTCAAGCAAGGTCGGATTCAGATGTTGGGCGAGGCGCGGGCGGTGCGGTACGTGTGTAGCTCGCAGACCGTTGCATTCATCCAGGCACCGATACCCACGTTGCAGGCTTCTGCCGAGGTTTACGTGCCTGTTTCATCGGAAGGTGAAGAGATCAAAGCCTACGTGCGCCAACCGCGTGCCATGCGCCCGCCAATGGGCTACAAACTAGCGTTTCTGGAGCAGTACCACCCCAATCACACGGCCTATTTGCCGCAAAGTCTGCGAGATCAATTGCACGCCATGGGCACAGCGCGGGCGCAGCAGACTCCCGCTGGCACCTTTGCGCGTGACATCCTCAACCGCTTGCTGATTGACCTGTCTTGGGCCTCTTCGCAACTGGAGGGCAACACCTACAGCCGGCTCGACACCGAGCGGCTCATTGAGTTCGGCCAGGCCGCCGAAGGCAAGAACGCGCTGGAAACCCAGATGATCCTGAACCACAAGCAGGCCATTGAATACCTGGTGCTCGACCCCGCCGACGCCCAAGTGACGCCCGATTGCATCGTCGCGCTGCATGCATTTTTGTCGGATGGTTTGATGGCCGACCCCACAGCGGTGGGCCGCCTGCGCTGCCGGGCGGTAGAGATCGGCGGCAGCGTGTATTTGCCGGTGGCCTTGCCGCAGCGGCTGGAGGAACTGTTTGGCATCGTCATCCAGATGGCGGCGGAAATTGACGATCCCTTCGAGCAGGCTTTTTTTCTGATGGTGCATTTGCCCTACCTGCAGCCGTTTGAGGATGTGAACAAGCGCGTGTCGCGGCTGGCGGCCAACATACCGCTCATTCGCCACAACCTGTGCCCGCTGTCTTTCATCGACGTCCCGCAGTTGGCCTATGTGGACGCGATGATCGGCGTCTATGAACTCAATCGCATCGAGCTGCTGCGTGACGTTTTCGTCTGGGCCTACGAGCGCTCATGCCAGCAATACGTGGCGGTCAAGCAGAACCTGGTGCCGCCAGACATTTTTCGTCTGCGTTATCGCCAGGCCTTGAGCGACGTGGTGGCGGCCATCGTTCAAAACGACGAGGCCGCCACCGAAGCCACCGTGAATGTCAGGCTGCCGCCCATGGTCGCCGCCGCCGACAAGGTCCATTTCACCCAACTGGTGCTGCAAGAGTTCGCCGCCTTGCACCCTGGGAACGCGGTGCGGTTTGGCATCCGGCCCTTGGCGCTTGCCGCTTGGACGAAAAGGCATGGTGGGGCATGAGCTACAGCCACGACTCGGAAACACCTCGAAATGCAAGTACTGCCGCAATGGGGCCTATCGGACACAGCGCGCCGATATCGCACCACGCTGGGCGATATGTTTTGGTTGATAGTGAGCAATCCCTTTATGAATCAACGACTTCTATCAGCCACCAGCAGTTGATAAGGGCGATAACCGTGAAGATCAGCAAAGGCCTAGAGCTCCCCGTGCTGGCGCTGTCTGGTGTGGGGCACTTGCCTGCACCGGAGGAGGACGAGAAAGAAACCGCGCGGGTGTTTTATGTGGCGGCGATGCGGGCGACGCAGAGGTTGGTGATTGGGGTGGGAGTGTGTGTTGGGTTGGGAGGCGGATAAGCGAGAATCACCACACCTAGCGTGGCCTCATTCAATTGCTGCACACTTTGACATACAAGTCATATATGGATCGCGTACAACAGCTCAGCTACGAAAAAGATTTCCGCATCGTCTTCCTTGAAGCCAAGGGAGACGGATTTCAGCGCCTATTCGAAAAACTGATGGCGAAAGGCCACCCTAACGATTTCATGGCCTGCCGACCATGGGGCAATGTCGGCGACCGGAAAAATGACGGATACCTGCCATCGGCCCGAACCCTATTTCAGAGCTATGCGCCCAATAAGCTGAGTGCAGCCGAAGCCATCAAGAAGATCAATGAGGATTTCGAGGGCGCAAAAGAGCATTGGGAAAAGTATTTTGATGAATGGACCTTTGTCCATAACGCACCCGATGGGCGCCTGGGTCCCCACATCATCGAAGCGCTGGCCAAGCTCGCGCAAGAAAACCCAAATATCAAAATCGGCCATTGCGGCTGGGAAGAAATGCTGGCGAAGTTTCGCCAGCTCAGTCTGCAGGATCTCGAATCCTGGTTCGGCCCATCGCTGACCATGGAAGCAAACGTCAATCTGGGCTATAGCGATTTGATGGCGGTACTCACACATATCAGCGTTGCCCCCGCGCCAGCAACGAGCGAAGTCAAGGATGTATCGCGAGGGAAGATCGAGGCAAACCTTTTGTCTCAGGTGGTCGCCGATTTTTTGAAGATCGGCATGCAGAAGTCGCCGCTAGTCATGCAGTTCTTCGATAACTGGAAGAACCCCGTGTATGGCGAACAAATTGCTTCGGTTTTCAAGAGCCAATACGTGTCTCTGAGGGACGCGACGCCCGCGCTTCATCCCGATGAAATCTTTGGACAACTTGAAACCTGGGCAGGGGGAGTCGTGAACACGACACCCACCCACAAGGCGGCAGTGCTGGCGGTCATGGCTTACCTGTTCGACAAGTGCGAAATATTCGAAGACGCCCAAGCAGTGAGGTCAACATGATCTTGCCGTCTAAGCATCTCCCGCAAGATCGCGCGCTGCTGACTGTGGGAGGTCATGTTCTGACTTTTCTCGCACGTCCCAAGACGGTCTCCGCACTGTGGGAAGAATTGAACCAACAGGACCAAGGGCTGAGTGCCACGCGTCCTCGGCGAATCACCTACGACTGGTTCGTGCTGGCGCTGGACCTGCTGTACTCCCTTGGAACCATCGAACTTGAAAACGGCCTTGTTGCACGGAGGACAGCTTGATCCATAACCTATTCAGCACGCTGCCCACCTTCAAGAATCTCGGTGAACTGAAGCCGGGTCTGAACGTGCTGCTGGCCCAAAAAACCGAGGGCTCAACCAGTAAGCAGACCCGCAATCGCGCAGGCAAAACCAGTTTCATTGAAGCTATTCATTTCCTGTCGGGCTCGGAAGCCGGCCCTGATTCCATCTTCCGCACGCCAGAGTTGGCCGAATACACCTTCGGCATGGACTTCGAGTTGAAGGCGCGTACCGTCGTCGAGCGCAGTGGCAGTGCTAAAGCCAAGATCTACGTGACGACACCACCAGCGGCCAAGCGCAAACTGTCGGCAACCGATTGGGTCACGTTCCTCGGTGAGGAAATGTTCGGCTTGAGCAGCCTCGAAGCGGCAGGTAGCAAGCCCCCTTCATTCCGATCACTGTTCGCCTACTTTGTGCGCCGCCAGATGAGCGGCGCATTCACAACACCGGAGAAGCAGGCCACCATGCAAGGAACAGGCGACATGCAAATGGCGCTGATGTTCCTCCTTGGATTGGACTGGCAGATCGCGCGCGATTGGCAAGCTGTCCGCGATCGTGAAAAGACATTGGATGAGCTAAAAAAGGCAGCTGGTGCGGGCGCATTCGGTTCGATCATCGGCAAGGCCGCTGACTTGCGCACGCAGTTGACCCTGCAGGAGGCCCGTCTCAAGAAACTTTATGCGGAAACCGAGTCCTTTCAAGTGTTGCCCGAATACCGGGAGCTAGAAATCGAAAGCGCCAAGCTGACACGCCAACTCAATGAACTGGCTAATGCCAATACCATCGATTTCGCTGCCATCAAGGATCTCGAAGGCGCGCTGGCCTCCGAGATCCCTCCCGATCTGGAAGACCTGCAAGCGGTTTATCAGGAAGCAGGTGTTGCGCTTCCCAGCCTTGTGAAGCGTCGTTATGAGGATGTGAAGAGCTTCCATCAATCGGTGGTGCGCAACCGTAAGGACTACTTGTCCAGCGAACTCGAAGCGGCCAAGCTGCGCATCGAGCTTCGCGACAGCAAGAAGGCGCAGCTCGACCAGCGTCGCGCGGAAATCATGGGCATTCTCAGGAGCCATGGTGCGCTGGACCAGTTCCTCAAGTTGCAGGGAGAGCTAGGCCGCCTGGAGTCAGAAGTCGAATCGTTGCGGCAGCGTTTCGAAGCCGCCGAACAACTCGAAGGCACAAAAAACGAACTGGAAATCGAGCGCAACAGGCTCACGATCCGACTGCGACGCGATTTTTCCGAGCAGAAGGATCGGCTCGCCGAAGCCATCGTCGCCTTCGAGGAAACGTCGCAACGACTCTACGAGTCGGCCGGCAGCATGACTGTCGACGAAACCTCCAACGGCCCGATGTTTAAGTTTCCGATGCAGGGCCAGCGCAGCAAGGGCATCAAGAACATGCAGATCTTTTGCTTTGACATGATGCTGATGCGCTTGTGTGCCAAGCGTCAGATCGGTCCGCGTTTCCTGATCCATGACAGCCATTTGTTCGACGGCGTAGACGGCCGGCAAGTGATCAGTGCCTTGCGCCTTGGCTCGGAACTTTCGCAGGAACTCGGTTTTCAGTACATCGTGACGATGAACGAAGACGACGCTTTCAAGGAAACGGTCGCCGGCTTTGACCTCAATGACCATGTGCTTCCCACTCGGCTGACCGACGCCACCGACGATGGCGGGTTGTTTGGCATTCGGTTCGGCTAAGCGAGATTCCCATGAAGGCCTATCCGTTCACCCGCCCCACGATCGTCGCCGCCGTCGAGTTCTTGGGCGCGGCCTTGACGCAGGCCAGGTTCGACCAGGTGATCGTGCGCCTTGAACTCGACAACGACATTGCGCTGGCCTCGCCAAAAAGCGTAACCGCAAAAAGCGCATTGCTGGCACAGACGATCACGCAGCGCGCCGCGCAAATGGTCGCCACTGTGAATGGCCAGATGACACTTGCCGAAGCCACAGTACGCATTGCGGTCGAAATGAGCTTGGCCGATTCTGGGAGGCCTGAACAGGCCCCATTCCTGCGCGGTCTGGCGCTCGATGGCTACGTGGTGTCTTGGGATGAGGGCATGCGCACACCCTTGTTGCGCGTAGCCTTGCCTGAAGAGGTGGACCTTCCAGCAACCGACGACGAAGTCCACCAACTCCTGAAGCATTTCTGTTTCGCTGTACCGCTAGGCCACCTCGACCAGGCGATCGAGGCACATACACGAGGTGACTGGGCGGCAGCGAACAGCCAAGTGCGCAGCTTCCTGGAAGGACTGCTCAACGACATTGCGTTGCGGATAGAGCCAGAAAAGGCCTCCCAGCAGCCTTCATTTGAAAATCGCCGCACCCTCCTGGCAACGCGCGGATTTCTTTCCGTGGACAGGAACGAATGGACAGCCGATGGCAAGAATTTCATCAACGGCTTATTCAAAATGCTCCACACCGACGGTTCGCATCCAGGCCTCTCGGATGAAGATCACAGTACGTTCCGATTACATATCGCACTCATTACAGGCCGGACTTTGCTGCGACGCCTGATGAACGGAAATTGACCATGTCCATACCTTCATTCGTTGTCCGGATTGCACTGGCGCTGAAATATAACTTGCCCGATTTTGGGGTTCCGGGGTTAGTTCTTGCAATCCAACATGACGGAGCAAACCCAGAGTGCCACTTGCATAAAATTCGGGTTACCCCATCAAACCTTGGACATTGGCCCCTGACCCCATGCCCTCCACCCTTTCCACCCTCGGCTACGAAGGCCTGACCATTGAGGCTTTCATCGCCCGCCTGCAAGCCGCGCAGGTGAAAACCGTCGTGGACGTGCGAGAGCTGCCACTGTCGCGCAAAAAGGGGTTCTCGAAATCGGCTTTCTGCGCCGCCTTGTCAGCCCATGGCATTGCCTATCTGCACGCCCCCGCCCTGGGTTGCCCCAAGCCCATCCGCAACCAATACAAGATGGATGGCAAATGGCAAACCTACACCCGTGAATTTTTGAAGTACATCCAGACGCAAGACGCTTCCTTGCGCGAGCTGGTCAAAATTGCCCATGCTACCCCAGCTTGTCTGGTGTGTTTTGAGGCCGACTATTCCACCTGCCACCGCACCTACGTGGCCCGCGCGGCGCGCCAGTTGGGTGGGCCAATCGTGACGCACCTGAGCGCTAAAACAGCCCTGCCTGATTTGGGTTTTCAGCAGGCGGCTTAGGCGGGCAAGTGCAATTTGCGTGCAAACAGCCGCCCAGCGCACTGACGGTGTAAATTCGACTTGACGTTTAACCATTGGATAGGTCGCCATGCAAGTCAATGAAATCTTTCACGAGGCCGTGTGACAAAACCCATTACCACCGCCGACTTGCGGCGCTACGCCGTGGCACGCACCCTGTTCGCGCCAACCACCCTGGCCAAGGCGATCACCCGGCTGGGTTTTGTGCAGGCCGACCCGATCCGCGCACCGGCCCGGGCGCAAGACCTCACGCTGCGCCACCGCGTCAAAGGCTACTGCGCGGGCGACCTGGAGCGGCGCTACGCGGCGCTGGACATCGAAGAAGACTTTTTCGTCAACTACGGTTTTTTGCCGCGCGCCACGCAGGCACTCATGCACCCACGCACGCCCAAGACGGCTCTCACCGCGGCCCGGCGCCAACAGATGGACGCGGTGCTGGCCTTTGTGCAGGCGCACGACGTGGTGCACCCGCGCGCGGTGGACGCGCACTTTGCCCACGGCAAATCGCGCAACTGGTTTGGTGGCTCCAGCAATGCCAGTACGCAGTTGCTTGATGACATGCATTACCGCGGCCTGCTGCGTATCGCCGGGCGCGTCAGTGGCGTGCGGACTTATGCCGTGCGGGCGGCGGCGGATGAAGCGCCCGATCCGCAACAGGCCATGGACGCGCTGGTGGATGTCATCGTGCACAAATACGCGCCGCTGCCCGAGCGCTCTTTAGGCGAGTTGATCAGCCACCTGCGCGGCGGCACACCCCAATGGGCGCACTTGCGCCGCGGCGCCTTGGCGCGTGCCAAAGTGCGCCTGGCCAATGGCGTGGTGGACGGCCAGACCTACTACTGGAGCGCCGCTGAAAACCCCGCCTCGCGCCGCCACACGCCTGATGATGCGGTGCGCTTGCTGGCCCCGTTCGATCCGCTGGTGTGGGATCGCCGTCGCTTCGAACATCTGTGGGCCTGGGCTTATCGGTTTGAAGCCTACACACCCGCAGCCAAACGCGTGCGCGGCTATTACGCGCTGCCGCTTTTGTGGCGTGACCAGGTGATAGGCTGGGGCAATGTGTCGGTGACCGGTGGGCAGATGCACGCCGACCTGGGTTTTGTCGCGGGCAAACCGCCGCGCGACGCGGCCTTCAGCCCCGCGCTGGAGGCCGAACTGGCCCGCCTGCGGGTGTTCTTGAGCCTCGCCCCGGCATGCGATGGTGCCTAGGCACCAGGCTCTGAAATTGCCCAAGCCCGCCATCCATTACCATCCCCCGTTTCCCTTTCGCCCGGCATCGGGCCCCCACGGAGAATTTATGTTCAGTCATGTGATGCTCGGTACGAATGACCTTGAGGTCTCGAAGAAGTTTTACGACGCGGTGCTCGGCACGCTGGGTATTGGCCCGGGAGTCGCCAACAAGAACCGTTATTTCTACCGCAGCCCCACCGGCCTGTTTGGCATCACCACGCCCATCAACGGCGAGCCGGCAACGCACGGCAATGGCAGCACCATCGGGTTTAACGTGCCGTCCGCAGAGCAAGTGGATGCATTCCACGCCGCCGGCGTTGCCAATGGAGGCACCACTTGTGAAGATCCGCCGGGGTTTCGCGAAGGCGGGGCGGTGAAGCTCTATCTGGCGTATTTGCGTGACCCAGACGGCAACAAGCTTTGCGCGTTGCACCGGCCTGCCAAATAGACCAGAGCGCGCTGCCGCTGACCGCTGTTTGAGCACGTCTGCCGATTCATGATGAGTATTCCTCAAAATACGCATCAGTTCTTGAGCCGTATTGCATAAAATACGCCTCATGTCCACCCAAAACTCTCCAACCCAGCCCGGTGCCATCTGGCAGCAGGCCGCTTGGCCGGCGCTGGCCTTTGACGCGGCAAGCCTCGCGCCTGACCTGGACCTGGCGCGCTTGGCGCAGGGCAAGTTGCTGGGGCTGCTGGACGCCATCGGTCTGGGTCAGGCGCAAGAGCTACGGCAGGAGTTGTGGGTGCAAGAAGCCTTGGCCACGGCGGCTATTGAGGGGCAGCAGCTCAATCTGGCGTCGGTGCGGTCTTCGGTGGCGCACCGGCTCGGCTTGGCGGACGCGCCCGGCCAAGACCGCGATGTGGAGGGTTTGGTCCTGGTGATGCAGGATGCCGTTGACAACTGCCAGACTTCGCTGAGCCTGGACCGTTTGTGTCGCTGGCAATCTGCGTTATTTCCAGGCGGCACATCGGGCATCACCCGCATCGTGGTGGGTCGCTTGCGCGACCACGCGGATGCCATGCAGATCGTCAGCGGCCCCATGGGGCGGGAGGTGGTGCACTACACCGCGCCGCCTTCCAGCCAGGTGGCCAACGAGACGCAAAAATTCCTGGCCTGGTTTGAGGCAACCCGCCCGCGCGCGGGTGCCGCGCCCAGCCTGCATGGCATCGCCCGCGCGGCGGTGGCGCATCTGTGGTTTGAATCGATCCACCCGTTTGAAGATGGCAATGGTCGGCTGGGCCGCGCTGTGGTGGACCTGGCCCTGGCGCAAGACATGTTGGCACAAGACTTGAGTGCCACTGTGGCCCAGATGCGCGTGTTTGGCATGGCGCGCCAGATGCTCAAGACCCGCGCCACTTATTACGACGCACTGAATCTGGCCCAGCGCAAACCCTTGCTTCTGGCCGACGGCAGCGCCATCGATGTGACATCGTGGGTGCAATGGTTTGTGCAGGCGTTCACACAAGGGTGCGTCACCTCGCAAGCGGTGGTGCGCCAGGCGGTGGACAAGTCCGCCTTTCGCATCAAGGCCGCGGCGTGTGACCTGAATGCCCGGCAACACAAGGTTTTGGGCCGTTTGCTGGAGGCTGGCAACACCGAATTGGGCGGCGGCTTTTTGGGCGGCATGAGCACCGACAAGTACGCCAAGATCACCGGCGCTTCCAAGGCCACGGCCAGTCGGGATCTGACCGATCTGCTGGCCAAAGGGTTGCTGCGCGTGGAAGGCATGGGCAAAGCCACTCGCTACGCTGTCAATGTGCCAGGCTGGATTCAGCCAGTCGTGTCAGAACCCCACCCATGACCCACGCCCCACACGCGGTTTTCCGCTTGCGCACGGCCCGCCTGGCGCGCGCCGTGAAACCTTTTCGCGACCGTGGCGGCATCAGTGAGCGCTGCCCCGGTTGCCGGGTGATGCACAGCCACTGCCTGTGCGACTTGCGCCCGAGCGTGCCCACGCGCGCGGGCATGTGCCTGCTGATGGCTGACATCGAACCGCTCAAGCCCAGCAACACCGGCTGGCTGATTGCCGACGTGGTGGCGGACACCTTTGCTTTTGGCTGGGCCCGCACACAAGTTGACCCTGCCCTGTTGGTGCTGTTGGCCGACCCGCAATGGCAGCCTTATGTGGTGTTTCCGGGCGAGTTTGTGGCGCCCGAGCGGATGGTCACCGCGCTGCTGCCCGACGCCGCCACGCCTGGGCAGCTGGCCAAACGCCCGCTGTTTGTGCTGCTGGACGCCACCTGGAGTGAGGCCGGCAAGATGTTTCGCAAGAGCCCCTACCTGAACCACTTGCCGGTGCTCAGCCTGCACCCCGAGCAGATCTCCAACTACCGCCTGCGCCGATCCAGCCGCACCGATCACTTTTGCACCTCCGAGGTGGGCGCCCTGTGCCTGGCCCTGGCCGGCGAGCGGTACGCGGCCGAGGTGCTGGACGCTTATCTGGAGGTGTTCACCGACCACTACCTGCAGGCCAAAAACCAGCAGCCGGTGGACCGGGAAGATGCGGCGCACCAGCGGTTGCGCGAAGCGACAATCACCTCCAACACAAAGAGCAGCCCATGACCCAAGACCAGAACCCCCCCAACGAATCGAAGACGCCAGCGCTGTGCGATGCCTGCGCCGGCATCCAGCGCAACTGGCGCCGCGCCCCCGGACACGCCGAACTGATGCAAGGCGTCAACCGCAAGGAGCCGCGCCGCCATGGTGCGGTCACCGTTACCCGCTACGTGTGTGAGCGCTGCGCCGCGGTCTGGGATTATGAAAACGACAAGACCAACCCGCACGCAGGCTGGTCGCTGGTGGGCCAACTGGACGCCGCCAGCTGACAGTGCGGCCGTGAACACCCGCCTGGACCTCGACGCCAAAGCCATCACCCTGATGGCGTTGCTGTGCGCCGTTTGGGGCATGCAGCAAGTGGTGCTCAAAGCCACCGCCGACGACATTGCGCCCATCATGCAAATTGCGCTGCGCTCGGGCGTGGCTGCGGTGCTGGTGGGGCTGGTGATGGCATGGCGTGGCGAGCGCATGAGCCTGCGCGACGGCACGCTGCGCCCCGGCATGCTGGTGGGCCTGCTCTTCGGGCTGGAGTTTTTGCTGGTGGCCGAGGGTTTGCGCCACACCACGGCCTCGCACATGGTGGTGTTTTTGTACACCGCGCCCATGTTTGCCGCGCTGGGCCTGGCCTGGAAACTGCCCGCCGAGCGGCTGGGCCGCGTGCAATGGCTGGGCATTGTGCTGGCTTTTGGCGGCCTGGCGATGGCCTTTCTGGGGCGCGGCACAGCAGCGGCCAGCGCGCTGCCGGGCCAGGTGCTGTGGGGTGACTTTTTGGGCCTGCTGGGCGGTGCGGCCTGGGCTGCCACCACCGTGGTGGTGCGCTGCTCCAGCCTGTCCAATGCGCCGGCCACGCAGACCCTGCTGTACCAGCTCATCGGCGCCTTTGTACTGCTGCTGGCCGGGGCTTGTCTGACCGGTCAGGCGCGCTTCAACCCCACGCCTGCGGTCTGGGCGAGCCTGGCGTTTCACTCGCTGGTGGTGTCGTTTGCCAGCTTTCTGGTGTGGTTCTGGCTGCTGCGCAAGTACCTGGCCTCGCGCCTGGGCGTGTTTTCATTCCTCACGCCGCTGTTTGGCATTGTTTTTGGCGCCTGGCTGCTGTCGGAGCCGATCGAGGCGAGCTTTTTGCTCGGCGCCATTCCGGTGCTCATTGGCATCGTGCTGGTGAGCGGGGGTGGCTGGCTGGTGCGTTATCACGGCTTCAGCAACTCAAATGCCCCCAAGCTCTGAGTCACACCGTTCAGGATCACCTCCACCCGGTGAACCCCTGGGTAATGTTTGCGGGTAGTCAATTCGGCCAGTGACAGCGTCTTGGCCAGAGCTGCGGTTTGGCCGGGTGCCAGTTCCAGGGTTTTGAGCTTGAACACCTTGGCGCTGGCCTGGCCGCTGGCCTTGATGTAATGCACCGCCAGGTCCACCAGCACACGCTGCCCGTGGCTGTGGGTGCTGGTGAGCGTGAACCCGATGCGCACCGAGCCCCCCATCACCGCCCTGGCCGGAGTCATCTGGATGTGGCCCACCGCCACCTGCGCCTTGTTGCCAAAACCCAGCACCTTGAGCGCGGCGCGCTCCCCGCGTTTGACGGCCGAGCGCAGCGCATGGCCAACGATCCAGGCGCGCCCGGCGGGGGCATTTTTCAGCCAGGCCTGGGCCGTGCTGGCCAGCACCGCCGGGTGGTCCTTGCCGATGTCGTTGAGGTTGTTGGCCACCGAGCGCCGCACGTACAGCTCGGGGTCGTCCTTGAGCAGTTCCAGCAACGCCAGCACCGGTGCCGGGTCGGCCTGAAACTGGCGCAGGCGAGGCGCCCACGGCAGCCGGGGGCGTGTGCCTTCCGAGACCAGGCGGCGCACATGCGGACTCGGGTCAGCCGTCCAGGCTTCGAGCTGTTGCAGCGTGGCGTCAGGGTACTGCTCAAGGAAAGGGCGGATGCTGAACTCGGCGGTGAAGCGCTGCGTCAAGGCATGCTGCGCGCGCATTGACATCTCAAAATGCGCCAGACCATATTGCGCCACAAACATCGTGTGCGGCAGGTACAAAAACGAGGCCAGGCTCAGGTTGGGGTCCCGGCCATGGGGCTGGTCGAGCGAGTCGAGCAGGATCGCCATCGCCCGCGGATAGTCGTCCGGCAAATGGCGGCGCAAGGCCTGGGCGATCTTTTTGCCGCGCGGCATCAGTTCAAGTGCTTCATAGCCGTCGAGCGCATCACCCACAAAGCGCTCGCAGTTGAAAGCCGGATGCACCTTTGAGATCATCGCGGCAATGGCGCGCGGCACGTCGGCACCGTATTGGTTTTTGAGCGGTTCAGCCATCAGCTCACGATGACCGGTTGTTTTGCCGACTGCTTGCGGCTGTTCCACAGGCTGTCCAGGCTGTAGACCACCAGCGCCAGCCAGATCAGATAAAAACCGATGGCGCGCGCGGGGTCAAAGGCTTCGCCGTACAGCCAGACACCCAGCAGCATCTGCAGGCTGGGCGAAATGTATTGCAGGATGCCCAGAGTGGCCATGGGAATGCGTCGTGCGCCGGCGGCAAACAGCAGCAGGGGAATCGCAGTCAGCGGTCCGGCCAGCAACAGCCAACCCAGGGTGGGCGCGTCGCCCTGCACCAGCGCACCTTGGCCATGCCAGGCCCACCACAGCAGCAGCCCCAGGGCAAACGGTGCCAGCAGCAAGGTTTCGAGCGTCAGGCCTTCAAGCGCGCCCAGCGCTGCCACCTTGCGCAGCAGGCCGTAGATGCCGAACGTGAACGCCAGCACCAGCGCCACCCAGGGCAGCCGTCCGGCCTGCACCGTGAGCCACAGCACCCCGGCGCCAGCCACCGCCACCGCCAGCCACTGCACAGGGCGTGGACGCTCATGCAAAAACGCAAACCCAAAGGCCACGTTGACCAGTGGCAGGATGAAGTAGCCCAGGCTGGCATCGACCACATGGGCGTTCTGAATCGCCCACACATACACCGACCAATTCGCAGACAGCAGCAGGGCCGACACCGCAAACGCCGCCATCACCCGCGGCTGGCTGGCTACACCGCGCAACCAGGCCCAGCGCCGGAGAACGGCCAGCACACACAGCAGAAACACCAGCGACCACAACATGCGGTGCAGCACCACCTCGAACGCATTGACGTTACCAAGCTGTTTGAAAAAAATCGGGAACAAACCCCAGGCGGTGTAGGCCAGGGCAGCATAAAGCACACCAGAATTCATGGCTGTAAAAGACTCAGGGGATTGGGTTCTGTGGGGTGCGACAAGGTACAGAGTCTAGAGCCAAGGCCATGGCCAGCATCGTGGCATTGCCGGCGCGCGACAATCCGGTAAAAACCCAAAGCAAAACCCCTCAATGAAACCACCTCCCAGACTGCAATCCCTCATCGAAGAGGGCCTGATCGACAGCGTGGTGCGCCAGCTCATGAGCGGCAAGGAGGCCATGGTGTTTGTGGTGCGCTGCGGCGACGAGGTCCGCTGCGCCAAGATCTACAAGGAAGCCACCCACCGCAGCTTTCGCCAGGCGGTGGACTACACCGAAAACCGCAAGGTCAAAAACTCGCGCTCGGCCCGTGCCATGGCCAAGGGCAGCAGGTTTGGCCGGCAGGAGCAGGAAGCCGCCTGGCAAAGCGCCGAGGTCGATGCGCTCTACCGACTGGCCGCCGCGGGTGTGCGCGTGCCGCAGCCCTACAACTTCTGCGACGGCGTGCTGCTGATGGAACTGGTGACCGATGCCAATGGCGACGCGGCACCGCGCCTGAACGATGTGGACTTCACGCCCGAACAGGCGCACAAGCACCACGCCACGCTGATCAAAGAGGTGGTGCGCATGCTGTGCGCCGGTGTGGTGCACGGCGATTTGTCGGAGTTCAACATTTTGCTGGCGCACACACCGGGAGCCGATGGTGCCGATGGCGTGGACGAGCCCGTCATCATCGATCTGCCGCAGGCGGTGGACGCCGCCGGCAACAACCACGCTCAGCGAATGCTGCTGCGCGACGTGGCCAACCTGCGCGACTTCTTCGGCCAGTTTGCGCCTGAGCTGCTGGCCACCGACTTTGGCCCCGAAATGTGGCACCTGTACCAGGCAGGTTTGCTGTCCAACGAGTCGGTGCTGACCGGCCGCTTCGAGCGCGCGCAGGCCAGCGTCGACATGCAGGCGGTTCTGCGCGAGATCGACGACGCCCGCGCGGAAGACGCGGCGCGCAGGCTGCGCATGCAGTCGGCGCTAACATAGTCCGCACTGATCCCAAGGAGCCCCATGACCGACCTCTCTGCCTTTTCCATCACCCGCAAATGGCCCGCCCGGCACCCGGACCGGCTGCAGCTTTACTCACTGCCCACACCCAACGGGGTCAAGGTGTCGATCCTGCTGGAAGAATGCGGCCTGCCCTATGAGGCGCATCTGGTCAATTTCGAGACCAGTGACCAACTCTCGCCCGAATTTATCGCCACTTTTCCCAACAACAAGATACCGGCCATCCTCGACCCCAACGGCCCGGGCGGCCAGCCGCTGGCACTGTTCGAGTCCGGTGCGATCCTGCTGTATCTGGCAGAAAAGTCCAGGCAATTCCTGCCGCTTGACGCCGCCGCGCGCTACCAGACGATCCAGTGGCTGATGTTCCAGATGGGCGGCATTGGCCCGATGTTTGGCCAACTGGGCTTCTTCACGATTTTTGCCGGCAAGGACTTCGAGGACAAACGCCCGCGCGACCGCTACGCGCTTGAGTCCAGACGCCTGCTGGGCGTGCTGAACCAGCGCCTGGAACACCGCGCCTGGGTCATGGGTGATGACTACACCATTGCCGACATCGCCATCTTTCCGTGGGTGCGCAACCTGATCGAGCGCTACCACGCCGGGGATCTGGTGGGCATGCACGACTTTGCCCATGTGACGCGGGCGCTGGCGGCGTTTGTGGCGCGGCCCGCCGTGCAGCGCGGGCTGCTGGTGCCGCAGCGCCCCCCTGGTTCATGAACACCTTGGCGCCCCTGAGCCCGGCCCGCGCCATGCTGTTGGCTGCGGGCCGGGGCGAGCGCATGCGCCCGCTCACCGACACCTGCCCCAAGCCGCTACTGGCGGTGCAGGGCAAGCCGCTGATGCAGTGGCATCTGGAAGCACTGGAGCGCGGTGGCTGCCGGCAAGTGGTGGTGAATACCGACTGGCTGGGGGAACAGATCGTTGCGCAATTCGGCGGTCCATTTGGGCCTGAAGCTGCGTCTGATCAACCTGACCTGGCCCTGCGCTACTCGCACGAAGGGCGCGACTTTGGCGGCGCGCTGGAAACCGCCGGCGGCATCGTGCGCGCGCTGCCACTGCTGGGTGAGGTGTTCTGGGTGCTGGCGGCCGATGTGTTCACGCCCGGCTTTGAATTCAGTCAGGCGGCAATTGATCGATTTATTGCCAGCGGCCTGTTGGCCCATTTGTGGCTGGTGCCCAACCCGGCGCACAATCCGGCTGGCGACTTTGGCCTGCAAGCTGCAGCGGATGGCGCTCTGGCGCTGGCGCTGAATTTGAGCAATGGCGACCCGCGCCCGCGCCACACCTTTTCCACCATCGGCCTGTACCGCCGCACCCTGTTCGAGCCGCCTTGGTGCGACATCGCTACAGGCAATCCGCAAGGCCTCAAAGCCCCGCTGGCGCCGCTGTTGCGCCGCGCCATGGACCAGGGCCGGGTGTCAGCCGAGCTGTACACCGGCCCCTGGACCGATGTCGGCACACCGCAACGGCTGGCAGAACTCAATGTCTAATCTCACCCATCAAGAAATCGCCATGAACACTAACGCCATTTACGCCCAGCGCCGCGCCCGGCTTGCCCAACAAATTGGCGCAGGCGGCATTGCCATCCTGCCCACCGCACCCGAGCAGCAGCGCAACCGCGACAGCGACTTTCCGTATCGCCCTGACAGCTATTTTTATTACCTGACCGGTTTTGCCGAGCCCAAGGCCTGGCTGGTGGTGACGGGCGACGGCAAATCCACGCTGTTTTGCCAGCCCAAGGACATGGAGCGCGAAATTTGGGACGGTTACCGGCTTGGGCCGACCGACGCGCCAGCGCAACTGGGGTTGGAGGCGGCTTATTCCGTGGCCGAACTCGATGCCAAACTGCCCGCCCTGATCGACGGCCGCGATGCCGTGTGGTTCCCGTTTGCCACCCACAAGGGGCTGGAGACGCGCTTCGACGGCTGGCTGGGCGCCCTGCGCGCCCGCGTGCGCTACGGCGCGTTGTGTCCGAAAACGCAGCACGACCTGTGCGGCGTGCTCGACGAGATGCGGCTGGTCAAGGATGCCCATGAGCAAGCCACCATGCTGCGCGCCGGACAAATCAGTGGCGCCGCCCACATCCGCGCCATGCAGCTCAGCGCCAACATGCTGCGCACCGGCCAGGAGGTGCGCGAATACCACCTGGAGGCCGAACTGCTGCACGAATTCAGACGCCACGGCGCGCAATCCCCCGCCTACGGCTCGATCGTGGCGGCCGGTGCCAACGCCTGCGTGTTGCACTACCGCGCCGACCGCGGCCTGGTCAAGGGCGGCGAGCTGGTGCTGATCGATGCCGCCTGCGAGCTGGACGGTTATGCCTCGGACATCACCCGCACCTTTCCAGCCAATGGCGTCTTTACCGGGCCGCAGCGCGCGCTGTATGAGCTGGTGCTGGCCTCTCAGGAGGCGGCAATAGCCGCCACCAAAGCCGGTGCGCGCTTTACCGACCCGCACGACGCGGCGGTCAAGGTGCTGGCGCAAGGCATGCTCGATGTGGGCTTGCTCGACAAAAACAAGGTCGGCAGCCTGGACGACGTGATCGAGAAACGCGCCTACTTTCAGTTTTACATGCACCGCACCGGCCACTGGATCGGCATGGACGTGCACGACTGCGGCGACTACACCGAACCTGGCGAAATTGGCCAGGTGACCACACGCAAGGATGCGCTCACCGGCGACACCATCAAAGACCGCCCGGCGCGCATTTTGCGAGCCGGCATGGCGCTGACCATCGAGCCCGGCCTCTACGTGCGCCCGGCAGACGGGGTGCCCGAGCACTTTCACCACATCGGCATCCGCATTGAAGACGATGCCATCGTTTCTGAGGGCGGCTGCACGCTGCTGACCCGCGACGTGCCGGTAGGCGTGGCTGACATTGAGGCGTTGATGCGCGCCTGAGAGCGCATCCACAATTTTCCCCACCCCGTTCAACATGTCAGGCCCTATGTCATTTCAAACCCTGTACCAAAGCAAACGCTGCTCCCCGGACGATGCCCTGGCTCAATTGCGCAACGGCGACTTCATCATCGTGCCCACCGGCGTTGGCGAGCCGCCGGCGCTGCTGACGGCCCTGTCGAAGCAGCACCGCCGCTTCCAGGACATCAAGGTGGCGCAGATTCTGGCGGTGCGCAAATTTGACTATTTCGACCCCGAGGCTGCGGACCATGTGCGACACATGGCCTTCTTTTTTGGTGCCGCGTCACGCAAGGGCGGGCAAAGCGGGGCGATCGATTTCATTCCCTGCAGTTTCTCCGACATCCCGGTCATGATCCAGCGCGGCCAGATCCCGGCCGATGTTGTTTTGACGATGGCCTCGCCGATGGACGAGAAGGGCTTTTTTTCGCTCAGCCTGGGGGCCGACTACACCATGGCAGCCGTGGCGAAGGCGCGCGCCGTCGTGCTCGAAGTCAACCCGAACGTGCCGTTTGCCTACGGTAATTGCCACGTTCACATTTCCCAGGTGAGCGCCCTGGTGGAGAGCAGCGAGTCCGTGATGGAAGTCGGCTTGCCAAAAATTGGCCCGGTGCAACAAGCCATTGGCAAATACGTGGCCGACATGATCGACGATGGCTCGACCCTGCAGATTGGTTATGGCGGCATTCCCGACGCGGTGGTGATGCAACTGGCGGGCAAACACGACCTGGGCATCCACACCGAGATGATCGGCGACGGCATTCTGACCCTGATCGAAAGCGGCGCCATTACCAACCGCAAGAAGAACTACCTGCCCGGAAAAATGGTGGCCACCTTCGCGCTCGGCTCCAAAAAACTGTACCAGTTCATGGAACGCAACCCGGCGCTGGAGATGCATCCCGCAGACTTCACCAACGACCCCTACCTGGCAGCGCAAAACGACAAACTGGTGTCGATCAATGCCACGCTGCAGATCGATTTGCTGGGCCAGTGTGGCTCGGAAAGCCTGGGGCCGGTGCCTTACTCGGGCAGCGGTGGCCAGGTGGACTTTGTGCGCGCCGCCAACCGTTCGCGCGATGGCAAGTCCTTCATCGTGCTTCCCGCCACCGCCAAGGACGACGCTTTGACGCGCATCGTGCCCACCCTGACGCCGGGCACCCACGTCACGACCGGAAAAAATGACATCAACTACGTGGTCACCGAATTCGGCGTGGCCCAGTTGCGCGGCAAATCAGCCAGGCAGCGCGCGCAGGAAATGATCGCCATTGCGCACCCGAATTTCCGCGCCGAACTCACCGAAGGCGCGCGCCGACTGAACCTGCTGTAACGGTCGGCCAAGGGGGATGGGCGCTTTATACTTGAAGCGAGTCCTGCCTTGAACCTATGAACGTCACACCCCAGTCCATGCATTTTGCTGCCGCCTTGCCTTTGCAAAGCGGGGCCTCGATTCGGGACTACGACCTCAGCTTTGAGACCTACGGCACGCTCAACGCCGACAAATCCAACGCCGTGCTGATCTGCCACGCGCTGAACGCCTCGCACCACGTGGCCGGCACCTACGCCGGCCAGGACAAGTCCGAAGGCTGGTGGCACAACATGATCGGGCCGGGCAAGCCGCTCGACACCGAGCAGTTTTTTGTCATCGGCGTGAACAACCTGGGCTCGTGTTTTGGCTCGACCGGCCCGATGCACACCCACCCTGACACCGGACGCGTCTATGGCGCCGACTTTCCGGTGGTCACGGTCGAAGACTGGGTCAATGCGCAAGCCCTTTTGCTGGATGCGCTTGGCATCCAGACATTGGCCGCCGTCATGGGCGGCAGCCTGGGCGGCATGCAGGCGCTAAGCTGGGCGCTGCAGTACCCGGACCGGGTGCGACACGCGGTGGTGATTGCCAGCGCGCCCAACCTCACGGCAGAAAACATTGCCTTCAACGAAGTGGCCCGGCGCGCCATCCAGACCGACCCCGACTTTCATGGCGGCCATTTTTACGAGCATGGCACACTGCCCAAGCGCGGCCTGCGTATTGCCCGCATGATTGGCCACATCACCTACCTCAGCGACGACGTGATGAACGAGAAGTTCGGCCGCCAGCTCATTGCCACCAGCCAGAGCGAGCAGGACCGCAATTTCTTTTACAGCACGCTGGAAGCCGAGTTCCAGATCGAGAGTTACCTGCGTTACCAGGGCGACAAGTTTGCCGAGTACTTTGACGCCAACACCTACCTGCTGATCACCCGCGCGCTCGACTACTTCGACCCGGCACGCCGCTTTAGCGGCAATTTAAGTCAGGCGCTGTCACGGGCCACTTCCAAATTCCTGCTGGTGAGCTTTACCACCGACTGGCGCTTTGCCCCCAAACGCAGCCGCGAAATCGTCAAGGCGCTGCTCGACAACAAGCGCGACGTCAGCTACGCCGAGATCAACGCGCCCCACGGGCATGACGCCTTTTTGCTCGACGATGCCCGCTACACGGGCGTCATCCGGTCTTACTTCAACAACGTGGTCAAACCAGCGGGGGAGGCCGCATGAGCGCCAACGCCAGGGTCAACGCCACCCAACTGGCCATTGCCGAACTGGTGCCGGCGGGCTCGCGCGTGCTCGACCTGGGCTGCGGCAACGGCGCCATGCTGGCGCATTTGATTCGGGCGCGCGGCTGCAGCGGTTACGGCATCGAGATCGACGATGCCAATGTGCAGGCCTGCGTCAAGCGCGGCGTCAACGTGATCCAGCTCAACCTCGACGAAGGCCTGTCCACCTTCGAGGACGCCAGCTTTGACGTGGTGCTGCAAATCGACACCCTGCAACACCTGCGCAATGCCGAAGTGATGCTGCTTGAAACCGTGCGCGTGGGGCGCCTGGGCATTGTGGCCTTCCCCAATTTTGCCCACTGGCCGAATCGCCTGAGCGTGCTGGGCGGGCGCATGCCGGTGACCAAGCGCCTGCCTTACCAGTGGTTCGACACGCCCAACATTCTCGTCGGCACCCACGCCGACCTGGGTGTGCTGGCCAGCCGCAACGGCCTGTTGGTGCAAGACAGCTTTGGCCTGCAGGACGGCAAGGTGGTGCGCTTGTTGCCCAATTTGCTGGCCGGTACCTCGGTGTACACGCTCTCCCGGTGAGTCCAGTCATCCCGCGGCGTTGGCGCTGGCTGGTCCTGCTGTTGGTCAGCGGCTTGCTGGGCGGCGCTTTGCAGGCACTGCACTTCCCCGCCGGGGTGTTGCTGGGCTGTATGGTGGCAGCCATCCTGATGTCGGTGCAATGGGGCGAGATGGATTTGCCCAAGCCTTTTTTCATGCTGGCGCAAGCGGTGCTGGGCTGCCTGATGGCGCAAAGCATGCGCCCCCCGGCATTCACCAAGGTGCTGGCGGATTGGCCATTGTTTTTGGGCATCAACCTGCTGGTGATCGGCGCCGGTGGTCTGCTCGGCTGGTTGCTGGTGCGCCGCAAGGTGTTGCCCGGCACCACGGCGCTGTGGGGCATTGCGCCGGGCGCGGCCTCAGCCATGGTGCTGATGGCCGAGAGTTACGGTGCTGACATGCGCCTGGTCGCCTTCATGCAGTACACCCGCGTCGTGCTGGTCACGGCCGTGGCAGCCGGCGTGGCGCATCTGGCGATGACGGTCACGGCCATGCCTGCTGTGGCAGCCGCACCCGACCCGGCCACCGACTTGCAGCACCTGTACCACCTGGGGGCCACCTTGCTGCTGGTCATGGCGGCCGCGGCGGCGGCGCAGCGCTGGCACATTCCGGCCGGTGGCATGGTGCTGGCTTTGGTCTGTGGAACGGTCTTGCAGGCGCTGGGGGTTTTGGTGATCGAGTTGCCGGCCGCCTTGCTCGTGCTGGCTTACGCCGTAATCGGCTGGAGCGTGGGTTTGCGTTTTACCCGCGACATCCTGCTGCACGCCTGGCAGGTCCTGCCCATGGTGTTGGCGGCCATTGCTTCCCTGATGGGGCTGGGCCTGGTGCTGGCGCTGCTGTTGGTGATGCTGGCCGGTGTGGCGCCGCTGACCGCCTACCTGGCCACCAGCCCGGGCGGCGCGGATTCGGTGGTGGTGATTGCGGCCACCAGCGCGGTCGATGCCGGCTTTGTCATGGCCATGCAGCTGGTGCGTTTTTTGATGGTGCTGGTGTTGGGACCCAGGGTGACCGCCTGGCTTGCGAAGAAATGAGCGGTTCTGCGCGTTAAGGCCGGGCTTCCGAAGGTCTTAAACTTCAGCAACTACTCCAACACCTTCACCCCATGCGCATTCTTTTGGCGGAAGACGAACAGGCGTTGGCCACCTGGCTGGTGCAGGCGCTGCAACAAAGCCGGTTCCAGGTCGACTGGGTCAACGATGGCCGGCTGGTGCGCCAAAGCCTCAAGTCCACCCGTTACGACGCGCTGATCCTCGACCTGGGGCTGCCCGGGCGCGACGGCCATGACGTGCTGGCCGACCTGCGCGATGCCGACCAACGCCTGCCGGTGTTGATTCTGACGGCGCGCGATTCACTCATCGAACGCGTCAGCACCCTGCGCGAAGGCGCTGACGACTTTCTTGCCAAGCCGTTTGAGTTGGCCGAACTCGAAGCCCGCCTGCTGGCATTGATCCGCCGATCGCGTGGCAGCGACCACCCGCGTTTTGCCTGCGGCCCGCTGGTGTATGACCCGGTCAGCCAGCAGTTGCTGCTCAAACATGTGCCCATGAGCCTGACCCCGCGCGAGCATGCGGCGCTGTGCGCCCTGGTGCAGCACAGTGGCGAGCCGCTGTCCAAGCGCGACCTGATGGAACGTGTGTTCTCCGACGAGGTCGATGTGCAGCCCGAGGCCATCGAAGTGCTGGTGCACCGGCTGCGCAAGAGGCTGGAAAACACCCCGCTGCACATCACCACCCTGCGCGGTCTGGGCTACGTGCTGGAAAGCGCCTGATGCTGTCCGCCCTGCACCGGCTGAGCCTGCGCCGCACGCTGCTGCTGGTGCTGTTGCCCGGCATGCTGCTGGTGATGGGGCTGGAAATCGTGGTGAGTTGGCGCACCGCTTTAGGTGCCGCCAATGCCGCCTATGACCGCTCGCTGCTGGGGGCGATCAAGTCTATGGATGCCAACATCTCCACCGCCAGTGGTGGCTTGTCGGTGGAACTGCCCTACCGCATGCTGGAGTTTTTTGAGCTGACCGCCAATGGCCGGGTGTTTTACCGCGTGGCCAGCGGCGACGGGCTGGTCGAGATCGGCAACGCCGACCTGCCCGCGCCGCCCCGGCCGCTGGTCAACGGCCAGCCGCAGTTCAGCGATGCCATGTATTACGGCGAGCCGATCCGGCTGGGATCTTACGCCCGGGCGCTGGCCAAGCCGCTCTCGGGCGGCTCCAACTCCAGCCAGGTGGTGATCCAGATTGGAGAAACCCTGGAAAGTCGCCAGGACTTCACCCGCCGCCTGGTGTTGGAAGCGCTGGCGCGCG
Organism: Rhodoferax sp.; assembly: GCF_028689295.1. Lineage (GTDB taxonomy): Bacteria > Pseudomonadota > Gammaproteobacteria > Burkholderiales > Burkholderiaceae_C > Rhodoferax. Next base: position 74,438 of record NZ_JAQTWL010000006.1, read on the forward strand.
ATGTGCTGCTGCTGCTGGCCGGTATGTTGCTGCTGGTTGCCGCCGTGAACTGGTCGCTGCGCCCGCTGCAGCGCCTGCGCCAGGAAGTCTTGCAGCGCGACCCGCAGGACCTGACCCCGCTGGACAGCCACAACATCGCCCATGACGTGCAACCGCTGGTGGAGGCGATCAACCACCACGTGATGCGTTACCGCGAGGCGTTGGAAGCGCGCCGGATGTTCATGGACGATGCCTCGCACCAGTTGCGCACCCCCTTGACCACACTGGCCACGCAGGTCGGATTTGCCCTGCGTGAACCCGACCCGGCGCTGATGAAGCAGGCGCTGTTGGCGATCAAATTGCAGGTCGAAGATACGGTGCGGCAAACCAACCAGATGCTGTCGCTGGCGCGCGCTGACACCATCGAATGGCACATGGAGACTTGCGACCTGGTGGCGCTGGCGCAAGAGGTCACGCGTTCGGCCTGGCCGGCAGCGCGGCAAAAGCAGATTGACCTGGGTTTTGAGCCCTTGGGTGGCGCGCAAGCCGAGGTGAACGCGCAGGCAGGCTTGCTCAAGGAAGCGTTGGCCAATGTGCTGCACAACGCCCTGCACCACACGCCGGTGGGGGCCAAAGTGACAGTGCAAGCCGGTATCGAGCCTTTGGATTCGGCTGGCGAGGGTGGTCGGCAAGCCGTCCTGCGCGTCATCGACAACGGCCCCGGCATGTCGCCGGACGAGCTGGTGCACGCCGGTGAGCGCTTTTTCCGGGGCAGCAGCCAGGCCAACGGCTCCGGCCTGGGACTGGCCATTGCCAAAGCCGTGGTGGAGCGCCATGGCGGCACTTTAAGCCTGCGCGCCAGCAGCGTAGACCCGGCAGTGCCCGGCCTCACGGTGACGCTGCAGTGGCCGCTGCAAGACATGGCCTAACTAGGGTTTCCCCTAGTTTTTGCGGCCGTGCTTTGAAAGCCGGCCGAAAGCCGGCTTTCTCTACAGTCACCCCCATGTCGCGGCTGCCGCACGGTGGTCAACGGCATTTTCAACACATTTACAGGAGATTTTTCATGCGTCTGCATCATGTTTCTTTGGCCGCTGTGGCCTGTGCCGGTTTGATGAGCCTGTCCGCGCTGGCGGGCCCGCTGGACAAGACCGAATGTATTGCCCCCGCAAAACCAGGCGGTGGTTTTGACTTGACCTGCAAGCTGGCACAGACCGCCCTGCTGGAAGGCAAATACGTGGTTGACCCGATGCGCGTGAGCTACATGCCAGGCGGCATCGGTGCCGTGGCCTACAACGCCATCGTGGCGCAGCGCCCGGATGAAAACAACACCATCGTCGCCTTTTCGGGCGGCTCGCTGCTGAACCTGGCACAGGGCAAGTTCGGCCGCTACAACGAAAACGACGTGCGCTGGCTGGCCGCCGTGGGCAGCGACTTTGGTGCGGTGATCGTGGCCGAGAACTCACCCTTCAAATCGATCAAGGACCTGGTTGCCGCCATCAAGGCCGACCCGGGCAAGGTGGTGTTTGGCGCCGGCGGCAGCGTTGGCAGCCAGGACTGGATGAAAGCGGCGCTGACTGCGCGCGCCGCCGGGCTCGACCCCAAGGCCATGCGCTTCGTGGCCTTTGAAGGCGGCGGCGAAGCCATCACCGCGCTGCAAGGCGGCCATGTGCAGGTGTACTCGGGTGATGCATCTGAAGCCGAAGAACAGATCAAGGCCGGCTCCAAGATCCGCGTGCTGGCCATCCTGGCCGACAAGCGTCTGGATGGTTCGCTGGCTGCCGTGCCCACCATGAAAGAACAGGGTTATGACGTGCAGTGGCCGATCATTCGCGGTTTCTTCATGGGCCCCAAGGTCAGTGATGCCGACTTCAAGGTCTGGAGCGACACCTTTGCCAAGATGATGGCCACACCGGCCTACGACAAATTGCGCGCCGAGCGCGGCATGTTCAAGTTCGCCATGACCGGCAAGCCGCTGGATGCCTTCATCAAGGACCGCATGGCTGCCTACCGCCAGCAGGCCAAAGACTTCAACCTCAAGGTTGCCCAGTAATTCACGCCGGATCCACTGTTGGCGCTGACAAAAAAACGCTGGCAGTTACTTTTTTGAGGGGACATCATGGGTGATCGCATCTTGGGCGCGATCTGCCTGGTTGTGGCTGCGGCCATGGCTTGGGCAGCGCACGGCTATGCCGCCGAAATTTCTTACGAACCGGTGGGGCCGCGCGCCTTTCCGACGCTGCTGGCCACCATGCTGGGGCTGGTGGGCGTCTGGCTGTTGCTTAAACGCCAGACCCAGGCTGTGGCGTCAAACACCCCGGTGCTGGTGGCCACTTCGCCGCTGGACTGGAAAGCCGTAGCCATGTGCGCGGTCAGCGTCATGGTTTACGGCGCGCTTTTCCGGACGCTGGGCTTCTGGCTGGCGACCACGCTGATGGCCGTGCCGGTGGGCATGGCCTTTGGCGGCACGCTGAAAAAATGCCTGATCGGTGGCCTGGTGATGGGCCTGGGTTTCTATGTGTTGTTTGACAAGCTGCTGGATGTGATTTTGCCCACCGGTGTGCTGTCGTTTCTGCTGGGAGGGCGTTGATGGATACCTTGCAACATCTGGCTGAAGGTTTTGGCGTTGCGCTGATGCCAATGAACCTGCTGGTCGCCGCCATTGGCGCGCTGATTGGCACCATCGTCGGCATGCTGCCGGGCCTGGGTCCGATCAACGGCGTGGCGCTGTTGATGCCGCTGGCCTTTGCCCTGAAATTGCCGCCCGAGACCGCGCTGATCCTGCTCACGGCGGTCTACATCGGCTGCGAATTTGGCGGGCGAATTTCTTCCATTTTGCTCAATGTGCCGGGTGACGCGGGCGCCATCATGACCGCCATCGACGGCCACCCCATGGCCGCCAAGGGTCAGGGCGGCGTGGCGCTGTCGATTTCGGCCTGGAGCTCCTTCGTCGGCTCGACCATTGCCACCATCGGTATCGTGTTGTTCGCGCCGCTGCTGGCGCGCTGGGCGCTGGCCTTTGGTCCGGCAGAATACTTTGCGCTGATGTGTTTTGCCTTTGCCTGCATCACCGGGCTGATGGGCAACCAGCCCCTCAAAGCCGTTCTTGCTGCCGTCATTGGCCTGTCGCTGTCCACCGTGGGGCTGGACTCCAACTCGGGCGTGTACCGCTTTACCGGCGACAACGTGCACTTGAGCGACGGCATCCAGTTCATTGTGGTCGTGATCGGCCTGTTTTCTGTCAGCGAGATCCTGTTGATGCTGGAGCACCAGGCCAATACCAGTGGCCTGATTCGCGCCACCGGGCGCAACCTGTTCAACCTGAAAGAAATGGCGCTCACCTGGTGGTGCACCGTGCGCTCGGCGCTGATCGGTTTTGTCGTCGGCGTGCTGCCCGGTGCCGGGGCGACGATTGCCAGCGCGATGGCCTACACCGTCGAAAAACGCATGAGCGACCAGGACGGCACCTTTGGCAAGGGCGACATTCGTGGCGTCTGCGCACCCGAGGCGGCCAACAACGCGTCCGCCAACGGCTCGTTCATTCCCATGCTCACGTTGGGTGTGCCGGGTTCGGGCACCACCGCCGTGATGATCGGGGCGCTGTCGCTCTACAACATCACACCAGGCCCCGCGCTGTTCACCCAGCAGCCGGCACTGGTGTGGGGGTTGATTGCCTCCATGTTCATCGGCAACATCCTGCTGCTGCTCATCAACATCCCGCTGGTGGGCCTTTTCACACGCATTTTGCTGGTGCCCAACTGGCTGCTGGTGCCGGGCATTCTGGCCATCAGCGCGGTCGGCGTGTATTCGGTGCACGCCACCACCTTCGATTTGATGCTGATGGGCGGCCTGGGTATTGCTGGCTATTTGTTGCGCAAGACCGGCGTGCCGATGGCGCCGCTGATTCTGGGTTTTGTGCTGGGCGATTTGATGGAGCAAAACCTGCGCCGCGCCTTGTCGATCACCAACGGCGAGCTGGGCATTTTGATGGAAAGCGCCATTTCCAAGGGCTTGTGGATCGGCGTGGTGGCGATGCTGCTGGTGCCGCCCCTGTACCGCCGCTGGAGTCAACTGAAAGTCAGCCGCTGATCAGCAGCGCCGCCGCGGCCGCAATGGCCGCGGTCTCCGAGCGCAGCACGCGCGACCCCAGCGTCACCGGGGCAAAACCCTGAGCCAGCGCCGCGTCTTCCTCCGCAGGGCTCAAGCCGCCTTCGGGGCCGGACAAGAAAGTGATGTCTGACGCCTTGGCGTGGGCCGCATCGCGCAAGCCCACCGACTCGGGCCGCAAGGACAACAACAGGCGCTTATGCTGCGCAGCGTCCAGCGGCGCTGGCGTCTTGAGCCACTGCGCCAGTGTCACTATCGCGTGCACGCGCGGCACCCGGTTGCCGCCGCATTGCTCGCAGGCCGCCACCGCCACATTTTGCCAGTGCGCCTGTTTCTTGTCGGCGCGCTCGCCGCTCAGGCGCAACACGCTGCGCTCGGTCATCAGCGGCTGGATGCTGGCCACGCCCAATTCAGTCGCTTTTTCCACCAGCCAGTCCATGCGCTCGTTGGCCGGCATACCCAGCGCCAGGTGCACCTGCAGGGCGGCTTCGCGCTCTACCAGTGTGTGCGCCCCCACCTGCACTTGCACATGGCTGCGGCCCATCTGGGTGATGGTGGCTTCATATTCGCCGCCTGACCCGGGCACCTCCGGCCCGGCGTTGAACAGCGTGATCACATCACCGGGCTGCAGGCGCAGCACCTGCACATGGCGCGCGGCGCTGGCAGGCAAGTCAATCAGGTCGCCAGGAGTCAAGGGTGTAGGGCAGTAAAAACGGGGCATGGACAAGATGGCGAGGTTTTTGTACTTATTTCGGTATGGGTCTGGCGCATGGTTTGGCTTATGGCCGCCCAAAACCAAACACGTTGGGCATCTCGATACCTTCGACCTTTTCCACCAGCCGCAACAGCGGTTTGAGCTCACGGTAGCGGGCGCAGGTGGTGCGGATGTAGGTGATGAAACGCGGCGAGTCGGCCAGGTACTGGGGTTTGCCGTCGCGCAACGTGAGACGGGCAAAGATGCCAGCCACTTTCAGGTGACGCTGCAGGCCCATCCACTCCACGCCACGGTAAAACTCGCCAAAGTCGTCGCCCACCGGCAGGCCGGCCTGGCGGGCTTTTTCCCAGTAGCGGATGGTCACGTCCAGGCAAAAGTCTTCGTCCCAGCTCAGGAAGGCGTCGCGCATCAGGCTGGCAATGTCGTAGGTGATGGGGCCATAGACGGCGTCCTGGAAGTCGAGCACGCCCAGGCTGCCCGGCCCGGAGACCATCAGATTGCGCGGCATGAAGTCGCGGTGCACAAAAACGCTGGGCCAGCTCAGGTTCTGGCCGATGATCTCGTCGAAACTTTTGTCGAGCGTCTGGCGCATGGCGTCGTCGATGACCACACCCTTGTGCCGGCTGATGTACCAGTCGGGAAATAATTCCAGCTCGCGGCGCAGCAGCGCTTCGTCATAGGGCGGCAGTACGCCGGGTTGGGAGCTCAGTTGCCAGGCAATGAGCGCGTCCACAGCCTGCAGATACAGCGGCAGATTGGCTTGGGGGTCGTGTCGGTTGATGACCTGCATCATGGTCTGCGTGCCCAGGTCGGTCAGCAGCATGAAGCCCAGCGGCTCGTCCCAGGCCAGCACCTGCGGCCCGTGCACGCCGGCGGCATGCATCAGGGCGGCCACCTTGACAAAAGGCGCGCTGTTTTCCTTTTCGGGAGGCGCGTCCATGATGATGCGGCTGCCATTCTGGGCGTCGATGCGGAAATAGCGCCGGAAACTGGCATCGGCCGAAGCCAGGCGCAGGCTCTCAATCTGCAAGCCGTGGTGGACGGCGATGTCGGCCAGCCAGCGGGTGAATTGATCAGCGCGGACGGCGTCGCTCCAGGCGATGGCGGGGCTGGCGGGGGTGTGGGGGGGAATGTCGTGGCTCATGGATAATCCATTCTACAAATTTGACCACCGATCTACCGCGCCCACTTCATGCCCGTTACCGCTTTCGATTCATGCGCGTCGTTCAAATGCGTTTTTTGATGCTCGATATGCCTGTGTCGCACGCTGCCGCCCATGTTGGCCCGCTGCGCCTGAGTGTGCTGGTCACGCTGCTGCAGTCGGCGCTGGTGGGGGCGCAGCAGGCGCCTGATGAGCCCCTGAATTTGAAAATGAGTCTGGTTTTGCAGGAGCAGATATCGGCCGAGACGCGCAGCCGTCTGCCCAGCTTTGTCGCTGCCGATCGCCTCACGGGGCGCCCTGATCTGGAGACGGTTCTGGAAGGCAAGGCCGTTTTACGCCGCGGTGATACCGTGATCAAGGCAGACCGTCTGGAATACGACCAGACCACGGAGCTGGCCAAAGCCCGGGGCCATGTCCTGATCAACCGCGCAGGCAACGTGTATGAAGGCCCGCTGCTTGAACTGCGCTTGGATACATTTGCTGGATTCTTCGATCAGCCCACCTACCATTTTTTGCTCAACAATGCCCATGGCCAGGCCGACCGGGTCGATTTTCTGGACGAGCAGCGGGCCGTGATCCACAACGCCACCTTTACTACCTGCCCCCGATTACCCGGCCCGAGCTGGATGCCCGACTGGATTTTGAAGGCCAGCACCATCAGCCTCGACCAGGAGGAAGATGTGGGTACTGCCACGGGCGCCTTGCTGAGCTTCAAGGGCGTGCCGCTGTTGCCGGTGCCCTACATCAGCTTTCCGCTCAGCGACCAGCGCAAGTCGGGTGTGATGCCGCCCAGCATCGGGCTGGACACCGTCAATGGCTCGGAGTTGTCCGTCCCCTACTACTGGAACATCGCGCCCAACCGCGACGCCACCTTTACGCCCACGCTGATGAGCAAACGCGGCGTCAACCTGGGCACCGAATTCCGCTATCTTGAAAGAAGTTTTTCAGGAACTGCGCAGTTTGACTGGATGCCCGCTGACCAGTTGCGCGACAGCACCCGCTGGGCAGCTAAATTGAACCACCAGGGGCGCATCGACAGTGCCTGGACCCGCAATGGAGCGACCTTGAACCTGAGCCTGAACCGGGTCAGCGACGACAATTACTGGCGCGACTTCTCCCGCACTGACGACTCGCTGACCCAGCGCCTGCTGGCCAACGATGCCACCCTGTCGTGGGGCAACGGCGCGTGGAACAGCATGGTGCGCACGCTGAAGTGGCAAACTCTGCAGGACGACGCCGCGCCCATCGTGCCACCTTACGATCGACTACCGCAACTCAGCACCCGTTACGCCCGCAACAATCTGGCCGGTTTCAACTACGCGTTCAATGCCGACTACACCCGCTTCAAGTCAGACACCACCCTCACCAACCAGGCCAATGGCCAGCGCGCTTTTGGCGTGATGCAGGCCAGTTACCCAATCACCCAGGCGGCCGGCTACCTGACACCCAAACTGCAGTTGCACGCCACGCAATACCAGTTCGAGACGCCGCTTTCCAATGGCGACACTGCCGCGCGCCGCATGTTGCCGACCTTCAGCCTCGACAGCGGCCTGGTGTACGAGCGCGACACGCGGTTGTTTGACCGCAGCCTGCGCCAGACGTTGGAGCCGCGCGCCTTTTATGTCTTCACGCCCTACAGCGACCAAAGTCTGCTGCCCAACTACGACTCGGGCACCAACGACTTCAATTTGTCCACCATCTTTGCCGAGAACGCCTTCGTTGGCAACGACCGCATCTCCGACAGCAATTTGCTCACGCTGGGGGTGACCTCGCGTTTTCTGGACCCAGCCACCGGCGCCGAGGCAGCCCGTATCGGCGTGGCCCAACGACTGCTTTTCCGCGATCAGAACGTCACCTTGCAACCGAGCGATCTGCCCTTGGCAGAAGGTCTCAGCGACATGTTGTTCTCCGGCGCCATCAACTGGGACCCGCGCTGGGGCTTTGAAGGCACGGTGCAGTTCAACCCCTCCACCGAAAAGACCGTGCGCTCTACCCTGAGCGCGCGATACAGTCCGGGCAGCTACCGCACCCTCTCGGCGGCCTACCGCTTTCAGCGTGAATCCAGTGAACAGCTTGACGTCGCCTGGCAATGGCCGCTCAATGATTTGTGGGGTGATCGCGGCCAAAAGCTGGCGCCAGGCCAGGGTCAAGGCGAAGGACGCTGGTACAGTGTGGGGCGATTCAACTACAGCCTCAATGAGAGACAACTGGTTAACGGGGTGCTGGGATTTGAGTACGATGCGGGATGCTGGTTGGGGCGCATTGTGCTTGAGCGAATGCAAACCAGCAGCACCAGCGCGACCCAGAGCATCATGTTCCAGTTGGAGTTTGTGGGTTTCTCCAGGCTGGGTGTGGATCCGCTCAAGTCGCTCAAAGACAATATTCCCGGCTACCAGAACCTGCGTGTGCCCGCTGGCATGCCCAGCCGTTTCAGCAATTACGATTGAACCATCATGACTGTTCGCTTTAAATTTTTGACTCTAGCCGTTGTGGCCTGTTTGGCAGGCTTGCAGGTGCAAGCCCAGGGCTTGCACCTGAGCCCCAATGCCAGCGCAGCCGCCGCCACCAACGAGCCGGCCACTGCCGACTTTATTGTGGCCGTGGTCAACTCGGAACCAGTCACCAATTCCGAAGTGCAGCGCGAAGTCCGGCGCATAGAGTTACAAATGGCCGCGCAGCAACGACCGAAGCCTGATCGTCTGCGCCTGGCAGCCGACGTGCTGGAGCGCCTGATCAGCCAAAAAATACAGCTCCAATTGGCACGGGACAGCGGTATTCGGGTGGAAGAGTCGGCCGTTGACCAATCTGAGCAATCGATTGCGGCGCAGAACCAGCTCGATCTGGCCACGTTGCACCGCCGGGTGGAGGCCGATGGCTTGAGCGTGAACCAGTTCCGGGCCCATTTACGCGATCAAATCATGCTGCAGCGCTTGCGCGACCGGGAACTGGCACCCCGGGCGCAGGTTTCGGAGCTGGACATTGATGCCTATATGCAAGCGCAGCAAAGTGCGCAGGATTTGAGCAAGATGGACATCAATCTGGCACATATCTTGATCGCGGTGCCTGAAAACGCCACAGCCGAACAGGTGCGGGGTTTGCAGTCGAAGGCGCGCAAGGCGCTGGAGCGGGCACGTGCTGGCGAAAATTTTGCCCTTTTGGTTCAAGAACTATCGGACCCTTCCGCGCAGGCCAATGGCGGTCAACTGGGTTTGCGCAGTGCCGACCGCTACCCGGACCTGTTTGTCGAGGCAACGCGCGAGCTGACTCAGGGCGCAGTCTCTGACGTGGTGCACTCGCCGGCCGGTTTTCATATCTTGAAGGTGGTGGAAAAATCCAATGCCGGCTTGCCCGCCGTGGCGGTGACGCAGACGCACGCGCGCCATATCCTGCTGCTGCCCTCGGCGCAACAAAGCGAAGCCCAGGCGCGCGCGCGTTTGCTCGACTTCAAAAAGCGGCTGCAAGCAGGGCAGGCCGACTTTGCCGCGCTGGCGCGTGAATTTTCCCAAGACGGCAGCGCCGCCCAAGGTGGCGATTTGGGCTGGGCCAACCCGGGGATGTTTGTGCCGGAGTTCGAAGACGTGATGAACCGACTGGCCCAGGGTGAAGTCAGCGAGCCGCTGCTGTCGCGCTTTGGCATGCACCTGATTCAGTTGGTGGAGCGGCGCCAGGTCAGCCTGAGTCAAGCCGAGCGGCGCGAAGCCGTGCGCGCGATGTTGCGCGAGAAAAAACTGGCTGAATCCCTGCTCAACTGGACTCAGGAGCAGCGCGGCCGCGCCTACGTCGAGCTGCGCCAGTCGCCACTTTGATGGCAGCCTCTTGAAACACGGCAAGCACATCCCGCGCAAGCGTTTTGGCCAGCATTTCCTGGCCGATGGCAGCATCATCGAGGCCATTGTGGATGCCATTGACCCGCAGCCGGGTCAGGCCATGGTGGAAATTGGCCCCGGCTTGGCCGCGCTGACCCAGCCGCTGGTGGAGCGCCTCGGGCACTTGACGGTGATCGAGCTCGACCGCGATCTGGCGCAGCGCCTGCGCAGCCACGCCAAACTGCAGGTCATCGAATCCGATGTGCTGAAGGTGGACTTTGCCAAATTGGCCCAGTCCATGGCAGCCACCCGGCTGCGAGTGGTCGGCAACCTGCCCTACAACATCTCCACGCCGATCCTGTTTCACTTGCTGCCGTTCGTCGAGCTGATCGAAGACCAGCACTTCATGCTGCAAAAAGAAGTGATCGACCGCATGGTGGCAAAGCCGTCAACCGCGGCCTATGGCCGACTGAGCGTGATGCTGCAGTGGCGCTACGCCATGGAAAACGTGCTCGCGGTGCCGCCAGAAAGTTTTGATCCGCCGCCGCGCGTGGACAGCGCCGTAGTGCGAATGTTGCCGCGCCGGGACGCCATGGCGCTCGATGAGCAGGCCTTGAGCGAATTGGTGCAGGTGGCCTTCAGCCAGCGGCGCAAACTACTGCGCCACACACTCGGCGCCTGGTTGCAGGCGCACAGCTTTGCAGGCGAATTCGATGTGCAGCGGCGCGCCGAAGAGGTGCCGGTGGATGAATACCTGCGGCTGGCACTGGCACTGGCACTGGCGCTCACGCCAGCCAGCCCGCAGGCATCAGATCAGGCGGTGGTCCAGTAGCCCGCGTTGAACGGGCTGCTCATGCGCAGCGCTTGCGGCGAGATGTCGAGCAGCTTGTCGGTCGGCATTCTTTCGCCGTTTTCGGTGAGCAATTCAATGCCGGCAGTCGGTGGGTTACCGGAGAATTGTGCGTGGTCGCCCTTGCCGCTGTACGCGGCACGGGCCACTGAAAAGGAATAGAAACAGCGGAACGGGATTTTTCGGTCGCCCCAGTAGTCAGCGGTGTCGCGGAAAATGTCGAGTAGTTGTTCGCGCGCTTCCTTGTCAAATTTGGCATGCGCGGGGATGTGCTCCAGCACCACGATAAAGCCTGGCTGTGGGCCGGACTTGTGCACCGGGTCGGTCATGCTGTCGTAGAGCGAATCAAAGTTTTTACCCACTGCAACCGTCAGCATGAACTGCTGACCGATCATGTCGAGCACGTCCTGCTTGCTTTGGGCGTTGGCGATGTTGGCGTACAAAAAGTGGTGGCCCATGGATTGCGCGGCTTCCTGCAGGTCCTGCACCCGAAAAGCCCGGATCGACTGGACGATGTTGGGGCGCACTCCCTTCAAAATCGTCTCGGCAACGTTTTTGAGTTGGGGTTCGGCAATGGTTTGACTGAGTAACATCTTTGATTCTCTTTTCACAATATAAAAACTAACAATTCCAAATTCAGGGCGCAATCCGACGAAAACTGGCGTAGTGGTCGGCGGTGTAATAACAAACTTCTGGCGTTTGGGCTTGACCGCCACACACAATCCGCTTGACACCGCGATGACTCAGGCCCGGCGTTGGCACGGTGTATTCGCGATAAAAACCACGTTTTTCAAGGGGCAGCAAACGCTCCCGGTTACCAAAAACAGCGCCATCCTTGTCGCTGGCAAACGGGCCACCCTGGTGGATACGTGTGTAAATTTCTGCGCCGGGTCCCGGCAACTCGGCAAGACTGATCGTGCTTTGATAAGTTGTTGGCGGGGGCGCCTTGGACTGAACCCAGCCAGCGAACAGCGCCGCCGTCAGCGTCAAGCCAGTCAATACCAACTTAAAACGGTTCAACCACGACATTGCTTCAATTTCCAATAAAAAATTCGGGTAAACCCGAACATTCAAGGGCGCTAGTGTCGGTGATTTGGCAAAAAAATGCAAGCCATTGCCCAATTCATGGGCAATTCGAGCATAAGAAAAAAGGGTTAAGCCAAGCTGGCTCAACCCCTTTTGGCTTGAGGCCCTTAGCGGGTCGCGTTGGCGTCGGCCACCGTCAAGGCGGTCATATTGACAATGCGCCGCACCGTGGTGCTGGCGGTCAGGATGTGCACCGGTTTGGCCGCACCGAGCAGCACCGGACCGACCGCAATATTGCCGCCCGCCGCCGTTTTGAGCAGGTTGTAGGCAATATTGGCAGCATCGATGTTGGGCAACACCAGCAAATTGGCGTCGCCGACCAGCGTGCTATTGGGCATCAGTTGGGACCGAGCGGCACCATCGAGCGCCACATCGCCATGCATTTCGCCGTCCACTTCGAGCCAGGGTGCCTGCACGTGCAACAGCGCCAACGTGTCGCGCATTTTGACGGCGCTGGGATGGTTGCTGCTGCCAAAACTCGAATGCGACAACAGCGCGGTTTTGGGTGGAATGCCGAAGCGCACCATTTCTTCGGCTGCCAAGATGGTGATCTCGGCCAGTTGTTCGGCGGTGGGGTCGTAGTTGACGTGGGTATCGACCAAAAAAACCTGGCGCCCGGGCAGCATCAGTCCATTCATGCAGGCATAAGTGTTGACGCCAGCGCGGCGACCCACCACCTGATCCAGGTACTGCAGGTGAATCGAGGTGGTGCCCCAGGTGCCACAGATCAGGCCATCGACATAGCCCTTGTGCAAAAGCATGCTGCCAATCAATGTCAAACGTCGGCGCATTTCAATCTTGGCCACTTGCACCGTGATGCCTTTGCGTTCGGTCATCCGGTGGTAGGTTTGCCAGAAATCGCGGTAACGGTCGTCATGCTCGACATTCACCACCTCGTAATCCACGCCTTCCTTCAGGCGCAGGCCGAATTTCTCGATGCGCTCGGCAATCACCTTGGGGCGACCGATCAGGGTGGGCATAGCCAGCCCTTCATCGACCACGATTTGCGCCGCGCGCAACACGCGCTCTTCTTCGCCCTCGGCAAAGGCCACGCGTTTCTTGAGCGCCTTTTTGGCAGCGGTAAAAATCGGCTTCATCACCGTACCGGAGGCATAGACAAAGCTTTGCAGCTTTTCGCGGTAGGCGTCCATGTCGGTAATCGGGCGCTGGGCCACGCCGCTGTCAAAAGCCGCTTGGGCGACGGCTGGCGCCACCTTGATCATCAGTCGAGGATCGAACGGTTTCGGAATCAGATACTCACGGCCAAAAGCCAGCGGCTCGCCAGCATATGCCGCGGCCACCACCTCGCTTTGCTCAGCCTGGGCCAGCTCGGCAATGGCGCGCACCGCCGCCATTTCCATCTCGACCGTGATGGTCGAGGCACCGGCGTCGAGCGCACCGCGAAAGATGTACGGGAAGCACAGGATGTTGTTGATCTGGTTCGGGTAATCCGAGCGTCCTGTGCCAATGATGGCATCGTCGCGCACCGCCTTGACTTCTTCAGGCGTGATCTCGGGTGTGGGGTTGGCCAGCGCAAAAATGATCGGGTTGGGTGCCATGCGCTTGACCATGTCTGCCTTGAGCACGCCTCCGGCCGACAAGCCCAAAAACACATCGGCGTTGTCGATCACTTCGCCCAGCTTGCGGGCATCGGTTTTTTGCGCGTAAATGCTTTTGTCGGGATCCATCAATTCGACCCGGCCCTCGTACACCACACCGGCCAGGTCGGTCACCCAGACGTTTTCACGCCGGATGCCCAGCTTGACCAGCAAGCCGACGCAGGCCAGCGCCGCTGCACCGGCACCCGAGGTCACGAGCTTGACGTCTTTGGGGTCCTTGCCAGCGACTTTGAGGCCGTTCAGGATACCCGCGCCCACGGTGATGGCAGTGCCGTGCTGGTCATCATGAAACACCGGAATCTTCATGCGCTCGCGCAGTTTGCGCTCCACATAAAAGCAGTCGGGCGCCTTGATGTCTTCGAGGTTGATGCCGCCAAAGGTCGGCTCCAGCGACGCAATGATGTCCACCAGTTTGTCGAGGTCCATCTTTTCGTCGATTTCGATGTCGAACACATCGATGCCGGCGAATTTCTTGAACAACACCGCCTTGCCTTCCATCACCGGCTTGCCAGCCAGCGGGCCGATGTCGCCAAGGCCCAGCACCGCCGTGCCGTTGGTCACCACGCCCACCAAGTTGCCACGGCTGGTGTATTTGTAGGCGTTGTTGGGATCCTTGACAATTTCTTCGCACGGAATGGCCACGCCCGGGGTGTAAGCCAGCCCCAGGTCATGCTGGTTGATCAACTGTTTGGTAGGCGCAATTGAGGTCTTTCCAGGGGTTGGAAACTGGTGGTATTCAAGGGCTGCGCGGCGCAATTCGGCGCGTTTTTCTTCGGCGTTGGACGTGGGTTCGGACATGAAGTCTCCTGCTTATTGGAACCAGACCGAAGGGTCCGGCTCTTGCGTTTGAATCGGACAGAAATTGTATGCCTTGATATGGCTGCATTTGCTGACCGCATTCGTCTGCTTGCAGGCGCAGCAGTTTTTACTTTTACGCCACGGCGCCAGCCGCGTTCAAAGCACCCGTTTGGCCAACTCGGCACGGCGGCTGGTTTGCGCGCCGCTCAGGGCGAAACCTTTCACCGCCTGGTCCGCATCGGCAAACAGCCAGACACCGGGTTCGCTTTGCGTCCATTGCCCCGCCGTGCCGGGTGCCGCCGGCGCCACCACCAGCGGCATGGCCGTTGTCTTGATGGCCACTGGCATTAGCGGAAACTGCACCGGGGTCGGTTGTCCGGCCAGGGTGGCGGCCAGCGCCTTGGCCGCGTGCATGATGGGCATCACATAGGGCAGCGTGCGGCCGCTTGCGTACTGGACGGCGTCACCCAGCGCATAGACCTTGGCTGCGCTGGTCTGCAAGCGCTCATCGACCACGATGCCGCGCTCGCACTGCAGTCCGGCGGCTTGCGCCAGGCTCAGGTCGGCACGCAGCCCGATGGCGCTGAGCACCACGTCGGCCTGCAGCATAGCGCCGTTGGCCAATTTCACAGTCAAGGCGCTGCCGCCCTCGCGCTGGTGATCGACACTTTGCACCGTGGTGCCAAATTGCCAGGACACGCCCAGGTTGGCCAGTGCCTCGCGCAGTTGCTCGCCCAGGCCTGCCGGCAGCAGTGCCGCAATCGGGTTGCTTGAGGGATCGACCACCGTCACGGCAAAACCCGAGCTGATCAGGTCATTGGCAAACTCACAACCGATCAGCCCGGCACCCATGATCACGACGTGATCTCTTATGCCGCGCCTGATGTCAGCACTGCTGTTGCTGATCAGCCGGGCGTGAAAGGTGGAGAAATCCCGTAAAGAGTTGACTGACAGCACTTCGGCGGCGGCATCACCGGCCAGAGGGATGCGGATGGGCTGGGCGCCCGTGGCCAGCACCAGTTGGGCGTAGTTGAAGTCGCCCTGGCTGGTGCGCACTGTTTGCGTGACCGTGTCGATGCCCGTCACTTTGGTGTTGACTTGCAGCGTGATGGCCTGGGTTTCGGCCATGCGCGCTGCCGGGGTAGTGACCAGCTGTGACGGATCGCGCCTTTGGGCGAAGGCGTTGGACAGCGAGGGCTTGGCATAAAAGTCGCCGCTGTCGCCCGTGATCAACAGCACTGGCGTGCTCTTGTCCAGTTTGCGCAGCTCGCGAGCGGTTGTCCAGCCGGCCAGACCGGCGCCGATGATGATGATGGGATGGGTCATGGTGTATTTTTAGCTTAAAGTGTTGAGGACAGAGCTAAAGGTCTGTCCCGCAAGGTCTCAGACTTCAACTATTTCGAAGTCGGCCTTGGCGACACCACAGTCCGGGCAGGCCCAGCTTTCGGGCACGTCAGCCCATTGGGTGCCGGGGGCGATGCCGTCTTCGGGGCGGCCAGCGGCCTCGTCGTAGATGAAGCCGCAAACGATGCAAAGATAAGATTTCATGGAGTTGTTCCAGTTTGAGTTAAGGTGGGTGGAGGGTCGGTGCAGGCTCAAGCGGTCACTTTGGCCAATTGGGCTTTGTAGTGATTGGCGTGGCGCTCTTCCACTTTGGCCAGCGCGGCAAAGCGCTTTTGCGCTTTTTCGAGCGTGACCTTGAACTGGGCCGCGTGCACCTTGCTTTCTTCGATTTGCTCGTCCATTTCAGCGATGGCCGCCGCATGGCCCTCGGCTTCGGCGATGGCGCGGAAGCCGGGATACATGTCGGTGTACTCGTAAGTCTCGCCGTCAATGGCAATCTGCAGCGCCTTGGCCGGTGTCATGCTGGCTTTGGGATAAAGTAAGTCAAGGTGGCCAAAGGCATGCATCACTTCCTGGTCGGCGGTTTCTTCAAAGGTGCGCGCGGTGTCTTCGTCGCCCATTTCGCGCGCCAGCTTGGCAAAGTAACGATACTTGATGTGAGCCATGGATTCGCCGGCAAAGGCAGATTCCAGGTTGGCCATGGTCTTGATTTCGGGGCGGATGCTTGCAGTCATGGTGAACTCCTGAGGTATAAAACAATTTGCCGATAGAACGTTTCGATCAGCACACGAGGAATGTTAGTGCAAATCTATTGTTTTGGCCAATTGGAATTACCTAATTGATTGATAGTTACTATCGACGCGACGGGATGACCCGCCCATGTGGCGTCAATGTCTCTGACAATGACGCCTTCTCCATCATCAGCCAGGCATCATGAACGCGCACAGCGACCCCCCTGTTTCCGCCGATTGAACCCTACCGCAGCGGCCGCTTGGCGGTGGACGATCTGCACACCCTGTACTGGGAAGAATGCGGCAATCCACTGGGCGTTCCGGTGCTGTTTGACCAGCGCGGCGCGGGCCAGTCCACGCCGCTGGGTGAAGTCCGGTAAAACACCACGTCGCTGCTGATTGACGACATCGAACGCTCGCGGGTCCTCATGGGCATTGAACGATGGCTGGTGTTTGGCGGCTCATGGGGCTCGGCGCTGGCCTATGGCCAGGCGCATCCGGAGCGCTGCAGCGGTTTCATTTTGCGCGACATATTCCTCTGCACCAAGCCCGAGATCGACTGGTTTTTGAACGGCGTCAAGTGGTTCTTGCCCGAGGAACACGCCCGGTTTGTGGCGGACATTCCACAGGCTGACCGTGGCGATTTGTTGCAGGCCTTCGGTCGGCGCCTGTTCGGCGACGACCCGGCAGCGAGCCTGCATCTGCTGCCGCACCCGGAGGTGGCCGACCAGTTCGGCTCGGATGCGGTGGCCCTGGTCGTGGGTCGACTGGAGTCGCACTATTTTCTGCACGATTCCTTCCTGACGGAAGACCAGCTGATTCACAACGTGGGGCGCATCGCGCACCTGCCTGGCGTCATCATCCAGGGGCGCTACGACGCGGTATGCCCGGCGCTGTCAGCCTGGCGCTTGCATCGGGCCTGGCCGCAGGCGAATTTTCAGATGATCGAAGATGCCGGCCACGCCGCTTTCGAGCCTGGCATTGCCAAAGCGCTGGTGGCCGCCTGCGAGCAATTCAAACGCACCGGCGCGCTGTCGCTCGGCGACGCGGCCTGAACGGCTCAATCTTTGCCGTGGCCTTTTTTGTATTTGTCGCGTCCGCGCTGGCCGTTGTCACGACGGTCATCGCGGCGATCCTCCCGGCGTCCTGCGTCGCCGTAGTAGCGCGGTTCATAGACATCCCGGTACCAACCGTCCTGGACAAAATAAACGGGCTGGCCACAGGCCTGGTAGCGGCTGCAATATTTGTTCCAATGCCTTTCATGGCCCGGCGGCACGCGCAGGTAGATGGGCTGGCGAACCACGTTGACAGATCGTTGATCAATGATGACGGGTTGGGGGAAAATCAGCACCGGACCGGGCACACGGCCGACGTCGATGCGGCCATAAAAACCGGGCTGGGAGATGTTGACCGACACGCCGATATCCGCGGCGAAGGCGGCCGTCTGGAGTGCTGACACAGCCAGCACAGCGCTCAAAAAGTAGTTCGATTTGTTCATGCGCTCATTCTACGGCGCGGGTGCCCGACCACATGTAAGCAGAGGTAAGGCCTGGGCCGCCCGCCTGGCCCGGGTACCGGCGCAACCTATACCTGAGGCAGCAAAAAGCGCCGCTCCCAAGGGCTGATTTCGCTTTGGTAACTGGCCAGTTCGAGCGCCTTCACGGCGCAATAGCCGGTGACAAAGTTTTCCCCGAAAAGCGAGCGCGCTGCCGGGCTGTGCTGCATCTTTTTCAAGGCGGCTTCCATGGAGCGCGGCAGGCTGTGGGCCTGCTCGTAGCCACTGCCTGCCAGCGGCTTGGACGGTTCCAGCGGCTGTTGCAGGCCCTGGAGTCCGGCGGCCAAAGACGCGGCGATGGCCAGGTAAGGGTTGGCATCGGCGCCGGCCACGCGGTTTTCCACCCGCCGTGCGGACGGGCCGCTGGCCGGGATACGAAGACCCGTGGTGCGGTTGTCATAACCCCATTGCAGATTGGTCGGGGCCTGGCTGCCGGAAACGTAGCGCCGGTAGGAATTCACGTTCGGCGCCAGCATCAGCATCAGATCAGGCAAGTTGTTTTGCAACCCCGCGATGAAATGGTGCAGGCGCGGGCTCTCGCTGCCATCAGGCAAACTGAACACGTTGTCGCCCTGCGCATCGACCACGCTGATGTGCAGGTGCATGGAGCTGCCGGAGCTGCCCGCGATGGGCTTGGCCATGAAGACGGCATTAAGCCCGTGTTTCAGGGCGATTTCACGCGCTGCGTACTTGAACAAAAAGGCCTGATCCGCCACCGCCACGGCATCGCCGTGCAGCAGGTTGACCTCGTACTGCGTGGCCCCCACTTCATGAATCCAGGTGTCGGTGGTTATACCCAGCACGCGACAGGCGTCGCGAAACTCGTTCCAGAACGGCGCCAGCTCGTTGAGCATGTTGAGGCTGAAAGCGCTTTGCCCGACCTCGGCGCGACCACCGCGCACGGCAGGCGCCAACAACGGCTGCGCCGGGTCGGTATTGGCCGCCGTCAGGTAAAACTCGATCTCGGGTGCCACCACCGGTTGCAGCCCCAGGGCGGCGTACTGGACAAGCACGGTTTTCAGGGTACTGCGCGGCGCAAACTGGCAGAGTTCACCGTCCAGTTCCAGGCAGTCATGGATGGCGACCGCGCGCGGCACGCTGGCCCAAGGCGCGAGCGACACCGTCTGGTAGTCCGGTAGCAAGCGCACATCAGGGTCGGCGTCGGGGAACACCGGGTTGTAAGAATAATCACCGGTCACCGCCTGCATGGGGATGGCCTGGCAAATGCGCAATTCGCCGCCGGTCAAAAAGCTCCCGGCCGGCATGAGTTTGCCGCGCGGGTAACCTGAAATGTCGGGAAAAATGCACTCCACATCGCGCACATCGTGTGCGCTGAAAAGGGCGCGGATTTCATCACCGGGACGTGATGGCGCGGCTGAATCGGACGGGAGCGAAGTGGCTGGCTGGCGCATGAGGCCTCGGTGCAAAATGAAGATGCACCCAGTTTAAGCCAGCAGACGGAACAGGAAAGGCCAAAGCCTCAAGCGGCTTGAACCGCCCGGGCGTTGACTGGAAGCAGAAATTACTCTGCGGCGCTGGCAACGAACTGGCTGTTACGGTGCACGTTGGCTGCCATTTGCGTGTCAGAGCTCATGGCGGGAGCAGGCTGTGTGGCGCGGCCGAAACCCCGGCTGGCGAGCTCGATTTGCATGGCCTTGACACGGGCCAGGTCCTGCGCGCTGCCGCTGCGACGGTACTGCGCCTGGGCCTGGTGGCTGAACTTGATCAGCGTGGCAACTTCATGCGTCATGGTGGGGGCCACCGGATTTTGCGCTGCCACCTGGATCACACGGCTTTGCGCAGACGCCTCGCTGGCGGCATTTTTGGCAAGCGCGTTACCAGCGGCCAACACGGAAACCAGGGCGATCAGGGAGAAAGATTTGTTCATGAGAAGACTCCAAAAAAAGTGGGGTAAAAACCAAATGGGTCTGATAAACAAAACCCGCTTTGCATCGATGTGGCTCGAAGATATCGCAGTTTTTTGACAAAAAGAAGTCAAACGTAACGACCATGCCCTTGGCGTGACATTGGTTACAAGTGCTTGCGCTTGACGCTCTTTTGGTAACAGGTTTTCAGCGTTTTTCACACAGCTGACGGGCCTTCAGCGGTTGGCGCGCCGCTTTAGCCAACGCATCAGGCCGCCCACCAGCGGCAATTTTTCGTACAACTCCTCGGCGGCGTCCCAATAGTCGCGGTGCAGGGTGATGCGGCCAGCTTCGTCCAGCACCAGATGCGAGCCGCCCAGAATGCATTGCTGCTGTCCTGCTGCAAAACGCTTGAACGCAAAGTGGAATTCCCAAGTCAGAAAACATTGCTGGCCATCGACGATGCGCCCAGTGATGACAAAGCACGGCTGCACCAAGCTCGCGTCCATGTGGCGAAAAATCGCGGCAATGGCGGGCCAGCCGCGCACGTCGTTGAACGGGTCCTTGAAGCGGGCGTTGGGGGCGTAGCGGTTCTCAAGCGTGTCGATGTGTTTGGGGTCAAGCGTCTCGAAGGCCTGCACGATGGCGTCAACAGCGTTTTTCATGGCAGCAATCAACTCGATTTCAGGCGCCGGGTCAGGGCGAAATAGGCGGTGCAGGGCAGGCAGCGCAGCACTTTCATCCAGAAGGTAAACCGCCTGGGGAAATGGATCTCGAACTGGCCGCATGCCCAGCCTTGCAAAATAGCCTCGGCCGCCTGTGCCGGGCTGATGAGGGCGGGCATTTTGAAGTCGTTTTGCGCTGTCAGAGGTGTCTCGACAAAGCCGGGGTTGATCAGCGACACACCCACGCCCTGGCCGTGGAGGTCCAGGTAGAGTGTCTCTGCCAGGTTGATCAGTGCGGCCTTGGTCGGTCCGTAGGCCAGACTATTGAGCAGTCCCCGGTAACCGGCCACGCTGGCCATCAGGCTGATGTGGCCGCGCCGACCTTCCGGTTGCGCCAGCAGCTTAGGCAGCACGGCGTCGAGCACATGCAGGGCACCCAAGTAATTCACCTGGTTGTGGCGCAGCAAGCCGGGCAGGTCCGGCCGGTCTGCCGTCATGGCGCGGTAGTGACCGGCGCAATACACCACGGTGTCGAGCGCGCTCTGGGCAAACAGCGCCTGTGCCACGCTGTTGACGGCGGGCGCATCGGTCACGTCAAGCACAGCAGCCTGTGCGCCGGGGTGCTGAGTGACAAAGTCGTCCAACGCCGCACCGTCGCGGGCCGACACAATCACTTGCGCGCCCTGCGCATGCAAGGCGTGGGCCGTGGCGCGCCCGATGCCGCTGGAGGCACCCACCAGCCAGACCCGTTGACCGACCCAGTCCGTCATGCGCGGATTAAGTGCCATGGCGTGCCGTGCCTATCGTTTGACAAACGACAGCGTGACTTCGCCCAGGCCGACACCCCATTTGCGCATCGCCGCCTTGTTGAGCATGACCTTGTCGGTCATCAGATACATCCAGTCGTCGAACTGCACCTCGATGACGCGGCCGTCCACCGGCAGCGCCAGGGTGTAAGTCCAGTGGAAAGCGTTGCCGCTTTGCTGACCCTCGGCCGTACCCACCACATCGTCGGCCTGACCGGTGTAGCGGCCATCTCCATGGCGCTGCAATCGCCAGACACGGCGCTGCTGAGTGCCGTCCGAATAGCTGAAGGCTTCATCGAGCACGCCCTGATCGCCTTGCCAACTGCACTGCATGACCACGGTGAAGCGCTTCACCACCTGGCCGGAGCGGTCGGTAAAAATGCCATAGGCATCGAGCGTGCCGTTGAAGTAGTCGCGCAGCTCCAGTACGGGTCGCTCTTCGGCGCAAGCGGTCACTTTGGGTGTGCTGCAGCCGCTCGCGACACCATCACCGGCTGCTGCCACGGCAGCGGCTGCAGGCGGTTGATCAGGTAATGCAGGCAAACCCGGGCGTTCTCCTTGACCGTGGCGGGTGCGCGCGCGTAATTCCAGGCCGCCCAGGCGGCGCGGCGCGTGGGCAGCACCGACACATCGGTATGCAGCACGGCCCGGTTAGGCTGGGTGCGGATGGCGCCCAGCGTGCTGCGCTCGAGCCGGTTCGGCGTGGCCAGCGCCTGGTTGGCGTGGCTGGCGATGATGACCTTGTCAATGCGCTCTTGGCCCGCATCGGTGCTGATGCGCACACCGGCCGCTTGGGTGGGCGTGACGCTGACCGATTCAATGCAGCCCACCGGCGCGTTCAGACGCTTGTCAGCAATACGCGCGGTGATCTTTTCGACGTACTGCCGGGCGCCGCCCTGCACGGTCCACCATTGTGGCCGACTGGTGATCTGCAGCAAACCGTGGTTGTGACAAAAACACACCATGTTGGCCACCGGAAACTGCAGCATCTGCGCGGTCGGGCAGCTCCAGATGCAGGCCATCATCGGCAAAAAATACTAGTCGCAAAAGGCGCTGCCAAAACGGTGCTGTTGCAAGAATTCGCCCAGCGGCTGCGCCAGCTCGGCCTCGGTGCCATCCAGCGCAATCCGGGTGGTCAGCGCGTTGAAGCGCAGCAGGTCGCGCAACATGCCCCAAAAGCGGCCATTGAGCAGATTGCTGCGCTGGGCAAACACGGTGTTGAGGCTACAGCCGCGCCACTCCAGCGCGCGCTCATGCACCTAGTCAAAGGCCTGCACCGAGAACGACATATCGGATTTGGCGGTGACCACGCCCAACTCGGCAAACAGCTTGAGCAAATGGGGTAGGTGCGCTCATTGAGCACCAGAAAGCCGGTATCCACCCCGTGCGTGACCAGGCCCCGCGCCGTGGGCAGCGTCACATCCACCGTGTGGGTATGGCCGCCGAAGTAGGCGCCCGCCTCGAACAAGGTGACTTCGGCATGGCCCGACAAGGCGTGCGCGGCAGCCAAACCGGAAATTCCCGAACCCTCGATGGCAATTTTCAGAGGCACATTGAATCCTTTAAACTTGGCATGCTATTTAAATACTGATTGGTCATAATTTAACTTGATAGTATTATGGTGGTTTGGTTATCCATTTTTTCCACCCCAAAGGCAACAATTCTCATATGGTTAATCGCATTGGCCCCAGGGTCTCTTTCAAGGCGCAAATGCTGCAGGCGCGCGAAGAGGCCATCATCAAATCGGTCAACCATTTGCTCGCCAGCAAGGGCTTTGAAGCCATGACGGTCGATGAGGTGGCCGCCGACGTCGGCATTGCCAAGGCCAGCCTGTACAAACATTTCACCAGCAAGGAAGACCTGGCCGCCGCCGCCATGGTCAGTGTCATGCGCCGGGCGCAGGCGTACCTTGACAGCCTGCCGCCAGAGGCCGCACCGATGGACAATTTGCGCGCCGTGGTGGCCTGGACCATGGGCCTGAAGCTGGCTGGCGAAATGCCATCGCTGCCGAGCCAGAATTCGAGCTTGCGCGCGGCCCTGATCGGGAACAAGGATTACATGGACGGGCTATTCGAGGTCAGCGACCGGCTCGGCGGCTGGATTGAGGCGGCGCAAGCCCAGGGCAGCCTCAACCCCGGACTGCCCGCCATTGCCGTGCTCTACACGCTCTATGCGCGCGCCTGCGACCCGGTGCTGGAATTCCTGAAAATGAGCGAGTTGCACAGCGACGAGGAGATCATCAGCCTGGTGATGAGCACCTGTTTTGATGGCTTGAATGCGCGGGCCGTGTGAAGCAACTGTTGTCCGGTGCTCAGTCTGTCAGCGCAATGCGCTGGACATGAACCTCGATCGGGTTTGGGTAGGCCACCCTGTCGCCTGATGTCACGGCGCCTACCACACCGCCAATCTCGGCGCCCCTGAAGGCACTTCCCAAGGCGAGCAAGACCGCGAATGCCGGCCCCATGACTGGCGCTGCCGCTACTCCCAAAGCAACACCAACGCCAGAGCCAACCTTGGCACCTGTGGCTGCGCCCTGGCGTGCACTGTCATGCGGTGTCGGCTGCTGGACCGGCGCTGCGCCCATTGCAGCCACGGCAGCGCCATCGAGAGTCTGACAGGTGATCGTTAACGGTGAGGCCGATGGCTCCACGGTGACCGTTCCAGGCGCCGTGAATGGCCATTTCCCAAACGAATTGGCAGCTTCACAAGTTAACGGACCGCGCCAGTCAGGATCTTCTGCAACCACGCGAACTTCCAGCTCTTGCGTCAGCGGAAAATTCTGTGCGAGTCGCGTGGTCAGCACGCCTTGTCTACCTTCCGCCTCATCCATGAGATGCAGTTTGGTGCGCGCGCGGAAGGTTCCCATCTTGGCTTCCTGTCTCACATAAGCAAACGAGCCAGGAATGATCTCAACTTCAAGCGTCTCAGTGTTCTCGCCAATCGAGGTAATCGTGTGCTTCCCCGGAGCGACAGCCTTGTAAAGGAAGGTCTTCGAAACCGTCTGGCCCAAGTGAGCCCCGTCCAGCCAGACATCCAGTTTGACGGCAGTACCGATGAACTCGCTCAGGTAAATGAAGATACCCGCCTGCTCTGGCGCGATAGTGAACGTCTTGATTGCGGCTTCACGCCGTGCATCAGCCATCGGCACGGACGCACATCCAACCAAGGTCAAACCTGCAAAGAGCGCTGCGATATAAGGCTTCATGAACCCATCCAAACGTGATGCTACATGAACAAGGCCCACAAGCCTAGGCCCATAAAAATGGCGGCCGACACGAGGTGCACCACGCGCAGCGGCACCAGCCGCGTCATGCGCTCGCCGAGCCAGACCACCGGCGCGTTGGCCAGCATCATGCCCAGCGTGGTGCCCGCCACCACCATCACCGTGCTGGTGTATTGCGCTGCCAGCATGATGGTGGCAACCTGGGTTTTGTCGCCCATTTCGGCCAGAAAAAAAGCCACCACAGTGGTGCCAAAGACACCCAGTCGCGGCGGCTCGCCAGTTTCTTCGTCGTCCATCTTGTCGGGAATCAGCATCCACACCGCCATCGCGATAAAAGAAGCGCCCAACACCCAGCGCAGCACCTCGGGTCCGAGCACGGTGGTGACCCAGGCTCCCACGGCACCAGCGAGCGCGTGGTTGGCCACGGTAGCGACGAAAATGCCCAACACAATCGGCCAAGGCTGGCGAAAGCGCAACGCCAGCACCAGTGCCAAGAGCTGGGTTTTGTCGCCCATTTCGGCCAGGGCAACGATACCGGTTGAAATTAAAAAAGCTTCCATTCGCCGATGGTAGCCTCCGCACCCATCCAGACGCTGGCTGAACGGGTGAATCTTTCTGCTAAACGCAGTCAACTATTTTTATTGCCAGCACATGGGCCCGGACCGGCGCCAATCCCGACACCTGGTCCGGGATCCGTCTCTGGGTGGCCAGGTAGTCATTGCGCTCTTGCTGCGTCATCAGCTGGCTGCCATAAATCGGGTCGCACAAGCGGTCCTGATCACGGATTCGGTCCTGCGCCAATGCACCAGAACTTAACCCGGCAGCCAACCGTGACACTGCAATAGCCATGGCCCAACCACCATTACCTTGAGCGCCTCGCCGATCGGCTACTACAAGACTTTGGACAGATAGATGCCTGCCCATCCGCTCTCTGCGTTCGCCATACTGGCACTGACCGCCAACCAACCATTGCGGAAGGAGTCACGTTCGATTGACAGCGCAACAATTGGCATTTGCACCCCCATTGGGTCCAAGACATCCCCAAACATGGCCGAAGTCAACAGCGGACGGGAACCAAGCCCTTTGCCCATATCGAGGTACAAACCAAAAATGTTCGGTTCTGTGTCGGCAGCAGGCTCGGCAGCCTTAAAGACCACCTTAACCCCATCCGCAGCAACGAATGCAGCGGAACGCCAGCGCGCACCTTCCTCTTCCTCAGATTCTGTTTGGCCTCCCTGACCAGCGTTGCCAGAGAAATTCCAGAAAAGAAAGTCTTCGTATGTATCACCCGTCTGTGCGACCAGTCTCAGTTGGCCCGTCAGGGTGTCCTTCTGGAGGATGCCTTGATGAACTGGCACCTCGCGGGTCGTGACCCCTGTGTGATTGTTAGGATCATTGGGGTCAGCATCGACAGGCAGGTCAGGCTTCAATGGCGATTGAAGAGCGCAGGCGTTGCGAACCGCGACGTTTCCGTCAGCCGGACAGGTCAGCGTAATCGCGCGTTTCTCGGTGCCCCAAGCGCCCCAGAACGAGACATACCGGCCATCAAAAGTCAGGCCTTCTCCCAAAAGATTCAGCGTATTCCCGCTGGGATTGGTGACAGTCGGCACAGCTTCTCCAATACTGACCAAGGTTGTCAGGGCAGGCAATCCAGACAAAACGACCTTGGCGCGATAAATGCCTCCGGCAGTCGGCGCGTCTTCATTGTCCAGCCCGGTAAACACGACTTGCCCCTTGGCAGCACTCGGTGGCGCGGTCGAACCGAACAGCGTACCCACGGGAACGTACTGATTTCTGGGCATCGACATGCCACGCCACGCAATGGGCACAGCGGGTGCCGTCCCACCAACGGTGTACGGCACAGCAGTCGATGCCGCCCCACCAGCGCCTGCAATGTCTCGGTAGAACACTCCAGTTTTGCCATCAGTTCCTTCCGTGAAATTGCCCTTGAAGGCAATGTACTTGCCGCTAAACGCAGCTGGCGCACCGGGGAACTGGTCAAAACGCAGACCATTGCTACCCACCGCGGGTTGCGGGATCTGGTAGTGTGAAAACCAGGGCACGGCGCCGAGCAGGCTCGCGCCGGTGAAGAGCGCACGGCCGTACCTGGCATAGATGCCTGACGTTCCAGCCCTGGTATCCAAGCCAGTGATGGGATCGGTGTACTCCCAGACTGGCTGCGACTGACCACGGGTGGCGACCAGACTCGAGCCACTGTCAATGCGCACGAACGATGGGAACTCGTTGAACGTCGCGCCGAGATTGTTCGGGTAGGATACGAGCGAGCCCTGCGTGGCAATGGCTTGAACTTGCGCTTTTGTCTTCATGTCACGAGAGAAGACTCCAGAGACTCGCCCACCGCCGCCGACTTGCTCGACACCCTCAATGCAGACCTCAAGGCAGAGTTCGGGGCTGCTCTCGGAACCGCCTTGAGTACGTCCCCGAAACACGACCAAAGCCGCGTCGTTGACGGACGCAGGGCTGTAACTGTTGAACAGTTTTTCTGAATCCGGATTGATCATGTCTGGCGCCACAAAGCTGTTGTTGACGACTGTCGTCCATCCCAATGTCGGCGCAGGTACCGTTGTAGTGGTCGAACTGCCACCCTCTGCGCTTGCTGTGGCGACCCAGCCAATTCCGGCAATCGCGGCGCAAAACGCAACTGCAGCGCGGGTTCGCCGTAATTTGATCTGTCTATCTTGGAGGCCAGTCTTGAAAAAGACTGGAGCGGGTAAATGAGACCTTGCCGAGTCAGCTCTCATTTTTGAACTGGTGCACATTTGTTCCCCCTTATTGACGGTAAACGGCCCGCGCGCCTAGCAGGGCAAAAGGATTTACGGACGCGGCTCCAATTTAAGAAAAATCGAATTCACCCGGCATGAGAATTCGCAGTTACAAGTTACTTTCAGTTCAATTTTTTTCGCAACAAATTGACCAGAATCAAAACCTCCCACCAGGCTCTTCTTTTGTAAAGCGTTCAGGAAAATCTCAAAATCACAAACTGCAAGAACTTGTGCAGACACTTTTTTGGACTTGTTATCTTACAATTGGCGCGCTTCTTGCTTTAATTTGGTGCGTTTCTTAATAATTCAATAAAAACGCACCAATTAGCAGCAATCCACTTCAAGAGGTTTTCATGGAAGCACTCAAACAGGGCGCAGACACTTTGTTCATTCTTCTCGGCGCGGTCATGGTGCTGGCCATGCACGCAGGCTTTGCATTCTTGGAGCTGGGCACGGTGCGTCGCAAAAACCAGGTCAATGCGCTGGTCAAGATTCTGGTGGACTTTTCGGTGTCCACCATCGTCTATTTTGCCGTGGGTTATGGCGTCGCCTACGGCGCCCATTTTTTTGTCGGAGCCGAGCAATTAGCGGCCAAAAATGGTTACGAACTGGTGAAGTTTTTCTTTTTGCTCACGTTTGCGGCCGCCATCCCGGCCATCATTTCGGGCGGGATTGCCGAGCGCGCCAAGTTTTGGCCCCAACTGATTGCCACCGCCGTCATCGTCGGCCTGATTTACCCGTTTTTTGAAGGCATCGTGTGGAACCAGCATTTTGGCGTGCAGGGCTGGATCAAGGGTTTGACCGGGGCCGAGTTTCACGACTTTGCCGGCAGCGTGGTGGTGCATGCGGTGGGCGGTTGGATTGCCCTGCCTGCCGTGTTGCTGCTGGGTGCGCGCGCTAACCGCTACCGCAAGGACGGCGCCATGTCGGCGCACCCGCCCAGCAGCATTCCGTTTCTGGCGCTGGGCGCCTGGGTGCTGACGGTCGGCTGGTTCGGCTTTAACGTAATGAGCGCACAAACTCTCGACAAAATCTCTGGGTTGGTGGCAGTGAACTCGCTGATGGCCATGGCGGGCGGCACACTGGCCGCCGTGCTGGTGGGCAAAAACGACCCTGGATTTGTCCACAACGGTCCCTTGGCGGGTTTGGTGGCGGTGTGCGCCGGCTCTGACCTGATGCACCCGCTAGGTGCCTTGGTGGTGGGTGCCGTCGCCGGTGCCATTTTTGTTTTCATGTTCACCTTGACCCAAAACAAATGGAAGATCGACGACGTGCTGGGCGTGTGGCCGCTGCACGGTTTGTGCGGCACCTGGGGCGGACTGGCCGCCGGCCTGTTTGGCAGCCAGGCGCTGGGCGGTTTGGGCGGTGTGCATCTGGGTGCGCAACTGATCGGCACGGCCATGGGCGTGAGCTGGGCATTGCTTGGTGGACTATTGGTCTATGGCCTGCTTAAACATACCACGGGTATCCGGCTGAGCCAGGAGGAAGAATACGATGGCGCGGATCTGTCCATCCACAAAATCAGCGCATCCCCCGAGCGCGAAGCCAACTGGTAACAGCCGGACCCTGGGTCCAGGCGCAGGTGGGGATGGCCTGTGGTCAAATCACAGCTCTGACCTAATCTTGTGTCGCGTCTCTGAGGCGTGACTTCACGACACTACCTATGCTTTATCTGGTCTTGGGGCTTCTGCTTTTTTTGGGCACGCATTCAGTCAGGATCGTCGCCGACGACTGGCGCACCCGCACCCGGACCAAGCTTGGGACTTCGAGCTGGCGTGCGCTGTACACGCTGGTGTCGCTGCTGGGGTTTGGCCTGATCGTGTGGGGCTTCGGTCAGGCACGGCAAAGCCCGTGGCTACTGTGGAGCCCGCCACCAGCCTTGCGCCATTTGGCGATGCTGCTGACCTTGTTGAGCTTTGTGCTGCTGGCTGCGGCCTATGTGCCGGGCAACCGCATCAAGGCGCGCCTTCACCACCCGATGATGGCGGCCGTCAAGCTGTGGGCGTTGGCCCATCTGCTCACCAACGGCACCCTGGCGCATGTCATGCTGTTCGGCACCTTTCTGCTGTGGTCGGTTTTTGCATTTCTGGCCGCCCGCAAGCGAGATATACGGGACGACACGCCTTATTCACAGGGCAGCACCGGTGCCACCGGGGTGACAGTGGCGCTGGGGGTGGCGCTCTGGATCGCTTTCACGCTGTGGCTGCACGGGCTGCTGATCGGGATAAGGCCTTTCGGCTGACCGCCGCGAATTTGATAACTTGCGGGTCAGACCACTCGCGAAGTGACGTGCTCTGACCCCAACTGACTATTTGATGTCCATCACCCACTGGATCATGTACTTGGCAACGAAGCCGACCATGCCGAAGGCCAGCCCCAGCATCATGACAAAAAACCCGAATTTGCCGGCTTTGGATTCCCAGGCCAGCTGGCCGATGATGAACAGCATGTAAAGCATCAGGCCACCGACGCCAAAAGTCATGCCAAAGGCGGCGATTTGTTCTTCAGAAAAGCCAAACATGGGCGCGTTGTCCTTGGATCCAGGCGTGAGTGAGGGGTGGGTCGGGCGCAGAGCTTACCGCATTCGTCCGCAGGCAAGGCCTAGCACGATCCCATGGCCCTTTTGAAACAGCACAAAGCCCGACGGCCAGCGCCGCCCTTGCGGGCAACACTGGCCGTCGGGTCATCAGGCAAACTTGCTTATCCCCTGGGCTGCATCATGCCTTTGCCACCCTGCATGCCCCTGTGCGAACCACGGCCTTGCATGGTCTGGGCATCGAACACCTTTTGCTGCTCGGGCGTCAGAACGGCATAAAACGCCTTGGTGGCCTCGGCGCGCTTGTCCATGGCGGTAGTCATCTCGCCCATGTGCTGCGCACGCAGTTCCTTCATTTTGTCAAGACGCTCCGGCGTGGTGAGCTTGGCCAGGTCAGGCATCGAGGCAGCTTGGCCCTTCATGCCTGCCGCTGGATTGTGGTTGGCCACATAAGCGCTCCAAGCAGCTTCTTGCGCGGGGGTGAGCTTGAGTTGTGCTTTCAGGGCCGCGTGGCGCGCGTCCATCCTGGCCTGCATTTTGGCCGGGTCCATTTTGCCCATGCCGCGATAGCTCATGCCCTGGCCCTGCATGGCGCCATGTGGCCCGGTCATGTCGCACTGAGCGCCGCCCATGGGGCCTTGCGAGTAGGCCAGGCCGACGGCCATCAGCAAACCAGCGACCAGAGAAAATTTGAGATTGGTTTTCATGATCATTTCCTTCAAGTTAATACCAATGACCAGAGAGTGGCATCGGCGTGAAGAGAAGTGTGCGCTGTCCATGTAACGCGTCCATGAGGCTCCGTGAAAGCTTTGTAAAGTTTTGCCAGCTGAATCATCGGTTTTTGATGGGATGATTGGCGGCTTCGCATTTGCATCGATTTATAGAAAGTTAGCCGTGTTCAAGAACGTCATCATGTACCGCATCGCTGCGGAATGGAGCCTCAGCGCCCAGGAAATAGAAACCCGTTTGCAGGACAACCATTTTGTGGAGTGTGGTGCCAGCCAGGAAAGGTCCATCGGCTGGATCGAGCCGCGTGGCGAGGCCCACGGGCCACTGCTGGAAGTGGTGGCCGGGCAATGGATCTTGAAGCTGATGACCGAGACCCGCGCCCTGCCCGCCTCGGTGGTGAACCGCAAAGCCCAGGAGCGGGTGGCCAAGATTGAAGCCAGCACCGGGCGCAAGCCGGGCAAAAAAGAGACCCGTGACCTCAAGGACGACATTCGACTGGAACTGTTGCCGATGGCCTTCACCAAGCAGTCCAGCACCCAGGTCTGGATTGACCGCGCAGCAAATTTGCTGGTGGTGGATGCAGGCAGCCAGGCCCGTGCCGATGAGCTGGCAACGCTGCTGGTGCAAAGCCTGCCCGGTCTGGCGCTGAGTTTGCTCAACACCCGGCTGTCACCGAGCGCCGCCATGGCCGAATGGCTGGTGAGCCAGGAAGCACCGCAAGGTTTCAGCGTGGACCGCGAATGCGAGC
The DNA here is from genome assembly GCF_028689295.1 of Rhodoferax sp. GTDB lineage: Bacteria > Pseudomonadota > Gammaproteobacteria > Burkholderiales > Burkholderiaceae_C > Rhodoferax. The sequence goes on from NZ_JAQTWL010000006.1 coordinate 105,542, forward strand.
TCAAGGCCGCCGATGAATCCAAAGCCGTGGTGCGCTACGCCCGCCACCGACTCGATACCGATGAGATCAAGCAGCACATCGAGGGCGGCAAAATGCCCACCCGCTTGGCGCTGACTTGGGACGACAGGGTCTCGTTTGTGCTCACCGAAGGCTTGCAGCTTAAAAAATTGGCGTTTCTGGAAGTGGTATTCGAAGGCGCCAGCCAGGGCAAGGACGACGGCTTCGATGCCGATGTGGCGATTGCCACCGGTGAGCTGCAAAAGGCGCTGCCAGCGCTGCTGGAAGCGCTGGGGGGCGAGGCACCTTTGGCCTAAGCTATTTCTTCGTCGAACAGGTGTTCCAGCCAAAAATGGCATAGGGAGGGCACCAGCCAATGGCACCTGTGGCCAGCAGCACCACGCCCAGCCAGCCCCAGACACCGATGTTGCCCGTCAGTGTCAAGCCAATCAACACCAGTCCTACGACGATGCGCAAAATGCGGTCAATGCCGCCGACGTTTGATTTCATGAAAACTCCTTGAGGTCAGGTTAAAGAACCGAGGGGCAGATTACACCGCCAATCCGCTTGGTGTGTCTGTGACTCAAGTCACCCAGCCAGGTCTCGCAAGGCGGCGCCGTTGACAATCTGGATGTGCTCGCGGCCCAGGCTGACCCAGCCTTCGCGCTCAAAGCGGCGCAGCAGCCGGGTCACCATTTCGCGCACGGTACCCAGTTCGTCGGCCAGCGTCTGGTGCGTCACATTGAGCAGTTGACCGCGCCCCAGCAAGGCCGCTGCCAGACGCCGGTCCAGCCTTTGAAACGCCACCGCATCGATCAGACTGGTGAGGTCGGCCATGCGCTCGGCAAAAAGTCCCAGCACATCGTTGCGAAAGGCGGGCGTTTCCAGCCACCGCTTGAACAGCTCGGGCCTGATCAGCAGCAAGGTACTGGGTTTGGTGGTGACGCCATGGGCCGAGAGCGGCTGGGCGCGAAATAAACAGGCGCTCGAAACTAGGCACAACTCGCCGGGCACCACCCGGTAAAGTTCCAGCGAGCGGCCATCGCCCGAATGGCGCGACACCTTGATTTCACCGGTCAACACCAGCGGAAAGCCCTGGCAGGCCGTGTTTTCACTGAACAACACGCTGCCTGCAGGTGCTTCAAGGGGCTGCAAGCCTGATTCCGGGGCATCCGGCGCGGGCCGCACCTGAACCAGTGACGGGTATAAATCGGTCAGCAGCGCCATCGAGGCCATGGCGGTCATGCGGGGCTGGCCTCAGGCCGCGACGGTGTAACCTTCCTCTGCAATGGCTTGGGAAAGCGCTTCGCGCGGCAGCTCGGAGTCCACTTCGACCCGGTTTTGCGTGCGGTCGGCCTGCACCTCGGCCGTGCGGTCGAGCTGGCGCACGGCGCGCACCACGGCTTTTTCGCAATGCTCACAGGTCATGCCGGTCACGGTAAATATCTGCTTCATTTCAATTCCTTGGAAAATACGGCTGCATCAAAAGCGCGTATTGTGAACCTTGCCACTTATTTCAGGCTACACCAATTATGACAACAGCTCAACTTCCTACTGGCTCCTTGCGGGTGGACATCGGCATTCACGGCATGACCTGCGCGTCGTGCGTTGGCCGTGCTGAGCGCGCCCTGAAAAAGGTGCCCGGCGTGCAGGAAGTGAGCGTGAATCTGGCCACTGAATCGGCCCGCGTGATGGTGCAGCCATCCGAGCAGATCGAGGCACGCCTGCGGCGCGCCGTGCGCGATGCCGGTTACGAACCGGTGGCGGCCAATGCGGCCATCGACGCGCCCAGCGAATCGAACTGGGCCGGATTTGCCCCCGTGGCGCTGGGCATTGCGTTGTCCTTGCCCTTGATGTTGCCCATGCTCGGTGACCTGCTGAGCCAGCACTGGATGCTGCCGGCCTGGGTCCAGTTCGCCCTGGCGACTCCGGTGCAGTTCTTTCTGGGGGCGCGTTTTTACAAGGCGGGCTGGCATTCGCTCAAGTCGCTCAGCGGCAACATGGACCTGCTGGTGGCCATGGGCACCAGCGCCGGCTGGGCGCTGTCGGTGTGGTTATGGCTCAGCGCCGCCGCTGGCACCATGCCGCACCTGTATTTTGAAGCCTCGGCCGTGGTCATCACGCTGGTGCTGCTGGGCAAATGGCTCGAAGCGCGGGCCAAGCGCCAGACCACCTCGGCCATCCGCGCCCTGCATGCCCTGCGGCCTGAAACGGCGCACCTGCTGGGATTCGATGGCGAAGTCGATGTGCCGATCGACGAAGTGCTGGTGGGCGACGAACTGGTGGTGCGCCCCGGTGAGCGTTTTGCCGTCGATGGCCGGGTGATTGAGGGCCAGACGCAGGTCGATGAATCGATGCTCACTGGCGAGCCTCTGCCGGTGAGTAAGGTGCTCCAGGACAAGGTGACCGGCGGCACGCTCAATGGCGATGGCCGGGTCATCGTGCAGGTGAGCGCCACCGGTGTCGATACGGTGCTGGCGGGCATCATCCGCCTGGTGGAAGATGCGCAGGCCGCCAAGGCGCCGATCCAGCGCCTGGTGGACAAGGTGAGCGCCGTGTTTGTTCCGGTAGTGCTGGGGCTGGCGCTGCTCACGCTGCTGGGCTGGTGGCTCAGTGGTGCGCCCTTCGAGGTGGCTGTCATCAACGCGGTCACGGTGCTGGTGATCGCCTGCCCCTGCGCCTTGGGGCTGGCCACGCCGGCGGCCATCATGGCAGGAACCGGCGTGGCGGCGCAACACGGCATCCTGATCAAGGACGCGCAGGCACTGGAACTGGCGCACAAAGCCAATGTAGTGGTGTTCGACAAGACCGGCACACTGACACTCGGCCAGGCGCGCCTGACTGACTTTGCCGTGCCGGCGGGCGCCGATCAAGACGCCTTGCTGGCCATTGCAGGTGCCTTGCAAAGCGGCAGCGGCCACCCGCTGGCGCGTGCCGTGGTGATGGCGGCTCAGCAAAAGCAGCTTGCTTTGCCGGCCGTGGCGCAATTGCAAAGCACGCCGGGCAAGGGGCTGCGCGGCCAGGTCAACGGTGAAGACTATTTGATCGGCAGTGTGCGCTGGATGCAGGAACTCGGTGTGCGGCTTGACAGCCTCGATGTGCGCCTGCCATCGCTGAGCGCACAAGGGGCCACGCTGGCGGTCATGGCGCAACAAACGCCAGACGGTTTGCAGGCCCTGGCGCTGCTGGCTTTTGGCGACGAGCCGAAGGCCGAGGCCAGTGCCGCCATTGCCATTTTGCGCGAACGCGGCATCCGGGTCATGATGCTCTCGGGCGACAACAGCGCGGCTGCGCTGGCCATGGCCAAGCGCGTCGGCTTGCAACCGGATGAGGTCATCAGCAATGTGCTGCCCGGTGACAAGGCGGCACACATCACCCGCCTCAAGCAACAAGGCCGCACCGTGGTGATGGTCGGCGACGGTGTCAACGATGCCCCGGCGCTGGCGGCGGCCGATGTCGGCATGGCCATGGCCAATGTGGGTGGCGGCACCGATGTGGCGATGCACGCGGCAGGCATCACGCTGATGCGCGGCGACCTGGCGCTGGTGGCCGCCGCGCTGGACATCTCCAACCGCACCGTGGCCAAAATCAGGCAAAACCTGTTCTGGGCCTTTATCTACAACGTGGCGGGCATCCCGCTGGCCGCATTTGGTTTCCTGAACCCGGTCATGGCCGGTGCCGCCATGGCGATGAGCTCGGTGAGCGTGATGAGCAACGCGCTGCTGCTCAAGCGCTGGCAACCCGATCGATCAAAGTAAGGGCACGGCGTCGGGCGACAAGGCCTCATCGACGGCAAACAGGCTGGCGGCAAGCGGGGCAGCATCGGGGCTCAACAAGCGCTGACACCAGGCGGCCACGCAAGACGGCGGCACGGCTTCGGGCTCAAAGGCAATGCGCGATACCACCCGGGCCACCACCTCTGAGGCAACGCCGGCGGCCAACAACGCCGCAGCAAAGCGACTGGCCGCGTCGCCCATGCGAAAAGCGTTGATGTTGGCGTTGACGATGCGCTCGCCCTTGCGCGAAAAAAGCCTGCGCAATTGATTCTCGAACAGCTCCGGGGACAGCGGTAAATGCATGGCAGCCGCACCCAGCATCACGGTGTTTTGCACCTTGATGCTGCCAGCCTTTTTCGCCATGCGCGCTGCATCCAGCGCCACCAGCCGCGGCGCTGAAAACAGCACCTGATACAAGGCATCCATTGGCGGGTAATTGGCAACATTCACCATGGGCGTGATGTCGGAAACGATCCAGCCATCCGGACGCAGCAATTGGGTGTAGCGCAGCGCCTCCATGGGTTCGACCGACAACACCATGCTGGCCATGCCGTCGCCGATCAGGTCGCTGGCGACCGGCTGGTCAGAAATGCGCACAAAGGCCGACACCGCACCGCCGCGCTGCGCCATGCCATGAACTTCGGACTGCTTCAGGTGCAAACCCGCGGCATGGATGGCGTGGTCAATCACCCCCGCAATCGTCAGCACGCCCTGGCCGCCGACACCGCTCACCACCAGGTCATAGTTCATGCGTGCTCCACCTTGCCATGCCGCTTGAGCTCCCGGACTTCCTTACTGTCCTTGATTTCCTTGGCGAAGGTGACGCAGGAGCGCCGCGCGATGATGACCGACAGACCGGTGTAAGCCAGTTCCTCGCGGATGGTCTCCATGGTGTGGTGCTTTTTGTGCGGCGACGGCACCACGATGCGAATGTGCTCGCGCGCCACCCCCAGACCAGCGACCAGGTTGATGACGTCTTCGTCGGTGGCCGCAGAAGGCTGGCCGCCCGTCATGGCGATGATGCTGTTGTCCAGAATGAACACCTTGATGTTGGTGTTGTCGCGCGCCGCGTCCAGCAGCGGAGCCAACCCGGAGTGGGTAAAGGTGCCGTCGCCAATCACGCACAGGGCCTGCTTCATGCCGGCATGCACCACACCAATCGCCATGCCAATGGAGGCGCCCATGCACAAGCACGAGTGGATGCCTTTGAGCGGCCCCACGGCGCCCAGGGTGTAGCAGCCAATGTCGCCCATGACCCGCAGGTCGGGGTTGAATTCGGCAATCACCTCGTTAATGGCGAGGTAGGAGTCGGTGTGCGGACACTTGTCACACAGGCTTGGCGGCCGCCCAACCAGCACTTCAGTCAAACCGGCAATCTGCAACGAAGCGCTCACTGGCAGGCCAAAGCAGCGCTTGATGGCGTCTTGCGACATCTCGCCCATGCGCGGCAGATCACCGGTGAGCTTGCCGCGAATCGGCCGCTCACGCATCAGCCCCAAGGCCGTTACATAACGCTCGATGAACGGGTAGCCTTCTTCGACGATCCAGACCTCGCTGGAGGCATCGAGCAACTGGCGGATTTTCTTGACCGGCAAGGGGTAACAGCCGATGCGCAACAGGTTGTAGCTTTGCAGCGTATCCCCCAGGGCCTCTTGCAGGTAATTGCACGCCAGGCCGCTCACCAAAATGCCGGGACGATCCTTGCCAGTGATCGCCAGCGCATTCACCGGGTGGGCCTCCGAGTACGCCTGCAGTGCAGTTTGCTTGTCGATCAGCTTGCCATAAGCGCGCCGGGCGTTGGCGGGCAGCAGGATGAAACGACTTGGGTCGGTTACAAAGTTGGCCACATTTTGCTCGCGCGGCGCGGCCAGCCTGACCCTGGCGCGGCTGTGAGCCAGGCGGGTGACCAAGCGCAGCAGCACGGGCACCTGCAGGGCTTCAGACAACTCGAACGCCTCACGGGTAAAGTCGTAACACTGCTGCTGGTCTGCCGGTTCCAGGCAGGGCACCATGGCAAAGTCGGCAAAGTAGCGCGAATCCTGCTCGTTTTGCGAGCTGTGCATGCCAGGATCGTCAGCCACCACCACCACCAGGCCGCCGTGCGCGCCTGACACCGCCACGTTCATGAACGGATCGGCAGCCACATTGAGCCCGACGTGTTTCATCGACACCAGCACACGCCGCCCGGCATAGGACACACCCACCGCTTCTTCAAGCGCTACTTTTTCGTTGGTGGACCACATGCCGCGCACGCTCAAGCTGTGCTTTTTGGCGTGCTCCTCAATGGTCTGGTAGATCTCGGTGGAAGGGGTTCCGGGGTAGGCAAAGGCCGCGCTGATGCCGGCATCGATGGCCCCGCGCGCCACCGCCTCGACGCCCAGCAAAATGACTTCAGACATAACTTCTCCTGTGGGACATCGGGCCGCTTATTGCACCAGCGACCAGTCGCCGTTCTTGATTTCAAGCAGGTTAAAGGCAGACAGATCAAGGCCCATGTGGTCGGTGGCCGACATGTTGACCACGCCGCCGGTCCCAATGAAGCCCTTGGTGGCCTCGATGGCGTCACGGACCTTGGCTTTGTCAGTGCCACCAGCGCGCTGGATGGCATCCACGGCCATCATCAGACCGTCATAAGCGTGGCCACCAAAAGTGGACACATCGGTTTTCCACTTTTCGTTGAATGCTTTTTTGTAGCCTGTGACCACCGGTTTTTGTGGGTCTTTGGCAGCCAATTTATCAGCAATCAACAGCGATGCGGCGGGCAGGCGGACACCTTCGGCGGCAACGCCGGCGAGTTTGATGAATTCTTCAGAAGCGACACCGTGCGACTGGTACAGCGGCAGCGTCATGCCAAGCTGCTTGTAGTTTTTTGTGACAATGGCTGGCCCCTGGCCCAGGCCAAAAACAAATACCGCCTGCACGCCGGCGGTGTTGCGGATTTTGGTCAATTGCGGGCTGGTGTCGGTGTCTTTGGGGCCGTAGGTTTCACTGGCCACCAGGGTAATGCCGTACTTTGCAGCCACGGCTTCGGTTTCCTTTTTGCCGGATTGGCCAAATCCGCTGGTCTCTGACAACAGGGCGACCTTGGTCAGGCCACGTTTCTTGAGGTCATCAAACACCTTTTCGGCCGCCATGCGGTCGGTATGCGGCGTCTTGAACACCCACTTTTTGACAGGCTCGATGATCACCACGGCACCGGCCAGCGAGATAAAGGGAATGTTGGCTTTTTCGACCAGCGACACCATCGACATGGTGGCACCGGTGGTGGTGCCACCCACAATCAGATCCACCTTGTCGTCGTCGATCAGGCGCTTGGCAAAGCCGTTGGCTTTGCCGGCGTCACTGCCGTCATCGTAGTGAATCAACTGCAATGGGCGGCCCAGAACGCCGCCTTTCTTGTTAATGTCTTCGACGTACATCTGCAGGGTCTTGATCTCCGGATCGCCCAGAAAGGCGGCCGGGCCGGTGATCGACAGGACCGAGCCAATCTTGATGGGCTCAGCGGCAAAAGAAGTCAGCGTGCCAAGCGCCAAAGCGGCACCAGCGAGCAGTTTTTTCATCGGGAATTTCATGGTTGCGTCTCCTTAGTAGTTAAAAAAATCAGTTCCATCTTCAAATCAGTTTGGGTCGCTCATCAAACAGGCGCCGCGCCTTGCCCGCCAGGGTGCGCGGTATCGAATCGAATTTCAGCACCGTGATCCGGGTGGATATGCCAATGTTGGTCTTGATGTGATGCTGCAACTCCTTGCCAATGGCAAGCTGCTCGGACGCTGTGAGTTTGTCCGATACGTCGCGCTGCAACTCGCAGCGCACTTCCACCTGGTCCAGGTGCCCGTCGCGGCTGAGCACAATCTGGTAATTGCCTGAGAGCCGCTTGTCGCGCATGATCTGCTCTTCAATTTGCGTCGGGAATACATTGACCCCGCGAATGATCAGCATGTCATCAGAGCGCCCGGTCAAGCGGTCGATGCGCCTGAAGCTGCGCGACGTGGGGGGCAGCAAGCGGGTCAGGTCGCGCGTGCGGTAGCGAATCACCGGCATGGCTTGTTTGGTCAGCGAGGTAAACACCAGCTCGCCCGGCTCGCCCTCGGGAACCACTTCACCGGTTTCCGGGTTGATGATTTCCGGGTAAAAGTGGTCTTCCCAGATGACCGGGCCGTCTTTTGACTCGATGCACTCGCAGGCCACACCCGGGCCGATCACTTCGGTCAGACCGTAAATGTCGATGGCATCGAGGCCGAGCTTTTTCTCGATCTCGGCGCGCATGCCCTCACCCCAAGGCTCGGCGCCAAAAAAGCCAAGGCGCAGGGAAATGTCCTGGGGCGCAATGCCAAGACGCTCAAACTCTTCGGCCAGCACCAGCGAATAGGACGGCGTGGCCATCAGGATGTCGGGTTTGAAATCCTGAATCAGCTGCACCTGCTTCTCGGTCTGCCCGCCCGACATGGGCACCACCATGCAGCCCATTTTTTCAGCGCCATAGTGGGCACCCAGCCCGCCGGTAAACAAACCGTAGCCATAGGCAATATGGCAAATGTCACCTGCGCGGCCGCCGCCGGCACGCATTGATCGCACCATCAGTTGCGCCCAGGTGTCAATGTCTTGCTGGGTGTAGCCGACCACAATGGGCTTGCCCGTGGTGCCGGAAGACGCATGCACCCGCACCACCTGGTTGCGCGGCACGGCAAACAGGCCAAACGGATAGTTGTCTCGCAAATCGAGTTTGGTTGTGAACGGAAATCTGGCCAGATCGGCCAGTGTTTTCAGGTCGTCCGGGTGCACGCCCTTGGCATCGCATTTGGCTTTGAAATGCGCCACATGGTCATAGGTGTGTCTGAGCGACCATTGGAGACGCTGCAGCTGCAATGCTGAAATTTCGTCGCGACTGGCGATCTCGATCGGATCAATATCGCTGGACATTGGCTGCTTGTCTGTCATATTGCGCTTTCCGCCTTATTGTGATGGGACCTGCGCGGCCTGCTCCAACTCAGCCATCACTTCCCCGTTGATACGGTAACTCTTGCCTCGAAACAAGGCCACGATTTTGCCACCACGCACCCGCACGGTCACGTCATAGACCCCGGTGCGACCAGATCTTGATCGCTCCACAGCCTCGGCTTCAAGCATATCGCCTTCTTTGGCGGGTGCCAAAAAGTCGATGTGGCACGCCGATGCCACGGTGTTGTGGTTGTAGCTGTTGCAGGCATAGGCAAAGGCCGTGTCAGCCAGCGTAAACATCAGGCCGCCATGGCAAATGTGATGGCCATTGACCATGTCTGCGCGCACCGGCATCGACACCAGCGCACTGCCTGCCGAGATGCTCTGCAGCGTCATGCCCAACGCCTGCACGGTCTGGTCGCGCTGCCACATGGCGGCAGCCACCGCTTCGGCAAGCTTCTGCGCATGGGGGTGTTGTTGTTTCATTAGATTTCTCGCTGTCAATCACATGCCCAGATAGGCCGCTCGCACCTGGTCATTGCGCACCAGCTCGTTGCCGCTACCGGTCAGGATCACACAGCCGGTCTCGAGCACATAGCCACGGTCGGAAATGTCAAGGGCGGCCAGGGCGTTTTGTTCAACCAGCAGAATCGTGATGCCCTGGCTTTTCAGCGTCTTGATCACAGCGAACACCTCTTGCACCAGCAGCGGAGCCAGGCCCATCGATGGTTCGTCGAGCAGCAGCAGGCGCGGGCGGCCCATCAAGGCACGGCCGATGGCCAGCATTTGCTGTTGCCCGCCCGACAAGGTGCCCGCCGGTTGGTGGCGTTTTTCCTTGAGGATCGGGAACATGGTGAATATCTTTTCCATGTCGCCCGCCACCTGGTGTCGGGGTTGCGTATAGGCGCCCAGACGCAGGTTGTCCTCGATCGACAAGGGGCCAAACACCTGGCGCCCTTCGGGGCTTTGGCAAATGCCGCGACGCATTCGCTTGTCCGGGCGCAGCCTGCTGATGTCTTCACCATCAAAAAAAATGCTGCCGGCACTCATGGGCTGTACACCCGAGAGCGTTCGCAATAAAGTGGTTTTACCAGCCCCGTTGGCGCCCACCAGCGCCACGGTTTCGCCGCGGCGCACTTCGATGCTGATGCCTTTGAGCGCCTTGATGCGGCCGTAGCAGGATTCCAGGCCCTGCACCCGAAGCAAAACTTCGGCCTGTGCCGGGCTTGCGCCGCCTGGCAAATGGCCTACACTTTTGCCGCCCAGTCCGAGAGATTCGGGTGCCACGCTGACGATGCGGTGGTACAGCTCACGAAACCCGGCCTGCGCGGCATCGCCAAATAGCGGGTGAACGGGATCATGAAAGGCGCGGTTGATTTCAACCCAATCCTCTTTCAGCAGGGTCTTGTGCGCCAGTGGCAGCAACTGTTTTTCTTCAGTCAGAATGTGCGACTTCAAATCGGCCGTGAAGTGGCGCAGTTGTGTGGCCAGTGCTGGCCCTGACATCTCCCCTGCCGCCACCGCTGCCATGGCGGCTCGCAAGGCCCGATGCCTGCTGCCGCTGTCCCGGTGATCCTGCTCCAGACGATCGAGCGTGGTGGCAACTTCAGGGCTGCGCAAGCGCAGATAGTGAAACAAAAAGCCATCTTCTTTCGGATAGTGCAAGCGCTCCTCGAACTGCACGATGTAGTCCAGCGCCGCGCTCAAAAAATTTGGGTCGAGCGCGACACCGGCTTCAAGTTCAACAGCCAATTGGTCCACCGTGGTGGCCATGCGCCACAGGCTGTTGTGGTCTTCGCTGATGATGCGCAGTGCGTCCATGGTGCTTGTCGTTCAGGCGTGCGCACCCAGATAGGCGGCAATCACGTCCGGGTTGTTGCGCACCTCGATGCAACTGCCCTCGGCCAGCTTTTTGCCATAGTCCAGCACCAATATGCGGTCTGATAGATTCATCACCATCTTCATGTCATGCTCCACCAGCACTACCGTGATACCCGAATCGGCCACCCTGCGCACCAGAGCATCCACGTCCTGGGTTTCCCTGGTATTGAGCCCGGCGGCGGGTTCGTCGAGAAAAATCAGGCGCGGCTTCATGGCCAGGGCGCGGGCAATTTCCAGGCGCTTGAGTGCGCCATAGGGCATGCTGTCGGCACGGGCTTGCAAGTAGTCCTGCAGGCCAACAAAGCGCATCAGTTCTGTCGCCTCTTGCCGCAGTTCATGGTCGCGCGTCCGGATGGATGGCCAGCGCAAGGCTGCCTTGAACAAATTGCGATCGAGCCGCAGATGCGCACCCACCATCACGTTCTCGATGGCGCTCATGTTCATGCAGATTTGCAGGTTTTGAAAGGTCCGGGCCACACCGCGCTGCGCCAGTTCGTTGGGCGTTTTTCCGCCGATGGATTCACCGTCGAGTTTGATCGTGCCGCTGGTCGGGGTGTAGATGCCGGTGATCAGGTTAAACAAGGTGGTTTTGCCTGCGCCATTGGGGCCAATGACGGCATAAACGATGCCTGCGTCAATGGCGAAACTCACATTTTGTACCGCCTTGACACCGCCAAAATGAATCGATAGCTGGTTCACTTCAAGCAGCGCCATGCCTATTCACCCCTCACGAACTTGGCCGCCAGGGTCGGCACCAAGCCTTTGGGCAGAAAGATCATGCACAGCATCAGGATGGTGCCAAACGCCACCGTTTCCCAACCCTCAAAAGACGTGAGTGTCTGCGGCAGGGCGGTCAGCAAAACGGCGCCCACCACCGAGCCATAGACTGACGCCATACCGCCAATCACCACCATGGTGACCAGTTCAAGGGAGTGAAAAAAATCTGCCAGATTAGGTGTCACAAAACCCACGTAATGGGCGGTGACGCTGCCCATGATGCTGGCAATCACAGCCGAGACCACAAAAATGGCGACTTTGTAGCGCACCACATCGACCCCAACCACCTGCGAGGCCACTTCAGAGCCATGCAAGGCCCGCAAGGCACGTCCAAACGGCGAATCGATCAGGTTCAGCGAAGCCCAGATGGCCAGCGACAACAACAAGGCAGTCAGCCAATACCAGAGCTTGTCGCCTGACAATTCATAACCCAGCAGCGCCATGGCTGGCACCGGCATACCGTCAGGGCCACCGGTCAGGCCCGCCTCATTGCGCACCACAATATTGATGATGATGCCCAATCCCAGCGTGGCCATGGCCAGGTAATGTCCCCTGAGCTTGAAAATGGGCCGCGCCAGCACGGCGGCCAGCAGCCCTGCGCCCACTGCGCCTGCCACCATGGCCAGCAGCGGATGCCAGCCAAAGTGCGTCGGCAACACTGCAGAAGCATAAGCGCCAATGCCCAAAAACCCTGCGTGCCCCAAACTGATCTGCCCGGCAAAACCGATCAGAAGATTCAGGCTCAGCACAATCACCGCGTTGATCGCCATGCGAATTGCCAGGTCCATGTAGAAACTGTTGGGCAGCACAAAAGGCAACACCAGCAGAACCGCCATGATGAGGTACAGACCGATAAAAGCTGGGTTGCGCATAGTCAGACCCGGTCGGTCAATTTGCCGCCAAACAAGCCACGTGGTTTGAAAAACAGCATCAACAAAATCAACACAAACGGAATCGCATCCTTGTAGGATGACGAGATGTAGCCAGCGCCCATGGCTTCCAGAATACCCACCAGCAATCCGCCCAGTACGGCGCCCAGTCCATTGCCCAAACCACCCACCACGGCTGCCACAAAACCCTTGAGCCCCAGCATCACACCCACATCGTACGAGGTCAGCGTGATCGGTGCGACCAGAATGCCACCCAAGGCTCCGAGCGCAGCAGAAAGCGCAAAGCTCATGAAGAGAACCCAGTTGGTGTTGATGCCCACCAACTCGGCTGCAAGGCGGTTATGCGATGTGGCCAGCATCGCCTTGCCATGCAGGGTTCGATTGAAAAAATACCATAAGCCAAGCACGACCAGCGCTGTCACCCCCAGCACCCAAAGGCTTTGCGGCATCAGCGTGGCACCCAGAATCTGCAGCGGTTCATCACCCGAAAACGCCGGCAGGCTGTGTGTCGCCTTGCCCAACCAGACCTGGATCAACCCCCGGATCACCAGGGAGGCGCCAATCGTGATGATGATCAGCGTCACCGACTCTGCGCCCTTGACGGGTTCAATCGCCAACTTTTCAAGCACCACGCCCACCAGGGCAGGCAATACTATCGCCAATAGCAAGGCGAATGGCAGTGGCAGTCCGGACTGGGAAAAATACACCGCCAACATGCCGCCCAGCATGATGAATTCTCCCTGAGCAAAGTTAATGACATTGCTGGCGTTGTAGATCAGCGTGAAACCCAATGCGGCCAGAGCATAAGTCGCCCCAACCGTGATGCCGGAGAACAGGAACTGTAGAAACTGGGCCAGCATGAGACGCCCAGCTATCCGGGAAATAATGAATGATTGATTGATTCCACGCTAAAACTTTGGCTTTAAGCGCTCGCATGATAAGCGTTTTAAGCTACAAATTCAGTACTGAAATCGGGGTTGTTTGATCTGGGTCATTCAAAACTGCCCATGGAACTTTCCCGGTTCAGCGCGCGTCTGGCAACTCGATCTTGACTTCCAGCACTTCCAGATTGTCCTGTCGCTCCAGGTTGACTTTGATATCGTCAGGATTGATCTTGATGTACTTGCTGATGACCGCAATCAATTCGCGTTGCAGGTCAGGCAGGTAATCCGGGGTGGCAGGACTGCGGCCATTGCGCTCATGCGCCAGGATGATCTGCAGGCGTTCCTTGGCAAGGCTGGCGGTTTTCTTTTTCTCGCCCAGAAAAAATGAGAAAAAAGACATGACGTCATTTCCCCCCGAACAGACGTTTCAACAAGCTTTGTTTGGGCGGCTCGGTAAAGCGCATGGGCTTGTCTTCACCCAGAAAACGGTCGATCACATCCTTGTAGGCTTCAGAGACGTCGCTGCCTTCCATGTGCACCGCCGGCACCCCCTGGTTGGAGGCCTGGAGCACCGCTTCGCTTTCGGGGATCACGCCAATGAGCTTGATGCGCAAAATGTCCTTGATGTCCTGCAAGGAGAGCATTTGACCTTGGTTCACCCGCGACGGGTTGTAGCGGGTGATCAGTAAATGCTCCTTGATGGGCTCCAGCCCTTCCATGGCGCGTTTAGTCTTGCTCGACAGCATGCCCAGAATGCGGTCAGAGTCGCGCACCGAGGAAACCTCGGGGTTGGTCACCACCAGGGCCTCGTCGGCAAAGTGCATGGCCATCAGTGCACCGGTCTCGATCCCGGCGGGCGAGTCACAGACGATGAACTCAAAATCCATGGCGGCCAGGTCAGCCAACACCTTTTCAACGCCAACCTGGGTCAGGGCATCTTTGTCGCGCGTTTGCGAGGCTGCCAGCACATAAAGGTTGTCGCACTGTTTGTCCTTGATAAGCGCCTGGTTCAGGTTGGCTTCGCCATGGATCACATTGATCAGGTCATACACCACGCGGCGTTCGCAGCCCATGATCAAGTCCAGGTTGCGCAGGCCAACATCGAAGTCGATGACGGCGGTCTTGTGGCCGCGCATGGCCAAGCCGGTCGAAAAACTGGCGCTGGTGGTGGTTTTACCCACCCCACCCTTGCCGGAAGTCACCACAATTATTTTTGCCATGTTGATGGGGTCTTTCAAAGAGAAAATTTAAGGGTTCAAGGCTTCGAAGATCAGCTTGTCCTGGCCGTCGAGACTCAGGCGCACCTGTGCCGGCCTGCCGTGGATATCTTTTGGGAGTGGATTTTCGCTGGTACGGTACACACCCGCAATGGAAATCAGTTCTGGCTCCAGACAGAGTGAAAAGATTCGCGCCTGGGTGTTGCCACTGGCGCCGGCCATGGCTTTGCCACGCAAGGGCGCATAGACGTGAATGTTGCCGTCTGCCACCACTTCTGCACCCATATTGACCATCGCCAACACCACCAGATCAGCGCCCCGCGCGTATATTTTCTGGCCAGAACGCAAAGGCTTGTCAATCACCAGGGTCGCAGGGCCAGGTACCTCGCGCACCACTTCCCGAACCACTTCGCGCACGGTTTCTGGGCCGGGCTTATCTGAGGTCTTTTTTGGATTGGCAGTCTTGCTGCGCGGCATTTCAGCTGGAGCTTCGATCAAACCGCAAGCCATGGCTGCAGTCGCTGTTGACGGCATGGCATTGCGAAAGGCAATCGGCTTGAGACAACAGTGATGCAAGGTTGACAGCAATGCCGGCAGCGACTGATCGATCCCCTGGAATTCACAATTCAAAAAGTCTATTACCAAAGCATCATCATCAAAAAAGTCCGGGCTCTGACTCGCCGGCCCAAACTGCGCGTAAAGGTCTTCAATGATATGTGCCAGGTCAGGTGTTTTGAGCAGCAATGCCACCAATGGCAACTGAGCGCTTTTGATTTCAAAGGTATGTGCCACGTGACATGAATAAAAAATGAAAAAAGCTAATGGTCTGAAATAAAGTTGATTGATGCTGCATAGTGGCAACGGGTAAATGTTACTTGATCAAGCTGCCAAAAACCATCGATGGATCAATTTTATTGACTCTATGCACAGGATTTTTACATTGATGCTGGAACTCTTGAAAACGGTTTGATTTTTGTCAGCTGTCATTAATTATCTTTATTCTTTTAAAGTAGTGGTAGTAGATAAGGACTTGCCAATGTCGTGGATAAGTCACTTTTGTTAATATAAATCAATGATTTGAACTATCTTCGTTAATGTGCACCGCCGCGCTTTTTATCTGTACCAGATTCTTGGGTAAGTATCCTGAAATTATATTTCTGTGGATAACTTGCTATTTAAAGTTTTATTATCCACAAACTTATACACTGATTGATGAGTAAAAAAAAGCCCGGAATTAACCGGGCTATATGGCTATGAGCCTTCTATCAGGGTTTGCCGGAAGCGCTCATTTTGAACTTGGCATCGGCAATTTCCGCCTTGATGGGGTCAATATCAGGAGAATTGACCGGCAAAACCGTCAAGGCAGTCTGCCAGTGACCAATCGCCTTGGCATAGTTGCCGCTCTGAAAAGCCGCTTGCCCCGCCATCATCAGCGCCATCGGGTGTTTGGGATCAATCGTCAGGGCTTTGTTGACCAGTTCAGCTGGCTTGCCTTGCAGATTCTTGGCGCGCATGGCCAAGGTGTCGGCGTATTGGGTCAATAAATCAGGGTCAGAGTCCAGCAGTGTGCCAGTCTTGGCATAGGCGTTGGCAGCTTCATCCAGACGCCCCTGCACCTTGTATGCCCGTGCCAGCCGTGCCCAGCCAGCCAGGTCATCCGGATTGTCTTTCAAGCGGGCAGCCAGCCGATCGACCATCTGGTTGATCATCTCTGGCGTCATGCCTGCAGCGGCATTTTCAGGTACCGGTGGCAACACGTTGCTCGCGCCCGCAGGCATTCCGGCTTTGCCACGGGCGTCGGCGATGTTGGCTTGAATTTGTTGTGTATCCGGCGAATCGGGCGGCAACAGGCCAAGCAATTTTTCCCAGCGCGTCACGGCATTGGGGAAATCGCCGCTTTGATAGGCGGCCACCCCCGCTATCATCAAGCCCATGGGATGTTCCGGGTTCAGCCGCAGCGCTTCCTCGACGATTTGCTGAGGCTTGCCGACGAAGGTGTTGCCCGCCATGATGCCCAGCAATTCGGCGTAATCGACCAGCATGTCCGGATTGGTCTTGATAAAGTCACCCGCTCGTTCAAACGCCTGTTTGGATTCTTCGAAACGCCCCACAACCTTATAAGAGCGCGCCATCATGGCCCAGCCTTGCGGATTGTCGGGATTGGCTTTCAGTTTGGCCGCCAGCGTGTCGATCATTTGCGTGACTTGCTGATCTTCCGCGTTGACGCTGGCCACCGGTGGGTTGATGGCTGCTGGTGCGCCCAATTGCAGGTAAATGCCCAATGCCAGCACCGGCAGACTCACGCCAATTGCCGCCGCCATGCGTGGTGGGGTCCAAAATCCAGGGGTTTGATCACCTGCTGCTGCTTCAAAGCTCTCGGTGTCGTCAAGCAGGCGAAGTTGCAACTCCTCGCGGGTGGTCTCGAAGTCCTGCTGGCTGATGACGCCGCGTGCCAAATCACCTTCAAGGGTCTGCAGTTGGTCGCGGTGGATGGCAGCGTTGAGTTTTTCGCTGGACGTACCGCTACCCTTTGGTTTGACAAGCAGCGGGCGAATCACCCAAGCTACAACCAGCAGCGTCAACAGCGCTGAAATACCTATAAAGACGTTCATTTGGAAGAATCAGTTTCTTGAAGAAGGGCTTGCGCTTTGGCGCGCTGGGCGGCGTTTAGCACCGGGGTGTCTTTTTGACTTTGATTGCGCCTGATGGCAGTCACCAGTAACCAGATGGCACCGATCAACAGCAGCAATGGCCCGAACCAGAGCAGCCAGGTCGTGGGTTTGACGGGCGGACGGTACAGCACGAAGTCACCATAACGGTTGACCAGATACTCCTTGATTTCGGCATCCGACTTGCCGGATTTGATCAGGGTTCGCACCTCACGGCGCAGATCGTTGGCAAGATCGGCGCGGGAGCCGGCCAGTGATTCGTTCTGGCAAACCAGGCAGCGCAACTCTTCGGCAATGGTAATCAGGCGCTGTTCCACCACCGGGTCTTCAGCCAATGGTGCCGCCTCTTCGGCGTGCGCACCGATGGCGCATTGCAGCGCCATAAAAAGAACGATCAGGAATTTCATGATTGCAGTTCCTTGATCAGCGGCACCAGTTTGTCGCGCAAGGCTTCTTCGGTGAACGGGCCAATCTGTTTGTAGCGGATGATGCCTGCCTTGTCGATCAGGAAGCTCTCTGGCACGCCATAGACACCGAAATCAATCCCGATACGCGCGTCCGCATCCACGATGGTGTGGGTGTACGGGTTGCCGAAGCGGGCCAGCCATTGCAGGCCATCAGCTTCCTTGTCTTTGTAGTCCAAGCCGACGATGACCAGCGGATTGGTTTTGACAAATTCAACCAGCAACGGGTGCTCCTGCCGACAGGCCACGCACCAGGAGGCCCAGGTGTTGAGCAGCCACACTTGGCCCAGCATGTCTTTGTTGGAGAATGTTTCTCCCGGCTTGCCAAGTACCGGCGCGGTGAATGCTGGTGCGGGTTTACCAATCAGGGGCGACGGAATTTCATGCGGGTCGCGCGTCAGTCCGATGGCCAAAAAGATCAGCAAGACAACAAAGATGCCTAACGGTATCAAACCCTTTTTCATGCGGCAGCGCCCTTCATGTCTGTCATATTCAATTTGGCAGCCACTTTTTTGCGGTAGCGTTTGTCCAAGGCCGCCATGGCGCCGCCGATGGCCATGAACAAGCAACCAAACCAGATCCAGGCGATGAATGGCTTGTAATAGACGCGCATGGCCCAGGCCGGCTTGCCCTCGCCTTCGAGCTTTTCTCCCAGTGACACATACACGTCACGCGTGAAAGTGGTGTCGATGGCGGCTTCGGTCATCGGCATGGTGGACGAAAAATAGGCGCGCTTTTCAGGGTAAAGCGTGCGCAGGACCTTGCCATCTTTGATCAATTCCACGTTGCCGCGATCGGCCTTGTAATTGGGGCCAGGTACTTCATTGATGCCCGTCAGCCGGAAGGTGTAACCGCCTACTTCGACGGTGTCGCCAATGGTCATGCGTACGTCCTTTTCGGTTTCGTAACCTTTGACCATGGTGATGCCGACCACGCACACCGCAATACCGATGTGCGCCACATGCATGCCCCAATAAGAAACAGGAGTGGACTTCCAGTTGACCGTGTCTTTGAGCTGGCGGTAAATCTGCACGGCCGAGGCCAGCACGATCCAGATCGCCAAGGTCAGGCCCATGGCGACCAGGGCCGACCATTCGCCAGCCAGCAGAGGCGCGGTACAACCCAGCAGCACTGAAACGATCGCAATGGGACGCAGTTTTCTGGTCAGATCAGCCACTGTGTCATTTTTCCAGCGGGCATAACTGCCAATCACCATGAACAGCAGCACCGGTGTCATGATGGGTGCAAAGACGGCGTTGAAGTAGGGCGGGCCCACCGACAGTTTGCCCAAATTCAGCGCATCAATGATCAGGGGGTAAAGCGTGCCCAGCAGAACCGCCGCCGCTGCTGTGGTTAGCAGCACGTTGTTGATCAGCAAAAAGGTTTCGCGTGAAATAAGCGAAAACGATCCACCGGAACGCACTTTGCCGGCACGGGCGGCAAACAAGATCAGCGAGCTGCCTACAACCACGGCCAGAAACAACAAAATGAAGACGCCGCGCTTGGGGTCGGTGGCAAAAGCATGGACCGACGTCAACACCCCCGAGCGCACCAGGAAGGTGCCGAGCAGGCTGAGCGAGAACGCAATCAGCGACAGCATGATGGTCCAACTTCTGAACAGGCCACGTTTTTCAGTGACCGCCAGCGAGTGCATCAGCGCGGTGCCGACCAGCCAGGGCAGGAAAGAAGCGTTTTCCACCGGATCCCAGAACCACCAGCCGCCCCAGCCCAATTCGTAGTAGGCCCACCAGGATCCCATGGCAATGCCGATGGTCAGGCAAATCCAGGCGGCTGTGGCCCAAGGGCGTGTCCAGCGTGCCCATGCCGCATCAAGCCGGCCGTTGAGCAGGGCTGCGATCGAGAAAGCAAACGGAATCGACATACCGACATAGCCCATGTAGAGCATCGGCGGGTGAAACACCAGGCCGGGATCTTGCAGCAGCGGGTTCAGGTCACGGCCGTCAACCGGGATTTCGACCAGGCGTGAAAAAGGGCTTGACGTGATCAGCATGAAAAGCAGAAAACCAACGGCGATCAGCGCCAGCACCCCCAGCACACGCGACACCATGGCATCGGGCAACTGGCGCGAAAAGAGCGATACCGCCATCATCCAGGTGCACAGCATCAGCAACCACAGCAAGAGCGAGCCTTCATGGCCGCCCCACACCGCGGCGATGCGGTAAATGTCCGGCAACTGGGTGTTGGAGTGCTGGGCCACGTACAGCACGGAGAAGTCATTGGTGTAAAAAGAGTAGGTCAGACACAGAAACGAAAAGCCAACCAATAGCCATAGCACCTGGGCACCAGGGCGCGCCAGCGCCATCCAGTCGGCTCTCCCCTGCTGACCGCCTGCCAGGCTGAGGGTACCGAATGCTGCAGCAACCAGCAAGGCAAGAATCAGTGCGAAATGTCCAAGTTCTGGAATCATGTTGGGTCTCGGTGCGTTAAAGGACGGGTGACTTGCTGGTGAAATGGAGCAGCATGAAGCGTTATTTCAGGGATTTGCCGGCTTTTTCGATTTCAGCCTGGTCCAGCGCATGCTGGGCTTCGGGTGGCATGTAGTTTTCATCATGTTTGGCCAGCACCTCGGAGGCGGTGAATTTTCCGTCAGCGTTGAGTTGACCTTGGGCGACAACGCCCTTGCCTTCGCGAAACAGATCCGGCAGGATGCCGGTGTAGGTTACGGGCACTTCCTTGATCGTGTCAGTGACGACGAAAGACACAGTCAGGTTGCTGCGCTGCACCGAGCCTTCTTTAACCATGCCGCCGATGCGAAAGGCGCGGTTGTGAGGCGCCTCACCGGCACCCACCTGGCTGGGGGTGAAGAAAAAGACCAGATTGCTTTGAAAGGCATTCAGGACAAAGTATGAGGCGATGCCGATGGCGGCCAGTGCGCCCACAATCATGGCGGTGCGTTTGTGACGAGGTTTCATGGTCATTGTGCGGTTGAATCGTTTTGAGAGTCGTTATCGTTCAAAAGGTTTCGCAAGATTTCGCGCCGGTGAGCGCGCACCTGCCAGATTTCGGCAATCACCACCAGGGCTGAAATGCCAAAACTGCCCCATACATAGAAGGCGTAACCTCCCATGTCCAGAAATTCTCCAACGCTATGCCACTGCATGTTTCACCCACTCCGTATGACGTTCCCGATCCAGAATAATGCTGCGCACCCGCACCAGCGCAATGGCGATGGTGTACATCCAAAAAGCAAAAACCATGATCAGCATCCCGGCCAGCATGGGCGTGGCCATGCTGGCCCCTTTCATGGACACCGACGCGCCTTGATGCAGGGTGTTCCACCATTTCACCGAAAAATAAATGATAGGCACATTGACCGCCCCCACCAGCGCCAGGATGGCGCAGGCCTTGTCGGCCCGGCGCGGATCGTCGATGGAGGCTTGCAGGGCCAGAAAGCCCAGATACAAAAACAGCAGGATCAATTCAGAGGTCAGCCGCGCATCCCAGACCCACCAGGCGCCCCACATCGGCTTGCCCCACAGCGCGCCGGTGACCAGCGACAAAAAAGCGAATAACGCGCCGGTTGGCGCCAGTGCCGAGGCCATCATGCCCGACAGGCGGGTGTTGAAGGCCAAGCCGAAGCCAGCCCAGCCCGCCATCACCAGGTAGATGAACATGGACATTTGCGAGGCCGGCACATGGACAAAAATAATGCGATACCCCTGACCCTGCTGGGCATCGACGGGCGCCACAAAAAACGAAATCCACAAGCCGACCAGCGTCAGCAGCGCGGCCAGAGTGGCAAACCAAGGCCACATTTTTCCGGCCAAATAATAAAAGTTCTGCGGAGAAGAGAACTTGAACCAATGAATCACACGTGTTTTCATTCCAGGGAAATCCTCAAAGCGGCTGCCGTAGCCAGGGGAGAGAAAAAGAGCGAGAGTACCAACAGGGCCGCCATCAGTGACAAATGGCCACCAATGCCCATGCCGGCTGCATCAGCTTCAACCGCACCCGCACCAAAAATAAGAACCGGAATATACAGCGGCAAGATCAATAGCGACAGCAAAACCCCTGCACCCCGTACGCCCAAGGTCAAGGCGGCGCCAATACTGCCAATCAGGCTCAGGGTGGGCGTGCCCAGCAGCAGCGACAGCATCAAGATACCCAGAGCCCGGGTGTCCAGGCCAAACTGCAATCCCAACACCGGCGCCATCAGCACCAGGGGCAGCCCCGCCAACAAGAAATGGGCCAGCGCTTTGGCCAGCACCAGCAAGGCCAGCGGGGTGGTGGACAGCGCCATCTGTTCCAGCGAGCCGTCGGCGTAGTCGGTGGCGAACATGCGCTGTAGCGACAGCATCGCGGCCAGCAGCGCGCTGACCCACAAGACGCCCGGCGCCATGCGCAACAGCAAGGCAGTTTCCGGTCCGACGCCGAGCGGAAACAGGCTGGCAATCACCACAAAAAACACCAGCGGCGTCAGCACCTCGCCCTTTTGGCGAAACCCCAAGGCAATTTCGCGCCTGAGCACGGCCAGCAGCACCCGGCCCAATCCAACAGGTTTGACGAGCGTACTCATTGCGCCTGCAACTCCAGCATTTGTGGCGGCAGGTTGCCAATGTTCACACGCTGGTGGCTGGTCAGCACCGCCAGTCCACCAGTTGCCAGGTGATCGGCAATCAGATCGGCCAGCAGGTTGATGCCGCCTTCGTCCATGGCCACATAAGGCTCATCCAGCACCCACAGCCTGGCCGGGCTCAACACCAGCCGTGACAAGGCCACGCGCCGCTTTTGCCCTTGTGACAAATGGCGCACCAGTTGCCTGCCTCGACCGCGCAGGCCGAAACGCGACAGGACCTCCTGGGTTTGCGCCCGGTCAGGGGCAATGCCTCCCAGGGCCGTGATAAAAGCCAGGTTCTCATCGACCGTCATGGATTCCTGCAGGGCATTCAAGTGGCCCAGGTAACACAGGTCCTGGCGGTAGGCTTCGCGCTGTGCATGAATGGGCGTGCCATTCCACAAAATGTCACCGGCTTCAATAGGGGCCAGGCCGCACACCATGCGCAACAGGCTGGTTTTGCCGACGCCGTTGGCGCCGGCCACATACAGCCAGTGCCCAGGGGTCAGCTCGCAGTCCACGTTCTTGAATAGCTGGCGCCCGCCCTTGATGCAGCCAAGTTTGGTGAAAGACAGTGATGGGATGATATTCAAAGGCAGAGCTGTCGCAGAAACAAAACCGGCTGATTTTACGGTACGCCGCGTTGACTAGAGTGATGCGGGATCAGCGCGTCATCACGACTTTTTGGTACAGCCCGCCGAAATAGGTCTGCTTTTCAAGCGCCAGGCTCTTGCAGTCTGACGGCAGCCAATCGGCAATTTGACCGTTCCACAAGTCCATGGCAAAGGGTTCCAGGGTGGTCAGGATCGGCACCATGACATATCGAAACGGGTTGCTGGCTTTGGGCTTGTGGTAATCCACAAACACAATCTTGCCACCGGGTTTGGTCACGCGCAAGGCCTCGGCAATCGTTTTGCGCCGCACCTCGGCGGGTTGTTCATGGAGCAGGAAAAACACCACCACGGTGTCATGGCTGGCATCGGCAAAATGCAGGGCTGATGAATCCTGCTGCAACACCGTGACCTGTTTTTGCTGGCCCAGTTTGGCGTGCAGGTTGGTGATTTGCACCGGCGCCACGTCAATCACATTCAAGTGCCCCTGCGGCCCCAGTCGGCGCACCAGGTGTTCGGTGAAATTGCCATAGACGCAAGCCACTTGCAGCACGTCGCCGTTGATGACATCGCCCATTTCCTGTAGCGCCAGATCGCGCAACCGGGAAAAGTTGCCCCACAAAATCAGATTGACCAGCCATTGGCGCTCAAACACGCGCACTGCATTCGGGTGCGTGTAGGCCCACCAGTAGGTGGATTCCAGATAGTGCGGCACGGTCACGGGTGTGATGGCGCAAGGCGCTGACGCGGCAAGGATGGCTTTGCCGTGTTCGGTGCTGGCTTTGTTCAAAATCATATGCATTCAAGAAGATGACGGGCACCCATGGAAGACCATGCGTGCCGGGGAAGTGATGAAATGACGGGCCTGATGCTAACTGAAATGAAAAGACTGTTCACGAGACAGTTTGTACATGCATTTGGGGTAAACCCCGATTCACTAACTGCCCACCTGTTGACATATATCAAAAAAAGGGGCGTGAAGGGTATTTCGATGGGAGTAGCATCGGGACTTGGTACATTAGCTCTTCTTTAACCATTTAACTTTCATAGAGGATTCACATGAGCAACACTAAAATTTCCTATCTTTTGCACGCTTTGATGGCCGCTGGTTTGGCTTGCGGCGCAATGGCTGCACAAGCTGCTCCTGACGCGGCGGCCGCCGAAGCTGCGATCAAGGACAACAAGTGCTCCAAGTGCCATTCGGTTGACAAAGATAAAACCGGCCCTTCCTATAAAAAGGTCGCGGAAAAATACAAAGGCAAGGCTGATGCCGAAGCCAAGCTGGTCACCCACCTGACCACCGGTCCCAAGGTCAAGGTGGACGGTGAAGAAGAAAATCACGTCAAAACCAAAGGTGATGACGCCGCCATCAAGAATCTGGCGCAATACATTTTGTCGCGTTAAGCGAGCAGGACAGGCCCATCAAGATGTCTGAAGTCGTCAAAAAAATGCGCCAGCACTGGAAGCTGGTACTGGGTTCATTGGTCGCACTTTTCCTCTTCTCAGTTTCCGTGGGAATCGCGGGCGCTTATGTTTTGGCATTCACCAGTACAGAAGAGTTTTGCGTGGGCTGTCATGAAATGTCCTATAACCTGGACGAGTACAAGGGCACCATCCATGACACCAACCGCACCGGTGTGCGGGCGATTTGTACCAACTGTCATGTGCCCCATGAGCCGGGGCCTTTGGTGTTTGCCAAGATCAAGGCCACCAAGGACGTTTTCTACACCTACATCGCGCCTTCCATTGATACCAAGGAAAAGTTCGAGGCCAAACGTGCGCATATGGCACAAAAGGTGTGGCTGGAAATGAAAGCCAATGACTCTCATAACTGCCGTAGTTGCCATCGGGCGGACAAGATGAGTGTGGACTTGCAGTCTGCCAGTGCCCAGAAGCGTCATGCCAAAGGCAAGGCTGAAGGAAAAACCTGTATTGAATGCCATTTTGGTATTGCCCACAACGAACCAGAGGGTCCAAGCCCGACGGAGTTGTTCAATACGATGGCTGTCAAGTAAGATGAATTCTTTTAACCCGAGGAGCAGACGATGATGAAATTGAAATTATTGGCCATTCTGGCTGGTGCGGTGGTGGCTTTGCCCGCCGTGGCTGCCGATGTGACCTATCGCAATGACATTGCGCCTATGTTCAAGAAATTGTGCGCAGACTGTCACTTTGCTGAAAACAATGCTCCCTCGATGGCAGAGTTCAAACTGGACGAAGACAAGTACAAAAAGCAACTCAAGGTGGGTCCGCGTGTCGATACCTATGAACATCTTTTGCAACTGGTGGACGGCAAGTCCACAGGTGCGTTGATGCGTCGTCTGGATGATGGCACGAACCCCTACGCCAAGGGTAAGGCTGGCAACATGTACAAGTACTTGGGTGAGACCGATGCTGAACGCGCTGCCAACCTGAAGCTTGTCAAGGCTTGGGTTGTGGGTGAAGGCAAGGCATGGAATCTGAATGGTGTTGGCCAACGTGGCGATATGCCTCCGGTTACGCTGGAGCAATTGCGCCAAGTTCAAACCAAGTATTGATTCAAGCGTTCCTTTGAATGCAAAAGCCGCTGTGACCCAGCGGCTTTTTTTATTAACGGAATTTAGCAAGATTCAAGCATGGATCTTGCCGTGGTCTGGCTACTTGAGCAAACCTTCAGCGCGCAAGGCATCCTGCACGGCAGGCCGCGCAGCGACACGGGCCACCAAGGCGCTCAGATTGTCCAGACCGCTGACGTCCACCCCCACAAATTTACCCCAGCCCGCCACCACGAACAGGTAGGCGTCGGCCACGGTGAAGGTGTCACCCATCAGGTAATCCTTGCCTGCCAGTTCGCCATCGACCCAGTTCAGCCGTGAGATCAGACGTGTCTTGGCGATCTCCTTGGCCTCGGCCGGCATCCCGGGCGTGAACAGCGGTGAGAAGCCTTTGTGCAGCTCGGTTCCGATGGTGTTGAGCCATTCCTGCAGCTTGTAGCGCTCCCAGGTGCCGTTGGCGGGGGCTAGTTGCTTGGTCGGCACCTGGTCGGCAATGTATTGCGAAATGGCAGGCACTTCATGCAGGGTACGGCCATCATCGAGCACCAGGAAAGGCACATAACCCAGTGGGTTGATACTGTAGTAGTCGGTGCCATCGGCAAGCTTGTGGGTTTTGGTGGGTGCGGCAATGGCTTCGAAGGGCAGACCGGATTCTTTCAGGACGATGTGGGGTGCCAATGAGCAGGCGCCGTGAGAGTAGTAAAGCTTCATGAATATCCAGGTAATGGTTGCTTGGGATCGACCTGATCGGTCAACACCATCATGCTAACGCGACGCTGCCAGGCTTGCCGAAACAGGCTTATTTCTCACTTTGGTTCGTCGGTGTCAGGCGCTCCGCCGCCCACAGCACCTGCTTGACGACCGATGCGACACCTTCGCGTTGTTTGTCAAGCTGCAGTTGACCGGCGGCATCGAAGGCACTGGCCGCCTCGCCCAGGGCAAATTGTTGCGGCGCCACCCAGCACTGCAGGTTGCTCAGCAATGGCGCAAGGTGTTGCAGCGAGCGCAGACCGCCCAAAGCGCCTGGCGAAGCGGACAGCAGCCCCACGACCTTGCCGGTAAAAGCTCTGCTGCCCTGGCTCCAGTCGGGGTCGCCCTTGACCGGGCTGGAGGCCCAGTCCAGCGTGTTTTTCAGCAGCGCGGTATAGCTGCCGTTGTATTCAGGCGAGCAGATGATCCAGCCCGGATGATCGAGCAGGACTTGTTTCAGGCGAATCACATCGGGCGGCGTGCCACGGGCTTCCAGGTCGGCGTTGTAGAGCGGTATGTCGAAGCTGGAGAGCTCCAGCAGTGTGACCTCTGCTCCGGATTGCCGCGCCAGGTCGGCAGCGACCCTGGCCAGCTGGCGGTTGTACGACTGGGCGCGCGTGCTGCCCGCAAAAATCAGGAGGTCCATGGTTGATTGCTTATTTTTTAAGCACACGTTCCACCGGGTGGTGGCGCAGCCTGAAGGCGTCGGGCATGCCCGAGCCCAGCAGCGGGCGCAGGTACATGCGAAAGGCGTCGGTCACATCGGTGCCGCTGGGGGCGATGAACTCGTCTTCCATCACGCGGGTCTTGCCGGCCACGGCTTCCAGCGGCAGCAATTCGTAATCGACCGAGTAAAAACCGGTGCGCTTGATGGCGACCGAGCCATCATGTTGCCCCCACATGGCAAACTGCACGGCTTTCTCGCCCACTTCACGGGCTTCGCGCTGATCGACATCGGACACGCAGCCGATGAACGAGCGCTGCAGATAACCAAAGGTGTCGCCGCGCACGCGTTTGATCTTGAGCTTGGACTTGATCTCTTCGCACAGCAAATCGGCCAGCGCGCCGTTGCCCGAGAGTTGCACATTGCCGTGCGCGTCATGCTCCATCTCCTTGGCCAACAGCGCCGTGATGGGCGTGCCGGAGGCATCGTGAATGCCCTCGGAGACGGCAATCACGCAGCGGCCATAACGCTCGTAGGTGGCCTTGACATCGGCCAGAAACTGCGCGATGACAAAGGTGCGCTCCGGCAGGTAGATCAGGTGCGGGCCGTCATCGGGAAATTTTTTGCCTAATGCCGATGCTGCGGTCAAAAACCCCGCATGGCGCCCCATCACCACGCCCACGTAAACACCGGGCAGGGCCGCGTTGTCCAGGTTGGCGCCGGCAAAAGCCTGCGCGACAAAACGCGCCGCCGACGGAAAGCCCGGCGTGTGGTCGTTGCCCACAAGGTCGTTGTCGATGGTTTTGGGAATGTGGATGCTGCGCAGCGGGTAGTTGGCCGCGCGCGCCTGCTGGCTCACGATACGCACCGTGTCCGACGAGTCGTTGCCGCCAATGTAGAAAAAGTGGCCGATCTGGTGCGCTTGCAGCACCTTGAAAATTTCGCGGCAATAGGCCTCATCGGGCTTGTCGCGGGTGGAGCCCAGGGCGCTCGACGGCGTGTTGGCCACCAGTTCCAGGTTGTGGCTGGTCTCCTGCGTCAGGTCGGCAAAGTCTTCGTCGATGATGCCGCGCACGCCGTGGTGGGCGCCGTAAATGTGGCCAATGTGGGCAAAGCGGCGCGCTTCGAGCGCCACGCCCACCAGCGACTGGTTGATGACGGCAGTGGGGCCGCCGCCCTGGGCGACGAGTATTTTTCCGGAGGCCATGTGGAATTCCTGTGCGTAGGGAGTAAATGGATGATGTCTGAATTGTGCCTCCGATGCGGCTTGAATTTTGCCCATGCCTGTCGCTGCCGTGCGCTTTTCGCAGGCATCGGTAAAATCCAGCCTTTGCTTGCGCGCGCAGGCCCGGCAGACTGCCTGATTTGCCGCCATTCCGATTGACCACCATGCTCTATCCACAACATTTCGATGTCATCGTCGTCGGCGGCGGCCACGCCGGGACCGAGGCTGCGCTGGCCGCGGCCCGCATGGGCTGCAAAACGCTGCTGCTGAGCCACAACATCGAGACACTGGGGCAGATGAGCTGCAACCCGTCGATCGGCGGCATTGGCAAGGGGCATCTGGTGAAGGAAGTCGATGCACTTGGCGGTGCCATGGCCTCAGCCACCGACGAAGCCGGCATTCAGTTCCGCATTCTCAACTCCAGCAAGGGGCCTGCGGTGCGCGCCACCCGGGCCCAGGCCGACCGCATTCTGTACAAGGCCGCCATTCGCCAACGTCTGGAAAACCAGCCCAACCTGTGGCTGTTCCAGCAGGCGGTGGACGACCTGATGGTGGAAGGCGACCGGGTGGTCGGGGCGGTGACGCAGGTGGGCATTCGCTTCAGGTCGAGCACCGTGGTGCTCACGGCCGGCACCTTTCTGGATGGCAAGATCCATGTCGGGCTCAACAACTTTGCCGCCGGACGTGCCGGCGACCCGCCCGCGGTAAGCTTGAGCGCACGTTTGAAAGAACTCAAGTTGCCGCAGGGCCGCCTGAAAACCGGCACGCCACCGCGCCTGGATGGCCGCACGATTGATTTCAGCCAGTGCACCGAGCAGCCTGGCGACGGCATGCCCGGTGGCATGAGCCCGCAGATGCCGGTGTTCAGCTTCATGGGACGGCCCGGGCAGCACCCGCAGCAGATGTCGTGCTGGATCACGCACACCAACGCGCTTACCCACGACATCATCCGCAGCGGCTTTGACCGCAGCCCCATGTTCACCGGCAGGATCGAAGGCGTCGGACCGCGCTATTGCCCCAGCGTCGAAGACAAGATCAACCGCTTTGCCGACAAGGACAGCCACCAGATTTTTCTGGAGCCCGAAGGCCTGACGACCCACGAGTTTTACCCCAACGGCATCAGCACCAGCCTGCCGTTCGACATCCAGTACGCGATGGTGCGTTCCATGCCGGGGCTGGAAAACGCGCATATTTTGCGGCCTGGCTACGCCATTGAATACGACTACTTCGATCCGACCCAGCTCAAGAGCAGTTTTGAGACCAGGGCCATCGGCGGCCTGTTTTTTGCCGGGCAAATCAACGGCACCACGGGCTACGAAGAAGCGGCGGCGCAAGGCTTGTTTGCCGGCATCAACGCCGCGCTGCAGGCGCGCGCCATGGGTGGCGGCAATGCGCAGGCCAGTGCGGCGGGTGCCATTTCATTTGCTGGCGACAACTGGTTGCCGGGGCGTGATGAGGCCTATCTTGGCGTGCTGGTCGATGACCTGATCACCCAGGGTGTCACCGAGCCTTACCGCATGTTCACCAGTCGCGCCGAGTTCCGGCTGCAGCTGCGCGAAGACAATGCCGACGCCCGTTTGACCGAGGTGGGACGCCAACTCGGCTTGGTCGATGATGCCCGCTGGCAGGCCTTCAACCAGAAGCGGGACGCTGTTTCACGTGAAACAGAGCGCCTGCGTTTGATCTGGGTCAGCCCCAAAAACCTGGACTTTGCCGAGTCTGAACGCGTGCTGGGCAAAGCCATTGAGCACGAATACAACCTGGCTGAGCTGCTGCGCCGCCCAGGTGTGAGCTACTCCGGGCTGATGTCGCTGGTCGGCGGCAAATATACGGCGCCGGAGTTTATGCCCGATGTTTCACGTGAAACATCGGGCATTTCCGGTCCCATGGACCACCACGACTTACCTTCTGGTGATAACGGTAGTGCCGTCACTGCGAGCGCCTCGACTGGCACAGGACAGGCTGAAGCGCGGCAACTCATGAGTCCCGAATTGGCGGCGACCGTCATCGAGCAGGTGGAAATTATGGCGAAATACTCGGGCTACATCGACCGCCAGAAAGACGAGGTGGTGCGCGCCGCCCACTATGAGAACCTCAAGCTGCCGCAAGACCTGGACTACATGCAGGTGTCGGCGCTGAGCATCGAGGCTCGGCAAAAGCTCAACCGCCTCAAGCCTGAAACGCTGGGGCAGGCTTCGCGCATCTCGGGCATCACGCCGGCGAGCATCTCCTTGCTGACGATCCACTTGAAAAAGACCAGGTTCGCGGGTTTTGCCAGAAACCCGTCTGAAAGCGCAGCAGCCTGATGCAAGCCATCGAGGCTAATCTAAGGGCGGGTCTGACGGCGCTTGAGCTTGACTTGAGCGATGCGCAGGTTGCCAGTTTGCTGGCCTACCAGGGCCTGATCCAGAAGTGGAACAAGGTCTATAACCTGACGGCGGTGCGCGACCCCGGCGACATGCTGACGCACCATCTGCTCGACAGTCTGGCGGTGATCGGGCCGCTGTGCCGGCAACTGGCGCAGATGACAAAAACGGCGGCTAAAGATGTTGCCAACCCCGACGCGCTGCGTTTGCTCGATGTCGGTTCTGGTGCCGGCCTGCCCGGCGTTGTGGTTGCCATTTGTTGCCCTGACATTCAGGTGGATTGCGTTGATGCGGTCGCTAAAAAAGCGGCATTTATTCAACAGGCGGCCGTCACGCTGAAGCTGCCGAACCTGCGCGGCGTTCACGCCCGGGTTGAGAATCTGTCTGAGAAATACAAGGTGATCTGCTCGCGGGCCTTTGCTTCGCTGGCCGATTTCACCAATTGGTCAAGGCAAGCCTTGGCTGAAGAAGGCGTGTGGTTGGCCATGAAAGGCAAGTATCCCGTGGATGAACTGGCACTTTTGTCGCCAGATATTGATGTGTTTCACGTGGAACAAGTTGCCGTCCCTGGGCTAAATGCGGAGCGCTGCCTGATCTGGATGAAGCCGAAATAACAGCCGGGGTAATGATGGATGCAGCCTGGCGTTTCAAGAGCAGTCTGTGCGTTCCTTGATGGCAGAGGGCAGGGTATTGGGGCCCGCCTCAGACGCGCTTCGCTTTGCGACATCGGCGGGCCCCAATACCCAACCCACTGCTGCACGCGCTCTGCCTTGTTGAGTTTGACGGCCGGATTCAGGAGGCGCCCCAACCATCACTATCGGCCAGACCAAGTGGGTTTGGGCAGGGGGCCGATGTCGCAAAGCGAAGCGCGTCTGAGGCCGTCTGTCCAAACTCACTTGGTCCGTCACAAGCGCAAGCATATTACTGAATGAATCCTGCCACGAACCGGAATTTGCGCGCAGATGGATTTCATTATTTTGATTCAAGCCCAATTACACTAGCGTCCATGTTTCACGTGAAACACGCCTTCAACTTTTCTACCCGGTAAGCATCGCATGGCCAAAATCTTTTGTATTGCCAATCAAAAAGGTGGCGTGGGCAAGACCACCACCACGGTCAATCTGGCTGCGGGCCTGGCCAAGGTGGGGCAGCGGGTGCTGATGGTTGACCTGGACCCGCAAGGCAATGCCACCATGGGGTCGGGCGTGGACAAGCGCAAACTTGAGCTCTCGGTGTACGACGTCTTGCTGGAGTCCGCCTCGGTGGGGGAAGCGCGGGTGCAAAGCAGCAAGCTGCTTGACGCGGGTTGCAGTTATGACATTCTGGGTGCCAACCGCGAGCTGGCCGGGGCCGAGGTGGAGATGGTTGAACTGGAGCGCCGTGAAAAGCGCCTGCGCCAAGCCTTGAGCGCCGTGGCGCAAGACTACGACTTTATTCTGATCGACTGCCCGCCCAGCCTTTCGATGCTCACGCTCAACGGCCTGTGTTGTGCCCACGGCGTGATCGTGCCGATGCAGTGCGAGTACTTTGCCCTAGAAGGCTTGGCGGATTTGGTCAACACCATCAAGCAGGTGCACGCCAACCTCAACAAGGAGCTGGCCATCATCGGCTTGCTGCGCGTCATGTTCGACCCGCGCATCACCTTGCAGCAGCAGGTGAGCGAACAGCTCAAGGCGCGTTTTGCCGACAAGGTGTTCAACACCGTGATTCCGCGCAATGTGCGCCTGGCCGAGGCCCCAAGCTATGGTGTGCCAGGGGTGGTGTTCGATCCGTCGAGCAAGGGTGCACAGGCCTTTGTGGCCTTTGCGCAGGAGATGGTAGAACGCATTGAAAAAATGTAACCGGGCTGGCCCAAAGCCAATTCCATGCTGCCCAAGAAGCTATTAAATTCATAGTAATGAAGGCCAACAACGTCCTCATCCTGCCGGGTTGGCAAGGCTCCGGCCCGCAGCACTGGCAAAGCCTGTGGCAAGCCCAGCCTGGCTGCCAGCGGGTGGAGCAGCACGACTGGCTGCGACCGCTGCGCGGTGACTGGATTGCGCGTCTGGAAGACGTTGTGTTGTCCCTTGACGCGCCCGCAGTGCTGGTGGCGCACAGCCTTGGCTGCATGCTGGTGGCGGCTTGGGCGGCGCATAGCCGCAACACGCACCGCGTCAAAGCCGCGCTGCTGGTGGCCCCCGGTGATGTGGCGCAAGAGGCGCTGCGGCCGGTGCTTGCCAGTTGGTTGCCGATCCCGTTGCAGCCCTTGCCATTCAAAAACACGCTTGTGGCCAGCCGGGACGACCCCTATTGCAGCTTCGAGCGGGCGCAAACCTTTGCCCAGGCCTGGGGCTCCGGTCTGGTCGATGCCGGCGCGCTCGGCCATATCAACGCCGATTCCGGTCTGGGCGACTGGCCGCAGGGCCAGGTTTTGCTGAACGAACTCATACATACTTAACCGGGAGATTGTCATGGTCACAAAAAAACTCAAAGGCCTGGGCCGCGGTCTGGAAGCCCTGTTAGGCCCCACGGTCGATGAGTCGCTCACCCCTGAGGGCGGCCATGCCCTGCTGACCAACAGCGGCCTGCCATCCACCTTGATGCTCACCGACATGGTGCCTGGCCAGTACCAGCCGCGCACCCGCATGGACGAGGGCGCGCTCTATGAGCTGGCCGAATCCATCAAGGCGCAGGGCATCATGCAGCCGATTCTGGTGCGCCGCCTGAGCGATGCCGATGCCGAACTCAAACGCAGCCAGCAGCCGCCGGACTTCACCGGCGGCACCAGTGGCGGCGGCGTGGTGCGCCCGCTGTATGAAATCATTGCCGGCGAGCGGCGCTTCCGGGCCGCCAAGCTCGCCGGCCTGGACAGCGTGCCGGTGCTGGTGCGCGAGGTGCCCAACGAGGCGGCCGCGGCCATGGCGCTCATCGAGAACATCCAGCGCGAAGACCTCAATCCCCTCGAGGAAGCGCAGGGCGTGCAGCGCCTGATCAAGGAATTTGGCCTCACGCACGAGACCGCTGCGCAGGCCGTGGGTCGTTCTCGCAGTGCCACCAGCAACCTGCTGCGCCTGCTGAACCTGGCCGAGCCGGTGCAAACCATGCTGATGGCGGGTGATATCGACATGGGTCACGCCCGAGCCCTGCTGGCTCTGGACAAGGCCACCCAGATCACCGCAGCCAACCAGATCGCCGCCAAAAAAATGTCGGTGCGCGAGGCCGAGAGCCTGGTCAAAAAGATCAGCGCCGAATTTTCACTGGTGGCGGTCAAACCCAAAAAAGACAAGTCGCGCGATCTGAAGCGGGTCGAGGAAGAGCTGTCTGACCTGCTGATGGCGCAGGTTGACGTGCGTGTCAAAAAGCGCGTCAAGCGCGCTGGGCGACTCGAAGAAATGGGCGAGCTCGCCATCCAGTTCGGCTCGCTCGACGAGCTCAACGGCCTGATCGACAAGCTGCGCGGCAAACCGCAGCGCTGACAGCCCGCGCTGCCCTGGCCCAGGGCAAGCCGGATTTTCTGAAAACCGGCGCATTGTTTGATGATGATCAACAAATGCCGACAACGTCAAGTCCGGAAGTCCAATTTTTCAGTAAAAATGAATGCAACCATGAAATATTTTTTGTGGTGCGCTGAAATATATTGGAAGGAACAGGACGATGAAAAAAACGATGTTTGCCACGGTGGTGGCCTTGTTGGCAACTTTCACGACATCTTTGGCAAGTGCCGCTGACCCCGCATCGGTGGTCCGTGGAGGTCGCCTCTATGACAACCTGAGCCTGGAGTTAAAGGCGCGCACACCCAATCAACCCAACCCCGCGTTCAAAACCCAGCAGGTCCGCGTTGCCATGGCGGACACCTGGAACTGCTCGGAATGCCATGGCTGGGACTACAAGGGTAAACACGGCTTCGTCGGCATCAGCGGCAAGCAGAATGCCGCTCCCGCCGCCATTCTGGCGATCCTGAAAAATGCTAACCACAACTATGACGACCTTCTGGACGAAGGTGACCGCCTTGACCTGGCCAACTTTGTCAGCGCTGGCCAGGCAGACATGCGCAAGCTGGTGGATATGGCAGCAAAGGTCAAGCCGGGCCAAGGCT
Source organism: Rhodoferax sp. (assembly GCF_028689295.1). GTDB lineage: Bacteria > Pseudomonadota > Gammaproteobacteria > Burkholderiales > Burkholderiaceae_C > Rhodoferax. The sequence goes on from NZ_JAQTWL010000006.1 coordinate 139,836, forward strand.
CATCAGACAAGGTATTTGCCACGGTTTGCGCCAACTGCCATGGTCTGGAAGGCGACCGGCTGCGTCAGATACCCCCGCTGGGAGACACGGCACGGCAACGTCCGATAGAGGTTTTGCACGTGGCCCTCAACGGGCATCCAGGTGGCAACATGCCAGCACTCAGGACTCTGGGCGATGAAACTGTGGCCAACATGCTGGCTTATCTGCAGACCCTGCGCAGTGTCAACCTGGCGAGCTCCATTGCCAATGGCGGCCGACTTTACGACGACTGGCAGGCTCAGGCGGGTGGCCAGCGCCAGGCCTTGCCGCATCCGTCTTACCCCGCGAAGGCCTATTACGCCAACGTGCCGGCTGAAACCTGGCGCTGCAAGGAATGCCATGGCTGGGATTACAAGGGTAATCAGGGCGTCTATGCCACTGGCAACCATGCGACCGGGATCAAGGGGATTCGCGCCATGGCGGGTGCTGACCCGGAAAAAGTCATGGCAATTTTGCGCAGCAGCGTCCACATGTTTGGTGCCGTCATGAAATACCGCGACCTGCTTGATCTGGCCAACTTTGTCAGTTATGGCCAAATTGACATGGACAAAGTGGTCGATCAGAAAACCGGACTGGCGCGCGGCGACGCGGCAAAGGGCTCGGCGCACTACCGCACCATGTGCGCGGCCTGCCATGGTCTGGAGGGCCGCTATGTTGCCAAACGCGCCATGGGCCGCGTGACCAAGGAAGATCCGTGGCACAGCGTGCACAACATGCTCAACGGCCACCCCGACGACACCATGCCTGCCTTGCGCGAAATCGACTCCAAAGTGATCAACGACGTCCTTGCGCACATGCAGACATTTCAAGCCAAACGCTAGACCACGTCCTGTGGCCGGGCAGAAGAAATTGAAAGAGTTTTTTTAACCAAGGAGTAGTGCATGAAAATCAAGACCCCCCTTTGGGCAGCTGGAACCCTGTTGTTCGCTCTGGCTGGCATGAGCCCAGCTCATGCTGCCATCGATGCAGCCCAGGCTCAAGCGCTGATGAAGAGCAACAAGTGCGAGAAATGCCATGCCGTCGATAAAGACAAGACGGGCCCTGCCCTGAAGAAGATTGCCGCCAAATACAAGGGCAAGGCGGAGGGTGAGGCAAATATCATCAAGAACATCACCACCGGTCCCAAAATCAAGAACGACGACGGCACCGAAGAAGAGCACAAAATCATCAAATCCAAGGATCAGGCCGAGCTCAAAAACCTGGCCCAATGGATTTTGTCTCAGTAATCCAGTCCAATGCCGCCGGCGCCAGTTCCTGGTGATCGGCAGCAGAGCCGGGCGCTTAGCCAAGTAGCCCGCTCACTTTCATCGGAACGCAGGAAACGCCAGCCAGGCTACGTGCTTGTGCTGGAGCAAGACGCACGCGCCCCGATCATCTAACCGGGTTCGGAGAACGTAAATCATGAGTGGCAGCAAGCTGACAGTTTGGTTCATGGCCGCGGCGTTTTGTATCGCCGCCAGCCTCTCGGGCGGTGCCATCGCTGCCGACGATGCATCGGGGCTTGGCAACAAGACCTGCCTTTCCTGCCACGATGGCAAAAGTGGCAAGCTCGAAGTGCCGGACGCAGACGGTGAAAAGCGTGCCTTGTACACGGTCGAGCCCACGGCATTCGCTAAGAGCGTGCATTCCGGCATGGAGTGTGTCAACTGCCACCTGGAAATCAACGACAGTAGCGCCAACCACAAGAAAACCCTCGGCGAGAAACGGCCTGATTGTGTGCAGTGCCACCAGAAACTCAACGATGAAGCAGCCCAGGTCAAGGTCGCCGGCGAGCGACGCTGGATGCGCGCCGTGGGCGCCAGCATCGAAACCTACAAGACCTCGCACCATGCAAAGCCCAGTGGCGATGACCCCAGCAAGCCCAACGCATCCTGCAACGATTGCCATAACGTTCACAGCTTCAATGTGCCGCCGCGCGGCACCGTTGAACGCACCGAGTGGCACCTCGGCATCTCGGACCTGTGCGGAAAATGCCATGAAGATCAGCTGGAGACCTGGGCCGGGTCGGTGCATGGCCGCGAAATCAAGCAAAAACACAACCCCAAGGCCGCCGATTGTGCCGATTGCCACACGTCGCACAACGTCAAGAAAACATCGTCCAGCCTGGTCAAGCTGGCGATCACCGCCAACTGCGGCAGCTGCCACGAGGAAAACTATGCCTCTTACCGGGCCACCTACCACGGACAAATCACCACGCTGGGCTATGCCCACACAGCCAAGTGCTTCGATTGCCACAGCAGCCACGACATCGAGCCTTCCTCCAATCCGGCATCCAAGATGCATTTGGACAACCGGCTTGAATCCTGCCAGGAGTGTCACAGTGGCAGGAAAGACATCCCGCTGGCGACCACCGGCTTTGTCAGCTTCAGTCCGCATGGCACCAGCACCGACTTTTCCACCTACCCGCAAATCTGGGTGGCCAACAAGATCATGATCCAGCTGTTGCTGGGCACCTTCGGTTTCTTCTGGCTGCACACGCTGCTGTGGTTCTACCGCGAATTCAAGGAGCGCCAGCAGCGCAAGTCGCAGCCCCACGTCAAACTTGAGGGACTGCCAGAGTTTCCAGCCAAGTTCCAGGGCAAGCACTTCCAGCGCTTTAGCCGCACATGGCGCATCGCCCACCTGCTGTTCGCCTTGAGTCTGATGACCCTGACGCTGACCGGCATCCCGCTGTTTTATCCGGAGTCGCCTTGGGCGCAACCGTTGATCAGCCTGCTCAACGGTCCGCATACGGCGGGGCTGGTTCACCGCGTGGCCGCAGTCGTCTTTGCCGGCGTATTTTTCTGGCACCTGTTCTACATGGGCATCAGAATCGGGCGCGACTGGAAGAACTTCAAGATCTTCGGCCCCAACTCCATGGTGCCAGGCCCGCAGGATCTCAAGGACATCATCGCCATGTTCAAGTGGTTCTTTGGCAAAGCACCGCGGCCGGTGTTCGACCGCTGGACCTATTGGGAAAAATTTGACTACTGGGCACCGTTCTGGGGTGTCACCATCATCGGTGTCAGCGGCATCCTGATGTGGTTCCCGCACATTGCGGCCAAATTTCTGCCTGGCTGGGTCTTCAACGTGGCGGCCATTTTCCACAGCGAGGAAGCCTTCCTGGCGGTGGTCTTCCTGTTCACGGTGCATTTCTTCAACAACCACTTCCGGCCCGACAAGTTCCCGCTCGACCGGGTGATGTTCACCGGCACCTTCACGCTCGACGAGCTGATGCACGAGCATCCACTGCAATACAAGCGACTGATGGAGTCTGGCGAGTTGGAGCAACACCTGGTCGATGCCCCGTCCTCCGCGATGGTGAAGGGTTCGACCGTGCTGGGCTTCACTTTGATCGTGATCGGCCTGACGCTGCTGACCTTGGTCGGGATCGGCTTCTTTACGAGCTAAGGGGCTTGATCAGAGCGTGGCCAGCTTGACCAGGATCGACGCCAGCTTGTCCTGATGGCCTGGCTCGATCCGAATCGCCTCATTGAAGGCGGCCAGTGAGAGCCCGTTTTGTCCGGTGTGCAGATAGGCAAATCCCAGGCCCAGCCAGGCCTTGTCGTTGTTGGCGTCGAGCCCGATGCTGCGCTGGTAGGTCGCAATGCAGGCCGCAAACTCCTGGCGGCTCAGCTGCAACCCCGCCAGCTTCATGTGCGCCTTGACCGAGCGTGGCTCGGCTTGCACGGCCTGCTCAAAAGTGCGTTGTGCCGCATCAAGTTGGCCGGCCGCCCACTGCGCGTCACCTTGTTTGATCAAGTCAAGCCGCATGGCTGCCTGGGCCGACCACAGGGTGAAGGCGCTGAGCACGGCGGAGCAGCCAAACAGCAAGGCTTTACGAATCGAAGCGTTCATCATGGTTTCCTTTGGGAAGCAGAAAATGCAAAAGTACCAACACCGTCATCGCGAGCGTAGCGTGGCGATCCATCTCCGCCCTGAACAGGCATGGATTGCCGCGCTACGCTCGCAATGACGGTATTTAGTCAGTTGGGGTCAGAGCACATCGCTTCGCGAGTGGTCTGACCCGCAAGGTATTCAGGTGGAGAGCAGCGTGCTTATTTCATCGAGCCCGCGCCATAGCGCTCTTCATAGCCCTTGCGCACTTTTTCGATCTGCTCCTTGCCCATGCCGTTGAAGAACCAGTCATGGCCGGCGATCGGCTTGAAGTACTTGTCGAGCATTTCATTGGCAAATTTTTCGTTGCCGTCTTTGGCGCGCACGACTTCCTTGAGCTCTGGAATCCACTTGAAGTAGGTATGCTGGCTGACCTCATAGATGCCGTGCCACCAGGTGTAGTCCGGGCCGTTCATCGAGGCACCGTGACGGGCGCGGCGGCCCTCGTGGTGCCAGATCTCGAACCAGGTCCACTTGATCTTGGCGTCCATGGGCTGACTCGTCAGGTAGCCCCTGGTTTCAAGTTCTTTCATGACCGCAGCAATCGGTTTGGCGTATTTGTCGTTATACAGGTCCACCACGTCGTCAAACTGCTTGTAGTGGCCGTTCACGGTGTTGCTGGTGTGGCAGGTGGCGCAAACGTTTTTCATCTTGTTGCGGCGTTGTTCCCAGGTCAGCACTTCGGTCACGGTCGAGCCCTTGACCGCGTCGCCCACCTTGGGCAGCGCTGCGCTGTCGGGCTGGTCGAACTCGTCGCCATTGGCCAGGCGAATCATGTTGAGCTTGGTGGAAATGGCCGGTCGCAGCGTCCAGGAGATGCGTTCACCCACGTCGTGCGTGCCCTTTTGGTCCTTGGTGGCGCCCATGTGGCAGGTGGCGCAAGTGGGCGCGGCGGTGTAGTCCACGCCAGCCACCCAGCTTTTGGACTTGAGGTTCATCTTGTCCACGTTGGCGTTGTACAGAATGCCGTGCTTGGACTCGTTATAGACCTCGATCTGCGGATGGTCCGGTCCCATGTGGCACTTGCCGCAGGTCTCAGGTGTGCGCGCCTGGGCCGATGAGAAGCTGTGGCGTGCGTGGCAGGCCGAGCACGAGCCCAGTGAGCCGTCCACATTCTTGCGGCCGATGCCGGTGTTGGGCCAGGTTTGTGGTGTCGGGATGCCCTTGGCGTCAAGCTCGACCGTGCTGCCGTGGCACTGCTTGCATCCGGCATTCACTGCGGCCGGGCCGCCGATCACCTCGCCCAGCAGGTTGTCCACCGAAGCCAGGATGTTGCCGGCCTTGGCGTGGTGCGAGCGTTGTTGTTGCGCGACCTCGGTCTGGTGGCAGGTGGCACAGTCTTTGGGCGTGACCACCACGTGGATCAGCGCACCTTTGTGCTCAAAAGCCCCCTTGTCGCCGGGCTTGGCCTTGTGGCAGTCATAACAATCGACGTTATTGGCCGCGTGCGAGCTGTTTTTCCACTCCGCGTAAATGCCGGGTTGGTCCTCCGGGCCGTGGCAGGTCAGGCATTTCTTGCCGATGGCCGCATCAGCCGCCGACTTGGTGACGGCGACGGCATCTGCTGCCCATGCCGGGCTGGCCAGCGACAGCGTCAGCAGACAGGCCAGGGCCCACACCGCATGCACTGCGCCTCGAACGATCTGCATCATGACATTCTCCTTGAGTTGATGATGCTTCACTTTAGGCGCGCCCTGTGATGGGGCCCTTGATATGGTTTAAGAACCGTTACAAATAGTGCGTGCCGCACCGGTCACTAGCGCGATCCGAAGCTGGCCAGCCGGGGCACGTCAAGAATGCGGATTTCGCGCCTGTCGATCTGGATCAGGCTCTGCGCTTCAAGTTCGTGCAGCACCCGTGAAAAGTATTCCGGCGTGAGCGACAGGCGCGAGGCAATGGTGGCCTTGCTGGCAGGCAGATTGACGATCAGGCTGGTGCGGTGGGTGCCGTCGTTTTGAATGCTTTCAACATCGCGCAGCAGGTAGCCGATGAGGCGCTGCATGCCGCTGTGCAGCGCGTAGCCCTCCACGTCCTGAATCAGGCCATGCAATCGGCGCGATATGCCGGCCAGCATGTGCAGTGCAAAGCATGGGTCGCGCATCACTTCGTCCAGCACGGCATGTTTGCACACGCACACCAGCAGGGTGTCCGTCAGCGCCTGCGCATTCACCACATGCGGGCTGCCCATAAACACCATGGCCTCGGCAAAACTGCGGCTGGGGCCGATCAGTTCGATCACCTTCTCCTGACCGGCGGGCGAGGCCACGTACAGCTTGACCTGTCCCGACACCACCACGTAAAACGCCTCACAGGGCTCGCCCGCCCGAAACAACACCTCCGCGCTGGCCAGCCGCTTGAGCTGGCAGCCTTGGGCAACGCGTTCGCGTTCGGGGATCGACAAGGCGCTGAAAAGCGGCAGTACCGAAAAAAGCCGATGAACGTCGATAGCTGCGCTGTTCATGCGCCGGTCAGTCAGTTGGTCTTGAAGTCGTTGCCCACCAGTGGTTTGGCATCCACCTGTGGCACATGGCAACTGTCGCATTGCCAGTGCTGCATGTCGAGCTTGGGCTCGGCCTTGGCATCCGTGCCTGGAACCAGATGGGCTTTTGACACCATTGGCATTTTCTTGCCCTTGAAGTCGTCGCTGTTGTGGCAATCCCAACAGGCGTTTTCAGTCTGGCTGATGTTGTAGCCATCGACGCTGTGCGGTACCAGCGGCGGCTGGCCGGCAAAGCTGCGCTCGATCAACGCGAACTGTCCGGGGCGCTTGCCGGCGTAGGCTTTGACGTCGGGCGCGCTGTCGGCGCTGCTCACGCTGGTGTCGCGCAGCGTGCTGACCTGCACCGCGCTGCTGGCGCAGGCCACCACCGTCACGGCCAGCATGGCCAGCAGGGAAACTTTGAGGGTCTTCTTCATGATGGGGTCTCCACGGGTGAAATGATCGAATGAAATCAGGGGTTTGACAGCACCTGGAGGCCGTTGTCAAGCTTGGGCTTGAACCGGGAGGTCCAGGTGAAAACATCTTTGGAGCACACGTCGATGCAGCGTCCGCAGTTGGTGCAATTGCCCGACAAAATGATCGGACTGGCCCCTTTTTTGGCGCCCTTCAGCGGCAGCCTGATGACCTGCTGCTCGGGGCACACGGTAAAGCAGTCCAGGCAGTCGTTGCAGACGGCGCGCTGGTTGGCCGTGACGCGCACAACACTGAATCGCCCCAACAAGCTGTAAAACGCGCCGACCGGGCACAGGTGGCCGCACCAGCCGTTTTTCATGACAAACAGGTCGAACAAAAAGATGCCGCCAATCATCAGCCAGCCCGCGCCCATGCCGAACATCAGTCCGCGCGGCAACATCGACACCGGGTTCACCAGTTCCCAGACGATGCCCCCGGTGCTGGCAGCCAGCAGCAGGATCAGCGCCAGAATCCAGTAGCGCGTGGCACGCGGCAGGTCGCCGCCACCGCGAATGTCCAGTTTGCGCCGCAACGCACTGGCAGCATCGGTAACGAGGTTGACCGGGCAAACCCAGGCGCAATAGGCGCGCCCGCCCACCAGCAGGTAAAACACGGTGATGATCAGCGCACCCAGGAGCGCGTTGCGCTCGGGCACATGGCGCGCCAGCAGCGACTGCAGCAGCACCAGCGGGTCGGCCAGCGGCAATATGCCCAATGTCAGGCTGTAATTCAGGTTGCCCTTGACCAGCCACCAGCCCAGCCACGGCCCCATCAAGAACAAAAACAATATGCTCAACTGCGACACGCGCCGCAAGATCAAAAAGCGGTGCGCGCCCCACCAGCCCTTGGCCTCGATGGCTTCCTGCGCCAGTTTTAATTGCGCGTGGCTCATCGCGGCGCCTCATCCTGCAAGGGCGCAGGCGTGGCCGGTGCGGCGCTGCCCGGATCCCAGTGGCCGGGCAATTGCACGCCCTCGGGCAGGCGATCGGGCAGATCCACCAAATTGCGGTTTTCCACCAGCGACTTGCCGCCGGCCTTGCGCTTTTCTTCCCAGCCCAATTGGTAATGCGCGCCCAGTTCGCCCTTGGCCAGCTTGACCGGGTACACCTTGATGGCGGCCACTTCGAGCACGCACGAGGCCTCGCACTTGCCGCAGCCGGTGCAGGCCTCGGAATGCACGGTGGGCAAAAAGCGTGCGTGCTTGTCGGTGCGCGTGTTGTGCTGCAGTTCCAGCGTGATGGCTTTGTCAATAGCCGGACAGACGCGGTAACACACGTCGCAGCGCAGGCCCAGAAAGTTCAGGCAGGTTTCATGGTCCACCAGCACCGCCAGGCCCATCTTGGCTTTTTTGATGTCGGTCAGACTGTGGTCCAGCGCCCCGGTGGGGCAGGCCTTGACGCAGGGGATGTCTTCGCACATCTCGCAGGGTTTGGCGCGCGCCACAAAAAACGGCGTGCCGGTCGCCACCGGCATGTTCGGCGTTGCCAGTTTGAGGATGTCATACGGGCAGTCGCGCACGCACAGGCCGCAGCGGATGCAGGCGCCCTGAAAGTCGTCCTCCAGCCCGGCGCCCGGCGGCCTGATGGCGCCCGCTGGCAGAGCTTTGGCCTGTTTGCTCACCAGCCCCAAACCGAGGCCGATCGCGCCCACGCCACAGGCCATCTTGGCCGTGTCGAGCAGAAACTGGCGGCGTTCGGCAGAGAGAGCCATGGTGCAGCTTTAAGCCTTCACCACCTTGCAGGCGCACTTCTTGAAATCGGTCTCTTTCGAGATCGGGCAGGTGGCGTCGAGCGTGAGCTTGTTGACCAGGCGGTGCTCGTCGAAGAACGGCATGAACACCATGCCGGGCGGCATTTTGTTGCGACCACGGGTTTCCACCTTGGTCGTGAGCTCGCCGCGGCGGGTGCTCACCTTGATGTTGTCGCCGCGCTGCAGACCGCGCTTTTTGGCATCGTCCGCATTCATGTACAACCAGGCATCGGGCATGGCGCGGTACAGCTCGGGCACGCGCCGGGTCATGCTGCCGGTGTGCCAGTGCTCCAGCACGCGGCCGGTGGAAAACCACAGGTCGAACTCGGCGTCGGGCGCTTCGGCAGCCGGTTGCCAGGGCAGGGCAAAAATCCAGGCCTTGCCGTCGGGCTTGCCGTAAAAGCGAATGCCTTCGCCTTTTTTCACATAGGGGTCATAACCCTCGCGGAAGCGCCACAGGGTTTCCTTCCGGTCCACCACCGGCCAGCGCAGGCCGCGCGCGTGGTGGTAACTCTCGAAGGGTGCCAGGTCATGCGCATGACCGCGGCCAAAGGCGGCGTACTCCTCGAACAGGCCCTTTTGCAGGTAGTAGCCCAGTTCCTTCGACTCGTCGTTGTCGAAGCCTTTCTGAATCTCTGCCAGCGGGAACTTGTTGACCTGGCCGTTGGCGTAGAGCACGTCGTACAGCGTCTTGCCCTTGAGCTCGGGCGCCTTCGCGATCAGGTCGGCGGGCCAGACCTCTTCGACCTTGAAGCGTTTGGAAAACTCCACGTATTGCCACAGGTCCGACTTGGCCTGGCCCGGCGCGCGCACCTGCTGGCGCCAGAACTGGGTGCGGCGCTCGGCGTTGCCAAAGGCGCCTTCTTTCTCGCTCCACATGGCCGAGGGCAAAATCAGATCGGCCGCCATGGCCGACACCGTGGGATAGGCGTCAGACACCACGATGAAGTTGGCCGGGTTGCGAAAGCCGGGCCAGATTTCTTCATTGATGTTCGGGCCCGCCTGCATGTTGTTGGTGGTGGTGGTCCAGTAGAAGTTGAGCTTGCCGTCCTTGAGCGCGCGGCTTTGCGCCACGGCGTGCAGGCCGACCCAGTCGGGCACCGTGCCGGCGGGCAGCTTCCAGAGCTTTTCGGCAATCTCACGGTGTATGGGGTTGGTCACCTCCATGTCGGCGGGCAGGCGATGGGCAAAGGTGCCCACTTCGCGCGCCGTGCCGCAGGCCGAGGGCTGGCCGGTGAGCGAGAACGGGCCATTGCCGGGCTCCGATATTTTGCCCACCAGCAAATGCACGTTGTAGATCATGTTGTTGACCCAGGTGCCGCGCGTGTGCTGGTTAAAGCCCATGGTCCAGGTCGATACCACCTTGATTTTCGGGTCGGCATAGGTCTTGGCCAGGGCTTCGAGCTTGTCCTTGGGCACGCCGGAAATCTGGTGCGCCTTGTCCAGCGTGTAGTCGCTCACAAACGCCTTGAACTCGTCAAACGTCATCGGCGCGGAGGCGCCCGGGTTGCCCTTGGGTTTGCCGTCGGCACCGGGGTAACCGTTTTGCGTGGCTTTTTGTTCCAGCGGGTGGTTGGGGCGCAGGCCATAACCGATGTCGGTCACGCCCTTGCGGAAGCTCACATTGGCTTTCACAAAGGCCTCGTTCACCGCGCCGTTCTGGATGATGTAGTTGCAGAGGTAATTCAAAATCGCCAGGTCGCTTTGCGGCTTGAAGATCAGCTCACTGTCGGCCAGCTCGCAGGAACGGTGGCTAAACGTGGACAGCACATTGAGCTTGACGTGCTTGGCCGTCAGGCGCCGGTCGGTGATGCGGCTCCACAAAATCGGGTGCATCTCGGCCATGTTGCTGCCCCACAGCACAAAGGCGTCGGCGTGCTCGAAGTCGTCGTAGCAGCCCATCGGCTCATCGATGCCGAAGGTGCGCATGAAGCCGGCCACCGCCGAGGCCATGCAGTGGCGCGCGTTGGGGTCGATGTTGTTGGAGCGAAAACCCGCCTTGAACAGCTTGGCTGCGGCATAGCCTTCCCAAATGGTCCACTGGCCCGAGCCGAACATGCCCACCGACCTGGGACCGCTGGCTTTGAGCGCACCCTTGCACTTTTCTTCCATGATGTCGAATGCCTGCTTCCAGCTGATGTGGGCAAACTCGCCGTTCTTGTCGAACTTGCCGTCTTTCATGCGCAACAGCGGCTGCGTCAGGCGGTCCTTGCCGTACATGATCTTGCTCAGGAAGTAACCCTTGATGCAGTTGAGCCCCTTGTTGACCGGCGCATCCGGGTCGCCCTGGGTGGCCACGATGCGGTTGTCCTTGGTGCCTATCAGCACGCCGCAACCGGTGCCACAAAAACGGCAGACGCCCTTGTCCCAGCGCACGCCGTCCATGCTGGCCGGCGCAGCCTGCGCCAGCGCCTGCGCGCCGGGCACGCTGATGCCGATCACGGTGGCGGCCGCGGTGACGGCGTTGGCTTTGATCAATTCACGACGGGTTACTTGCATGGCGATAACTCCTGCTCTGGGTTGGATTCGGTTTGTTGATAGACAAGCGCCATCGACAGCACGCCTTCGGCTCGCTCGATGGCTTCATAGGTTGCGGCGGCATTACGGTCGTCATCGGCCTCGATGCTGATGACCAGCTTGCCGTCTTCGGTGGCGGCATGCACCTCAACGCCGGCTTGTCTGGCCAGCCAGGCGCGCAACTCAGCCGCCTGCTCGGGGCGGCTATAGACGATGGCGCTGGAAATGTTCATGGAGTCCTTGCGATTCAATGCCAAGGGTTTTCCCTTGTTTGTGCGCAAGTCTAGGCTTTTCGGGCGGGCAGTAAATTGAACCAGTTCAAGATCTGAGGGCCTGATCAGCCAAATCCGGAGCTTGCTTGATTTTTGTCAATCAACGTGGTCGTTGTCATTGCGAACGCATCCCCGTCATTGCGAACGAAGTGAAGCAATCCACGACTTCCGGGCTACATGGACTGCCGCGCTGCGCTCGCAGTGACAGGGTCAGGTTCAATGCCCATGTGTGGGTATCTGGCCTGATTCCGGGGTCTCTCCAAGACAGACGGCGGCAATGCCTGAGACAATGCCACCCATGAAAACCATCATCCGAACCTTCTTCCGAACCCTGCGTATCGTGCTCGGCCCCTTCATGCAGCTGTGGGAATTTGTGACCCGTCCCAAAGGTGTGGTGCGCCCACCAGCGGTGCAGCAAGCCGTCAACCAGCAGTGCCAAAGCATGGTGCTGTACCAGTTCACCACCTGCCCGTTTTGCATCAAGGTGCGCCAGGAAATGCGGCGCCTCTCCTTGCCCATCGAGCGCCGCGATGCGCAACATCACCCGCAAAACCGGGACGATCTGCTCAAAGGCAGCGGAGAGGTCAAGGTGCCCTGCCTCAAGATCACCGACGCCAACGGTCAGAGCCAGTGGCTGTTCGAGTCGGGCGCCATCATCAGTTATCTCAACGGGCGCTTTGCTGCGGCTTGAGATTAATTTGTCATCGCCGGGTGGCACCTTTTGCAGTCGGCCATGGGAAAGGCGACCGTGGTGTGGCACACGCCGCAAAACTCGCCCTGCAAATTGGCCGTCATGGAAAAGTGCTGGGTGGTCTTTTTCTTGATGTTGAAAATGTCGGGGTGGCAATTGCTGCAGTCCAGCAGCCAGGTATGCGGCCGGTGTGGGAAAACTGCGGGCGGCGTGCCGGTCCACTCCGACTCCAGCACCAGGATGTCTTTGAAAGCCATCTCGTTCACCGGTTTGATGGTCAGGTGCCGGGCCGGCACCGACAGACCCTTGTTCAGCGCCTTGCCCCAGTCGATCCTGTTGCCAAAACCAGCGGTAGGCAGTTTGGCCAGTTCGGCAAAACGCTCCTTGCCGGCCGACAAATTGCCGTTATGGCATTTTTCGCAGGTGTCGATCTTGTGGCCAAACGCTGCCTTGCCGTCATGGCAACCGCTGGAGCCGCAAAACTGGCCGCTCTGGTTCGCCGCTTCGGTGATTTCGGTGGTGTTGACCTTCATGCCGAACTCCAGCTCGGAGTGGCAAATCCGGCAGGAGAACTTGCGCCGGTGAATCCAGTGTGAAAAAACCGCCGGCTTCACCGCGCTTTTGCCGGAGGTGCGATTGATCAGCAGGTTGCCGAACTCGTCGGGCGGTGGTGGTTTTGGCAGCTCCCAGAACTCGGCCGCCAGCAGGGGCAGCGAGACACACACCAACACGACCAGCAACAGCCTCTTGCCGTGCTGCAAAAACATTTGCCAAAACATCACAAGGCTCCATTCAGAGAAGTTTCCCTTATATCCTACCGCGTCAAACTTAACTGAATTTTGACGGCATGTTCCAGAGCTTTGGGATCAGGCCGCCTTTGATTTCAATGGCACTGCAAGGCAACGCGGACATCCGTCATGATGGTCCATGGCGCTGATCGGTACATTTGGAGTTCTTCGCCTGAGCTCGCGCTTACAAACACATGATTTAAAAACGGATTTGTAACGATTAAAGGGAAGCGCCCCCTTCAAGCTGCTTCCCAGTCCTCCAACTTCAATCCATCAATGCGACTGAATTCACGCGTGTTATGCGTCACGACCGTCAGCCGGTGGGTAAGCCCGATGGCTGCGATCAACATATCGTTGGCACCAATAGCAGCCCCCTTCGCGGCAAGCACCGCCCGCAACTGTCCATAAGCGTGCATACAGGCATCGTCAAACGGCAAACTGCGCAACGGCGCAAAAAATATCTCCAGCCGTTGAAGGTTAGCCGCAACACGTGCGCTACGGTAAGCACCATAGATCAACTCTGCCTTGACAACGCTGCACAGGGCCAAATCAGACGGAAGATGCTTGAAGAATTGCCGCCGAACACCGGCATGACTGTCATTGAGAAACTGAATGCAAGTATTGCTGTCAAGCAGGTACTTCATTGCAATTCGATCCGCTCTTGCGCCAATCCAGCCGACTCAACGGACAAGGGCGAACGCTCCACCTGCGGCCCAAACAAAGCCGCTTCAAAACCCTCTGGCCAACCCGCATTGGCATCCCGCTTGACCAGTTCAGCCAAATAGCCCGACACGCTTTGACCCAGCTGGGCTGCGTGCCGTTGCAATTGCTCGGCGACGACATCAGGAACATAGCAGTGAAGCTGTGGCATAAAAGACTCCATATGTATGTGGCAAATACATATTATGCCCATTTTTTGGGCCAATCACTGGCAACGTCCCCTCTACATCACCGGCTTCGAATGACAGTGCTCGCAATCGATCATCGGGAACGCCACCTTGCCGTGGCAGGCGCCGCAGTATTTGCCGTCAAAATTCTCGTTCATCGAATAGGCCTGTTTGGCCTCTTTTTTCACTGACGGAAACAGGTCGGGGTGGCACAGTTCGCAGCCGTTCCACACGCCGTGCTTGTCGTGTGAAAAGATGATGTCGGGCATGCCATAGGCGTGCGGCGAGATGGTGGCATCTGCCGGGCTCACAAAAGGCTTGCTTTTGCTCGAAATCCCGTCCAGCCGGTCGATCAATGTCACCTGGCCTGCCGCCTCGGTGGCGATCCAGTCGATGCCGTTGCCAAAGCGTTGTTTGGGGAATTTGCCGGTGAATTCGGCAAAGTCATTTTTCAGCTTCACCTCCTGGCCTGCGGCATGGCAGCGGCTGCAGCGCTGCGCCTCGGCCGGGTCTTTCACGCCCGCAGGAGCGGTCTTGGCCGGGCAGGCGGCAAAAATGCGCTCGCCAGCAAACGTCATCTTGCCGTTGTGGCAGGTGCCGCAGTAGTTGCCGCCGGCATTGTCAGCCGCGGTGATGCCGGTTTCGTTGGCTTTCATGGCAAAGCCAATGTCCACGTGGCACAGCCTGCAGGTGTATTTGGAGCGGTGCAGCCAATGGTTAAAAGTGACTGGCGCCAGCCTGGCCTGGGCCGAATGGTTGCTGATGACCACCTTGCCGTATTCCTGCGGCGGCGGCCGTTTCTTTTTGACGCCACCCTGCGCCAGGGCCAGGCCCGCGGCAAGCAACACGGTCAAACAAATCACCAGCAGCTTCTTCATGGCACATCACCTCATTTTTCGGGAATCACCTTGACCTCATTGACAAAAGACATGGTGGGGAAGCCCCGCAACAGGTCGTTGCTGTAAAAGTCCATCATCATGTAGCCCACATTGAAGCTGATGCGGTCGCCGGGCTTGACCTGGCCAACTACCTCCGAGGCCAGCCATTTGGTCTTGCCTTCGCCGGCGGCGGCGTCGGTGACTTCGATAAAGGTAAAGCTCAAGGTGGTGGCGGCGCTGACCACCTTGGCCTCGTCGGCCATCGCAGCCGACAGCAAGGCGGCAAACAGGGCGGCGCCACACAGCAGGCGCGAGGTCAATTTCATGGGGCTTCCAATCAGGCTGATTAATTCAGTAATGACGCAATGATACGACTGTCGGCTGGCGGCAGGGCAAACCGGCGGCGGTCAAGGCCTTTGCCCCGGCGGGTTGCGCCAGGCGCCGGCGCGCATGGATAAAATGCACCCTTTCACTCTTTCAACCCTTTGGAAGTCAACATGACCACCATGCCTCAATTCATTGAATCTGATTCTGTAACGCAAGCTTTGCAGTCGCAGTCCTGGCGTCCGCAGCGCCCGTCGGGTGCCCGCCGGCTGGTTCATGCCCTGGCCGCCGTGGCGGTGGCCGGACTGGCGGCCGTGCTCGGCGGTTGCGCCAGCGATGCGCCCATCAAGGAGGCGCCGCCTCTGGTCTGGCCGGCGCCGCCCGAGACGGCGCGCATCAAGTTCCTGCGCACTCTGGTGGATGACAGCGACCTGAACCAGGACACGACCGCCAGCCGCAAGGTGCTCAATTTTCTGGCTGGCGAGATGGCGGCCGCCAACCGCATCGTCGAGCCGATGGGCCTTGCGGTGTCTGACGACGGCCACCGCGTCTATGTGTCCGACTTTGCCCAGGGGGCGGTGTTCGTCTTTGACTTCGAGAAAAAAACCTCGCTCAAAATCGGCGCCCCGCGCGACCCGCTGGGCGGCCCCATGAGCGTGGCGCTGGACGGCGATGAAAACATTTACGTGGCGGAGGCGGCCGGCAAGGGCGTGCAGGTGTTCGACCGCACCGGCAAAAAGCTGCATTTCATCACCGACAAGTCGATCGAGCGGCCCATCGGCGTGGCGGTTGACAAGGCGCGCGGCAAGCTCTATGTGGCCGACACCGGGCGCGCCGAATCGTTCGAGCACACCATCAAGGTGTTTGACTTGCAGGGCAAGCTGCTGAGCAAGATCGGCAAGCAGATTGGCGACGTCGAAGGCTCCTTTTTGTTCCCCACCTGGATCACGCTGGATGCCCAGGGCAACCTGTATGTGTCTGACACGCTCAACTCGCGCATTCAAAAGTTCGACCCCGACGGCAAGTTCCTGCGGGTCTTTGGCAAACGCGGCAATTCCCCTGGCCAGTTCGACAAACCCAAGGGCCTGGGGGTGGACACTTTTGGCAACCTGTATGTGGTCGATGCCGGCTGGAGCAACGTGCAGATCTTCAATGCCAGGGGCGAGATGCTGATGTTTTTTGCCGGCCGCGGTGCCCTGCCGGGGTTTTTGCAAAACCCCACGTCGCTGGCCATCGACAAGCAGAACCGCATTTATGTGGGTGATTCGCTCAACCACCGGGTCAACGTTTATCAGCTGATCAACACCACCGCCGAAGACAGCGCCATCAAGGCCGCCGACGACGCCAAGGCGGCTGAAGCCGCCAAAACCGCAGAGCCGGCCAAGAAGTAAAACGCGCCAACGCCGCTCATCGGGGGCGCTGACTGCAAGGTCAGCGCCCTTTGTTTTGCAGGTTACCAAACCGTAACATCCACCTGTTTTCAGCCGTTAGCCGGTTACCAAAATGAAACCAATGCCACCCCATTTGCCCGCCCCAAAGGCTGCCAGGCCGTTCTTCCCCAGTGGCGGCGCAAGTTGGCCCGCCTTTTGCTTATACTGATCCGTCCGGGGTTGTTCCGGGACCTTCATTTCAAACCAAGGAGCATTTCGTCATGAAAGTTTTAAAGAGTGCATTAGCCGTCAGCATGGTGCTGGCAACCATGGGTACCGCCATGGCATCCACCGGCGGTACTGGTATCACCGGCACCCGTCACGATTACGCCACACGTACCAACTATCTGGGCTCGCAAACTGGCGGCCGTGCCGGCTTGGCCAATTCGGCTGGTCAGTGCATGTATTGCCACACACCGCACAGTGCCACCACCACCAATCTGCTGTGGAACAAGGAACTGGGCAACACCAGCTACACCTGGGACATCTCCCTGACAGACGGCGGCACCACATTCGCTACTTTGGCAGCTGGCTACAAAGGCCCGTCAGTCAAGTGCCTGGCCTGCCATGACGGCGCCGTTGCCATTGGTGACGTTGCCCTGGCCCGTGGCAGCTTGAATGCCACGCTGAACAGCTTCAAGGTCGGCGACATTCCCACCAGCTACAGCACGACGATCAGCACTGCCACCTTCACCTCGACGGCTCAACGTCCGCAGTTCATCATCGGCTCTGCCGGCAGCCTGGCTGGTACCCACCCCATCGGCATGCCTTACCCGCTGGCTAATGCTGTTGGCACCTACAACGGTGTGACCACCGGTGGCAGCGTGGTGCTCAACGAGTTCCAAGCCAACCCGCACCAGATCAGCTCCGGCAGCGCCGGCGGTGGTTTGGCTGTCAGCGCAAGCTACCCTGCTGCCAATGGCGCAGGCAACCAGGCCGCGCTGATCAAGCTGTACCAGGACAACGGCACCAACATCTCGGCCGGTACCTCGGCTGGCTTGACCGGCATGGAATGCTCCACTTGCCACGATCCGCACAACAAGCAAACCGTGGACGACTGGATGCTGCGCGGCACCAACAACGGCTCCACCCAGGCCAGCGGTTACATCTGCCTGCAGTGCCACATCAAATAAGCTAAGCCCAGCGCTTTCTTATCCCGCGCAAAGGGCGCTGACTTTCGGGTCAGCGCCCTTTTTTCAGTCACGCAGTGGAACTCCCGGCATGCAATAGACTCGTAACTTGTACGGTTAAAATTTGGTAATGTGCAGCAGCAATATTGGTTGATCTGATGGCTTTGAATGTCCCGAGATTTCGGCAGCACCTGGGCCGCATGCTGGCCTTGGCCCTGGTGCTGGTGCTGGTGCTGGCGGCCTGCAGCGCCTCCCCGCCGATGATGGCCATGCTGTTCGACATGCCCCCGCCAAGCGAGCAGGTCTCCAACGAGCCGCCGCCGCGCCAGCCACGCCGCACCGTGCCCAAGCCGCAAGTGCTCATCATTTCCGCAGAATATGTGGCCATGGTGGAGGGCCTGCTCAAGACCGGCGCACCGCCCAACTGGCCCGACATCTTCAAGAAACTGCCCAAGGACGACGACGACAACATCGACTGGTCTGCCGCGCTGGCGAGCAAGGCCATCAGCCCCAGCGGCATCATCAATGCCAGTGACACCGACGAGGGCAAAACCTCCGAAGACGACATCGAGCTGTCCACCTCGGGCAAACCGGCGCGCATGGTGATCTTCTCGCACAAGGTGCACACCCAGTGGCTCACCTGCACCAACTGCCACAACGCCATCTTCAAGCGCGAGGCCGGCGCCGCCACCATCACCATGGAGGCCATCGACGAGGGCAAGTACTGCGGTGTTTGCCACGACAAGGTGGCGCTGGCCCAGCCCTCGGGCTGCAAGGGCTGCCACAAGCCGATCAAAAAATCATGAAGGTCCTACTCTTGTGCAGACTCATGGCCGCTTGTCTGCTGCTGGCGCTGGCCGCGCCTGCGCTGGCGGCGCCGGTGCTGGGCGACATCACCTTCGAGCGCAAGACCAAGGGCGAGGAAGACTTTCCGCCGGCCATTTTTTCGCACTGGAATCACCGCGTCAAGTACAAGTGTTATGTGTGTCACAACAAGAAAGTCGGCTTCGAGATGAAGGCCGGCAGCGCCAAAATCACCATGGCGCTGATCGATGAAAAAAAGTTCTGCGGCGTCTGCCACAAGGGACAGCCCGCCTTTGGCGTGGGCTTTGAGAGCTGCTCGCGCTGCCATCGCAAATGAGGTCTTTGCCCCCCTGGTCCATGCCCTTGTTGCTCGCCCTGGTGGCAGGCGCGGTGCCTGCCACCAGCGGGGCCGCCATCGACTGGAAGTTTGGCCGTGGCAAGTGGACCGGGGGCGTCGGGCTGCGCTACGACCAGTCCAGCCAGTCCAGGGAATCTGACAGCAGCAGCCTGAGCACCTCGAGCCGGAACCTGCGCGAATGGTTTTACCTGCGGGGCAGCGGCCTTTATGTGCTGGACCCGCGCCTGGTCAACGCCAGCCTGGGGCTGCAACTGGGCCTTAACCAGAACTCCTACAGCGGCTCGTATTCAGACAGCAGCGCCGCCGACCAGGCGATCGGCTACAACCTGGATGCCAGCATTCTGGAGCAAAAGCCCTACCCCATGCAGCTTTATGCCAACCGCAGCCAGACCGAGGCCAACCAGGACTTCGGCGCGCGCACCGAGGGCACTTTTGAAAACGTCGGTTTCAGCCTGAGGCTCAAGGAAGACAGCTTTCTGCAAAACTGGGGCGGCCCGTGGCTGAGCGCCGACCTGCGCGTGCGCCAGGAGCGCCGCCACGACACCACCACCTATTTTGAGCGTGTCAGCCAGCGCGACCAGAGCCAGAGCACGGTCGAAGTGTCTGCCGACAAAGGCTTTACCACGGCCGACCTCAGGTTTCGCTACCTGGCCAACGAGCTGAGCAACGCGGAGCAGCCGAGCAACCGGTCGCAGAGCGCCAACCTGTTTTATACCCAGGACTTCGGCCCCGGACTGAACCGCAATTTTGGCTCCAGCCTGTCGTATTCAACGCACAGCGGGCTGCTGCCCAGCAACACGCTGGCGGCCACCGGGACCCTGCACATCGCGCATTTGACCAACCTGTCCACCGACTACAGCTACATCTTCAGCAATGAAGAGATCGAGGGCGTGAGCACGACGCAGCACAGCGGCAGCTTCTCCTTGTCGCATCGTCTGTATGAAAACCTCATGACGTCCGTGGCGCTGAGCGGCAACCAGATCACCCTGCCGGTTGGCACGCTGACCAATTACAGCGGCCAACTCAGCCAGAGCTACCAGCACAGCCTGCCCGGCGGCGGCGGCTTGAGCATGAACTGGTCGGGCGGCTACCAGCGCGACGTCAATGCGCTGAGTGTCGGCGTGGTCAATTTCTTTGAGCAGGTCGAGGCGACCGCGCTGGACCAGGTTTTTAAGCTGAGCAAGACTTTTGTGATCGAAAGCAGCATCAGGGTGTTCAACGTGCAGGACGCGCTGGATATTCGTGAGCTTGCGCTTGGCACCGATTACACCGTGGAGCGGGTCGGCAATGATGTTTACATCACGCTGATCCAGGACCCGCTGTCACCCGATCCGCCGGTTGCGCTCGGCGACAAGCTCCGGGTGACCTATGATTTCGAGCTGGACCCCAGCCTCGAGTACGAGACCCTGAACGCAGGTTATGGTGTGGCGGTGGACTACGGCTGGATCGGGGCGACCTACCAGCACCAGCAGTCGGAAAGAACCCCGCTGGTTGGTGAAGCCCGCTTTTTGAACAGCACCAGCAGCGACAGTTTTGGTCTCAGCTTGCGCGGCGGCTGGCGCGGTCTGCAGACAACGGCCAGGGCCAACCATGTGCGCAGCATCAGGACCGATGTTGCGGGCCAGACGCAAGAGGACACCACCCGCCTGTCGCTGCAAGGCAGCGGGCGCATGTATGAGATGGATGCGCTCGGCAACGCAAGTCTTGATCGCTACCGCGCGCCGCTGCAGGCTTATGACCGGGCCCAGGTCACGGCGTCACTGCGTTGGCGGCCTGCCAATAACTGGGACATGGCGTTCAGCGCCGATGCCATCAAGGTGCGCTACCAGATGCCCGACAGCCAGACCACAACGCTCACGGCCCGCAGCTCGATCAACTGGCGCACGTCTGGCGGCTGGAACAACACCGCCTTTGTGGGTGTCGCCAACAGCACCGGCAGCGGGGGCGGCAACACCTCGGTGTTGCAGGTGGGCGCGCGCACACGCTGGGGCTGGGGCCAACTGGCGCTTTCTTCGGGCGTGACTTTCGACTACCTGACCACCGGCGGCACGCAGTCCGCCAGCCAGCGCTTCGACATTGCCATCACGAGGTCATTTCGATGAGCCACGCTTTCAAGAGCTGGCTGGTGGCCTTGTCGTTGCTGCTGCTGGCCGGCGGCTGCAGCAGCCCGCCGCCAGCGCCCGCCCTGGACCCCGCCGCCCTGGCCGCCCTGGTCTGGCCCAAGCCGCCCGAGCCGCCGCGCATCAAATACCTGCAAAGCGTGGCCGGGCCGCAGGACTGGGGTGTCGAGCTGCCCTGGTGGCGGCGCCTGGCCGATGCCCTGACCGGCGCCGCCGCGCGGCAGTTTGTGCGGCCGTCTGCGGCGGCCGAGGCCGCTGGCGTGCTCTATGTGGCCGACCCCGGATCTCAGTCGCTGTGGCTGCTGGACCGGCCGCGCAAGCAGGCCAGCCAGATCACCACAATTGAAGGCGAGGCGCTGGTGTCGCCGGTGGCGCTGGCGCTGCGCGCGGATGGCGCCGTGTTTGTGGCCGACACCGCGCTCAACAAGGTGTTTTTGCTGGGCCGCGACGGCGCGCTGCTGCGCACCTTTGCCAGCCCGGAGCTGGAGCGCCCGGCGGGTGTGGCCTGGAGTGAGGCCGCACAACAGCTCTATGTGCTCGACTCCAGGCGCCACCGCATCACCGTGTTCGACGGCAATGGCACGGTGCTGCGCCATTTGGGCGACAGCGGCCGTGGCAACGGCCAGTTCAACTTTCCCACCCATATGGCGCTGGCGGCAGATGGCGCGCTGGTGGTCACCGACGCGCTGAACTTTCGCATTCAGGCGCTCGGCCCGAACGGCGATTTCTTGTGGAAGTTTGGCCACAATGGCAACGGCAGCGGCGACTTTGCCGCGCCCAAGGGCGTGGCGGTGGACGCCGGGGGCCACTACTATGTGGTCGATGCGCTGTTTGATGCGGTGCAGATCTTTGACCAGAGCGGCCAGTTGCTGCTCGCCTTTGGCGAACGCGGCGAGCAGCCGGGCCAGCTGACACTGCCGCGCGGCATATTTATTTCCAAAGAAGACAAGGTCTATGTGGCCGATGCCTACAACCAGCGGGTACAGGTGTTTCTGGGCGCCATTGCGACGCAAAAGGAGCAAGCAAAATGAACGCCAAATTTGACTGGAATCGCCTGCGGGCCGGGCTGCTGGGGCTGTTGCTGGCAGGGGTGGCCGGCTTGTACCCGGTCCAGGTCATGAGTGGCATTGCCAATACCAGGCACAACCTCACGCCATCGGGCCCGGGTACCGTCAAGGTGCCAGAGACCGAGCCCGCCGGCACCTGCGTGTTTTGCCACACGCCGCACAACGCCAGCCCGGCAAGGTCGCTGTGGAACCGGACGCTGTCAGCCGCCACCTACACCCTTTACACCAGCTCCACGCTCAAGGCCGTGCCGACGCAGCCCACCGGCAGTTCGCGCCTGTGCCTGTCGTGCCACGACGGCACGCTGGCCATGGGCACGCTGCTGCGTTCACCTGGCGGCGTGCAGTTCACGCTGGACAAGCTCACCGGTGCTGGCGTGCTTGGCACCGATTTGTCCAATGACCACCCGATATCCTTCACCTACAACAGCCAGTTGGCGACAGACCGCGGCGAACTGGTGGACCCCATCGGGGCGCCCAGCACCCTGCATCTGGACGTGAGCGGCCAAGTGCAGTGCACCAGTTGCCACGACGCGCATGTGGAGCGCGCCAAGTTCATGCGCTTTGACCCGGTCAAGGGCGCGCTGTGCACCACCTGCCACCGGCCCACGGGCTGGCCCAGCGTCACCCCTAACCCGCTCCAGGGCCACGCCAGTTCTACCGCTGAGTTTCGCGGCACCGAGACCGACACCAACCCCTGGCCCAGCGGCGGCTACACCACGGTGGAAGACAACGCCTGCCTGAACTGCCACCGCTCCCACGCGGCCGGCCATGGCAAGGGGCTGCTGGCGCAAACCGGCGAGGCGGCCAATTGCACCGTGTGCCATAGCGGCTTGGTGGCCAACACCAACTTCAATTTAAGCGCCGAATTCACCAAAACCTCGCGCCATACGATCGACATCGACCCCTGGACCCACGAGCCCAAGGAAGATGCGAGTCTGATGCCCCGCCATGTCAGTTGCGCCGACTGCCACAACCCCCACGCGGCCGATGCCAGCACCGCCACGGTGCCCAATGTCACCGGGCCATTAAAGGGCGTGCGCGGCATCAACCAGGCTGGCAGCCCGGTGGCGGCGGCCACTTTTCAGCAGGAGGTTTGCTACAAGTGCCACGGCCTGAGCCAGGCCACCACCACCAGCATCACGCGCCAGGACAACGAGCGCAATGTGCGGCTGGAGTTCGACCCGGCCAACGCGTCTTATCATCCGGTGGCGGCAGCGGGGAAAAACCTGACCATCCCCAATAACAGCTTCGTGGCGGGCTCGGGCCTGACGTACCTGAGCCGGATTGGCTGCGGCAGTTGCCATAACAACGATGGCTGGACGGCGGGTGGCACCAATCCAGCCGGTCCGCACGGCTCCAACTATGCGCCGCTGCTGGAGCGCAACTACAACAGCGCCAGTACCGTGATCGAGTCGGCCACTGAATTTGCGATGTGCTACAAATGCCACGACCAAAACGATTTGCTGACCACGACCGTGCCCGGCAAATTCCCGCATGCGAAACACCTGAGCACCAGCGTCAGCCCGACTTCATGCGCCACCTGCCACGATGCGCATGGCTCACGCACGCAGACCCGCCTGATCAATTTCGTGACGTTTGATGTCGGCGGCATTGCGGTGGTGACGCAGTCGGGCGGCAACCCCATTACCTTCAACCCGGCGGCCAAAAGCTGCACGCTGATGTGCCACGGCAACGATCACAACCCCAAGACCTATTGAAAACTCACGGATGGCGCGAGGAGTTGCTTGGTGGAGAAATGGTTGTCATTGCGAACGTAGCTCCGTCATTGCGCACGCCCCTTCGTCATTGCGAACGAAGTGAAGCAATCCATGCCTCCAATCTGCATGGGCTGCCGCGCTACGCTCGCAGTGACGGGGACGTCATTGCGAACGAAGTGAAGCAATCCATGAATTCCGGACTGCATGGATTGCCGCGCTACGCTCGCAATGACAGCATTTATACATGGACTGCCGCGTTACGCTCGCAATGACAGCCTTTGTGAATGGCCTGCGCTACAGCAAACCCGGATACAAATCGTCCCACAACGGATTCATCCCTTCGATCAACGCCATTTTTTTCGCGCGTGACCCGGCTTTGAGTTGTTTCTCTCGACTTATCGCATTCACCATGCTTGCATGCAATTCAAAATAGACCAGTGTGTGCACGGCATATTGCTTGGTAAATCCATCAACCAGATTGTTCTTGTGCTGCCAGACTCGCTTGATCAGGTCGGATGTCACGCCCACATAGAGCGTGCCCCGGAGTTGACTGGCCAGGATGTAGATGGCGGGCTGCATGGGCTTGGTGTGGTTGGTGATTTTCTGAAATGTAATGCACAAAACCAAAGTCATGGATTGCTTCACTTCGTTCGCAATGACGGGAGTGTGTTCGTAATGACGGGGCTGTGTTCGCAATGACGGGGCTGTGTTCGCAATGACGGGGCTGTTTTCGTAATGGCCACGCTGCGCTCGTGGTGAGGAGGTTGCGCTCGTAATGACGAGGCCGGTTGTCACTGCAATGACTACAGGATTGTCATTGCGAGCGTAGCGTGGCAATCCATGTATTCGGAATTCATGGATTGCTTCACTTTGTTCGCAATGACGGAGATGAGGTTCGCAATGACGGTAATGTTCTCAATGACGACACGCACCAGGCGCGCCACATGGTGCGGTAAGCGGCTTCGAGCTGGCGGGTGATGGCGGCGGGGTCGCATTCTGCGGCGGTCATGCGCTGGCGCAGTGACTGGCGCACCTCGTTGAGCTTGGGCAGGTCGTTGGCGAACTTCACCGCGCACTGCAAATACTCGTCTTCACTGTGCGTGATGAACTCGTCCAGATCGACGCGTGACAGGTGGGCGGCGCACAGGCGCGATACCGCATGGCTACCGGCCAGCGTGATGACCGGCACGCCCATCCACAGCGAATGCATGGTGGTGGTGCCGCCGTTGTAGGGGAACGGGTCGAGCGCCAGGTCGATTTTGTGGTGAAGTTCCAGATACTCGGCCATGGCCACGCGCGGCTGCAAGATGAGCCGCTCAGGGCCAATGCCCGCTGCGCCGAACAAATCTGTCAGGCGCTGGCGGATGCCGCTGTCAGTCACATTGCCCAGCAGCAGCCGGGCTTGCGGCAGGGCGAGCAGAATGCGCGCCCACAGGCTGACTACCGCCGGGTTGAGCTTGTTGAGCCCGTTCAGGCAAGCCAGCACCAGCTCACCAGAATGCAAGGCTGGCAGCGCATTCACATCGGGCGCATCGGGCTCGGGCGCAAAAGCCATGCCGCCAGGAATGCGCACCAGCGTTTCGCTGTGGTAGCGCTCGGTCAGGCCCACGGGGTCTTGCCAGGGGTCGCTGATGCGGTAATCCATGGCGCTCAAACCGGTGCTGCCGGGGTAGCCGATGTAACTGGCCTGCACCGGCGCGGGCTTGCGGGCAAAAACCGGCAGGCGGTTGAGCGCCGTGTGGCCCGACAGATCGACCAGGATGTCGATGGCATCAAGACGGATGCGCTGGGCCAATTCATCGTCGCTCAGGCCACTGCAAACCAGCCAGTGGTCCATGGCGCTGGCAATGCGCTGGGTATGCAGGTCGCTGAATCTGTTGTTGCTGTAGCCAAAAATCTCAACTTGCGACTTGTCATGGTGGGCCAGGATGGGTTCCAGGAAATAGGCCACCGGATGGCGGTGAAAATCCCCCGAGACATAGCCCACCTTGAGGCGGCGCTCGGGGTCGCGGCTGTTGGTGTGCGGCTGCCAGCCGGGCTTGAGCGGCGCCTCGATGCGCTCGGCATAACGCAGATGTTCCTGGAACAGCTCGGCGGGAGAACAGGTGCTGAGGTTTTGCAGGGCAAACAACAGGTTGCTGAAGGCGCGGGCGTTGTCCGGCAGGTGGTTCAGCACCTTGCGGTAAATGGCAACCGCCTCGTCCAACTGGCCCTGTTGCAGCAGCGCCCGCGCCAGGTCGAGGTAGGCGTCGGCGTAATTGGGCTTGAGCACCAGCGCCTGGCGGTAGTGGCTGATGGCCTCATCGAACAGGCCCTGGTCTTGCAGCGCCTTGCCCAGGTTGTAGCAGGCGCCGGCAAAATCAGGTTGCAGCGCAAGCGCCCGGCGGTAGTGCGCAATGGCCTGGTCCAGCCGGCCGTGGTGCTTGAGCGCATTGCCAAAATTAACGTGCACGCCGGCATCATCGGGGTCGCGCAGGAGCGCCTGCTCGAAGCACTCAACAGCCTGGTCCAAGTGCCCCAGCGCATCCAGCGCCGTGCCCAGGTTGCCGTAGGCGGCAGTTGAGTCCGGCTGGCGCACAAGCGCCTGGCGGTAGCAGGCAATGGCGTCATTCAACCGGCCTTGCAGCATCAGCGCATTGCCCTGGTCAATGAGGCTGGCGGCGGCATCAGGCTGGCGCACGGGCGGCCGGGGCAAATGGCTGGCTTGCGTTGGCCGGGTGCCGGTGCCGACTGTTTGAGGCGCGGCGGCGTTGCGCTCGCAACAGTGCTTGTACTTCTTGCCGCTGCCGCAGGGGCAGGGGTCGTTGCGGCCGGGTTTGGTCATTGCAGGTATCCTAAATCAGGCCCGATGCCGCGCACAGATTGCCGCGTCACGACGTTCCTCGCAAGGACGGTTTTATTGGC